>JBHOHG010000009.1:0-204795 GCA_043422575.1 bacterium sp. HQB-39 | reverse complement strand
TTACGAACGGATAGTTTGCCTCAGGTGGGTCAATTTTAAATCGACGTTAGTGGGTCATTTTTACATCGGCGCTGACATCCCAAGCCTCATTGCTAGTTCGAGGCAATATGTGCTCTAAGTGAAGGTGATTACCTAAAGAAATGAACGGCTGCTTACTTTCATCAGAAGAGAAATATTCTATAAGTAATAATACCGCCCTATCCCAGTTTGAGCCATAAACATAGCTTCCGTTCAAAGCTTCACGGTAGCTCTTACTTGTTTTATAGCGCTTAAGGTTGCTTTTCATTTCTATTGTAATTGCTTCAATTGGACTATTCTCTTTCACAAGCTTCAAGATATTGAAATTGGAAAGAGCGATATGGTTATCACAAACGCTCACTATCTGAAACCGCTATGTATCGAGTGAAGCAGTTGCTTGGTGGACGGTTAAGTCTAAGAAATTATAACGCACAAGTTGGTGAAACATACGCGATGATCAAAGCGTTGAATAAACTGACGGGGCTTGGTATGCCTAAAACTTGTCGTGCTGGCTAAAAGCCAGCCGAAATAGGTCTGATCTATTTCGAAAATGAATTACGCAACAAAGCCATTTGAACCCCTACTAGCAGGTTTATGCACAGTTGAATCTTCTTTTTAAATCAAGTTCCATATTCAATCTTTTCATCATTTTTATTTTCGATAACAAATTTGTTAATTCCATCAACGGATAGCTCTAAAGCCCAATTATATTCCCCTAAATTTCCGTCAAAATTATGAATTACCCAGTTTTTATGCATTCCTTCTTGAAAACATCGACCTATTTCAAGAGCCATTACTGACTGAACACATAAAAAGAAGTGAATTCGTTTAACGTTAGAGTTATTAGATAACCGATTAACTATTGACTTAATTTCTCCCCCAATCCTTTGTAAATTACTCATGTTCATTATTAAATTGCTATCTGTATTGACATTTGGTTCAATAAAGAGTGTGTTATCAGAAATGAAGGAAGGAAGATGGTTGCGTTTAATTGGAAAAGTAAAGCCAATTGCAATACCTATATCTCCTTTTTCTGATGGAGATACATCATGCCCTTTTATAATTGCTATAGATGAATCCTCTTCATTTAATGTAAACCACTTTTTGTCACCATGGTGCGATTTATCAAAATATATTACTTCAGCAGTTATATTCCTGAGAAATGCGCCGTATGCAACTAGAAATGGCACTCTAGCCAGTCCACCTATATATATTTTTTCACACCCACTATGCAATATAAAGCGTTTGAATAGATCTACGCATAACTCACCATTATAGCGCTCAATTTGTTTAGATATATCTTTACTAAACGGTTCTTCAATACTAAGTTGAACTGGCTCTCTGGCTAAAACCTGCTCCGCTTTTGAAAGTATGTTATTGGGAAATTCACTTGCAGTACCAGGTAAGCCAGTGATAATAACGCGTGCAACATTTCTCGCTTTTGTGTTTACATAACGAATCTCATAAACAACCATACAAAAGCCAACAAGCCAAGTTAGTCCACTTAACAATAAAGTAAAAAATGACACGTCGTTTATTGAAATTTCAATAAATGAGATCGGTAACTCATACGATAAATCTAAAGATAATACGATTGAAGATACGGTTCCGACAGGTAAAGACCCAAGCATTAATCGAGTACCTTTTGCAGTCAGCGGATAGGTCGATTTGCGTAGTTCTTTATAAACATTGACAAGCCATTTAATCTTACTCCATAAACTAATTTTCAATTATGTACTCCCCTAACATGTAGATTCTTTTTTTGAAGCGATATTTAACGCCAACCCAGCAGCAGATTTTTTGTTGACCTACGATAATGAAAAAAAGCTTGTCTCCTTCATAATTACATTGGTCTAGCGCTTTTAACCAGTCTTGTTTGTCAACCCAAGAGTAACGTGGTGATAGTTCTGGATGTGTATGCCATAAACCTAACAACGTCGAATGACCGTTGCTTTCAAGCCAGCGATCATGAACAATTTTGTTATGCTCATGGGAACGGTAATAATATGTTCTTGCCTGTTTATCACTAGGTTGTGGGGGCGTTATTTCTTCAATCAGGATTGCACCATTGCTATTGAGATGTTTGCCAATTAATGCACCTCCTGATTCAGGTTGTCCTTGAGTTAATTGACGATAGCCAACAAGTTCAGTGATTAACTTTGAACTGATACGAATATCGCCAAAACCTTTAAGATGCACACGCCAATCTTCAGTCATTGCATACCTCACAACAAGCATGACGAGTAACAGATAACTCCTCTTTTAATGGCATTGAATGATATCTTTCTGTTAAAACTAAACCATAATGATTATCACCTTTCCAACTTAGAACTTTTCCATTAATATTGTTTTGCAGCATGTCTAAGCACTGTTTACATGCTAAATTTGCTGTTTGTGATGAGTCTAAGTATGAGAATGGCGTAAAAACACCTGCACACCCAGTAAGATTTTTTGATATCGGTTGACCTAATTGTACTAAATTAATTCCATTTTCCAGAGTGAATCCATTAGAACTTGTATATATACATTCCAAACATGTTTTGGATAGGTTTAAGCTTACAGAATGTCCTCCAACACCTGCGGCCTCATTCCAACAATATATTACATCATTCTTGTTAAGTGACTTAAGCGCCCTATTAATTTGTAGGTTTACCGAAGGGGAGCCAACAGCAACGACAATAACATCAGCACCTAAAAAATCCTTGTCTTTTAGAATGTTTTCGAAACGACTATTTTTGGGGTTAACTGTTATATAGGGCAAAGATTTTTTTAGATCATGTGATAAAGCTACTACCTTACTAAATTCGAGAACGTTACCGTCTTTATTTGGTGCAAAATTAAGATAGTTACCTCCCAATCGATGTCTGTATACATTATCAGGAAGAAGCTTATCATCATCTATTAGGGTTAAAGTTCCTATACCTGCTTTGGCCAGCATAAAAGCGATTTCTCCACCGACAGAACCGCATCCTACAATCGCTACATGTTTATCTTGTAAGTTATAATTTGCACCTCCACGCTCCAATAAGTAAGATTGATTATGTCTTCTAATGGCATAAGTCACTACTGACCACTCATCATTAAACTCACTTATAGGGTGAGGAAGCTTTTTATTTGAACGATACTCGATTAGAAATTGACTGCGCTCACCTGAAGAACGAGGCATCGACAAAAGCAAAAAAAATTGTCTTGCTATTCTACTCTTTTTTGCTAATTTTGAGGCAATATCAAGGTTAGTTTCATTGACATTACTTTTCAAAGATTCGATGTATTTTGCATTTATATCTCTAGCACTATTAGGTGGCAAGACAGCCTCATCAAGTGGCAAATGAATAACATTCATTTGTTGATGTTTACACGCTGTTTCTATATTACTAAATGGTTGAGGAGGGAATGTATCAGAACTATGGAGCAGAATAGGACTAAAATAAGGTGACGGCTTATTCTTTTGTTTTGCAACTCTCATACTAATGGCTTCAGCTGAAGTTTGAGAGAAATAAAAAGAATTTATTGCTTTATCAACACCAAAATAACCCTCTAGTTCATCAAGAAGTTCATCTTGAAAAATTTTCAAACTTGATCTTTCCAGTAGTTTTATAGCTTCACTGAGGTAGGCTTCTATTAAATCAACTGGCTTTGTATGATCTACAATGACTGTATCGTTCTCTTCTAAACAAATAACACCTGATTGATTTACATGTGGAATTCGACCTATAAGGTCTGTGTTTAGTAATACAACTGAAGGTAATCGATAAGGGAAGTTGACTGGGAAGTATAATGAAATCTTCCAAATCGTTTTTTTTCCATTAATCAAAAAATTATAGCGCCTATCGTCGATCTTTGTTGTTTCTAGAATCGACGATGACTTTAACAAACATATTGTTTTTTCAAGATCTTCCGCAATCACGCATTCTGTCCTGTACTAACGTATGGTGCAGACTTAGTTGCCTTACTATCTTCCACAAGAGGAAAGTCAGTGCCGAATATTTTGCGTAAAATTTTACTTGCTTCCCTTGCATTAGATTCAGATTTCGCGGCAGTAAGTGCTTCAATTAATTCCACGACTTCATTATAAAAGTTATCCATTTGTTTTTCTGTCATTTTATAATAGACATTCTTTTTTGGAGTAACTGGTAGCTTGACATTGATAGTATTGTGGAATTCAAGTGTTGAAATACAGAACTCCCTCTTAAATTTGCTTTTAATCGCTTTGGCAATTACTATCAAAGATTCTAAATCGTTCTCTTCCTTATATTTAAAGGCTTTTCTTGCCTGAATTGTAATACCAATAGACGGTGGTGCAGCATTACCATTAGAAGAAAAGTGCTTCTCTTTCCACTTCTTTAATGCACGAACACAGCGGCGATATTGCTTTCGTTCATCTGAATCTGTTGAGACATCCCTAACCCAGTTGTTCAGCTCCTGAGGCGCGGCAGGTTCCCAAGAGCAATCATTAGACTCTTTACCCCATGCAATATGAATTTCATCATCATTATTAGCATAAATTGGAAGATCTACGTGATAGCCATCAGCATAGGAAACAGTGATGCAAGGGCGATTGAAATCAACTGTTCGATTAGGACGTTTTTTAAGAGTGTCTCTTACTAGTTTTTTTAGTTTCTTTGGCTCATATTCATCTAATGTTACGTCAAAGATGACACCGACATCGATATCGTATTCGTCCTTTTTAGGCTTCACGCCAGTGTTCATTGCGTATGAGCCTTGATCGATTTTTTTGAATGTTAATGATTTATCCGTGCCTGGAACTTTCTCTTCTTTTAGCCCATTCTTTAACTCATCGAGAAGAAGATCTCTCTTATCACGCAACGTCTCGTTTTCATCATACGTACCTAGTTTTATTGTGTCGTGAAACTCGATAAATTCGTTTTGTAATATGGCCATAGTTCCCCCTCTTAAATACTTGTCTTTGTACTCAGATCTGATTCAGCTCATTTAATGACACAGTGAATTTAGCCAGTTGATTGTGCTGATATATCATTTTGCATATACCTAGACACGCAATCACCTTAGATAGCAGATCAATTCCTCTTTCTTTCCAGTTTTCACACAGATACAGTGCCTTCTAAGGCAGGCTCTGATGTACAATATGTCATACATATTACATGTTACATGTTACATATGAAACTTCAACGCCAAATTGAATGCATGTCATTCAGTATGAACGTGATTTGGTCAGAAAGGCTTGGGTTGAGTTGTAACCCTCCCCGAATCACTGGACACTGTTAATTAGTACTTTTCCGTTTACACTGATAAAAACGAAGAATGTATGATGAAGAAATCACGCTACACGTAAGCCCAATCCGTCAAGATCCTAAAAGAAGTAGGCCATGAGGTTAATAAGGTTTGCCGAGAGTATGGAATGAATCGAGACATGCCGAACGCCAGATGATGCGAAGCATCAATGTTAGTGAAGTGGGATTGAACTTCATGAAGTGCTTTTTCAGCATGAGGCTGCTGAAGCCCCTCTTCTACTGCCTTTCAGCCACTCACACACACATGAAGTAATTCCTGTCGTTTAGAAGTTAAATAGGATTAATGGTGGTTATACCATTCGCAGCCACCTTATCCCCTAGCTTCTCCTTGAGCTAACTAACGGAGCATATTGCATTGAACATAACTATTTACCATAAAATAGCTAATATATAGTTAATTATCTGAAGATTAATTAACTATATATTCAGCAGATATCTTATTAGATCTCTTTGTTTGGTTGTTCTTTTAGGCTTGGCATTAACTCATTCTTGACTGAGTTAATGCCAACTTCTGGATTTGGTTGGGATTCAACACTCGTGCTATACGACGCTGGTAACAGAGATGCTTGAAACAAACAAGATTTAAGAAGCTCAGCTGACTTTATTCTCTTTGTTATAATCTCTCAATCTTAACGGCATCTCTGATTGTCTAGTCTGGTTGAGTGTTTCTTAAAAACTGAGCATTCATATGCTCTAAACAAATTCGCTTAGGTCTATCCGCATGTCTTCACAATGGAAAAGCCCGTCACCTAACGATGGAAAATGTGCGTGATTGCTAAGAGTACCATGACTGGTGAAGCCGGATTTTTCTAAAACTCTTATGCTTGCCTTATGTCCAACATAGGGATTTGTTCTTACTTGCTTGATGCCCATTTGCTTCAAGTATTGCAAACCTGCGCGGCACAATACTGTCGAAATACCGCGATGGCTAAACGCATCTGATATTCCAAAATGGATTTCAGCGTCCTGTTCGTTGTAAACAAATACGACTAAACCAAACACAGCATCAGTTTGATGTTCAGCAACACCATAAACTTGTACTTTGGGCGCTTTTTCGTCATAGAATTTCCTCCATTGCTGGATTTTATCTAATGTAGTGGCCGCAGTATCATGAGGTAATGTTGAAATGTACTTGGCTGACGATTTTGATCCGCAATACAAGTTAAACAAAGAATTCGCATCGGACTCTAGAAGTTCTCTGACTCTAAAAGACTCGTTCTCATAGTTCAATTGGTTGTCACTCTATCTTTCATTGGCGATTTACCGTTGTAGCTCGTCACGCATTTCAACACAATTTCAATCGTTTCATCGATTGGAGTATTATCTTTAATGACGAGGTCCGTTGAGTTAAGAGAAGCTAAAATTGAGGGTTTTGCTTTAGTTGGAAACTGCCAGATAATCCTTACTAAGGCTGGGATTATCAGTATCTCAGGACATTGTTCAGGTAACTCAGGTCTTGATTTAAATAGATATGGCAAGTTTCTTTGCAAGCAGCGAATTAAACACCTCGACCGGTTAGTATCTAGAAAAACCGTGACGTCGGCTTGCGATCTAGCGGTTTTTGAAACGCCTTCGATGATCCAGCTATCTAATTGACATAATTGGGTTTCTTGTCGTCGTCTATCTGCTTCTGGGGTTATAGTCCAGCCAGGTTGCCAAACGACACTATCGAGGTGAAAGACAGGAATGGATAACAATTCCCCTAGCCTTTTCGCTAATGTCGTCTTACCAGAGCCTGCATTCCCTGTGATGTGGATTTTCATCAATCACTCTATGATTTCACCCAGACATAAGCTTCAATGCGGCATTCAAGAATGCTGCCATTGCTCTCAGGAACAACAACTAATTTTTCAGAGAGAAACTCAGGGGCTTTCTTAACAGATTGCTTCGTGACGTTCAGTTTCAACTCTGACAAACAGGCCGTTTCTGCTTCTGTTGTCGAATCAAAGTCTGCGATAACCAGCTGCTTGGAAAATTCGCGTTTTTCACCGCCGCTCTTTTCTAGCTTGTACTCGGTATAAAGGTTTTTTCCCGCGTCGATGCTGTTTTGTACTGTATCTTCAGGCAGGATTTGAAGCTTTACACAACCGGCTAAGCTGGTGAGCACGCAAAGCGCGCCAAGAAATTTATACACCTGATACTCCTTTTGTCGAAATCATATCGAGAAGTATATTCGGCTTGTGTAATCACCTCCATACAGATGATCCTAAACCATGATTTCACTCATAACTTTATGAATATATGTGCTTTTATTAACACTACTAAGCGGATGGGCCGATAAAAATATTGAAACGAATCAGTCAGTCAGTCAGTGATGTTAATTCATTGATGTCGATCCAATCTACGTCCCGAGCCAGTATCGACTTATAAGCGACTAAATCTTGAATTGGCATAACAAACACTTCAATACCACAATAGCTTTTGTGTACTGAGGATTGATAGTTAATAGGCAGGTCGATCCATTGGTTGGATTCGGAGGAGTAAATCTTGGTGGCGGGGCTAAGTCCAATCTCGATCTTCTGAGAATGGTAAATCAGTTGAAAGTATTCGAGATCCCACCCCTCTTCTCGATAATGTTGTAATGGCTTAGACACAAAGGGCAATACGTGTGGGAGTAGCTTATCGGCGTCCTCTTGAGTGATATAGAGATCGATATCCGCTACTGCCCTACTTCCGCCGTGTAAGTGAGCTGCAAAGCCTCCGACAATTTGGTACTGAATTTTCTCAAGCTTTAATAGTGATACAATCCAACGTAAGGCTTTCTCTACTTTGTTCGACATCCTTTCCTCGGTCCTTTAAATGGCGTTAAGCAATGACATCCTGAAGTAGCTTGGTCAAATCGTGTTTACGCACTGGCTTGGCAAGGAAACCATCCATACCTGCCTCGCGACATTTTTTCTGATCGCTTTCTAAAGCGTGCGCTGTTAGGGCGATGATAGGCACTGTAATACCGAGACTGCGTATCTGTTTCGTTGCGGTTAAACCGTCCATAACAGGCATTGAGACATCCATGAAGATACCATCTAGGTGTGCTGAGCGGTGTTTTACAAAAGCTACCGCCTCTTTGCCATTATTCGCGATATGTACGTTGTGTCCAAGTCGGCTCAACAAAAGCTTAATTACCATCTGGTTGGAATGCGTATCTTCAACCACCAGCACATTCAAACTTTTTTCTCTATGTAGGACGCACAACTCTTCGGTTTGACACTCAGGTTCAACGATTCGGCTCAGTACAGGGATCTGAATAGTAAACACAGAACCTTGGTTTTCTTCACTGGTGACTCGAATACTGCCTTGCATCAGTTCGATAAGACATTTGGTGATCGCCAGCCCCAGTCCGGATCCACCAAATCGTCGTGTGATTGAGCTGTCCGCCTGCTTGAATGCTTGGAATAGATTATCTAAATGTTGCTGTGCTATGCCGATACCGGTATCGGTAACGGTGAGCGTCATCATGCGATCCTCTACCTTGGCCTTCACAGCAACTCGACCGGTTTCGGTAAATTTAATCGCGTTCCCGACTAGATTAAAGATGATCTGGGAGATCCTTGTTGGATCGAGCCAGCACTGTAAGTGATTATCTGTTTCAAGTTCTACTTTTAAATCTAACCCTTTTCTTTTTGCCATAAGCTCTTGCTGAGTAATAGCAAAAGTGACAGTGTCATTAAAGTTAACCCACTGTTCTACAAGAGAAAAGTTTCCAGATTCTACTTTAGAAATATCCAAGATATCGCTGATGATGACTAACAGCAGCTCTGCTGAGCATTCCATTTGGGAAAGTACGTCAATCTGATGTTGAGGAAGTTCAGGCTGCTTTAATACATCAAGCATGCCAAGGATGGAATTAAGTGGAGTTCGGAGTTCATGGCTCATCATGGCTAAGAACTGTGATTTAGCTTTATTGGCCAGTTCCGCTTCTTCTCGGGCAATAGCCAGCTCTTTCGTACGCAGTTCTACAATACGTTGTAACTTTTCTTTGTTCTCTATATCCGCCACCGCACGTTCGATAAGTGGTAGAAAGCGTTTGAGCGTGCGGCGAGCTTCAATACTAAAGTGCCCTTTCCTACCACCAATCAGCAAAATGACAGACTGCGTTACTTGTCCCGATAGCCCAGTCACTAAAACCGAACCAATTTGATCTTGAATAAAGCTATTGAAGTCAGAGAATTCTTTCAGTTTTGTTGGCTCAAAAAGAATTGCACACTCGCCATTGGTGACTCGATTGAACTTAGTGCCTGAACACCATGAACGATCTTCAAACACTTTGTTGGTCGATAGTAAGGTCGTAAAAGGTTCGTTTTCATCGTGACGAGAAAGAACCACAAAGTCATCAAAATTGATGTACTTCTTTAGAACGAAATTCAGTTCCGTGAAAATCTCATGGCGATTTTGAGCCTCACTCATCGCTGAAATTGCCGCTAAGATGGCATTATTCTCATCCACTAGGCGTTTTTCACGTCGTTGACTGCGCTTGAGTTCTATTAACGCTTCCTGCAACTCTTCGCGATGGAGAGCGTCATTAAGATCTTTATTCATAAGGTTTGTGAAAAATAGCAGAAGAAATCATGAGATTCCCATGCCCATTTTCTCCTCCAACAAATCTTCCTTGTTCGCCAAACGTGAACGGGCAGATAAATGGTTTTCCATCCAGTTCTTTATTGATCTGTTCACAGACACTTTGAATGTCCTGTTTTAAGCTCAGCATTGGACCCGCACAAAAGATATTAATCACCCCGATCTTCTCTGACTCTTCTAGCTTTTCACTGTAAGCGGCGTTCACCACTCTGGCGGCTCGATTGATCAGCTTATCTTTGCAGCCCATCATCAGAAACAACTCGTCCCCTTCATCTAAACTCGTAAAGATTTCAATTCCGCCTTCATCGGTTCCACGTATTGGGTGAGTCAGCTTAAAATAAGGTTGATCATAGATGTAGCCCGCCACTCGACCAATTGGATAGGCACTGGCAAGCCTAAAAATGAAGTTGTCGTCCTCTTCACCTTCCGAGTAGAGGTTAGCCCAACTGCGATAGACATCCAATGCCGGTTGACCATCAATCTCAAGCAGCTTGCGACCATCTACTTTCGTTGCAATGCCCGACACACCCGTTGAGGTATGCCCTGCACTAAACGCGGTATAGATAGATTTAGAAGAGAAGAAGACCGTGATGCTAATTCCATGTGTGGTAACCGCATTATTATTGAACACCGACCAACGCTCAGCGATTGTATTATCAGCAGAACTGCCGCCGATAAGTGGCACTAAAGTACCAAATCTTTGGTCGATGGTTGTAATAATATCTTCTTCAAGTCCAGGGGTTGCGTGCATCAGAATCAGACTCGGCACTTCACCTACCCGATCGGCCTGCTCTAACGCTTCATCAATGGCTAAATTCACGCTTTCCGTGACGCTGTCACCTAAATGGCTCGCCAGCCCGGTTCCATAAGCATTAGAGTGAGAGTCATAAATTGCCAATACCGCAACAACAGGCCCTTTATGGTACCCAGTTTCAGTCATGACGGCTTGGCAAGAGCTTGCTCCATGAACGGGAATCGCTGGAAAATGAGTCGAAAACCCCTCCTTCAACGCTTCAGCATCATATTCTTCAGTGTAGTAACAGACTAAAACCGCCAGCTTTTCTTGCGGTAATTGTGCCCTAAACTCAGCGATAGCCGCTGCGGGATCCTTGTCGTGAGAGACTAATGTTTGGCAATACATGGTTAATTTAGAAAAGGGTTTTCTTTGTTATACACGCTTAGCGCATAAGTACTAAGCGTTTTTCGGTTTATCAAGCAAACGTTTTGTAATTACGCGCGTTAGCTCAGGTTTAGATTGAGACACGAACCTTATTATCATTTTTATCATCTATACTAAGCTCAAACTCCTGCTTCGAAAGAACCTGAATGATTAAGGTGATGTTACCCAGTTCGAGTGTTTGCACTTGCGTTTTTGCTAGAACAATCTGAGCTGCATTGTCTTTAGAATCAGTAATATATAGCTCTTGACCGCGTTTTACCAATGCAAACTCATTGTCTTTTGTTTGAATGGTGCATGGATAAGAAGAACAGGATGCGGTTTTCATTGTGTCAGACACAATCTCATCGTGGTGAAACGTACGCCAAGTGAAAGCAATGATAAGTACGGTGAGGGAAACTAGGATCTGAATCAAACGTCCTTTGGTGAGCTTCTGAGCAGGCATATTTGGAGGTCAACCTCTTAACAAATTTAAAAATAAAAAGATAAAGTCAAAAAACCAGACTATAAGTATGGTTAATACCTTGTTTCACGTAACCTCAGCCAAGGGCGTACAAAGCGCAAAATGCCACTCAATGACATGGTAAGCAAGTTTTATATGGTTATGAAAATACAAGGCTTCTCACTTTTCACACTTGCAAACGCAAGGTGATAAGTACGTTAACTACAGTGTAGTCAATAAGAATATTGGAAGCGTGCAAATGAGCCAAGTTAAGCAGCTTAATCATAATTATAACTATACCGTTGTTCGGCAGTTTACCCTAGTAACAATTCTCTGGGGCATTGTGGGAATGGCTGTCGGCGTCTTAATCGCCGCCCAACTCGTCTGGCCACAATTAAACTTCGACACACCTTGGTTGACTTACAGTCGTCTCAGGCCGCTTCATACCAATGCGGTTATCTTTGCTTTTGGTACTAGCGCCCTCTTCGCTACCTCTTACTATGTCGTGCAAAGAACGTGTCAAACTCGCTTGTTTGGTGGTCCTCTAGTTGCCTTTACGTTTTGGGGTTGGCAAGGGATCATTTTAGCCGCAGCGATTACCCTTCCGCTTGGTTATACCTCCGGGAAAGAGTATGCAGAATTAGAGTGGCCCATTGATATTGCAATCGCCATTGTGTGGGTCGCCTATGCGGTGGTGTTCTTTGGCACCTTAGTCAAACGAAATACCTCTCACATCTATGTCGCCAACTGGTTTTTTGGCGCTTTCATTATTACTGTTGCCATCCTACACATCGTCAATAGCATGGCCGTGCCCGTCGCATTAGGAAAGTCTTATTCCATTTATTCAGGAGCGGTCGATGCGATGGTTCAGTGGTGGTATGGGCACAATGCTGTTGGCTTTTTACTGACCGCAGGTTTTTTAGGGATGATGTACTACTTTGTGCCTAAACAAGCTGAACGCCCAGTCTACTCCTATCGCCTTTCTATCGTGCATTTTTGGGCCTTAATTTCTCTTTACATCTGGGCAGGTCCGCACCATCTCCACTACACCGCCCTTCCAGACTGGACTCAATCGCTCGGTATGGTGATGTCTTTGGTTCTTTTTGCCCCCTCTTGGGGAGGAATGATCAATGGCATCATGACCTTGTCAGGTGCTTGGCACAAATTACGTTATGACCCTATCCTGCGATTTTTGATTGTTTCCCTTTCCTTCTACGGGATGTCTACCTTCGAAGGTCCCATGATGTCGATTAAGACCGTCAATGCGCTTTCTCACTACACCGATTGGACGATAGGTCACGTTCATTCCGGCGCTCTCGGTTGGGTTGCAATGGTCTCCATTGGTTCTGTCTATCATTTAGTTCCTAAGCTTTTTGGTCAGCAGCGTATGTACTCCATCAGCTTGATCAATGTGCATTTTTGGTTAGCCACCATAGGCACCGTGCTCTACATCGTGGCGATGTGGATTTCAGGAGTCATGCAGGGCTTGATGTGGCGTGCTGTGAATACCGATGGCACGCTTACCTACAGTTTTGTTGAGTCTGTTGAAGCGTCTTATCCGTTTTACTTCGTGCGCTTTGTTGGGGGATTTGTCTTCCTCGTTGGGATGTTTTTGATGGCATACAACACCTATAAAACAGTGACCGCACCTGAAGATAGCTTGAAAGCGGTTCCACAACCTGCATAAGGAGATGAGGTAATGAGCAATAATTCCAATAATCGTCATGAAATCATCGAGCGCAATGTCGGCCTTTTGGTTGTGTTTATCGTGATTGCCATCAGTTGGGGGGCCTTGGTAGAAATCGTTCCTCTGATTTACCAAAAACAAACCACCGAACCTGTCGACAATCTTCGGGTTTACACCCCACTAGAAATGGAAGGACGTGATGTGTACATCCGTGAGGGCTGTAATGTATGCCATAGCCAAATGATTCGCCCTTTCCGTTCAGAAACCGAACGTTACGGTCATTACTCTGTCGCTGGAGAAAGCGTTTGGGAACACCCTTTCTTGTGGGGTTCTAAACGTACTGGCCCAGATCTCGCGCGTGTGGGAGGTCGTTATTCCGATGAGTGGCATCGAGTTCATTTAATTGACCCTCGAGCGGTTGTGGCAGGTTCCAATATGCCGGGATTCCCTTGGTTAGAAGAAAACGTGTTAGATGGCAAGTTAACGGAAAAGAAACTGATGATTTTCCGTGAACAATTTGGTGTTCCTTACACCGACGAGATGATCGCAAATGCGGCGTCTGACGTGCAAGGTAAAACGGAGATGGATGCCATCATTGCCTATCTTCAGTCTCTTGGTCATGCGATGAAATAAGGGGATTTATGATGAACTTTGGACTTATTCATAGCATTTATACCGTCATTCTTTTTGTCTGTTTTATCGGCATTGTATGGTGGGCTTACAGCAAGAAGCGCAAAGCAGACTTCGATGAAGCTGCAAACTTGGTTTTTGCCGATGAAGAATCGCCTGTTAATGAGCGCAAAGAAGCCAAAGAGGAGAACCCATCATGACGATGTTTTGGAGCCTGTGGATCATTGTTATCACGCTTGGCACCTTAGCTGGCTGTGCCATTCTCCTTGTTTGGTGTGCAAAAGACAAAATGGGAGTCGAAGAAGGCGATGATATGGGTCATGAGTACGATGGGATACGTGAACTCAATAACCCTCTCCCTAAATGGTGGACCTACTTGTTTGTAGGTACCTTTGCCTTTGCGGCGGTGTATTTGGCGCTATTTCCTGGCCTTGGCAATTTTAAAGGTCTACTTGGTTGGCAAAGCTCCGATCAAACCGTGACCACCCTAGCCGAATCCAATATGTCGATCCAACAATCACAATCAGAAAAGCGTTTAGATCAATATGCCAAAGAATTGGACGACGCCAACACCTACTTTGGTGAGTCTTTTCAGCGTTTGGCGTATGACGGAGACCAATTGAAAACCTTAGAGACGATTGCCAGTGACCCAGAAGCCATTGAGGTCGGTAAACGTTTGTTCCTGCAAAACTGCTCGCAGTGTCATGCTTCCGACGCCCGTGGTCAAAAAGGATTCCCAAATCTTACCGATGACGCTTGGCTTTACGGTGGAGAGCCGGCCGCGATCATCAACACGATATTACACGGCCGTATCGGTCAAATGCCGGGCTGGAAAGATGTCCTAGGCGAAGAGGGTGTGAAAGAAGTGGTCAGCTATACATTAAGCTTATCAGGACGCAGTGTGAATGCCCGAGATGCAGCGGCAGGTAAAGCGCGGTTCGCTGTTTGTGCAGCCTGCCATGGCACCGATGGCAAAGGAAACCCTGCGGTTGGCGCGCCGGATCTTACCGATAGATACTGGCTATTTGGTGATTCTCGCGCGGAAGTGACCGACACCGTTATGCATGGTCGTTCCGGAGTGATGCCAGCTTGGAAAGACATCATGGGTGAAGATAAGGTGCAACTGGTGTCTGCTTATGTATGGAGTTTAAGTCAATCAGAATAGCCCATAGCCCTATCACCGTCAGCCTCTTTGGGGTTATAAGAGGCTGACTAGGCTACCCTTGCTTAACTACCTTATTTAGCTGTCTTTACTTAAGCTGACCTTGGATTAACCAGACTTTTTTTGACCTTATTTATTTAGACTATACTAATAAATGCTTCTTTCTCTTCCCGACTCAAAGTGACTAAGAAGGTTCTATGGTAAAGCCTTGGTATAAACAGTTTTGGCCCTGGTTTCTGATCATTCTTCCCCTGACGGTTGTCGTTTGGACCATTCTTACCGTGGTTCTCTTTTCGAAAAATGCCGTTTCCTTAGTGGCAGAGGATTATTACAAGAAGGGAAAAGGGATCAACGTTGATATCAGCCGCGTTAAAGAAGCAAAACGCCTTCAACTCAACGCGAACCTCGATTCAAATGACAGCGCTGTGCTTATTCATTTTCAACAAGGGCAGTTAGGTCATTATCCGGCTCTACTCGCGACGTTTACTCATAGAACCTTGCCCGATCGAGACTTTCAACAAATGGTCACGTCCGATGCATCTGGTATTTACCGCATAGCCACAGACAAGCCTATCCAAGGTCCATGGTATGTCCAACTAGAGCCTCATACCAAAGACTGGCTAATCCAAGGCAAAGTGACATTTCCCACTTCTGATTCTCTCTTGATGGGCGATTAGTTTAAGGAGCCTAATGAGCAACTCGTGTTATCACTGTGGTCAACCCGTTCCCAATGCCAGTCGTTACTCGGTCATGATCCTAGGCCAATCAAGAGACATGTGTTGCGCGGGCTGTCAAAGCGTGGCTCAAACCATTATTAGCAGTGGACTCTCTTCTTATTATCAATATCGAACTGAACCTGCGGAAACCGCCGTTCTTGTTCCCGAACAGCTTCAAGCTTTAACCCATTACGACGATGACAAGGTGCAAGAAGACTTTGTTCGTCATCACGAGCACCTTAGGGAAGTGACATTGTCACTTGATGGGCTTGTGTGTGCTGCCTGCGCATGGCTCATTGAAAAGAGTCTCCGTGACCGTGAGGGCGTCACTCGTATTCAAGTCAATTCCACCACTCAGAGAGCGACGTTAGTTTGGGATGCTAGAGTGACATCTTTAAGTCGGCTACTGTCAGACATCCACCACTTAGGCTACAAAGCCGCGCCTTTTGAAGCCGATGCACAAGAAGCGCTTTACCACGATACAATGAAGCGTTATCAGCGTCGTTTGGGAGTCGCTGGGCTGGCGACCATGCAAGTGATGATGTTGGCGGTGGCTCTATATCTTGAAGTGTTTGGCGATCTGGAACCTGAATTTAAGCACTACTTTCGCTGGGTAAGCTTGATCTTTGCGACGCCCGTGTTGCTCTATTCTGCCTCCCCATTTTATCTCAATGCTTGGCGCAGCATCCAAAGCGGCGTACTTGGTATGGATGTGCCGGTCTCGATCGCGCTGTTGTTTGCCTACTTGGCAAGTCTTTACGCGACCGTATATCAACAAGGAGAGGTCTATTTTGAATCCATTTCCATGTTTACCTTCTTTTTACTCATTGGACGTTTCTTGGAAATGCGAGCTCGCAGAAAGGCCGCCGCAGCCAGCGCTAACTTACTGAAATTGATCCCCGCTATGGCAAGCAAACTGAGTGATAAGCGGGTAACCCACGATGAGCAAGTTACTGGTATTGAACAAGTCCCAGTGAAATCCCTTATGGTCGGCGATCTTGTTCGCGTCCTTCCCGGTGAAAGCATTCCAGCCGATGGCGTGATATTAAAGCCGCAAATGAGCACGCAAACACAGCATGGCTCATGCGTTCACGTCAATGAATCCATGCTGACGGGGGAATCTCTTCCGGTGAAAAAACGCCGAGGTGACGTGGTTTATGCGGGAACGATCAACGGTGAGGAAGTGTTTGATCTCCAAGTTATTCACCGCAGAGCCGACTCGCTCATTGCCAATATCATTCAACTCCATGATCAAGCGGAACAAACCAAACCGGAGATCGCCTACATTGCTGATACCGTGGCACGCTATTTTGTCAGTGCCATCTTAATCATTGCTGCAACCACATGGTGGTATTGGCAACAGCACCAGCCAGAAAATGCCTTCTGGATCATGCTGTCGGTGCTGGTTGCTACCTGCCCCTGCGCTTTATCACTGGCGACGCCTACGGCCATCACTTGTGCCACCTCCCGTTTGGGGGAAATGGGATTACTGCTGCGCAAAGGGCATGTTTTTGAAACCTTAGGTAAGGTTGAGCATGTCATCCTTGATAAAACAGGGACCTTAACCCAAGGGCGTATCACCATAGAATCAACAGAAACCTTCGGCGATTATGCCGAATCGCAAGTCCTTGCCCTTGCTGCTGAGCTAGAGTCTTATGCGAATCACCCCATCGCGACGGCATTCAAGCCCTATAAAGGAGAGTCGATTAAGTTAGAGCAAGTTATGAACGTGATTGGATCAGGTGTGAGTGCGACTTGGAATGAAAAACGAGTATCGATAGGTCGAGCTGAGTTTGTGCTGCCTGCGTTCTCTACTGAGCAAGCGGATTCGCCAACACCACAGCCCCGAGACAGTACGCATACAACCCGAGACCGTCAGGTGATTTACCTTGCCATCGATTCCACTCTAGTCGCGAAGTTTTCTTATCAAGACCCAATACGTAAAGAGAGTCGCACTTTCATTGATGCCTTGCATAGCGTTGGAATAAAAACGACCTTGTTAACCGGTGACAACAAAGATAATGCCGAACCCGTGGCTCAACATTTGGGAATCAACCACCTCATTGCTTCTGCTTCTCCACAAATGAAATTGGACTACCTAAAACAGCAATCCAACATCTCTATGATGATTGGTGATGGCATCAATGATGCACCAACGTTGGCGGGGGCTCACCTGTCTGTGGCAATGGGAGGCGGAACTGACATCGCCAAGGCCTCAGCAGACATGACTTTATTGGGCGATAATTTAATGACATTGATTCAAGCTCGCGAATTGGCACTCAAGACCACACGACTCATCTGGCAAAACCTAGCATGGGCATTAGGGTACAACCTGATCGTCTTGCCATTGGCCATCATGGGATTAGTCGCCCCATACATTGCGGTCGTTGGCATGTCAGCAAGTTCGATCATCGTGGTCTCCAATTCACTTCGATTATTAAAAACGCGAAACCAATCCTAATCATTTAAAAATAGGAGTATTCAAATGGCCAGCCTCTATCTTCTTATCCCCATTGCAATAGTGCTGGTTTGCATCGCAGCGGCAATTTTCATGTGGGCCGTCAAAAGTGACCAGTTTGAAGACCTAGAGCGCCATGGACATAACGTTCTGTTTGATGACGAGGATACGAATAAATCGGATGATGCCATCAACCCTGATGAGACTATTATGGAGCATACCTGTACAAAGGATGCCGACACGAATACCGAACCTCCATTCACGGACATAACCTCCAAATACCCCCCAACGAGGTAAACTATGTCGGGTGATTATCTTGCTGTATTTCTTATCGGGTTACTTGGTGCGGGTCACTGTTTGGGGATGTGCGGTGGGATTGCTTCACTCCTTTCAATCAATGGGCGAAAAACCTCACATTGGACGACCTTGTTATACAATACGGGGCGTTTGAGTAGCTATATGCTCTTAGGAGGTTTAGTTGGTGGCGCGATTTCTTCCCTTTCTCAACTCTCGGGAATCATTCAACCTTTAGCCTGGCTTCGTCTGTTGTCAGCTGTGTTAATGATCTTAGTCGCCTGTTACATTGCTCAGTGGTGGCATGGGCTCATCGTGATAGAGCGGATCGGACAAACGCTTTGGCGAATTATCTCTCCTATGACGGCACATTTGTTACCATTACGGAAAAATACACATGCCGTGCCGCTCGGATTTCTATGGGGATGGTTGCCTTGTGGCTTGGTCTATTCCGCACTCACTTGGTCAGCGGTCTCTGGTAGTGCGATGTCAGGGGCAATGATCATGCTGTCTTTCGGAGTTGGCACTTTGCCAGCCATGTTTGCCATTGGTTACAGTGCACAACTATTAAACAAAGCACAAAAATCTATAATATTTCGCAATATGTCAGGCGTGATTTTAGTTGCTTATGGCATATACACCGTTTGGTCTGCCTCACAAATGATAGTTTAATCGTTGCCAAACGCTTGGTGACACGCTAATTCCCCTATCCTTTATTGGCTTGCGATGCTAAAATATTGACATATATCAAGTAGTGACAAGTTGTTATGATTTCTGAAAAACCATCAACCAAGCGCGTATCAGCGGGCGGTTGCGCTATTCACTGTCAAGATTGCAGTATTAGTACATTATGTATTCCGTTTACGCTCAATGACACGGAGTTGGATCAGCTCGATCAGATCATTGAACGTAAGAAACCAATTCAAAAAGGCCAAGAGCTTTTCAAAGCTGGGGATGAGCTTAAATCCCTGTATGCGATACGCTCTGGCACGGTGAAAAGCTATACCATCACAGAACAAGGTGATGAGCAGATCACCGCATTTCACTTAGCGGGTGACTTGGTTGGTTTTGATGCAATCACTGACGATTGTCACCCAAGTTTTGCACAAGCCCTAGAGACATCTATGGTATGTGAAATTCCGTACGAAATTCTGGATGATTTATCTGGAAAAATGCCAAAACTTCGTCAACAAATCATGCGCCTAATGAGTAATGAAATCAAAGGCGACCAAGAGATGATTCTGTTGCTGTCGAAGAAAAATGCGGAAGAGCGTTTGGCGGCATTTCTTTACAACCTTTCAACCCGCTTCTCACAACGTGGCTTCAGCCCTCGTGAATTCCGTTTGACGATGACGCGTGGCGATATCGGTAACTACCTTGGTTTGACTGTTGAAACCATCAGCCGACTATTGGGTCGCTTCCAAAAAGCAGACATCTTAAGCGTAAAAGGCAAGTACATTACCATTTTAGATCACGATGCTTTAATGGAACTTGCAGGCGTTTCACCAGAATAATCCTCTGCCAATCAATGATGTAGCTCTTTAATGAGCTACATCATGTTTCTCATATCCCCTTTCCTAAATTACTAAAATTCTCCTCTCAACTGGGCTAGAGTGAATCTATGGTTCTCAACAAGAGTAGGACGAGTTATGAGTATTTATAGTAAGATCTTAGTCGTTGCTGATATCAATAATGATGAGCAGCCAGCACTTGCTAGAGCAATGCAACTTGCCCAAAAAAGTGTCTCCCGTAGCCATATCACCTTTTTCTTATCTATCTATGATTTTTCATATGATATGACTTCAATGCTGTCGAAAGATGAGCGAGATGCGATGCGAAAAGGCGTGATCCACCAGCGTGAAGCCTGGATGCGCTCCATTGCCAAAGAGTATATCAACGACAGTGTTGACTTCGATGTTGTGGTTGTATGGCATAACCGCCCTTATGAAGCCATCATTAAAGAAGTCTTTAGTGGTGATCACGATATTGTGATCAAAGGGACTCGCAAACATGATATTTTAGAGTCCGTCATTTTTACACCAACCGATTGGCACCTGCTGCGTAAGTGCCCTATTCCTGTACTACTGATCAAACATCCAGATTGGCCTGAAAATGCCAGTATTCTTGCTTCTGTCCATGTTGGCTCGGAAAACCCAACCCATATTGAATTGAACGATCACATGGTCGAACAACTGACCAATATCAGTGGACGTTTGGAAGCAAAACCTTACTTGATCAACGCGTACCCAGTGACGCCAGCCAACATTACGATCGAGTTACCTGAGTTTGATCCTGCTACCTATTCCAATGCGGTAAGAGGTCACCACCTCACTGCGATGAAATCTCTGCGCCAAAAACACAGTTATGACGAAGAGCAAACCGTTGTCGAACAAGGATTGCCTGAGGATGTCATTCCTCAAGCCGCTGAATCATTAAATGCCGCGATGGTGATTCTGGGTACAACTGGCCGCACTGGCTTATCCGCCGTGTTTATTGGCAACACAGCTGAACATGTCATTGATAAGATCAACTGTGACGTTCTTGCTCTAAAACCGCAAGGCTACATTAGTCCTTTGGATCCCAACCAACCTGAGTAACGACACGCTTCCCCGTGAGACTGCGGTTTAGCGGCTAACTCGCTCATTATCGGTTACATCTTATAAATCCCTTACACTCTTGTGAGGGATTTTTTCGCTTTGTTTACCTATAGAGCTAGCATCTTAATGATAGATCCGTATTATACGCACTTTATTTTGTGTTCTAGATTGATTAGAGACTGCGAGTAGATGACTGAGCAAACTCAAGAGCTTACAAAAGCTCAACAATATAACTTCAATAAGCTGCAAAAGCGTATCCGCCGTAACACAGGCCAAGCGATTCAAGACTTCAACATGATTGAAGACGGCGACCGTATCATGGTGTGTCTGTCTGGGGGCAAAGACAGCTTTACTATGCTCGATATCTTGATGAGTTTGCAAAAGAGCGCACCCATTTCTTTCTCTTTGATCGCGGTGAACCTTGATCAGAAACAGCCTGGCTTCCCAGATCATATTTTGCCTGAATACCTAGAGTCTCTTGGTGTTGAATACAAAATCGTGGAAGAAGATACCTACTCGATCGTGCAAGACAAGATCCCAGAAGGTAAAACGACCTGCTCTCTATGTTCTCGTCTACGTCGTGGTATCTTGTACCGCACTGCAAACGAGCTAGGTGCGACCAAAATCGCCCTTGGTCACCACCGTGATGACATCCTAGAAACGCTATTTTTGAATATGTTCCATGGCGGTAAAATGAAAGGTATGCCACCAAAGCTGGTTTCAGACAATGGTGAGCACGTCGTGATCCGTCCTTTGGCTTACTGCCGCGAAAAAGACATCATCAAGTTCTCTGAGATGCGTGATTACCCGATCATCCCATGTAACTTGTGTGGTTCGCAGCCAAACCTTCAACGTCAAAACATCAAGCAAATGTTGAACGATTGGGACAAACGCTTCCCTGGTCGTATTGAGACCATGTTCCGTGCAATGCAAAATGTGGTGCCTAGTCACCTTGCTGACCATGAGCTGTTTGACTTTAAATCGATTGATCGTGATTCAGGCGTCATTAATGGCGGTGATATCGGCTTTGATAAAGAAGAGATGCCAACACAGCCTGTTGACCAAGATATGGTTCAAGAAGTTGATCCTTCTTTGAAGCTGGATGTAACTAACCTATCGTAAGGGTTTTCGTTGGAATCCATCCCTTGATGCGCATGAAAATGCATTAAAAAGGCTGTCCATTCACTGGATAGCCTTTTTTGATCTGACTTTTGATCTGACAACACACGACTTTGCTTAGATCGCTCACTCTCTTGTCATAATGCGAATATACCCAAGTGACTTCAAGGGCGTGTCTGCTTGGCTCGTTGAACCAAGTATCTTGAGGTTACTTAGGCATAACAGTACTTATATTTATTCTGCCATTAAAGGTAAAACACGAACCGTGGTATTAGGTAACAACAGTGTCTCGTTGTCGAGATGTTCTAATGCTTCTAATGTGATTTCTTGTTGAGCCTTCGCAAACTCTAATGTCAGCCCTCTAACTTGAGGGGCGACCCAAATTGCAAACATGCCAGTTAGTTCATTGAAGAGCGCTTGCATCTGATGTAACAACACCTTGAGCTCTTCAATACGCACGCTTCCTTCAAGTTGTGTTCGACTCATGACAACAAACGCATAATCACAACGTACGCCTTTCTCGGTCACAAGATAGACCAGCGGATTGGCTGACTTTAAATGTGCATCAATCGGTAGTGCCAACTCTCCCTGCTCAGACAAAAGAAGAGATTCATAGTGCTCCTCTTTTGCCATCCACGCTTTCTGGACCCGGCAAGCCCTTTTGGTCAACGTATCGATAAAGAAAAGTCCAACTTTCACTTTATCAAAGTCGGGATTTTGGTTGTGTTTAAGTTGTCGGTAAAACTGAGCGTAAGTGAAACGATATTCTTCAGCGCTCTGCGTCTGAGTCGCCAAGTCTTGTACAGGATGAGTTTGTTGCAACAAGGGCGTCTCTGCACAAATGGAAGCGGAAAACCCGCCGAGGAACATGAGTACAATGGAGATTAATCGCTTCATGGGCATTGACTCACTTTGACCAATACACGTCATTATGGCGAATCATAGACTGCAACTCTCCAACATAGACTTCTTTGCGTTCCGAATAACGAAGTAGTCCTTGCGTGAGGAGGAACGCCGCGTGCTTACTTTCTAAGTCAACATTTTGTTTGGAGATATCTTGACGAAGAATGCGCAGCTCTTTATAAGCTCGATTTCGATTGATATTCATAAAATAGCCATGGACAGATTGCTGCGTGGACGAGAAAGACGCCACTTCATGAGAGCTTCCCGCACTGCGCTGTAGCGGGACCATACCGCAGCCCTTTGAATAACACCATTGCCCGAAATAGTTGTTGCCTTCTCGAGCAAATCGAGAAGTTCCCCATGCGGATTCATTAGCCGCTTGGGAAAGCACCAGCGCTTCTGGTAACACATTGACCCGAATGAGCATCTCTTTAAGCCATGAGTGTGTAACCTGATCATTTTCTAGCGCAACTTTATAAAGCTTGCCTAAGCGTTTCGCATAAGACTGTTGTTCTGATGTCAGCCTTTGGCCATCCTCGACTTGAGCCATATTAAGCAAAGCCGCCCGTTCATTACGAATTCTTTGGTTCTCGATAACAACCATCGGTCTTAAATAATCGAAAAATGCGGCTTTCTTGGCTTTCACCTCTTTTATCGCGGCAAAATCAGGCGCGGTCCTACTGCGTGAGTTTTGATTACTAGGTTGCTCTCGTTTGGGCCTCTCATTCTTCTCCCGCAGCTCTTGTTGCAAGTCGGTGTAGTAAATATAAGGCCCTATAGAAGCAAAAATGACAGCCATTCCCATGGCTGCCATTGTTTTGCATAACGAGTAGAATCGTAAATTATGCATCAAATACCTGTGTATCTTTATTTTGGTCGTCGTCATTATCATGATCATCTGAGTTTGGATGATCCGAAGCCACTACCTTCAGCTTAATACCAAACATCTCACGATACAAAATCCCTTTTAGATGGAAGAAGAAAGGCACCACAATGACCAAACCAATGCCGTAAAGCATCAGTGCCAGCATAAACATCATCATCACAGTGAAATACAAAAACGCAATAGTGAAAAACTTTTTATTGACTGCGCGAAGTGATAGCCACATCGACTGCATCGGCGGAATTCTCTTCTCACAAATCAATAAAGACGTATTGCTGAATGCAACAATCAGATACAGAGAGATTAAAGGCAGCAGTTGATTAACGATGCCTTGTGACAACAGAGACACCATGGTCACTAAAATCAGGGGCAATGTAAATTGAAACCCTTTAGCAAGGTGACGAAATTTAGTCGGTAAACCCGCCGAGTGACTCATCGCCATCAAACACATACTGGCAAATATTGGCGCAATAAGGATTTCAAATGTGAAGGTCGCGACGATAAATGCGCTCATAATACTGCTCGCCGCTTCGACATCCATGCTCTCAGGGTTTTCGAAAATCGGTACGATAGCTGCAATATCACCTAGCATTACTTTCAGGATGACATAGAAAATGACACCCAGTAACGTCAAAAAAGCAAAAACAGATGGCGTGAACGACACAAAATTTCTTATCGTTAGACTCCACGCTTCACCTATAATAGCAAATGCTTTTAGTTCATAGTCTCCAGATACAGCGCGCTCAACAGAACCACCGATATTGAAGTCTTTTTCAATCTCTTTACTCATAAATCATCCGAGGTGAGCATTTCCAGCTCAACCTAGTTACCCAATCCTTAAAGTTTGGCGACATTATACTTAATTGTTCCGTACACCACAGCGCAAAAGCGTTTCTTTTGTTTGCTAAATTAGCGACTTGAACAATAATTAAACGTCTAATCCTCTGAATTTCTCGCGTTGTGTGAACTTAAAAATAGTCGTTGATTCACAGGGTTACCAGAAACTATACGTGTAAAATCAGTATGGTAAGAAATTCGACATTTTTCCTGCAAAAAAAATTCAGTTTTGAAGTAAGAAAATGCTTTGATTTCACAAATTTGGTGATTATGATGCGCGCCTCAAAATTGTTAATCACAGGTCGGACAACGCTCATACGCTAAAACGATTCCGACATAGGAGAAATACAGACGTTGAACGCTAACAAACCAGCAGGACAGCCAGTCGTTCGTTTAACTGGCATCAGTAAAAGTTTCGATGGTAAGGAAATCATCGGTGATTTAAACCTGGATGTGAACCATGGTGAGTTTCTTACCATACTCGGCCCGTCAGGCTGTGGTAAGACGACTGTGTTACGGATGATCGCGGGTTTTGAAAGCGCGGATAACGGTGCAATCTTACTGGACAATAATGATGTCACACAGACACCTGCTGAACAGCGACATGTAAACACTGTATTCCAAAGCTACGCTCTGTTTCCTCACATGACGGTATTTGAGAATGTCGCTTTTGGTTTAAAGATGCAAAAAGTCCCAAACCAAGAGATTGAACCGCGTGTGACCGAAGCACTGCAGATGGTTCGACTCGAGAAAATGGCGCAACGTAAACCACATCAGCTCTCAGGTGGACAGCAGCAGCGTATTGCGATTGCTCGAGCTGTCGTCAATAAGCCTAAGGTATTGCTGTTAGATGAATCTCTATCTGCCTTGGATTACAAACTGCGTAAACAGATGCAAATTGAGCTTAAGCAGCTGCAAAGAAAACTGGGTATCACCTTTATCTTTGTGACGCATGATCAAGAAGAGGCTCTGTCGATGTCCGACCGTATCATCGTGATGCGTGAAGGCGTCATTGAGCAAGATGGCTCGCCGCGTGAAATTTATGAAGAACCGAAAAACCTGTTTGTTGCGCGTTTTATCGGTGAAATCAACGTATTCGAAGCCACGGCACAAGAGCGAATGGATGAAAAACGCATTCTAGCCACCATTGAAGGTGTCGATTCTGTGGTGTACTACGACAAACCGATCACCGAGGGGCAATTACTTCAAGTGTTATTGCGTCCTGAAGATTTACGGATTGAAGAAATTAACGAGTCTGAAAGTAAAGGCATTGTTGGTCATGTTACCGAGCGAACCTACAAAGGCATGACACTGGATTCAGTCATCGAGACCGAATCAGGACACCGCATTATGGTCAGTGAATTCTTCAATGAAGATGATCCGGATGTGGACCACTCGCTTGGTCAAAAAGTGGCGATTACTTGGGTTGAAAGCTGGGAAGTGGTGTTAAGCGATGAGCAAGAAGTTTAATCTCCAAACTGCGATTATCGCGCTAATTGTTGGCTGGCTTGGGCTGTTTGTCCTGGTTCCAAATCTTATGATCATTGGCACCAGCTTCTTGACCCGTGATGAAGCCAATCTGATCGAGATGACATTTACACTAGACAATTATGCCCGTCTACTCGACCCCTTGTATGCGAAGGTTTTAATGCATTCGTTCTACATGGCGATCATTGCGACGGCCATCTGTTTAGTCATTGGTTATCCATTTGCTTACATTGTGGCTAAGATGCCACAAAAATGGCGTCCATTCATGCTGTTCTTAGTGATTGTGCCTTTTTGGACCAACTCTTTGATCCGCACTTATGGCTTAAAAATTGTTTTAGGTACTCAAGGGGTTCTGAATAAAAGCTTGTTGGCTATGGAGATCATCGATAAGCCGATTCGTTTAATGTATACCGAAACCGCTGTAATGATTGGTCTCGTTTATATTTTGCTGCCCTTTATGATCTTACCGCTCTATTCTGCGATCGAAAAATTGGATCATACCTATATCGAAGCGGCGAAAGACTTAGGCGCGAATAAATGGCAAACCCTGACTCGTGTCATTCTTCCTTTGACGATGCCGGGCATTATCGGCGGTTGCTTACTGGTGTTATTGCCTGCATTAGGTATGTTCTACATCGCCGATCTACTCGGTGGCGCTAAAAACTTGTTGATCGGTAACGTCATTAAAAGTCAGGTGCTCAATGCAAGAGATTGGCCGTTTGGCGCAGCGACCAGCATCGCACTCACTTTTGCCATGGCCGTGATGTTGTATGCCTACTACCGTGCGGGCAAGTTATTGAATAGAAAAGTGGAGCTCGACTAATGGGGCGCACCGTAAAATTTAGCTTTATGACCTTGGTTTATGCCTTCTTGTATTTACCAATCATTGTTTTGATCGCTAACTCCTTTAATGCCAATAAATTCGGCATGCGTTGGGGAGGATTTACCACTAAGTGGTATGAAGCATTAATCAATAATGACAGTTTAATGCAAGCGGCATGGCACTCGCTCAACGTCGCTGTGTTTTCAGCAACTGCGGCGACCCTGATCGGCAGCTTAACCGCCGTCGCCCTATTCCGTTATCGCTTTAGAGGCAAAGGGGCTGTCAATGGCATGTTGTTTGTTGTGATGATGTCACCGGACATTGTTATGGCAATTTCGCTACTGGCTCTGTTCCTCGTAATGGGTGTTCAACTAGGCTTCTTTACCCTGTTGGTCGCGCACATTACTTTTTGCCTGCCATTTGTGGTGGTCACGGTATACAGCCGCCTGAATGGCTTCGACGTGAAAATGCTGGAAGCAGCAAAAGACTTAGGGGCAAGTGAGTGGGTGATCCTCAAGCAAATCATCTTCCCGCTTGCCAAACCTGCGGTCGCCGCTGGTTGGTTATTGAGCTTTACCTTGTCGCTTGACGATGTGATCATCAGCTCGTTTGTTACAGGGCCTACTTATGAAATTTTGCCATTGAAGATTTATTCCATGGTAAAAGTTGGCATTTCACCGGAGGTGAATGCCCTCGCCACAGTGATGTTAATCGTGTCACTGATATTGGTTGTCATTTCTCAACTTCTCGCCAGAGAAAAAGTGAAATAACAAAAAACAACGGAATGGCAACTGTCATTCCGTTTTTGTATCCACCGCATTCAACAAACATAACAAAACTTCCGTTTGTTGAAAGTAAAGTTCTTTTGGAGCTTACCGCAATGAAAAAATGGGCTACTTTTTTAGCTGGTAGTGCATGCACTTTGTCTCTTCTAACCGCCTCACTAAATGTCATGGCAGAAGATAATAAACACCTTGTCTTTATGAACTGGGGGCCGTATATCAGTGGTGAACTTCTCGAACAGTTCACCAAAGAAACAGGCATCAAAGTGATTTATTCAACCTATGAGTCGAATGAAACTTTGTATGCCAAGCTAAAAACGCATAATCAAGGCTATGACCTCGTTGTCCCTTCTACCTATTTTGTGTCAAAAATGCGTGATGAAGACATGCTACAGAAAATAGATAAGACCAAACTGAGTCAGTTTCAGCAGTTGGACAAGAATTACCTTGATAAGCCATACGATCCTAACAACGAGTACTCGATTCCTCACGTGGTCGCCATCACTGGCTTAGCGGTGAATACGGATATGTATGACCCACAAGACTTCCAGAGCTGGGCTGATTTATGGAAGCCTGAGCTAGAGGGGCAAATCATGCTCATGGACGACACTCGTGAGGTGTTCCATATTGCTCTTCGTAAGCTCGGTTATTCAGGGAATACTATGGATAAACAGAAAATTGCACAGGCTTATGGTGAATTGCAGAACTTAATGCCAAATGTACTTCTGTTTAATTCAGACAACCCTGCCTCTCCGTATCTGGCTGGCGAAGTGGGTGTGGGGATGCTGTGGAATGGCAGTGCCGCTGCTGCGCAAAACGAAGGGTTGAACCTTGAACTCGTCTTCCCGAAAGAAGGTGGAATTGGCTGGGTAGATAATTTTGCTATCCCCTCTGGTGCTAAAAATATTGAAGCAGCCCATCAGATGATCGACTTTCTGTTACGTCCGGACATTGCAGAGCAAATTTCTCGCGATACTGGGTATTTAACCGCAGTTAAGTCATCCAATGAAAAATTCCAAGATGTTGCCCCACTTTACCCTACACAGGAAGACCTGGATCGTGTGGAGTGGCAATCAGCAGTCGGTAATACGTCTTTGCTATATGAAGCATATTTCATGAAGCTGAAAGCTGGGCAATAGTGGCTCGACAGGCGATTTCCCTTCAGCTTTTACATTTATGGGGAGTTGTTTTATAAAGCTGTTTCATTAAGCATCACATAGGCAGCAATCGCTGCCTATTTTTTTAAATTACTGATATAATTTGTGTTGGTAATGCTTGTCAGTTATCGACTTTTTATTCACTGAGTTTCAATGGTGATGCGTTCGAGAAAAGTCCGCGTATAAGCAAAAATAATCATGATGGCTGATCTGGCGTGGCATCAAGTCCAAGATTTCAACTGTGCTTGGTGCTTTTTATTTTAACATTTAACCTGCCCACTACGGGCAAGCTAACATATGAGCGGAACAGTAATGAAAAAAGCACTGTACACCGGCGCATTGTGTGCTGCTACTCTCTTTTCGACCCCTTCTTTTGCAGCTGATAAGGAACTGTACTTCTACAACTGGTCTGAATACATCCCTAACGAAGTACTGGAAGACTTTTCTAAAGAAACTGGCATCAAAGTTATCTATTCGACGTACGAGTCGAATGAAAGTATGTACGCGAAGTTGAAGACACAAGGCGCAGGCTACGACCTTGTTGTTCCTTCTACCTACTTTGTGTCTAAAATGCGCAAAGAAAACATGCTGCAAAAGATTGATCAATCTAAGCTGAGCCATTTTAAAGACCTTGATCCGAACTACCTTGATAAATCATTTGATCCGTCTAACCAATACTCAATCCCATACATCTGGGGTGCCACTGGTATTGGTATTAACTCTGATATGCTGGATATCAGCTCAGTAAAAAACTGGGGCGATCTGTGGGACACACAGTGGGAAGGTCAACTGATGCTTATGGATGACTCACGTGAAGTTTTCCATATCGCATTAACCAAGCTGGGGTACTCACCAAATACGACGAACCCTGAAGAAATCAAGGCGGCCTACCAAGAACTGAAAAAGCTGATGCCAAATGTGTTGGTTTTCAACTCAGATTTTCCTGCGAACCCGTATCTTGCTGGTGAAGTTTCTTTAGGCATGCTGTGGAACGGCAGTGCTTACATGGCTCGTCAAGAAGGTGCAAACATTCAGATCGTTTGGCCAGAGAAAGGTGCGATTTTCTGGATGGACAGCCTCGCTATCCCTGCCGGTGCGAAAAACACTGAAGCCGCTCATAAGATGATCGACTTTTTGCTTCGTCCTGAAAACGCGGCGAAAATTGCCCTTGAAATTGGTTACCCGACACCAGTGAAAAGTGCTTACCCTCTACTTCCGAAGGAATTTGTACAAGATCGCAACATTTTCCCACCACAATCGGTGATGGATAACGGCTTCTGGCAAGATGAAGTGGGCTCTGCAAGCGTAATCTATGATGAATACTTCCAAAAATTGAAAGTTGATAACTAACTAGTTCTCATAACATTTTCTTATCAAAGCGGCGCAAGCCGCTTTTCTTTTTACTACACTTATTATAGTGTGTACAAAATAACAGAATGACATACCGAAATTTATGCCAAACTTTAGGGTGATACTAGTTATTCTTTGTATGATGTTGGTTGCGTCGCTACTCATGCTCTTGTTCAGCCACTTCTTCAATGTTGACTCGTACTATGACCTCTTCTTTGAAGCCAACACTCTCGCCATATTGATTTATGTCTATGTGGTTTCTCGTGACTTCTTAAAACAAAATAAAATGCTCAAAGTTGGCGTTCAATTGCTTCTGTTTAATGGTGCCTATGACGTACTGACCGAAGTCGCCTATTTCGATGCGCTCACCGACATCTATGAACTCACGGATGCGATTATCGAAGACGGTTTGTTGCAACTGTCGTTTCTCTTAATTGCTTTTGGCATCACCGAGATTCTGCAACAGTTCCGTGAATTAAGCACCATTGATGAGTTAACGGGTCTATTCAATCGTAAGAAATTGCGTGACATTTCTCTTGATGAATTCGATTTAGTGTATTTCGACCTCGATGGATTGAAAGAGATCAATGACAGCAAAGGCCACGCTCATGGTGATATGGCTATTGTTCGCTTTTCCCATGTCTTAAAAAATTGCTGTTTAGACAAAGAAGTGGTCGCTCGTATCGGTGGGGATGAGTTTGTTGCTTTTACTCTGCCTAAACGTGGCGAAGAGTTTGTCGAAACAACCATGGCAATGCTGCATGGAGAAGAGATTTCTTTTGCTTATGGCATTGAAACTGGCTGTAAAGACACTCTGGAAGAGGCATTAGCTAAATCAGACGCTGCGATGTACCAAATGAAAAAGCGCGAGCGTTTAGATAAAGAGACCCCTTAGCGGGGTCATCAATCCAAGTACACTTCGTATCATTCGGACGTATCATTCATCGTCAAGCAATGGGTTGAAGTCCTCTTTTTTCTTGGCTTCTTCAGCATTGGACTTTTTGTGTTTTACTTCTTTGCTCTTTTGTTTGTCGATTTGATTTTCAACCACACTTTTTAAGTCAATAGACACTTGCTGATACCAGTCTACATTTCGGGTCAATAGCATAACGAGGCTTAACACGGCGAAACACAGTAACGTCCCCATTAACAGCGCATAACTCTCCGCGAGTAACAAGCCAAACAGTAAACCGTACAAACAGACTAAGCTCACCCCAAAAATCAAACCATGCTTTTTATCGTTGAGCATTCCCGTCACATAAATGGTGAGCAAGAATGTCGATGCAAATGCCGAGACAGCGTAAGCGAGGTTGAAACCAATATGTTCACTCATCGATATCAACATTAAGTAGAAAATTGCCAACGCTAAGCCCACGAAACCGTATTGAATGGGGTGCACTGGACGGGCTTGAAACAACTCTAGTAAGAAAAATCCAGCAAAGACCAAGGTAATAACCAGCAACGAATAATTCACTGAGCGATGTGACTTCAAATAGTGATCGACAGGATCGATCAAGCTAACCCCATAGCTTGGTAATTGACTGCAGTAATAGTCGGATGATGTGCATTGCTTCATGACACTTGTTAAATCCGTCGATAGCTTGGTTTTCCATATGGCACTAAACCCCTGTTCATTAACGTTAGAATTTACTGGCAAAGCATCTCCCATAAAGCTTGGATGAGGCCATTCTGATTGTATTTCGAGTGTATTATCGACACCTATCGGGCTGATCTTCAGGCTTTTCATTCCTAACAACTTCAAATCGAAGTCAAAAGCCAATGTCGTTTGTTCAAGCCAATCGTAATACTCAAGTGGTATATGAAACCCTTGTGGCAGCTGGCTGTTTCCCGTACCAGCAAACAGCTTTTCAGATTGCTGGTTGATCGTAATCGACCTCGTTTCAAGTAAGCCGCGACTGTCACTCATTGCAAACACTAAACTGAGTTTATCAATTTCAAATTGCTCGAAATCTTCTAGCTTTTCTAGATCAAATTGCCCCGTAATTTTCGTATCGGCATGATACAAGCGGGCTTTATAAATGCCCCTATATTTCTCGAAGCTGTCTAATTTAGCATTAACATCCAGTGTTTGAGGCAAAATGTATGCTCGGCGTCGCTCTGAATGTACCTTGTCATCGATGTGAACTTGCTGAAAATATTTCACCTCCAAGTAGGGCCCAAAAATCTGCTGAGGGCCACTACTGCTTTGCGCAATTTCATTTTGTACCGATTCATGGCGATAAGATCGTTCATTAATCAGATCACTCACCATTGCGACTGGGATCTGCATAACACATAGCAAAAACAGGACAATGACAAACTTCAGCCCTAACGAATTCGATAAAAGTGACTTCAACATACCTCTCCTTATTCCTTATCCCTTAAATTTGTTTCTCTGTAAGGTATCGCGTCAATTTGTGCTGATTATGTAAGGAATATGGAGATTCTATGGAGTTGGGAGAGTTATCTGTACTTTAACCCCTTGGTCAGTGTTAACGATAGTAAGCTGGCCCTGATGCAATTTGATGACCTGATCGACGAAATTGAGCCCAAGTCCTGTACTTTTTTCGCCATTCGCCCTTGGTAAGGAATAGAACCTTTCTGTCAATCGGTGTATTGCGTATTCGGGGATCGGTTCACCATGGTTTTCAATGGACAATGTAACGAACCTTCCTTCCACTTCACTTGAGCAAACAATCACGCTTTTGTCTTCAGCGAAGTCAACCGCGTTATCCAAGACATTGAAAAGAGATTGTTTAAGTAGAAACTGGTCCCCCAGCACCCATAGTGAACACTGGCTTGGCTCCAGTTGGATCGTTAACTGTTTGTTGGATAGCTTGGCATCAAAGGAAGGGATAACTTCATTGAATAAAGACGCCAACTGAATGGACTCACGACGTTCTAATTGCAGTGTCTGTTCTAATCGGGCCAAGTCGAGCAGTTTATCGATTAACAACTGCATTCGAGTACTTTCTCGTTCGATGTTCGCAGAAAATCGATTCACTTTACTTTGCGCAAGTGGCATTTGCAGTATTTCACTGGCCCCTTTTATCGCGGACAGTGGGCTCTTTAACTCATGGGTAAGCGTCTGCACATATTCTTCGACATACTGTTTTCCATCGAGCTGACCTCTCATCTTTTCAAACGCTCGTGTAAGGGCATCATATTCATAAAACACTCTAAATCGAGGTCTTGATACTTTTTCCCCTGCCCCGATTTTCTCGGCGTAGATAACCAACTTTCCCAAAGCCGAGTGAATTCGCCAAGCAAACAATCCACCCACGATTAAACCGAAAAGTGTCATCCACATCATCCAAAACAGGACATTTCGTTTGGAAAGGTCAATGAAAGGCTGTACTGAGCGATTAGCTTTAGCCACCGTAACACTGCCAATGATCTGCCCATCACCATAAATAGGCGCGGCAACATGCATAACGGTCGACAGTGGATCATTGGGATCTTCTATCGTTGAACGCGCACCGTACTCACCTCTTAAGGTCAGGTATACGTCATTCCACTGGGAATAATCTTTGCCAACGTCTTGATTCCAAGAGTCAGAAATCACAATACCACTTGCATCTGTCACATAGATACGATGATTGACTGACGATTTACCCACTTCCCAAATCCTGGCTTGAGGATTTCGTTTGCCATAATTTTTTAGCCAAACATCAAGTTCACTCGATGATAAGGTTCTATCTGCGACTTTCTCTTGTAAAATCACAGCCAGTAAGTTCGCCATATCGACTAAGGTTTCTTCCGTCGCCTGCCTCACCGTCGGTTTCACTTCTTTAATAACGATCGTACTGACCATATAAGCGCTCATGGCAATAACCACAAAGTAAACGACAAACAGCCTCACCCCTAAGGGGATTTTTAGCCAAGGTTTAGCGTACTCTTTGGCTTTATGATCAGATTGTATGTGTGATTTCATTATGGGCTGTCGTCTTAGTGGGGCGATCGAGTGAAACGGGTATCGATGGGAGTCTGAATGGAGTCATTATCGTCAATGAGCTCTATCGCAATATGCATTACTCCGTGCTGTAGTAATAACCAAAACCACGTTTGGTTTTGATGTGCTTTTCATGCTCAACTGCTTTTAATTTATATCGAATCGATTTGATGTGCGTGTCTATATTTCGTTCATATACGGATTCCGCTGGCATATCCGCCGCGACCATCAGTTGCTCTCGACTGAAAATTTGGCTGGGTTGTTTGACCATCTTCGACATAATTTTGAATTCAACAGCCGTTAGGCCTAAAGGTTTACCTTGGTATGTAAAATCGAAATTATGTTCTTTGAGTGGAGAGGTGTCTTTGATCATATTAGACAGTGGATTCACCGACATCGGATATGCAGGATCATGTCCTTCCTCAAGACAATGAGAAGGCGCATTGATTGGCGCAGGAACCGATCGACTTCGATGGGCTTTGATTCTTAACTTAGCACGAGCAAGGACTTCTCTAGGGCTAAATGGCTTTGTCACATAGTCGTCAGCACCAATTTCTAAGCCTACAATTCGATCTATCTCATCATTGCGCGCGGTTAAAAAAATGATCGGGACATCAGAGTTTTCCCGAATCTCTTTACATAACTCAAAACCATTCCCATCAGGCAAACCAACGTCTAATATGACCAAAGACACTGGGTTGTCTCTCAAAAACTCTCTTCCTTTGGACGCAGTGTTCACCCATTGCGTTAACAGGCCATCGACTTCAAGTACATGAATCAAATTGTCCGCAATGGCTGGCTCATCTTCAATGATTAATACTGTGCTCGAATAGTCGTTCATAACATGATGTCTTTATGGGCTTAAAATACGAAATTATACGGAAAATAATGCCAAGAGTAACACTACCTATTGTTTCAGCATGGAGAACGTCATTACATTTCGAACCAACAAACTTTGTAATTTAACGAAATGTTGCTACCGTCCATCACCATTCTTGTACACGCTCGGTTGGCACCGCATATTTAAGCCAGCTAATAGAGACTAGAAAGTTAATAGAGACTGAGAAGCTCTTCCACCAACTTAGGTACTTCGACACTTGCCTTTCCATAGCGCTTCTCTTCAAATTCACTTTCGACTGCACTGGGCTCTAAGTTAATTTCAATCGTATGCGCACCATGCATTTTGGCATCATGAACAAAGCCGGCAGCCGGATACACCACGCCCGAGGTACCAATAGAAATAAAGAGATCGGCACGTTCTAAAGCAGAGTAGATTTCTCCCATCTGTAGCGGCATCTCACCAAACCAAACGATGTGAGGGCGTATCTGTGATGGGATCTGGCAACAATGACAAAGATCTCCCGTTCTTATGTCATTCACTTGCTCAAATACTTGCCCTGATTCGCTGCAGCGCGACTTTAACAGTTCACCATGCATATGAATGATGTTTTTGCTGCCGCCTTTCTCGTGTAGGTTATCAATGTTCTGAGTGATTACCGTGACCGTTCCATCCAATTCATCTTCCAATCGCCCGAGAGCCCTGTGAGCTGGGTTCGCTTGGATCGAAGGTTCAAGAAGTTTCATTCGACGTTGATTGTAAAAACCTTGGACTAAATCCGGATTGGCGGCAAAACCTTCAGGAGTCGCCACATCTTCAATGCGGTGATTTTCCCATAACCCATCTTGGGTTCGAAATGTTTGAATGCCTGACTCCGCAGAGATGCCCGCCCCTGTTAAAATTACGATATTTTTATATGGAAACTTCATTGCTCTTGCCAACTGCTTTCTATTGGTTAAGTTGCTATAAAGTTTAGCACTCTCTTTAAATCTCCAATAGCTCAGTGACTTAGACTATAGTCGCATATAACTTTATCCATTCTATTTTCTGTGATGCTGAGCATTCATCAATGTTGTCGCTGTTTATCGACGTCGTTTTCTTCGTTTGGTATCAAAGAGTGCGGTTTGCTCTCCCACATAAGCTTCCATCCAAGTTTGAACCGCTAACGGCATACCTGTCGACAAAACTAAATGCCCTTTGTTTTTATGGCCGTCGGCTGTATTTGGTGACGCCGTCACTAACGACAGGGTCAAATCCTTCGCCTTTACTCCCTCTGCATTATCCGACTGCTTGTCTAACACAACAAAAAGTTTTGGATGGGGCGTGTTTAAATTAGCCCGATATTCATTACGTTCTTCGACTTTAAGTGATAGGAATAGCACATGCTTACAGTCAACCGTCGGCATTAAATCAAAACCTACCAACTGGTATTGAGTGGTTACCCAAGCTCCCGCTGCAATTTCATGGTCGACGATTTGACAACATAACGGCCATTCAGAGTCCGTTTTTTCTAACATAACGCTGGTCATTGTATGATCACACATGACGACATTGCTCCATTGTTGATTTACAGGGCTTTGGTTCACCCCTATCTCTGTTTTATACGGGATGCGCTTTCGAAACTGCCTAACATCCTCATCTTAAAGCGACTTTTAACTTTTTTAACGGTGGTTGGCTTGTAAACGACCAACATTCATAAGACATTCTCAATTTGCAGAAAAAGCCGCGCCCCTTTCAGATTTTTATGAATCTAATCGCTAAAAAATTACTGTTCGGGACGGACGAAAAGGATTTTCATCATGGGTAATCAAGGCGAAAGTTCGCATTCTCTTTAATTGATGCTATTCGTTATAGATAGAAAAAAAATATGCCTATAGGCGAATAAACAAACACGTCACGTTGCGTTAGGGGGATGCTCATGTCAAATCGAGCAAGTTCGACGGCTTTTGGCCATTCACTTTCAGTGAAAGCAAAACTATTTTTCGTTATCGCGGTCTTGTTGTGCGGGATGGCTGGTTATGGTGTTTATCAAAAGGTCAGCTTTGACCAATTACATGCACTGAAAAAAGCGGCGGCAGAAAATCAAACCAGCGAGATCAATTTGTTGACGCTAAGGCGCCATGAAAAAGATTTTCTTGCGCGGCAAGACCCCAAATACATCGATCGTTTCGATGACACCTTCATAGCATTGCAACGTCGTATCGCCACTTTAGTCACCGTATTGGCAAAGTACAGTCAAGCTGACAAAACCATTGATACCATTCAACAAACCCTGACTCGATACCAACAACAATTTCACCGATTAGCTAAAACCAGTCTTGCTTTAGGGACTCAACAGTCTGGGCACATTGGCGAGCTTGCCCTAGAAAGGTTAGCTCTGAAAAATGCGGCAATAGCCACTGCCAGTATCACTTTAAAAGTGTCTTTATTAGAAATGTTTGAACTCGAGTTCCTCTACTTAAGCGATCCAACGCCTGAAAACCTTGTCGTTTTAAATCAAAAGGTGACCGATTTTAAAGGTCATTTAGACCAGTACACTGGCCTATCTCCTCAGTTCAAATCCTACTATGACCAGTTACAAACCGTCACTGAAACTCAAGCGGTGATCGGGTTAAGTGCGGATCAAGGCATGCGAGGTCAGCTTAGAAAGAATGTTCATCAAACGGAAGAAGCCATTCACAAGCTCCAAAACAAGTTAGATGTGATTGTGAAAAATAAATCCCAAACCATCGAGCGTAACCTATTTATGATTGGCGCGTTGATTGCTGTGATTGTATCGCTCATCATGGTGTATCTCGCGCGAAGCATTTCCAATCGCATCGGATCGATAAACGAACTTATGTCGGATATCGCACAAGGGAGCGGTGATCTCACCGTTCGAATGAATGCTAAAGGCAATGACGAATTGGCTCAATTAGCCAATTCTTTCGATCTCTTTGTCGCCAAACTGCACAATAATATTGTTCAAGTCTCTCAAGTTATGACGACTTTGCAGCAAAGTGTGACGGAATCGGAGCAATCAGCCGCACTCAGTATGCGCAATACCAATCAACAGCGTATTGAGTCTGAATCTGTCGCCACTGCGGTAAATGAACTGGTGATGACCAGTAATGAAATCACGGCCAATATTGAAAATGCCGCTTCGACAGCTCAGCACATTCGCGATGCCGCCGAGAACGGGCTTGAGTTAAGTGAGCGATCTGGTCAGCAAACCCATGCTTTGATTCATCAGATAGAAAACTCCCAGACACACATTAAGGCCCTCTCCAAGCAAAGTGAAGAGATACACACCGTGATCTCATCAATACAAAGAATTGCTGAGCAAACTAACCTCTTAGCGCTCAATGCCGCCATTGAAGCCGCTCGTGCTGGAGAAAGCGGTCGAGGCTTTGCAGTGGTCGCCGATGAAGTTCGTCAACTATCGCTCATGACCAATGATTCGACTCATCAAATTGAGCAAACCATCTCAGGATTAAGTGACAGCGTCACCAAGGTTGTCGGCATTATGGGTTCCAGCCTTGAACATGCACATCAAACTAAGCACAGTACCGAGTCTTCGGTTAACTCGATTAACCAAATTGTTCTACAAATCAGCGAGATGTCTGACATGACCGCCCAAATAGCAACAGCGTCCGAGGAGCAATCTATGGTGTCTGCTGATATAGATAGGAATATTACTCAGATTGCGGAATTGGCAGCAAGCACCTATCAAACCGCAGAAGCCAATGTCGCCTCGTCATCGCAAATACAACAAGTAAGTCAAAAACTGGAACATATCGTCGCTCAGTTCAAGTACTGACTGCCACCCCATCAATGAGTCACTGGTCTGTGAAAATCATACGAACATATTCGTGCGCAGATAGCCGTGACTCTTCGTGGATTACAAAGCCATGTTTGATGTAAAAGCTGATGGCTCGGTAGTTATCTGAACGGCACTTCAACGACAAAGCGCCGTACCGTTTCTTAGCAAATTCAATTAGCCTAGACCCTAGCCCTACACTTTGATGGCGATTAGCAATGTAAAGGTGGTGAATAAAGCCTTTGGGCTGCCAAAGAGATAAAAAGCCTAAGACATCATTTTTATCGGTAAGGACCCAGACTTCTTCACCACAAATATCCCGCTCAAAATCTGAGTATTTGCATGACGTATCGAGTTGGTCGGTTTGAAATTGTTGGCGACCTTGTAAATAAATCACACTCAGTGCTTCTTGGTCACTACTTTGATAAGGTCTGATCACCATTTTCGATTTCGTAGTCATCCATAATTATAAAAATATAGATGATGAAATGACTTCAAGTTGGCACAAAGGTTGATACGCTTAATTCTTAGACGCTCTTGATGAATGCAAACCGACTGTCAGGTGGCCATACCCAATCATCACTAGCGCGATAGCCTCGTAACCATAAACCTGAACTGTCCGCTTTAAGGTACAAACCTCGTGGATAGGTCTCTTCTTGTTCCGGTAATTCGCTCGCTACGGTTATCATTGTATCCATGGGTTGATCAAGATAGCTCAAACGAAGGTAAGCGGCTAATGATAAGGGGCATGGTTCAAGCCCTATGACCTTTGCTGCCTCAAAGACCTGTTTAAGCATCGCGCCCTCGCAGAAACCCAGTTCGGCAACCGTCACTTCTGTCACTTGGAATTTGTGGTTTGATAAGACGTCTTCCCAGTTTGGTGACATCATCAGCATGGTCGCAAACGCATTCATATGAACTTTACGATACGCCAAGTCGAACAATAGCTGCTCTTTTGAACGAGCGGCTACTTCTATCGTCCAGTGTTGCATATACCTTACTTTCTCGTGTTGGTTAAATGGCTGATTATTTTATTATTTTCAGCTTATCAATATCGAACATTATTGTGCCAACCTATGTACTCAACATCCTGTTGTGTGATTTAACCGACACTTCCGACCACACATTTTAAAATCTCTTTAATCATAAAAATTAAGTTTATACCGTATCTTAAATAATTATTTCAATCAGTTAGGCGTAAAAATAATGAAAAGTAAATGGATCAAAGCACTCAAAATTTCTGTTCTTATTGGATTAGCATCATCGATGATAGGTTGCTCTTCTATTGATGCACACGCTGTTGGGTATGGTAAGCCTTTCTCAGGTACTGCTTTATCGATTTCTCGACAACATTGCTTCTTAGATTGGTCTATCGAATCGATTTTATTTTATCCATTTTCGTTGATAGATATTCCACTTTCATTAGCAACGGATGTCGTTTTCTTTCCCGTTGACGCCGTCATGATTGCGACCCCGACGACTTCATATAGCAATGTTCTTGGCTTAGGCTGCCCAAGAAGCACTGGTATGTAATTTTATCAACACAAAGTAAATTACCACCTACTGAAGTAGGTGGCTTCGGGCTGATAATAAAAAACCCCGCTGCTGCGGGGTTTAAAATCAGTCGATCGGGGTGAATTACTCTTCAACGCCGCGAGATTTTAGGTACTCAGAATACGTACCTTTGAAGTCGATCACCTTGCCATCTTTGATTTCAAGAATACGTGTTGCCAATGAATCAACAAAGACACGGTCGTGCGACACGAAGAAAAGCGTACCTTTGTACTGCTCTAAAGCGGTATTCAATGCTTCGATAGATTCCATATCCATGTGGTTGGTCGGCTCATCCATCAAAAGAATGTTAGGTTTGTGCATCATCAGCTTACCAAGAAGCATACGACCTTGTTCACCACCAGACAGGACTTTAACTGACTTCTTGATGTCATCTTGCGAGAACAGCATACGACCAAGGAAGCTACGGATAACCTGCTCATCATCGCCCTCTTGACGCCATTGCCCCATCCAGTCCATCAGATTCATGTCGGCTTCGAAGTCTTCAGCGTGATCTTGCGCGTAGTAGCCAATATTAGAATTCTCGGACCACTTGAACTCACCCGTACGAGGTGCGTGCTCACCTGCTAGCGTATTCAGTAGGGTTGTTTTACCCACACCGTTCTCACCAATAATAGCAATGCGCTCACCCACTTCAAAAATGCCATCGAATTGGCTGAACAAGTCGGTTTCATATCCTTGGGTTAGATTTTCGACCACAAGAGCATTACGGAATAGCTCTTTAGATTGCTCAAAACGGATGAATGGGTTTTGACGACTTGAAGCTTTTACTTCGTCGAGTTTGATCTTATCAATCTGCTTAGCACGAGACGTCGCTTGTTTCGCTTTAGAAGCATTCGCCGAGAAGCGCGCTACGAAGGTCTGTAGCTCTGCAATTTGTGCTTTTTTCTTCGCATTATCTGCAAGCAGGCGATCACGAGCTTGTGACGCCGCCGTCATGTACTCATCGTAGTTACCTGGGTAAACACGTAGCTCACCGTAATCAAGGTCAGCCATATGGGTACAAACTGAGTTCAAGAAGTGACGGTCGTGCGAGATGATGATCATCGTACAGTTACGCTCGTTGAGCGTCTCTTCCAACCAACGGATAGTATCGATATCCAAGTTGTTGGTCGGTTCGTCAAGTAGCATGATATCTGGGTCAGCAAATAGGATTTGTGCAAGAAGCACACGAAGTTTCCAACCTGGTGCCACTTCACTCATCAGACCAAAGTGTTGCTCCATTGGGATACCTACAGCCAGCAACAGCTCACCCGCTTTTGCTTCGGCCATGTAACCGTCCATCTCAGCGAATTGAGTTTCAAGATCGGCGACCTTCATGCCGTCTTCTTCACTCATTTCCGCAAGTGAGTAAATACGGTCACGCTCTTGTTTGACTTCCCAAAGCTCTTTATGCCCCATGATAACCGTATCGATTACCGTGAATTCTTCATAAGCGAACTGGTCCTGATTTAGCTTTGCAACGCGCTCATTAGGATCGTAGCTGACGTTACCACCGGTTGGCTCTAGTTCACCGCTTAGGATCTTCATAAATGTGGATTTACCACAGCCGTTTGCACCGATCAGACCGTATCGGTTGCCTTCACCAAACTTAACTGAAATGTTTTCGAATAATGGCTTGGCGCCAAACTGTTGAGTGATATTCGCTGTGGAGATCAAAATATGTACCTTAGCTAGATGATGTGGAAAAACGTAAGTCGATGGTAACCCTGTTTAATAGTAAGCAATACTGAGGAAGGGGCTCACAAAGAAATCACGCTAAAAACCGCGCAACGTTACTGGTTCATGCTCTGACTTTCAAGCTTTGTTTGGGATTTATCGAATTTTATCCCTCTTCGGCAGTACGTCGATGCCATAAAGAAATGCGAGTTTTACTGTTGCAGCAACCAACACCTAAGCGATCGATCGATTTTCGATGTTGGTTTCATAGGCGAAGTAGAGACTGAAGCTGCTTCCTTGACCGACAATGGAACTTACCGATATCTTTCCACCCATCTGAGTCACTAGACCATGACTTACCGAGAGCCCCAACCCTGTGCCCTCTTTTTTTGTCGTATAAAAAGGGTCGAAAATTTTGGGTAATTGTTCTTCCTTAATGCCGCATCCCTGATCACTGATTCGTATCTCAATGCCTTTGTTGCGTTCCAGCCCTTCGTGCCAATGAAAGGTTTCCAAGAGCAATGTCCCTTCCCCATTCATTGCATGAATGCCATTGACTTGCAGGTTAACCAAAACCTGCAGTAACAAATGACGATTAATCGCGATCGGCTGAGTTTCTTCAAATCGAGTTAGGTAATCAATATCGAATTTTTTGTTGCCCGTTTTGACCAAGGTAATGCTTTCTTCGATGATCGGGTTAATCATCACTTTAGCGGTTCCATAATCCGGACTCGGTTGGCGGCTATATTGCAATAAACTGCGCGTAATATTTCGGATACGCTCAATTTGATCCAACATAGTGTCGATTTCTTCTTGAATTGAATCTGAGTTATCCCCCAGCTCTGCGCTGATTAATTCGAGGTTTCCAAGAATCACGGCTATTGGGTTATTGATCTCGTGCGCGATACCTGCTGTTAATTCCCCTAATGCGGCCATTTTTTCACTGGCGATTAACTTATCACGCGTTTGGTTTAATAGCTCAATGTGATGTTCAAGCTGCAGTGTTTTCTCTTCTAAGCTAGCCGTACGTTGCCGTACTTTACCTTCTAGTTGCTGCGCTGATTCTTGAATTTGGCGTTTTCTCGCCTGCAATAAGTCCAACATGGCGTCAAATTGATGAGCTAGTTGAGTAAGCTCATGTTCTCCGTCCAGTCCTATATCCCCGATCCGCTGATCTTTACCCATTTGCGTCAGCATGACGACACGATAGATGTGTTCAATGGGTTTAAACAGATCTTTCGAGCCACGATAAACCACGATTCCTGACACCAACAAGATCAATATTGCAATCACACCGATTTCAACAATATTGGTAAAAAACGTCTGGATAAACGGCCACATTAAGTAACCCGTGTAGATCATGCCAACCACATTATTGTATTGATCATAGAGTGGTTGGTAGGCAGTGATGTACCAGGTATCGTAAACAAAGGCACAACTGATCCAACGCTGTTTCTCTTGTAGAACCGCCTCTCCAACTTCTTTAGAAACGCGACTCCCAACCGCTCTGCCACTATTTATGTTATCCGAAGAACGAACATTCGTACTGACTCTCAGATCATCAAGAAAAATGGTCACTGTGCCAGACTTTCTTAACGCGTCCTCTTTACTGATGTAGATAAAGTCCCTGAGTTGATCCACTAGCATACTGCTGTTATTGAGTAGAAGCCCCCCCTCAATAAACCCGACCAGATCATTGTTATCAAGATATACTGGAACGACAGTCCGACTGACTAAGCCTCTTGTCTCGTAATCAAGCTCACGCCCTTCAACAATGGTCACTAACGCCTGACGTGCTAATAGTGGGCTAAGGCGCTTCAGTTCATCCGCCGTAAGCACATCAAAAAACGATTCTCGCTTGGTCAAATCCATAAAACGAAATTTGTTTTCCATGGTATTGACGCGATGAAAAGCGAGAAAATCGAGTTGATACCGCTCACTTTGATCATTTACCCAATTCTTGAGTTCTTGGTCGTCGGTGCTTTGACTAAGGCGGGAACGAAAATGGTAAGATTCAGCGACGGCTTTGACGTAGGAGGCTTGCTTTTGTTGCAGCAGTACGATGCTATTTTCGGCCACACCCAGTCGTTCTGAGACATCAACTAACGCGCTTTGCCATGTGTACTGAATCGACCAATAAACCGTCAAACAAAGAAGCGCCAACAGTGTTAACACTATTGGCGCTGAAGTTAGGAATAGCAACCGGTAACGCACCATGGTTTTCAATCGAAAACGTAAAGTGTTTACCCAGTTGCGTTTAGACATAATCGCTTTCCTCGGCAGACCACTCTTTGAACTTACGTTCTAAGGTCTTTCGAGCGACGCCTAGCTCTCGCGCCGCCGCCGACTTGTTCCCATCATGGTATTTCACCAATTGCTCAATGTGCGCGCGTTCAACTTCTTTTAAGGTCCAGCTATTTGGATAGCCTTCACCAAAATGCATTGACTTTGCTTCAGAGAAAGTAGGTACCTCAGAACTATGCGATACAGTAATCGATACATTAGGTACATTCGGACCGTTAAGCTCACGCCAATAATGTGCTGGTGGTTTACCTAACAAAATGCATCGCTCAAGTAAGTTTTTTAGCTCACGAGTATTTCCTGGCCATTCATAATCCTGCATGGCTTGAATATCTTCATGAACCCACTTCGGCGATTCTACAGCAAGCTCTTTGCTGAGAATACGGGTAAAGTGCGGAACCAGCTCATTTAAGTCGTCCTTACGTTCTCTTAATGGCGACACTTCAATTTTGAGGACATTCAGGCGATAGTAAAGATCCTGACGGAAATTTCCTTTGAGTACCTCTTCTTGAAGGTTGCGATTGGTCGCTGCGATGATACGAACATCAATGCTCAATTCTTTGTTCATTCCCACAGGACGAACTGAACGCTCCTCCAAAACTCGCAATAGCGATGCTTGAATCGATAACGGCATGTCGCCGATTTCATTCAGAAAAAGCGTACCGCCGCTTGCTACACGAAATAGTCCTTCCTTCTCATCGATCGCAGAACCGTTCTTTTTCGTGCCGCAGCCAAACAACTCACATTCGAGAACTTCAGGGGAATGCACGCTACAATTTACAGGAACAAATGCGCCAGTTAAGCCACTCGCTTCATGAATGCCACGCGCCACCAGCTCTTTTCCGGTACCGGACTCCCCCTCAATCAACACTGACGCACGAGAAGGCGCAAATTGACCGATATGCTGTTTCAGCAAACGTGTACGTTCAGATTTACCGACAATCTTGGTCGTACAATGACGATGGCACTCACGAGTCAATGCATACTGCATACGCTCACTGATCCGCTTATCCATGCATCGTCTTACCGCTTGAATCATTTGTTCAAGATTAAACGGTTTTAAAATGAAATCCGAAGCGCCGAGTTTAAGCGCTTGAATCGCCATCTCTAAGTTTGCATAACCTGTCATAAAAATGATGTCGGCTTGCTTATTCGAATCGTGAAACGCTTCATCCCACTCAATTCCAGAACGCCCTGGAAGGTTAATATCTAAAACAATCAGGTCATAGTGATTGTTACTTCGTAGAGCTTCGGCTTGTTCAATGCTTCCAGCAGTATCTACACGAGAAAAGATTTTACCCAGTGATTTTTTTAAGATGGTTTGCATGCCTATCTCATCATCAACCACGAGTACAGAAAATGCTTGATAGATAGCGTTGGAATTTGCATCAAATTTGGTAGACATAAAATCATCCTTTGGCTGAATTGGGTCATACTGTCCCAACTTCAAAGAACCCTCACGCCCATTTTGAGACAAAATGTCTCACATGAGCGATTGAAGCTATAAGTCTATGAATTAATGACAAAAATAGCAACATGGGACTTGCTTAAAAATGGCTTCATCTTGGTGCATAAGGTTGCGAAATGGAGTGTATGTGTATACAAAACGCAACAGTTGCACCGTGCAAAACTTTTAGGTGTGCACAATGAACCAAATTACATATTCATGCAACAGGTGGCATTTAATTTTGCATCATTTTTTATGATGTTTGAATGCATAAAATTCCCTGTTTGGTTACGTTCACTTTTTGAGTAATTAGTCATTAGCCTTGATGTGGCGCATGTTCAACGATTTTGGAAAAGTGTTATTTTACATACAGAGCTGCCAAAGAAAGCGATTCCGTTTTTGTTGGTTCGAACAGGTTTTCATCAAATGGTGTGATCAAGACTAGCTTTGTAATGGTTCTAAAGCCAAAATCATCATTGCATACACATAACGACAAAAAGAGCATGAATATGTCATTTTCAAACGAAATCAGTTGGATAATATTGGCCGGTGGAAAAGCCTCCCGCATGGATGGAAATGACAAAGGTTTGATCCGATTTAAAGGGAAATGTTTAGTTGAACATGTCTTTGAAAAGCTGTCCCCTCAAGCAAAAAATATTTTTATAAGCGCGAATAGAAATCACACTTTTTATGCAAACTACGCCCCAGTCATTTCAGATGAAGTGACGGGGTTTCCTGGGCCTCTGGCTGGTTTTCACTCAGGTTTAGCAGCAAGTAACAGTGAATGGGTGGGGTTTGTACCCTGTGACTCACCATTTCTTGTCGAAAATTATGTCGAAAAGATGTCTGCAGCGATTCATGACCAAACAGATATTATCGTGGCGCATGATGGCAGCTACCCGCAGCCAGTCTTTGCTCTGATCAATCAACGACTCCTCCCTGACATCGAAGCCTTTTTACAACGTGGTGACAGAAAAATTAAACTATTTCTCAGCCAATCTCGCACACAATATGTCGATTTTAGTACTCAAACCGAGTGTTTTATTAATCTCAATACCCCAGATGAATTGTCTCACTTGGAGAAAAACCGATGAGCATCCAAACTTCACCACTCCCCATTCTTGGATTTGCAGCCTATTCTGGGACTGGGAAAACAACCTTATTAGAGGCGCTCATCCCTCAGCTCACCTCTACAGGGTTGCGCATCGGTTTACTCAAGCATGCGCATCATGACTTCGATATAGATAAACCGGGCAAAGACAGTTATCGACTACGTAAAGCGGGGGCAACACAAACACTCATCGCTTCGCGATTACGTCATGCATTTATTACCGAGACGCCAGACACTGAAGCGCAATTTACCGTTTTGTTAAATCAATTTGATCATTCGCAACTTGACTTGATTCTGGTTGAGGGGTGTAAAAATATTGCTTTTCCAAAAATTGAATTGCATAGAGAAGTTGTGGGAAAGCCCTGGCTCCATCCGTTTGATCCGAATATCATTGCCGTCGCTTCGGACACGAGTCCAGACACTGATAGACCAACTTTAGATATCAACAACATTGAATCTATTGCGCAGTTTGTTCTCACCTTTGTTCAACACCACCCCAAAAGTGACGGCGTCACACGAATTGGGCAGACCATTGAGACCGCTGATTTACAAAAGACGGTAACGAAACAATGTGTCGCTGCTTTTGACGCGCCTCGACAAACCCTCGTTGCTGGAATAGAGCAACGAGAACAATTGACACAATTAAAACCGATTCAACAGTGTTACCGCCATCGTCTAGCGGTTGATCTGTTCGATGAGACTCCTCAGAAAAACAAAATAGCTAAAGCGGGTACGCTGTTGTCTACGGACGATATCATCACAATCAACGCTTATGGCTATCAGAACCTCGTTGTCGCCCGAACACCACTGATTTCAATTTTAGCGCCAGAGCCCAATGTAATAAGCTCTTCAGCCTCTCATCAACTTCACGGGTTATGCGCGACTTTGCTTTACGGTAAACTCTCTGAATCCCTTTGTACCGAGTTCTCTTGTGAGCTGTTCACTAGTGAGATACTCGATTCTTCCGAAGTACCCTTTAACGCAGCAGTAATGATTAAATTTGTCGAAGCTAGCGACTTTAACTTCGGTGAGATGATCGTCATAAATCACCAGCAACCGATCTTAGTCACACTGCCGGCTGACCCAGAATTTATCACATTCGCTTTCTACTCTCTTTTCGTGCCTGTATTCTGTAAGGCTGAAACAGATAAGTCTGATCTTACTATGCCAATAGACAATACTCTGCCAATGGACAGCGCCATCGTGACAACGTCACTTGGTGCACGTCAAGGTTGTGATGATTACTATTGGGCACAAGCCTATCGCGATCAAAACGGGGGGAAGCTGGTCGACGTATTAATGCCGTGCGATATAGACCTAGTAAATTATGAGCATCATATCCGTCAGAACTCCGGTGACAACGTCACGGAAGGGGCGACCTTTTTACAGCAGGGGGGAAGTCGTTGTAATGCACTTATTTGGCTGCCTAAGACCATAGACTGCGTTAAATCAGGTGAACACGTGACAATTCTGCCACTTCAAGGCAAAATCTAGCCTCTATTATTAAGTGGTCTTTATATTGACCCTACTTTTGAGAATGAATTATGGCTCGTACTATCCTTTACACATACAAAGGTGATGAAAAGACATTAACCTTTTCTTACCAGTCTCACAGAAACATTCACGAAGCCGTTGCTGAAGCAGAAGGAATTGATATTTCTGCTTACCTAAAAATGGAACAACAAATTGAAGCGGTTTCAGACACCAAATCGGTGCGCAACTATCGTGACAACCACTTCCGTAAGCTTGGTTTTGATAAGATCACATTGATGCAAAAAGAAAACCTAGGCGTAGGAAAAAAGAATAAAGGCTAAATTCGCCTTATCTCAGCGGCAGTTGCGTCGCTTCTTAAATCAAATTGCTATTATTATTGAACAGCCAGTCGTGATAGTATTTGCGCCTTTGATTTTTCCACACTTTAGAGAACGCTCATGAGCACTAAACAAGAACTACAACAAACAAACAATCGTATCGACAAAGCCCGTCGTAAGCTTGATGCTGCAAAATCTCGTGGAGATAGCGAGATGATCGGCCAATTTACCGACGAACTAGAAAAACTAGAAAAGAAAGCTAACTCGTTAAAAGGTAAACAGCAGTACGATCTTAACAAAGAGAAAAAACAACTGTTGGATATGCCATTCTCGCGAGAGATTACCAAAGCTGAGCAAGCAGACTTAGGTAAACTGAAAAAATCGGTACGCGGTATTGTTGTGGTACACCCGATGACGAAAATTGGCAAAGCACTGCGTTTGGAAGCAATGACTGGCTTCGCGCCGAAAGCGTTTTAAGCACTACGCATTCATTAAGCTTTGTCCTCATTAAGCTTTATCAGAAAAAAGCCAGCATGTTCGATGCTGGCTTTTTTTCTTAACTGTACAATGGCGCACATCTAGGCACCATCTCAATATCAGTCTTTTAGGTTAAGGAATGCCGCACCACGGACACCACCTGAATCACCATGCTTCGCCTTCAGGATCTTAGGGCATTTCGCAATAGATAGAAGGTGCTTTGGAATACGTTTTGGCATCTCTTCATAGATCAAGTCGAAGTTGGATAAACCGCCACCTAGCGTTACGACATGCGGGTCAAGACCTGTAAAGATGTTTGCAAAGCAAATCGCTAACAGCTCCATGAAGCGCTCAACGTGCTCAACGGCTTTTTCTTCACCTTCGGCATGTGACTTGATGATATCAATCGCTTTCTTCTTCTCGCCATAGTAGTGATCATAAAGAAGCTCAAAACCACGACCTGAAAGATAATTGTCTAAGCTACCCGCTTTGTCACAGCCACCTTTGATCATTGGCGCATTTTCGCCAAGGTGTAACCAAGCATCGAGAGGAAGGCGAGTATGACCTAGCTCACCCGCGACATTGTTTAAACCAGAGAAGACCTTGCCTTCATAGATAAGGCCGCCACCAAATCCAGTTCCTAGAATTAATCCCATGACTGAAGGCTCATCTCTTAGCTCTTCATCCCAAGCTTCAGAAAGTGCAAAACAGTTGGCGTCATTTTCTAACTTCACGCTACGTCCAATGCGTGATGTTAAATCTTCACGCAATGTGCGCCCCTTGGCCGCAGGGATATTCACGGTCAGTACCGTACCGTCTTCTGGTTTTTCCATACCAGGAAGACCTACACCCACCTTACCTTCACAGTTAAACTCTGAATCGTATTTGCTTACCAAACCAGCAATCGTTTCGATCAGTAGATCATAATCTTCGGTTGGTGTTGGGACTCGTTCAGTCGCCACACGTTCTAGTTTTTCGTTAAATGCACCAAATTCAATTTTAGTGCCGCCGACATCAAAGCCGTAATACATTCGAATCTCTCCTAAACACACTACTCGCGCCACTTGAAATGAGGTAAGTGGCAAAAATCCAGAGTAAACAAAGAATAACTCTACTTATTATCCATATCTATACGCCCACAAACCGTGACCCATGACTAAATAATTTGTTTACTGAGAGTAGTTGCGCAACAAGAAGCCAACAGATTCATCACTATTAGAGCGACCTCTCGCTTTCTAACGCAAGTTTAAGCGAAGTTAAATAAGGCTGATTTGGGTCAACTTTGAGGCGAGTTTTTGATGCCAGATAGCTTTCACGAAACGCTTCGAACCATAATCGCATCCATTTTGATGCTTCTTGTTCTCCTGCCATCTCCATCACTAACGTCGCAACTTCTACTGTTGAAAGGTGTTGTTCATTATCAGACTTCCTCATCAAGTATTCAGATACTCGCTTCGGTTCAACCGACAAAACTGGCAAGCCCTGTAAATAGTCCGAGCGTCTAAACATCTTACGTGCTTCTCGCCAACTGCCATCTAAGAAAATAAACAACGGTTTCTTGCCCTGCGTGGCTTGGTTTAATTCCGTTGAAATAACACGTGTTTCGTCATCAACATACTCGTCTGGGAATACCACAATCGGCTGATAGGTTTGATCATTGAGCAGTTGCAACATTTCCGCATCTGGTTCCGTACGATTCCATTGATACACGTAAGTCTCCTTGATGGTGTCCGCAATCAGGCGTCCCGTATTACTTGGTTTTAAGACTTCGTTATCCGATAGCAACAACATCACAGCGACATTTGACTCTACATCAGGCTGATAAGGGCACATACAACGTTCCAAAGCGACCTGACAATATTCACATCGAGAAACTTTACTTCCTCTCGCATTGAAAGGTTTTGTCGCGTTTGACTTTCTATATTGATAAAGTCGATGAAAAGCGTGGATTCTCATGAAAGGCCATTTGTGCATTAAAAAACGAGGCGTGATTGTATACCCAAGTCACCTCGAGATGCTAGGTTCAGCGAGAACTGCTTAGGTTGTTTGTAAGGTGATTTGATAACAAGGCATTGCTTTGCAGATCTAGTGGTTCTAAATCAAAAAGCGATAACACAGCTAGCGAACCAAGCAGACTCGCCCTTCGGGAGCCTGTCACTGACTTCACTTCTGCGTTAGAGGTATTGAAAATAGAATAGCTATTTCCATCACCACTGCCTTGAATTGAAACCAGTGACAAGGCTCTGAATACGGCATCTTGAAGTCACTTGGGTATATACCCAAGTCACCTCGAGATGCTAGGTTCAGCGAGAACTGCTTGGGTTGTTTGTAAGGTGATTTGATAGCAAGGCATTGCTTTGCAGATCTAGTGGTTCTAGAAAAGTGATATCGCGGCTTACTGGTTTGTTTGCATTAGCTGAAATTACTCGATAAGAAAGGATAAAACATGACTGACCCTACGTGGCTGAGGCTTGGGTTCTTTGTTGGCATATTTTTACTATGCAGTTTGTGGGAAAGTAAGCTTCCACGTAAAAGCCTGACGTTACCTAAGTTTTTTCGTTGGCGCCATAATTTGAGTTTGGTCGTCCTCAACAGTGTCGTCGTGACTCTTGCATTGCCCATAGCCGCCTTTCAGGCTGCGAACATAGCTTTGACCAATGAATGGGGACTAATGAATTGGCTCTCCTTCCCGCTATGGCTCAATATTATGCTTACTATAGTGTTGATGGATTTTATCATCTACGTCCAGCATTTAGCCTTTCATTGGTTTAAGCCTTTGTGGCGGCTACATCGAGTGCATCATGCCGACTTAGATATTGATGTCACGACGGGGATCCGTTTCCATCCTATCGAAATCTTCTTGTCGATGCTGATTAAACTTGGGGCTATTTTTATTCTTGGTGTTCATCCATTGTCCATCGTGATTTTTGAAATCTTACTCAATGGAAGTGCCATGTTTAATCACAGTAATGGTAAATTACCTTTATGGCTCGACAAATGGGTAAGAAAGCTTGTGGTGACACCGGACATGCATCGTGTGCATCATTCGAATATTGTCAAAGAAACCCATTCCAATTTTGGCTTTTTCCTCTCCATTTGGGATCGCGGGTTCAATACCTATATTGACCAACCCAAACTGGGGCACTCAAAGGTAAAAATTGGGGTTCCTGAGTTTACCCATGCAGAAGAGCAACGCGTTGATAAACTATTGACTCAACCATTCAGAAATAGAGAAAAACCGCATAAATAGCCCAACGTCCCCCTAGTCTAGGCATCGTTCAGGATTCCCCCAAACGATGCCAATTTTCCTGTTAGTCTCGCATAGATGTATGCTGAGCCTTTTAGTCACTTGCTTTAAACGAATGTCAGGTACCGTTTAAACTGTTGATTGGTTTGCCATTAATAGTGGCGTGCTCTAACAACTTAACCGTATCACCGTTGATGGTATTTCGGAGTAACAAACCGTTCTCTACGCCATACCAGAACGTCGCTTCAAGGCGATAAGTCAGACCACTCGGAGGGGTAATGTCACTCACCAATTCATAGCGGCAAGCTTTGAAGCGCCCTGCTGGTACAGCAATTTCTTCTATGGCGTTAAACGTATAGGTTTCCTCGTACACCGTTTCTTCTCGTGTCTCATTTGACTGCTTTAATACGGTATACGACTGCTGATATTTTTCGTTCACCTCAAGGTTAAATTGGGTTTTTAGCGCAGGTTGATATTGAGTCGTCGCAACATCGTCATTCCTCGCAATTAACTCAACACTTTTTTCCTCAATGTTGACGCCAAAGTAATACGTCGTATCACCAATCGCTTCTTTAATGACAACCGCCTCTTGGCCTAGATAAGATTGCTCTTTGAGAACCTGACGTTGGAATTTCTCAATGCGATCCCCCTTTAGGGTGTATTCCAGATCATAAACACTGCCCACTTTAAATAATGCGTCATTAAAACAAGCAGCAGCTGCTTTAGGCTCAACTGGCGGTTCTGGTTGAGTCACCGGAGGTTCTGGTTGAGTTGGAGGATTGGGTTCCGGATTGGCGGGTGTTGGACTAGAACCACTGTTGCCACCACATCCAACCAATAGTATCGAAAGCAAGGATAAACTGAATACTCGATTGTAAGTCATTATTTTAAAATTCCATTTTAAATCGTAACTCACATCTTATCTTGCTCATTGATAAAGGATAAATTAATTAATCTTAATGTGTTGAAGAGCCACGTCAGTGGCTATTTAGTGGTGATGGAGGGATATAAAAATAAGTGAACTATTCTGCGTGTTCAAGTGCCACCTTGTAGGAATGGGTGCCAGTATCACACCCATTATTTCTAAAACACCACGAATCTTTCTTGCTTAAAGGTTAATGTTGATGCATTGCGCAAACTGGCCCATTTTTTCTACCAGTTTCTTCTTCTCGTTGAAGAGAGCTTGATTGCTAAAGACACTTTTTTCGCATTGGCGTTTCTTGTTTTTGTATTGCTTCATACACTTATTGACTGTGCTAGCGCCATCTTTTTGAAAACTCTCGTCAGTACAAATAAAAGTCACTAGATAATTGCCCGCTTTTTTTGCTTCTCTTATCGATACTGGATGTGTCTCAACCTTAGTCAGTATCTCTTTGTACTTCTTATACAGTGAAGCACGATCACTTGCTGAATATTCACTGGCACTTAATGGCTGACTAAAACACGCAACTAAAGCTAACGCCAAACCGAATCTAACTTTCATTTTGATATAACCCTAATTTTTGATGAAGACGATTCATTCGTCACCAAATAATCTGAATCAATCAATAATAATCATCAAGTTGCATTCAGCGGTGTTCGATCAACTTCTATTAATCAAGCTGAATAGTTCACAACTATATTAGTTTTAACTGGTACTTGCGGAGCAGGTCTTGCTGTTTTTCCGCAATTTCATACACTTGCTGTGCATGTTCAACTAAAACATCCTGATGTTGTTTCGAGATATCCCCTTGCTCAGAAATTCGAGTGATCGCCTGAGAAACATGAGTCGTCGCTTGTTCTTGCTTTTGTGCTGCAACCGCGATGTGCTCAATCCGTGCGAGGATCTGCTGTACTGTTGCTTCAATCTGTACAAAAGCATCCTTCACTTCTTCACTGGATTGCATCGCTTGAGACATTTCAGCTCTTGAATCAAAGACGGCCTGTCGACTTTGATTTGCAGCGGAAACCAAATCCGCCATCATATGACGAATGTTTGTGGTGTGAACTGAAGTATCACATGCTAACTTGCGCACTTCATCAGCCACGACTGCAAACCCTCTACCTTGCTCTCCGGCTCTTGCCGCTTCAATGGCTGCGTTGAGAGCAAGGAGGTTGGTACTGTCAGCTATGCCACTGATCAAATCCACCATATCACTGATTTTACTGACACTCGCCTCTAGTTCTACCATTGAAGAGTCGTTCAAATTCAAAGCCCCTTCAAGGGATGTCAAATTCTGCTGGTTGTGATGCAATATTTGTCTTCCTCGCACTGTACTCTTAACGGCATCTCGTGATTCTTCGCAGGAAACCCCCGTTACTTGACCAATCTCCTGAATTGACCTTTCCAAATCGAAAACCGTTTTCACTATGCTTTGTAAAGAGGTGTTTTGTATCGACAATGAACGGTGGCATTCATTCGTCGTTTCGAAGCTCTGTTCAGCGCTTTGATACAATGAGTCGCAATTACGTGTTACAGACCTTATCGAATAATGGGTTGAATCAATCACCTGATTGATTTGTTCTGCAATTAATCTCAACTCCTTTGGTCCAGTAAGACGACAGTACGATGAGAGATCATGCTGATTAAACGCTGTGAGCGCTTGCTTAATGGATGTCAATCCACGACTCACCCAGTGATGGAGCATCACCCATGAGCCAACGACTAATGCCACCACAACCAAACCACTGAGTAAAAGTACGCTTTCTAAACGATTCATGGTGACACTGACCACGCTCTCTCTTTCATCAATTAGCTGACTTGCGGTATGCGAAATCTGATTCAGCAACGCCACAATATGATTAGCATTGTCTGTCATTGACACGATTTGGCTTTGCTGTTGCTGCGACAGTTGTAACTTCTGTAAAACCACCTCAATAAGCCCGCCTTTTTCGAAGCCTGCTAGGACCATTTCTAAAGGCGCTGTTAGACTCGCATAATCGACAATATCAGGGTGGAAAGTTTTGAAATCTTCGTAGGCAAGGTGGATACCAGCAAGGCGGTTTCGCATCTCTTTAAATTTCAGATCTGCTTGATGTTTATCTTGTTGCATCATCATGACCAAAAACGTCGTCTCTAATGCACTTGCACTGGCAATGAAACGATTCGCTGCATCTGATGATTCTGGATTATCCACTGACATGAACGACGCTATACGACTCATTTCTGGGGCGATGGAGCTTAACCCATAACGAAACGCCGTCATTTCCGCCTGAATGTGCGATTCAAGTACCACAACTTGTTCTTGGATTGCCAGAATACTTCGAGAATAATGATTTAATTGCTCTAGAAGTAATGTCAGCTCCTGACTCTCAATTTTTCGATCCGCGCTATCAGATTTCTTTACCAGATTTAGGACTTCTGTGACTCTTAGGTCGGTTTGTTCAAACAGTCCATTCAGATCGGCCTCTAGTACTTTGATTTGCTCAGTTTCGTTTTGGAAGATGCTCGCATTGACCATTTTCACCTGTTGCAAAACTTGTTGTATCAACTGCGCATTACTTAACGCTAAGGGAAGTGTTTGCCGTGACATCGCATTAAATTGATTTTCTACCTGCCGAACACCCTCAATACTTGAATATGAAAGTGAAAACACCAAGACACTGATGGTTCCAAAAATCACAGTGAGGCATTGCATTAATGACAACCGCGATAAACGTGACCAGACCTTCAAAGACATGATTTAAACCGTAAAATTCAGTCTCTCAAACGAGACAATATCAATAATTACGGCCATGGTAGAAATGATTTATGACATCTAGATTTCAAATTAACGTCAGGTAAATGACAAACTTATTAATGAATTGAGTCGTGAGCAGACAGTTTTCTTGAAGGGCTTTTTAGATATAGAAAAAGGAGCGGATATCTCACCGCTCCTTTCAAGAAATTGATCGGTTGATTCTAGTCGTAAATTGCAACAGCTGTGTCGAACAAGTTCTTCACTAATGCAATGTACTCATCAAGAAAGTTGATTTGTTCATTGGTCGCTTTTTTAGACCAAACGCCAGCTAACACTTCGCCTAGATCCTCTGCAACCGCATCTGCTTCCTTAAGCAGCTTAAAACGAACACTGGAGTGCAATTCTGGATTCTGTTCGAAAATCGCCATAATGTTAGACGCAATCATGTCTGTGACCACATCTTCAATCGTTTCTTCGCCAGTGTCACCAGCCTCTGATGCAAAAACATCCAGATTCAGTGCCAAGTGCTCAATCAGTGCCAAGTATCCGTCGGTATCAACAACCACTCTTTCTCTCCATCTACAGCCAACCGAAGCTAGCTAGCGTACAAAAATGCTTTCAACTCTAATACTAAGCTATGTCGGAAAAATTTCACTAATTTAATTGTGTTTGCCCTTTAAATTTCAACTAAGTGGCGCACTTTCAATCAAAAATTGAAGTCTTTCCTAATGTCCATTGGCTAAAACCAAAGTTTAGAGGTTAAGAATGACAAACCTGCCCTACTCTGTAAGACGGTTCAATTATCCTTTACACACTTGAGTCTGATTTCTACCAGATTCTTTTGCTGCATACAGTGCTTTATCCGCCATTTTTAACCATTCGCTATGACTCTTCATCTCATCGCGGTGTTCACACACACCGAGACTGATGGTGTATTGAATCGATAAGTCAGAGTACGTTACTAACTGCTCTTCTATCCGTTTTCTTAGCCGTTCTGCAAAGTAGCTGGCTTGATCCGCTGTTGTTTTAGGTAAAAGTACCGTGAATTCTTCACCGCCGTAACGTCCACATAAATCACTGCTACGAGCCGTCTTTTTTAACAATTCGGCCGTTTTCTGAATCACAATATCCCCGGCTTGGTGGCCGTAAGTATCATTCACTTTTTTGAAATGGTCGATATCAAAAATCACCAATGAAGCTGGTGCATCAATAAATTGAAGGCGAGCGAACTCTTCTTTTAAGTTCTGTTCCCAAAAAGCTCGATTCAATAGCCCTGTGAGTCCATCCTTTCGGCTGATCTCAGATAGATGACTATTGGTTTCTTTTAGAAAATTCTTACTTCGTGCAATCTCTGAAACATCATTCACTTGAATCGCGATATGCTTGATCTCGCCAGATAAAGAGCGCAGCGGCGTAATCACTACGTCTTGATACATATGGTTACTGCCGTTAGAGACTGGAGAGAAATTGTAGAAGTTAAACAAAAAAGGTCGATTCTCCCAGCTAGAGAATGAACGCATCTCTAGGTCAACAGTGGCGTCTATTTTGGTCTTTAACCACTCTTTGGGTAGCTCAGGTACTGAGTCAAACAGGTTTCTTCCAATGATATTCTGCGCTAGCACTCCACTATAAGACTGCATAAAGCTATTCCAAACACAGACCTTATATTCACGGTCTAACACGACAAGCCCCGCATCCATGGTATCTAGGATTTGGGTCATCCAGTGAAAGTCCGCAATATCAAGCGTTAAGTCTGACATCACACACACTCCATAATTTCGTAGATAATTGGCAGTGAAGGTTTATCGAGCATAAACAGCACCTCACACTCAAAGTCCAAGCGCTCAGCGCGGTAGATGTACTCAATAGCCAGCAGCTCTTCATGATCATTGATGCTGTCACTTCGCAAAATGCCGTATTCCATTACAGCAGGTTGTCTTAATGAGAATTGTCGATCGATTTGTGAGCCCAGTGACGTTAAAAAAGAGGAAACCAATAAGTTGGCCACATTGACGATCACTTCATTCTTACTGGTCAGTTCTGGTCGATACCCCATTTTTTCGCCAATGCTGCCCACATCCTTACCTCGTAGACAGACCAGAGCTTCACCATGAATCCCTCCTCCTACGAAACGCTGAGAAATAGCCGAGGAACCTTCGCGTTGTAACACATCCGACATGGTCATTTTCAGCTCACCGTAGGTCAAAGGAGCGACCTGAGGCACTGGCAATTGGATAAACTCGTTAAAATGGTCAGCCATAATCGCCGCACCTTTACCCAAAGCGATATTGGTGATCTCTTTGAATTTTACAAGAGGGTCGACTCGAATAGGTTTTGGCGGTTCAGGTTGAGCGATCGCGCCATAATATTGCAACCCCAAAGAGCGAAAAAGAGGAATGGCCACTTCGTTTTTAAAAGGCTTAGCGATAAAGTCGATGGCACCGAGAGCTAAACAGCGCTCAATCGCTGCTTTCTGCACATCACCAGAGACCACTACAGTTTTGGTTGGGTATTTACTAACAGGAAATGCCGTTAAGACTTCGAAACCGTCCATAACGGGCATCGTCAGATCAAGGAACAAAACGTCAATGTTTTGCTCTTTTAGGATTTGTATCGCCTCTAGTCCATCACTAGCTTCAACTATCGTGAGGTTAGGTTCTGCGACTATGGAACGAACAATCGCTTTGCGCGCAACTATCGAGTCGTCGCAGACTAGTACTTTCATGATTTATACAGCATTGAGAAAACTAAAAATATCATACTGATACTGTCGGTTTGTGACTACCGTTCAAAAAAGCAAATACGATCCAGTTAAACGACGCAATTCACAAATATGTTAATTTCCTTTTCTTACAGCGACATTTCTACATTTCTTCGTTAAATGACAATACTATATTTCCACTCATACACTAAGCTTATTGAGTATCAGATTAGGTGCAATCAGGTTCATTACTGTCTTGTATTGAACCGTAATGAAGAGTCTGAGCTTGAGTGAGGTCTTTATGTGGCAAGCCATTTCGCAACAATTAACTGAAACCTTGATGTTCGAATACGACATCATTGAAAAGGAAAGAATTTCAGGTGGTGATATTAACCATTGCTATATGATCAGTGATGGAGAACAGCGTTATTTTGTGAAAACCAATACACGTGACTTTCTCTCTAAATTTGAGATTGAAGCTCAGAACCTTCATCTCCTGCGTCACACTTCAACCGTGATGGTGCCTGAGCTTGTTCATATTGGCACAACCAAAGAATGCGCCTTTATCGTATTAAATTATCTCGCAACCAAACCTCTTGACGACAATAGTCATAGTTTTCGCTTCGGCCAACAACTCGCTCATTTGCACCAATGGGGAGAACAAAAAGAATTCGGCTATGATCTAGACAACTATATTGGTTCGACTCTGCAACCTAACACATGGCACAAAAAGTGGTCGACTTTTTTCGCGGAGCAACGCATCGGTTGGCAATTGCAGCTGCTTCGAGAGAAAGGGATATTCCTCGCAGATATCGCTGACCTTATTGATGTTGTTAAAGGTCAATTGTCACATCATAACCCTCGCCCTTCCCTACTCCATGGCGACTTATGGCAAGGTAACTGCGCCATCTCTGCTTTTGGTCCTATATGCTTCGACCCTGCTTGCTACTGGGGTGACAGGGAGTGTGACATAGCAATGACCGAACTTTTTGGCGGATTTGAACCCGAGTTTTATCAAGGCTACGAAAGTATTGCGCCTTTAGAACTTGGTTACACTCAACGTAAAAATGTTTATAACCTTTATCACCTTCTCAATCACTGCAATCTGTTTGGTGGACACTATCTCGATAAATCCCAACAACTGGTTGATGAAATATTGTCCTACTGAGCCTCCAATAGAGCATCAGGTTCTAACATTTTGCGTATCACATCACTGAGAATGTTCGAACCTTCCCCCTTAGTGAGCAGGTCTTCAAGCTTTATACTTATTTCGAGTCAACTATCAACTTATGTTCCTATTATTAAAGGGAACCCAGAGACAAGCTTGATTTAGTCACGCAGATGTCAGCCTCTCAAAGGTTTCATCTGTTGTTGTACTCGTTTTCTTTCAAGCTTTGGTTTCAACAATCTGGGAAACAACGTAAGGAATCGAAGTATGCGTAATTACACTGAAAGACATGTTAAATGCCCACACTGTGGACACTCTATTGGTATTACTTTAGATGCAAGCAACGGCAGCCAAGAATTTTATGATGATTGCCCTGCCTGCTGTCACGCCATCCACTTAAACATGCAAGTTGATGAACAGCGTGATGTCATTGATTTGTTTGTAGATGCAGATGATGAGCAAGTATTCTAATTAGCGTTGACACGGCTTCAATGGCATTGTTTTCTTCTTATGGGTTTATGTGTAAGCCGTGAGCGAGTCATTTCGCCCAGCTCAAGCTGGGCGTTGTTAGCTGTTTATATTCGTTTAACCCTGCCCTTTCGCTGCCAGCACTCGCTCAACGGTATCGACGATGGCTTGTGTTTGCGGGTCAAACTCAATATTTACCTTCTCACCAACCAAACGCTGTCCAAACAAAGTGCGTTGTAATGTTTCTGGGATAAGGTGTACCGAGAAGCGCTGCTGATCCACTTCACCAATCGTCAGAGAACAACCGTCCACTCCAATATAGCCTTTGGCAAGCACGTATTTCATCGCTGTCGCATCTGGAAGTTCAAACCAAATCGTGCGATTGTTCTCGGTATCAAGAATTTCAGCCACTTCCGCCACTAGACTTACGTGACCTGACATATTGTGACCACCAATTTCATCGCCAAACTTTGCTGCTCGCTCAATATTCACCGATTGCCCAGGTTCGAGCGTTCCTAAATTGGTTAAAGCTAATGTCGCCTGCATAAGGTCAAAGTGAACTAAGTCTCCTTCTTGCTTGGTGACCGTTAAACAACAACCATTATGAGCGACAGAAGCACCAATGCTCAGCCCTTGCCCTAGCTCATTCGGCAGACGAACTACATGGGTTTGAAAGCGTTCTTTTCTTTCTATGGCAACCACTTCTGCCATTCCTTGTACGATTCCTGTAAACATTCGCTGTTAATCCCCACTTTTTTGATGGCTTAGAGTGATATATTTCTCTATATTACTCGGTAATGGTTCGCTACTTTGCCCCATTATCATGAATTTATATCTCGGCTTTCGATACTTTAGTAGCCGAATGTCAGTGATTCTGCATAGATTCTCGCCGCAATCAACCACTGCATGTAACCTTCAGGCTATTACGCCTGTGTTGTCCCTGTTCAACTGGAGTTTTCAGTGCACCGTTATAAACTTGAAGCCTCAAAGCTAATCAAACTCGCCACCCCCGTCCTCATTGCCTCTGTTGCGCAAACAGGGATGGGATTTGTTGATACTGTCATGGCAGGCGGTGTCAGCGCAACAGACATGGCGGCCGTCTCAGTCGCGGCCAGTATATGGCTCCCAACCATTTTATTCGGTATTGGGCTATTAATGGCGCTGGTTCCCGTGGTGGCACAACTTAATGGCTCTGGACAACGAGAAAGGATTCCCTTTGAAATCCATCAAGGTGCAGCCCTTGCTCTGTTTATCTCCGTTCCAATCATTGTGGTATTGCTGCAGACCAAGTTTATCCTTGGTGTCATGGATGTTGAAAGTGCCATGGCGGAAAAAACCATTGGCTATATTTACGCCGTTTTACTGGCTGTACCAGCGTTCTTGCTTTTCCAAACCTTACGCAGCTTTACCGACGGACTTTCGTTAACCAAGCCAGCGATGGTCATTGGCTTTATCGGATTAATGCTCAATATCCCTCTTAACTGGATTTTCGTTTACGGAAAATTTGGTGCGCCTGCGCTAGGCGGTGTCGGCTGTGGCGTCGCGACCACCATTGTGTATTGGATTATGTTCCTGATGCTCGCACTGTACGTGGGTACGTCACAACGCCTTGCCGAGATCAAAATTTTCTCGGACTTCCATCGTCCACAATGGTTAGCCCAAAAACGATTATTTAAACTGGGTTTCCCTGTGGCATGCGCATTATTCTTCGAAGTTACACTGTTCGCTGTGGTTGCATTGTTGGTTGCCCCACTGGGTTCCACAGTAGTGGCAGCGCATCAGGTCGCAATTAACTTCTCGTCATTAGTGTTCATGTTACCCATGAGTATTGGTACTGCAGTCAGTATCCGTGTCGGTCATCGTCTTGGAGAGAAAAATGTAGATGCTGCGAAAGTGGCATCACGTGTTGGCATTCTTGTTGGGGTTGCAATTGCTGCTGTTACTGCAGTATTAACCATTATCTTTAGAGAAGAGATAACGCACCTCTACACCGACGACAATACGGTTGTAGTGCTCGCGGTACAATTGCTCATCTTTGCTGCTGTCTACCAAATCACTGACGCCGTACAAGTCATCGCAGCAGGGGCTCTTAGAGGTTATAAAGATATGCGTGCCATCTTCAACCGAACGTTCATTGCTTATTGGTTGCTGGGTTTGCCAACAGGTTACATTTTGGGGATGACCGATTGGGTTGTTGAACCGATGGGAGCACACGGCTTCTGGATTGGCTTTATCGTTGGTCTTACAGCAGCCGCTGTAATGCTAGGTGCACGCTTAGTTTGGATTCACAAACAACCAGAAAGCATGCAGATAGCAATCTCACAACATGACTCATAATCTGTATAAGTAACCTTGTGATGCTAGGTTCAGCGAGAATATTGAGTATAAGGGCAGCGTTAATCGCTGCCCTTTTTTTCGCTTGATATTGAGTACTTAGTGCGTTGCACTCGTACAATTTATATCAAAGTAGACTTAAAATGCTTTTTTATAATACTAAGTTATTAAAATATAAAGTTATTCAAATGCTGACTTACTGTTAGATTTGATATCATTAGTCCGACCCATTTCATCCTATAAACACAGCAGGTCTCAGATCAATGGCTATTAGCGCTTTGCAAAAATTATCCACCCTGTCTCTGAGTCTGTTGCTGATGGGTTGCCTTGAAGCCGATGGTGGTGATCTGCTTGAGGATTACCAGCAACGATTAGCAAATGTCCTTGACGTTTCGACTCAAGAGCCCCACGCATCTGTTTACTTAAGCGTTCCAGACAAACGTGATCTTGCTATTGAGATCCCGAGAGTTAGCTTAGGGCTGCTTGAAAGTTACGGTCTGAGAGAGTGTGGGTTGTTTAACCTTATCGCGGAAAAAAATTCCATACTGGGTAAAGTTCAAAATCATTTCGCCAACTGGGACTATCAAACAGCACTGCTCACCACCATAGACCAGTGTCTTACCAGTGGTAAACTGACCGAAAAAGAGAGAGTAACGCTGGAGGGTATTCAACAGACTAAATTGCAGCATCTCCGTTGGCACTGGCACAATCTAGTCACTTTATCGGACGCAACTCGCAAGCAGATCACCCACCAGCGTTGGTTATCTCAACCTGACTTTACCCACATCGGAGATGTTGCCAACCAGCTCGACACTCTCCTATCTCAGACGAGGTTTTTCGATACTAAAGCATCGAAAATCGATAACCCCATAGCACCGATTTCTCAGGCATCGATTTCTCAAACACCGATTACTCAGGCAACGGTTACTCAGACAACTATCATCCGTCTCCAAGAAGCCAATATTCAAGAAACGAATGTTCAACAAACCAATGTTCAAGAAACAATAGAAAAAAAGCCGGTGATCGGTTCACTGCTGTTTTCAATGTCAAATTCAACAGAATGGCTGAACTCAACCAATCGGTTGTTAAAACAGCATCAAGACAAAGTGGTGTGTAGAAAAAACCGCGACACCACCAGATTTAAGTATCTCAATAATGTCTTCAATCTTTACTATGTGGACAGTGTACAACCATATTTAGCGCAATTAGATCGTAGCTACATCAAATTGGAACCGGCTCTATTAACCTACCAAACACACTTTTCTACTGAGAGTGTTAATTTTGATATCAAGGAAATAAAGCAAGCATTCAGAAATGCGACCCTAGAACATGTCTCTATCTGGAAATCATTATTTGAACGCTGCGGGCGAAAAGTGACACGCTAGAGGGTTGTATCGCCTGCTTAGTACGTTACGTCCGTGAAGCCAGTTATGGCTCTACCCGTTCTCTTATAAATCGGGCAAATTTTGGGGTTCCTTTATGAGTGTATCCATTGTATCTAAAAGTAATCATTGAACCGATTGCAGGTGGTGACATTCGCATCTCATCACTGAAGCCACTCCCGATATAAAACTCTTTTCCGTTAGGCAGTTTAACCAGCAAGGCTCCCATTTTCCCCAACAAACGCCCCGCACCAGGTTTATAACCGATCACTTGAGCTTCAGCGTCTCGGTATTGTTTTAACTTTAATAGATCCGTGCCTCTTCCCGCCTGGTATCGGCTTGATACCTTACGTAGCATGATCCCTTCGCCTTTTTTTTCCCCGATTCGATCCAATTGTGAATACAAATGTTGTTCATCTTTAATGGGATAGTGCTCAACAAACTTTAAGTGCTTAATGTTTAGATCCAACACCATGCTGCGAATATTGTAGTATCGCTTTCGATAATCACCCGCAGATTCAGGCATATCAAACACCATAAAGTCAATTGCACGCCAAGCGCTCTCCGAAGGGTGTTGATCAAGCACGGTTTGTTGTACCAAGTGGAACTTTCCCCGCCCCGCCCAAAGCTCACCATCTAAGGGGTCATTAGGAAACTGCTGCGTAAACCACTTCGGTGCGTGGATGGTGTGACCATTACGCGTCAACAATCGCTTTCCAGTCCAATAAGCACGAATGCCATCCAGTTTTTCGCTATACCAATATTCATCAACATCAACACCTTGGTTGTAATCCATAGCAAGGGATAGCTTAGGTACTGGCATCACCAAAAAGTCCGCCTGAGCGTCATTAGCTAGCGCACTACATATTGAAAGGGTCAAAACCGACAGTCTTATGGGCATCAGATATTCCTATTACTAAGGTGGCAATATTCAATCTTATGTCTATTATCATTGGGACGGCTTTTGTACGGTATTGCGACATTGAACCTCGTTTTTAGTCCTTCGTTTAGAATTTTTCAAAGCATGCTGGGAGCAAACGCGCCATACGTCATATATATTACAATTTGATGAAACCCTTCGTTGTTGTGAGACTTTCATCCCAGAATACGACTCAGTCGGCTAATGTTACTTGTATTAATATTCGTTTTATTACGGCTAGTGAACCGAGAATTGATTTAACACAAGATTTCACTGTTCGTTCTTGCCATATGGTAATGCGAGTTAAAAAATAATAGGTACCCTGATGCAAACTTTACTGATCGTATCTCAGGCACCAAGTTTCGCGCCTGAGCTCAACCGCTTTGATCCCGTAAGATCGAGTGATATCAATACCATTAAGTCGTGGTTGGAGTCCCACCATTACGGCGTCGTCATTATTGATAATGACTATGTCGGCTTAATTCACCAAATCTTGTCCTTTACGCGCACAACTCTCAATAATCCATTTATCTCGGTGTGGCTAAGTCAATCTGAAGATACATTTGACAATCGTCCATCCAGTATGAGACCAGATAGAGTGATCGATATTCCTAGTCATGCGAACATTTACAACGCCCAAGAAGTAGAGAAAGAATTACTCAAACAACAACGTTTGCTTGCTCAGCATAATAAAGATCTCGCCCACCTCGAGTTACTATCCAGTATTACGCACTTTAATGACAAAGGTGCGACAATGCAGAGTAACCTCGCTAGCTTTGGTCATACATTAAGCCAATATTGCCGTTCTTCGGCGACCTATCTGATTGAGTTGAACAGAAGCAAACAGAAAGAAGCGACTTGTTACGAATTAGATAAAGAGCATGACTTTTCCCAAGTAGACCAGCAACAAATGGTGTATTGGATCCACAAAGTCATCACTCGAAATCCAAAGCCTCATATCCAATACCCCAATGTGGCTCAACCTAACCACGTCGTCATTTTCCCAGTCAGCCTTTTTGGTAGTGTCGCTGCAGTGTTAGTCCTGATTCTTGAACATATGGATCTGGGAGATGAACCTGATTTTGAGATGAGTGTGCTAGAAGAATCCGCACAACAACTGAGTTGTCATCTTGAAACTCGCCAGAGTCCAGATAACGTCGATTTAAGGCAATTGGTTAATCTAGGCAGTCAGATCTCCCGTCAGGTGATTGAAGAAATTGCCCAAGCCGATGGGAATACAAACAAAGTCCGCAATGGTCAAAATATGACGACCAACCAAGTCGCCATTTCAATGGCGGTCAGTGAAGCGCTTTACGCGGCATTCCAACGTTTACGCCAGCCTCGCATTCCCACTAAATTAATCTCACCGACCACACTGAACGCTTGGAAATAGGGCTTCAAAAGTCATTCTCATACAGAGTCATTGTCTGAGAATGGCTCTGTATGAGACTGTGGTTCTGTCTGAGACAATGGCTCTGTTTCGCCTCCCTCTCCTTTTACCAGTACACTTCCCTACTGAAACGCGTGATAAAGTTCAGAAACCTGATAATCGAACTTATGTAACACAGCCAATGGACTACTATTAACTTAAGCAATTGAGTTAGTTGAAGATTGAGGTGTTGGCAAAGCGATGAATGATTCCCCGTTCCATGTGATCTATGTTGATGACGACCCATTTATGCTCAAAGCGACCAATCGGGTATTACGCCGCTTACGTCCTGAGTGGACGGTATCATTAAGCTCTGAGCCCGAACAGTGGTCTAAACTGGCGCATCAACTGACACCAAATGTGGTGATCAGTGATCTGTTAATGCCCAACCTTAAAGGCGATGATCTACTCGAACAAGTCAATCAAGCCTACCCTTGCACCATTCGCGTTTTATTAACGGGCGATATGAGTCAGCAAACTCACACTTTATCTAACCCAAACATTCATTTCACATTGCCCAAGCCGTTCTCAGAGCCTGAATTTATTGAGTTGCTAGACAGTATTGATCGACTCCACGCTCCCCCTTTTTCTCCAAGAGTCAGGGGCCTATTAGCAAAGATAGAACAATTGCCCGTTCTCCCTGAAGCGGTACACAAAATTCGTCGTTCAATCCAAGACCCCGAATGCGACATATCTGAGTTAGCAAAGGTGATAGAGCGAGAACCGACCGTTTCGGCAAAGCTCATTCAAATCGCGAACTCTTCCTATCTTGGTTTTCAAAGTAAGACTCAAGATGTTGAAACTGCGATTGCTCGCCTTGGCTTAGACATCATTGAGTCTGTCAGCTGCGTTATGTTGTCTCTTAAATCTTTTAAGAAAATGAGCGTGCAGCAACACCAACTGATCGTCGACAAGTTTTCGCGCCTTGCCGCATTTAGCAAACGCGTTGCCAAGCAAATGAGATGGGATAAACAGCAACAAAGTGATGTCTACATATCGGCTTTCCTACTTTCACTAGGCACATTGGTACTACACGAAAACAATGACACCGAGCTACTATCTCCTCGTTCAACCATACATCCTAAAGTCCCCAATCAACTTCTAGTCTGCGCTTACGTATTGATCTTATGGGGTTATGGCGTGGAAATTGCAGATACAGTTTTGAAAATGAGTTTTTTTGGTTTGGACAAACACCAAGGTGAAGTATCCAGTCATGCCTGTTTAATCACGCTTTGCCAGCTTTACCTTGAATCCAACTTAGACATCGAAGAGAAGCAAGCCCTGTTTGAACAGCTGCCAAAAGAGCTACAAGACGCCATTTTAGATGTGGAAGGAGAGATTGATTGAACGAAAGACATTGCCTTTTTTCAGCTATTTTGTCAGTGCTCGACAATGGCACATTTTCTTGCTCCGTCTGAGTTAAGGAGAAACCATGACTAGTGTTACATCACTTGTAAATTGTATTTTCCGCTACAGTGAGCCTGTTTGCTTAGTGGATAAAGACTTTGCGATCATTCAGTCTAACGTTGCCTTCAATCGTTTATATTCTTCTTCTGTTATCGCGAATGAAACCCTCAAGACTCTATTAAATCATGAGCTTGCTAGCTGGCTAACTAAACATCTCGACGTGACCTTTTCACAGCAGCAAAACTTTAAAGTCACCCTGCCTATTGAGCCTTTTAGCTCTGTAGTAACCCAAGCTTCTGGCGTCAACGATCATGGTATCGATAATGAGTACGAAGAAGCTCGAGACCTCTCGGTCCGTCATAACGTCAATAGCCAGACGAGTGTTAAACCTCAATGGCAGCTGGAATCTATTTATCTAGAGGATATCGAACAATGTCTGCTGATTTGGTGGTCACCTCAAATGACACCCAACCAAAACAATACTGTCGCTCCGCACTGGGTTCAATCAGAAAAAATGGCCGCTATCGGGCAACTGACCGCTGGCATCGCGCATGAGATCAATAACCCGACCGGCTTTATCAATTCCAATCTACAAAGTTTAAGGGACTACTTTAAAACCATGACTCAAACCATGGATTTCCTGCACAAGGAAGCAGAGTCATTCAGCGATCAAACCTTGTCGCACAAAATGCATCAATGGGAAGCAGACCACCAGATCAATTTTGTCTTACAAGATGTGGCCGATTTGATTGATGAATCCATCGAAGGGGCAAATCGAATCATGGGTATCGTCAACAATTTAAAAGAGTTTGCCCATGTGGACGAAGCGCAGTGGCAATTAAGCAGTGTTAACCAAGGTATCGAATCCAGCCTCAAGCTTATTCATAATGAAACAAAGTATGGCATAAGTATTGAGAGAAATTTGCAACCTGATCTTCCTCATATTTACTGCCAGCCAAATCAGCTCAATCAGGTTTTTTTAAATCTATTGGTCAATGCGACTCAGGCGATAGAAACCAATGGGGTCATATCGATCCAAACTCGTCAGGTCGATCATGGTGAAGTAGAAATTCAAATTTCGGATAATGGATCGGGTATTGAAGCTGATAAGTTAGACGCCATCTTTGAACCTTTTTACACCACTAAACCTATAGGTAAAGGAACTGGACTCGGTTTATCGGTCTCCAAGGACATCATACATTCGCATCAAGGAAGCATCTCGGTTAGCAGTGCTATTGGTCAAGGTACACAATTTACCCTTCGCTTACCCATTCATCCCTCTCAAGCTCAACCCGAACCAAAACTTAACGCTTGATGGAACAAATAAACCCGTTAAAACAATGGAATACACAAACAAAGGAAACAGAACATGGAGGAGATGGATATGACGACACATCAAGACACTGTTGTTGAGAATACGGAATCGATCTCCGTACTCATACTTGATGATGAAAAAGAGATAACCAATGCGCTAACCCGCGTCCTAAGACGTGATTATCAGGTTAAAGCCTTTCAAAAAGGGGAAGACGCTTTAGCCTATTTAAGCAATCATCCTGTTTCTATCATCATTTCTGATATGCGCATGCCAAAAATGGACGGAGCGGAGTTTCTTGCTCAGGCCAAGGTTATCTGCCCTGATGCCATTCGCTTTTTACTGACCGGATACAGTGATATGGAAGCCACCATTCGCGCGATTAATGACGGTGGTGTTCATACTTACATAGCAAAGCCGTGGGACAATGAAGGTCTGAAGCTTACCTTAAGTAAAGCTTGCGAATTGTTAGTACTCAGACAACAAAAGGCACAGTTAACACAAGAGCTTGCTGAAAAAAATAGAGATCTTCAGCAACTCAATGGTCAGCTTGAAGAAAAAGTACAGCAAAGGACCGTTGCCTTACGTAAATCGAATCAAAAGTTGCAAACGTTGTTAGTTAACCGAAATCGTACCTTCAAAGACATTCTATCAACGTTAAGTGCCATTATTCAGCATGTCACGGGCCAACCTTCCGATCATACAGAACGGGTCGCAGAGATAGGTAAACTCGTTGCGCAGCATTTAAATCTACCGGAAAAGATCATCACTCAGGTTTATCTTTGTGGGTTAATCCATGAAATCGGCTTGATAGGTTCTAGCGATATCCATCAAACCACACATTCTAGTAGTCACGACTTAACTAAGATGTCGAAAGTCAATCCTGAGGTTGGAGCCGAGATCATCAGCCAAATTAAGCGCTTTAAGCCTCTGGTTGAAATCATTCGTCACCAAGATGAAAACTTTGATGGCACAGGCAGCCCTGATCACCTTAAAGAAGATCAAATCCCTGTCGCCGCAAGGATCCTTCGACTATCAAAAAACTACGAGTACTTTATTTCTAGTGTCAACCCAAAACCCATGGCACCTTCTAGCGCTCGCGCTTACATTAAACAGAATTCAGGAACACTATACGACCCAAATATCGCCAAAGCATTTATTAAAGTGCTTGAAAGTGAACTCGATAGCTTAACCGTAGATGTATGTGTCGGCTTAGACGAACTAAAAGTGGGTAGTGTCGTTAAACAAGATGTCTACCTCCCTAACGGTCAATTAATGATTACCGCAGGACAAACCATCAATTCCAACATGCTTTCGCGTTTAAGAGCATTAGAAAGAGCAGTCGACCAACCTATCGCTGTGTTTATTTAATACGGCGTTGAATGAAAGGATGTAAACATGGAAGCGAAACAACACTTAGCGCATTTTGACCCCAGTGAACTGACATTATTGGTTGGCGATGATGTTGTACCGGAAGTACTCGCAGAGTACATCAACTCACTCATACAACTGCAAGAATTGCCTCAACCAAATGAAGCAACGACGAAAAATGAAGGTTATGCGATGTTAGTCCATTCTCTTAAATCGTCCAGTCAATTTATCGGAGCAACTCAAGCGTACCGATTGAGTGAGCAACTCGACGTAGAGCTCAACCAGAACGCCACTTATACCCCAACAAGCATTGAATTGAGTAAACAACTCTTTGATCACTCACACCTGCTTGCACAGGAAATTAAGCTCTATTTAACTCGCTAGTGTCTGTATCAGATAACTCGTTGTTCAATGACTGCTCGCGCGATAAAGGAAAGTAGAGCGTAACCAAAGCCCCTCCCTGCTGCCTGTTTCGAACATCAATGCGCCCATTATGGTGGCGCATGATGTCGTAAGCGTAGGTCAATCCAAGCCCCATTCCTTGCCCGACTTCTTGTGTCGTATAAAAAGGATCAAAGATACGCCCTAAATGTTGTGGTTTGATGCCATCTCCTGTATCTGCAATTTGTACCACGATTTGCCCAGATGCATGTTTAGCCATGATTTTAATCACTTTAGGCGCTTTGCTATCACTGCGCTGACATGCTTGTACTGCGTTGGTCAGCACTTCTTTAAACACCCTTTCGATATCGGTTTCTACCGCAGGAAAAGCAGGAATCCTGTTCACAGAGGGCATTAATTTAATGGTGGTATCCGCTGGCACACTCAGATTATTAATAGACTTTGAAATCGCAATGAACAGTTCATTGGTCACAAATTCTCCCCTTTGTACCAAACTACTCGACGAATATTTTTGTAGCGCAGTGACAATACTGGTGACTCTGTCGGCACAGCTGGAAGCATCGGAAAGGCTTTCCTCAAAATCACTATGTAACTCGGATACATAGTTCGCCTCTTGCCACTGCTTTATCGTTGACAATTGATTGTCAGACAAATGCGCTCCGACATGGCTTTGGTATTGGTCTACCCATTGTTGATAGGTTTCCAAGTATTCACTGCACATCTGTAAGTTACTCTTAATAGCACCGATTGGGTTATTGATTTCGTGAGCGACGCCAGCAGCCATTGTCCCGATTGACGCCATCTTTTCCGATGCAACTAACTTTTCTTGAGTTCTTTTTAATGTTTCATTACTTTGTTGCAGTTTTTGATTAGCATTGAGCAAAGCTTCCGTTCTCTCTTTCACTTTACTTTCCAAGCTTTGATTGGCTTTTTCCAGCTTGGCCTGATACTCCTCCGTTCGTCGCTCTGATTCAGTTAAGCGTTCAACCATGTTGACGAACGCTTTTGACACCGAGGACACTTCGTCCTTACCACAAGTATCAAGCTCAACACCGCGTTCACCTCTTGCGATGTCATCAGCGGCGCGCTGCAATTGAGACAAACGTTGAGTCAGGTAAGCACCTAGTAAGTATGAAAAGAGGGCAACTAATACCATTTCCCCTAATACGATGAGCATACTCCAGTTTTTCACTTGCTCTATCTGTTTATTCAGATGAATCAGCTCAAATCCTATCCATACATTGCCAAAATATATGCTCCCTTCCGAAATACGTGTACTCACATCAAACACGCCATCCTCAACAGCATTGGATTGGGTTTCAAACCGTCGAGTGGTAAGATCGTTTGGCGCATCACCAACACTCACAATGACATCCCCATTGCCATCAGTGACGCTCACATAAGTGATGTCACTGGTCAGTAGCAACTCTTCGGCAAAGGATTGAACGGTAGCAAGATCTTGCGTGAGGACCGAATCTTTAATCGACGAAGCAAACAACTTTGACGTTGAGTAAGCTCTTTGATCCAAACCTTGATAGTTGGTGTTCTGTAGATAGGTAAATGTCAATGATACTAAAATCGCCAACAAAACGGCTTCGATGATTGCAATACCTAAAATCGTTTTCAGTCTCAATGACATAGTATTTCCTACTTCAAGAAGTGATCTAGTAGCTTAATATCAAGCGCTCGCACATCATCCCAATCACTATCTTCTGCTTGCTCAACTCCTTGCTTAAAGTTAATACGTTTCAGTAATGCTTTTCCCGACTCACTTTCATTAAGTGATAGCACTGCGCGAGTCACAATCTCTTTCTCAGAAACCGTTAATCGAGGATGGAAGGCAAAAGCATGGGACGTATACCCGGGAGTACGCCATAGCACCTTCAGGTTGTTACGAACCTCTGCGTCGGTATTGTTAAATGTGCGTTCTATACCACCACCAGAGGTAAAGAAACCTCTTGAAACATTCAAATAGACAGAGTCATGCGAGGAGACATATTGCGGGGTGAAGTCGATCCCCATTTGAGTTAATGACGACCGTGGAATAACACTGGCAGCAAATGCCGCTGGTGACGGAAAAGCTAACACTTGACCATGAAGTTGCTGCAACTCCTTGATCTCAGAATCGGACGGAACCACGAGTATCCCGCGAATGCGTTTTCCCTTCTGTTTCGCAAAAGCAGTATAGCCAGGCTTTTGGCTGAACACTGTGTAATGATAGGGGTTCATGTAGGCGACGTCATACTCGCCACTGAGCAATCTCTGCTCAAATTCGGGGATGTTTTTCGCGGTTCTGAAGATAAATTCATAACCTGTTTGTTGAGACAGGTAAGTTAAGAAGGGGCCCCAATTCTTCGCAAGGGTGATGGCTGACTGCTGCGGCACAATGCCAAAGGTTATTTGCGGCTTCGTTTTCGTTAAGCTTTCGTCTTTGTTTGTCGCTTCCTCGGCAACCACAGGCGAAAGGATGAGAGTTAAAAATAAGAAATAAATCAATCGCTTTGTCATAGCTAACCCACTTATTGAACTGACTAATTCAAGCTTAGTTAACTATGAGCAATATTCGAATAAATTATTCAATTACATAAAATTACGCCAATCAAAACCTCGTTAAGGCTGCCAACGGCGACGCATGTCCGCAATCACCTCGATGGGCACATTATGGATATTGTCATACTGACCGTCACAAATGATTTCCGTAATCTCAACTTGAAGTTCAGCGGCCAGCTGCCGATATTGGTTTAACTCCCAATGCTCCACAAAGGTATTGCTCACATACACCCGCTCCCCTTGTTTCAATTTATTGACAGTTGATTCAAAGCACCATTGGTGCGCTTGAGGTAATTTAGCCGGATTAAATCGGTAGCGACCTCGTTTGTCGACAAAATACATATCCGCTTCAAAATGGTAGCCGCCATGCTGTTTCATTAAAGCTTTTGCTTTGGTGCTTTTGCCGCTACCCGGCAGACCTCGAATCAGGGTTAGCATTTCATATTACTTATCTATGGTTTTGTTTAGAGCCAGTCTACCTTGATTAACCCCATTGTTCACTATCATCACAGGATGAAAACCTCCCCAGCTGCCTCACGAAAAAAGCTCCAATCAAGGAGCTTTTGTATCTCTAAGTCACGCTTCTATTTACTTACTATCTACTACTTTTTGACAAGTTTTCTGAAGTGTAAAATCGGGTTCCAGTGCTACGTCAATAAAGGCATTGCCACTCTCTTTTCCAAATTCAAGTAGTGCGTTTTTTGTTTCCTTATTGAATGGCGAGTTAAACCCACCAATACACCAGAGATCGCGTAAACCTGTGATTTCAACACTTTGTATCTTAGTATTTGATATATCTAATGATTTAATGTTATCCAGATAAGTCATGTTCAAAGAGTTTATCTCGTTATTTGATACATCTAGACTCTCTAACAAAGGGAATGAGGAAGCATCAAACTCGACCAACTGATTGCCCTTCAAACTCAAATGAGAAATTTTATGAGGTGACGTTATTTCAAAATTAGTTAGTTCGTTCGAATCTAAAGATAGCCACTTTAACTCAGGCACTGATTCAACATTAAACTCTCTAATATCACCGCCAGATAAATCTAAATGCAATAGATAGGGTAAATTATATAAATCAACATTTTTAATCTTTGTGTTCTTCACCGCGAGGTATTTAAGCTCAGTTAAATCTTTCAAAGATAAAGAGAACAGTGGTGTTTCATTAATTATAAGCTTTTCTAATTTATTTTGACTTGATAAGTCCAATTCATTCAGTCGGTTATGACCTAAAGCAATACTTTTTAGTTCAGACTGTTCTGTAAGGTCTATGGAGGTCAAGTTATGTAATCGAGCTAAAAACAGCTTTGTCAATTGTACTTCTGATGGAAGATCTAGCTTAATAATACCCGCACCAACAAGACCTAACTCTTTTAGGTTTAATGTATACTCTAATTTGTAATCATTGAGTGACGATGACTTAATATACAAATAATTTATGTTCGGGAACTGTGATAAGTCTTTTAGGGATTGAATTTCACTAGCACACGACACCTTCTTAATGTCTAAAACCGTCTTAACACTCGATGATTTTATTTTTTCTCCAAACATTTTTCTAATTTTACGTCTGAAAAATTAACATGATAGAAGCTATGCTCTCCAGGTATGATGTTTATCGTGACTGTTTCATACCCTATCTGATCATTTGTATCGGTTGCAGAAGCCTTTAATTCAATAGTCGCATTTTTGTTTTTAAGGTAGGGCATGGTAACTTTTGTGTTTCTCGAATGAGAATTTTCAAATTCGACTCGTGGTCCCTTTGTTTGCAACCACTTTATCGAGGATTGCAAACCGAGCTTATGGCTTATTGAAGCGGATAAATCAATCACTTCACCTTCACCAGCTTCAGTAGGAGCTTGTATTTCAATCACAGGTCGATCATTTTTCATATCATTCAAGACAAGCACTGTCTGCCTAGCTGAACTGGTTGCTTGCTTATCGTCAGTTACCGTAACTTCAAACACTAATTGCGTATCTTTATCGACATGAGGTGCATCAAACCTTGCTTCTGGGCTGTTTGATAAACGTAAGTTTACGGTAGGACCTTCAATTTGTACCCACTCTCGTTTAATGATGAAACCATCTTCGTCCGTTGATACCGAACTTAATTTCGCCCACTTCCCTTCTTCTACCTTGTAATCTTCTCCAACAGTCACTTTAGGAGGCGAATTTTCAATTTCATATGGTACCCAGTTTTTAACTTTTATTTTAACTGTATCCGAGTTTTGACCACCTCTGCTATCTGTTGCCGTTGCTCGCAAGGTAATTTCTGTATCTTCTTCAACTTCTGGAACAATAAACTCTATAGACTTACCTTGTACTGCACTAAAGTCTAAATCATTACCATCAAGTTGTTCCCAAGTAACCGTAACTTCATCCCCATCGTAATCCCTAACAAACGCCCTGACAATTACTGAAGTTTTTTCTAAAACTTCATATTTATCACCAAGAATAATTATTGGAATAATATTAGTTAACTGGTCGCTAACATCCGGTTTATCAGAAGGGTTCGTGGACGGAATGGTTGTTGAATGAGTCGATGAGGTTGAATCACTGCCACATGCAGCTAATAACGAAACTATCATGGTGAGTAGCGTTCGCTTTATCATATTTACACCTTTATAATTTAATTTAAAATAAACACGAACAATAAAACATCGTACAAAAGGATTTTATAAGAAGTAATCGTTTACATTGATTGATAAACACGATCGAAATCACACTATATCTATAATACTAGTATCATATTGGTGCAATGGCTCTATTATTGATAATAATCATTTATTTGTAGATTTTAGTCATATTTATAATATACAACTCAACAATTCGATTAGATTACAAAATAATTAATAAAAAAGGCCGCCATTTGGCAGCCTTCTCAGTTCACTCACTTAACTTTGATTAATATACTGTTTCAAAACAAACATCGAATAGAGTCGTATTAATCGGTACGAGAGTATCAATAAATGCTTTATATTGACCTTCAGAAAAACGCTGCAGTGCCTCTTTGGTTGCCTGATCTAATGGTGTATTGTAGCCACCCACACACCATAAGCGATCTAATGCGTCTACGTTCAATGTCGTGATTTGGGTGCTGGACACATCAAGGATAGAAAGATCAATAAGTGCATCCGTATCAATAGTATCTATTGGATTACCATTTAAATACAGCTGTTCTAATCCAATCATTTGCGATACATCGATGGCATTGATCTTGTTCTCTGATACGTCCAAGACCGTTAGCCTTTCGTGATGACCAAATTGAATGGTCGTCAGTGTATTTTTCGATACACTCAACCTTTGCAGTAAAGGGTTGTTCGCTAAACTCAGTGTCTCAATCTGGTTATCATCAGCTTCAATGACTTTCAACAACGGACTGTTGGACACATCTAACGTCTTGAGCTGGTTCTCTTCCACAGATAGGGACTCCAAAGTGGTGTGCTTAGTCACATCTAGCGCGGTTAGCCCCCACCCTGTTAACCCAAGCCTCGTCAAACCTTGCAACTGATTGAGATCCACACTAGCAACATATGTATTGTCTGCATCAAAATAGGTCAGCTTAGAAACGTCAACATTAAGTTGGGCTAGCTTAGGTAAGCGAGCGATGTTGAGCTGCTTTAGGGCTGTGTTATTGGTTAATTCCAGCGTAGCAAGCTGCGGATTATCATTAACCATCAAAGTCTCAAGCTGTTTGAGCATAGAAACATTCACGGTATTTAACTGATTCAGCGATAAGGTCAATGCTGTAATCTGAGTGGTGTGGCTCAAATCGATATCGGTTAATTTACCGTTACTCACATTTAAGCCCGTTAAATTGGGCGCACCTGATAAATCCAATTTTTCTAATCGAGAATTCGTCAATGTTAACTTGCTCAGTGACGGTAACTCACTAAGATCTATGCCCGTAATAGCTGGGCTAAATAACGCTAACGTTTCAAGATTTGTCAATCCATTCACTTTCACATTTGTGGCTTGTACTGCATTCAATACCAGTGTCTTTAGCTTACTGAGCTGGGTCACATCGATCGTATTGAGACGGGCTTTAGTGATATAAAGGGATTCAATATCAGGATTATGCTCCAGTTTAAGTTCAGCCAAGTTACGTACCTCACGCAAGGTCAACGATTTAAGGCTAGGAGCCCCCTCTAAGTTGAGCGAAGTAACGGGGGTATTCACCAAATTGAGTGTATCTAGCTGGGGAATGTAGCTGCCTTGGTAATCCTTCAGCTCTCTTGAGTAGATGGATAAACTGGTTAGATTCGGAAACTGTTCCAAATCTTTCAACGATTGGATCTTATAAAAACTAGAACAGGACAAATCCGTCACATCGAGGATATTTTTCCAGCTCTTTTTAACTCGCTCTGAATCAATACAGGTTTTTAACGCTTGATCGGTATAATTCACTAGTGCAAAACTGTGCTTACTCGGCTTAACCGTAAGTGTGACTTCCGCCCATCCATTGTTGCCGTCATTATCTTGAGCGCGAGCGATAAGTCGAATTTTGTCGTCGTTCTCGTCATAAGCAGGAATGGTGATTTGGGTTTTTCTGGCGGCTTTATCACTGAAGACGACGTCCGGCCCAGCCGTTTGTCGCCAATAGAAGTCGACGATCGTTCCATCGGCGTCAGTGACGGTTGCAGTTAAGTTCACCACTTCGCCTTCAATCACCTCAGGTTCAACCTCAACCTCAATAACTGGACGATCTCTCGTGGTGTCATTTAAAATTGTTACGGTTTGCTGAGCACTGCTTTTCGCCCCTTTATCGTCGGTTGCCGTAAATTCGAAAATTAATGGGGTGTCTTCATCGACCAGTGGCGTTCCGAAATCAGGACTCAATGAAAATGGGGTATTTAAAATTACTGCCGGCCCTTCAATTTGTGTCCATTTATACTCGACAATCTCCCCATCAACGTCTTCCGCAGTTGCGCTAAGCTTAGTGGCTAGACTGTCTTCTTTAATCTCAAAACTCTCACCAACCGTCACTTTCGGAGGGATATTCTCAGGCTCTGGCGGAATCACATTCTTAACTACAATATCGACCGTATCCACAGACGTTGCTTTCTTGCTGTCAGTGACCGTCGCTTGGAAAGTAAGGTTTGTATCTTGATCTACTTCCGGAGATAAGAACTCCAGTTTACTCCCCTCAACCACCCCTAGCCCTAATGGATATCCTTTAACTTGTTCCCAAGTCACTGCAACAGTATCACCATCGGGATCGTTAACATCGGCAATGATCAACACTTGCTGTTTTTCATTAACCGTTAAATTTTCACCCAATTCAATGATGGGTTGACGATTCTGCGGCTCTTCTGGTGCTTGAGGATTTGATGTCCCTCCAGAGCCGCCGCCGCAGGCAGTAAGCAGGGAAATGGTGGATGCCAAGAGCGTTTTTTTGAGCATGACTGTACCGTCCGTGTTTTTATAAATTCGTTAATTAGTACAATAAAACACCGTTCTTATATATTTTGTTAAGAAGTAATCGTTTACACACCACCACATATGCGACAGATATCACAATAGACCAATCAAACTGCACACATATCCCTATCAAAACTACAACACAACGCATCAATCAAAATGACTATTCGATGGTTATTTCCATCTTAACTTCCGTTGCGCTTTCACCGTTGTTTAGTGTAAATAGCTTGGACACCTCCCGATGCGTTTCATTAAAGCCGAGTTTAGTAAAGGTATCGGGGTTACTCGTTTCAGCGACACACCATAAAGTGCAGGTTGTCACTTCAGGGTGTCTCTTCAAAGTCCATTGCATTAAACGGTCAACTATCACTCTTGCAAGGCCGAGATTACGCCAAGCAGTCCCTACCGCTAATGAACTGATTTGCAATTCTTGGTCGACTCGCCTTACAAGTACAGTTGCCAGTACATTCTTCGCTTGATCATGCTGAGATTCGACACCGGCCACCACGTTATGACACTGTAAAGCTTGCTTACATAACACAAATTGCTTCAGCGGTTGTTCACTCGAACTTTCATCTTTATTCACTGAAACAACCGGCTTCGCGGTGGCTCTGGGTTGGTAGACTTCTCGCAGCGATGCAAACGCTTCTGACCGTAATTGTTGTGCCGCTGCATCATCAAGTGCGACTTCAACAAAATCTAAATCTTGCTTTTTCTTCATTAAATCAACTTTTCAGAAATTTTTAGCCCGCTTCCTCGTTCTTTATAGCCTGACTGTTGGATATCACGCATAAAATGGAGATTTAGAATGACAAAGTGGTTATCAGTGCCAGCTCTCATCATGGCAAGTTCAGGTATGGCTCAAGCATCAGAGTTCCATAACTTTGGTTTTATTGGTGCTGGTGTCAAAGTTGAGCAGTCTGCGATTGATACCGAAGCCCATTTAGGTTTCCAGCCAACGGCTTTTTACAATGGCGATTACGGCTTTCTCGATGGTACCCTTCTAAATCTATCACCGATCCAATATTTTGGTGTCAGCGCTCATTACCGAGCACCAACAGCAAACAATGAAGATTCGATTCCTTCTGGGATAAAAGAGCGTGACGGCGCAATTGAAGCGGGCTTGACCCTTGGAACCGTAGGAGCCAGAGTTTCTTACCTCAAAGATATCAGTGACACTCATGATGGTTACGAAATTAGAGGACATGTCGGGTATGCATTTACGGGGTTTGCCTTACCTCAACTCACTGTCGCTCCTTTTGCTGAGATGAGTTATTACGACCAAAAACTGTCGCAACACCTTTACGGCATTTCGGCTCAAGAGTCCGCCGCTTCTTCTTTGAATACTCATGACAGTGATGCAACTATGGTGTATCGAGCTGGTGCCGTCATCCTATATCCCATTACCGAACAATGGCTATTTGACTCAAAACTCGAGTTTAGTCACTCAGACAGCACTAGCCCACTGATTCAGAATGATTTATCTTGGTCAATGTTTGTCGGTGCGGCTTACCGTTTTTCGTTCTAGCCAAATAGTTCGGCTTGTGACGCCAATGAAACGATGTAAGCTCCTTGGCGTCAAACCGCTTGAGTTTGGTCACTAGACTTAAACGTGGTAGCCACTAATCGTCACTCGCTCTATCCATCACTCTTATTGAACATCGCTCGTATTGAACATCAGTCGTATTGAAAATATCACCGCTATTAAAAATACCAATGATAAGTAATCGCTAAACTCGACAGCAATTACGACTCTTCTGCCATTACTTCTTGCCACATCGCTTCAATTTCTTCCTCTGAAGGCATTTCGCCATGGGTAATGGTTCTCACAACACGGCAAGGTACACCAACGGCTACGCTATCCGCTGGAATGTCTTTGGTCACAACACTGCCTGCACCAATCACACTACGATCTCCAATGGTCACCCCATCGACCACTACAGCCCCAGCCCCTATCCAAACATTGTCACCAATCGTAATTGGATTACCGATAGCGATCGGCTGCACGCGTTCCGCCAAGTCGGTCGGGTGCCCTGCGGTACTGATAACAACGTTGGGACCCAGTTGAACATATTCCCCAAAATGAACAGGTGCAATATCTAAGATGGTGACACCTGTGTTTAGGAATCCACCTTGTTTGAAGTGGATGTTACTCCCCATATCGCAGTAAAACGGCGGAACAATATGCACACCGTTATGGCTACCAAAGAGTTCTTCTAATATTGCTTTTTGTTTCTGTTTTTCGGATGGACGTGCGTGATTGAAATCATACAACAGCTCTTTGACTTGCTCTTGATGATCCATAAGCTCAGTGTTGATTGGTAGATGGACAGAAAAATCAGCTAATTTGTCACTCATAACACGCCCTCATTTATGCAGTTAGAGTGACAGATTAGGCTTGCTTCGCACTATTGAGAAGACGCTGTATCGAACTTCATGATATGACACGAAAAAAGCAAATATTCTCAACCCATCTCTAGGATCAGTATGAGTCGGTTTGTTTGCTCCAATCCGCATCTTCGATACATTGCAATCGCTCATCAAGGTTCACGATTTTAGAACACGCTTCTCGTTGCATGTATCGTCCACCTTCAGACAATTGCGATTGGCTGCACCCTGAAATAGCGACAACAAAAAGGGGCGCGAGAATGCCTTTTACAATGTGGTTATGCATACGTCTACCTGCTTAATGTACTTATTTGGCTGATGATGTACTTTTCGTTTCTGGATGATGGGTTGTTGTTCACACATTCATGAAACCAAGATCGGCGTTATCAAAGTTGTTTAAATTCGGAAACACCTTGGCCAGTTGCTGCGCTTGCGTTGCTCCCATCCATTTAGCCAGTGTTGCTCCAATCTGCTCTACAGACGTGGTCGGGATCATTCGTCCTTTGTTGAAGTCATCGGGACCATCGAGAGTCAACGACGGCCATTGACCTATCAACTGACCACCTTTGACCGCACCGCCCATAACCCAATGATTACTTCCCCAACCATGGTCCGTTCCCGTCCCATTACTCGCTAAACGTCGTCCAAAATCAGACATAGTCAAGGTAGTCACTTGATTGGACAAGCCACCACTCTGCATTGAGTCTTGGAACTTGGCCAAGCCCTCACTCAGCTCTGCCATCAACTCAGCGTGTTTATTCAGCTGGTTATCATGGGTATCAAATCCCCCTAACCCAACAAAAAAGATTTGTCGTTTATGGCCTAGGATCTGATTCGATTTGATTAAACGCGCCACCATATGTAGCTGCTGTTCCAGCTTACCCTCTGTAAACACTGATTCGACGGGTGATGCTTCTAAGGTTTTCGCAAGTGCATCACGAACAACGACTGATTCTGATTTCACACGATTAAAGGTTTTACCAAATGGTGATATTGGTGTTAAACCGAGCACCTGCTCAAACGACGCTTTTCTTTCACTATTATTGTTCGCCCCAATTTTAGGCAGGCCTGTCGATTTTAATAAATTCCCCGTATAGTGTTCGCCGTTTAACCATTGAACGTTGCCATTGGTGCTGAACATAGGGCTGACCACTTCCCCTGTCCCTGAAAGTTGGTCCATTAATCGACCAGCCCAACCCAATGTGGACGCATTCCCAGCCCATGCTCGCTGCCATTCACTTTGCTGGGAGTTATGTGAAAATAAAAATGGTGGCTGTTTTCTTGTTCCTTGCTTCAATTGTTCTTTGGTCGCTGGTTCAACTAAAACACCGCAGTTTGCAATCGCAGCGGCATCACCACGGTTCACTACCTTTTGAAAAGCACTCATGGCTGGATGCAAACCTAACGTAAGCTCACTGCCTGTTTGTATGTTGGTTGAGAGCAAATCATTTTGCGGTAATGCAATACTTGGTCGCGCTGTTTTGTATTCATCATATCCCGCGTTGTTGGTTGGGATCAGCGTATTGAAGCCATCATTTCCACCAAAGAGAAACACGCAGACCAGCGCTTTATAGTCAGTAAATTCAGAAGCTGTAACACCCGATGTCCCTAACATAGAAATCACAGGGGTTGCTGCAAGGCCGGACAAAAATTGACGACGAGATACCATTAGCGACGCTCCTCTACAAAAAATTCTTCACTATTAAGCAGAATGTGCATGGCATTCCTTACTTTAAGCTCTTGCTGGGTTTCTTTGTGTAGTGCGAGTGCATCCAGCAATACCTGCTTTAGCTCGGCACTCATTTGATTCTTAAGAAAACGACGATCTAATTCCGCCACCAAGGCTGGATGGTCATTGGCCAGCGCCTCAAGCGGTGCAATATTCACAACAATTTTACGTGGGTTGTCTTCGGTGTCGTAATCATGGGTTCCGACTAAATTCCAAAGTCGATTGCTGATGTCGATATAGGTATTCCAAGTTAATATCTCAAGCTCAGCCGCCACCATTCCCGCTTGTTGCAACTCACCATTGGGTGAGTAATCAGGCGAATAAAAGTTAAACACACTCGGTGAGCCAAGCGGTGATTGCCCATAAGAAGAAAATGTCCCGATCGAATCATGATAACGTCCTTTAGGATCGGCCGTTTTCGCTTGCAGTGCACGATACACATTGGCAACCGCAACCAATGGCTCTTTCACTTTCTTCACGCTATCGCCTAGCGCTTCTTCATCCAGTAAGACCGCTTTGACTACCGCTTTGAGATCGCCAGTGACGCCTTTCCCGTTATCACTAAAGACATTCGCTACACGCTCAATATATTGTGGCGAAGGGTTAGATGTAACTAATCGTTGTATCAGATGTTTTGCAATGAATGGCGCGGTGTTTGGGTGCTCCAGCAGCATGTCCATGGCTTGCGCCATATCTTGCTCTGCGCTTTGTCCCGCAGGAAAATCATGCCCCATCACTTTCTTTGAACCAGTATCATGCCTGTCAGCATGAGCCACCATAGGAACCAACCAGTTTCCGTTTCGAGAGCCCCACCATTGACTGGTTCGCTCATTCAGATGCCAACCGGTAAAAATACGCGCTAAGTTTTCGATATCTTCTTGGGTGTAAGTAGGCACTAACCCACCATCAACCATGGCAGCACTGCCATCTTGATTAAGCTTGTAGAGACCAATACTGAATAACTGCATCACCTCACGAGCATAGTTTTCATCCGGAAAACGGTTGATGTTCGGGTCCGCTTTCTGGTTTGCCATCATCGATAAGTAATTACCCATCGCTGGATGCAGCGTCACGGCTTCTAATAAGTCGCGATAATTACCAAAAGAATGTGTCAATAACATATCGTAATAGCTGGTCATCGACTCAACTTGTGAGCCAAGATTCGCACCATAGCGTGAAATCACAAATATTTGGCTCAATGCCCACGCAACTCTTTGTCTAAGTTGATCTTCAGCATGAATCGTTTGATGCCACCAAACGGCAGCACGGTCGGTCTGATTTGGAGAGGCATCAGCGTCATCAGACAACGTCATATAGTGGGTCAGCAACGGTAAATGAGAATTTATCGGTTTACTAAACTGGTTATCTAGCCACGCCTCATACCCCTGCGCTGCGAGCACATCATAGCTCGAAGGTGTTGGGCCAAAGGTAGAGCGATAGAGAAGTTCAAAACGTTGGTCTGGAGTCAGAGGAACAGTTTCTGGCTCTGATGGAGTGACATCAGGATCGGGTTTAGCTGGCTGTTCAGAATTATCTGGCGAAGTCGCTGGGCTCCCTGACGTTGAGGATGAGTCACCGCCACAACCACCTATCAAGAGCGCACTGAGTACCAGTGCCAATTTCGTTCGATACCACTTCATACTTGCGCCCTCACAACCATATCCCAATCTATTTAGAGTATGGCGCAAACCTAACAGAGCATCTTCTAAGTCACAAGTAGTGACAGATTACTCAGTGACTTTTTGTGCATTGGGTTCAACAAAACCGAGCGATGATATTACTGCTTTCAAAACAAAATCGATACAAGAGCTTTAGTATATACCCAAGTGACTTCAAGATGCAGTTTTCAGAGCCTTGTCACTGGTTTCAATTCAAGGCAGAGGTGCAGGAAATAGCCATTCTATTTTCAATGCCTCTAACGCAGAAGTGAATTCAGTGACAGGCTCCCGAAGGGCGAGTCTGCTTGGCTCGCTAACTGCGTTATCACTTCTTGATTTAGAGCCACTAGATCTGCAAAGCAATGCCTTGCTATCAAATCACCTTACAAATAACCCAAGCAGTTCTCGCTGAACCTAGCATCACGAGGTTACTTGGGTATATGTAGGTTAACTAGCAAAATCAAAAACGCGCCATACCGTAATTGACAGGTCCGATGGCGCGCTTGATCATTTTGCGGTATCAATCAGAGAGGGAAAGGCTTGATTAACGTTCCGCTGAATACGGATCTTCTGCCAGTAAATAAGCACGCAAATCCGCTTTGTTTGGGTTTTCATCCAACCAACTTCTAAGCTCTTTCAATTTTTGATAAGTATCATCACCGAACTTATCTTCATAAAGTGCGCTAAAGTTGTCTTTAGCGGTATTCATTCTGATGTTCTTTTGCCACTGTGACGTCAGTACCGCATTCAAAGAACTGGCAAGACCATCTTGCTTAATCAGCTCCCATTCGCCTTTGTCTAGCCATATTCCCCCCACACGAGAACTGTAGTCTAAGCGATGTGAATTCTGCGAGGTTAAGCGGAACTTACGCATGATGCTTCCCGTCTGTGGGCAAAGTAATGCAGTTTCTGTATCTTCCACTTCGTACGTAAGATCTTCTGCCGCAGGGTACTGAGGGTTGTTCTCTTTCCAACGCACATAGTCTTCAACCAGAATCCAATTACCTTGACAGGTGTTACATGTGTGGGCACGGAAAAGATCATCAATAAAACTAGGCTTTAGAACACCATCTTCACAACCAGTACACTTCATAGCTGACGCATCCTTTTTATTATTCAGTCAACGGCTCGGACCTTTCCGAGCGTCTATATTTCTCAATAACAATACCAAATACTGACTCTCACACGGGAAAAAGAAAAGCGAGTGACTTCATGGATCACAACTTGTTTATTAACCCTTTAATCACCAGTGTATTTTATAGGGGTCACAACCAATGTCAGACGGCGTCGCCTAGTTTGTGCAGCCTGAACCTATGTAACAGGATGGCGCTTACTTTTACGGCAAACGCACAAAAAGCATTGATCAGTCCATACGCTGCACCGTTTTTCACTCAGATAACACTGATGCCGTTAGCAGCGATCTTACACAGCTCGGTAGATGAGCCGCTACAAGGTAAATAAGCCGCTAAGGGAAATAATAAACGCGGGCCCGCGTCAAAGCTGCAACAGCAGATCGAACAAGTCAGGCAGCTACCAAGAGCGAAGCAGCAGTTTGTGAATTGGCCATAACATCATCAACACTCTCCAATATGCTACCAACTGGTCTCAGCGCCTTACTTCCACCCTTTGTAACATCAAATCTTGTCTAATCGGTAGAACTCTTCCACACCCAGCGATAAGTAGCTATCTGAAGTTAAGTCCTCATATCCGCCTTCTTCACCAAACCTCAGATAGCAAACTGCTGAAAAAGATATAGAATCGCAAAGTGTACTTTCAAATTTATCTACGTTAACACTTCCGACAACAGGATCATTAGCGTGAACACATACAGTGCGGCATTCGTAGCTAGAGTCAATCAATGAACATTCAATTTCCCCAGATATATCTGAAATCAACTCTTGCTCATAGACTTTTGGAACACCGTCAAAATAAGCCACCACAAAAATTTTATTTTGCTCTTCAGAAAACAGAACCTTTAACATTCTGAGAGCTGGTGTAACACAACCGAGTAACGCCACATGAGCTATTGCAATCAAATCACTTTTATTAATCATTTATTAAAAACTCCGTCAAAGGATTTACAGGAACAACGCTAGACTGCCCCTTACCTTTAATCATGAATAGATTTATAGCTTCTTTAACTCCATGCTTTTCATTTACATAAGTATCGCTCATCTTATTGGTAGTGAAAATAGAATCTATTTTCACTACCAATAACCTTCAAAATAGTACCTTGGCCTTGCATTGTCTCATTCAGAGCTGGTTGCGCATCAGCTTTTGAGTTTAAAAATGATTTATTACTCGGTGCTGTTCCTTTCAAGTGTAACTCTTGCTTTTTCCACCTCAATTTTCCAGTGAAGAGATCTGGCTTACCTAGTCCCTTTGTAACCTTTAAGCTACTCTTAAAGAAATTACCGAACCAGCCACCCGACCAAGTGGCCCTAACCGTTACCTTTCCAGTGTACCCGCCACCACCAAGCCCACCGCCGATACCAGACGTTCTGCAAAATGGATGTTCAAAGCCCATATTTGCATGCGCAGTACCTATTGGATTTAACCAACTCAAATAGTCCCAGTAAGAGTCTTGATAATCACCTTGTAGGCCAAAGAAGTCATAACAGACCTCAGCAGTTATCGTGATAGTCTCATGAGAAATACTATTCAAGGCTTCTTGAGCTTCTGCAGTTCTCTCTGAGTGCTCTCTTCGATGCTCTCGGTAAGACTGCTGATCTTCTCTCGATGAGTCCTCAGAAGATACTGATAAATTATTTTGATCTGATACAAAGCCACAAATGTTAAGAATTTCACACTCTTGAGGTGTTGGCGCTCGAAAACCATTAAAGCCATCTGGGACATGACCATGGGGCTCTAAAGCACTTGGATCTTTATGAGTTTTAGGGCTGTGTGGTCCATCAATTCTCACGCCAGTAACATTCCCATCCGCATCGCGAGCTTGGATAAACCTGCCGTCTGGTGAGCCTGTTATATTACCTCCTGACGGAGTAACAACCGCATTACCTTTAGAATCAACGTAAATGGTTCCGTTCTGAGGTTCAGTATTTGAATTTTCTCGAACCTTTGGAGCGGGAAGAGCTTTCACTCCACTGTTTGTAACATTAAATTACGCCGAGAGTAAATTCACTGTATATCCCCCGCCATCAGTTTTACTTGATTAGAATTCTTACAAAACATCATGAAATCCCTTTTTGTTTCGGGAGGCGGGCTATCGAAACTGATATAGCCATACTCTCCTTCTACTACTTCTGATAGTTTTTTTAGCCAAACGTCACAATCATCACATTCAACTGCTACACCAACAATCATACCCCCGTCTTCTGTAAAAAAGACCATAGCATTTTTAACCTCGCCATCATTGGTACTGTCCCAATAAACCGAGTACGATTCTTCCGTTTTATTCTCCAGCACTTCGAAAAGTTCGTTACAGTCATCGTACACGCATTCTGGATCATCAGAATACTCCGGATAAGGATAATCCTCAGCTGAGGCCTCCCTTTCAGGAAAGAACCTATCAAGAAATTCAAGAACTAGTTTCTTCGATCTCTCTTTACATAAAACGTAGATTTCTCTTATTTCCATCTTTACACCTTACCGCGCCTTGTCAGCACTGATGAATTGGTCACACATCGTTTCATAGTAATAGTACCTAGTGCCATGAGGATTGAATTCGTAATAGTTGACACGTGTCGGTTGTCCGTTGAACGACTTCATCCTGGTTCCCATGTGGGTTCCTGTTTCTCTGATATGTCCAACTACCGAATTGAATTGTTGCCGCAAAGCTTCGACGTTCCTTTAACTTCAAAAGTGGACACACCCAGTGTAAAACTCGAATCCAACCTTATCGCAACTGAGTATTCACTTCGAAGGGCGGATCGACGAATGCGTTGATCTGTGAGTTAGGGTGATACAAAACAACACCCTCGTCTCGTTACCTAAAATCGAGAGGTACGTTTTTCAACTGTTCCTCTGCACTCCATTGAGCAGGTTTTTCTACGCCATGAAACCAGTTTGCTCCGCCTTCTAGCCATTTTTTTCGATAATGGGCAACACCCTTTAACGAAAAATCTTGATAGCCAAATTCAACCCCGCAACAAGAACAGTAATCATAATTAGGTGACTTTCCATCTTCACCATATGGCGGCTCTAATTGCATTAAGCCACACACACGGCAGGCCATTTTGTCATTTTTATTGGGCATTCTTGGTGTATTTACACTCTATCGTAAACCGTCGTCAATCGCTTTCGGACGAATAGTTAACACTGAGTAATATACTTTAAATCCCAGCATATGTTCGCAAAGCTATCTATACGACGAATATGGTTGAACTGTGAGTTAGGATGACACAGAACTATGAGCCCCCTCCAAACAAATTAAAGTGAAATTACAAGGTCTGGCTCCAATAGAGTATCAAAATCAGGCCTTGCAAGCCGCTTAACAGAAATGTCCGACTTTATAGGGTCACTTCAACGTCATGTGAAGGATTTATGTATAACCAGATGGGTTTGATTTATCCTCTTTCATTGCAAGTTGCTCTTCTTGGTTCTGTTCGCCCGGCACTAATACCTGCCCTATTTGTCACCCCTACTGAATTGAATAGTATAAAAATCAATTGTAGATATGTCATCAGGCCAATAATCTCCGTAGGTATATCCCTCAATTGCATCGAGGAAACCGTTTTCAACATATATCAAATACCCAGTGTCAATTGAAGCATTTATCTTTGCTCCTAAATCACCAAACTTATATGTTTCATGTCCTTCACCGATTTTAAGCTGTTCAGACCTTTCCAAGCCCGTCAAAAAACCAACACCGCTTAGCTCTCTATACTCAACAATCAAACTAGAGAAAAATTCATCTCCAACTAAAATACCTTTTCTAGAAAAGAAACATTTAATAATTTCTCTCTCAATATTATTAATTTTCATAATTATAAATCCGGGATAAATGCCGTATTAATGTTAACATTGCCATCAATCACACTACCTCTGACTGTGACCTCAAATCCTTCAACACTCACTGATTCCACAAATTGATCGGTAATTTCTCCGTCATTCGCGAGATTTTGAGTAGCTTTTTCAATAGCCTCAAGCGGAATTTCGAAGGCTTAAATGCGCCATGGTTCGCCATTTTTCCAAAATCACATACGCATCACTCTGAGTCAAAAAATCTCGGAGAACAAGGTGAAAATTCAGGAAGAATTTTTACCTTTCAAGGCATTGGGGATGACTGAAACCGATCGAACTTTACCAAAGAAACAAAACGCCGTTCTGGTGACTCTTTGCTGTCTTAGAGTCAAGTACAAAAAGACACTGGCCCGCTAGCAAAAGCCAAATTGATAACACAACTAAAGCGAGACAACCCCATACACGGAATGATAACGCCTAGAAAAAACACGTACTCAGGAACCAAAGACGATTACAGCTGTTATTTTCCATCCCAAAAGGTCATTCTTGGAACTTCAAACATAAGCAGCATCGTCCTGCGGATTCTTAGGGTGTTTGTACTCTGTCGTAAAAGACCCTGTAAATAATACTGAGCAACATACTTTAGTAACATCACCCCATTACAAATCATCAGGTTTTGTCAACACCAATCTCATATCTGGATTCTTATATGACTTTTCAACTGCTTCTAACCAATCACTCCAAGCTGCTCTATCAGCTGGCAGACCATCCTCGAGCAATGACATACCTCCAAGAAAACCAGCTAAGTCATCTGAACCTGTCATTTCATAAAGAGAATCAAGATATAGGTACATAGCCATATATGCTTGCTTAATCGTAAGTGTATCTTTCATTCCTTTGTCATCCCTTTTCAATGATTTATAAATAGACTTATTGATTAAATTCTAGCTAAATTGGTTTCAAACCACCATTAATAACCTTTCCTTCAATCATTTTTATTTGGTCAGAGCTATGACACAGATGAATGACCTCTCCTTTTGAAAGCTCCAATACCAACCCTTCTCTATCTGGAACAGAACACAATTGAAAGTAAACTGTTTCTAAAATTTCTGTGCTTTTCAAAATATAATTCTCGCCCTAAAAATCCGATAAATTTATTGCTCTCCGAGTAACAACGCGCCCCTACTCCATTATCTAAATCAAAATCAGTAACATTACCTCTAGCCCATGTGGAGCTAGAGTAATTTATCTTAGGAATCATATTCTAAGTAATACTCAAAGTTATCGAATAAAAAACTCACATCAACATATTCTTTGAAAAAAGACTCTTTTTCTTCATCAATAGGAAAACAGTCATACATTGGATTTTCAATATCAACATTAAAAAGCAGCTGTAACTGTTCCAATGGAATCTCTGGCAAAACTATTTCATCGACAACGTAGTCATTTGTCTTATCATAATATCTTATTATCCTAGGCACCGTAATTATGGTTCCTCCGTTATAATTGTATCTTCGGGTTTATTCTTTTCATTAGTCTCATAACCAATTAAGTAGAATAAATGTCATTGTAAAATATCTCACCAAAATTCACCTTACCATCAATTACTCTGCCTCAGCACACAAGGTAAAAATTCAGGACGAATTTTTAGGTTTCAAGGCGTCGGGAACGCCTAAAACCGACCAATCACGCCAATGAAACAAAAACGCTCCCTATATGCATTACAGCATCCGCTACATATCGAGCGTATGTACAAGAGATAAACGTAATCGCTCCTGAAGAATCTGATCATCAAGTATCAGTCCAGACGCTGGGAATCGGGAAGGCTGCGGTTTAGAGAAAAAGTAAAGCCCGCATGGCGCGGACTTTACAGATCAAGATAGTATTTCTAGCACCTGCTCTCTCTTATGAGAATAGTGACGTTTATCTGCGAACCGCATTTTCTTTAATGTGGGAATATCCAATAACGCAGTTAACTCACCATCCTCAACGCTAGTATTTCCTACAAACATGATACTTTCTAGTAACTGACACTTCGCAAGTGGCGTCAGAGACTGAAGTTTTCCACAGTCAGTTAATGAAACATCTTTGAGATTTTTCAACTCACCAAGCAAAGCTACGTCATGCACTTTTTTACAGCTTTCAATTTCCACTACCTCTAGCTGTTGACACATATCAACGCCAGAAAGACTTTCCAACTTAGAGCATTCAAACAAATCCAGAATGGACAGTGAACTAAGACTCTCGATTCCTGATAAAGAGACCAGTTTTTTTGAACTTAGTTGCAAACGTGTCAGCCTAGACATTTCTTTAATATCCTTCAAGTCCTCTGAAGGATAGTTAACAATGTTAAGTAAACTCAAATTTTTACAAGAAAAAATTGTTTTTGCTTTAGGCCTCCAAAGCAATTGGCATATTTTCAATTTATTGAACGTTGAAAAATCAGGAGCCTTAGTAAACTCGCACTGCAACCCTAAAAATTCAAGATTATTAAGATATCTTAAAGGACTGATATCCTTAACTCTCCAAGAGTAAATTTCGATTCCACGTAAATCAGTTAATCCATTAATGAATGAAATATCATCGTCCTTCCAGCCTGCGGATTCGCTTAGACGCAGCACTGAAATATTTTCTTTATCAATTATCGATTTAAAACTATCAGACCAAGGTGCTGTCAACACTAGACAGCGCCCCATGCCATTTTCAGCGTCTGTGATAAAATACTGGTTATTACTAGTCAAGTAGATGTTTCCTTTTGGGGCCAGTATAGCTCAGCGGGTTATTTTGTACGTAAGAGTAACGGCTCAATGCTTGAGTGCCAAACCAATCATCTTGAATAAATGGGACTGGACACAAGAAACGCGCTAAAGTGGAATGATAATCACGGCCATTCATATCAACTCTGCAGCTTATTGGAAGACAACCATTCTCCTCCCATGCGCTCTCACCAAGTCTAGTTATCTATTATAATCAGATGAATACATTGTTCGGCCTTCTTCGGAATAATTTTCGCTGATAAAACAGGAGTAAAAAGTATACCACTGAACAAGGTAAAAATTCAGGCAAAACTCCTAGGCATCAAGGCGTTGGGAACGCCTAAAACCGACCGAACCACATCAAAGAAACAAAAGCGCCTTTCTGGTGACTTTTGCTGTCTTAAAGTCAAGCACAAAGAGACACTGGCCCGCAGGCACCAAAGCCAAATTGATAGAACAGCTAAAGCGGGACACCCCCATACACGGAATGATAACGCCTAGCAAAAAACACGTACTCAGGAACCAAAGACGATTACAGCTGTTATTTCCCATCCCCAAAATTTATTCCAATGCTGTTAACCATTTTGCGTTACGCTCCAAGCAAACGCCTCGAATTATAAGTTGCGGTTGCCATTTTCATGCTCTCTTCTTCGCAAAACATGATCAGAGAAAAATCTTCTTCATTGTTTATAGATTTAGTCCAAGAAACAAAAATAATCGAATCATCATAACTATACTCATCTAACTTCAGTACAACATGTATGGGAAACCAAGTCCCAATAGGTAGTTTAAGTATTGAACATACATACTTCTCATACTTTTTTTCACAAAGAATGTCTAAACAATAATCTAGATTTATTTTCATTCAAATTTCTCTTTACTCAACATTGGTTTTTTATAATCCAAACTCGACAGATATTTGATACAACCAAACGGCCCCCTAATATCCAATTGGCCAGTTCTTCTACGAGCTTCACTCTCAGAATTCAGCTCCATATCACTGATGTTGATTCAACTTGACTGTGTTCATCGCAAAATTCACCTCAAAGCACCGCTGGTAACACATGTTCTTCCAGCATACTTCGGTTCTTATAACCTCGTTCAAAGTTAAATCCGGTCGTCACAATCACAAGCCCAAGATTTTTAAACACATAAATACTTTGGTCACCCCAGCCAGATGCAAATACGGCGCGGTGTTGTTGACCACCAGCATACAGTGCATCATTCCACCAATAATATTGATACGTTGCTTGCTGGTCATGGTGCGGAGCTTGTGTGCTTTCTTCAATCCATTGCGGAGACAAGAGCGCTTTGCCTTGCCATTGACCTTCATTTAGCACGAGTTGACCAAATTTCAGCATGTCTCTTGGGCGAAACAACATCCCACCTCCTGCTCCTATACGACCGTCATCCATCGTTAACCAGCTGGCATTAGAGATACAGAGATCCTTTAAGCGACTTTGCACAAAGTAGTCCGCTGCACTCTGCTTCTTGGTCGCATTTTTTATCAATTCTGCCGCAACATCGACAACCCCACCGCTGTAAGCGAAATGCTCTCCAGGCTGATGGGATAAAGGAAGCTTTATCACATATTCAATAGTATCGGGTGCCTTCATCTGCGCCGTTCTTGGATTGTTAGGGTCAGAGTAATTGGTACTCCACTCATCCCATTGCCACCCCGCCGTCATTGAAAGTAGATGCTTAAATCGGATCGCTTCCTTACCCTGAGTAAAGTGTTCGGAATAATTAGGAAAGAAAGCTTTAACCTTACTATTCGACGACGGAATATAGCCTTCCTCAATAGCGCTGCCTGCCAACAATGAGACGATACTTTTACTGACGGATTGAACCGTTTGTTTTTCCTCTTTGTTGTAACCGTTAAAGTATTTTTCAGCAATCAGCTGCCCGTCTTTGGCGACCAAGACACTGTTGATTGTGCCATAGCGACCTTTCTCGATATCGCTCCATAATCTTTGTAAGCGTTCGTTATGACTTAAAGTAATTTCGAAAGGGAATGGCTTTTCACATTGACCTGTTTGTGTTGTCGAAATGTCATAACCATATAAGTGACCATGATGGATATGCTCAAGATCTAATTGGCTGGTATCTTTTACCCGTTTATACTCAACGCGATGTGCATAATCACGATTAATCAAGCGTTGATACTGACCGTTTTCAAGATCCTCGAATTTACCTTTGGTGTAGTAATCAATTAATGAATAGCGATTGCTTCCATGTAAATCCGCCTCCATCACACCTTGTGTCGTATAAAAATACAAAGTGCCGTCAATATCTTTGATTTGGAGATAAGAATTGGCATCTGGAATCGATTGATAAACGCCGACATAAGGACTAGGGTCATATTCTGTCGAACAAGCAGTTAACCCCATTAGGCTACTGAACAGCATTGCGGATACAAGGTTTGAATATTTCAACATACGACGTCCACCAAATCATTGAAATCAAAGAGAGTACTCACTGTTCTACTCTCCTCAACGCTCAAGTCAATGCATCGCAATCACTCTTTATCAAACCTTAATCTAGTTTAGCGTGGCAGCGCTACTCACTTGGCAGGTCGCGAGCAGCGCTCATCCTAGCGCCTTCTTTTCCTGACGACTTTTCCCTAACTACTTCTTAAGGACCGTAGGTAAAATATGTTGACGAACAATGTTTTGGCTTTGTGTGCCTTTTTCAAAATTGAATCCAGTCGTCACAATCACTAAGTCCAAATCTTCAAAGGTATAGATGCTCTGGTCTCCCCATCCAGACGCAAACACTGCCGTATGACGTTTACGGTTGGCAAGCAGCACATCATTCCACCAGTAATAACCGTAAGTCGCCGCATAAGGGTAATTTGGGCCTCGCGTACTTTCCTCTATCCATTCGGAAGATAATAACTGCTTTCCTTGCCATTCGCCTTTGTTTAACACCAACTGTCCAAACTTAAGCAGATCGCGTGGGCGCAATAGCATCCCTCCTCCTGCGGCCATTCGACCATCGCCCATAGTGAGCCAGCTGGCGTTTTTAATGCACAGATCTTTAAGGCGACTTTGTACAAAATAGTCTGCCGCTGATTCTTTCTTAGTGGCATTTTTAATCAGTTCTGCCGTGACATCTACCACACCACCGCTGTAAGCGAAGTGCTCTCCAGGCGTGTTGGTTAACGGCAACTTAAACACATACTCAATGGTATCGTCCGCTGTCATTTGCGATGATCGAGGATTGTTCGCATCGCTATAATGTGTACTCCACTCATCCCACTTCCAACCCGCTTTCATTGCAAGTAGGTGCTTTAACGTGATCGCCTCTTTCCCTTCGGTAAAGTGTGCCGAATACTTGGGAAAGAAAGGTTTAATAGGCGCATTAACAGAATCAATATAGCCTTCTTCGATAGCACTTCCTGCTAGTAAAGAAACGATACTCTTGCTCACGGATTGAACCGTTTGTTTTTCACTCGCATTGAAACCATTAAAGTATTTTTCGGCAATCAGATCACCCGACTTTAGTACCAATACACTGTTAATGCGGCCATAAGTACCAGACTCGATATCATCCCAAAGACCTTGCAACTTGGTGTTGTAAGACAAGGATTTTGTAAAAGGAAACTCATTGGCACACTCCGCCTGAGCTGTGGTCGCGATATTTTTCGCATAGAGGTTGCCATGATGGATGGTCTCTAGGTTTTTACCATCAGGAAGTTCAACTCGATTGTATTTCACACGATAAGCGTAATCGGTATTCACAATGGTCTGATATTTCCCATCTTTGAGGTTTTCAAACTCACCTTCGGCATACACATTCACCAGTTTGTAATCTCGACGGCCACCCAACTGGGCTTCCATCACACCTTGGGTGGTATAGAAAAACAATTTTCCATCAATGTCTTTGACTTGTATGTAAGCATTAGAATCGGGTTCAGACTGATACACACCAACATATCGACTTGGCTCATAAGCGGTGGAGCAAGCAGACACAAACATCAGCGCAGTTGACGCTAGAATCGGTTGAAAAATAGGTTTAGACATCATGTTTACCTCACGTGCTGGAAAATGAGCAAAATCCTCTACCGCGATACATTGATTAAAATACAAGGCGCTTAGTATTAGGATTAAAGCTCTATCCAACTAACAATGAGATTTAAGTTCAAGAAATCGACGTCATATTCCAACTGTTTCAGTCATTTTTTCGAGTAGAATATTTATTCGATTTAAAAATTAATATTGCCTTCAAATCAGACTTACCGATTGACAATATTTTCTCCGAGCCGATTTAACAGCTTTATACCCAAGTCACCTCTTGATGCTAGGTTCAGCGAGAGCGGCTTGGGTTGTTTGTAACGTGATTTGATAGCAAGGCATTGCTTTGCAGATCCAGTGATTCTAAATCCAAAAGCGCTCCGTTCATAAGGAAGGGACGAAGGAAGGGTCGACTGATCCTGAGTTGGCTGATTTTTTGCACATTCAATCGAGCGGAACTGGAGTTTCGTTGGACTTTCGCTATCAATACCTGCCACAATTCAAGAGTAAATTAAACAAGGCATAAAATTATGAAACTACTCGTTCGCAACCTTGCTCGTACAACAACCGAACAAGACATTCGTGTTCTTTTTTCAGCGCATGGTTCAGTCACTACTTGTAATCTAGTACTTGATCAAGAAACTGGTCACTCGAAAGGATTTGCATTTGTTGAAATGCCACAGGAAGAGGAAGCGAAAGCAGCGTTACAAGCTCTTAACTTGACCAAAGTTGCGAAAAGCAAAATTCGAGTGAAAGTGGCGACTGAGCAGTAACCGAAACGTCATTCTTGAATAAACATCGATGCAAGCTGCCGTAAGTTAGGCTTCTTGATTGATGTGCCGCAGCGATCTATATATCAGGGCGGTCGATGTATTGATAGGTATCAACGTAATGATGACTTAGAATTCATCAAAGTCATCATTTGATATTCGTGCCGTTCACTGGCGCATGTTATTAAGTGGTAAATGTGATTAGCCGGCAAATACTATCAACTGAATAGCCGGTTTAAACGCGACAAGACCGTTTTTTACCTACTGCAAAAAACGCAAAACCGAGTCCAAGTCCAACGGCTAAACCAGTAGCACTACTCGCGGTTCCCACAGCAATCGACGTACCGACACCCACGCCTATCGCAATCGCCAACGCTATATTGTTCGCAGCTGGCTTGTTTGTACTTGTTTGCATCTGAGTCCCCTTCTATGAAGTCTCTGTTTTTATAACATAGTCACAACAAGGTCACGAGAGCATTAATTCATCATTGATTAATATACCCCGTAATCTTGACATTCGATACCCAAGTAACTTTTACATTAGATACCCAAGTATCCTTGAGATGCTCGTAAGAACGGATTAGGATAAATTCAAAACAAGCACCAGTGTCGAAGATTATGTGCGCTCAATAATAGATTCGAGCACCCACTTAGGATCAACTTGAGCAAAAAAACTGATCTCGTCGGTATGGACAATATGCCAAACCAAAGCCACCACTAACTTTAACACGACCAGAAACATAATGAGACGTTCCATAATCTCTACTCCTATATGATTTGGCTTAATTTTGAATGGGGTATCTTAATTCTAAGTGACATCAAGATACAGTGTTTTTGCGCTACTTAATCGACATATTAATGCCTGTTATCAAACCAAGGGATGGCTAAAACAGACAATTTTTCAAAACCTTAAGGCGTTTGGTGCCTATTTGGGGTGTACCTGAACCCAAGGTATAGATGAAACAAAAAACCACTCCCAAATAGAGTGGTTTCAACTGCGTTCAGCGCGTGTCTTTAGAACATGTCTAGAATATTTTTAATGCTATTCAATGTGGTTCCTGTCTTTGATAGTCCTTCATAGAACCCTCGCTGCTCATACAACTTAGTGAGCCTATTTTGTAACTGGGACTTTCTACTATATGACAGGTCTTCGGCTTCTAAGCTTTTATTTATTTTTTCAATCTCTCGATCAACCTTATGCAAGGCTAAATCAATTTCGTGTACGACCAACGTGCGTTCCATACGATCTCGATCAGACTTCGCCGCATTTAAGTTTCGTAGCAGGTTTTTCTTTTCATTCGCGGTCAGCGAGTCACTGATCAGTTGAGATTTGTAGTGCTCAATATTACCTTCGATAGACGTCAAAGATGCTCTGGTTTTGGCGACATTATAGTTTGGGGTGTAGCCAGCTAAAAACTCATCCGCTAAACCTACCGGGCATACGTGGTTGTACTCTTGGTTATTCTGACCAACAAATGTCCCGTTGCTGTATGTACAGTACGATTTTAGCCCTTCAGATCTGCCTTTTTTGTATTCTTCATTGTCGACGTAAACCAAATATTCAGCACAGTCCTCGCTGTAAGCAGCTGATTGATTTCTTTTACCTTCCTGCCCATCCGTGTAGCCAAGTTGATACCAATCGCCAATCATACATTCTTCTTCACTGATTGAAGCACACCCGTTTAAGCTCAACATAGCGAATGCGGCCAAAGACAGTGCAACCGACTTAGATTTTTTCACTTTGATTCCTTACTCAACTTTTCGTTTACTCAACAGTGCTATCAATCAACAAATGAACACCGTTTTAAATTGTAGTAACACTTTATGATTATTATTTATAAAATGCACTTAGTTTTTCACTTGATTACCTCGTATTCATTTTTACAAGTTACACGTGAGGCCCCTTCTTTTCACTTTGGTTGACCGCTCTGATTATTTTTTTGCATAGAAAATGGTCACGTGTTCTCAAACTTTCATATCGATGACTGCCAGCGTAAATCACCACCGAACACCCTGATCTATCTATGGCAACCTTTGCATTTGACTTACCGAGAGCAACGCTCTTTCCTTCAGGGTAAACCATAGCCAAGTTCAGTTGACCAAATTCATCCATTTCTATGGCATAAAATTTATCCAGATGTGTGTTATAACCGGTGGACATCAGTAAACAAGGCAAAAATAAACACTTCAGTAGCGTCGAATACCATTTCGTTTCTTTAAACTTAAAATACGCTTCGACACGAACCGCAATATAAACACCAATCAAAGATGCCGTTGAAAACCAAACAAAATAATTAAATTTTTCCCATGCAATAGCAGGGTCTAAAATTAAGTGATCCATTGAATTACTCTGATTTCACTGCATGGAGCCTTAATCTTACGTAATCTGCAACCCAACCAGACTGCGGATCATACAGCGTTTCTCTAAGTATCTCTGTGACTCTGTCTAAGTAGTCTTCGCACTGTTTTTCTGTCATTTTTTTCGTTGTATGCTTAGCAAAAACTTCTAGCCACGCTCTCATCCCTGAACTTAGCGGCGTTGGTCGTTCGAACAACTCAATAGACTTTACCTCAAACCCATGAGACACGAGTAACTCTCGATAAGCGTCTTCAGTAGGAAAATACCATGGCGACTGATATAGGTCGATGTCAGGCATTTCTCTACTCGCCTGCGTCATCGCTTTCTCAATGAGTTCAATATTTCCATGACCTCCAAATTCAGCGACGAATCGACCGCCATTTTTCAGAGATCGATAAACCCCAGATAACACAGCATTATGGTCCTTCATCCAATGCAAAGCCGCATTGCTGAACACACCATCAAACTGATTGGTAAAGGTCAGCGCTTCTCCATCCATTTGATACGCTTCAATCCCTTTACTTTTGGCGGATGTCACCATGGATTCACTGAAATCAACGCCAATGATATGGCCAGATAATGGTTGAATTTCTAAAGCTAAGGTTCCATCACCACAACCTAGGTCCAATATGTGTTCCATTGGCTGTGGGTCTAGTAGATCTACTATTGGTTTACCGAGCTCAGAGACGAAACCCGCATCTTGATTGTATTGTTGAGAATTCCATTTTTGTACCATTATCGCTCTCCTCTTTATTATTTTGCATTGAACACTTTACCGTATACGTAACCCCATTATTTTTAACAACTCGCTATTTTGCGATCGAGTGCTTTTTAATCTATGTATTCAGATAAAATTACCGCATCACCACTTATTTGATCTGTTTTTCACCAAGGCATATCTCTAATAATGCTCGTCAAATTACTAGCACTCTCATCGTCATTATTTTGTCTATCAAATGGTCAATACGTGAACGAACTTAACAAAAGTAGGGGTTAATTAAGCAAAAATAAGATGCTAGTCACGTATTTTTGTCGTTTGTTGAATTCATTTGTACGTCAATATGCGATTGGGTTAGTTAAACTAGTCACATACCACCGGGATAGTAATGTTATCTTCTTCGCTGTTTTTCGTTTTTTTATTACACAACTCAAACAGGTTACAAATGAAATTTTTAGGTGCGGTGCTGTTAGTTTTATTGGGGTTTCTGGGGGCCTCGCAGATTGATGATGATCTCAATGACGATGCGCAACACTTTCTCTTCGAAACTACTCAGAAATCTGATAACCCAGCCTTTTATTATTTATTAGGCTTCGCCAGCGCTTCTAATCAAGATCCTCTTAAAGTAGGACATTTAACCCTAGAAACCATCAACAATAGTGATAATACCGAAGGTAATCACGACGCCATTGAAGTGATGATGCCGTTGCCAGACCCAAATGTAGTCTGTGATTTAAGTCTTGAATCATGCTTACAAGGATTGTCTCGAAATAAATATGCCATTAACGATGCTCTAGAGCAGCATACTTTATTGATAAGACGCTTTAATCACCTTATTGGATATCAACAGTTCCAAACATTAACGATTGCTGGTGAACACGAACCTACCCCACCCTACCAGCATGTTTCAGCAGGAAACCGTTTATTACTGCTCAGTGCGTTAATGCAAGTCTTACAAGGCAATGTTGAGTTAGGCGTAGCGCAAGTTGAAGACAATATTGAATCCGTTCGCTATCAATTAAGTCTTGCAGATACCCTTGCCGGGAAAATGCTTTATGCTCGGATGCTAAACGAGAACATCTCTGTGTTGAAACACATTGCGAAGATAAATCGAAAATATTTTAGCCAAAAACTCGCTTTGCTCAGTCGTAATGAACGTTGTTTAAAAAAGCCACTTTCACATGAATTCGCGTATTACACGAACACCATCAACGACGATTTAACCGAACCCTTAGAGCTTGATGACGATACCGAACTACCTAAGTGGATCATTCGCATGTTGTATAAACCTAACATGACTGTAAATTCACTCTACCCTGTGTTTCAAGCTTACGCGGACGCTTCCACATTAAGTCAGTCTTCTTATCGTGCACATTTTGAAGTCCCGACGGTGAAAGAAACCTCCATGAGAAACCTGCTCGGTGCTGAGTTTGTTGAAATGACGGTTCCCGTTCATTACGGTGAGTACATTGAAGATTTCTACAAACTCAATGCTTCTATTGCTGCGTTCAATTCTCTGGCGGGCTTTGCCGCTAAATAGTTATACCCAAGTAACCTCGAGATGCTAGGTTCAGCGAGAGCTGCTTGGGTTGTTTGTAAGGTGATTTGATAGCAAGGCATTGCTTTGCAGATCTAGTGGCTCTAAATCAAGAAGCGATAACACAGCTAGCGAGCCAAGCAGACTCGCTCAGCAAGAAGTGCTTGGATTTATCACAAACCAACATAGAAAAAGGGCCGTTGGCCCTTTTCTCGTTTTCATTCAACTCACTTCTCAGAAGTCGAGTTTACGGTGTTTTCGCAAAAATCACAGTACTGCTGATCTGACCATTAGGTAGTATGCGATTGTTGACCAGCTTACCTTCGAAAGGATATCCGCATCGCTCTGCTACCGCGATGCTTTTGAGGTTGTCCACGGCGACTTTAATTTCCAGCCTCTTTGCGTTTAACTCTTCAAACGCGTATTGCTCAATCCGTTTAACCGCTTCGGTAACATAACCCTTTCCCGTTTCTTCTGAGTCTAACCAATAGCCGATTTCAAAAAATGGAATCGATTTATCACGAATGATCAAGCCAATAACGCCAACGAATTCATTTGTTTCTTTGCTAAGGATCGTGAATCTCAGTTCTTTTTCAAAGTTATTGAAGTTCTCGATGGCTTGCTCACAATTCTCTACGGATTCTTGCTCGGTCTGTTCATGTGCGGCCCAAGGCAAAAATTCTTTTAACTCATTTCGACTTCTTTTCAATGCCACAAACATCAAAGGCTGATGCTCCATAGCAGGTTTAGCAAAGAATAAACGCTCGCTTTCTATCATGTTACTGAATTCCTTTTTATGACTACGGTAGCTTTATGCCGTTTATCCTTTGGACAGTTTGAACAATACTTGCCACTATCGCATTTATAAGCTAAGCAACAACTGGTTCTTATTAGCATTAACAACCCCGTTGTTTTATCAACGGAAAAACTCTTTAAGTGCCGCTCAGGCAAATCACACGCTTCAAGCCAAAGCCTAGCCTGTTCTTGTATGTATTCATTTGAAAGTGACGTATCAAACTTTTGTAATTTAATTAAGCACCCTAGAATCAAATCAGCAAAAAGATGATTCGTGAATCCCGGTCTAATTCGAGTCCATAGTTCGATTTGCTGACGATAAAAACTGGTTAATGTCATCAATTGCTGAGCCGCTTGTGGAATTAATACTTCTGGCTCCCCATGACAGTGGTCACTATGTGAAAAACGATAACCCGTAACAAAGTTTTTATAGCGATATTGAGCAATGTTCTGCAAATCCGGTAACGACTTTAGGCCATACACTGAAATAAAAGCGATATAGGCAGGTTGCCAACATACAAGATCCCAAGTTCGAGTTAGCCAGTAAGCTTTCCCCGCTTCAGGATGCTCTCTCGATAACCTATCGTACACTTTCTTCAATTCGGCACTAGAGTTTTCATTCCCTATGGCAATACAGTCTTTATGGATGGGGCCATAGCTTCCTCGCAAATATGGGGTGATCTGTTTTGCATGCTGAAAAATAAGCTTATGGAGTTTAGGGGCTCTTTTCCGTGTAAAGAGTTTATGTATCCATGGAATAATCATGTTCTAGACTGACGTATTAACAAAAACGTAAGGTTAACTAAAAACTAACATTTGTACCAAACAAATTGGTGCATCTCGTTATTGACTCACACCTGTGATTTAACATTTAACACGTGACCCAATTGCCTAACAATGTTAAAAAAAGAATACTCGTTGACTAAACTATCGATAAATGACATTGGTAACTCAAATTACTCCTATTACACCATCAGAATCTATAGCGACAAACTCCTCTAACGCCTTTGAACGTATTGGTAAAGTTCTAGATTATATCCATACCAATTTGAACACCAGCCTCTCCTTAGAAGATATAGCGAAACGTAGCTGCTGGTCACGTTGGCAATTACAGCGTGTCTTTCAAGCAGAAACTGGGGTGACCGTGGCCAACTATGTGCGTGATCTCAAGTTGAGTATCGCAGCAGAACAATTGATCGATACAAGCTCAAGGATCATAGATATCGCAGTAGACCTTGGCTTTAATTCAGAAGTCAGCTTTAGCCGCGCTTTCAAACAATCATTTGGTATCAGTCCGAGTAAATATAGGAAAAATGGACTTAGGATTGGATTAAGACAACCCATGGTGGCACCAAGCCAATCCAAAACTCCTATCGAGCGATCCGGCTTTATCGATATTCGCGTCGATAGCCGCGACTCTTTTGTCATTAAGGGACTTAATGACAAAATAAGTGGTCTGTTTTCCCTATCCCCCGACTTTGCAACGAAAGTACCACTACTTTGGCAGCAGTTAGAATCTAAAGCCAAGAAACACGATATCAATGTTGCTGGAGTTATTGGTGTCATCGATATCACTCAAGCTTCATTTGATGGCGCTAACATTTGTTACTGGGCGGGGGTCGAGTTAAGCGAAGCTGCTCTGCTCCCACTATTGCCCAGCTTAGTGTCTGAGGAACTTGAATCCCTTACCGTGCCAAAACAAACCTACGCAGTCGTCAAACATCGTGGTCCAATTTCAACCCTTCCCAAAACACTGGAATGGTTTATTTTAAATTGGCTTCCTAGCGCTGGGTATCGCGGTATCGATGGCTATGAGTTGGAGAAGTACCCTGAGCACTACGACCCTCTTTCTGATAATGCGGAAATGGAATACTGGCTTCCAATTGAAAAAGCCTAAGGTTTCAGTTCAACTTGCACCAAATTGTTAACTTTCACCACCCTTAGATACGTACAATGCAAATGATATTTATTCTCACAAATATAAAGCATTGGTATCTGAGGAACACATGGACATAAAACGCCAATTTAAACCATCCGCTATTACCGTAGCATTGCTCGCTGCGCTCTCATTTCCTTCTTTAGCAGAAAACGGCACTTCTGGCACTCAATCTGCTGAAACTCAGTCTGCTGAAGATAAGATGACGGTTTTAGGTAAAACATATCGTAACACGGCGACAAAAAACGCTTTGCTACCTGAAGAGACGCCACAAGGCATCACAGTGATCGATTCAGAGCAGTTGGAGAATCGTGCAGTAAAAAACTTGAACCAAGCATTAAGATACTCTTCCGGTGTGAATACTGAGAATCGCGGCGCGTCTGTCGGTATGTTTGATTCGTTTTCTATTCGCGGTTTTGCAACCAAAAATGTCAATTACTATGATGGCCTTTCCCTACTCTTCCTAAACGGTTGGAACCTGCAACCACAAATCGATCCCATTGCACTACAACAAGTCGAGGTTTTCAAAGGTCCGACTTCGGTACTTTATGGTGCGATGCCGCCAGGTGGTATGGTCAATATGATCGCAAAGTCACCACAACAGGAGAGTCAGACAGAACTGAGTCTATCGGTGGGATCTCGAAGTTTACAAGCGCTTTCTATTGATAGCACAGGTCAGTTAGGGAATAGCGATCTTTCTTATCGCGTCATTGCACTGCATCGTAGCCAAGATAGCCAAGTTGACCATGCAGAAGAAGAGCGCAGACTACTGGCGCCTTCACTTGATTGGCAAGTCAACGATCGAACTTTACTGAGTTTATCCGCATACTACCAACACGACCCATCAATGGGAATTAACTCGGCCATGCCTCTTTCAGTGCTGAAGAAGTCCGATCCTTCCGTATCCATGGGCGATGTAAACTGGAGTCAATTCGAACGTGAAGTCTTTATGCTTGGTTACAAAATCAACCATGAATTCAATGATCACTGGACCTTCTTGCACAATGCTCGTTTTACCGATGCAGAACTAGAACAGAAAAACACTTATCATGTTGATGACGTTTTACCTACGGGTCAATTAGTCAGGCACCCTTATTCGACTGACGAGTCTTTCAAAGGCTACGTTCTTGACAATCAACTATCCGGGCGCATCGATCTTGGACAGGTTGAGATGAACTTATTGTTTGGTATTGATTATCAAGAAATGGATGGTCAATCCATCTATTCTGCTTATGGTTTATTACCAACCGACCGTTTTTATCAATTTGATCCACTGAACCCAAACAATCAACTCCTTGACCCAAGTCAGTTGATCCATGGTGGCACTTATGTTGATGATACAGAGTCAAAACAGCTCGGTGTATACTTTCAAAATCAAATGCGCGTGAATAAACTCGTTCTCATCGCTGGTGCTCGCTTTGACAAATATGAATCTAAAAGCGTGTTCTACGCGTCAGAGTCGGATCACGATCACTTCTCATATCGAATTGGTGCCTTATACGAGTTTTCCATCGGTTTAGCCCCATTTGCGAGTTATGCGACCAGCTTTGAGCCTGCTCCAGGGATCAGCGCAGCAGGTAAACAGTTTGAGCCGGAAGTCTCACAACAAGCGGAAGTCGGCGTGAAATACCTATCACAAGATATGTCAAAAGAGTTCACCGCTTCACTCTTCCATATCACCAAACAAGATATTGTTATGGCTAATCCTCTCGACACCTTTGGCCCTAAAATTCAGATTGGTGAAGGCGTATCTAAAGGGATTGAATTTGAAGGCCGCTGGTTTATCAATGACAATCTAGACATAGCCGCTCAATTTACTCAACTCGATATGGAGATCACCAAAGACTCTGGCTTAGGTCTCAAGGGCACAACCCCAATCTATGTACCCGATCAAATGGCAAGTCTCTGGGCGAATTACAGCCTATTTTCTGGCCCGCTTGCAGGGACTCGATTCAGCGCAGGAGCGCGTTATGTCGGTGAGATGGAGATGAACGCGCATAATACTCAAGGCAAGGTGCCTGATTATCAGTTGTTCGACCTATCCATTGGTTACGATTTGGCGGAAGCATTCGACTCACTTCAAGGTGCCAAGGCGAACATCATCATTAATAACCTCTTCGATGAAGAGTATTACGCCTGCTACGACCAAACTAACTGCTGGTTCGGCGCGGAACAGACCGTAGAGCTCAATGTGAAATACGCGTTTTAATCTCATCAATATGCCCAAGTAACCTCGAGATACTTGGTTCAGCGAGAGTTACTTAGGTTATTGGTAAGGTTTGTTTGTAAGATGATTTGATAGCAAGGCATTGAAAATAGAATGACGATATCCTTCGCCTCTGTCTTGAATGGAAACCAATGACAAGGCTCTGAATATTGCACCTTGAAGTCACTTGGATATAACAGCCTCTTAGCATGTGAACTGATCATGTGTTAAGAGGCTTTTTCGTGACATTTTGAGGGTGAGAAAAAAGGCTTTTGTTTTGGGTTTTTTAGATACAACAAAGCCCACTATAAAGTGGGCTTTGTGCTTGTTCTTACGAACGAATATGGTGCGTCTGAGTGGACTCGAACCACCGACCCCCGCCATGTCAAGGCGATACTCTAACCAGCTGAGCTACAGACGCAAATTGTAATGTTCTTCAGATGGTGCGTCCGAGTGGACTCGAACCACCGACCCCCGCCATGTCAAGGCGGTACTCTAACCAGCTGAGCTACGGACGCATTCCCTGAGAACGAGATGGATATTAACGACTGAACTGGTAAGGCGCAAGCACAAATTTCGCTTTTTTTGTTTAAGTGCTGACAATTTATTCGACTTGCCCCTTTTTCGAACAAACCAAGGCCAACTGGTTGATTGTCGTCACGTTTGAGCACATGACAATGGCGATTTTACGCAAAATTATTTTGGCACTTTTGGCAAATAGATATGCACACGATTGTCCAAATCCAGAAACTCAAGATCGTTTTTCCAATACTTATTGATCAATTGTTCTGTCAAACCTGATTGATAAGCTTGTTGTAGCGCATTTTCAAGCGTGGCTTTATGCTTCGCTGCCGATTGGCTGAGATAAAATCGAAAATCGCGCTGATAGATAAACAGTAAATGCCTTTCAATGTCCAAATGTGGATTTAGCTTGGCTTCTGCCATGATTTCATTGACCCCCCTCGGGAAATAATTGATGGGGCCGGGAATACTCAGCTTATGGTAGAGATTACGCCACTCTCCATCTTGTTCGGTAAATGGGAGTTTATTGGCTTGCCACACTCGACTGTCATACCAGTTGTAACCGAAGCCAGCCACTAAACCAGTGTTGCGAATATCTTTCAGTTTACTGATGGATTCAAAATGAGATTGAGTGCCACTCGGTATGAGCAATACGCGTTTGCCAATAAGCCCATTCGTAATTGGGGCATCAATATAAGAGTATCGTCGGTCTCTGGAGTCCGACTGAAGTAACCACATCAGAGAGAGACGATTACTTTCAACCATTTTTACCACGCGTTTCTGGGGAATGTGTTCTGATGGGATGAGCACATTGAGTGTCACACCGCTTTGAGCTAACGATTGGGTAAGCAGTTCATGATAGAACTCATGACTACCATCTAATTCGGCAGGAAGTGTCAACGATATGGTGGGTTGTGAGGCAAAAAGAGAGTTACAAAAAAAGAGCAGTGTTAAAGATAAAAAAGATTTCATACTTAGCCCACAATCGATCCATACTGATTTAATCATAGGCTAAGTTATTATTTACTCAATTACCAAAAGTGAGACGCTAGGAAACTTCATCATCTTCAAAATCAAAGACAACATTGTAGTTTTCAGTATATGTACACATCGGCTGTCGACTACAGGTAAAGAAGCGACGACCTTTAAACTCACCTTGACTGGCCGTTTTGATCACCATGGGGCTGCCACATTTCTTACAAAAGCGCACTTCACGGTCAGGCTCAATCAAATCGATATGTGCGGCGAGTAAACGACGAAGTCGCCCCACTTGGTAACTGTGTTTTACTGAAGCACCAATTAAAGGAATATTGGCCGTCTTACACACTTGAATCAACAGTTTCTCTCGCTCTAACTTGGGCTTGTTCAGTTCTTGGCCATTATCCAACTCGATGATCACTCTCGGCTCAAAGGTTCGAGGATCACACACGACATAGTCAAAGTAGTTTCTTGAAATACGATTACTGGCGAGAAACAGTTGTTTTTTGTTGGTCACTCCTTTCGGCGCCATTAATTGTGCCATGTTCATCTTGGCAAAGATGACACCATGGTCACCGACTGCCGCTTTGAGGGCATTATAGAATGCCACTTCTTTGGCATTTAATGCCGGACCTTTGCATTTAAAAGCGTAATCTTTGGTGTCATCTTGCTTGATGACATAGCGCTGTATGATGAAAAAAAAGAACACCAATAAGGTGACGATGATAAAAATATTAGTCATGTAATGGGAGCCCAGTGTCAACGCTGTCTTTTGTTGTCTGCAATGTATAAAAAATTAGTTAAATCGTAAGTTTAAATTCTTAATCTAGCAACAATTTTGCATTCTATTCTTGTTAAAGACCCCAACGAGTCATAGCGTTTGTTCACTTTGATTCACGATTACTTTCCCTCGGTATAGCTTGACACCAGATCATTCAAATAACTCTCTTCATTTGATTTTATTGCATCCACCGCCTGCTGTAATTTCGCAATCGTTTCAGGGTCAACATTTAGATTAAATGCAAAGTACAGGTCGCTGTCTTGCAAGACATAAACGGGTTTGAAATCTTTAACTTTATATCCTGATTTAGCCAACCACCAACGCGCCACATTTTCCTCGTAAGCCCATAGGTCAATACGTTGTTTATAGAGTTGCTCAGCAATGGACGCCGCATATGAGCTTTCTTGTAACGAATCGCGAGGTACGCCAGCCTCAAGCAATAGTTGCTCCCCCACATCATCGCGGATAACACCAATCTTGTACTTCGCCAAGTCAGTCGGATGATTGATTGCAATACCCGATGAGCGCCTTGCCATTACAACGATGCGCGTCTGTATGATAGGGCCGACCCAATAAAACAAGGACTCCCTTAACTCCGTTCGAGTCATTGAGAATAACGCTGTATTGGCATCGAGAAAAACATTGCGATACGCCCTCGCCCAAGGTTGAATTTGAATCGATTGCCTATCGATAGGCTGCCCAGCCATCTTGCTGGCTTTAAGTAGCAGATCAACGGCAATACCTTGAAGACGCCCCTGCTCAGTAAAGTTGTAGGGAGGGTATTCTTCAGTTAAAAACTGTATCTCATTTAGGTTAGCTTTCGCGGGCTGTAGGCACCATACGGACATCATCATTAAAAACAGTGCCATGCTTTTCATGTCTAAACCTCGCGACATCGGACATACTTTAAATTTAGTCGGCAGGCGACGTATTAACAATGCTCATGCCCAACTCGTCAGCAAGATGGGAAGCAAGACAATTAAATCATCCGAATTGTTACAAACGCCGTAGCGAAATACTTGAATGTGACGACAATAACCGATCTAGTGATGCCCGTATTGACACACTTGCTGATCAATCGTGCCAAAAACATTTTCACCCGTAGGTAAGCGGACTTCCATTTGTACTGAGTCACCAAATTGCATAAACCCCGTCGAAGCCTCACCACTTCGAATGGTTTCAATCATTCGCAGTTCAGCAATGCAGGAATAGCCCACGCCCCCATTGGCAATAGAGGAGCAACGTCCAGTTCCTTGGCGATTCGACACCGTGCCAGAGCCAATGATGCATCCCGAAGATAGTGCCCTGGTTTTACTTGCATGAACGATTAGATCAGTGAAGTCAAAGTTCATGTCTGCTCCAGCATTTGGGCAACCAAATAATTCACCATTGTAGGTCGTCAACAAAGGCAGGTGGAGCTTATTGCCTCGCCAGAACTCTCCCAACTCGTCCAACGTGACGGCGACTGGAGAAAACGTACTGGATGGCTTGGAGTGAAAGAAACCAAAACCCTTGGCTAGTTCACTCGGTATTAAGCTTCTTAATGAAACATCGTTTACCAACATGACCAACCGAATGGCTTGTTCAGCTTGTTCAAGGCTTGCATGCATTGGGACATCACCTGTAATCACAGCAATCTCGCCTTCAAAATCGATACCATGAGATTCGTCCAAACAAGCAATAGGGTCCGTAGGACCAAGAAAGCGGTCCGATCCTCCTTGATACATCAGAGGATCGCTTCGAAAGCTCGCCGGCATTTCAGCACCTCGCGCTTGTCTGACTAATTCAACATGGTTCAAATACGCTGAACCATCGGCCCATTGGTAAGCCCTAGGTAAAGGCGCATGACATTGATGAGCGATAAAGGGCTGAGCATTAGAGCACTGTTTCGAATTAAGCGCATCGGATAGGTTTTGCAACTCGGGCGCATGCGCTTCCCAATCATCTAGAGCTTGTTGTAATGTCACAGCAATGGAATGCGCAGTAACCCAACGAGAAAGGTCTCGGCTCACCACCATTAATTCACCATCACGGGAACCATTTTTCCTGGTTGCTAATTTCATTGCTATCGCTCCTTAACCTCTTTTGATCGTAAGCCTCTTGCTCGTAAACCTCGATCACACGCTAATCTCTATTGCACGCTATTCTCTATCTCAAACTACCCCTCAGCGTGACAAAACCACTAATCAAGACGATCTCACTTGTCACACCAGCTATACACATAATCTTGCCACTCTTGCGCCTTAGCCGCTTGAGATATTACCAGTGGCTGTCTGGTGTCTATCATAACTGCGACTTCATCTATAAATGACTTGGGCTGGGTTAAGGCTGCGTTATAAGCTTTGGGATGTGGACCATGAGCAAAGCCTGCTGGGTGTAATGTCGCCATACCACTCTCAATATTATCTCGGCTGAAAAAGTCGCCTTGATGATAAAAAAGCACTTCATCATAGTCTTCATTACTGTGATAAAAAGGGACTTTAAGTGCATTCTGATCACTCTCTACTGGGCGCGGTACAAAAGTGCATACCACAAAACCTTTTGCGACAAACGTTGTGTGTGCTGAAGGAGGTAAGTGATACCGGTGTGACATGACAGGGCGAATATCTCGCCAATTCAGCTTCACAACACTCACTTCACCATGCCACCCCACCGTATCTAATGGATTAAAGGGATAAGTAATGTGTGATACAGACGGATGACGTTTGACGGCAACGGTTGTTTTCTCTTCAGAGTATTGGTCGCGATATTTGCTATCAACTTTGGGCATGTCAAGAACGGCTGGGTCAAAAACGGCATGATGACCGAGCATGCCTTTATCAGGTAAGCCATAACAATCATCGGTATTTTCAATCATTAAGATTCGACTGTCTTCAAAAAGATCCATTCGCCAAGTGGTTCCTCTTGGGATTAGCAAATAGTCGCCCATCGAAAACGTTAAGTGTCCATAATCACAATACAAGTCGCCTGAACCTTGATGGATAAACAGCAAGTCATCACCATCTGCATTTCTAAACAAGGCGGTTCTCTTCGATTTTGGTTGCCATATACGAATCTTACAATCCGCATTTTCAAGTAATATCGGAACACTCCAAGGGGATGTATGGTTCGCATCAACTCGATTAAAGTCAAAGCAGTGAGGTCTTAAATCCCCCTCCCAGTTTATCCATGATGTGGGCGGATGCTGGTGGTGAAAATGTGTTGCCGGGCCGAAAAAACCCTCTCGACTCGTCTCCCTCTCATACATGCCTTGCTTAGGTAAATCAGCATGAGCTTGCTTCGAGGAGTGCCCTTCAGTATGGGGAACTCGAATGGCCTTTTTCATCTTATCCTCCTATCTGATGATTACTGGAATCGAAAAACGGCTTACAATCAAAGGTGACGCCGTCACTTTGGTTCAGGTAAAATTTCTAAGGTCGACACACTATTCAGCATCATCACCTAAACCATCTTCACCTAAACCACCGCCACCCAACACGCCTCTTCGGATCTGATCTTCCTCAATCGATTCGAACAGTGCTTTAAAGTTACCCTCGCCAAACCCTTCGTTTCCTTTGCGTTGTATGATTTCAAAAAAGACCGGCCCAATGACCGTTTGAGTAAAAATTTGCAACAAGATTCCGTCTTTCTCTGGGGCTCCATCGATTAAGATTTGCAACTCATGCAGCTGTTCTAGATCCTCACCATGTTCTGGTACTCGTTCATTCACTTTTTCATAGTACGTATCTAGTGTCGGCATAAAGGTCATGCCTTTATCTCTCAACATCGTCACGGTTTGATAGATATCGTCGGTTGTCATGGCGATATGTTGAATGCCTTCACCATTGTAATCTCGAATAAACTCGGCAATCTGCGATTTATCATCACTTGATTCATTGATAGGGATTCGAATTTTACCGCATGGTGCTGTCATCGCTCGACTGACTAGACCCGTCAGTTTTCCTTCAATATCGAAATACCGAATTTCGCGGAAGTTTCCGATTCGTTCATAAAAATCAGACCAAAGATCCATACGACCTTGCATGACATTATGGGTGAGATGATCCAGTGAGATGAGACCGACTTGGTTTGCAGCAATTGACACTTGATAATCCGGATAAAACACGAAATCGACGTCATAAATGGAATGATCACCATAACGGTCAACAAAATAGATAACGCTTCCTCCTATGCCTTGTATCGCCGGTATGTTGAGTTCCATGACCCCAATTTCAGACTGGTAAGCTTCTGCTCCTTGTGCAATTGCGTAGGAAAGCGCAGTAGCGGCATCACGCACTCGAAAAGCCATTCCACATACAGAAGGGCCATGCTGTTTAGCGAACGCATGCGCCTGACTGTTTGGCTCTGCATTAATGACAAAACTGATGTCACCTTGTCTAAATAGCCAAGCTTGCTTTGAACGATGCTTAGCAATTTCGGAAAAACCAAGCGAGTAAAACAATGCTTTGAGGCTTGTGACCCCTTCCAAATCTGCCGCTGTGTATTCAACAAACTCGAAACCATCAGTGCCCAGCGGATTCCCCAATGGATTGTGACTGCTTCCCGAAAAACAAGTGCTTTGCTCTGTCATAAACCCTCCGAGACTTACCATTCAACGCTTAGTAATGCTCTTATAAATAAAGATTCTTTAACGGCAAAAATGAAAATTAATCTTTCGCTAATCCTTAGGAGTGAGTCAATATTTATCTGTAATGCTGGTTATACAGCGTGTAGCACCATCCGCCACTTGCATATAACCCCATGTTTAAAATGGCTTTATCTAAGGTCGTTTACTAAATCCATTTTTACAGCAGCTAACTCGGCGTAAACAAAGCATGATTTAAAGCTCGGCTACAATACTTGCTGTGAGATCAACTATGTGTTTGCAATTGTCACTTTATGGTATAAGGCCCGATAAAATCATTATCGACTTTGATAAGAAGTGTACAGATGGCTAGAAAAACCCAAAAAGAAACTCAAGAAACCATTCATCAAATTTTGCTTATCGCCGAAGAGCAATTATTACGTCTCGGCTACGAAAAGATGTCCTACACTACCCTCAGTCAACAGTGTGGCATTTCTAGGACAGGTATTTGTCACCACTTCCCGACCAAAGTTTCCATTCCACTTGCGTTACGCTCACAATTGCTAGAACAGATCCTGAGACCGCTTCGCTTTGATCTGGCGTTAGAAGACTTTACTGATAGTTGGCTAGAAGCACTAAACGACAAACAGTTTCGCGCCGTATGGCGAGTCATATTTCACCTCGTCGTCGCTGAAAGACACCAAGGTCATTTTGCTCGCCAGTTCATAACGCATTTAACTCATGTCTGTGAAAACAGGTTTAATCAACCTGCTGAAGCAACGATTCAATGGCTTATTGGTCGTACATTACTCACCATGAATAAATAGGCTCCTTTATTGCACTTTCCTTTTGTGTGGAAATTCATGCTCGATTCACTAAATTAGAACAATTCACTCGATACTGCTTAAAAAACAGCTCGATTGAGTTCACATTTTGTATCGACATAGATACGAAAAAGCGCTACCTTTAGATGTATAGACGTCCATATAGATAGATAGCTTTAGGGAGAGAGCAGTGCCTATTCGTATACCCGATCAATTACCCGCGACAGATGTGTTAAGGAATGAAAACATCTTCGTGATGAGTGAGACGCGAGCGTCTAATCAGGAAATTCGACCGCTACGAGTATTGATACTGAATTTGATGCCGAAGAAAATTGAAACGGAAACACAATTTCTTCGCTTGCTGTCAAACAGTCCACTTCAAGTCGATGTCGAATTACTGCGTATTGACAACCGCCCAAGTAAAAACACCCCAACAGAGCACTTAGATACCTTTTACCGACAGTTTGAAACGGTCAAACAGCGCAACTTCGACGGTATGATCATCACGGGTGCTCCTTTGGGACTGGTGCAGTTTGAAGACGTGATCTACTGGGAACACCTTCAAGCCATTATGAATTGGGCAAAAGACCATGTGACCTCGACACTTTATGTCTGTTGGGCCGCTCAAGCAGGTCTCAAGCTGCTTTATGATCTTCCGAAACGCACAAGGAAAGAGAAATTATCCGGGGTTTATCAGCATGAAATCCACCAGCCTTACCACGCAATGTTAAGAGGCTTCGACGACACCTTCTTAGCGCCCCACTCTCGTTACGCTGATTTTTCTGCGGAATTTTTAACAGAGAATACCGATCTTGATATCTTAGCGACCTCTGATGTTGCAGGTGTCTATTTGGCTGCAACCAAAGATAAACGGAATGTGTTTGTCACAGGTCATCCAGAGTACGACTCACATACATTGCATAATGAGTATGTTCGTGATTTAGGTGAAGGGATGGAGCCGGCGATCCCAGTAAATTATTACCCTAACAACAACCCAGATAACCCGCCTAAAGCGAGTTGGCGCAGTCATGGGCATCTGCTGTTCTCAAATTGGTTGAATTACTGTGTTTATCAGCAGACACCATACGATTTGGATCGGTTTAGTGAAGCTGCGTTTACTAAAGACTAACTAATTGATTTAATTGTATCTAAACATTTCTCATTGCATAAAATGCCGCCAAACTGGCGGTTTTCTTCTTTCTCTTTGATACCTCTGTCGCATTGTTGTCGATTGACGATATGCAAGTAAAGTACACCAAATATCATGTATCCGTCTGTACATAGCTAGGATAAAACATGACCATTAAACTCCGTAAACTCGTTGCTCCAATTGCTCTTTCGCTCACTATGGTAGGCTGTGTTACTGTCACCGAAGGTGACCATATACAACCAAAATCTAGCCCTATTGAAATGTCCGAAGCTCGAATCAATCTTGGTATTGGTTATATGGAAAATGGTGTGTTAATCCGTGCGAGGAAAAATCTTGAGTTGGCGTTGGAACATGCTCCTACCTACTACCGTGCTCAAATTGCGATGGCGCACTTCTATGATCGTGTGGGTGAACCTGAGAAAGCACGTGAAATGTATGAAGACTCGATTCGTGTGCACCCAAATAATGGTAACGTACTCAACAATTTTGCGACCTTCTTATGTAAAAACGGTGAGTATGAACGTGCGGACCAAATGTTCATGAAATCGGCAGAACAACCTCTGTATTACCTGATGTCAGCAAGTTACGAAAATGCAGCCTTCTGTGCATTGAAGTCTAAGGATAAAGATAAGGCTTACCTCTACTTCAGTCGTGCGCTGGATCATGAACCAAAGCGTCCTAAGTCGATCATTAACCTTGCCAACCTAGAGATAGAACGTGCTGAATACAGTTCTGCGCGCATCCGCTTGATCAAATTCCAAACGATGTATGGACAGCAAACCACATCGCTCTCTCTGCTAACGGAACTTGAAACGCAAGCTGGAAATCATACGGTTGCCGCACAATATCAGAAACGTCTCGACAAACTTCTCGCACAATAGACATTTTGTCCTGTACAAGGGCTACTTCTATGCATTACATTCTCATAACGCACAATGTACAGATTGTTATGAGTTACTGTTTTTATGAAGTTAGCCCGAAAGATCGCCATTTCTGTTATTGGCACACTTTCAACCCTAAGTGCACCATCATTCGCTTCTGAGTATGAGACCCAACCGCTTGTTTTTGGTTTGGTCTCAGAAAATGTTCGCTCAAAAATTGGTAAATCTACGCCATTTATCAACTATATTGCCTCTCACCACCCCGATTTCTCCTCAGGATCGGTTCGAGTATTTCAAAACTACAACCAGCTTGCTTTTGCTCTCTCAGAAGGAGAGGTGCACCTCGCAACGGCAACGGCCTATAATGCTTTATTTTTAAAAAATGAAGCGAATGCCGTGTTCCTTGGTAATCGTTGGAAGAAAGGGCAAGAAAAGTACAGCTCGGTCTTTTTCAGCCGCACCGACAGTCAATTGAAAAGCCTTGATGACCTAAAAGGCAAGTCTATCGCGTTTGAAAAACGTCAATCCACCAGCGGCCATTTTATCCCGGCCATCACAATGTTAAATCATGGGCTTGAGTTACAACACTTGCGCAGTGCGGATGAGCGTCCGGATGGGGATAATGTTGGTTATCTGTTTATCGATGATCATTTACCTCAATCGAATGAAGTCAACCTGTCAATTTGGGTGTTTCAGAAGAAAATCGATGCCGCTGTGTTTAGTGACTTTAACTGGAACAACCCAACTGATATGCCCGTTAGAATGCGCGAGCAGCTCACTATATTTGCCAGCTCAAAAGCATACCCGCGAGATATTGTGATCAGCTCACCGACCCTAAGCGCAACGCAAACAAATAAGATCCAACAGATTCTCTTTGATATGGATAAAAGCCCCGAGGGACAAGACGTACTTAAAGGATACCAAGCTACGGTTAAAATCGCGCCATTTACCGCAGAAATGCAGGAAACGCTCGAAGAAGCGAAAACCAACCTAAATCGCGTAAAATAAACATTCTTTATCGGTTATTGCATGCTAAGAAAGCTCAGTCTAGAAGGTAAATACATCATCTCCACCGTGGTTGTCGTTGCCATGGTGCTGATCGTTAACTTTGTACTCTATGTACAAGGGTACGATAGTCATTCCTCTAACCTAATGCGCCAGTTTACCGTGAATACACAACATAAAACTGAGCTCCACATTCAACAAAAAGGGGTTACTTACGCCAGTATGCTGGCAAGCCAGCTGTTTGACCCTGTATACACATCCAATTTAAATATGACCTATCGTGTGGTTAATACCACCCTCTCCCAACCCGATGTCGCAGTGGTTCATGTGGTTGATAACGATGGCTATATTTTCCATGATGGAACAAAGGAGCTGAGTTTGTTCAGCTCTCTACACCCTCAACAAGCCGCGATAAAAGATTCACTTGAATCTCATGATGTGATTGTCGGTAATAATGGACAACGTATAATCGCGGTTGCGCCAATAGAACAGTCTGATGTCCTGCTTGGGGCTGTTTATCTTGAAATGGATTTATCACACCTTCATCAAGAGCAAGAGCGTAACAAGCAAAAAATACAAGCCATCAATATACAAGACAAACAAGACATGTTGATGCTGCAATCATTCATCAGCGTGGTTTGTATTGCTATTGGTCTCGTCATGGCCGTTGTCGTGGGTCGATCTTTAACACGACCGATTAAAAAATTAAGCCAACATATCTCCTCAACGAAAGGTGGCAACCTCGCGCAAATTCGGGGCATACATCGTGAAGATGAAATTGGTGAATTGGTTCACGCATACAACAGCATGACAAATGACATCAATAACCATCACAGTAAAGTCGAATTTATGGCGTATTACGACTCACTGACTGGATTACCCAATCGAGTCAAACTGCTTCAGGCAATGCAACAGCGTGTTGATGAGTCCCAAACACCGTTCAGCATCATGGTGCTCGATATCGACGACTTTAAACAAGTCAACGACCACTTTGGTCATGACCTCGGCGATGAACTGGTCAAACTGTTTTCAGAGCGTCTCGCTGAGTCCATTGGTATGTATCTTCAAAAGAGTTCCACCTTACCTTTGATCGCTAGACTTGGAGTGGACCAGTTAGCCATTTTACTCGATGGAAATCATTTAGCCGATGCGCGTACTTTAGCTAAATCTCTGTTGCCAACCCTGTGTTCTAGCTATCTCCTTGATGATAGTGAAGTGTCGATTACGGCCAGTATTGGGATCTCAAGCTATCCGTCGTTTTCTTCTCAAGTTGAGCATTTGCTATCTCAGGCAGAGTTAGCAATGCAAAAAGCGAAAGATGCAAATAACAAAAGCGTCGTCGTTTATGATTCAGAACTCCATGAACAACTTGAACAACGAGTAACCATTGAACGCGAGTTGAAAAGTGCCATGAGCCAGCTTGATCAGTTTGAATTATGGTATCAGCCGAAATTCGACCTGACTTTCGGCCACCTTGTTGGGGCTGAAGCTCTGGTTCGCTGGAAACACCCTGAACATGGATACATTCAACCCGATCAGTTTATTCCGATAGCCGAATCCAGTGACTTGATCCTAACGCTCGGTGAGCACATTATCGAGTCAGCGATTAAGCAAGGGCGATTGTGGCAAGACGTGTTTGGGCATCATTTTCATGTCGGAATTAACTTGTCACCAAGGCAGCTCTACCGTCAGGATTTATCAGGTATTTTTAAACGTTACTTAACGACCTATGATCTCCCACCAAATGGGGTTCAAATTGAAGTGACAGAAAGTCTACTAATGAGCGATACCAAACGTGCTAACCGTGTTCTTAAGCAACTTGGCAACTTAGGCATTGAAATCTGGTTGGACGATTTTGGTACGGGCTATTCATCACTTTCTTACTTACAGCAGGTGCAGTTTGACGGCATAAAAATCGACCGTACGTTTGTTTCAGGTATCGAGGATGATCAAGAGGAAGTCAAACTGTTAGAGGCGATCGTTTCTATGGCGCACAGCCTCGAAATGAAGATCGTCGCGGAAGGTATAGAAACGCAGCACCAGCAAGACATTCTCGCTCATTTAGGCTGTGATGTCGGGCAAGGGTACTATCTTGGTAAGCCCATTCCTGCATCTGAATTTTTAGCGTCATGGCAGCCAGACTACCCAAGTAGCTCTCACTGAATCTGATAGCTCCGCTTACACAGGCTTTTACCATTGGGTTACTAAGCTTTGTGCTAACTAAGCTTTGGGTCACTCAGGCTTGTCATCAAAAAAGCCCATCTTGTTTAAGGTGGGCTTTTTTTATTCGTTCGCTTTTTCTTTCTTGTCAAATGTTTAGTGTGACTACGCTGAAATTCACGATACAGAATGATGATAAACATGAATACACCAGCCACGAACAACAAAGCAAAGAGATCTAACAAAAAATCGCATAACCACTGGGGCTCACAAGGGAGGTAAATTTCAATATTCATTTCCTCACCTCCCTACTTATATCTGAGTCTTTTCTATTGAACAATCATTGGGTCATTCAGGGTTAATCTTTTAAGAACCAATTGCTTCTAGCATTCTTATCATGATACGTCCAAGCCACAAATCGGCTCACTTTTTGACCTTGACTCATTTCTTCGATCACAATATCAACCACCCCCAGCGTCTCAAGCTGCTTACGTAACGGGCGGACATTCTCTTTTTTCGAAACCAATGAGGAGAACCATAATACTTGACCGGCGAATTGCTGACTTTCTTTCGCCATACGACGTAAGAAACTGGCTTCTCCACCATCACACCACAGCTCATTACTTTGACCACCAAAGTTGAGTGACTCTTCGGAAATCGCTTTTTTCTGTCCGCGTTTCCCCCGATTTGAAGTCAGATTTTTTTGCTTGCGCAAACTGCCATCACGCGCGTCCTGTGCACTGCGGTGGAAAGGAGGATTACAAGTAGTGATGGCAAAGCGATCAGATTTGTTTATCACACCAACAAAAATTCGCTGGCTGTCTTCTTGTAAGCGACATTCAATTTTATCAGCAAGAACATCATTACTATTCACGATCCAACGAGCATTTTCTATTGACGCCATTTCCACATCTGAACCAACAAATTGCCAGCCATACTTGGTTACCCCAACGATGGGATAGATGGCGTTGGCTCCTAAACCAATATCCAGCGCTGATACTTTTTTATGTTGTTCGCACTGATGTTGTTCATATTGACGTTCTTCACGCTTAAACTGAGTGAGCTTGGTGCTATCATGTGAGACAACAAAATCTTTGCTAATCAACGACGCCACACGATGAATGTAATCCGCACGACCGGGTATCGGAGGGCACAAGAACCCTTGAGGAATGTCCCAAGTGTGAACATCATAATAAGCCGCTAATAATGCTTTATTCAGGACTTTGACCGCCACAGGGTCACTGAATATAATGCTCTTCTCCCCAGCAGGGGTCGTTATGACAAACTGATTGAGCTGTGGAGTTATCTTCACCAACTTATCGAAGTCGTATCGTCCTCGATGCGCATTATGTTTGTGTAAACCAGCACGCTGCGTTTTAGTTACATTCGTTTTAGAATCAGAGCGGATTTTCTTTGGTTGCTCTGGCTTTTGAGGCTCCTGCTTGCCTTTATCTGTCTCCGATTTTTTTCTCTTAAAAGCAGACTCGTGTGGCGTTACATCGTTACTGCTACTGCTACTGCTACTGCTACTGCTACTGCTACTGCTACTGCTAGTATTCGTCTTTTTCGTTCCACGTAAAAGATTGGCTTTAGGCTTGATGAAGTATTCACCAAAATGTTGAGTTTGGTTGCGTCTTTTACTCATTGTTGTTTCGACTCTTGTTTAACAGCTCTCGGTAAATAATAAACAATCGACCATCAAGTTCTAATTGATGGTACTCAGGCTCCATGTAGCAGCAGAGTTGATAGAAAGCTTTATCGTGATTCTTTTCTTTTATATGTGCCAATTCATGGACGACTAGCATTCTCAACAATGGCTCTGGGGCATGTTTAAACACACTAGCAATGCGAATTTCACTTTTACTTTTGACTTTGTTGCCATGAACACGGCTAACGGTGCTATGTAAACCCAGTGCATTGTTGATCAAGTGGATTTTACTGTCATACACCACCTTGCTGATAGGCGACGATTTACGCATGTATTGGTTTTTGATTTGCATCGTGTATTCGTACAATGCTTTTTCACTTTGAATACTGTGACGCTCTGGATAACGCTGCTCAAACCAAGCAACGAATTTACCTTGCTCAATCAACCGATTGACGGGCTCTAAAATACTTTGAGGATAGCCTTGAATGTATCTGAGTAACGGGTTCATGGTACTGCCTTTCTTTTGCGACCGAACAGTTTAGTGACTATTGAAGTGATGATCTACCCTTCCCTTTTCTAACGTCTCATTATTGGCTACACTTCGTGACCTGTTTGAATTGAGAAGCAATAATGAAAAGACTGGTTTTATACGTCAAAGATAAGTGCCCGCACTGCAAAGACGCACAACGCTACCTAGATTCTAAAGGATATAAGTACCGATTAACCAACGCCAAGATGCAACGTGGTCGTAAAGAATTGGATGCCATTGGTGCTCGGTCTTTGCCCGTTTTAAAGATTGGTGACCAGTACATGATTGGTTGGAATGTCAAAAATTTTGAGCGAATGTATTTACCCAAGTGACTTCAAGATGCAGCATTCAGAGCCTTGTCACTGGTTTCAATTCAAGGCAGAGATGAAGGAAATAGTCATTCTATTTTCAATGTCTCTAACGCAGAAGTGAAGCCAGTGACAGGCTCCCGAAGGGCGAGTCTGCTTGGCTCGCTAGCTGTGTTATTACTTCTTGATTTAGAGCCACTAGATCTTCAAAGTAATGCCTTGCTATCAACCCAAGCAGCTCTCGCTGAACCTAGCATCTCGAGGTTACTTGGGTATAAATAGCCTCATCAATTTTTCCAAAAAAAAAGCCAATGCTGAAGGGAAATCAACATTGGCAAATGCGGAATGAGAGATAGTTATTATTATACTTAAGGAATTAGATTACATTCTGTCTGTAAGAGATTGAGTTTTTCAGAGTACATCCAGCTTAGATGCGCTTGCAATGCTGCCTGATCAAAGATTACTTTTCTTAGCACCTGAGGGGCGACTAAGCTTGCGCTCAATCGATTCTTAGACTCCTCGCAAAGGTACTTTGTGCTCTTAATTGCACTCAGTTGTTCCGCTTGTTTTGCTAAACTCACCGTATTAGATATCGACCCTTGGATAACCGACGTCTGGTAATTCGAAAGATTAAGATTCGTACCCATGAGACTGCCGAGATTGTCTGAGTTCACCAACAACCCTTCAAATAATCGAACCCACTCTGACATTGCTCCCGTCGTCACGACGCCAGCATCTTGTTTTCCTTGGGACAGTTGATACTGTTCCATCCCAGTCGCTTGATTTTGTATGACCCAAGCTGTGTATTGCTTTTTGCCAAAGGCGATAGAGGAGTCATGAACAAACACCGTATTACCTTGATTAACCGCTTCACGAATCAAGGTTTCAGTTTGATCATTATGCGTTAAATTGGTTAATGCCACCTCAAGATTGCTTTGATCAATGGTCCAGATTTTTTGATTCAACAGCGCAGCCTGACTTAAAACGGCCGCAGCACTTACCCCTTCAACGTACACATCATTTGCTTGAGTAATTTTTTCCAGAACTAGGTGACTATGCGCACTGGATTGGCTGTTGAGTGCGCTTAAATAGCTTGATACTGCTTGCTTATTAGAAGCTTGCGAAACGGTTTGCGTTGCCTGTAAATCAGCATCAATTGCATAACCATTAAACACAATATCTCGTGGCAGCCCTAACCAGAATTCGGATTCAATGTCTAAAAACGAAACAGTCACACTAGGGAGTCGATAATGTGTAACAAGTGTATTCGTCGCATTCAGTAAATTTTGCGCATCGTTGGCAGCGTTAAACGCCAATGCAGCCGTTTCAAGCTTGTCTCCGACTAGTTGTGACCTATCCAGTAATGCGATTTCCGAGCCTTGCCCTGACGTTAACACTGACTCAGTCTTGGATAAGGTTCGTATTTTGGATTCAGCCTCCGAGCCAGCCACGCCCTGTAGGTTAAAATGGATGTAGCGAAACTCTCCGGCATCGACAGGATTATAGTCGCCTTTCCAACCCAAATTTGGTGCATATAAGGCGATGTGCTCTAACTTTTGTGTCCCCATAGCGATGGGTTGCGACGTGCCAATGACTCGATCGCCAACGCGTAAATTAGGCTTAACTTGAACCAGATAACCAGCAACCTTGGCTTTCGCACTTGCAGGTTCGGCCATAAAACTGGCTAAGATAGTTTGATCACTTGGGGTCGCTGGAGAAAAATCCAGCGAAATGGACTCTCCAGCTAAACTCGCTGTAGCGACCTCATATTCAAAGTCAGCGGCACCACCATCATCAGATGTCAATCTATACCTGAATTTATGCAGTAAATTATCAGGTACTTGGTTAAAATGAGTTCGAGTTAAGATGGCTTCATAAGGAAGGCTTGCAGCCAATGGCTTGATCTCTTTCGCGTCAATATTATTAATCTCAAGGATATCTGCCAACAATGATTGAGGATTAAGCGCATTAACCACCCCACTCACTTTGTTTTGGTAAGAATTAATTTGCTGAGAAAAATCCGTTATCGGCAAATCCTTCACCCATTTCTGTTCGGCGTTTACCAACGTTTTCTTGGTTAGGTTATCAGTAAATAATGCGACATCGAATGGATTGGATTTCGCTAAGTCTATCCCTACCTTTTTACTATAGACTTTATAACTTGGATCCAGCGCTACCCAGGTATCCCCTTCTCTTTCAACTGCCCCACGGCTAGGAATATAGTCAATCCATGCCTCAACCCAAATGTGCTCGACATGAAAGGCAACTACCTGCCCCCCCTCAATAACTGGCAAGTAAGGAATTCCACCTTGCGATAAAATAGACTGTGCCGCCTCAGGTGATGTAACTCCGACCCAGTCCATCAATTGTTCTACAGATACACGAACCGTTCCGTACCCATATCTCGCTGGAATATTTGATGCGCGTAACAGTGCTATTGTTAAGCTAGCTATATCAAATGAGTTTCCTTTGCGGCTCTGTAGGGTTTGATGCGAGCCTTGAATAGATCCAAAGCTTGGAACAAAATCGATATGGTTATGTACCCAGGCAAATATTGACAAGCTACTTTTGTTAAGCTGAGCGGCTAGCGCATTAACCTCTGGGGTAATCTGAACTTCTAGTCCTTCAGCCAGTTCAGGGGCCACGCTTCGGGTAATTGTTGAAGCATCAAACGCTGTTGTGTCAGTGGTAGTGACCCCGCCAGTATACTGCTCCAAAGCCGCTTGTTCTTCAATTGGCGTCCGTTGCTCTAGTGCACTTCGTTGATGAAAATTGTTGCTCTGCTGTTCGCGAAGTGAGCTTTTCTCTTGATTTGTTGTGAGATTGATAAACTCAGTCAAAGCTTTATAGGCTTCGATTTGACCATTCTGGGTTTTCGCCTCGATAAAATTAGTCAGTAACTGATCCAGTTTTCCAAATTGATTCCCCACTTCTTTCATCGTAAGTACTTGCCTTTCACGAATCAGTTTCAACACCTGATCAGGCACTTCAGCACTCATTGCCGCATCACTGTAAACCGACTGTACTTGTCCCATAAGGCGATTAAAATTCTGACGTATCGTATAGGCAACTTGTTCGCACTCTTTCATCGAAGCTGGCGTAACAGGCAATTCACCAGTGTAGTTGTTCCATGCTTTCTCGACGGAATTTAATGTCGATGTGGTTGTTTGAGCTTCTGCTATCTCCTGAGCTACTCTATTTGTTAGTAGAACATGAAGTTGATTTAAACTCGATGATAATGCCTCCTGCACGTCGACAGGTGAAGCTTGCGTAGTTACCCCCCCAACAGAGGTAACGCTAACCACTTTTTCTTGACCTGATGGTGTTGTCGCATTCGCTTGCTGAAAGGCAGTGGAAGCAAAGCTCACTGCACCAATTGTCAACAAAGTTTTTGTTACGTGACCAATTTTTGTTGCACGACCACTTTGTTTTGAACAACCACTTTGTTTTGCACAACCACTTTGTTTTGCACAACCTCTTTGTTTTGCACAACCACAGTGCTGACCAACAGTGGCCATAGTAATACACTGACGTAGATAATTCGGATTCATTATTTTCATAATTCTAAATTCGTTTAAGCCAATATCTGGAAAATGATGACGCTCACCAACAACGAGGTGAGCTTTCGTGCCACTGACTAAGGGTAAACTGGGCCTTCACAGCTGATTGGCAGCCCTTTAAATGGGCCAAACGGTTCCCATTCAAATTCCGTATTGCCATCCCATGAGTGCGCAATAAAGGTCCCTTCAATGGAACCATCTGAGTCTGTTCCTTTTGCATCCGCAAATGGTGCAAGTACACTGGCTTCAAAATCAACATCACCAAAAGTTAATCGCTGCGCACCATAGAAATTGACCAATACGTTGCCCTCTTCCACATCATCAAGGTCGTCAATTTCCACATCATGGAATTCCCCCTCGTTACCGGACACATTAATCACCACATGGCTGAACTCAGGAATACAGGTTCCTTCAATTTCTTCCGCGCCTTCAAGCTGAGACATTTCAAGATGAAAGACTTGAACTTCGCTCTTACAATCTCCTTTGAGCAACAAGCCTTCTTCGTGATGACTGAGGGTTCCGTTAACAGGCAATGTTGCAAGGTACTGCGATAGACCTTTCATTTTCGATTCTAAATCAGCGAAGTTAATCGGCATATCTGCGTGATCCCAAATCATCTGTCCATCTTCTAGCTCCATACGAACTGAATGTGAAATCCCGGCCGCACTGCCACCAACGATGGTATGTCCCGCTTCAATTTCACCACTAGTAAACCTCGCGTCTAACCCAACTACGAGTGAATACGGGAAAGTCCAGTCAATTTCATCATCATCATCATCTTCGAGCTCATCAGCAACTTCATATTGTTCGACATTAAGATGCCCCCCGACGGCTAAACGCCCTTCTACTTCAGAGTCCACCCCAGAAAAGTTTTCGAATACCAGTACATTAAAATGCGCTGCATCATCCAGTGACAACCATACATCCTGATGAGGGACTACCGGTACTGAACCCGCTGCCGAAAAGGCGATTGTTCCTGCCATCAAGCTAAATAATGTCGTGTATTTAGTCTTCATTACCTCGTTCCTCATCCTATTTATTGCTGTTACAAATAATGGTTGGTCGGCCTAGCTCACCTGGAGCACATGCACCACTCGCACAGGTCATCACACATTGACATAAATCCAAGGTTTTACATGGACCTAGCAGGTCAACTGGCAGCAAGTTAGCTCGATATTTCACAATCTGCGATAAGAGATTCGCATCATTTAAAGATTCGCCTTCAAGGTTAGCAATCACTTGATCAAGTAAGTTCGCTGCTTTCTTAAACTTCTCTTCCTTCACCGCTTGTCTGGCTTGCGTGATTAAAGCTTTGCTCAAGGCCAATGCTTGCGTAGCAGATCCATGAGCAATTTCGCTATCAATGGCCGTCGCCAGCAGGTTTAAATCGACTTTGTCAGCGAGATTGAGTATCAGAGTTTTAGACTTAACCAACTGCGCATGAATACCTTGACCTGCGTAGACCGACCACTGAAGTGTTTCAACACCCGTTTTCGTGCCCATCACTTCAATCGATAATTGAGCGAACTCTGTACCTGTAGCCGCATATTGGCTAACCCACTGATTCCCGACTTTCGTAAATGAGCCATTTTGATGCATTGCAAGACCTGGTGACAACGTCACTCTAATCTCACCGCTCGCACTCACACTGCCGGTATTCACCGTCAATGTGACTGGTTTCTCCTCACCAACCCAAAGATCGAATTGAGTCGGATATAAAGATTCAAGTATTTGCGCAAAGAGCGGTTGATAACGGTTATCAAGGCTCTGAGCTAATAGGTCAAACCCTGCGTAGCTGGTTTGCCCTTTCCCATAACCATATTGGGACAATGCGGGTGGCGTCGGAGACTGTAAACACTGATCTGGATCGGAATACAGCCATTGCTGTTTTGGATCGGCCAATCTATACCCAGCAATATCTTTCGCTCCATTTGGGTGGAAGGTAAATGACGTATCGCTGTAAGCAAATGGCCACTCTTTACCAGTCGTATGCTCCACAATACCGGTTGCAACCGGCTGAGCCGTTGCCACTTCAAGTCCGAGCAGAGTTTGCAAAACAGGTTGTCTATGAGCCACATTTTGCGATACGAAAACGCCATCGCCTAAGAACGCGTGATAGCTCAATAATTGCTGAATATCACGATGCATCTTCTTCACCTCAGGCACTACCATCAAGACATCATATTTGTTGGTTAACAATGCTTCAGCGAACGTACACTGGTCTGTTACATAGTGTGTTTGCCAGCCCATGTTTTTCAGCAGTTCAATCGTATTCACTTTTTGCGCAGCCAACGTGGCTTGAACAGGACCAAATGGATCCGTTGGTTCCAGCTTGTCTTCGCGATCTTGCAGGATCAGCACTGATCCGACGCGGTCAATGACTTCCACGTCAATTGTGACCTCAAATGTAGCGGAATCGAGAGTCACCCAAGTTCCATTAACTTCAGCTTGAGCGGCACAAACGTAGTGCCCATTGGCTAACTGAGTATTGATGACAAACACATCACGTTGAGTTGCTGAAATCGCGAGATTCAACTGTCCCTTCTGCTCTTGCAATACACTCTTATCGCTAATATTGGCAATTTGATATCGAATCGGTAACTGACTAATTGCCGACGTTCCACGGTTGTTTAAATCAATAATGCACTTATTGTCCTCTCCGAAATGCACTTTCGGTTTTTCGACACTCACGTGAGTCGACAAAGATGCACTGACTTTCTCTTCCACCTTGAAGCTTGCATAACTGCGTGCCAGCGACGTGTTTTGGCTGCTTCTGATATCCCATTCAAGCTGATATTCACCTATAGGAGCGCGATTTAATGGAATTGTGAATTGATAGTCGAGGTATAGGTTCGTCGACAAGCTTGGCAGTGCAACGGTTTCGATGACTTCTGGCGCTTGACCCGGCCTCACCAAGGTCAAAACTCCCACCGCGTTATCAACCACTGAATATTTAGCTTTATTCTCAACGGATACATCGACAATCACCGTGTCCCACTGACCATAGGTAGGCTTGTCGGTCACTAGAGACGACTTAATATTTGCTAACGTACCGTTCTCATTGGTAATAGTGAATGGTCGTACGACTTCAATTGGTACTCCGCTAAGTTGGTCCGTCAATACTGCGACGACCTGGTAGTTGCCCAAAATGATTCCATCTGTATTAAAGAAGGCATCGGTGATGGGTATTGCCACTCCTTGGGCCAATTGAGTGAGAGTAACGTCTTTGACCACAGCAACGAGAACACCATTTTCATCTCTAATGTACAGTTTTAGTGTCGCATCAGCCGGGAAGGTACTTAAGTTAAAGACATTACCTGTAATAATGACGGTTTCACCACTGATATAAATCGACTTATCAATCTCTGTCGTCAGGTCAAACTCTGAGCTAGCAACTGTTACGCTTTGTTGTCCGAGTTCGCGACGGATGTTTTGGCCATCCACATCCGTATATTCCAAAATGAGATTTTGCGTTACAACACGTGTCTCATTCGGCGTCAGGTTGGACAAGATGACGTCGTAGCCAAGATCAAACGTTTGAGCACTGGCAAGATCCGTAAACCTCCATTGCAACGTCGTATTTCCCTGTCCTTGAGTGATTGTATCCGGAATACGAGCAAATGAAGTGTTATCTAGGTCGATATCTTGTGTTGACAAAATACTGGTGACGATCACATTTGACGTTGCCGTCTGGGTATCCAGCTTAAGCACTTTCTCCGTGATGTTTCCAACACCATCCATGATGATTAATTTACCCAACCCAGGAATGGAACTATCCAATCGGCTGACTTGAAAATCGACGTGTAAGCTCCCAGGAACAAAGCCATTAACATCCAATTTTAGGTTTGCAGATTCGGGAGATAGGGAAACACGGAAAATGCCAGTGTCAGTGTCTAATACCCCGTCACCGTTGACGTCTTCACCGTTGTCGAGAATATTATTGCCATTTAGGTCTTCGGTTCGGCGGTCAATGATCGCGTTACCATTTAGGTCTTCACCAGTATCCAGTGCACCATTCAAGTTGATGTCTTCTGAATCCCCTGCCGAACCTTGTAGAGTCGTACCGAGCTGATTAATTACCACATTAGGTGCAAATCGGTCACCGGTTGGGTTAATGAATTCAAATGACATCCCACCTGTATAGCCGTAAGAATCAAAAGCCCCAAAACCGTAAGAGAAGACACCAAACCTTTGATCCGCACTCAGACTATGAGAGCCCTGTTTCAATGTGATTTGCGCACTGCTCATTCCACTGACGCCAATAGGTGAAAAAACACTCGGATCAATTGGTAATCCATCTAACTTGACAGAGTGCTGCGAACTGCTTGGAACGATTAAGTTAATAAATCCATTGCTGAAACCATCATCGCCTCCCAGTGTCGTAAAGTAATACTGAGACATGTATTGCTCTACAGGAGGAATGACCATCATAAACGGGTCTGAAGTGATCCCATCAAAGTCACTACCTGCAGAATATTGTGAGACAAGAATGGGATAGTTTGACTCTATTTCGCTCGCCTTCTTCAAGACTGTTTCGTAGTATTCACCCGCCTTTAAGGTTGCTACGATTTGGCCATTAACTCTAACCTCGGTCTTATCTTGTGAGGCAAGCAACCTGAAGACGTCCCCATTAATTCGAGTTGCTAATGGCGCGGTTAAAAACTGAATTCCCCAAGTGGATACAGGCGGAATCATTTCAGTTAGGTGGTCACAAGCCGAAACATTGGTCGGTACATTTGCACATTGCACGGCACCAAACACAGCAATTGGCTTGTTAGAGTGAATGATTGATCCTGTCAAATCTCCTTTCGACGACAGGGTATAAACCTGATCACTTTGCAAATCAATCTGATACGTTTCGCCAGCAATTCTGCTTCCCGCTTGACTGCGCGGCGTAATAGAGACCTTTGTATTGTTATAAGGAGAAACGACAACCAGTTCTGAGGCCAATGTATCCAAAGCATTATAGCTAGGTATGATATACCTTAGACCAAGCGTATCTAGCGGCAATCCAAGAAAAGCATCGGTAGAACGGGAGACTTGATTCAAACCATAAATCGTGATTTCTTCATTAGCGACAACTCTTATCGCCTTTGTCGAGATTGTATCTGGGCCATATGCCTCGACTTCAATCGGCAACGATAGCTTTTTCACCTCGCCCGGCAGTAAGCTAAATTGCTGAACATGGTTTAACCCTTGGATCGATAGCGTGCCTGAAGCCGCTTTATCACTTGATACAAATACATATCGATTTCCCTGAGGCATCAAATTTTTCGAGAATGCAACAACAAACTCTTTTCCCTTACTGTCTGTGTGAGCATGGCTGACGTTTACCAGCATACTCGCGAGGGAAATAAAAATTGCAAATAACCAACACCACTGTTTTTTCATTTATTTCCCCTCCAGATCAATTTTGATTGTGACTTTCTGTTTATCAACAGGAATCACTTGAGATGGGTTTATTCCTTGTGTGATATCTAATGGTCTTGACGAGACTACCGTGATCGGCTTAGTCACAATGAGGCTAGGCTTGATCAAGGAATGGACAGCGGTTATTAAGTGATACTCGCCTGGCACACTAAAGTTATGCAAGACTTTAGGTGCGGTTAGATCCACCGTCATTTGCTGCGGTAAGAGTGTCTTTATAAATTGCCCTGAAACAATAACGGTTCCGGAATTAGGCTGTTGAATGACGTAGCCCACTTCAACATCAATGGCAACATTTGAGCGGTTTTCAATTTTTCCGAGAATATCTAATGATACGGATTGACCCACATATCCAAACTGCGGTCGCGGGACCAGCTCAAGAGAACCTATTTTTTGCGTCTTGACGATATTGAAAGGAATACTCTTCTCTGCAAGGAGCACATGAGTACTTTCATCAAACACTTGTACCCGGCTAATATAACTTCCTGGAGGTGTAATGCCTGAGTGCCATTGATTGGTGTATTGCTTGGCTTCTCTTGGAAGAATTGTATCCGTCAGGTTGTTTTGCTGAGATATGCTCTCTCGGCTTAGGATGCGCTTTGATAAAACCTCACCTGACGCGCTAAGTGATTCATTGACAACAACAATATTTTTTGCAACGTCAGAACTGTTGTTGACAATGAAACTGATATCAAGGTTTTGGTAAGCTTCCAAATATTGATGGCTCAATTGAAGTGAATCAATCAGTAGTCCACGGCGTGAAGCAGGCTCTAGCTCAAAATTAGCCATGACTCTGTCTGGAGATTTACTATCAATGCCAAGCGATTGGCTTAAATACCCTGCCGCACCAACCATGAGCTGGCTCTTGTCAGATGAAAGAACACTGAGTCGGTAATTTCCGAGCCAATCCGTTGTGCTCTGTGCCGTCGTGCCACCAACTTTTACAAACGCCCCAGCAATTGGTTTTCTTGACTGTTTATCAATCACTTGCCCGGTGATCAGTGTTTCTGCCGGTTTTTGTATCGGCATAAGGTAGAAATTACCTGCTTCCACATGGTTCCCAAGGGAACCAAACACTGTTTTAGTCAGTGCCACATGCTCAGCAGTAGTGATTGTTATTTCACTTACGTTAAGGTTGAGTTTTAGGGTAAAGTTTCCTTGTTCATCGGACATCACTGCACTAGTGACTCCGTTGGCGACCAGCTTAGCTCCCAGTATTGGTTGAAGTGTATGTGCGTCAAGGACTTTTCCTGATACAACAAGTGCTGGCTCAGTCGAAACTGTTTTAGCGAGCTTCGGAGAATAATGATAGCTCTGTCCAGACTGCACATCGCCATTCCAATCAACATTCAGGTATGTCGGTGCCGAGACGGCAATAGATACACTTCCTTGGTTCACCACGGTCGCATATTGCCCTAAGTCACCCACAGCTACGATGTTTCCATTGATTTTGACTTGCGCATTACGAATGGGCTCACCCGTCTCGGAATCGGTGATTCGCCCATGGACAACCGATGTGTTAGGTTCAATATTCAAAGACAGTGAACCAATGTTTAGAATGCGTTCTCTATCAACATATATCTGTTGTGTAAGTGCCGAAAACCCATTTGCTTTAACTGTTGCTGTATATGCACCCACATCAACATCATTGAAAAAGAAAGTCCCATCGGAGCCTACTTTTCTGACATAGCTTTTAGCCCCTTTGAGCTCAACAAACGCATATGGGATAGGCTGCTTCGTTTGATTGTTTACAACCTGACCGGTAACTCTTCCGAATAAAATATCTGATGGTAAGGTGAGGTCATTGGATAGCAGAATCGCTTCAAGAACAAGTGAAGTGGTATAGACATCATTATCCCAAGAACCATTTGCTAGCTGAGTCGATCGTAACTTATCAAGCGTCACTGCATAGACGTTATGGTCAAGCTCGGTCGAAACAATGGCATTTAAACTCATGGCCGCTAACCAATTTTCAGCAATCACAAGGTCACTTTGTTGATCGAGAAGGAATTTGTTCGACTTTAGGAGCAACTTATCAATGTTTTCATTGTTTCTAAAAAGCATTAATGCCTGCGACACCAAGCTTGTGACAAAGCGATCGGTTGTGGCCATATCGCCATACCTAAATGAACCATTGGGTTGTTGTTTACTTTTGATGAAGTTAATGGTCGTTGCTATCGATTGGGTCAAAACAGCATCCGATTCTGAAGCGCTGAGAACGATTAACGCCAGTGAAGAATCTAAAACATTTGACTCATAGTTCGGCAAATGGCTAAAACCGCCATTCTCTGCTTGGTGACTGAGGAGTTTGGTTACAAGCTTTTTCTTCTCGATACTATCCGTCGACAACAGCACTCGGTGATAAATATCAAACGTTGTCCACTCTTTAGGCGTCGGTAATGCTGCAGCAGCCTTATCTCGTTCAGCTAGTGTCAATTTTTCAGCCAGTGTTAACACTTTCACAGCTTGAAGAACCGCTTGTTGTGGTGTCGCAACACTGTTATCAACAACAAAAGCACCGTCAGCATTTCTTTGGCTTAATAACCATTGATAGCCTTTTTCTACATCGACTGCTGCATAGCTGTTGTTTGAGAAACACAGCAGTGATAAAGACAAAAAGAACATCAGCGCGACAACATTGTTTTGCCACCCTTCTTTCTTCGTAACTCTTTGTAACCCCATATTTTTCACCAAGCAAAATAAAATAAACTCGGCAAATACTATCTAAGGTCAGTTATGACACCAATCTGACATTTCATTTACAGGTGAATGACACGACAATACTTCGAGCATCATCAACATATGCATCTGGTATCAAACAACTCATTTACAGAAACATTTAGCAACAAACTGAGTTGACTATCGATTCAAGGTCTTATTTTTGATTCATTTTTTGAGAGCTCTTCTCTTTTATGAAAGAAATAAATGCGCGATCAGCGATGGATAAGTAACCTTCTTTACGCCAAGCAAGTGACAAATTGAAAGTGACAGGTCGCTCAAAAGGGATACCCACTACCCCAGTTTCGTTTTCAACCACCATCTTCAACAAAGAGGTAATGGCAAACTCATGTTTAATGATATTTAGGATCATGGGGACCAAATTCGTCTCAAAAGCAATGTTTGGTTCAATCTTAAGTTCGTCGCAGAGCGAATCGATAAATTCGCGATGAAAATAACCCGGTTTAAATTGAATAAGATCGTGTTCAAAATACTCAGAAAAACGAAGACTCTCCTTGGTTGCAAGTTCATGCCCCTCGCCTACAACAGCAACCATTTCAGCGGTGACTAAATGATCCGTTTCTAGATCAACGGGCGCATCTTTTTCCATAATGACACCAATATCTAACTCACCATTAAGAAGCATTTCTTTGATTGATTGCGTTCCTGCATCAACTAAGGTTAATTTGAGATCAGGGTATTGGTCCTTAAATGCCATCAATATCTCAGGGAAAAAGTAACTCCCCATCATACTTGGTGCACCCAACCTAACCTCGCCTTTGATTAGGCCTTTTAACTCCTCCATCGCAAGTTGTGCGTCATCTAATTGCTGCACCACTTTTTTAGCATGAGGCAGTAATACTTCCCCTTCTTTGGTGAGCGAAATTTGGCGATCTTCGCGACGAAAAAGTATCACATCTAAGGATTGCTCTAACTTTTTTATCGAAATACTCAGTGCAGGCTGTGCAATACAGAGCTCATTCGCGGCTTTAGTAAAGTTACGGTGCTCTGCAACCGCAAGAAAATGGCGGAGTGGTTTTGATTCCATAATAAGTAAAATATATTACATCCATAGATTTAATATATTTTTTTAATGCTTATGATACTGATACCGTGCTCACAATTATCTTGAAAGTATCGTTTAGGAAGAAAAATGATTGAATATGGTACGAGTGACTACAAACGCATCAGCTGGGCTCTAGTCTTAGCCTCTTTCTGCGTTTTCTGTAACTTATATCTCTTCCAGCCCATTCTTCCAGCTTTAGCCCTCGAGTTTCAGGTATCCGAATCGCAAATCAACTGGGTCTTCGCCAGTGCGACACTGGTTATGGCAGTGTCGTTATTACCATTCGCTATCTGGTCTGAAGGTAAGCACCAAGGTAAGCTGCTGTTGTTGGCTTTAAGTGCACTCCCGTTGCTCACGTTGCCATTATTGATCTTTGACTCTTACATGCTGATCGTTGCTCTAAGAGCGCTTATTGGATTATCTATAGCGTGTTTTGTGGCCGTTGCCGTTCCATTTCTCGCGCAATCGCTCTCTTCCCATGCATTTACGCTAGCGATGGGGAGCTATATCGCGGCGAATTCTCTAGGGGGAATTATTGGGCGACTCACTGGCGGGATCATCACGCAGTGGTTCGGATGGCAACATGCTGTGATTGTCATTATGATAATGTCGCTACTGTGCGTCACAATGGTTTATCGCCTACTTAAGCCGTTATTGTGGCCGTGTACAAAGCGAAACGAAAATCCAGAAAGCACAGAAAGCGCCCATTCCTTAAATTTACGTGTTTGCGATACCACTGGCTCTCGGTCTAATAACCGCTCTCTAACTCTAAAACAGCGAATAAACTTCAGCTTTGATCATCTTTCGACCCCAAAGCTTTGGTTTGCGATGGTTATAGGAGGAATTAACTTCGCGTTATTTGTAAACTTATTTTCGGTCATGGGCTTCCGTCTAACCAGTGCTCCATACCATCTACCTACCAGTCTAACGTCAATGATCTTCCTTTGTTACCTTGGTGGCACATTAAGCTCAAAACTGGCCGCGAAATGGTTAAACCATCACGGCTATGCGAAAGGAATGTTTCTTGGTGGGTGTATCAGTTTTTTGGGAACGATACTGACCTACTTTGAAAACCTACATTCGATGCTCTTAGGGCTGTTATTGGTTGGCTTTGGAGCATTCTTTGTCCACACTCTCGCTTATGGATGGGTCAGTTTAAAAGCGAAACAAGCCAAAGCCACTGCGACCTCCCTGTATTTAATGCACTATTATGCAGGAGGCAGTCTCGGCGGCTTCTTTTTACTCGACTGTTGGCAGAGAGTGGGTTGGAATGGTGTCATTCTCGGGGCATCTAGCTTGTTCATACTCTTATTCATTTCAATGTTTCTACTGACACGCTTCAGTAAGCGAACTGAAATGGAGGGAAATGACTTGGAAAGTTCTGCAACTGCTGACATTTAAGTCAGAAATCTAACGACAGCTCTGTTATCCTTATCTCATAAAATCAATTAAAACGATGATGAAAGTATTATGAGCTCAAATTGCGAGATTTCCCAAGAAGTTAACCAGTGGCTTGATGATGTTGTGATCGGGCTTAACCTATGTCCTTTCGCAGCCAAACCGCAGAGAAATAAACAGATCAGAATTTCTGTGAGTCAAGCTAACGATGAAGAAACGCTACTGCAAGACATATTAACCCAGCTACTGGATCTTGAAGATCATGTTCCCGCAGAATTAGAAACAACCCTCGTCGTTGTGCCTAATATGCTCCAAGATTTTTGGGACTACAACATGTTCATTGATTGGGTCGAAGCGTTGATCAAAAACCAAGGCTGGGAAGGTATTTATCAAGTTGCTACTTTCCACCCAGATTATTGTTTTGCGGGCTCCGAGCCTGAAGATAGTGAAAACTTAACCAATCGTTCTCCTTATCCTATTTTCCACCTGATCCGCGAAGAGAGTATGGAAAAAGTACTCAGGCACTACCCAAACCCGGAAGAAATCCCAGATATCAATATGGAAAGGGTCTCGAATCTCACAGAGCAAGAGCGGAAATCTCTATTTCCATATCTATTTACACAGTAGATATAGTTTACATATTGTTCGTATCAAATCACTTCGAAACAAGCCACCTAGAAAACAGTGCTATCATTCGCTGTTTTCTTTTCCTTAACTGTTTGCTTTTCCTTCTCGGCTCTTCGCCACATAGACATCCGCTGACGTCAGTAAACCATCTGCAAAATGGCTAGGTTGATATTTATCCATGATAGTTCGATTCTTGCCGTTAGATTTCGCTCGATATAGATACCCGTCAGCAACACTGATCAAATCATCCAAAACACTCTTGCTAGCACCAATCTTGTTCGGAAGCACATCAAAGACACAAAGACCTATAGAGACCGTAATGGGTTGATGATTTAACTCAATCGCTGATACGTCTTTCATCAACTGCTGCATTTGCTGCTCAAGTTCCATTTCTGACTTATCAGGCAACCAGAGAACAAACTCTTCTCCACCGACTCTTGCCGCAAAATCAGTAGGCGTCATGATTCGCTTAATCTTATCCGCGACTTTCTTTAAGACTTGATCGCCGACTTGATGACCATACGTATCATTAACCAACTTAAAATCATCGATATCCAAGACGGCGAGTGCTCCTCTTGAGCCGTCTAAAACCTTAGTATCCACCTTAGCATTTAGTGTCCGAAATAAGTTTCTTCGATTCGGCATATGCGTTAATGGATCATTAAAGGCTTGAAACTGCAATCTTTCATTCATCTGCTGCAATCGCATCTCTTGCTGCCGTCTTGTGAGCTCAGTCTCAATCCATGACGCCATGAGGTGCAGCACATCCACATCAATATCTCGAAATTGTCTTGGGTACGGGGTTGCACTGGAGAAGTTTAAGGTTCCGTACAACATCCCATCCACCTGTATCGGGATCCCTGCGTAAGACTCCAAACCAAAGGCTTTATAGGCCGGGTGAGAAGCATATTTGTCGTCTTGCCCCATGTTCTCAATAAAAATTGGACGCGACTCTTCTACCGTGATTGCACAATAGGTTGCAACAAAGTCGAATTCATCTCCTACTTTCAGCGCTGCTCCTTCAGGAACAACACAGTAATCGACACGATAATTGGTTCCTTCGATTCGCGACAAAATCGCAATATCTAGATTGAGTCTTTCTAAGCCCATTTTTAGAAGATGTTGAATTTGTTGTTCAAAACCACCCTGATAATCATTCGTGATCTGATACAGGCGGCGAATCACGATTTCGCTTTCACTTTTTTCAGCAGTCAGCATAAACAGCTCTCAGCATAAGGTCTTATCGATTATCAGCGACTTTCAGCAATGTCCACTGCTGCGCGCCTTCGTTTTTATGACAAGACAGAGACAAACAGTTATGGCGATTGTTTATGTCATTTATGCTCAACATGAACAACAAAGGATGTCACGACAATCACATCATAAGTAAAGTTCGAATTTCCGGTGTCTGCAAATCGCAAACCGTTGGCTAATCGATAAAATCATTATTTTATGTTTCAAATCATTATGCAACTGTTTACTTTGTCAATATTAGCCTTTTCAAAACCCAAGTGAAGTGATCTAGTCTCGACCTAGCATCCATAGATGACAGAGTATATAATTCTCAGTCATTTCTATCAGCGGAACATATCCATGCAGCTTTCCCAACTTAATCAAGACATTTTCAACCATCTGTACCGTGACATTACGGAGTTTCGCAGTACATTTGATCTGCCTGTAGCACAACCGGATTCACTCGATGCGAAAGCGGATACTTTGCATACATCGCTTGCTATTGAAGAAATGACAGAACTTGCTGAAGCGGACAGTAAAACCGAACAAGCCGATGCTATTGTCGATAGTGTTTATGTACTCATGGGGCGTTTGGTTCATTTAGGTCATGCCGATATCGCTGACAACCTAACCATCAGCTACCTGATCGACCTCCTACTCAACGTTGCGAAAAATCGCAATATCGATTTCTTACCTTGTTGGGATGAAGTGCATTCAAGCAACATGAGCAAAGTTTGTCGCAATGAAAAAGAATATCAAGAAACCGAAGCTTACTACGCCAAAGAAGGCATAACGTTAATGGCAGTACAAAAAGGTGATTACATTATTGCTAAATGTGCCGAAGACTTCGTTTCTGAAGGTAAAACGATCCGCCAAGGAAAAGTGTTGAAATCGGTCTATTACCGTCCAGCGGATCTTGCAAAGCTGAACGCTGAGTAATATAAACTCGCCTCTGCTATCAAGCTCTGGTCATAAATTCTGTCCAGTGGCTTTAATCCCCTCTAGGGCAAAAGCAATAAAGGAGCCACAATGGCTCCTTTATTCAATTTGCACCAACAAATGAATTACATCACCAAAATTTCACCCTCGTCGATGGTCACTCTACGAATCCTTGCTTTGTAAGTCTGGCTAAGTCTTTCAGCCGTTAAGACATCACTGGCCGCTCCAAAACTTTCAGCAACACCTTTATTGAGCAACAAGACTTTATCCGCATGCTTTAAACTCACATTCAAATCGTGATTGGCAATCACAATCGCTAACCCCTTTTCAGACAAGCTCGCCACCAAAGAATGCAGTAGATTCTGTTGACCTATGTCGAGTGGCGCGGCGGGTTCATCCAGCAAAAGCAGTTTTGCATAAGGGTTTAATGATGGGAACACTTGCAAACATACCCCTGCGATGCGGACTCTTTGCCATTCTCCACCCGATAATGTATGTACACTTCGATGCAGTTTATCTTCCAACTCTAAGCTGTTTACGATCACGTTCAATGCTTCTTGTGCAACCGAGCTTTCAACCAGAACACCTTTTGGCAATGATAAAATCAAAAACTGAAATACATCTACATTGAAGACTGGTCGAGACTGTTGAGTTAAGTAGGCTCGATAGTGCGCTTGTTCAACAATCGGAAGTGAAAGCACGGCACGCTCATCGATGACCAGCTCACCTTGCATTCCTTCATCCGTGACGCCTGCAATGGCGGATAACAACGTGCTTTTACCGCTGCCATTTGGGCCAACAACATGAAGTACTTCTCCGGCTTCGATTTTAAACGATAAGGGCAGTAACCTCTCCCCGACCGACACATGGTTAACGCATATCATGACATTTCACCAACATCCAAATAAAGATCGGGGCGCCAATACTGGTCGTCACCACTCCTAAAGGTAACTCTGCAGAATCTAGAGCTAATCGTGCTCCAAAGTCCGACAGCACAAGCAGTAAAGCGCCACTGATCGCACTCAGCGGAAGCAAAAAGCGATTCTCGGTACCAAATGCGAGCCTCAAAAGGTGTGGGACCACAAGTCCAACAAAGCTGATTATCCCGCCCAGAGCAACAGCACAGCCAACGACGATCGAGACCGCACCGATTAGCCGCCAACGCAATCTTTTTACATCCACTCCCATCTGGATAGCATGGACCTCTCCGAGCATCAACTTATCGAGCAATCTTCCCTGTAAAACTAACCATATTATCGTTGGCACCATAATGATGGTCACTAAATGTTGATACCAACTGGTTCCACCAATGCTTCCCATAAGCCAATACATGAGTTGGCGCATACTCAGATCATCGCTAAAGTAAAAAGCCCAAGTGACGCCCGCACCCGACAAAATCCCTAAAGCGACGCCGATCAACAGCAATCGTGCGGTTGTAAGGTGAGCGTGACGCGCAATCAACACCAGAGCCAAGGTAAATAAAAGTGCCCCGATGATGGCGGACAGCATGAAGATAGGTGGAGAAGGAAGAACGGGAAGACAAAACATCGCCGCAACCATTGCCAAGCTTGCACCACCAGAAATACCCAATACACCAGGCTCAGCTAAAACGTTACCCAGTAACACTTGCAAGGTTGCCCCTGCAACAGCTAAACCCGCGCCGATCACAATAGCGGCAAGCAACCTTGGCAATCGCAGATCGATAAGGAGTTTGTGTTCAAAGGATGAGAGTGATGAGAACGGAGATAAAAAAACTTCACCGACCATTAAGTAGACGGCAGAGAATACAATCAAGAGCACGGACATGACGGTGATACTTTTAAACCAACGCCCTTCCTTGTTTTTCACTAACTGCTGAAAATCCATAAACCAACTGTTTGTAAGTCATCGTTGCGTTTCGCTTGATACTGATACTTAGGTGTTGGCGTCATCGCTAAGGATAAAATTCACAGTATTCAAACGAAAAAAAGAGGGCTTAACCTTAACGTTAAGCCCTCTCAATGAAAACTATTTTCTAACAATAAATCGAATACTGGATGTTAACTCAGACGTAAATCTGATCAATTAATCGTAAACCAATTCATCGTCTTCGAAACGGGTCTGAACTTCGCACACCATCAATGCTGCTCTCTGCCCCACTGCGACATGTCGATTTGGGAACACAATGGCTTCATTTTCATTTTTAGCCATTAATGGCTTATCTCCATCGTGCCCAAATACCTCACCGTGTTTAAACGCCGTAAAATTCTCAACACTGTCATCGAACATAAAGTCAAAATCTTCATTCAATCGAACGATGGTACGACTAACGCGGTAAGTGATTGCTGGTTTCGATAAATGCTCTTGAAGCGTATCGCCAATCAAGTTCCTTAAAGACAGATCGAAAGCCGTAAAACGCTCCAATTGGTTATCACCTATGCGAGCAACGCGCCCCAGCTCCATCGTTAGCGCTTGTGCACCAAAGTTTTCAGCACTGTACCAGCTAAAAGTACTGGATGGAGAATTTGATAGCAGGAGAGCTTCAACATGTGAGCTGTTGATAAAATCAATTAATGCTTTACTGCGACAGTGATGTCGAGTTTTAGGGCTCACAGCAAAAGAGTAATGCTTGGATTCTCGAATCGCACAGTGCATATCTAAATGCCAACGTGAGCTTTCTTGTGTCGCATCAAAAAAGTCTGTCACCCACTTTTTCAATTTTACCGCGATACGCGATTCACGATTATCTTCGCGAGGCTTATCATCAAACATGCGGTTGAGGTTTTCATCGAGAAAACGGGTATGCGCATTGGTGGCTTCTGGGTGAGCATTAATGAACAGGCAGCGATGCTGAATTGTCTGAAAGCCTGATTCAATATCTTGAATCAACTTATCCACCAGCTCCATAGGTGCTGTTTCATCACCATGAATGCCCGTAGAAACGATGATGTTCTTAGTTTCTTCACTGAGAGTTTCAGGGATCACTTCTAACACACCTCGGTCATGCAGCTTTAGCACAACACCGCTAGCGAGACGCGTTTCTTGTGGAGACACAGGGGTATCCAGATCCAAACTGTCAAATATAAACGATTGGCGAAAGATTGACTTCGTCATGCGTTACTCCTTAATTGCACGGCGGTATGTTAATAAATTGTTCGTCACAAGTGTGTTGCCTTGATCTCACTTATGAGAGACACAATCAATTGGAGTCACGGTTTCGCAATCGACTAACAAACTCACTGTTAACGCCAATACCTCTAATGTTTGCATATCAAACAATTACAAGGCGTTAGAGCCAGCAACTTTATCATAGCTATTCGTCGAAAGTTACCGCTAAATCCACATTCCTACCTAGATTACGCCAATCTTTTAAGGTTACTTTTTACTTCGCCCTGCAAAATAATTTAGCGAAACAAAAATCAAAAAAAAGCTGCAACATTTGTTGCAGCTTTCTTAGTTTTAGTGAACTTATCGTTGATCGAGCAAACGTTCAAATTCATCGATCTTTTCGCTGACGATATCGATGCTTTGTTTCCAGAACGTCTCTTCACGTAAATCCATACCGAGGTGTTTCATGACCACATCTTCAGCACGCATCGCGCCTGTATCACGTAGTAATGACACGTAATCGCTGTAGAATTCCGCACCTTTCTCTTCACGCTGTGCGTAAATGCCCTTACTAAATAGGAAACCAAACAAGTATGGGTAGTTGTAGAAGCTAACGCCAGAGATAGCGAAATGCAGCTTGCTCGCCCAGAAGTATGGGTCTGACTCTGTCATCGAGTCACCGTACCAATCCTGCCACGTTTTCGTCATCAATTCGCAGAATTGATCTGCAGTAAACTGACCTTCTTTACGTTGTTCGTAGAATGCCTTCTCGAATTCAAAACGAACTGGGATATTCACCATCAGAGCAGATACTGATGATAGCTCTTCCCACAACATTTCCAGCTTTTCTTCGACGCTAGTTACATTTTCAAGTAAGTAGTCACGCACAATGTTTTCAGCAAAAATTGACGCTGTTTCTGCTAGTGTCATCGGGTAGCTTGATTTACATGCTGGCATGTCGCGCATCACCCAGTTGTGGAATGCATGACCTAGTTCATGTGCTAATGTCATCAAGTCAGAGCGGCTTCCTCCCCAAGTCATGAAAACGAGAGGCGTACGAGTTGCAGCGAGTTTCGTACAGTAAGCGCCTAGGCGTTTATTTGGTGATGGCGCTGCGTCAATCCAGTTATTTTCGACCATCAAGGTTACGAAATCCGCCATCTCTTGATCGACTTCAGCAAACGCCTTCGTGATCACCTCAATCGCTTCATCGTAGCTGTACACCTTAGCATCAGTGCCAAATGGCGGCATTGCACCAATGTAGCTCCAAGGTTTTAGCTCTTCTTGACCACGAATACGTGCCATTAATTTATTGGCTTTACGACCGACTTCGATACGATCTTTAGTGACCTTCATCATTGAGTTAAGTGTCGCTTCTTCAATTCTTGAGCTGTTCAATGCAGGCTCTAAGAAAGACACTTCACGTTTAGTCGAGCGTTTCTTATATTCCGTCAGGCGCCAACCTGATAATGCATTTAAAATGGATGCAAAAGACTCTTGGTGCGTCTTCATTGCTTCTTGGATGCCACGCCAAACCGCTTCTTGCTTGTCGAATTCTGAACCATAAAGAATGCTTGCAGCTTGTGAGAACCCTAGTGTTTCAGACGTTCCATCTTCATAGTTCACATCCACTTTCAGTGAACCGGTTAAGTTGTCGTATAGGTAATTCCAAGCGTGCTTACCGTCAACCGTCATCGCGGTTAGCAGCTGCTCTTCTTCAACAGAGAGCATGGTGTCAGCGTTTCTTCGCAGTTCACTCACATTAAACGCTTGCTGAGAGACATCATCACTTTCATGATTTAACACCTCAAGTACAAATGATTCCTCTGCATGAGTCAAAGTCAGCTCATATGGACTGAACGCTTGTTGCAGTTCAGTGCTCACCTTAGACATACGACCGACTAATGCTTTCGCACCTGCATTACTCGCATCTGTAGAGCTTTGGCAGTTGCCGTATGTGTAGAGTGTTGACAACAATTTACTCGCAGCTTCATAGCTCAAAATCGCATTCTGCATCACGGCAACGGTTTCACGCTGTGAAACCTGACCATCAAGCAGTTCAATCACTTGGTTAATCAGGGAGATGTCTTGTTCGATTTTTTCATCATCCAACCCACTATAAGCGATAGTGAGATCCCAATTTGGAGTTGTCATGTAATGTTCCTTCAATAGCATCTGTGGTATGCGGGAGAGTATTGAGTGCGGGTTCACCGCAGTTCGGTTGGCTCACTGACAAAACCGATTTTTCTGGTGTGACACTTTTCATCAGTGTGACCGTCTTCAGTTCGCGTGACTGCCATTCACTAGTGACTGTCTTTCGTTAGTGACTGTCTTTCGCTAGTGACTGCCTTTCGTTAATAGTGGACAACCGATCGCCTTAATTGAATAGAATGGCTCCCCTTCAAATAGGCTTATTGTTATTTGCGTCGTCGACGCATTACTTATATTGAGCGTGGTATACCAACGGGCATCTTGCCAGTCAGCCCCCAACAAGTGCGCGATTATGACACGAATCACACCGCCATGAGTGATTATCAAGGTGTCTTCACAGACTTCGCTACAGAAGTGTGACCACGCCCTAATTACCCGCTCGGCAAACTCCTTGAGCGATTCGCCATTTGACAACGCCACTTGCGCAGGTGCTTGCCAAAAGCGCTCCATTTGATGCCATTCCGAACTGTTAGACGAGATATCATCAAACGGCACGCCATCCAAGTCACCGAAATTCATTTCCATCAACCCAGTATTGAGAGAGACCTTTTTATTCGTCTTTTCGCCAAGTAAACGGGCGAGCTCACTGCATCGTTTCAATGGCGAAGAGACGATCTGCTCGAACGAGACTTCACTCGCCAGTAGCTTATTAAGAATGTCAACTTGAAGCCCTTCTTCTACGGCAACATCCGTATGCCCATACAGAGCCGGAGCACCGGACACCTTACCGTGTCGCACTAAGGTGATAGTCGCAGTTTTCATAAGTGGCTCCATTGATGTCTAAAAGCTAATTAAGTTAATCGCTTATTAAATTGATTTTGTATTGAACAGTTATCAAAATTGATTTACTGACAATTCGCTAAATGAGAAACGTTATGGGCTTTTCAATGACAAAGGCAATCCCGCCGCAATGAAAGTGACCGCATCGCAATTTTCTGCCAAGGCTTGATTCATTCGTCCCGCATTATCCACAAACAAGCGACTCACCTTGCCTAGCGGAACAATGCCCAACCCCACCTCATTGGATACAAAGATAAGCTGAGCGGAGCTTGTTTGAATGGCTTTAATCAATTCAGACACGGCTAACTCGATATCATGATCACTCGCTTGTTCGCCGAGTTCATAAATCAGATTATTTAGCCAAAGTGTAAGGCATTCGATCAGCACAACATCATTCGAAGTCAATGTTTGAAGTAGACTCGCCAGCCTCAGCGGACATTCGTGTTCTTGCCATGTAAAGTCGCGAGATTTCGATAGCTGACGACGTTGATGCTGATGATGTGCGATTCGCTGTTTCATTTCATCGTCGAACGCTAACCCTGTCGCCACGTAATGTGCTGTCAGTTGACTCGCTTGCGTTGACAAATCCTTAACTGATTGGCTCACCTTGTCAGCCACCAATGACTCAGCAAACTTGGACTTGCCACTACGAGCACCTCCTAGCACAAGCGTTCGCTGCGCACCCTGAATCGCAGACTGACTCATATCGTGCCTCCAAGGTGTACAACCGACACCAGAATAAGGTAAACCGCCAATTCGGACAGTTGCTGCGCCGCACCTAGACAGTCCCCAGTAAAACCGCCAATACGCGCCTTGAGCCAACGCTTGAAAGCAAAACGTAACACAGCTAGGCAAATCACTAGAATTGACGTTAGGTTGGGCGCGATTACCATACTAACAACGAACCCACAAACCAGAAGGAATGCCAACTCAGCTGTCGTTTGTGCATTGGCTAAAGGCTTGCTCTTGCTGGTGTCCGTGTCATTGACATAATCCATATCATAGATGAGCGATGCCGCCAAACTGCGACTTAAGGTGTAAGCTAATACCAGTACGCCACCCAGTGCAATACGATAGTCCAAGTGTGAATGTTTGAGAAAGTGTTGCGCTAGAGTCGAAAGTAACAAAAATTTACCGAGTAACGCCATGATCAACGTCGCCGCACCATACGTGCCTATTCGGCTATCTTTCATGATGGTTAAGCGCTTTTCCAACGTCATACCACCACCAATACCATCCGCCATATCAGTGAGCCCATCTTCATGGAATGCACCTGTCAGCATCAAGCTGAAAGCCATGGTAATAAATACCGCGACCTCAACAGGAAACAAAGTCGCAGATAAAGCAAAGACCACTCCACATAGGCTGCCAATCAGTATGCCCACTAGAGCAAAGTATCGGCCGGCCCGATTCATTCGTTCACTTGAATAGGGCGTTGAGGCGGGAATTGGAATTCGACTAAAAAAGCTCAGCGATAAATAAAACAGTTCAAGCTGATATTTCGCCCAACCCATTACACTGTGACTCCAGCATCATCAAAACTGGCCATGCGGTTGTAAAACTCCGCACTTGCTTGAAGCAGCGGATAAGCCAGCGCTGCACCTGTCCCTTCACCTAACCGTAAACCTAAATCCAACAATGGCTCTGCTTGCATTAAAGAGAGTAAATGTTGGTGCGCGTTTTCTTGAGAGCAGTGAGCAAAGATCAGCCCTTCTTGAATTTCTGGCTTGATCAAGTGTGCGACATACGCCGCCACTGTGACGATAAAGCCATCAACTAACACCGGAACATTCGCTTCTCTCGCTTCGATGAAAGCCCCAACCATTTGCACGATTTCAAAGCCACCGACTTCAGCCAAAGCCAACGTCGGGGAGAGCTCGGCGCTAGTTTCATCGTGATTGACCGCGTTGGCTCGCTTGACGGCTTTGCCAATTAGCGATGTCTTCAAGGATAACTGCTCTTCGTTGATCCCCGTCCCTTTTCCGACACAGTCATCAACGTTTACTGATGTTAGCAACGCCATTAATGCTGCGGCACTACTGGTATTTCCGATGCCCATTTCACCGAACATCAATACATTGCTTCCACTGTCAATTTGTTTTCTCACGACCTGGCGTCCAAGCGAGATCCCTTTCTCAACCGACTCGAGACTCATGGCTGCTTGTTGTGAGAAATCAGCGGTAACCTTGCCTAGCCTCTGCGAGATGAGTTCTGGGTGATCCGCAGAAAGGTCGGTAAGAATGCCACAGTCCACCACTTTCAACGTTAGGTCAGCTACATTGCAAAAACTGTTGATTGCAGCCCCACCCGATAAAAAATTTTGAACCATTTGCGTGGTGACTTCACTCGGGGCAATACTCACCCCCTGTGTAGCGATACCATGATCTCCTGCGAACACAAGTAAGGTGGGGTTAGCTAATACGATCTCACTCGTCGCCGCTTTCTTACCTTGTGACTGTATTAGGGCAAGTTGGTGAGCCAGTTTTTCTAGCTGCCCCAATGCTCCTAGTGGTTTCGTTTTATTGTCAATACGATGCTGAATTGCTTCAGAGTAACTCAAATCTAACATGCAGATAGTGATCCTTTGTCTTGCTTTACTTCGCAGCAGGGCGTGCCACTTGGAACGTTGAACCTAAGGTGGCATATTCAATACCTCCAAGGCGTGCAAGTGGATCTACCTTAAGTGCATCCACTAACACTCGTTCTTGATGAGGTTTGATCACTTGATCATCAATGTAAATTTGTTCGATTTCAGCAAAAACCAAACTTTGCGGCGCATTGCCCATCTGCTGCACTTCGTATAACTTACATCCAAAAGCAATCGGACAATCTTTCACTCTTGGCAGCCCGAAGCCATCAAACCCCACTAACTCAATATCATTGTGTTCTACTTCAGAGTCACCGTGTTCAAGCCCAGCAGAGGTCGCCGTCACAACCTCTCCTTGCTGACTGTTCGCAATATGAATCACCAACTTACCCGTTTCTAGAGCATTGCGCGTGGTGTCTTTAAGTTCACCCGACGGTTTGTTCCCCGCTGAGAACATCATGATCGGTGGATTACTAGAAACGGCAGTAAAGTACGAAAATGGCGCTAAATTAAAATTTTCATTGCCCGAATCCGTTAGCACCCATGCAACAGGTCGTGGAACAACTGTTTGTGTCATAAGATGATAAATTTGGGTTGGAGCTAGAGTCGACAAATCGATGTTCATAGTCGCGTCCTTGTGATCAGTTTTTATTTACTAACAATCATATACCTAAGTCACCTCAGGATGCTAGGTTCAGCGAGAACGGTTTGGTTTGGTTTGGTTTGGTTTGGTTTGGTTTGGTTAAGTGTGTGTGCATTTATCAAAATGAATCTCAATATGCCTAATTCCTATGGCACAAATTATGCTGCACCCTGAATGTCGCTGATACCATTGTAGACGTCCATAACGGCGCCAAGGATGATCTCGGCAGTACAAACATAAGGAGCAGTCTATGTTTGCAAATCAAAGTCGAAGAAAAGCACGCTCATCAAACGTGAAAAAGGTTAAGCCCAAACGTAAAGGGAAGACGATTCCACTCCCTGTTCTTTGATGGCTTATCAAACTTAGTGCTACGCTTATTGATGAGCGTGGTTTGGTTAACGTGTTTGGGCCCAACATGCTTAACAGCGTCGAGTGTTAAAACTCGGTTTAGCTCAGAACCAATTGCAGTAACTATCTCGCTGATTGGCGGATTCCGTGGCAGGAATGCATAGGGGAGAGCAGTAATAAAAATGCCATCAATTTGATGGCATTTTTATTTTCCTATTGAAGCTAATTGGGGTTATCTACGTTTTAAACTTGCTGACTAATTCACTAAGTTGCTGAGCGGCCTCGCCTAACTGTTCTGAATTCAGCTGTGCCCGCTTTGCAACATCGTCGACTCGCTGAGTATCATCATGGACTTGCTGTATATTACGATTGATCTCTTCAGCGACTAAATGCTGCTCTTCTGCGGCAGTAGCAATTTGAGAGCTCATATCATGGATCGCTGTCACCGACTCGGAGATGCCTGTAAAACTGTTGTTCACCGAAGCGGTTGTATCGACCGTTTGTTGAGAGGCTTCCAAGCTTACCGATACCTGAGCAGACACTTCTTTGGTTCTTGATTGTAGCTGTTGTACTAATTCATCGATTTCGGCGGTGGAATCTTGGGTTCGTTTCGCTAATGCCCTCACTTCATCTGCGACAACTGCAAACCCCCGCCCTTGCTCACCCGCTCGAGCCGCTTCAATGGCGGCATTCAATGCCAATAAATTCGTTTGTTCCGCAATACCGCGAATGGTATCGAGTATCGCTGTGATCGCTTGGCTGTCTTGCTCGAGTTCACGAATACTCTCCACGGTACTTTCCATCACATTGGCAAGTTGATTCACGCTCTGTACCGATAAATTGATGTCCCCTTGCCCCTGACTGACCAGCTCTTGACTCTGTTCAGCTGCTTGAGCCGCTGTCGTACATAAGTTCGCCACTTCATTGGCAGTGGCAACCATTTGGTTAAATGCCGTCGACACCATAGTTACCGCTTCATTTTGACGATCAGAGACGGAGACCAAATCCGATGAAACCGTCCCTGCGCGTTGCGCAGACTCTCTCATTGCCGCCCCTGCACTGCCAATCTGTTGAATCAATTGTCGAATGGCTTTTAGAAATTCATTAAAGTAACTGGCTAATTGACCTGTTTCATCTTTGGATGTGATAGTTAATTCTTTCGTAAGATCCCCTTCCCCTTCTGCTATCTCCTTTAGTCCATGTGAAACCAAGGCAAGCGGCTTAGCAATCAGGTTTGCAAGAATTGCTGCTCCCATGACAAAAACACCTCCCAGTACCGCAGCAATCACCACAATAAAGCTCACAAGGCGGTTACTGGAAGCCATGACTTCATCTCGGCTGATAAGCCCAATGAATTTCCACCCTAGACGGTCGGACGCCATCACATTGGCCATATAGGCAATGCCATCGATATCGACTTCGACCAAGCCCTGTGAAGTTTGATCGAGTGACTGATATGCTTGGCCAAGTGAACGTATGGATTTGAAGTTGTTTTCTGGGTGTTTGGCATCTACCAGAATGTTCCCATTGTCTTCCACCATGATCAAAAACCCGCTGTCACCAAGCTTAATGCCTTTCACAATATCGGTCAGGTTCTTCAATGAAACATCAACGGCAACGACACCAGAGTTTTCACGCTTATCTGCCTCAAAAGTCAGCACAGTTCCGACTATCGTCGCATCATCCCCTGACCAATAGTATGCAGGAGTCCTGCCTACCTGATCAGGCGCAGCCATTGCCGTTTTAAACCAAGGCCTTTGCCTTGGATCGTAATTGGCTGAAATGTTACCTTTCGGCCACTGGATGTATCCGCCCTTCTGAGTTCCCATGTAGACATAGGAATAGTCTGAATGCGACTCACCGACCAAGCTCAAAGCACGATAAATCGCCTTCTCAACCATACTATTGTCATCCGGCGTCATCGCCTCGCCTTGACTAGCCACATAGGTCGATATACTGCCATCTGATTTTGCAAAGGCTGGATGACTTGCCAACATGCGTACATTCTTCTCAATACCATCAAAATAAATGCTGATGGTATTGTCGACTTGAGTCATTTCACCTTGGCTACGCTCTAAAAAGGTATCGACCGCCTGAGTGCGTAAATTACTAACCACAACCAAAGAGACAATGACGACAGGGATCAAAGTGGCACTGACCAAACCGAGCATTAACTTCGTCTTTATATTCATTGCTTCACCTGCATTTGAGCTTAGTTATTGAACTAAGCATAAATAAACCTTTTATTTTCATGAATTGTTTCTCAAAAAGGCTAACCATTACTGCGTCAACTACCATTAAGACTAGTCAACAATGAAGCAAGATTCGAAGTTAGTCGTAGCTCAAGAAGAAACTAAGGTACTGACAGGTTAATTAAGCTTGATCGTTGAAGTCCAAAAACAATCAAGGTAACGTTGACGTAACATAAATGGAGTAAGCAAAGCGATGATGGACATCAAAGAGACCTCGGTGATTATTGCGGGTGCAACGGGCCTAGTCGGAAGTCACCTGCTATCAGAGTTACAACATCATGCAGCCATCTCTCATATTTACGCACTCACTCGTTCACCACTTCATGGAGACCGGATTGAAAAGGAAGCACTAACGAATATTGTCCATCCAGAACTAGAGATAACAAATTGGCAAGAGGGTTTCCCGAAGCCTGAAGTGGGGTTTATCTGTCTAGGAACCACGGTAAAACAAGCAGGTTCCAAAAAAGGCTTAGAGAAAGTCGATTTTGATTTAGTATGTCACGTTGCGCAGGCAATGAAGGTGCTTGGTGTCAAACGCATCTCTGTTATCTCTAGCTATGGTGCGAATGATCGTTCATGGAGTCATTACCTCAGGGTCAAAGGCCGTATGGAAAACGCCTTAATCAAAATGGGTTTTGACCAGCTTTCTATTATGCGACCGGGTCCAATTACAGGTAAACGAAAAGTCACCAGAATAGATGAAGTCATTACTCATAAATTACTGACCTTCTTTTCTTGGTTTCTATTCTGGGGTCCTCTAAATAACCTCACGCCGATTCAAGCCAAAGACATCAGCTTAGCGATGCTCTATCGTTCATTCGAAAATGACTTCCATCGAGTCGAAATACTCGACACAAGAGCGATAAAAGCCCAAGTCTCAGTTTATCAATGAGTCTCAGACCATACAGCAAATTCATTGCCACTTGGCTCAGAAAAATGGAAACGACAACCTCCAGGAAACTCAAAAATATCTCTAATAATCACCCCGCCAGCTTCAATCACTTGACGCTGTGTTAAGTGAATATCGTCTGAATAAAATACGAGAAGCGCTGCACCAGTGTCGCTGCTAGACACTTTGTCAGAAAGATAAAATCCGCCATCCAATCCTTGACCTGAGAAAGCGGTATAGTCATCGCCATAATCTGTAAATGACCAACAAAATGCCTGCTCAAAAAACACTTTCGTCGCACTGATATCCTTTGCCGGGAATTCAACGTAATTCAGTTTTCCATCTAGGTTTGCCATATTTTTTCTCCTATTCTCTTTTCTCCCTGTGCTATGCACTAAAGAGGACTTTAACTCTACTGAGCATATCGCGCTTACTTAGAGACGCAATGATGGATTCTGTTCTTCTTTTTCTTATCCCTTACCCAAAGCACCGAATCGTTGGTTTTACGCATTTCAAACAAATCAATGGCCGCAAACAAATCACTTAACTTGGTAAAGCCGTAATTACGTTGATCAAATGAGGAATGATTAGAAATATGAGTTCCTATCGCACCTAACATAGCCCAGCCATCCTCTTCCTCGCCTGCTTCAATGGCCTTTCGTAATAAATTCATAAGACGAGTATCTCCTTTCAAGCATTTGATGGTTCCTTTATGCTCACAAGGCTGCGGTGGGGCTTCATCTAAATATAGAAAACGAGAACAGCTATTCACAAAAGGTTGCGGCGCTTTTCGTTCGCCAAAACCAATCACATACTTGCCATCCGCTAACGCCCGAGTGGCGATCGGGGTAAAGTCACAATCAGAAGACACTAAGCAGATAATATCGATCGCTTTTGTATACAACACATCCATCACGTCAATGACCAACGCCATATCTGTCGCATTTTTACCTTTAGTCAGGTCGAATTGCTGTATAGGTTGTATTGCGTAATCGTGTAACACTTCTTCCCACGGTTTCAAATTGGAGTTTTTCCAATTTCCATATGCTTTACGAATCGTGACAACGCCCAAGGTTGCCAACTCCGTCATCACCTTTTCCACTTGTGTGGCAGGTGCGTTATCCGCATCGATGAAAACCGCTATTTTTTCCTTCTCTTTCAACACTAATCCCTAGTTATAGATTCCGAGCCAGTGGGGGCAACTGCAAACACACTATGCCAAAAAGCGCATAAAAGTACAGTGCAAATCGATTTCTTTATAAGTCATTCTTAGGGCATAACATGGGCAACAATGGCGACACGTATTATGGTGAATTCCCACACCAACTTTCCCCAAGTGACTAAAACATGACATAAACTGATTCCCTTTGAGCAGTCAATAATTTACACTCACAAATGAATAACAATGCTATAAGGTGGCATTTTTAATTAACCTTCATTGTCATCTTATTCATAATGATTTTATAAAAGTGGTTAACCCTTATGAATTCAAGCGCCATGAGTGCAGCCAGCTTCTATTTAGATAGCCGATGTCATTCCTAATGTTGATGTGAGTAAGGTGTTTAGATTGTATTACCAAGGAATTAAGGAAACTGCATGAGCTCAGAAAAGATCCTCAACCAGTCATTGATTGAAAGCGGACGCGACATTCCACTTAAAGAGCTGCTGTACGCAAAACGTGTTTTAGATAACTATATGGTGGTCGCTGCTGAAAACAGCCCAGCTGAGTTACTCTTAGAAATGAAATCAGCAGCAAAAAGCGTTGAATATTTCAAAACTCAAGATAATCCATGTGAAGCACGCAATGTCTTAAGTGGTATGTTCGCAGAAATCGATTCAGCCGAATCATTCCTTCAGTTCAAATCTCTAGCAACAACCCCTTCTCATGCCCTAAATGAACTCATTGAAGACAGAGCGCAGCTCATTAAGCACGAGCGTGATTTGTTGATTGCTTCAGGCTATAGCGCGTCTAGAATTTAAATGTGTCACTGTCGATTCACGAGGCTGACGCTCATTTTACCTACGTGATGTTAGACTGAATTAAGCAGTAAGTAGCAAGCTTTCACTTGCTACTTATTCTGAGCAAACGGCGATTGAAAGTGGAAGAAAAGCATTTCTAAATCCACATCCTTTGCAAGTTTCATTGAATAGTTATCGCCAACCAATGCCTCTATTGAACGCTTCCAGAACTTAATTGCACCAGAATTCTCGACCAAAGCTCTTATCTGCCAATCGCCTGGGTACTTTCTGAGAAGTAGCTTAAGTACCGCTTGCCCTACTCCCTTTCTCTTAAATTTTCGCAAAATAAAGAACTGCCCAATATCCTGTAAGTTTTCTGTGCCTGGGTAAACCCTAACCATCGTAAATCCAGCCAACTCACCATTGGCTTTAATGATGTAGGGAGTGTGATCAGCTTCTGTCCAGTAACTGGCAATTAAGCTCTCTTTGAACCGAAACGTTCCGTCTTTATTTGCAGCCCAGCCCATATATTCAGACATGTCATACAAATAAAATGGAAACAAATTTTCGATAATACACTTTGATTCAATGCCGACCTTGTGTAGCGTAATATCCATAGCAACCTCACAATATGAAAGGCTAATCTTAAAATATATCCGAGTGATTTCAAGAAGCAGTATTAAGAGCCTTGTCATTGGCTTTAATTTAGGGCTAAGAGAAGGAAATAGTTACTCTATTCTCAATGCCTCTAACGCAATAGTGAATTCTGTGACCGGTTCCCAAAGGGCGAGTCTGCTTGGGTATACTAGAAACACTGACCGCATATGCGGCCAGTGATAACGCAGTAGTGTTAAAACAGTAGGTTTAAAGCTATTTCTTTCCAAACAACTTTTTGGACATCTCGAAAAGGAACGTAGCTATACCACCTTCTACATGAGAGTTAGCATATTCGTCTAAATGATAAGTGAAGTTAGATTTGAACTTATCTACCGCCTCTTCGGGAGTGTTTGCGTAGATCACATCATCTTCAACTTCGAAACCTAAGTCTAAGAGTTGCGGCTTCTCTTGCAAGAAGTTATCTGAATCCATATCCAGATAAGTAAATTCACGGCGGTTTGATTCTGGTTTTGAGAAAAATTGGTACTTTGGCATAGTCAGGTTTCCTTGCTGTTAATCCAATAACAACACCTATCGATGTCTTGCCGTAGGTGCTTACTTCATAGAAGGCGAAAAAAAGTGCATTTATGCAACGAAGTAAACAATTACCTGATTTTTTTGTGACTTTCAGTTCAGCCACAAACAATTTAAATTTAGCTTAAATCCCAATTTTTGTACAACATCATTGTCACTGAATTTTGCGAAAAAACGAATAGATTTATCAAGAGACTAGGAAGAAGCGACTCTTTTATCGACAAGATTCACAGTTCAATGAAAATCTAACAAAAGATTTCATCGAACCATGAAAAAGCCGATAATACTATCTGCTTTCAATATACCCAAATTAATTCAGGGCACGAAGGGCGTATAAACGCTGTGTTTAGAATAATAGAGACAAAGTGAGCTCGATACCACTGCCATCAAACGTCTCACCTGTTGATTGAGCTTTATACTCGATCATATTGTACTTGATTCCCGCAGTAAAACGACCGACTCGCAATTCAGGCAGAACATACTCGTATTGCGCCGTTAGACCGGTCGCATTATCAAATTCGATTTCCTCTGAGCAGACACTGTCTACCTTACACTCAAAATTTACACTAGTATGGTACGCCAAACCACCGCCAAGCCTATGGCGTCCAAGGTTTTTAAACCCTGTCAATTCTAATGGAACTCTTGAGAAAGTAATCTCTCCATTGGTTGCATTGATAGAATCTGTTTTATAGCCCACTGTAGCTCGTACTGTGACGTCGCCAGCTAACGTGTAATCCGCCCCACCAAACAGGGAAATACCCTCGTTACCTTTGATTTTATCACTTTCACCCGTTGTGTAGACACCTTTCATCATTTCATCGCCACCAAAACCAACACCGATACCAATAACACCGTCTAATTGATTTGCACTTGCGTATGATGACGCTAAAAAGCCGAGTAAAAACACCTTCGATAAAGCCAACTTGTTCACAATAACCTCTTTATATTGTATTTCATTATTTTCTATTGCAGAAATATAGCCACACTCAACATGCATGAGTGAGCCTTACACCAACATCCTTCAGTAAACCGATACGATTCATTTTTATGACTTAAGCTTGGTTTAGATCGCACTTAAGTTTACAAATAAAACCCAATCTACACCTAAAGTATGACATACCTTTCAGTTTCTTTTATCCGCCTCGTTCAATAACTAAGACCGCAATCAATAAAATTGAAGAAAAAAACATTATCTGATGAAAATTCATCCTATTGAATACATTAAAACGAATAATGAATTCGCTATAGAAAACAAAAAGGGAGGCATTCACCTCCCTTTGGACTTTATGACTTACTTTATTTTATTGAATCTTTATAGCTCACTTGGTCCGCTCGGTATTTTGCTACTTTGGCTTTCACTTCTTGTGGTGTTAAGACCGTATCTTTCTGATGGAAGACCCAATCCACTTGCTGTTGGTAAGTTCTCGTTTCCGTCGAATTAACAGAGGTTGCATTAATGAACCATTGGTTAAAATGTATCGACATTGGAGTCTCCGGATAAACATGTCCACCATGAGTCGCGTATAACTGACCATCAATGTAGAACTTCACTTCGCCGCCAGCAACTTGAAAAACTAGATCACGCCAACCAGCATAACTGGCTTGGTCTGAGGTATGTTTATTATCCGCAAGCCAAGGGGTGACCTGTACCGTTTCCCAAGTCGTCGCATACATTACATGATTAGGCACGCCCCATCCGCCATTAGATAAGTACTCAAAATCGATCTCGCTGTAATTAGGGTCATTATCCGCTTCTAACGGAGTGATAGAGAAGAAAGTCTGTACAACATTATCGCCATCTGGTGCATTACCTAATGGCGCATCGGCAAACTTGACTCGTGCGGCATAAGTCCCCTCGAAATAGAGCCTTTCTTTGGTATAAACCTCTGTCTGAACAGTATTTTCTGCTTTACCTGCGGTAGAGGATTGCATGGTCATAACGGTATTGGTTGCGTCTGTCGGGTCAACATCAAAAGTAATGTTATCACTGCTCCAACTCGCGCCCGGAACTCCCGGTCCCCCAGCGCCAGTTCGTAAGTTCCACACTGAGCTTTTTAAAGCTGGATCCTTATTGGTTTGGTAACTAAAGTCATCAAACAGCACTTTTTCCTTCACCGGTTGTACCGATGGGCCAATCTCTAACCAAACATGTGATTGGCCAGGTACGTCACCTTTAGACCAGTACTTGGCTTCGTATATCACACCTTGATAAACCACCTGCATTCCGCCCGTATAGGTCGTTGCATCAGACCAATCTGCTGGCTGTCCGTCCTGAGCAGAGATCAACTGCCAAGGTCCATAGGGCTTACCGGGTTCATCCCCACTCGTCCACCATTTCGCTTTGTACTTATCACCATTAAAAGTAACGATTTCCCCACCAGTATAAACCTTAGCTGCGTCCCAGCTTCCATCCGGTTTCGGTTTATCCGGCTTAGGTGGGATCGTGATATCTTGGCAAACTAATATCGGATTACCTTTAATTGTATCGTCCATCGCTTTTAACAAGGAATAGTCGCCAGGCGCATCTTGAGTCAACTCCCAGTTCATGATCCCGCCAGCAAGATCAAGTGCCAGTTGCGTTTTCCTTGATATTGTTGAAATGCCATTGTAGTAATTTGGTGTAATTGCATTACCATTCGCATCAGTTTCAACGATATCTTTACAAGCTTGATTTGGATCTGCTGCCACGATGTCACGGTATTTCTTCCAACCTGGGCGCGAATAAAATGGTGTCCCTAATACGGTCTTTTCCTTTGCCAACCCACGCCCTTGCCAGTATTTAATCGAATCCAAAGCATACTGATGATTCGAATGGTCACCATTATTTTTGTCATAAGCCATCAAATTTAAGAAATCGATATCATCAAATACTTCTGGCTTAACCCCTTCGCCAGTTCTGCCTAACGCAACAACTGCGGCGGTTAGGAACTTACCCTCTGCACGAAGTGCAGTACTCAATTCGGCCATTAACAACGCAAAGTTATCGGCAGATACACCAGGATCGGGATACTCCCAGTCCATGTCGACGCCATCAAGCTGGTATTCATGAACGAAAGCTAAGACATTTTTTATGAACTCTGCACGAGTTACCGGATTGCCTGCTAATTTTTCAAACGCACTGTCGTCACCGCCATTCCAGCCACCGATCGCAATACCCACTTTCACATTGTATGGTCGGGCTTTCTGAACCAAATCCTTTAACGTCGCTGCACCATCAAGCGGTCTTAGTGTCCCATCTGGATTTGGCAGTAAAAATGAATAGTTGATGTGAGTTAATTTATCGTATTGAACTTCAGCAGTATTCCCTTGCCATGAAGGAAAATAGCCAACCACTTTAAAGTCAGTGACAATCGGAGGTGGAGCTAAAGCGAATGTATTCGCGGAGAGTGCCAACGCGCCAGCAAGGGCGATCCCTTTGACAACTTGATTCAGTTTCTGCATATCTTTCCCTTTCAAATGTGTTTCAAAACTCAATTTTTGAAGTAAAACAATCGAACGAAATTTATGCTATCACGCCTATTTTATAAACAGACTCGCTTTGATCACACTAAGCAATGGGGATAAAACTGATTCCTAAAATTGATATTTTTTAACCATTTCTACATTTGAAACACTGAAAATCGTGGCTTTTGTTCCATTTGTGAAGCACAAAAAAGCCACTTTACGTCAGTATTTCTACCCTCGTAAAGTGGCTTACTCTGTAGTGAAATTAGCTTTCTTTTACTAGCTCTTTGCGCAGTAATTCAGCCCCAGCACTCAATGCATTCAACTTGCCTCTCGCGACTTCGCGAGACAGAGGAGCCATGCCACAGTTAGTGCACGGGTACAGCTTATCCGCATCGACAAATTCCAGAGCTTTTCTCAAAGTGGCAGCCACTTCTTCCGGTGTTTCAACCTCGTTAGTTGCTACGTCAATAGCACCGACCATGATCTTTTTACCACGGACCAATTCTAATAGATCGATTGGTACTCGCGAGTTCTGACACTCTAAAGAGATGATATCAATGTTAGAGGCTTGCAGTTTAGGAAAAATTTCTTCGTATTGACGCCATTCAGAGCCTAACGTTTTTTTCCAATCCGTGTTCGCTTTGATTCCGTATCCGTAGCAAATATGTACGGCCGTTTCGCATTTGAGTCCTTCAATCGCTCTTTCAAGACAAGCGATGCCCCACTCATTCACATCATCAAAGAAAACATTAAATGCAGGCTCATCAAATTGGATGATATCCACACCAGCCGCTTCAAGCTCTTTCGCCTCTTGATTCAGCAACTTGGCAAACTCCCAAGCCAATTTCTCTCGGCTTCCGTAATGAGCATCATACAAGGTATCAATCATGGTCATTGGGCCCGGTAACGCCCACTTAATTGGTTTGTCAGTTTGACTACGCAAAAACTTAGCGTCTTCAACAAACACTGGCTTTGGACGAGAAACCGGACCGACAACCGTTGGAACACTTGCATCATAGCGATCACGAATTTTGACGGTTTCGCGCTTTTCGAAATCAACACCGCTTAGATGTTCAATGAAGGTCGTCACAAAGTGCTGGCGAGTCTGCTCGCCATCACTAATGATATCTGTACCTGCAAGTAGCTGTTCATGCAAAGACAAACGTAATGCGTCTTTTTTGCCATCCACCAATTCTTGGTCTTCCAGTTTCCAAGGTGACCATAGTTTTTCTGGCTCGGCTAACCAAGACGGTTTAGGCAAACTGCCTGCGGTTGAAGTAGGTAATAGAGTTTTCATAATTCAAATGCTATCCGACTTAGGTTGATTACTGAACGTAGTGCTTGGCAGACCACTCTTCAAGGATATTCTGGTAAGGCTTAATAAAATGCTCTTCCGCAAACTTTCCTTGCTCTTTTGCCAATTGGCTACGCTCTACACGGTCGTAAACAATTTGAGTCAATGAATGATCTTTATGGTTTAAGCTAGGTTGGTAGCACTTACCAGCAATAGCATTTGCGTTGTAAATCTCTGGGCGATAAATCTTCTGGAACGTCTCCATCGTGCTGATTGTGCTGATCAGCTCAAGGTTAGTGTAATCATTGAGTAAATCACCGAAGAAGTAGAAGGCTAATGGTGCAACGCTATTCGGCGGCATGAAATAACGGACTTCTAGACCCATTTTTTGGAAGTACTTCTCTGTCAATGATGACTCATTTGGTAAGTATTCAACACCTAGAATCGGGTGCTGATTTTCAGTTCTGTGGTAAGTCTTGTTATCTGAAACACTTAAGCAGATAACCGGCAGCTTTTTGAAGCTGTTTTTATACGCCTCAGACTGTACAAAGTGCTTAAAGATTTTGCCATGTAGGTCACCAAAGTTCTCTGGCACCGTAAAGCTCGTCTGATCTTTATTATGGTCAAGCAGTAGAACACTGAAATCATAATCACGAACATAAGACGAGAAATTATTACCAACAATACCATCAAAGGTCTCGTTAGTTTTATGGTCCACGATATTTGTTTTCAAGATTTCAATGGTCGGGAATTTCTCACCCTTATCTTCAACGTCAATGTCGACAGAAATGATGTCTAGTTCTAACGAGTAACGATCACCTTCTGGGTTATCCCAATTCGCCAAAGCGTTAAAGCTATTGTCGATCATTTTCAATGCATTGCGAAGGTTCTCTTGGCGGCTATCACCACGGGCTAGGTTCGCGAAATTTGTCGTGATACGCGTATTGTCTGATGGCTGGTAGTTCTCGTCGAAACGAATGCTCTTAATGTCAAATGTGAAGTTTTGAGTCATATCCTATTTCCTTAGATAAAAGCTGAGTTACTCCGTGCTCTTGCTGGGCGGGGTTTTCCGTATCCCAGTTTGTTTTTCACAGTTCGTTGGACATCAATAAAGCCCCATCCAGTTATGCTGTAATCTTCTTAATTATTAAGAGCAGTGGTAGATTTATACGTGTAACAGCTTTTAATTCACACTGGTAATCCTTCATATTTAACATGAAGAAAATTCATGACTTAATTTAATAGTGTCAATGAGAGCCTTAAAAGCATCAATTAACTCTTAATATTGCTTCGAAAGGTTCGGATGTATTAGGGTGAACAAGCAACGCCTTTACCGCCAGTCACTCGGCGCGTCGGAGCGATACCCCTCGAATACAAACCCGCCATGATCACCGATAAGCTTATCGGATATCTCTACAACCTTGGAGCAATCACCATGGTGAAACAAACGGTGAAAGGCGTTTTGAAAGTCGTCTGCAAATGCCTCATCACATTGCTTTATAGCTCGAGGGATAGATTTACCACTTGCAGACCAAAAGCCATTGATACGTAAATAATAATTAGCCAGTACCTGATACAGCTTTGTCCCTACTGCTATGGACTCTTCGAACGACCTTCCGTCTCTGATATCATCCGCTAAATCAGCAATGAAGTAGCGTATTTTTTTGTCAGCTTCTAGGGACAAGGCTGGTGGGCCTAAGTCCATTTGATATTGAGCTTCTTTTTTTAACTTACTCACTACATTGAATTCATCACTCACCACAATCCCCTCCAAAACCATTGCCATTAATGATGGAATGCCCGAAGGTCGATCTACTTGATTAAAAAAATAAGTTAAGGTTTCAGGATCATGCACAAAGGCTTCGATAGGCATATTCTCAAACGTAAAGGACTCTCGATACGCATTTGAGACAGAGTTATAGATAACGATAAGATCGAGATCTGAGAATTGCGTTTGTGCCCCCCTCACAAAAGAGCCCGCCAGCAATACTGCTTGAGCCTTAGGATATCTCTTTTGGCAAAGCCTCTTTGATAAGTCTAGTTTTTCTTCAAGTTGCGTATTAACGAGTGCCACCTTCCCTCCTTGAGCAATATGTAAAAAGCCTACTGAAGTAGTAGGCTTGAAATAATCAAAACTCTGTCACTAAAGCCTGTTCCCTATAACTCTAGTATCAGAACTTTAGACACATAACATTGAAATACGGAACATTGGTATGCTAGATCGTATTAAATAACGCCTTCCAATGCTTCTTGTTGTGCTTGCTTAAACCAGGAGATCACCAACTGCAAGTGATGTCTTCCATAAGAATTAATGAATTGTCTTGTATGCTCATCTTTTTCATCTTGTAGCGCATCAAGACGCTCTTGTATGTATTCAGGAGTCAGCTGCACATCGCAATCGGTGACAATGCAATGTTTCCATTCGTTATAATTCCTTGGGATCGCAGGATTTGCCATTTCTCAATTCTCACTAATTAAATAAATTAAGTAATGTTATATCATAACAATCATACTAGCGGTGAGATTGAGATGCAGAAAGAATGCCCTTGGTTAATCATCAAAGGTAAAACAGCGTATTGAAATCAATGGGCATCGTGTCTAATCGCCACCTCCACCGCAATCACCTCCACCATCACTACCAATACTGTCACTATAAGAAGAGTCTTCACCACCGGAACAGCTGCCAGAATGGCCGTCTTTGGTATTTTTGCGGTTAGCTTTCCACACTCTGTAGATAAGAAAGACACCCGCAACGACAAAAATCAACGCGATTAGTCCTATTGAACCGAATAAAAGCGCACACAGTCCAACAAAAATCAAGATAAAGCCCAAAAAAATCAAGATTATATCCATTGTTAATTTCCTATATACCTACTCATCATTAGCAGATTAAAGATCATTACGTTGACTGAGGTAACCTCTGTAATTGATAACTCACAAGAGAACCCTGAAATGGAATTTCACTGACCAACTGAAATCCAAAGCGTTCATAGAGGCCAATGTTGTTTGGGTTAAATGTATCAAGTGAACACGTCAGGTGCTCTTGATCAAATTTGTTCAATTGTTCAGATAACAGCTTCGAGGCGAGCCTTTTACCTTGCATTTCAGGTGAAACAAAAAGCAGGGATAAATAATAGTCTGATTCTTGATAAAGTTCTTTTTGCCTTTGATCAAGCTGTTTAAATGGTTGATCAAGAGTCGCGATACGCCTGATCCCACCCGAAAACAGCATTCTTAGATGAACCTTTAGCCCTGTTAGAACCGAGCTGTTGCCTTTCTCTTGTAGATTCATCCAAACTGCGCCAGCCTGAGGCAAACTATTATCAATATAAAAATCACCTGCGCTATTATTAATCATCATGTCGTACACAATCGATATGATATTTTCGCGAACAACATGATCGTCAGAAATATATTGATATAGCGGATCGTCTATAAATGCCTTTTGCATGGCAGTAATGAAAAGTGACCTATCAAAATGATTGTTTTTATAATGCACTGGCTTAACCTTCCCCCTTTTATTGTTTGGCTACTTTCACACTTATCATCTGAAATCAGGCGTTAATGAACACTCTGTTTCACACATGATCTAAAATTGCGGTTCACCTTTTACCAATAACACAAAATTTCTCACACTATAGTACCCATCAGCACTCTCCCATGAGCGAGCTTTCAGCATGGATTCTCCTTTCGGCCATACCTGATTCTCTTTGAGAGCCTCAAATGTCAGTTCACCAGATACACTGGCAACAAAAAACCGATACCATACACACGCAGAGCATTCACTTGTGCTATCATCCCTAATCTCGTCTTCAATTGCTTCAAACAGGTCATCAGGAAGCGTAGCCACTACTCCATCACTCGATCGTGTGCCTAAATTACCCACATAGGCTAGATACCTAGTGCCATCAATCTGCCAACTATCTAGGGCAACATGTTCAGGTTGGTGTTTATCCCAAAAAGCCGAGAGAAAAACATGCAAAGTGTTGACGCAAAAGTTCTCTAACCCATTGAGTAAACCGTCGTTTCCATCTCCAATACCCGAAAAGCATTCATTGATGACTCTACCATCCGGCAATAAGACATCGATTGAGACAACGCCACAACCGCTTTTAGGGAACCAAGCGCCTCTAATCGCAGGAAGCTCGCCACGAGGCAATAGCCATTCATTATCCGTTCTCACTTCAATGCCGTGATTATCGAAAAGCTTAGCTAAATGTTCCTTTAAATCGATGGATTCCATGTTACTTTCACTCGCTCTTTTAAAAATTTTACTAATGTACCTATACCCAAGTGACTTCAAGATGCAGTATTCAGAGCCTTGTCACTGGTTTCAATTCAAGGCAGAGATGAAGGAAATAGTCATTCTATTTTCAATGTCTCTAACGCAGAAGTGAAGCCAGTGACAGGCTCCCGAAGGGCGAGTCTGCTTGGCTCGCTAGCTGTGTTATTACTTCTTGATTTAGAGCCACTAGATCTTCAAAGTAATGCCTTGCTATCAAACCAAGCAGTTCTCGCTGAACCTAGCATCTCGAGGTTACTTGGGTATATGAAATTTGGTAACGATTAAGGTGATACCCTTGAGTCAATCGGCGAGCGACAGATGGTAACCACTTAGTAATGATCCCCATCCACCAAGGCATATGCTGCAATAATTCGGGAGCAGCATCAGCGTATAAATGCGAAGACGTCAGCGTCAAACCTAAACGCTCCAAGTCTTTTGGGTTATCAACCACCCAGCGAAACCAGCTGTCTTTAGAAAGGTGTTTCATTGCATCATGCTTTGATTGACTTTCAACAATCGAGCGACTCGTCGTATCCATCAAAAGCCATGCACCGGGAAAAGCCGTAGCGATTTGCTCTACGGCACGTTCGGCTTCGACCGCATCTAGATAAATCAAAACCGCTTCTGAGATAAAACAATAAGGACCTGAGGAATTTTTAACCTGTTCTATCCAATCTGTATCAAGGACACTTCCAGCAATCATCGTTTGGCGTTCAGAATCGTTAAAAAACTGTTGTCGCAATTCGATAGTATCTGGCAGATCTAAATCGAACCAACGCACCGTTCCATTATCGAGGCGATTAAAGCGTGTATTCAACCCGCAACCGATTTCAACGATCGTACCTTCTGGGTGCTGTGCGAGAAACTGCTGAACATGGTCATCTATCATTCGAGTTCTCAACACACTCATTAAGCCAGACGGCCCTTTCTCCCATTTAGTAAAATCGTAATCAAGCTTCTCCACTATCTCAACAGCCAGTGGATCATCAAGTAAACCGCTTTTGTTACGCGTTGCACAAGCCCGCCCCCACAACGGAATTAACAATGTTTCCTGAACCGGACCCAGTGTCACCTTTAACTTTTCCATAATAATCCTAGTTTATTTCAGGTTAAGTTAACTTTCGTAGCTGCTGACCGGATTTTTATTACCTGACTTACTGAAATGAACAGAAGGCAACAATCTTATTTTATAAAAACGCTTTTAGGAGGTCACAACACGAATTAACCATTTCATTAATAATGGCTCACACGACAACCAATTCATACTGGCAACAAGCAGAAAACAAAACAAGAAAATATTAACAAACAATAAGAACGATATGATGGGCTTTTGATAAAAATGAATACTGGATGACACATGTGTCAGATAAGGTTGAGCATAAACTAATTGTGGAAACGTATAGCCAAGTAACGTCAAAATGCCGTATTCAGATGCGAAAATTCAGAACAATCAAATCTATGCAGTCAAGTCTTGCTATCAAGGCAAGACATTTTTCATTGGGACAAGTTCCACTGCTAAACCACTCATACTTGGCTTGCCGCCAAAAGAATCTGGTTTGTTTGATTATACAAACATCAGCCCCCACCAACACATAACTCTTACTGGGTAAATAAACCTGAGCTAAGCCACCATCGACCAGTTTAGCGTTAATGAAAAGGTCATTACCCGTTATTGTCGCTCGGTGCCCCAATGAGTCCACTTTAACGGTGATCAGTTCTTGATCCTTAGCTATCGGCGACATGAGAACACCAATAAGAATCAGCATCACAAAAGTGGCACTGATTGTTATTGTTTCTTGATAGAACTTTATCCAAGCCAGAAATAGATGCACACAGACTCCTCGAAAGGTTTATTTGTACAGTTACCTACAGCATATAAGCGTTCATTTAAACCTTAACACTCAAGCAGCAAGTTTTACGATGATTTGATGAAGCCCTACTGACAGCAACAATAGGGGCAGCAGGGAATATGAAATAGACTTACTTATTTTCGTCAAATCATTCCTGATGAAATACGTAGCTAACATTGATAATAAAGCAGGAAAAAATCCATAGATAAAGCTATAGGCAACCCCCAATGAAAGCTCATAGTTCATTTCATTTTGTTCACGAAATAGATACTGGAAAGTAAAATATAATGAATAGCCAATAAAAATTATTGATAATAAACCAGAAACAATAATGACTAATTTTCCAATTTTAACCATGTTACCACCAAATTTCTGTTAGACGAAAAAGTTAATAACCAGAAAATGACAGTAAAAACAAGGTCAATGTCATTAATTTAACTAAAATCTCATCATTGGTGATAACATAAGTGCACCTAGCTGTTTTTCTAAGTTCCCGCAATAAGATACACTTTCCATATCGTTGAAATCTTGACAACAATCGCACAGCCATTTATCTAACAAACGTCAAGAAGTGAGCAAGTTAAATATATGAGCATTTATCAAGTAAGGAACTTAACCAAACATTACAAAGTCCTTGAACATGATCACTATGCAAGAGCACTTGCTTTAGGCGACGACGAATTAATGGATCGTTTGCTGAATGAGCCTGTTGACTCGGTTGGCCTAAAAGATGTTTGGGTCGAAGAAGAGGCTGAGTTCACTTCTCATCATAGTACAGCAACGGAAATTCCTGACATTTCAGTCTGGGGTACATTTCTGATTCTTAATCAAAAAACCTTTTGATGTCCTAGAAGGTCCACTTCAAAATGATGGTGAATTTTTACCTATAAAAATTGATAGTGAACAGTTTCATGCATTTAATGTGATGTCTTTTGGTACTGAAGACGAATCAAAAATCAAACACGAGGTTCTGGATGGCGTCGAGATTGGTTTGCTTTCTCTTGCTTTTGACGAGTCCAGCGTAACGGATAAGCTCGTATTCAAGTCCTTGAAACAAGGTTGTACGCTGCTTTACTGCGACGATAAGCTCAAGAAGCTTTGCCACGATAATCACCTACGCGGCGTGGAGTTTGATTTAGACCTGCTTGATGTCTTTGCACATTAGCGGTGTGTTAACTTTCACTCATCGACAGTACTTTCAAGTCGTTGTATTCAAATTGCTTCGGTTGACTGTATTGCACCCATGGACTCTAACGGATCAAACCCAATCCCAGTTCAAGTAAAAAACACTCAACTCAAAGTTGAATTTTAAACGCTTCATTTCAGGGGCAGATTTTTCGATTTTGCCTAGCATCCAACAACTCAATTGTGGGATACTAATCACAATTAAGTTAAAGGGTTGCCTTCAACCATACGGCAAAATAAGACAGTACATGAATAACACCGAAAGCCCGACATTCTTCTTTTTCGATTACGAAACTTGGGGTACACATCCAGGTAAAGATCGACCTAGCCAGTTTGCTGGCGTTCGCACTGACCAAGATTTTAATATCATTGGTGAGCCTCTGGTTATTTACTGCCAACCACCTAGTGATTACTTGCCTTCTCCTGAAGCAGCTCTTATTACGGGAATCACACCACAAAAAGCGGCTCGTGACGGTCTCCCAGAACCTGAGTTTATTGAAAAAATTCATGCTGAGCTTTCGAAGCCCAACACCACCAGTTTAGGGTATAACAGCATCCGTTTTGATGATGAAGTCACTCGATATACCTGTTATCGAAACTTTATCGACCCTTATGCTTGGAGTTGGAAAAATGGTAATTCGCGCTGGGACCTTCTCGATGTCATGCGTGCTTGTCATGCTCTAAGACCTGAAGGAATAAACTGGCCTGAAAATGACGAAGGCTTTCCTAGCTTTAAGTTAGAACACCTGTCTGTCGCAAATGGCATTGAGCATGAAAATGCGCATGACGCGATGGCGGACGTCATTGCTACCATTGAAATGGCTAAAAAGATCAAAGCCGCTCAACCGAAACTCTTTGATTACTTTTTAAGCATGCGTAACAAGCGAAAACTTAACGAGTTGATTGATATCGTCAATATGACACCACTGATGCACGTATCTGGCATGTTAGGTCGTGAATGTCAGTACACCAGTTGGATGGTTCCTTTAGCTTGGCATCCAACCAACAATAACGCCGTTATTATGGTGGATCTTGCTAAAGACCCGACTCCTTTGCTAGACCTTAATGCTGATGAGTTAAGAGAACGTCTCTACACCAAACGTGATGATCTTGGTGACTTGTTGCCTGTTCCAGTTAAGCTGGTTCATCTCAATAAGTGCCCTATTCTTGCACCCGCGAAAACGCTAACGGCTGAAAATGCCAATAAGATTGGCATCGATCGACAAGCGTGTCTCGATAATTTGGCGCTCTTACGCCAAAACCCAGAAGTACGAGAAAAACTGGTCGCCTTATATAGCGTTGAACGTGAATACGACAAATCCACCGATGTAGATTGCATGCTTTATGACGGATTCTTCTCTCCCGCTGACCGCGCCAGCATGGATATCATTTTATCGACAGAGCCAGCAAACCTAGCGGCACTAGACATTCAATTCAGTGACCAACGTATTTCGCCTCTACTGTTCCGCTATCGTGCTCGTCATTACCCGTGGAGCTTAGACGAGGCTGAACAACAGCGTTGGGCGCAACATTGTCGTGATGTATTTGAGTCTCAACTTCCAGAATATATGCTCAACTTAGAAAACTTAGTTCACGAGCATGAGGGTAACGAACGTAAGATGAACCTATTAAAATCGGTTTATCAATATGTAGAAAACCTCGCTTCTTAGATGTAAACGCACCCTTGGGTGCGTTTTTTAATGAAATTATGATGACAAATCTGTTAAAAACTATTTTCAATTATCTGCTTTCTTTCGCCATTCTTCTGGCAGCACTTGCTATAGGAATGGGCCTGCAAATTTTACTGGAGACTTCCGTTCCAGGGAGTGTTCTCGGCATGCTCGTATTGTTTTTCGCTCTGCGCTTTGGATTGATTAAATTGGAATGGGTCAAGCCCAGTGCTAACCTGATTATTCGCTACATGGTCCTGCTATTTGTCCCTATTAGTGTTGGCTTGATGGAGCACTTTGACATGTTAATGAGCAACGCGCTTCCGATACTTGCCACTGCTGTTGGCGGCTCGCTCCTTGTTCTAGTTTCATTAGCCTGGATGTTAGAGCGCTTGCTAAAAGGAGATCGTTAACATGTGGATTTTGGTCACTTTAGTTGTCTTTCTTTCGGCACGATGGGTTTGTAAGAAAATCAATAACCCTTTGGTAAACCCTCTCATCATTAGTTTGGCGATCATCATTCCATTGCTGACGCACTTTAAGATCCCGTTCGAAGTCTACTACGAGCAAAACAAATGGATCAGCTATTTGCTCCAACCTGCCGTCGTTGCTTTAGCCATTCCATTGTATGAGCAAGTCCCTCAGATCCGCGCTAACTGGCGTATCATCTTATTGGCATGCAGCTTGGGTAGTGTCATGTCTATGCTGACTGGAACTCTGATCGCAGTTGCCTTTTCTGCAGACTTAACCTTGATTGCAAGTCTTATGGGCAAGTCGGTAACAACACCCATCGCCATGGAAATATCCAGCAACCTTGGTGGCGAAGCTGCAGTAGCGGCGATATTGGTCTTAATCGTCGGCTTGCTCGGGGCGATTTTCGCTTACCCAATCTACAACTTGATTGGAATAACACACCCTATTGCGAGAGGTTTGGCTACAGGAACCATCTCTCATGCACTTGGCACTGCAACATCGGCTGAAAAACATCCAACTGACGCTGCTTTTTCCTCTCTTGCATTAGTGCTCAGTGGCATTATCACATCTGTCCTAGCCCCAGCCTTCTTCGCTTTAGCCGTTTGGCTAAGCTAACAGCTCAAGCAAGTGGTATACCCAAGTGACTTTGAATTTCACCCTATTCAAGTCACTTGGTTACTTTCAATCCATTTCGTCCCAACATGACCGCGAATTTCGGTAACTTGAACATATCAACCCCATTCATCCAGCTTTAATTATCTCATTTTTAAGAATCCGTTACGCCACCAGTAAGAAATCAACATTTTCAACAGCTTGCTTTGCTACTCAAATTTGAGAACTGGTTAACGCTATTTTCCTTTGCAATCGAATACATGTGTGAGCTCACTCTAACTTTGCAACAGGCTATTTTATTGCATTGATTTAAGTGATAGTGATCACATTTATTTTTCACGATTTACCTACAATAACCCTCCATAACGTCAACAAGGATTCGATAATGAATAGTCGTCTTGAACAAGCGCTAGAAGCAGCGCCACTAAACTTGGCTACACCGCTACGTGACATCATTCTGAATGAGTCTTTCGATGCTACGCTCTCTGCTGAGCAATTCGACATTTTGCTACAAGCAACTGGATTGTCAGACAATGAGCTTCGTGTCGCCCTTCTTCCATTCGCTGCGGCGTATTCATACGCTCCAATCTCAGAGTTTTACGTAGGCGCGATTGTTCGAGGACTAAGCGGAAAATTGTATTTCGGCGCCAACATGGAGTTTGACGGCGTGCAGCTGGGACAAACGGTGCATGCTGAGCAGTCAGCCATCAGCCACGCTTGGATGAAAGGCGAGCAAGGACTAATAGATATCACTATTAACTTCAGCCCATGCGGTCACTGCCGTCAGTTTATGAATGAGCTCAATCGCGCTGAATCATTAAAAATTCAGCTTCCTGAACGTGATGAAAAAGCACTGCATGATTACCTGCCTGACTCCTTTGGTCCGAAAGATCTAGGGATTGAATCTGGGCTGATGACACCGGCGGATCACGGGTTCCAAATCAACGAAGCCGATTCACTGATTCAACATGCGCTTACTGCATTAAATATCAGCCATTCCCCTTACACGCACAATTTAAGTGGTGTTGCACTACAGGCGAACAATGGAAAAATCTATAAAGGCGCATACGCAGAAAACGCGGCATTCAACCCTAGCCTCCCGCCATTGCAAGTTGCTTTAATTCAGTTATTACTGGATGGAGAAGGTTTCGAGTCTATTGAGGCTGCGGCTTTAGTCGAGTCACACAAAGGGAAGATCAGCCACCTCGCTTGTACTCAATCCACCTTAGAGGCGTTGAACCCAGATATTCCTGTTAGTTATTTAAACCTGTAGAGATTCGGGTTGAGAACATAGACCTACTGGGGTACCCACAATATTCCAATTGCCTTTGCTGAAAGTCAGTTTTCTTAAAGCTGATTTTCAGCGGGAATGTCAAAGGGACACTCCTTCACGACTAACCCCTCAACCTTCCCTCCTTCTTTATACATTTCGTCTATTTTCCTCATACTTATCACACCTCTTTATAACGCTTCATTTACAACAGAAACGAATAGATAAACCAACAAAAGCAAACGTTTGCTTTGGCTTTTATTTAAAGTATGATTCGCCGCAGATACTGTGATTTAACTAGGTAAGGATGAGTTATGTTTGGTACTGCAACCCGTGAAGGGGCAACACGTGTACTACTACTTGGATCTGGTGAGTTAGGGAAAGAAGTGGCGATTGAATGCCAACGCCTTGGCTTAGAAGTGATTGCGTGTGATCGCTACGCTGATGCTCCTGCGATGCAAGTGGCGCATCGTAGTTATGTGTTAGATATGCTCGATGGTGAAGCATTAGAACGCATCATTGATCAAGAGAAACCCGCCTTCGTCGTACCAGAGATTGAAGCAATTGCCACCGACAAGCTGGTTGAGCTCGAAAAATCTGGGCTGAATGTCGTTCCTACTGCGAAAGCGACTAAGTTAACAATGAATCGTGAAGGCATTCGACGCCTTGCGGCTGAAGAGCTTAAGCTCAACACCTCTCCATACCAATTTGCAGATACCTTTGAACAGTTTGAAGCAGCAGTTGAAACGGTTGGCTTACCGTGCGTTTGTAAGCCTGTCATGAGTTCTTCTGGTAAAGGCCAAAGCGTTCTGAGGACCTCATCCGATGTTAAAACCGCATGGGATTATGCACAAGATGGTGGACGAACGGGGGCTGGTCGAGTCATTGTGGAAGGCTTCATCGATTTCGATTATGAAATCACACTGCTGACCGTAAGAGCAGTCGATGGTATCCACTTCTGCGCACCTATCGGTCACCGTCAAGAAGAAGGTGACTACCGCGAATCATGGCAACCACAAGCCATGTCTACTGAGGCACTGAAAGCCGCTCAACATGCTGCTGGTCAAGTCGTCGAAGCTCTGGGCGGCTACGGTCTATTTGGTGTAGAGCTGTTTGTCAAAGGTGACACCGTTATCTTCAACGAGGTCTCACCTCGTCCCCATGATACAGGTATGGTCACCATGATATCTCAGGAAATGTCAGAGTTTGCACTGCACGTGCGTGCCTTTACGGGAATGCCAATTCATCAAATAACTCAATACGGTCCTTCTGCTTCGGCTGTTATCTTAGGTCAAGGCACCTCCGATAACATTGGCTTTGCTCACTTATCACAAGCGGTTTCAGCTCCGCAAACTCAGCTTCGCCTATTTGGTAAACCGGATATTGACGGGCGCCGTAGACTGGGTGTTGTGCTGACACGTCGCGAAACGACAAATGAAGCCGTTGAAGATGCCGTCACAAACGCGGCTAAAGTCGACGTCATTTACAACTAATGACTCATCATCGTAAAAGGTCGCCTATGGCGAGGCGACCTTTTGTCATATGTAGACGTATAACTATCGTCGTTACTGACGATTACGCTTCAATCAACCAAACTTCTTCGGCAAATCTCGACAAGCCTTTTTTGGTAATCTTAGGGTGATTTTCATCGGCAACATCACTTGCCAGCTTCGTAACTCGATACTCAGCGAATAGCTGCTCAACTTCCACTTGAGGGACACTGAACGGCGGTCCGCTCATCTCTTGTTGTGGATAATCCATCGTGACCAATAGAATGCGTCCATTAGGCTTTAATAACTGCTTTAGTCTAGTGACATATTCCTCACGCATTTCCTGAGGTAAAGCCACCAGCGCGGCACGGTCATAAATCAAGTCCGTGGATTGCATTGGAGCGGTAAAATAATCACCAACATAAATCGATAATTCATCAAATTGATACAATTCATGTTGACCATTGATCGTCGTCACCATCGGCGTATAAAAGTGTTCAGCAAAGAATGAGCGAATCGCAATCTGACTCAGTTCCACCCCCTGCACATCATCATGCTTCGAAGCTAGCCAGACTAAATCTTCAGACTTGCCGCATAATGGAACAAAGACTCTCTCCTCACGTTGAGGTTTTAAAGCAGCCCAATGTTCTCTCAATAGTGGATTTACGTCTTCTAAATGGAAACCGATTTGGTTTGAAGCCCATTTATTGTGCCAAAATTCTTGATCTCTCATGGTGTCGTTTCGATTACTTCAAGGTATCTGCACTATACCGAGAGTCATAAAAAAGGGCAAAGACTTACCTCATTTGACACAGGATTAACTTACAAAAGCATCATTAGATTAAATTATCGATAGACGTTAAATCCATCTCAAAAAAGTTGTTTTTAATGCTTGATCTTAAGGCATTAAACCCCATAAATTAGATAGACCTTAACGAGTCCTCTTAGCTTGCCTTTATGTGCCCCCTTTTTGCTAAGAAAGCTAAGTTAAGGAGAAAGAATGAGCTATTTCCTTCGAACCGCAGCCTTAATGCTATTGGTATTAAGCCGAGCACCTGTTGCCGCCGCTGCGCCTACAACATTGCCTACTGGTGAGACATCCCGTGGGCAAAGCCAAGTTTGTGCAAAACAATTTAAACATAGTCTCAGTGGCCTTTATAATATCGCCACAACTCAAACTGGTGATATTGTCCAGCCCTATAATGATTTCGATATACTCTATAGCAAATCCCACCAAGCCCAACTCGAACTCGAAACCATCTGCAAAAGTACTGCCCTCCTTACTCAAGCTAGCACCACCTTCGCCGGAGTTAAGTCTATCGACCGCGCAAAAGCAAAAATAGATCATAAACTGAAAGGCAATGTCGCTAAGATAACGGATCTCGCCCGCGCAACCATCACCGCAAAAGATGTAGCGACGCTCATGGCAGTATATGAGAATTTAGCTTTAGAGACGGAAATCGTTCAAGTCAAGAACCGTTTCAAGCAACCAAAAGCCTCCGGCTATCGTGATCTTAATTTACTCGTGCGACTCCCTAAAACAAAAATCATCGCCGAAGTACAACTGCATCTTGCCGCGATTGCGGAAGTAAAAAGCGGTCATGAGCACAGTTTGTATGAGCGGGTTCAGTTGATTGAGCGAACTGCGGCGAATGAGCAGCGCCAGCTTTCTGATATAGAGAAACAGCAAATCTATCAAATCGGCCAAACATCCAAACAGCTCTACCAAGAAGCATGGCAACCTTACATCACCACTCACCTTTCAGCAGCTTAACCCTTTCAATAATGAAATGTGATAGAAGGCTGCCAATATGGCAGTCTTTTTTATCTATTAATGTTTAAGGCAAGCAGTTATGTGACATCCAAAGCGATCATCTTCGAAAATCAATTGGCCGGAGTGGTTAAGAAAAGTGGATAAGACGTTGGATCTAACGCCAGACGGTATTGAGTAGCATCAATCTTAACTCGTTTAAGTTCGAAGATGCCCATCGCTAGAGACAAACATGCCCACTACGTTAGGTTATCTGGGATGCGTTAGATTATCTGAGAAGCACAACAATGTGCGAAGCCCTAATGCTTTAAAGCATCACAGGTAAATCATCACCCTAGAGTCGTGAGCAAAAAAGTAAAAGACCACGCTTTAACGTGGTCCATTTACAGGCTTACTTCTTCAGCAATTCTACTCTGGCTTTCAGTTTCTGTCCTGGACGGAAGGTTACAACTCGACGCGCAGTAATTGGAATATCTTCACCTGTTTTGGGGTTGCGGCCAGGTCGCTCGTTTTTATCACGTAAATCAAAGTTTCCAAACCCTGATAGTTTGACCTGCTCGCCACTCTCTAATGCTTTACGAATCTCTTCAAAAAACACTTCAACCGTTTCCTTGGCATCCCGTTTACTGTATCCGAGCTTTTCAAACAGGTTCTCTGCCAAATCGGCTTTTGTGAGTGCCATAAAACTTTCCTCAAAGCTGTGTTAAACCATGCTACTGACTGTAGCGAAAAGCAATTTTCCACGCCAATCAACAACCTATACGGCGTACTTTGGAAAGTGTAAGACAAGCTTCTAAATTTCGCCAACATTTTTCTTCAGCAAATTCAACAAGCTAATCTAAAACTTTGGAATTATTTACTATTAACAGGCTTATCAAAGGCGTTTTCAAGCCCAACATACAAGACAACGCCGAACATATATCTATATTGCACAGTTTTGCAGTTCAATATCCTATTTGACATTTTCGTTATCTAACGCATATTTTCTGTTCAATGAGTGTAAAAAATTCCATTTTTCAGTAGCTTGAAAACAGATGCATTTCAACAATGCGCATCCATATTTAAGTAGATAATTTTACGGCCTTGATGATTAGGAACATTTTTTGTATGCCAGATGCGTCTGAATGCATCATTGTCAGAATGTCCACACTGTCTCAAAGGAGAGACACAAAACAATAAACTTTGTATGGTTTTTTGACATGAGTTAGACACTTTATTAGGGAAACAGTGCAATATAAGCAATTAATTTTTAAACAAAATATATTCTTTTTGAATAAGTCATCATTTGATCAGTAAGAGATTTTATATAATCAGGTGACACTAAAGCATTCTTTAAGAATTCATTTGCACATTCGAAAGTGCAATTTCTTAAATTATTTGGGTTACGCAGACGTACACAAAAGTACTTAACTGATTGATTTGATGAATCTCAACTGATTATTATTAATGAAAGCCTTCGTTATTGTATTTTTATTGCAAAAAAACAGGCTCTAATGAGCCTGTTTTTCTTAGTTGCAAGCAAAGGAGCATTGTTTAGCATTCTGCTTTAAAATCTAATTGCCTAGTCTTCTACACGTCGTCATAAGATCACTACCGATTAGAAACATTGAATGCCAGTACACCCGAGTAAATTGGCTATTAGCGTCGCTCTGAACTTAACGTGTCGAGCGAACTTAGTAGAGGTTCCAGACCTTTTGTTTAATTTTCTTTTGCCAATCTACGAAGTTAGTTTATGTAAAACTGCCATCAAGCTCTAGCCCCCATATGGGGACAAATAGCTACCCACATCACAGTTAAACCATACGACTTACGGCAGTAGCACATTACTTCATACTTTTGCCATCATGTAACACACATCCACAAATCATTTCAGGCTTCAACAAATTAACTTAAACGCCAAGTCCATCAATGAGTAGTTCGAGATGAATAGTTTAAGATGAATAGTTCGAATCGATCTCGCCTCATGAAACAAGGTAAACAATGGATGGTATAGCGTGAGCCGTCTTAAGCTTCTACAGATAAAACAATTAACATTTTGATAAGTATCATGCCTTACTGATTTACTCATTGGCACATAGCGTTGTGCCATTTAGAGTAGCTCAAAAAGACAAAGGAATGTCATGACATGAGTGAGGAAGATTTTCTCATTAAAACGCTCTATTCATCGCTGGTGGATGATTCAGGGTTTAAACGTTTTTTATCGGTTCTTAGACAAAGACTCAACCTGCTTTCTGGCGCAGTTGTCATGCTGAACAAAGAGTTTAACCAGATAAATCTTGTTTGGACCGAAGGCATCGACATTGATGTCGCTCATCAGTTTTTAGGAAACCATCATCAAGATGACCCATTGATCAATCGTCTTAATGCGTCAAAAACGGGTTCTTTAGTGGTGTTTGGTAACTCAGAAGCGCGACAATTTCAGCAAGGCAATCCTGAATTCTTCGCTAAAGTGAACCAGTTTGGCATTTACTACGCATTAGGAGCCGAGTTATCTAACGACGGCCATTGGCGAAGTCACCTCTTGTTTCACCGCAGTAAAGAGCAAGGCGAGTTTGATGCTGAAGAGTGTCATTTGATCCGTCAGCTACTTCCTCATATACAGCACGCCATGATGTTGTATCACCAGAAACAAGAACAAGATAATCGCCATGTTTTGACTGATATGCTGTTTGATCAAATACAAATTCCTATTTTCTTGATCAATCAGACTGGATTTATTAGTCACTTCAATCAGCAAGCAGATATCATAATGAACCAAGGTAATTGGATTCGAGGTGTGAACAAGCGTTTGTATGTCGATGACCCCACTCTGCGCAACACCTTAAACCACGCGATTCAACGCTGTATTAACAATCAAAGTGTCGAATTAGTGACTCCTGACTCCCATCAGTGCCCATACTCTTTTACCGTCACACCCCTGAATGCACATCCGATGGTTAAAGGATGTTCTGTGTTTGTATATCGTCATGATCAAGTTTTGGATCTTAACTTGGATACACTGTGTCGACTTTTCTCTCTCACGGAAAAGGAAGGCTTAGTTTGCTACGAACTTGTTCGCGGCTATTCCCCTGCTGAAATTGCCAAGAAACATTTCCTCTCTTATGAAACAGTCCGAACGTACCTGAAGCGTGCAATGAAAAAAACTGGGACTTCACGTCAAAACGAATTAGTGGCAAGATTATTAACAAGTCCAGCTAATTGCGTCATTCACCCTACCGCATTACATTGATTCTATGTCGAGTGTTTGCGTTAATCATAAATGGGGTATTGAAAAGAAGCGTTACTCAGGGGCCAGCCATTTCCTCTTGTCTTTATATTTACGAGTAGATAGAACCACATGAAAACCATTTATCAAATCAGTGATTGTCACCTCATTGATGATCTCAGTTTTACTCGGTTCACACAGGCTTTAGATCTCGCAGCAGCTGATGAAAGCTGTGACACTGTCATTTTTTCTGGTGACTTATGCTGTCAACCCAGTATCAGCGATTACGAAAATGTCGCGACATTGATTGAAAGTAAGCTTCCTAATAAAGCTTTGTATGCCATGGCTGGCAATCATGACTGTATAACTTCGATGAAAAAAGCATTTAGGCATCGACGCATAAAAGCTCTCTCAAAAGCCAAACTTCACGGACGCCAATTCTTGTTTCTCGATTCAAGCCAGAAACCGATTGCAGGGCATCATCCATTAGGTTCGGGACGTATTACCCGTCGCGATCTTGCTTTGGTTAAAAAATCATTAAGGAGCAAGCGGGAGCCTATTATTATGGTTCACCACCCTATCATCCGCGTCGGTTCGGATTGGATGAAAGCAATTTGTCTTGAAAATGATGAGCAGCTTCTGGCTATGCTCAATCGGTCTCGCCGCAAACATCAAAATACGCCAATAGAAGTGATCTGTGGCCACGGTCATGCTGCCATCACATCAACCTTTGGCAAAGTGATTCAGTACATGGCTCCGGCTACAGCCTATGGGTTCGACCACACCCTGCCCGAGTACAATCGCAGTGACGATATTGGAATCAGTAGGTTTTATTTCCAAGATGGAAAGCTGACATATGAAACTATGACAATTGATGCTAGGTAACGCAACTCCCTCAAAGCGGCAGAACTAGAGGACTTAGCGCATATTAGTGTCTTTGATTAGCGGATTAGCGGATTAGCGGGGCACAGTAACAAAAAAACCCCGCTCATATAGGCGGGGTTTGAATCATTGACTTTATGCTTCGCTACAAAAGATAGCGAAAGGCATGTCGTTTAGTCACGCAGTGACGCACCAAACTTCTCTGAAACATGCGCAACGATTGCATCAACTGCACCCGCAATATCAGCATCTTCAAGAGTACGCTCTACAGACTGTAGAGTCAGTGCGATAGCTAGGCTCTTCTTGCCTTCTTCTACGCCCTTACCTACGTAAACGTCGAACAGTTTCGCGTCTGTTAGGAACTCGCCACCAGCTGCGATACACGCTTCAACGATTTCGCCAGAAGCAACTGACTCGTCTACTACTACTGCGATATCACGACGGTTTGCAGGGAACTTAGAAAGCTGTACTGCTTCTGGAATCACTTTAGTGTTGATTGCAGACCATTCAACTTCGAATACGATGGTGCGACCGTTAAGACCGAACTTACGCTCTAGTTCTGGGTGAACAGTACCGATAACACCCACTTCTTTGCCGTCTACAATGATTGCCGCAGATTGACCTGGGTGAAGTGCTGGGTGCTTCGCTGCTGCGAACGAGAAAGCTTTTTCATTTGCAGTTAGCTCAAGGATAGCTTCTAGATCGCCTTTAAGATCGAAGAAATCAACCGTGTTTGTCTCGATATCCCAGTGCTCTTCGCTGCGAGTACCAGCAATAACACCTGCAAGCATTGCTTCTTGGCGCATACCGTTTTCAGCAGACTCACATGGAATGAAACGTAGGCCGTATTCGAATAGACGAACGCGTGGCTGTTGACGCTTCTGGTTGTGAACAACCGTGTTTAGTAGACCTTGAATCAGACCTAGACGCATCGCTGACATATCTGCAGAGATTGGGTGCGGTAGGATAAGTGGCTCAACATCTGGCACAACAAGCTTTTGCTGCTCTGGCTCTACAAAGCTGTAAGTGATTGCTTCGTGGTAACCACGGTCAACCAGTAGATCACGGGCTCGTTTTAGTGGAAGGTTCGCTTCTACGTGGTTGTGCATCTTCAGCGTTGCTGCTGGGTGCTGATTAGGGATGTTATCGTAACCGTAGATACGACCTACTTCTTCAATTAGGTCTTGCTCGATTGCGATATCAAAACGCCATGTCGGTGCTGTTGCGGTCCAACCTTCAGACGTTGTTTCAACGGTTAGGCCTAGACGCTCTAGGATCTCAGCAACATCGCTGTCTGCAATGTGGTGACCTAGTAGGTTGTCTAGCTTAGTACGACGTAGTGCTACTGTGTTTGCTTTTGGTAGATCAGCTTCTGACTCAACGCCAACAACTGGTGCTACTTCACCGCCACAGATTTCAACAAGAAGTTGAGTTGCACGCTCCATTGCATCAGCTTGTAGTGCGAAATCCACACCACGCTCAAAACGCATTGAAGAATCAGTGTGCAGACCGTAGCTACGAGCGCGACCACGGATATGGTCAGGTGCGAAGAACGCACACTCAAGTAGAACGTCTTTAGTCTCAGTCGTTACACCAGACTCTTCGCCACCAAAGATACCTGCGATTGCTAGGGCTTTGTTGTGGTCTGCTACAACTAGAGTATCTGAGTTTAGTTCAGCTTCGCTACCATCTAGAAGAGTTAGCTTCTCGCCCTGCTCTGCTAAGCGAACTACGATGCCACCTTCGATCTTCGCGAGATCGAATGCGTGCATTGGTTGACCTTGCTCTAGAAGAACGTAGTTAGTGATGTCTACTACTGGGTCGATAGAGCGAATACCACAACGGCGCAGTTTCTCTTGCATCCATAGTGGTGTTTCAGCTTGAACATTTACGTTTTTGATTACACGACCAAGGTAACGAGGACATGCCGCTGGTGCTTTCACTTCGATAGATACTGCGTCTTCGATAGTGTTTGCGACCGCTTCAACTGATGGCTCAGTTACGTCAGCACGGTTTAGTACACCAACTTCACGAGCTAGACCACGGATGCTGAAACAGTCAGCGCGGTTAGCAGTAAGGTCTACGTCTACAGTTACGTCTTCAAGACCTAGGAATTCACGGAAATCTGTACCGATTACTGCGTCTTCTGCTAGTTCTAGAATGCCGTCTGATTCTACGTCGATACCTAGCTCAGAGAATGAACAAAGCATGCCGTGTGATGGTTGACCACGTAGTTTCGCTTTCTTGATTTTGAAGTCGCCTGGAAGTACAGCGCCAACCGTTGCAACTGCTACCTTGATGCCTAGACGACAGTTAGATGCGCCACATACGATGTCTAGTAGCTCTTCGCCACCAACGTCAACTTTAGTTACGCGTAGTTTGTCTGCGTCTGGGTGTTGGCCACACTCAACCACTTTACCTACTTTAACGCCAGTGAATGAGCCAGCTACAGGAAGAACGTCGTCTACCTCTAGGCCAGCCATAGTGATTTGGTGCGTAAGCTCGTCAGTCGATACCGCAGGGTTTACCCACTCACGAAGCCATGATTCGCTGAATTTCATTGTGATGAACCCTCTGGATTACTTGAACTGTTTTAGGAAACGCAGGTCGTTCTCGAAGAACGCACGTAGATCGTTTACGCCGTAACGAAGCATCGCTAGACGCTCGATACCGATACCGAATGCAAAACCAGAGTATTTCTCAGGATCGATGCCTACGCTACGTAATACGTTCGGGTGAACCATGCCACAGCCAAGGATTTCTAACCACTTGCCATCTTTACGCTTCACGTCTACTTCCATTGAAGGCTCAGTGAACGGGAAGTATGAAGGACGGTAGCGAACTTCTAGGTCTTCTTCGAAGAAGTTAGTTAGGAAGTCGTGCAGGATGCCTTTTAGTTGAGCGAAGTTTACGTTTTCGTCTACTAGCATGCCTTCCACCTGGTGGAACATTGGCGTGTGCGTTTGGTCGTAGTCGTTACGGTAAACACGGCCTGGTGCGATGAAGCGGAATGGTGGCTTACCATTTTCCATCGTACGGATCTGAACGCCTGACGTGTGAGTACGTAGCATGAGATCAGGGTTGAAGAAGAACGTGTCGTGGTCAGTACGCGCTGGGTGATCTTCTGCAATGTTTAGTGCATCAAAGTTGTGGAATGCATCTTCAATTTCAGGACCAGACTCAGTGCTAAAGCCTAGCTCACCAAAGAACTGTTCAATACGCTCAACAGTACGAGTAACTGGGTGTAGGCCACCGTTCTCGATACGACGACCTGGTAGAGTGACGTCAATAGTTTCTGCTGCTAGCTTCGCTTCAAGTTCTGCACGTTGTAGTGCATCTTTGCGCGCTGCGATCGCTTGTTGAACAACGCCTTTCGCTTTGTTGATCTCTTGACCAGCACTGCGACGCTCTTCTGGTGGTAGTTTGCCTAGGCTTTGAAGCTGAGCAGTAAGCTCACCTTTTTTTCCTAGATACTGAACACGCACTTCATCAAGTGCGACTAGCGAATCAGCAGCTTCAATCGCTGTGTTCGCATTAGCAATGATCTCTTCTAGATGTTGCATCGTTTCCTCATCTACCTACACCAATAGGCAAGGTATTGGCATAAGTGGTAGTTTCCATTTCTGGGGCACACCCTATCTGGGTGTTACCCAAAGGGATCTTCGGTCTATAAATAGTTTTACATAGTAACCAATGACTAGGGCAAATCCAAACCTAAATCCTCGAATTCACCGCCTTTGGGTGAAAATTAGCCTCAACAAGGAATAAATAGACACAAGTGATGCTAAAACACCTGCCATATAGACAGAAAAAGAAACCCCAGAGAGTCATTTGAGGACTCGCTGGGGTTAAGTTCAAGAGACACATCACGATGCCCAATGCAGAAACACACTCACTGGGTCTTACTCTAGCCAATGAAGTGACTCAAGTGTAAAGGAAAGATTGTTACAACGTTCAGCTATACCGACTGCACTTGCCTGAGCAAGTATTGAACGCTAGAAATAGTATTGTAAAGACAGCTCAATAAAGTCATCTTTACGTAAAGCGTATGACAAGTCGGTGTTTGTTTCACTTGCGAACAACCATGCGTCCACTTGCCATTTCAACTGATTGTTAATACGGCTAGAGGCTTCTACTTTGGCAGAATAGACATCACTGTTATCTAAATCTTGGGTGATACCCGCCAATATCTCGGTGCCATCTTCATCATTGAAAGCGAAACGAACGCCGCCGAATACATCATTTTGTCCAGCCGATTGTGCACTGTCTCCACGACTGTCATACAGATACTCAGCAATCAACCCGACATCTATCGCACTATCAAATGCCCCGACGACGGTATACTCAAACCCTGTCGCTAGACCTATATGATGATCCTTACTGTCACGGTAAACACTCTCCAGTTTCCATAACCAATCACCCATAATTCCTTGAACATCTAAACCTAAATGCTTCATTTGGGCGTAATAGGGTCTGAAAGCCCCTCCAGTATAGGTAATATAAGGGTCGCGATTGGTTCCCTGAAAGTAGCTCAAGCCGAGATCCCAGTCTCCTAGCATGTGGGAATAACGCAACGCATAATCAATATGCTTTTCTTCACGAGAAGATTCATATTCGGGGGTGGTATTTAGAGTAACAGGAGGACGCAAGCGACCGTCATCCCCTGCAAAAGTACGCTCACGGAAATAAGGCAAGATCATTGCGTCAATCGTGCCCCATTCTTTCACTGCGGTGAAGTGAACCATAGGTTGACCCAGTTTATCTTCTCCATCGATCGCTTCCACAGCATCCGCTTGATTGACCACATCAACCAGATGTGCCGCCTCCGTTACTCCCCAAAACACCTTACCGATACCCGCTCGAAACTCATAATCATCCCAATAGGTGAGGTACAAAGCTTCACGAATATCACCATGTGTCCGCTCGTCATCCATACTGTCTGCTCGAAAGAAAGGGATAAATGTAAACCCTGCATCACCCTCTTGCAGTTCCCAGTAAAGCTCCGGTTGTAACACAATCGACGTTTGAGCATTATCTTGCCCATACAAGGCATCCGATAAGAATTGGCGATGCTCTAGATTAGCATTACCTGACAGCTCAAATGCTTGAGTTGATAATGCACTCATGGTTAAGAAAACAGAGGCCGCTAAGCGGCCTGCTGGTTTTGAAAGTACTGCCATCACGACTCCTTATTTGACGCGCTTGAGGACGTTTTTATTAAAGTCCTTATCATCAAGACCCGTTTGGAACTTGATGCCGCTCGTCAGAAGCTCGGTACTCTTCCCTGTTTGATGGTTCACCATCGCCATCTTATGCGCACGCCAATACTTGTTGAGGTACTGGTTATAATCAGCAAAAGTTAACGTTTTTAGTAGTGAACCTTTACGGTCATAAAACTCGACTTTCAAAGGACGGTAATGAGCCTTATCGAGCCAAACAAGTTGCTTGGTGTAGCCGGAATTTTTGTCTGTCGGCGTTTGTTCAAGTAAGAACACATCTTGACCTGCAAACTTCGTCTCTTCCACAAAATTGAACGTGTACTTCTCTAATTCAAATGAACTCAAATCTTCGTAAGCAAATTCACTGCCCATAAATGGACCCGATTTATTTCTAGAAGAAATGCGCTTAACACGCTTCAGGGCCGGTAAGTAGAGCCACTGATCATCTGACTTTACCGTATGAGAATGGTTAAGGAATGCCGTGCCTTTGACGTCACGTGGCTCATCGAAAATCGTCAGACCTTTATCACCGTCGTTATCCACTTCCAATGATTTAAGGCGCATCAGACGTGTACTGCTTTCACCTTGCGCATTTTTCAACAACATTTCCATGGTAGAAACTGAATCGCCCCAGCCTTGATCGCGCGCTTTACGTTCAGTCGCAATTTCCAACCCTTTGGCTGGGTCAGCAAACGCAATTCCACTCGTCAGGACGCTCAACGCCAAAGTGGCTGCAATTGTCGTTTTCTTAAATAGGTTCATACCCATCTCCTTTAGCTTATGATTCGTTAACAGGTTTGTTTAAGTTAGGGGTTACTTCGCTCTCATCGTCTTTAATCTCTTGCTTTGACTTATCAAAAAGCATCAGCAATGTCGGTAGGAAGATAAAATCAACCACCAAGGCAATAAAGATAACGATGGCACTCAGTTGGCCCATATCTGAGTTGAGACGGAAGGTAGACATGGCCAACACAGAGAAGCCAGCAACCAATACCACTGTAGTGATCCATAATGCTCGGCCTACCGTGTGGAAAGCGTAACGTACTGACTCTTCCGCGCTCTTACCTTGATTACGCGCACGTTGGTATTTCGATAAGAAATGAACCGCATCATCCACCACAATACCCAAGGTGAGTGTGACGACCACAGACAGGCCTAAGTTGATCTCCCCAGAAATCAGTGCCCAAATTCCGAAGCCAATGACCGCAGGAGCAATATTTGGTACTAAGCTGATCACACCCAATTTCATGGAGCGAAGTGCAAAGATCATTAGGATAGAAATCAACACCAAGGTGATCGGCAGAGTAGCAAGCATACTCGCCATGTTGGTTTCACCGATATGGGCAAACATCAACGATGGACTCGACGCCACGACTTCATATTGCGGGGCATTTTGGATGAACCATGCATAGATACGCTCTTCTAGCTCCACCAGCTCAACACTGCCTAAGTTATCAATGGTCAGAACCATTTTGATTGAAGACTTATCCACATTAATTTGGTTGTTTAAATCCAGCCCATACGGTAAGGACATTTCGTACAGTAGCAAATACTGCGCAGCCAATTCACGATCCAAAGGTAGCTTGTAGTATCTCTCATCATCGCCATGCATGTTTTTGTTCAAGCGCTTGTAAACATCCGACAATGTCGCTACGTGATCCGTTTCAGGCTGAAGACGCAACCACTCTGTGAACTCACCAACGGCTTTTAAGAAAGTTGGGTCCGCAATGCCCTGTGATTCATTGGTTTTAATCGCGATACTGATGTTAGTCATACCGCTAATACGCTCTTCCATAAAATCAGCGGCTTGACGGAACTCACTACGAGAGTCAAAGTACTTAACCGACTCGTCGTTGACCTTATTCAGCGGAATCAGTCCTGCTGCGACGACAATCACTACCACCGATAATGGCAATAATGCTTTGCGGTTCGCCACGACAAAGTCGCCAAGCTTATCCATAAAGTCTGAGTCATTTTGCTTTTCTACTGGCTTAATGCGTATTGGTAGCAACTTCAGTAGCGCCGGCAACAATGTGACAGAGAATAAACACGCTAACATCACGCCCAACGCAGACAGGTTCCCGAAATCACGTAAGACCGGTGAATCCGACATGTTCATCATCAAGAAGCCAATGGCTGTGGTCACCGAAGTAATCAAGATTGGCAGCGCATTAATGCTGATACTGTGATCGATCGCTTCTATTTTCGACACACCTGACTTCATCGAGTGACGCATCGTCGCAATCACATGCACACAGTCTGCAACGGCAAGTGTCATAACCAAGGTAGGTACGTTAACCGTCGCCGTACTGAGGAACATCCCTGCCCAACCAGACAGCCCCATTGTCGCCATCACTGAACCAATGATCACTAACAGGGTCGCAACAACAGGAAGGAAAGAACGGAGCATGAAAGTCAAAAAGACAAGAATGACTAACAGCATAGAAGGGACTAACGTTGAGCTGTCTTGCTGCGCGGCCAGCATAAACGCATCATTCATCGCGATGATGCCCGCTTTATGAAACTCAACCTGCGGGTAGCCAGCTTTGTATTTGTCCAGCATGGCATTAATATGCGCCACCACCTCTTGAACTTCCGCCGTTTTATCTACTTCAGGAAGCTGAACCGTAATGTTTACAACGGTTACATCCCCTTTTTCTGAAATCAACGAATTCTTAAGTACAGGCTCACTTAACGCAATTTGCTGAACTTTGGCGATACGCTCTGGAGTGAGTTCGTAATCTTCGAACAGCAAATCCTCTACCAGTAGGTCATCTTCAATCGCTTCGGTATGTTGGTAATTCGCTAATGAATCAACACGGCTAGAGTAAGGGACTTGCCAAGCGTCTTGCGTGAGTGCTTGGACTAACCCCAAAGTGCTTGGGGTAAAAACATTGCCATCTTGCGGTGCAATAACAATCGACATGCTGTCGGTTTTAGCAAAGGTGGTTTCAATTTCTTCAAAAGCTTGCAATTGGCGGTTTGTACCGTCAAAGAAAATATTGTAATCGCCTCGGAAATAGAGGTTTTTCGCCCCTAAAGTCGTTAGCACGATAATAACGATCGAAGCCAGCAATACCCACCACGAAAAACGGGTGGGCACACTAGCCATACCATAATTGGCACGCTGAGTTGAATTTGTGTGTTTCATCACACTCTCCCTTTTGTGACGTTTCGTCATAAAGCTTTCTTTTAAAGCCAGCTAAATGCTGGCTTGGGGATGTAATGGGCTCAAAATGATGAGCAAGTATCACTTTCACTCCATTACGACGTTTACTTTTATGACGATTCGTCAAAAGGGTAGCAATAAAAAGCGAGAAAGATCTCGCTTTATAGCAAAACTCCAAAAACACGGCTTTTCATAAACAAATGAAAAAACACGTATTTCCTTTGTTTCGCAAGGGTTCGCTAGCGCCCTACTGACTCAAGGAAAGCTAACTCTTCACTAAATAACTCTTCTTCAACACGACGCCAAGTTTTTCGGTAATCCCATTCCGAAGAAAGAGGCTTCCAACCTAAACCGTCAAGTATCATATTGGCATTATGTAATACAGAATAAGGGTCTTGAATTCGCTGAATACAGTGGCTATTGGACGCATTTTGCGCCAAGGCGTTTGATCCAAACGCAATTGACCAGTTAGCAAATACTATCGCATCAGAGCCAACGGCTGCTGAGAATTGCAAATCCCCTTGTTCTACCGCAGAGTTCACTAAGCTATCAGCATCAGCGATTAACGCTTCTTCTAAGGCATTAAGTTCTATTACTCGTTGCGGCGACGCTTTTTCAATCACCCACGGAGTCTTTGCAATAATGGCACACGTTGATAAAACGGGCTCCATTCGCGCATAGATTCGATACCCTACGTGCATTGCAATGATTTTCTCTCGTGTCGTGCCTTCAAAAGTGGCTGTACGGCTAAACAAAGCCGCTTCACTGCGAAGTGAGTGGATACATAGAGCAAGGATCAGATCTTCTTTACTGCTGAAGTGATTGTAAATCGTCCCTTTAGAGTAAGGGCTAGCCGCAGTCAGTTTGTCCATCGTGACGTTTGCAAAACCTTGTTCATGAACGAGATTTTTTGCCAAAATCGTCAACTCGATTTCTCTGTCCGCAATCGCTTGTTGCTTCTTCGTTTTTTTCTTACTGAAGAAACAACCTGATTCTTCATCACTCTTTTTGCAGCTAAAGTTAAACATAATCAACTACCCGTACCCATACTACCTTCGTCAAATTGTATCACGAATACCGTTATAGTGAATGCTACACTTTTTGACGCATCGTCAAAAATGACACTTCGTCATAATAGTGCATTTATCGATCAAATCAAGCTTTTTATAAAAATCCATTCATAACATCAATTCATATCTTCAAGGATCAACATCTCACTCGTCACATCTGTGGTCGCTGAATTGCTTATTGATCGCTATTCGTAGCGCTCCTCTCCTTTTGAATCAATATGATAGAGCACGCTGTTATACGCGGAAGGAGAGATTCAAATTAGGAGTTGCGGGAAAGGCAAAAAGATAAGGGGAAGGAATTAGAATAGTGTGAGTGATTAAGCATAAAAAAACCCGCGCTCAAATAAGCACGGGCGTTGTATTTGATACGAATTTAAATCGTTTGGCTAGGCTTTTCACCGACTTGCAAGATAGCTTGTGATACTTCATCAACGAAGGATCGAGGTTGCTCCTGAATTCCTTCTTTACAGAATTGAACCGGCTCATGAGGGCCTGCAACCATCAGAATGTTAGAGAAACTGTTAACATCGAAATTAGCTGACTCGACATTCTGAGTATGAAACTCTAACACCTTTTTCGCCATCATATCTTCTAATTCTAGTAACTGCTCTTCCGTTACGTTCATACGCGATAGCGCTACGCGGACACACTTGGCCTCACGTGTGCTTTGTTGCAAGATGATTTCTGTGTACTTCTCATTCAGCTTAGAGTTTTCAGACAGACTGTAAAACAGAGGACCGATCAAAGTCACTTGATTATCATCTGAAACTTCAATCACTTCTAATTCAACCAATGCACCTAAATAAGCCTGCATGGATTCATCACTTAAATGGTGACGTTCACGCATGATGTTGAAGATGTCTTTGCCTCTTAGCATACGGATCTCACGATAGAAATCGTACAGCATAGGGAACTGGAAAAAGACTTCGTCTTGAGTGCGGCTGAAGTAGTCTTCATCTGCTGCCTGCAATTGGTCTGCAATTTTTTGAAGCTCGTCCAGAGAGGAGTCGACGACGTGGCAATACTCCAGCAATTTATCTAATGCAATATTCTGACTATAAAGGTGTCTTTTGAAGGTCGATAGCGGTACGCCCATTTTTCCAGACAGTTCTCGATAAGTGAGTCCTTTGGATTTAATTACCTGTCTTAATGCAGCCAACATATACTCGGGAGTAATGCTTCTCATCGTGATGTTACCTTCCGATATTTTACAACTGGCTCCTATTTGTAATGAGAAAAAAATGTTTCGCAACTGTTGGCGTTCTCAAAGCGAACACAATTTAACCACAAAATCACAAATAAGAAGTAAAATGGTTACATTTATGGTCATAACCACTTGTATATAAAGGGATTAATTTTAAACCTAGATAAAGATCACCTTTTTCAGAAATAGTTGCTCAATATTGCTGAATAAAAATCCACTTGACAGTAAACGTTTGCGGAGTAATAACTCTAACTTGATAGTGACAGCGTCACTAATATTTACGTCACTTATCCGATTTCAATGGTAAGTTCATAATATGTTGCGGACCTGCTTCCCCACCAAGGTACAACTTTCCTGAATCCATAAAGCCCGACTTTATATAGCATTGATATGCAACTCTATTTCTGCAATTCACCGTGAGGTAAAGCTGAGTCGCATAGGGGTAATCGCGCTCTAGAAATTTGGGTAATTGCTTCATCACAGTTTGACCTATCCCTTGACCTTGCAGCTGGGTATCAATCAAAAACGCCCTAAACCCTAATGCCCCCTTCTCAATATGCGTTAACGTCGTTTGGTAGTTTTCATCAATTAAGAAAAATCCGACAGGATCACTCTCTAACTCAACGATATATGCTTTAAGGTGTTCGTTCACCAACGTCAAAAGCGAATCAATTTCTCCGACAAATGGGATTTGTTCTGGAGCCACCTTGAGTGTCAGTAAGCGTTGTCGATCCACTTGGCTAAGCGGGACAATCTTCAACTTGGAGTTTGGGTTCATCCATTCATCGCTTGAGAGTCGCTCATCGAATGCTGAAGAGGACGTGTTTGCATGATGTTCTGGTGAAGACATTCTATCCATTCCTTGGTGATAACGTTCCTTTGGCGCAGTATATACCTATGATAGACAAAGTTGATCCATCACCTGCTGCGCAGCTTGCTCGGGGCTTAACTCACTCGTATCAACCTGAAGATCATAATCGGCATTTTGATGCACCAGAGGATACTCATACCGCGCTAAGCCAATGGCTCTGTCACCACGCGCTAATTCTCTTTCTTCACAGATAATTAAGTCACAAAAAACGCCCACTTGTATCGTATGATACCCTTCTACTAATTTGAGTAGCTGTCGGCGTTCTTCTGAGTCAATCCAAGCATTATCCACGATCAACTTAACACCAGTGGACAGTAAAGCAGGGATACAGGCATGATACCCAGCCACCAGCTGAGCATAGTCATAGCCTTGTCGTGTGATGGGCTCGCCTTTCATCATGCGGTCAAGATCACTAGGCGGTAAAGTGTAGAGCACACTGTCGACGCTAAAATTGAGGTACTGTATAGGCAGCATCTCTTGCAGAGCTTTCGCCATACTGGTTTTACCGCTGCTGCCAGTACCATTTAAAATGATTAAATCTGGGTACATTCAAACTCCCCTAGTGATTAAAGTGTTCGCATTTGGAGTTCTCATTATGTGCTTAGTTTAGTAGAGCGTAAGCCCATCTTGGTGAGATTGCGACTGGCTATGAATAAGCATTCTCAATCATCGTTTTCTGTCGCAGTTTGTTGAGTACGCAAAGGTTCATACACTCCGGGGGCGAGATCGGTAAAGGCTGAGTTAAAACTCACCTCCCCTATTAAAATGTCTTCGCCAAATCGAAGTGACTGAAAGTTCGCAGCATCGGCTTTCGGGTACGTCAATCCCTGTTCAGGCTGAAAACCCAATCGAGAGTAAAAATTGGGATCACCGACTAAAACACAGCAATGGGCTTTGCTCATCTTGAGTCTATCCACCGCCTCTTTGAGTAAACGCGTTCCAATCCCATTACTCTGTGCGCTGGGGCATACCGCCAATGGGCCAATGCCATAACACCCAACATGCTCGCCATCGACTAACGCGGGTGACACCGCAATATGTCCGGCAACTTTTCCTTGCCACTCGGCCACAAGTTGAAATGTTAAACAACCGCACCCTTGCAGTCGTTGCGCGATAAAAGCTTCATTGCCTGCTGAATAGTTTTTTCCTTCAAAGGCTCGTGCTGTCAAAGCTTCAATCTCATGATGATCGCCCGCGACCGCTTCCCTGATATCCATTCAATTTATCCTTTGCTATGCAAAAACGGAGGTCTAATCCTGTACCTCCGTTGAGCTTGCGCTAAAACGACAAGTTAATTACGAACTTTAATTCATAGGATTAACTTTACAATTACGTCAAGTTTCACCTATAAGTTCAGAAAAAAATTGGAGCTCATCTCTCGCAAACCCAGCTTACCTACCTCAAACAAGGTGACCAACTTTTGTACGATTCCTTGTTCGTGACCTATATTTAACCCAACCCACTCTACGCTGAGGAGAATATCAATGAGTCAAGCTGCGTTACTATCAAGAGTGAATGAGTTACCTAGAATTCAAAGCCTGTTACAAGAGTTGTTGGACATGGTGAATCAAGAAGACGTTGATTTTGGCAAACTCGCGAAAAAAATGGCGATGGATCAAGTACTCAGTGCTCGCCTGCTACGCATGGCGAATTCCGCTTACTATGGCAGCCGAGCCAATATTTCATCGATAAATGATGCGATCATACGTGTGGGGATGGGGCCGGTTCGTACGCTAGTGGTCGCCTCCGTCCTCTCTTCGGCGTTTCCGAAAGTCGAAACGATGGACATCGAAGAATATTGGACCAATACCTTCGAGGTATCGGTTATTTCGAGTAAAATAGCCAATGAAGTCGGCATGGACGGTAATGAGGTATTCACCACTGGGGTTTTACATAACATCGGTGAGTTAATGATTCACGCTTTAGTCCCTGAGCAAGCCAAAGAAATCCAAGCAAAAATAGACCAAGGTATGGACCCTATCGCGGCTCAAGAAGCGGTGTTAGATGTCTCGGCGGCTACTTTAGGTGCCAGCTTAGCCAAAACCTGGAAATTCCCAGACGAAATGGTCGACGCTATCGAACATTTCCCACACCCAAGAGAAGCTGAAATATCGCCTAAGCTCGCCGTCATTTTACATTTCGCGCGATCAATCAATGACTCTTGGGATGCATTCCAAGATGACAAAGAAAAAGCCGTCTTTTTGGCGGAGCACCCCGACTCGCGCTTATTGAGCATTTCATCCAAGTTTGCATCCACTATCGATAAATTCCGTGGTAGCGGTCGAGATTTAGCCCTCCAGCTCAATGCCGCTTAATCAGGTAGAATTTGGGGGGGTTCTTCCATTTGGGTTTTACTGCTATCAACTCTGGCCTATTGATGGCGAAGACCAGTAGTGAGTAATGAGGCATAAAGAAAAAGCGAGCATATTGCTCGCTTTCTAATTTGGAGAGCACCTTCATCCAGAACAAGACGTGAAGCTACTCCGTAAAACGTTCCTTTGGCTTTGCTGCCAAACCCACATATTCAACGGCTAACGAGTTTGTTCAATCACCGTCATAAGCCGAGATAGCCTATCTACACAAGGGTGATGTAGATTATCGTAAATCTTATGCGCTTCTTGTTGCGAAGGGGCAGAAATCGACTCAGCTATACCAATAAAACCTTGCGAAACCAATTGTTGCGCGAGTAGCGGGTATTCGGTTGACTCAATATCAACGCAGGTGTAACAACCTTGTTTGACAAAGAATCTAAACTCCATTTTCTTTCCCTGAATCATCATAGGTATCTGGTTACGATCATACCCACAATCCAAGCAGACTCGATCTGCTATCGAGATCTACGACGACATAATGCGACGCAGCACATATTTATTGCCGTACAGGTTATTCCCTTAGCCACGGGTTGCGCACAACCACTGATTATCATTCTGTTAACTTTTCAAAATCAATCTGCAACAGCCCTTTCAAACCAGTGACGTACTGGATTGGCGCGTGCTCTTTTGGGCAATACTCGGCACTATCTTGATCGCATCGCAACCAAACCGTAACACACCCCGCCCGCTGTGCTGGCTCGATATCTTTGGCAAAGTTATCTCCGATCATTACCAGATGCTCAGTGGGACAGCCTAATTGTTCCGCTATCTTAGTGTAATATTCTTGCTGATACTTTGAGATTTTAAGGGTGTCAAAACAGAAATACCCTAACAAATATTTATCCAGCCCAACGCGTTCAAACGTCGCTCTGATTTCATCCTCATTAGAATCTTGCGCATTCGTCGCGACATACAGTTGGTGGCTCTGTGAAAGCTCTGATAACACTAAAGCCGCATCTTGAGTAACTTCTAATCGAGGCCAATCGATCATCTTTCCCTGATACTCGGGGAAATCGACCATTAATGTATCCCCCCAATCAAACAATAAGATCGCCATTCGTCTGCTTCCTTCTGATGTACGGCTCACAACCATCCATGTCTACTTGTGTCGTTAACCATTGTAACGCTGCGCGAAACACTGGATGGCAGTCCAAGTGTTGTGCCGTGCTTAAAGGGGACCAAAAAAATTCAAACCAGTGACCACCATCGTCACTGGTATAGTGAGACCATTCATCAACAAAAGGAAAGTCCGCCGTCATCAAATAACAATGCCAAACTTGCTGCTGGTAGCCACTGTGCCACTCCCCTAAATACCGAGGCCTTATCATATTAGAGAGCCCCGATTCCTCATTAAGCTCTCTAAGTGCTGCATTCAATAAAGACTCATCTGTCTCTTCAACCTACCTTTCACCAACTGAACACCCGCCAAAGGGTGTCGGAACAAAAGAATTTCAAGCCCTTCACTTCCTTGTCGATACACAATCGGACAAACCTTAACCATTTGATTAGGCATGCGTTACACCGACCAACTGCTTCTCTTTGGCGAGCTCGCGTAAGTATAAGTAAAGGGGTAAACCAGCAGAGACACCGATAGTGAATGTCGCGATAACAGCAAGTGGATACCAACCGACTTGATGGCGTTTTGCATCGGCAAATATGAAGCAAACTAAGGTAATTGCTGCAATCACCACGTCCAACCAAGCAAAACTACTGATGGGCCCTGAAAAAGCATCCGTCAGTAACAAAGGTAAGTTGAAGCCATTTTCTACAAACCAAGGATAGGAAGCACCGTATGGCACGACCGTACCTAACACCGTCAACAACAAGTAAAGCCTTTTCATTTTTATTTCCCTATTTTTATTTCCCTATACAGCCATCAGAAACCCGTAACAAGGCTCTGAATTCAGCATCTTGACGTCACTTACGTATAAAAGCACAGTCATAAGGAAATGTTAAGACCCTGTTGCATATCTTTAAGTCACTCGCTGTGACGAGAATAGTGACACCAAAAAGGGGGCGAGCCAATATAGTCTTGGAACTGCTGTAAAAAAGCGCTTAACAATTTGGTTTGTTTACGGTGAGGATACACAGCATAAATGCCAGTACCACGATTAGATAAGGTATAGTCGCTCAGTAGTGGAAGCAGATCTAATTGATCCATCGGCGCGTTTAAATTCGCTAAATCCACCACGGTATACCCAATGCCCGCCTTAACGGCGTCCACCAACATACGTATGTCGCTGACTTTATAACCGCCCTTCATGCTGAACTCTTGGAAGGGATGACTTCCCTCCTCTTCCTTTGGCGTCACGCTGAAGCGGTCTAAATTTAAATGTTCGGTTCGATAAATGACGGCGGGTAATTGACTGAGCGCTTCCGGCGTTTGTGGTGAACCATATTGCTCGACAAACGACCGAGAGGCCACCAAAGCGAAATGGGTATCGGAAATTTTCTTGGCGATTAAATTGGAATCTTCTAGTTTGCTCAAACGAAACGCCAAATCATAACGGTCTGCAATAATGTCACTCAATCTGTCATCTAAAGTCACTTCAATAGAAACATCAGGGTATTTCTTAAGAAATTGACCGATCACCGGAGTAAGGTATTGTTGACCCAAAAATACAGGAGCAGTAATGCGCAATAGCCCCTTTGGCTCAGCATGATAAGCGTGCGCAGTTTGGCGAATATCTCCAAGTGTGTCCAATAAGCGATGGGCTTGATGATAAATCTCCTGCCCAGCTGACGTCATGGAAACGGATCGGGTAGAACGGTTGAGCAATTGGACTCCAAGCTCCGCCTCCAGCTTTTTTATCTGCTTAGACAACAAACTGTTGTCCATGTCATGCATTGCCGCAGCTTTAGAAAACGATCCTTGTTGTACCACATCAATGAACAATGCAAGTTGATGGTTGATCGACACCTTTTTCTCCTATTTTTACCTGAGCGGAACACCCTTGGTATGTTGTGATTCCACTACCCAAGTCACGCTGTGACTTGAGCGGTGGCAAACATCAATATGGTCAAAACATACCACAAGGAGGAAAATGTACAATCAATGTGAAAAAGGGCTTAAAACCACTCTACAAATTGTTCTATTTCACGTCGTGATTTATCAAAGGCAGGCTCTTGAGCACGGTATCCAAAGGCCACCATCACAGCAGGTTGGTAATGCTCCGGATCAACACCAAAGTGCTCTTCAAGTACGGCTGACGTCTGTTGAAGGTCAAACCCCTCCATCGGACAAGAATCGATGCCTAACATGGCTGCGGTAGACATCATGTTTGCCAAAGCAATATAAGCCTGTTTTGCAGACCAATCCACCACCTGACGACGGCCCTCAATCTGAAAATCTTCCTCTTGGAATTTTTGATAAGCTTGGTTGAACAAGTCAATCACGTCTTCCGGCAACTTTTTCACATCACGCATAAATGATTGAAGATAATCTGAATGGTGCTGCATGGTAATCTCTGTATGAGCTAAAAAGATAACGAAATGGCTCGCCGTCCCCAACTGCCCTTTTGTACCATTCATTAAACCATTCGCACCCCATGAAAAATCACGGAACAGTTCGCGCTTTTCTTGCGATTGCACTACTAGCATCTTCCATGGTTCAAACCCAAAAGAACTCGGTGATAACTGCGCAACTTCGAGCAACGTATGAAACGCTTGATCGGAGACTTTCTTGTTTTCATCAAATAGCTTAGTCGCATGACGATACTCAAATGCGTTAATGATTTGCTGTTGTAGCTGGTGGTTTTTGTGTGTTGTCATTCGTTCACCTCTTTACATTTCAATCTGTCTTTAAAATTCGTATCCACTACAGACAAACCATGTTGCAAGAGAACGCCGTCGACAAATAGAGCCATAAAGACCAATCACTATGGACAAAAGACACCACAATAAACCAATCAAACGCAGCTATAATAAAAATCACAGCAGCTCAGTCACGAGGGCGACTGACTCGATACTCAATATATCAAGAGTCTTGAAGGCTCAATCATCAACTCCAAGGTATTTGGCATGGAGAAAAGATAGCTATGGCAAAAACGGTTTTAATTACGGGTGCAACAGATGGAATCGGACTTGTAACAGCACAAGCATTATTGAAACGAGGTCACCATACCATCCTTCATGGTAGAAATACCGAAAAGCTCACGGCTTTGATCCACGATTTTTCCAATCAATATGGTGATGATCAGGTAAGTTCTATCCAAGCTGATCTCTCGAATTTGCGGGAACTACGTACTATGGCGCTCACATTAACAGGTTCCGACATAACCATAGACGCCATCATCAATAATGCTGGGGTATTCCAACTTACTGATCCCATCTGTGATAACGGCTTAGACGCTCGTTTTGTCGTCAATACTCTTGCGCCCTACCTACTCACAACCATGCTACTGGCTCAATTACCAATGAATGGGCGAATTGTGAATGTCTCTTCAGCGGCTCAAGCTAGCGTAGATCAAGATGCATTTTCAGGGAATAAACACTTATCAAGCAGTGCCGCTTATGCGCAAAGCAAATTAGCCTTGACCATGTGGTCACGCTATTTAGGGAAACAACACGCTAATGGACCTGTTATCGTCTCAGTAAATCCCAAATCTTTCTTAGGAAGTAAGATGGTGAAACAGGCGTATGGTGTCGCTGGCGGCGATCTTTCATTAGGTGCCGATATCCTACTAAGAGCAGCAATCAGTGATGAATTTAATCAGGCACATGGTGAGTATTTTGATAACGACATCGAGGCTTTTTCGCCTCCTCATCCAGATGCTCTAAATACCGCGAAGTGTAAAAGCATCGTAGAGCAATGCGAAATACTTATACACAAATGACGACAAGAGATGGTATTGAGAGCCATCTCACTGATAACTTGCTTTAACTCTCGTATCTCCTATCGCATCCTCATCAATCCAAAATGATAGAGAGCCGCGTTTGATCAGAGCTTGATTGTATTGCTTAAAGTTATTTGTTGCATAAAGAGGTTTCGACATGGAACGACAGGCTTTTATAAATGTAGTCGGTCAGATCGTAAGCTTCGGATTTAGTTCCATCGATTTGCGCAACAAAGCCAACCAAACCTGCTCGCAATTTAATGAGTTATTGTTTGAGGTTTTACATAGCTCAGTCGATGATCTATTGCTCGGTCAAGAAGTAAGCTAAGGGTAGTAATAAACACGGGCCTGCGTCGAAACTACAGCAGCAGATCGAGCAGGTCAGGCAGCGACCAAAAACGAAGCAGCAATTTGTGATGGAGATGTTGGTTGCGGTGATCCAGCAAGCGGCACATTAAAAAGCCCGCGAGTGCGGGCTTTGAATTAAGACTTATGCCAAGCTATAAACCCTTCTGGTTCATTACCCCAGTTTAGAGCAGTATCAATCTTGTCTAGCAAGGTCAACTTATCCATTTGATAGACATTGTCAATTTGATCACATTTCAACTCGAAAATAACAACCCATTCGTTTAGCAAAGGTAGTAACTTATCAAGCATTTCCTTTAACATTAGTGGCGACTCATAACATGATGAGTCATTGACACTTTTCTCCCACGTTTCAAGTGCATTAGATACTAATGACAAGTAGACCCAGTCCGAAACATTCAAAGCTGATGGTATATAGCTCTGTATGTGCACTGGCATTGCTTGTTTTTTGAACTCCACCTCTTCTTTCCATGCGTATCGAGGTGGATCCTGTCTAAAGCTCTCATCCCCCCAGGAGGCAAGCTCCTCTTGAAATGGGAAGTCATCACCAAAACAAGTTTTAGGAATAAGTAAATCAAAACACACTTGCACCTTAAACTCTTCCCTTATTCATTCTTAAACGGTAAGCCATTTCCAACTTCTCGAATCCAGCCTCTACCATCAAACTTAAATGGATGCTGATGAGGATTCAAATGGTCTCCACGCCCATAATTGTTATAGTATCACTCATAGAAACTTCCTTTCCGTCGGCCTTGGGCCATGTATAAGCTGGAAATTCTGCTGTTTGGCAATAAACTGTTCCATCACTCCCTACTCTTGAAGCAAGGACAGTATACGCTCTTCCCTCAGCTTTATTTAATGATAGTAGTCCGTCTTGACCATTCACTCGCAGCTTAGCTAATAAAGATTAGAGCTCTTTTCGTCTAAATACTACTATTGAGTTCTTATCAGGCCAAGGCAAGTCGTCGTGGGTTATTTTTATGACAAATTCATAGTCAATTGCAGTTTCTTGTAGAGCCTCGAACTCACTTTTCAAATCTTCAATTTCTTCAAAATCATCCATGTTTTCATCTTCCAATATGATTGTAATAATCACATTGGAATGACGATTTTCAATGAACACCATTCTAAAATTATTAGAAATCACTCCTAATAATGATTGCATCAAGATTAGCGATTGTTTTTGTAAGTTATCCAGCATAGCTGTGGAGTCCAATTCGGTTTTGGTTTTGTTTTGAAACTCACATTAACGTCTTTGGCTCGACGACGGATACAACGGTAGTGTGAGCAGCGCAATGGAAGTTGAGCAGTCGAAATACAGAATCCGTAAACCCTTGTGTAGACGGAGTGGCAAAGAAAAAATACGCTTTACCATCAAAGCGGTTGTGATGGCTAACTCACTGAAAACCCGAGGTCTCTCTCGCTTGTTTTGCTTGCCTTGCTTCCACTCTCTTATCGCTTCCTCATCAATCCAAAACGTCAGAGAGCCGCGATTGATGAGAACTTGATTGTATTGCTTCCAGTTATTTGTTTTGTAACGAGGTTTCGACATGAGACTACAGGCTTGGATGAATGTAGTCGATCAGATCGTAAGCTTCGGATTTAGTTCCATCGATTTACGCAACAAAGCCTGATTAAGTTTCAATTTTGAGAACAGGATTTGGTTGTTGTGTAAATCTCAAATGTAAAATATAAAATAACAAATATGGGCCTAGGATCAAAAGATAAATATGGGAACACGCTAGATGGAACTCATAGACAAGGAAACATAGCACTATTGAAACAAAAATAGACATGTATACATTAAAGGTAGGAAAATGAATAACTTCGATAATGATTACTTTATAGCATTTCCAAATAGGGAAGTTAGCCCTGTTTATTTTGATTTAGCCCTCAGATCTTCAAATCGTTACTTAGCTTACAAAAAATATGATGTTGGAGAGCCTATTTTTGTCGAAAACACCAACGATGATTTAGTTTCAAATTCAGATTTTAAACTCCACGATGCACACCTATGCCAAAACAGTTTAATAATAAGCGATAACATAAAGTCTAAAATTGATTTTATTGAAAATGATGGCGTACAGATATTCCCAGCTGTCATTATTAATAATGAAAAGTACTATGAAAACTACTGGGTTATTAATATTTATGAGCGACTTGACTTACTTAACCTAAGTAAATGTGACATATTTGAATTTGAACCTGATGAAACTTCACACTTTATTGACAAGTATTCGCTCAGCTATGAGAAAGTCATCAGTACCCCATTGAATGATAGGCTAATTTTTGTCCCAGATAAGTCAATGATGGGATACACTATGGTCCATAAGTCTATAATTGAAATTATGGAAAAATTTGATATCGCCCCAGTAAAATTCATTAGTCTCGATGAATGGCGGGTTGGAGTTCAATTTGTAGAATAATTTAATCATCCAATTTTTATTTTTAAAATTAATTATTCGGGTTGGAGCTAAGTCATATTTTTCTTCCAACCTAATATTACCATCCCTCGATTAATAATACACAATTATTATCCTATGTACTTTATAATATAGGCAGCACCAAAAGAATATTCATTTGGTTCATAATTTCAATGTACTGCGGTTTTCATACTCCATTTATTATTGATTGCTTAACTTTGAAGTATAATCACTTCATAAATTTCCAAACTGACATTCCTAAGGAACCATCATCACATAATACTATGTGTAGTTCTAACCGAAAGCATTATAAAGGTGCTATTGATAACTCAGGAAATATTATCGATGGACTACATCGATTTGGAAACAATACCAAGTGGTATACAATAGACACAACAATGGACAAATACATATTAGAGGTTGGAAAATGACAGACCTAAATAAAGAATATTACATACCATTTAACAAAATGAATGATCGAGTTTTAAGGCTTGGACTTTCTACTAGATCATCCAATAGATTCATTGGAATTAAACCATTTGAATTTGGTGAACCTCTATTCTTTGAAAATGACTTTCCAGATCTTACTAAAGGCATAGACTTTGAGTTATCTGATATTCACTTATCAGGTAACGACTTGATTGTAAGCAATAAAATAAAGTCGAAAATAGAGTTCATTGAAAATGAAAAGTTGCAATTTTTTCCAGCTGTCATAATTAACAACAATAAATATCATGAGAACTATTGGGTAATTAATATACACCAATTTACTGATATACTTGATTATGAAAAGTGTGATATTGATGATGATGCCCATGATATAGATAAATTTTCTATTGATATAGAAAAATATAATTTGATTCCTCGTGATAAAAGCCTTGTTATTAAGCCTGATGGGACATTACTTGAAGTTGTTTTTGTTCACAAATCTATCGTTGAAGCTTTACAAGAATTTGATACTAGTGCTTTAAATTTCTTCAGTGTTGACGAATGGGAAATGGGTTATCAATTTGTAGAATAACTATAGGAATTTTAATTAAAATAGCGGCTTTGTTTAAGCAAATTTGGCAGCACTTCGGCATCAGTAACCGTTGATTAACTTAACTTTGCGGCAATAATTTCATCTATGCTCATATCTACTGCTAGGTGTAATTTTCGCCACATTCTGCGTTTACCGTCCATGCCATCTTTTTTGGCTTTCCACTCACCTTCTTCATAAACCTTAAGGCCCGTCGCATCGAAAGCAAAATGCTGAATCGTTCATTCGGTTTTGGTTTTGTTTTGAAACTCACATTAACGTCTTTGGCTCGACGACGGATACAACGGTAGTGTGAGCAGCGCAATGGAAGTTGAGCAAGTCGAAATACAGAATCCATAAACCCTTGTGTAGCACGGAGTGGCAATAAAAAAATACGGCTTTACCATCGAGCGGTTGTGATGGCTAAATCACTGAAAATACGAGGACTCCTTCACTTGTTTTGCTTGCCATGCTTCCACTCTCTTATCGCTTCCTCATCAATCCAAAACGTCAGAGAGCCGCGATTGATAAGAGCTTGATTGTATTGCTTCCAGTTATTTGTTTTGTAACGAGGTTTCGACATAAGATTACAGACTTGGATGAATATAGTCGATCAGATCGTAAACTTCGGATTTAGTTCCATCGATTTACGCAACAAAGCCCCTTGAATTACAGGGAGTGACCATATATTACCAGATTTACCTTTTTTTAACCCACAGGTATAGCTCAATCTCGTACTCTAGCCTCATAAGAGAAATGATTAAGCCATGATTTTCTTCAAAAATTATCGGGCATACTGAAAGGTCATCAATTTCATCGAAATGATCAATAAACTTGTCTACATCACATTTAATTCTAAAGGTGTCAGAATTATAGTTAGCCGTAAAGATTAAGCTTTGACACCCTCTAAATAGGTTAATCCTTTCCTTAATTAACTTTTTTGATTGAGATAATATCCTTCCCCCTTCGGAAAACGAGGCAGATTTTTCATCATAAATGCCATACCGAAAATACTCTCCATCTATTGAATTATGAGCAAGCTTACAGAAAGCTATATCATCTTGTTTTTCATCACCATAACTGATTTCAATAACACCTAAGAAGCTGTACTTCTCTGCCAATTTCTTTTTATAGTTTGTTACTTTTAACCGTTGAATCTTATTCACACTTGTTCCCTCAGGATAGACGATCAGCCTGTGAATCTCCTTATATCCTCAGGAATATGCCCTGAGTGCTGGTTATACTTACCTGGTTGAGTAGGATCAACACGTCCCTCCAAGGATGTAGCTGTGTATAGATGCTTCACGCCACCAAATTTGTTTTCATCGTGCAACACTATGAACTTTCCTTTGTGCTCACCCTCAAACTCCCAGACTGTACGGTTTTCAAATTTGTTATCCCATACTCTTTTCATCATGGACGAAAGCAGCCTTAAAGGTTATCTGATTTGAGCTTTCTCCCTTTGCAACATCAGGAGCATTGGTCCCTTCGTCAACCGTCTCGCTAATTTGGTTATCTTGCTGGGCCGCATTTTCAGCGCCTAGACGGCTCGCTAACCCTTGCAGATACATCCAATTATTGGATTGGGCACATATTATCTGAAATCAAGTAAGTTCTGATTAATGGTAAGTCATTAACTGTTACTTTTCCGGATTTCAAGTCATAGATCAAATTTTTCAATGAACGTCCATCCTTAAATGTGGACTTGCACTATTTTTCGTAAATCATGAGAGTGCGGGATTATTATATTAAGTCAAACAGGCTTTGTCTCTAGATATTGTTTAAAACACCTATAGAACGAATCAAGTGAGTTAGCTTCCCCACAGTGCTTTAAAATAATAGAGCACCATCCTAGTGTAGATTTACCTTCATAAAACTTATCCACAATAAACTGATCAAACTCTTTAAGCATCTGTTCATCTTCTTTTTCATTTCGTCCAACAACCCAACCATTAATGAAATATTTTAAACACTCTATATTATTTTCAGCAAGCCACATTGACGGTCTCTTCTCAATTTCAAATAAAGCTTCTAAAAGGATTTTGGTTCTTAGATCTATCACATTTATCATACTTTCACTGTATTCACTATATTTCACTTTCAGACCTTACATTAATATTACTTATATTTAAATTTAACTCATTGATTAAAATTCAAAACCTATTTAAACACTTCCCTTTAGTTAGGGAATAAGTTATATTGTCATATATTTCCCCATCAACATCGATAAATTCATGGACACCATTTTCTTAAATACTCTTACCATCAAAATCAACGGCTCCACCATTCGAAACTCTTACATAAACACCAGAAATACCTTTTTTCTTCAATGCGGCGGCAGAGGCGAATTCAACACACTTTCTTAGTTCACAAAGTTGGGGATTATCGGCCTTAACCCTCTCTATAACATCGTCCGCACTCTTTGTAACATCCAAACTACAGTGCTTTTAACTCCTTCTTTGCTCGTTGCCTATTCTTTTGAGATGCCCATTTTGCTGTTGTCATTTCCTCCAATGAACCTTCAAGTTGTTTTTTCTTGTCCTCATCAAGTTCTGAGTACCAAGCGAAAGCGAGTTCGGTCCAGTAGTCAGACCCCTGTTTGAAACCTGATTCTACGATTTCACAAAATGGAAAAAGTGTGATTAATTTTGCCGTTAGTTCGGTGTCTCTAGAAAAACCCTCAAGCGAAAGCACGACTTCTTGTTTCGATTTTTCTAATGCTGACATCACGTATCCAAAGCGATTTCCTTCGCTTAAACTTATAACCCCTTCCTGTCCTTCAACGACCCAATAACCACTATCGCCTAGCCCCAAAAGGGTTCCATTAAACTCAATTATCGGTAACCAACGCACTTCCTGACCAGTGTGTTGGTCTTTGGCCAAAATGAATGTCATTTGCTTCAATAGAAACTCAACCAGAGTTTTTATACCATCAATCATAGTCACATCCCTTTGTGGTGTTTAACACCTAGACCGTAAGCATCCATTGCTTTCTTGGAACTGCTGACGAACCTGCGGCGTCTAATTCTTCCAGAAATATCCGCTTGCTTCATTAGTCAATGACTTCACCATTAGAACCTCAACTGCTCCCCTTTGTAACATTTCTTAATCAGCTATAGCCAGGAGCTACCCACTAGCTCATCGATTCCCATACAAGCTAAAGCCTCATTTTGATTGAAGTGCTCAACAAACTCTTTGTCTGTTAAATACTTTTTACTAATTAGGCTTTTAACCAATTCCTCTGAATGCAGTAAATCCATGCGTAGATTAATCAATGCTTCTCGATGAGGATCGCTATCTTCTACCAGAAACGAGACTATGGTTTTCAATGTCACTAATGGCGTCGCATACTTTACCCTCTAAATTTGGCTTTACTTTGACCAAATCAGTTAGGCTTTCAACTACGATTTTTTCGTCCAGCTGGCCTGAGACCCGAGTAAGGTGCCCTAATCCCGTAATTGCAGCAGATGCAACCCATAGATCATCATATATACCAAGAGCGAAGCAGCAGTTTGTGATGGAGATGTTGGTTACGTTGATCCAGCAAGCGGCACATTAAAAAGCCCGCGAGTGCGGGCTTTAAATAATCAAGAAACTTTAAAAACTAAGGGAATGTAATGATGCTTAGTTACGTAAGTACGATTAGCAA
>JBHOHG010000008.1:0-210562 GCA_043422575.1 bacterium sp. HQB-39 | reverse complement strand
TTGTTCGAAGAGCATTGGCTGCTCACGCAGCCAACAGGATGTTATTGCCTATTGACAGGCAGAAGGCTCATATGTGTGTTAGAGTGCGTGCCCACGATATCGGAGATCCATTCAACTGATTGTTGGATACTTTCCGTGGCGGGGAGACCTTCCTTATGGCCATGATTAAACTGTTTACCTTTCTGTTCTACAAGTAGAGTTGGATCTAAATACATCTGCTCAATTGTCCACTGCCACAAATCACGCCTTGTCGCATAGCTCCACCAATCAGAAAAGTGACAAAGAACAATTGGCAACTCAGGAGAGTGATTAAATTCTCCCCTCAAATAAGGCCAATACTTCAGAATGTTAGACAACGGTAGTTCTGCACTTTCAAACTCTACTACGATCATATGCCCATTCAAAACTACTGAAAGGTCACCGAGTTCAAAGCGTTCGTTCTTATTAATAGGCCTGTTTCTACAGCAATCGTAAGGAACCTTATACGCAGCGACGTTACCTTTTGACTGACCACCTTTCCAAGTGTCATTGGTGCCAAAGTGGCCTTCAAATATACTTTTAAATTCTTCGAGGAACTTATTTTGCTTATTAGCCAATATAATTCTCCTGAGCACTCTAACGCTTTGCTAAGTTGCAGCTAACCGCCGCGACACCCAAGCAAAGCCGCCGTAATCACTAAACTCAACCAGAACCAAAAGTGTCATAGGTTAGCTGTCAGCTTGAGCAATTTGTTAAACGTCTTTCCAGCCTTGTAGCCCTAACTTTGTGAGAACTGTCAGGAAAGGACTATGCTGTGGATCAAACGCAATCCCCAACTTTGGGCTGACAATAAAACCATATTTATCAAACCAATTATTATCAGTTTGCTTTACATATTTTTCTAATTGTTCGAAGCTCACAGAAGCCCCTGCCAGTTCTATCGACGGTGCATTCAGAGTCACTTCATGTAAGCTATCCTCTTTATCAAAACGATAAACGTATGAACCGAAGTCAATTTCTATTAGACCAAGCGAATTAGTTTTTATGGAGTTGGGTTGCCCCTTAATTTCCTTTACAACACGACTAGAGGTATCCAAACTGATGCCATCTATTTTTAGAAATGGAACTATAACCACTGTAGATTCCTCTTGAGACGTTTAACGCTTGATCTACGGAATAAATCCGTATAATTCCCTAAAAATTAATCCGCATATTCTTCCTTACCCCCCTGTGACGAGATTACCATTTCAAATAAAAAACAGAGAGTTGCGAGTTTGAATGTGGAGTCAACAGCGCACATATACGGAATTTTCACCAGATATTACTGAAATACTCATACATTGTCATACCTGTCATAATAAACAGGTATTTAAAAATCGTCACATTGAGTCAAAAAATCACCACACAAGGTAAAATCTCAGGACGAGATTTTAGGTTTCAAGGCGTCGGGAACGCCTCGAAACCGACCGTACCATATCAAAGAACCAAAACGCCTTTCTGGTGACTCTTTTCAGTTTTAGAGTCAAACACAAAGAGTCACTGCCCCGCTGGTATCTAGCCAATAAGATCGAACACCCGAAAGCGGGACACACCAAAGCACCAAAGCACCAAAGCACCAAAGCACCAAAGCACCAAAGCACCAAAGCACCAAAGCACCAAAGCACCAAATCAATTCTAACGATTGAATACGTCCAGCTGAATCAAAAACCATCACCATACAAGGTAAAATCTCAGGACGAATTTTTAGGTTTCAAGGCGTCGGGAACGCCTAAAAACCGACCGACCCGCACCAAAGAAACCAAAGCGCCTTTCTGGTAACTCTTTGGCAAGACAAAGAGTTACTGGCCCGCAGGTATCAAAGCGAAATGGATCGAGTCACTCAAGCGGGACAAATTCAGATAAGAAATTAAAACGATCGACAAATGCTAACCACGCATAGAGCAATCAAAGGCCATCACCACACAAGGTAAAATCTCAGGACGAGATTTTAGGTTTCAAGGCGTCGGGAACGCCTAAAAACCGACCGAACCACACCAAAGAACCCGAAGCGCCTAGTATTAAACTAGGTGAAACCTCATTTCGGCAAGTGCTGTTTCACATACTCAATAAAATCCTGCTGACTCAAAGGGCGGCTGAAGTAATAGCCTTGGATATACTGCACTTGTTTCGCTTTCGCGTAGACCAGCTGCTCCATGGTCTCGACACCTTCGGCCACCACAGGTTTATCCATATTTATCGCCAATGACGCGATGGAATTAAACACCGTTTGAAGTTTGCTATCTTCGACAACATTCGTCACAAATGCGCGATCAATTTTGATTTCATCAAAACTCAAGCGACATAAATAGCTCAAGCTAGAAAAACCCGTCCCAAAATCATCAATCGAGACTTTATAGCCTAAACTCTGCAACTGCTCTAAGACTTGATTCACGTAGTTGAAGTTATCAATTAATGCCGACTCGGTGAGTTCAAGCTTAATTTGGCTCGGAGCTAACCCGTGATCCAAAATACTTTGGTGAAGATTATCGACAAACTCTACATCGAGAATTTCAACCACACTGATATTCAACGCAAACAGTAAGTTATGAGTTTCTATTCCTTCTTGCTCAAGGCCATCAATTAAGCGTTTCAATTGAGTAATGTTAAATTGCGTTAGAAGGGCAATTTCACCTAGTTTTTCGGCAATGGGTATAAATTCAATCGGTGAGACAAAATTGCCATCGAGTGTCCAGCGGATTAAACATTCGGCTCCAGTCACCTCTGTAGTAAGAGAGTTATGTACGGGCTGAAACACCACATGGAAAGATTCTGTCAAGTTAGCTTGTGCAATCGCAGAACGAAACTCCGTTTCCAAATTATTCTGATGTTCAATCTGCTTCGCGAGATCTTCTTGAAATTCCGCTAACCGAACACGGTCAGATAACACATCAAGAATCGCCATCTCCGCTTTGTTTAAACTTTGCTCATGATCGTCACCGATTTTCTCTTGGTAGTAACCCAGAGCAACGTTGGAGAAAAAGTGTTTACCATTAAAGTGGAACGGTTCGTTCAATACCGAGTAAAAGCGTTCAATATCTAAATTTTCACTATTAGGTGCAAAAATATTAAAACTGTCTGTGGAATGTTTACTGCAAATGGCCGTTGGCACTTCAACCGTCACTCGTGCCAAAATTTCCATAAAGACCAAGTTAGCAACCGCTGTACCCCATATTTCATTGATACGCTGATAATTACAGATCCGAATGCAACATACCAAACCATAGTCATTATCACGGATCACGCGATTTAGAAAAGCCTCTCGATAGAGGAGACCAGTATGCGGATCTTGAATGGACAGTTGACGATTAAGTCGACGGGTCGCCACCAGCTCACTGATGTCCGTAGCATGGGCGATGAAGGCTTCTTTGTACGGCATTAAACACAGCTTGACCCATTCAACATTTTTCTCTGGATAGCTGATGCCAAATTCAATGCTGCGACTTTCGTCTTCCTCAGGCACAAAGTCTAACATGCTCACAATATCAACGGGCTGATAGTCTTCATTAACAAATTTTACCCCGCCCGCTTTAATATGATCGCCTTTCGATAAGCGGAACATCTCGACTGCGTGTTGCGAGATATCCAGCACCATCAAATCTTCATTCAACAGAATGAAAGCAATGCCCATGGCTTTAACTTGGTCATCAAGATTCCTCATTGATCCCCCAACACATGCTGCACATGGTAAGGCAGTGATGTCAGTGAATAGACATGTTTTACCCCACCTTTAGCAATTGCCTCTTTTGGCATCCCAAAGACCAAGCTGGTTTCTTCATCTTGTGCAAACGTCACACCACCTGCTTGTTTTAGCTCTAACATGCCTTGTGCCCCATCACCACCCATCCCTGTCAAAATAACGCCTATGGCGTTGTTGCCTGCAACTTGAGCAGCAGACCGAAATAACACATCCACCGAAGGTTTATGCCTCGAAACTAACGGACCATCCTTTAATTCTAGGAAATATTTGTCATTCTGGTAGCGCAATATCGTGTGCACCCCTCCAGGAGCGATGTAAACTTGTCCAACAGAAAGCTCCATGCCTTCTTTCGCTTCCACGACTTGGTGTGGCGTTTGCTGATTGAGTCGTTGCGCAAATGCGGCAGTAAATTTGGGTGGCATATGCTGCACAATCACTATCGGTGGGCTTAATTTAGGCATCTCATTGAGAAAAAATCCGATCGCTTCCGTCCCACCCGTTGAGGCTCCGATCACAATCACTTTTTTATGATCGGTGTGCAGTAATGCCTGCTTCGGTTTGATGACAACATCTGGGCTATGCTGAGGACGAAAACTCTGATCGCCTAAATATTTCAAGCCACGCACCTTGGTCTTTGCTGCATTTTTTAACGCCATCGTGATCTGCTTGGCTTTATCTGAGCAGAGGTATTCGGTGAGCTTAGTCTGTGGTTTATTGATGACTTCGATAGCGCCAGAAGAAAGCGCTTCAATGCTGAGATGAGGGTTATCTTCAATCAAAGCAGAACAAATCACCACAGGCGTGGGGTGATTAGACATGATCTCTTTTAAAAAAGAGATCCCATCGAGCTTTGGCATTTGAATGTCCAGTAAGATCACATCAGGCCAATTGGTATTCATCTTTCTGAGTGCTAAAAGCGGATCGGGGGCAGAGCCAATCACTTGCATCTCTGGGTCACTGTCTATTAAGTCCCCTAACACCTGCCTAATGACTGCTGAATCATCAACAAGAAATACCGTAATCTTATTCATTGAATGCTCTTCCTGTAGGTGCAGTTATCCACTTGTCGCAAATGACCACTGCGCTTAATGATATTTTCGCTATGGCCCAAAAATAACAAGCCTCCAGGGGCCAACTGATCCACCACACGATTAAGGATTTGATGCTGTCTTTGACTGTCAAAATAAATCAGTACATTACGAAGAAAAATAACATCAAAGAGTTGTGAAAGATCGGGGGCAAGTAAGTTCATTTGCTGAAAACGGCAGAAACGTTTGATTTGCTCACACAAGGTAAACTGACCAGAATTGTGTTCAACTCCCCTCAAGCAATATCGAACGCGATACTCCAGTGGAATGCGCTCAGATAAACTCAGTTCATACATCCCCTCCTTCGCCCGACTCACTGAGTCCAATGACACATCCGTACCTAACACCGACCAATTGGCGTACCCCAAGGTGTCATCCATTAACATGGCAATGCTATACGCTTCTTCCCCCGTAGAACTGGCCGCACTCCACGCCTTAACAGGGTATTGAAAACCACACTGCGGCAATAACTGTTTCAGTAACTCAAATTGGTAGGACTCGCGGAAGAAATAGGTTTCATGAGTCGTTAATTTGTCGATAAACTTCTGTTGGACAGGGCCACGTTCAATCTCTGAGACTAGAGATAAATAGTCATCATAATTATCACATTGTGCGTCTCGTAAACACGCCATTAGGCGATTTTCCACCATATGCTTCTTGTGCTGAGCCAAATGAATGCCAGTATATCGTTCAAGAAGTGACTGGATTTGCTGGTACTGTTTCTGACTCAATTGCTCCATAAGATCGTCACTCCCATTTTGCCAGCAAAGCCGATTGGAACTGTTTTAAGTCATGGTTTACTTGATCCACATTGAGCACTTGCGCCATATCCAAAATCGGTAATAGATCGCTGCCCACTTTGATCATCTGCCACATAAACTCAGCTGGAATGTGTGAGCCAAATGCAGGCGGAGCCACCGTGGAATTCTCCCCCATTAACTCTATAGAGCGAACACGACTGACAACAAATCCTAATGTCGTCTCATCTTCCGTTTTCGGATCCAGATAATGATAAAGAACAATGCAACTGTATCGGTCATAGTTCACCGATTGGCTTAACCCGAGTCTCGTACTGGCATCCATCACTGGCACGACACTTCCTCGAACGTTAATAACACCACTGATACTGGGCGGACACATAGGGACAGGAGTGATTTTAGCCAGCTCGATCACCTCTTTAACATGTTCAATAGGAATACCGAATACGTCATTACTGACATCGACAAACAGTAAACCTTGTCCACTTAAGTTGATGATTTCTTTCTCCGAACTATATGTGCCAGTCATGATTATCTTCCCCATGTTCAGTTCGATGATCGTCTCCCACAACTGGAAGTTTTTCGTGAGGCTCAGTCTCTGTTGAATCATCTGCAGAAAACGCCGTGTTGAGCCATTGTTGATCTTCTGGTCCTAACAAGCGGTCCACATCCAAAACAGTGAGCATGCGGTTATCAAGCTTAGCGATACCCAACACTAAATCACTTTGAATTTTTCCTGCTAAATCGGGAACAGGCTCCAATTGAGTCACATCGATATCTAACACTTGCGTCACGACATCCACTTTATTTCCGATGACATAACAGTGACCTGCATGTTTCACTTCCGTCACGATGACACAAGTTTTTACGGTAATGTCCCAAGCCGCCTCGCCCACCATCAGAGACAGCTCAAATACAGGAACAAGTGAGCCACGTAAGTTCATCGCACCACGAATGTGGTAGTTCGCCCCCGGAATCGCTTCCACCAAAGGGTATTCCATGATTTCTTTGATTTTGGAGATTGGATAAGCAAACAGTCGTTCACCGATTTTAAACTCCAAAAATTTCTCACTGTTTGTCATTGCAGCCCCTGTATCTTCACTTACCAATCTACCGTCATTTCACCCAGTTACCCTGACTGTTTGTTATTGTGGCGTCGGTATACTCTCCTACTAAGCTCGATTCTTTTTAGTCATCAAATGGGACAAAGCCACTGCCTTCGTTTTGGTTTTTCGTTGAGTGAATCACTTCTTGTACTCTTTGTTCACGGTAAGTCCGATGAGTATTCATTTCATCACTGAGTTTGAAAAAACTCACTGTCTTACGAATTTCTTTGGTCTGTTCCTGTACCATCACAGCGGTAGAAGCCAACTCCTCGGACGCTGACGCATTTTTCTGTGCGATATCATCTAGCTGGGAAACCGTGCGATTGATCTCAGCGACACTGGTACTTTGCTCTGTGGACGCGGCGGTGATTTCTTGAACTAAGTCGGCGGTTTTTTGAATGTTCGGTACCATGCGATTGAGCATATCACCCGCATGTTGCGCCACTTTCACACTGTTATCTGCCAAGGTACTGATCTCTTGCGCGGCGATCTGGCTGCGCTCAGCCAGTTTACGTACTTCATCAGCCACCACCGCAAAACCCTTACCGTGTTCACCGGCTCGTGCCGCCTCTATAGCAGCATTCAAAGCCAATAAATTGGTTTTGTAGGCAATGTCTTCAATGATGCCAATTTTTTCAGCAATCGAGGTCATCGCGCTCACGGTATCATTAACCGCTTGCCCCCCTTCATTCGCTTCAGAACTTGATTGGGTCGCGATGCCGTTGGTCACTTTCGAGTTTTCAGTATTCATTGAAATGGAAGAGCTCATTTGATCGAGTGACGCACTGGTTTCTTCAACGCTGGCCGCTAACTGGCTTGAGGTTGAACTGAGCATTTTTGAGGTGGTACTGACTTCATTGGTGCTGTGCGAAATCGATTCAACCGAGCTTTGAATATCGAGCAGAATACGCTGTAATTTATCAATAAAACCATTAAAGCTCTGTGCGGTTTCACCAATTTCATCTCGACCAAAGTCTGGAATACGTCGCGTTAAGTCCCCTTCCCCAGAACGTAAATCTTCAGCCGCTTCGGCCAAGGATTTTATCGGCATCACAATCCCTTTAATCAAAAAGATAGCCGTCATAAACGCGAGGATAACCGCCACGCCAAGTAGCCCCCATACTAAAGAGATACTTTCGCGCGCGGCCGCAACCAACAGGTCAAGTGACTCATTGCTTTGCGCATTGGCATCGGCACTGATTTTATCGAGTAATGTTTCTAATTTGCTGAACACTTCGTGCTCAAGTCGGTCAATCTCTTGTGCGGCGGTGATTTTATCTCGCGGGTTGTAAGTCGAGAAAATCTCTTTACCCCCGTTATAAATCTCAATGTACATGCCTTCTACATCACCAAGATTTTTTATCTCATGAGGTTTTCTTTCGAGAGGCTTTATCTGCTGTAAATACTCAGAAAAATTACGCGATTCCTTTTCAAATGCGGTGATCGCCCCGACTTCTCCGCGCATGTAATCATTCAGCGCGGACATCATATCCCCTTCTTCATCAATCAATTCCAGATACAGGCGCACTCCAGGCAAATCGTCATACAGCACCTCTTCAAAATCCCCTTGCCCCGCATCCGCCACCTCTTCTTCTTTTAAGGTGTTTAAGAGCTGTTGCAGTGGATCAGCAAACTCATTCAATAATCGTTTGTATTTTTGCACCGCGATGATTTCTAACGCTGGGTCAAACTGGCTAAAAACCAAGCTCTGCATGTCGTTGTAGTAACGAATGGAAAGATCATCAATTTGACGCATGATCACGGGGTCAACGGAGTTCAGCTGCTTGAGCTGCTCAAAGAAGGTGACAAACTCGGTATGGTTCGCTTGGAAGTCCTCTTTTTCCTCTGCCTCACCCGTAATGTACTCCAAGACATTTGAGTTCATGTCACCAAGCTCATCGAGCATACTGAGCGATAGGATCGATTCAGGGATATCCGCTTTACCGACCCCTAAAGCATAAGACTCAATCGTCCTATTTTTTATTTGCACCGATACGGCGATGACAAACAACAATATCCCCATGGTACACATGGCGAGAATAATTTTATTTTTGATGGAGAGCTTACCAATCATATGATCCTCCCAGCTTCCTTCATGTCGTTCACTCGATTTGAGTCAACAGACCTTATTTTGAGAAGCTCAGCCCTGTCTCTTTTTCACTATGGTTAATAATGGTTTGAATCAACGCAAACACATCCAAGATAATAGCGACCTCGCCGCTCCCCAGAATGGTTGCCCCACTCACCCCTCTTAACCCTTCAAATACCCGTCCCAACGGCTTAATCACAGTTTGGTATTCGCCAATAAGCGCATCGACCACTAACCCCGCTCGAAACGAACCATACTGCACCACAATCAAAGCCTGTTGGTTAAAATCGCTTGATGCTGGCATCCCGAACCAGTCACTCAAGCGCAGAAAAGGCAGCACTTCGTCCCTAAGGTCAATGAACTGACAACTGGCCATCTTCTGCTCAGTCGTCACTTCATTTAACTCAAGACACTCCACAACGTTATCCAACGGGATCACGTAGTCACTGCCAGACACTCGGAACATAAAGCCGTCGATGATCGACAAAGTCAGAGGTAAACGAATGATGAACTTCGTTCCTTTCCCTATCTGGCTTTCCAACTCTATGTTGCCGCGTAACATTTCAATATTGCGTTTCACTACGTCCATACCGACGCCGCGTCCCGATAAATCACTGACTTCTTCTTTGGTGGAAAAACCTGCTTCAAAAATTAACTGGAAAACATCGCGCTGAGAGGGAGACGCAGTTGTACTCACAATGCCCCTTTCTCTCGCCCTAGCAAGCAGCTTTTCAGGCTCCAACCCTTTGCCATCATCGGTGATTTCCATCACTATCGATCCCGAGTCATGATAAGCATTAAGTTTAATCACCCCCATCCTTTGCTTACCCAAAGCCAGCCTCTCCTCTGGGCTTTCGATGCCGTGATCAATCGCATTTCGAACCAAGTGAGTTAAAGGATCGCTTAACTTTTCTACAAAGGTTTTATCTAACTCCGTTTCTGCACCAGCAATCACCAGATCAACGTCTTTGCCCATTTCAGAAGCAATATCCCTGACCACACGCTTAAATTTGTTAAAAGTATCGCCAATTTGCACCATACGAAGCTGCAAAGAGCTGTCACGAATGTTTTCCACTAGGCGCTCCAACTGCGCCATGGCTTCAATCAAGCCTTCATTACCTGTTTCATGAGCCAATAAGTTGGTGCGAGCCCCGGTTATCACCATTTCTCCCACTTGATCGATCAAGCGATCCAACTTGTCGGCTTCCACTCGCAAGGTTTTGCTGGTATGGATCGCCGGCTTAGGTTTATGGCCAGCACCATTACTTACCCCCGACGTTACCTGCTCAGTACTTTCTTCTCTTTCAGGGCTCAAAGCACTGGCTTCGGTCGTTTGCGTTGTAGAACGGCACTCAACCAGCTCGGATGCTTCAATCGCTCCCAGCTCCTTAAAAATCCTTGTTAAGATGTGATTGTCTTCGGGCAAAACCTCTATAAGATCGCAATACACATCACATTCAGCGTGAGGAGGAATGAAAGTGAGATCTGCGTCGTCGGCCGTAAATTCAAACGCATCCACCAGCTGTTGTTGCGTCACGTCGCCAACCAGCCGAATTTCAAAGCCGAGATAACAGGCTTCTGGGTCAAACTCACTTGGGCGATTTAACGCCTCCCCCATGGTGACAATTTGGGTGACGGTGCCGATTTGATTGAGGTAGCGAATGAAAGAGAGCGGGTCGAGGCCATCTTGGAAAACACTGGCGTGGGGACGAAATGAAATATGCCATTCATGATTACCGAAGGACTCACTGTCTGGCTTGTCATGGCGGTCTGTCATGGCATCATTCGGCGACATCAGACGTTGTTTCTCTTCGCCTTGTTCTGCAAAGGGCTCTTCAGACGTCGATTCAACTCCGATTAATTTATCCAGTAATTTTTCAGCGGCTCGTCGATGTGAACTCGCTAGCACAGGTAACGGCTGCTCAAGGTGTTTCACCAACTCTTTCACAACATCATTGCTTTGAATCAGGATGTCGATCACTTCGTTGTTGGCAGCGAGGTGCTCCGAACGCAGTTTCTCTAAAAGCGATTCCACTTTATGGCAAAAGTTAACGATCCCATCTAATCCAAACAGGCCAGCACTGCCTTTGATGGTATGCATGCCACGGAACACCACAGCAACCCACTCCGCCTCTATCAGCTCATCGCTCGGCACGGCATCGAGTAACGCTTGCTCCATCTCCTCCATCAACTCTTCCGCTTCCGCCGTAAAAGTGACTAAGGCTCGACTGATATCTGATGTCATATCCCACCTCCGTCGGCATATCCATCACGGTGAAGGTCATCATCACTAGATGAGTCAATGGGGTTGGCAAACATGGCTTGATGAAGCGAGAGTAACTCCAGCGTCGTTTCTACGATATGGCTTGCCTCTTTCAGCAGTGCTCGGTCAAGTTGATTATGTTGATCAAGCTTCTGACGAAACCAAAGCATCAACTGGATCCCTGAGGTATCAATCTCTTCGACTTGCGATGCATCTAACTGGACCATTTCCTCAGACATCACTAATGCCTCCAGTTCTTTATGAACATCGGACGCTTCATAGATGGTGAGTGATGTCGGTAACATATAGACTTTCATCTTGGCACCTCTGTAAACCCTGTCATTCTTTGGTTCTATACACGATCTGTTGTGGAACAACACAAAGATATATGGCTGCACTCAAGTCGCTAAAAACTTAGAGACTGCCTGCAGCATTTGATCCGGTCTAAATGGCTTAATGACCCACGCTTTCGCGCCGGCTTTACGGCACTCCTCCATCAGGTATTCTTGAGTCTCCGTCGTCAGCATAATGATGGGGGTGAATCGACATTTTGAGAGGGTTTTCACTTTCTTAACAAAGTCGATGCCATTCATGTTTGGCATGTTGACATCACTGATGATCAAGTGGACTTTGTTTTCCTCTAGTTTACTCAAACCATCCAAACCATCACGCGCTTCAACCACATTGTAACCCGCGCCAGACAGCGCGATGCTGACTACCTGTCTTAGTGATTCTGAATCATCAACGATGAGTATGGTCTTCCTCATTCTTTGTCCCTTTCATTAAAAAAAGTCACCTCGCCTCCTCCCTGATGGTGGTAGTGACTATTCATTGTTCGAGCCGAGATATCTCTCAGTAAATTCCTCAAGTTCTCTCGTTCCAAAAGCCCAGACTGACCATTGCTTTCTTTCAACTCATCCGCAATTCTGTCGACCACTTCGATGAGACCCGCTTGCAATTGATGGGTCGTATCCCCAAACTGCAAAAGGGTTAACACTTGCGTGTTGTATTCATTGATCAATGACATAGCCTGTTTCGTTTCATCAACGCTTAGCGGGCGTTCTTCCAAAGTAGTGCTGAGTTCATTCACCTGTAGCACCACCTGCTCGAATCGTTTTAACAAACTGCCCAAGCTATGCTCAGAGAGTGAGATGGATTGAGAGAGTTGCTGCTTGATATGAGGAAACAACTCTTCTACCACCATATGGTGAGAAGACTCATTCACCTTCTCTTCATTCACATCAAATTTATGCACTAACCAGTAAGTGCCACTCAGCAATAGTGCGACAAACAAGGTGCTACCACTGATCCCGAAAAAAAAGATCAAGAGCACGAAATGAGTGGCAATAATTCCAATCAATAATTGCTGTCTTCGCACAGACTTATGCCTAATTTATTGTTGAGTACCATGTTAATAGACTAGTTCAAATTGACGCAGAGCAAACATTAATTACACCTTTTGTGTGAAACCTAAATACATCAGCAACGATGGGGGGAGGATGTGTGAGTCAGAAGCCCGATGTGTCGCGGTGCTCCCTGTTTCATTGTGAGCAAACATTGACTTCAACCAAGCAATTGATGAATAACGCCCCACTCAATGAATTCCGCTATTGATAAGACAGGCAAGTAGAGCAAGAATGGGGCTTATTCGTCACGTAACGATCACGATATCTTATGAAGCTTGCCAACAGTCCCATCACTCAGCACCGATTTCACCAACATACCTTTTACTTAAAACGGGACGATCAACTTCATAGCCATTTTTGTGGGAATAAAGCGCGTAAATTTATGCAGCTTTTAGAGATGCTATTGCCTGAGGTGACCACCTTGGTTAGCTATGGCTCTGCGCAGTCCAACTCAATGTTGTCGTTGGCGGCTTTAGCCAAAATCCGAGGATGGAAGTTTGAGTTTTACGTTGATCGTATTCCTCACTGGTTAAAGGCAACCCCGAGAGGCAATTATCGTGCAGCGCTGGAGCTCGGAGCGAATATCATTTCCGTCAGTGAGAAGCTAAAAGATTCAAGCCCAGATAAACAGACCGCAGATAAACAGAACGTAGATGGACAAACAGTGGATAGACAGACCACGGATTTAACCGCGTCACCTTCACTGACTCCAGAGCAATACATTAAGCAAGTCCGTACCTTGTCCCCTTCTTGCTTTTTCGTCCCTGAAGGGGGGCGTTTTCAGATGGCTGAATATGGCATTAAGCAGTTGGCTCGTGAGATTGTCGATTGGACAAGGTTTGAAGCTGACAAAGAGTTTGTTGTGGCGTTACCCGCTGGCACTGGCAGTACGGCTCTTTACTTACAAAAACACTTACAACCACACGGGATTGAAGTGCTGACCTGCGCCTGTGTCGGGGGCAATGAATACCTTAAACAACAATTTTTGGAACTTGAGCCAGATACACACCCAACCGTCATTTCCTCAGATCGAAAGCACCATTTTGGCAAACTCTACCAACAAGATTACCAAACTTGGCAAGCGCTACTCGAACAGACCGATATCGAATTCGACCTACTTTACGATCCTTTGATGTGGCAATGCTTACTGCCATGGCTCGATAACCATCCAGACAAAACCTTGCTTTATGTCCATCAAGGCGGTTTGATTGGCAATGAAACCATGCTGGCACGTTATCAACGTAAATTTGATGATTAATGCTTCTTTCCAAGCCACGGTATATACCCAAGTGACCTCAAGATGCAGTATTCAGAGCTTTGTCACTGGTTTCAATTCAAGGCAGAGATGAAGGAAATAGTCATTCTATTTTCAATGTCTCTAACACAGAAGTGACTCTAAAATCGCAAACTAAATATTCGCAGCCAAAACGCAGACGTTTCAACCCATCGCATGGTTTATAACCCTACTTTTCATAAGTTGTATGGCGCAGCGGAAAGCATCGCCCAAGTCGCGGCGCTACCGTTTGTGTTTTCACCAACTTCGCTCTAATTTCCGTTGTCAGGCATCGTACGCTAAAAACAGTCTAATCAATAAGTTAGGCCAAAGTGCGTTACAGATGCCGCTATGTCCTCTCCCATCAACAAGGAACATACAATGGAAGTCAAAACTCTGCTCACCCTGATCGCCGCCTCCCTCGTCACCACGGGTGCGGTAGCCGCTAGCTCACATCACGATACTCATTCCGTTGTCGATGATAGTGTCATTGAACAGCAAAGACACAATCTGAAGGTCAATACGGAAGGCAAAGGGTTTGGCCCTCAAGCGCCTCGCGATATTGATTCCCACATAGGAACAAACGCGATTCGTTTCGGGGAAGCACCAGCCCATAGTGAAATGAACCTGTGTAACATTCACTTCCATAAAAATGCAGAGCACAAAGGAGGCGAGTTTACTCACTATGCAGGGAATGGTAACGGCAAGGGGTATCACACTGGCTTTAAATATGCGGGGCAACTGACCAAGTCCGAGTCTAAGCCAGTCGAAGGCAATGTCTGTAATGGCCTACAAGTAGGCGACACCATTGAACTGCACTATGTTCACTCTTCAGCACAAATCACACCAGGACCAACATTAGGGGCTTGTTTGAGTGACGCGATAAAGAACCCACAGCTGCGCGTCGAAACTCAGGTGTTCGTGTTAGTCAATGATGATGAAGCGGCGAACTTTGGCCAGCTCACCGAAGTGGGACAAAAGAATGGCTATCACCAAGCACTCAACCTCCCAACCAATATGGGTAAACCGATTGTTTACGCGGGTTCGACCACAGGACCGGGTTACAACGAAGCAGGATCTCCTTTCCAAGTGACATGGAGTGTGCGCCCGAAAGTGATGAAGGTTGATGCGAAATCAGTCGGCCAATGGTGTGAGAACAACCCATTCAACGAAGACCACGCTCACGGAGTGAGAAATCTCGTCACTAACCCAGACCTACTCTCTGAAATCTCAGAGTAAGCCTAGCGACCACTTGATTAGCCATGCGCATTTTCCTGTTGCTTTCTTATTTGAAAAACGCATGGCTGCCTGTCTCTTTGGGAGTGTTTAGCGCGATGAAGGGGAACGACTTTCACTGCTCGAAAGCGCCAATTGCCCCACTTGTGTTAAGCGTCTATCAAAATATATCCCGAGCGCACCCGCACTGAATAAAAAAATCCCAAAGATACTCATGAGTCCATTGATGGTACAGGGACGCTCCGCACGACCTCGCCATTGATACAGGCGATAGCCACCTTCAACTGACTCTAGGTATTCATCACCCCGATATTCCGCTTGCAGTGAAACATCCAGCACCATACGGCTCTCAAACTCAAGCAGCAAAAAGGCTCGCTCTTGCGCCTTTTCTGGTCCTGAAGGTAAACTGAGTTGCCAATTTGAAAGCATTTCTTTCGGCTCACCTTCTTTGATGATCCCTTTCGATTCGTACCGGTAATACAACTCTGGGAAGAGCACTTTGGTTGTTCCGGTATATAGCATGATCACGCCTAGTATCACCGCAATACTGCTCATTAAGAACCAACGCTTGTTATCTTTATCATTCGACTTCTCAGCCTTCATGAGCCACTCCTCAATCAGACTGATGTGCCCCAAGTCAGCAGAGACATGGATCCAATCCAGTGGTTCGAGAAACGTCTCATTATCGACGGACAACCCGTGCAATAGCTGCTGATAAACCTCACTTGAAGGATACGAGTGGCCGTTTTCCAGCTTGGATAAATAGGCTTGATCAATCCCAGCTTTTGCGGCCAATTGCGGTTGAGTCAAATGGTGCTGATTTCTGAGTGAACGAAGTTGTTCGCCAAATCTCATTTATTTAGCTCCCTGCTAATACAACTTGCTATGTGACTAATATAAATTGAGGAAAAAGACGCGATCCGGCAGCCCCAGCATCTCTTTGTCGGTGAGCCCATAACGTAATGCATACTCTCTCACAAGGTTGTACCCCACCCAGTAACCCGCATATTTAGGATACGTCGTGTGCATCTCGCCAGAGACCTCACTCGGAGCACCGCCACCTAAGAATATGGCATTAAAATTAAATGACTCAATGGCTAACTCATCACGCATCTGATGCAGTAACACTCGCCAATCATGCAGTTGGATCTCTGCGAACAGAGAAGGCAATTGCTCCCCATTAAATGCTCGCTCAAAATGACACGCTAACCCTTCATAAACCAAGTTCTGTGCTAGGGTTTTATCAGGCATTCCCCGCTTGAGCCGTTCAATGTGGTTGACCTCATGCGCAAGCACCGCAGCGAACTCATTGTGAATGACGTCGAGAACATCAGGACGCTGACAATCGAGCTGAATTTCGATGCGATAAGCATTAAACGCCCAACCACCAATACCAGAAGCGGGGGCCTCTCCTTTATCAAACGGACTGATAGTGACATCAAGAACACTTAAATCGAACATGTCTTCTAAGCGGGCGCGAGTCTGCTCAAAAATCGCCTGAAGCGTTGCCTGTAGACCATCGAACTGCGCTGAGCTATTGAGTATGGTTAACTTCACTGTTTTCCTTTTTATTGATCGTGGCAAGTCAAGAAACACTTGCTGACAACACAATCAAAACTGCGTCTGGCAAACGATTTTAATGGGCTAGAGCCACATTGCTTAGCTATCGAGAAGAACTTAGAAATGACTCGCAAAAACACGTACGAATTCAATGTTCGTCAGACTTTTTTCGCGACATTCCAAAGGGATTGGTCAATAACCCCTCACTTGTAACACGTTAATTTTGCTATTGATAACCGTCTTGTCATACACACTATGCCCACTTAACCTTCCATGGGAGAATCTATGTTCATCGGTAAACTCGCCAAAGCCACTGGCGTAAGTGTCAAAAGCATCCGCTTTTATGAAGAAATTGGTCTTATCAAAACGCCGCAGCGTGAAGGCAAATATCGCGTCTACGATGACAGTTTTATCCAAGTTTTGTCGATGATAAAGCTGGCTAAAACCTACGGTTTTACTCTTGATGAGCTTAAAGCGATCGCCAGAGCAAAGTCCAAACAAGGCGTCGTGCCGATGGATCTGCTGCGGCAGAATCTTGATGAAAAACGTGGGGTGATCCATCAACAACTCGCAGAGCTAAACCAAAAATTGGATGGGCTCAATACACTAGAGCAACATGTGGCTGAATATAATGAATGTTTATTGCAGGTCTTGGAGCAAGATGACTCGCTAACCTCGACGGATTGAAACGCTATTTATAAGTAACGATTCAAAAACAAGACGCCATAAAAATAAAAAATTTAAAAAAGAGTGTTGACTCTCCCGTATAGGGGAGACATTAGGATGGCATCTCAAACGAACACATATGAGGTGACACATTATGAAAACAGCATTTATCACAGGCGCAACATCAGGTATCGGTCTAGCATTCGCAACTCAGCTTTCTCAACAAGGGTACGCTTTAGTCCTACACGGTCGTAATCAACAGAAGCTGCAACAACTTCAAGCTGAGTTACCCAATGTGAAACAAGTATTGCAAGCTGACTTATCTCAGCCTGCGCAGCTAGAAAAAATGATTGCGGAGTTAGAGCAATCCAACCTGAAGATTGATATTGCGATAAACAATGCTGGTTTCGGACTTTATGGTGACCACCTTACCTTAGAGCAAAGCGCCATTGATGAAATGATTGCCTTAAACATTTCAGCGGTCACTCAGTTAACGCGACACTTCGCTGCGCAAATGAAGCAACATGGCGGCGGTCATATTATGAATGTGGCGTCGACGGCGGCTTATCAGCCACAACCTTACATGGCGGCTTATGCAGCCACCAAAGCCTATGTCTCAAGTTTTAGTGAGGCATTATCGGTTGAACTAAAATCCGATAACATTAGCGTGACCTGCTTTTCACCGGGTCGCACCGATACGGGATTCTTTACCTTTGACGGACAGGATACCTCAAAAGACAGCAACGGCACCTTCTCTAAGAAACACCGAACATCACCAGAGACGGTTGCCTCGATCGGCTTACAAGCCATGTTCGCAGGGAAATTACGTGAAATCCCGATGGGGATAAACAAGTTCTATGTTTTTCTCAATCGCATCCTGCCAAGAAAAGCGGTGCTGGCTATCTATACAAAAGCGATGAAAGCAATTTAGACAAAAGCAATCTATACAAAAGAAACCTAGCGAGATCCCAAGCTGCAGCTCCCTCTCGACCGGACAAAAACAAAAAAGGCAATGCCAGCGACATTGCCTTTTTCTCAACAAGAGGAATTAGCGAGTACAGTGAGCCGTGATCTCCGTGCCTTCAACGACGGCTTTAGAGCTAAACACTGTCTCAGTTAGCTCTAAAATATCGACGGTTGCGGTTGGGTTGGCCATAATGACTTCTGCTAGGCTAAACACGGCATCAAATGCCGGATCCGTTAGGTTTTCTGCGGTAACTGCTGTTGTAGTTTCTGTTAGCTTGTCACCTTCAATAGACCATTCGCCTTCACTTTGGTAAGCGTATTCCATATTGAAGTTATTACCGCCAGTCAGCACAAATTTACCTTCTGAATTCGCGGTACCGTCACTGTTGTAGCTACCAACTACGTCATAAGCCATGTTGACTTGCGGTGTTGGGATATTACCTTGACAAGTCCAAGTGCCAACCAACATTTCTGAAGGTGTTTTTGGAGTACTTTGACAACCTGCAAGCAGTGCAGAACCCGCCAGTAATGGCAGTAACATTTTGTATTTCATGATATTCCTTTGATGCGCCAAATGCGTTTTAATCCTACTTTCATCGCCTGAACAGCGCTCATGTCCTGAACAACATCCATATCCTGAACACCATTCATCGCTTGAACACATTCCCTAGCTCGAACACCGAGTATTTTCGAAAAGCGCTCTGATTTGAAAGTTGCTCAATAGTAATTGTTCTCTCTCTCAATTGCAGGGAAAAGAATGTGCCATAGGTCTAAAGTATTGAAAGAAATACACTATTACAGTTTGGCCACCTGTTTAGGCCATGGATCATCAAACTCACCACCACTTTGCCAATGTTCCAGCTCTTGATCGGTTAAGAAACAACGCTGCAAAGCTTGAATAAATTGCTCGGCTTCTTCTTCTTGGCCAATGACCGTCAATCGACAACGGCGATCGCCATAGCGACTCTCGGTATCATCAATTTTTTTCTGGAGAATCGCACGCTGCTCTGGGGTGTAATTCTGACCCTCATCTTGGATAACTGCCGCACGCCAAAAACCGACAATTTCAAGCCCCACACTGCCATTGGTTTGACTCCAAAGTAGTGACACATCATCGCGTGTTGGCAACCAGAAGAAACCTTTACTGCGAAAAACACCGTGCGTCAGATGCTGGTGGCAAACTTGCCATAAACGCTGAGGGTGAAATGGGCGATCATCTTTGAGCACTTTTGCGACGATGCTTTGATTGTGTTTACCCGATAAGGTCAACGGTGCATTAACGCCATCACGAAGCTCATTGGCTAACTGCTCTGTTAAAAAGTAATTGTAATCGTCAGCGTTGATCAACTGCTCAGCCCGAACGCGTCCCCATGATGTACTGACAATAGAAGCATAAGGGTTAATAGGATGCAGCGCCTGCCCCATTTTTTGAATCAACTCTGGTGCTATACGGTCCGACTTTGTCAGTAAGATTTGATTAGAAAACAACATCTGTTCCACCAGCAAGTTTTCAATGCCACGGATACCGGCTTTCAGGTTCTCTTGCCATTTCGGGATCAACCCTGTGCCTTCTTGATAATCATCTCTTAACCAAGTCGCATCCACCAAAGTCACCACCCCTTTTAAGGCGCACTCTTTACGGCGTTTGAACAGCTCAATGATCGGTAACGGATGACTGCTTCCGGACGTTTCCACAATGATCCAAGTTGGCGGTTGTGGCTGATCCAGCAAGGAGTCCAATGCTTGTTCTAACTGAACGATGCCCTTGGGCGAGCTTACGCTGTCGCCACTGATGGTCGCAAAATTACCCAGACTTTCATTAACCAAGTCGGTATTCATGATCAAGACGCCATCGACATCCAGTTCACTCATGTCGTTCACGATCACCGATGGCACATCGATACCTTGACTCTGAGACAACAAATTTCGCAGCAAGGTGGTTTTACCGGAACCTAAAAAACCATGAAGAACCGTGACGGGAATCGCTTTGGATTGGGCAGAAGACATGAGTACAACCTTGAATCGATAAATGACCTAATAATTTCGCTACGTTATAACATATCGCATCATAACTCGTCACGATAAAGAGAAGGATTATCATAAAGTGTGGCAATCCTCGAAATCATCATATCAAGGCGGAAATGAGAGTTGCCGTTGTTCATCAGTTTAGAGAGGATGCTAACTTGTATCTGTATTTGTATTTGTATTTGTATCCACCAACGTCAGTCAGTTTAGGAGTAGAAAATGAAGACAGGACTTGTGATTTACGCGCGCTCAGTTTCAATATTGACTCGTTTTTATACCCATGTTTTTGGTCTTGAAGTGACCGAACAAGACGACCGCTATGCGCGATTAGTCAAAGGCGAGTTTGAGTTAGTGTTACTTGAAACCCAACAGAGCCAGCAGCAGACCAATGAGCTCACTCCACGCGAACATACCCCATTGAAACCAACATTCTTTGTCAGTACGCCGCTTGAAGTGTTAGCGGAAAAAGTCGAAGAGCAAGGCGGGTCCGTCTTTGAACCAAAAGATTGGCAGTTTGGCGGTCGCCAAGTCTGCGATGGCTATGACAGTGAAGGGAATATTTTCCAGTTGCGTATTGGTTAAACCCAACGACAGGTACTTTGGACCATAGCCATTACCAGAACCAAAAACAAAACCTAGAAAGCAGTGACACAAACGCCCCCAAATGGGGGCGTTTGTTATTGTAAACTTTGGTTTTTTACTCGCTGCCGTGGATTACTCGCCAAAGCAAGCGTGATCCATTACATCACACACTCTTTGGCGTTTTGCGCTTTTTCAATCGCTTTCTCGACCAAAGATTGCGCTTGCTCGCTGCCGACAGTTTCTAGCACTTTATCCAGTAGCTGTTGAGCTGATGAGTCCGATGTCGCTTCAGCAAAGCAGCTGTAAGCGTTAGCGACTTTATCTACCGTGTCGGTGATCACCTGCGGGTCACTGAAGTCTGCATTCATCACATCTTCAACCGACTCAACCAACTGTTTCGCTGACGCGGCAGCTTCACCAAGTTGATCCAGGTTTAGGTCACTGAAATCCAATGACGCAACTTTATCTTGAACACTGTCAACGGCTTTATTTGCCGCATCTTGAGCTTGGTCAATTGCTTTAGTGGCTTCTTCACAACCCGTTAGCGCGATGAGCATAGCGCCTGCTGCAATAAGCTTCTTCATTATATTACCCTCAGAGTCTGGTTACTTTCTTCCAACTGATAGAACGAGCGATGCACGCATACTTCTATCAAATCTTTGAAAATGAGTAACTTCATTATAACGAAACTCACTCTGGGGAGAATGCTTTATCGCTTACGCTGTACCTAAAACAGGCAAAAAATCGTAACGGTTTGTTTTTCTTAGAAGGGTGTTTATTAAAAAACTACACTTCAACTTTATACTTTAAATCACGCACTTCATCGCCAGTGATGCCACGAAAACCCCAACAGTGCGCTGGCTGCTCTTTAATCGTGATTTCAATATCCACTGGCGAAATCCCTAGATGAGCTTCAATGTTTTCAAACAGTCGCTGAATCAACGCTTTTTTCGTTTGCTCTTTGCGCCCTTGCATCATATTCACTTCAATAACGGTATAGGCTGAACTGCGTCCACCGGGAAAATAGAAATCGTCTTTATCCATGGGAATAAATCGATGGGCGCGCTTGTCTTCAGGCAAGCCTAATATCTGGTTCATACTGCCTTGGATCACATTCGAAAGCTGCGCTTTTATTGGGTTGAGATGTTCCTTAATTCCATAGACCACTATCATACTGACTCCTTAATATTCCATTCGCACTTCAGATCACAGAGAACGTGTGTGTTTGTAGCTTGTTCTTATACACAAGCCTCTATCGCTGTTTTAACCAACTGTAAGGTAAGCAACTTGTTGTAACAAAGTCACTGTCGTAACCACCGATATCTTACAAGCAACATCGCTGTCGCAAACATGGCACTATACAAAACAAAGTGCTTATGGATAACACACTTTACAACCAGCGTCGATAGGTGATGTTGAGAACGAATTCTGAATTTTATCCACCCTGTTATCCTGCATTTGAAGCGGTTAATTATTACGCTTCTTATGTGCTAGAACCCAATTACAACCGAACTCTAAATTTTTTGTATGCCGTCAGTTTGGTTGCGGTGGCGATATGGTTAATGAGCGAAAGGTTGATTGTATAACGGCAGGTAAAGATCTTAGGGGGGAATTCAGAGATTCACTCGGGGTATGTACGCTTCCCTTTAATTGAATTCACGGTAGCGACACGGCCACCGTGAACAATAGCACTTCGCAAGACAAGCCAGAAAAGCGCGAAAAACGTGAAAAACGCACGGTAGAGTTAGCGTTCTACGTCAAAAATCGCACCTTGTTTATACCAATCATTAATTTCTGCCAAGGTCACCACTTCGATATGACTGCTGTAGAAATCATCTTTGTCCGCTTTCCCTTTGCGGATCGCTTTACGGATCCCTTTACGGCGATTGTAAGAGTATTCACTGATCTGCAAACTCACTTGACTGCCGTCGATGTCGACAATGCGCATTACCCCATACTTATAGCCTTCATCATCCTCAGAATCGGGGAAGATTTTTCTGAAGTCCACAGAGTAAATGTCATGCACAACAGGCTGAGAGATATAAGACTTTTCAAGTTCGATTGCATTCTTGACCAATGGCACCATACCCACAATCAATAGCGCCGCTAAGATCAATCCCGAGAACATCGGGAGCGTACGTCCCTTAGTAAACAGAGTAGGTTTAAGTTGCTTAACCAGTTCATCTGGCACTTCTTCACCAATATGAGTGGTTTTACACTGTGTACATTCGATGCCGACTTGTTTTGAAGTCATAAATGCGGGGATCCAATATACGTGGAAGTACTTCATGATCCCGAATGATACAAATTTATTGTTTTCGCAGTTCGTGCATTGGATGCCTTCCACCAATTGCCCAGGAACCTGCTTTCCCTTGGAGCCAAAAAATATCATGACCTAGCCTAGTTGTCGTTATTCTCTATTCAACGAGCGAAAACAGGGTTAGACGACTTCCGAAGACGCTCGCACCAAAACAGCGCCGAAATCCTGACAGCATTTATTCAGAACAGCAACCGATAAAATCACATTAACCCGACTAGATTTACGGTGTCTCATTTTCGGTATTTAACGGGTATTTTGCTAATAAACAGGGACAAAGAAGGAAGGCTCTGAATACGGTATCTTGAAGTCACTTAGGTATTAATAGCGACACGGAAACAAGCTTAGCCATATCGGATATGGGGTCATTGAAACCGCTCTAGTTCATACAAATACAAGTGGTTAACCCACTGCGCAAAACTCACCGCATCTCTCGCTTCCACGTCATCCATCAACTCAAAGTCTTGCAAGGCATCGATCAATTTCCAAGGCACTTCGGCGCCACCCCCAACAATCTCCACATGCCCTGCTGGGATCACCAGTGCCGACGCATTGTCCGAGCCTTCTACTGACGGCTGCGTTTGTTCCGTTACCGAGAAAACATAATCGTCCTCAGAGCAATGGCCCGATTCGCTCAAGGTTCGGCACGTCCCCGTTTCATCGGTCTTAATCACCAAATGAGACGAGACGTTCTCTGCCAACTTGCCCGGATTTTGAATGAAATCCGCTTGGGGCGGAATATCCAAGTACTTCTCCCCGGTCACTAAATAACAAATCGCATCCACGATGCCGAGAGAAGCAATGCGAAGCCAATCCGTGCCACAATGTGACGAGATCTCGATGCCATTGAAAGGAGAAGAGACGGTCGCAATGTCAATGTTCTTGTGTTGAACTCGTTTCCCTGATGGGTGATTTAGCGTCAGCGCTCGGCGAGTGATCAAGCCGCCTTGACTGTGACCAAGTACTATCAAACGTTGCTCATCAAGCACATCACCAAGTGTATTCAGGACATCAATCAACTCGCCAGAGACCGCGTCAAGGCGTCGTCGATCATTGTATTCATAACAGATGGCCTGCTGACCGAGATGCTCATACACTCCCGCTAGGGCTTTAAACTGGCCTGCAGAACCGAAACAACCATGAATGATCAAAACGAGTGGCTGGTTCGGGTTAATGGTCATGTCTGGGTCGGTATTGTCGCAGCGTTTGACTTGCTGCTGGGGAAATAAACTCGAAAGCTCGATCGGAGAGTGAGATAGGCTCAGGTGTTCATGGGAAGATGCGTGGCTATGAACGCTGAAAGCCAAACTGAACAACAGCAAAAATACAGTCAGCAGAGGAGCACTTAATGTGCTTGAATGGGTCATGCAGTCTACTCTTCAATGGTATGTCTCATTCAAGAGTAGACCGAAGTTTTCAGTTATTCAGCAGTGGGTTACGAAAAGTATATCCCTACTATCAATACGTTGGTGGATTTTGAAGTTCCTCACAAGGCATCTCTGAAATGAAGCCATCAACGATATCCGAAATTTGAATCTGAAGGTCAATTGAACCCTTGTCCGTCATCTCATTGTGTTTTGCATTGGGTAAGTCCACCACACAGATGCCGTACTTTTTCACTTCACTTGGTGTTGGTAGAACCCCTTTATCCGCAGGGAAATCACCCGCGCGGATCGACAAAACATCAATACGCTTATTACGCGGTAAAGCAACACGACGATTATCCAACGTGATCACCTTGTCCACAAACATCGCCATATCATTTGCCAGCCAAGCAGAGATATCGCCACCGTTTGAGTGACCAATCAAGGTCACCTTACTGAAATCGAACTCTTTGTGCTTAAATTGCAGACGAGACTGGATGTATTGCAGCGTCTTCGCTCCGCGCTTCCAGTTCTCTTGGCGAGCTTTAGAGAGATCCCCTTCCGTTGCTAATGGCGGATCGCCAGCAAGCTCATGATCCACAGAAATGATCATGTAGCCAAGTTGAGATAAGTAAGTGGTCAGGTACTGATACTCAGTGTGCGCGACCCCATAACCAGGGCTGAGAAAAACGACAGGACATTTAAATTTCTTACTGCAGAAGTAGCTATCTGATGGCTTTGTAATTTCTAATGGAATATCGCGGTTACGCGCTTCATCTTTCAAACTACTCGCATTTGCAACGCCGACAAGGCAAAGTGAAATGGCGATAAATCTTGCTACAAACTTCATTGTTATCCTTTTAAATACCTAACATCCGATTAAGTAACTGAACGGTACTCTCTGCATCACTCCAAACCACTCTCTGCGCAAGTACCCATGAGGAAAAACAGAAAGGCGGCCCCTTCCGGTTTTCAAACACAGTCAACAAACCGACTGTCATCGCTGCGGCCTGCTCGACATTCTTAGTGATTGAAAAGACACAATATACCACTCAGAGCGCATATGCACAAAGAGCCATAGGCGTTAATATGTAACTTGATGCGAATCTAAAGTAGCAAACCTATATGACATTATTATCACGGTAACATCTTAGAGCGGTATTCTTCGAAAGAGCGACTCTGATCTAGTGGTTGTTCATCACCGTAAATTCAATAAAAAACAGTTGGGTCTGCTTAGGGTAAATTCTCCGAATCACCCATTTCAATAAAAACACAAAGGGTAAGTTCTCCGCCTTGGCATGCTCTTTGGTCAGATCATCAACATGCACAGACGTCACTTGGCAGATCTTCAGGGTTGCAATCGGCTGGTTGTCTTCGTAAGTAAACGCCTGAACTAAATCACCGACTTGATAATCGCTATCGGACTCATCTCGAATTGTCGCCTGCTTTTTACCAGAAAGGATTTGGGACCGCAGTCTTTTAAAAAAGGTAATGGTTTTCAATGAGTCACCGCCTGTAAAAATAGTGTACTCATTCTAATGAAAGCGTTCGGCGGAGCATAGCTACTCACCTTTTGGATGTGACGGAGTTTAAGTTTGTGGCCAACAGAGAGGTCTAAACCTTGCCTTAATATCACCACAAGAGCGATGAGGAATCGAGCCGCATGCATTTGCGTTCAAGCCACTTTCCCAATAATTGAGACCCAACTCTATCTGGATAGACCATTCGATGACAAAAACTGGTATATACTCGCAGCCAGTTTTGATTACCTTTACCGTGCTATGTTCCTGAAACCATATTTCTCTACTGATAACAATCACTTCCAGTTCACCAAACAGCAAGCCAGTCATTTTGCTAAGAAGGTGGCAGGAGACTTCAACCCTATCCATGATGAAGACAATAAACGCTTTTGCGTCCCAGGAGACCTGCTATTTGCCGTGCTTCTTTGTCAAGAAGGGGTAAGTCAGCGTATGCGCTTTGAATTCTCAGGAATGGTTGGAGACAACAAAGCTCTCACTATCCAGAGTAAATGCGATAAGCACAGTGCCGTAGTGGATGAGAATGGTAAAGAATACCTACACATGACTCATGAAGGTGACGTCAATCGTGATCTTGGCTTTATCGAACATGTGGTCACTAACTACGTTCAGTTTTCTGGTATGAACTTCCCGCACATCATGGTGCCTCTGATGTCTGAAAAGCAGATGATGATCAACCCTCAGAGACCCCTAGTGATTTACGAGAGTATGGAAGTTGAATTCTCAAGACTGGATTTAAAACAGCCTGAGGTGGTCTTCACTGAAGCGACATTTGACGTAGAAGGTAAAAGAGGGCTCGTGACTCTTAACTTTGTGTTTAAAGAGAATGGCCAAGAAGTGGGTATTGGTAAGAAACGTATGGTCGCGACAGGCCTAAAACCATACGACCAAGATGCCGTTGATGATCTCGTCGAGCGATTTAACGCCCGTAAAGATGCCTTTCTTCAAGGCTTATCCAACGCGGCATAACAACCGCTATTGTAAGGTCGAAAAAATGGGACCTTACCACTTCGTCGGATGATAGCATTACAAAAAAGAGCTCCTATGAGCTCTTTTTTTGTGCAGCAACTGTGCCCCACTCAGGGAATTCATCTATCTACTTTCAAACATTCCTATCCGCTGTCAGAAATTTCTGTCCGCTTTCAAAAGTCCCTATTCGATTTAAAAATAGATGGTAGAGAACCACTGGTAAGGTTCGCCACTTTTCTTATCGCCGTTCAAAGACTCCAGTCATTTAACTGCAATCGGCTTTTCACCCCATGGATCTGAAGCCCCATCGCATCAAGAACCTCTTCGAAATCACGACATTGCGCTGAGATATTCGGCAAAGACAGCGCCGCCTCACAGAAAAATCGCTCCGCCAATTCGCTATCCTGCCCCCAAGCCATTTGCCACCACTGCAAAATACGTTGAGACGATTGGTGAAACAGAGCCGAAGAAGGCAGTCGATCACTCTTATTGCTATTTTCTTGCTTGGTCGCAGGCAGTAAGTTCCACTTATCGTTGCAGGGCCAATGCGCAAACGGCAAACAGTGATCGACATGATATTCCGCTTTCAAACCTTTACCGCTCCAGACACTGACTATTTTTTCGCCTTGTTGCCGCAAGTCATCAACACGTGATCTGACTAACTTGGTATCGTGCTTTTCATTCACCCAAGCCAACCCTGCGTGGTAAGTATCTAACGAGAGGTTTCGCTCTCGATTGCGCTTAAACCGTTTCATCTCCATCACCCATTGATTCACCACCAGCGGCTCAATCCAAGGATGATATAACCTAAAACAGTCCCACAGGCTCTCATCGAGGACAAATTGACCGTAGCTTTGCAAAAGCTCGCTGTCTAACCGTAGCGTATTGTTCACAACACGTTGCTTGCGCGCGCCACTGACCATAGCAAAATATGGATTGGATCTTTCCCCTTGATAGGTGAACTTTACCGGCCCCTCTTTCATCACTTTGATGCTATCTCTGATCGCACAGTCTAAGCCCGTCGCTTCTTCGCCGATAAACAGCGCACCGATGGAAAGATCGTCTGCAGTGAGGTGCTGCAATTTACCCCACCCCTCTGGTTTCACAAAACCCAGTCCTTTATTGGCGTTGCTACTTTGCTGCAAATCGTCAGTATCGAGTAAACGCTTGTATTGACGAATCCAATACAAAGCGACCAACCCCAAAGGGATCGAGACCTTACCGTCTTGCCTATCTATGACACAGCCAAAATGGGCGTCTGCGATACGTAAAATGGTTCTTAACAAGGCTAGCTTATAGGTGGCGGACTTGCTGTCGTTCACAATAATATGGCGCACCTTGGTCAGATCCCCCGAGCCATCGTCGGGTAAGTGCAATACGATTGTTTGCCATGTGATACCTGCGCGATTGAGTGCATCGGGGCTGCTGCCAAGTTGATCGACACGAAGAGCCGTGTTTTTCGCTAATTGGGCAATTTCTTCACTACTGACTGGGTACGCAACTCGACCATCATCAAACTCTCCATGACGTAATGAGATGATCATGCGGCCATTGGGCGCTAGTAAGTTGGATAATTTTCGAAATGCCCTTTCGCGCTCGCTCAAGGGAATGTGCATCCAAACGGCACTGAGCAAAATCACATCAAACTTAATGCCCAACGCCACAATCTGATTTAAGGCAGGGAGCTCATCATTGACCCACGTAACCACATCACCTGTATGCTGTTTCCCTAACTCTCTCAATGCATTAGCAGGCTCAAGCGCAATGACCTCACACCCTTGGCTCGCCATCCATTTTGCGTCACGACCAGACCCAGCCCCCACATCGAGCACAGTATCACCGCTGCATGGCCAAAATTTTCGCCAAGCAGTATGAACCTGTTCAAATGCTAGGCTGTTGTATTGCTCCGAAAGCAACTCTGAATGCGTATGATAAAACTGATGTGATGAAGGCACGGGCTATATATCTATGATTAACAATGGGTTAAGAATAACAGACTGAGAAAAGTAGTATATGGATATTGTTGGATAGATTGACAGATGCTGGATTTTGGGGAGGGTTACAGCCTCTTTTCAAAGCCGAAAACGAAAAAGCCCCAGCATTTCTGCTGGGGCTTAGAATGTGGCGGTGAGTGAGGAAGTCGAATTCTAAGTCTATCTATTTGAAATCTAATAACTTATCTCAAGTCGACTTTCGAGAATATACACTCTGTCATACATTGCATTTATGTGACGCTTGTCACATAAAATTACGTAACGAGATTGTCAACAGCTCTAACAACCACATTTCAACAAGCCTACCGTTGATCAACCACAACTTTGATACTATCCAACCAGTTTACTCCACCAATTAATCTCTCAGCAGGAGATACAGGAACAACGTGAACCTTATTTCGATTAACTGCGCTAATTCTCAATTTCTGAACCAATACTCGTTTCTGTTCTTCTGCTGTACCATCAGTATCTAAACAAACCCAATGTAGCGACTTACCGTTATCTTCTATAAGCTGACGGAACAATCCGTTGATATGGCTATCATCAATATTAAAACCATATCCAATCACAACTATCGCATCACACGCAGAGTAACTATCAAACAAGCTGACATAACGTCTTGACATATCGACAGACGTTAGGGGCTTCAATCCGCTTTGAGTCAGTATAAATGGTACATGAATTTGATCTTGTGGAACATCATTGTCATCTTGGCAAAACACAACCGAGTTTTTATATGGATTGTAGTAATCACATACACCACCATTTAACTGGTGGACAATTGGAATTTGATAATCAAGTTGCTCAGCAATTGTTTCAATGAGGTTGTTATAGTTAGCTGTTCCTATTGCAGATATTTCAATTCCAAGATCTTCACAACGTTGAAGGTCATGGTAATATCCACTGCTGGGTAAGCAACCAATGTTCTCTAGCTGTTCTTTAATGTACTTCCTTGTAGCCCACAAAAAATAACCATTTTTGAGAACTTAGCCCACTCTGTTTTTGGTGAGTATAAATAGCGAAAATGGCTATCAATGAGTGACTGGTAGTCTAATACAGTGGTAAATATGTTTTCTAAAAGTTGTTGGGCTAATGCGGAAAGTAAGTCTGATATAGACCCATTCTCTACCTCGTATTCTCGCTTCGATTCCATTAATAGTTCTAAAGCACTTAACCCCGCTTGATTGAACTCAACTTTGAACATTCCAGAAACATCATCAAATATTGGGATATCGTCGGGTGCGGCCTCAAACAGTTCCTGATTAAGCCGCTGAACCAGCTCTTGACCATGGGCTCCAACTAATAGTTGTAAAAAGGCCCCTGCATACCTCTGAAGATCTGCTGTGTTTTCTTTCACGCGCAGTACACTCAACATCGCCGAGTACATTTCACTGCCAAACAATCGCACTTCATCAGAAAGTAAACTATTCATCTGAACAGCAGTTGAAAACAGCTGATCACCGAATGCATGCTCCATCTCAGAGTTAAATTTATCAACAACAATTTGCTTATCTATTCCGAGATCTATCAGTGCCTTGTCGGCTTCCACATCAAAGTCGTTAAGCCTACGAACAATTTCTGACTTCCTATATTCAATTGACGATTCAATTAAACTAGTAAACTCATTTTTGCCAAAGGCATGAATCCTCTGTGTTGCGTACTTTTCTGGAAGCCAACTTGTAACATACGTATCGTATTGATTTAGGCTTCTTAATTGGTCACGCAACGCCTGTTTATGTTCACTAACATCTTGACGAAATAAATCGATCGCAAACTTTCCCCCAATAGGAAGCCCATAACCTACTTCAGCACCAGCTCCAAAGAAAAAGCCTAGTTTCATACACTACCACCATAAAATCAAATGAGCATACAGTGTCATAAAACTGTTTTTGGTGCCGCGTATCTGTTCACATTTTTAACATAGGCTTTATGGAATTCTAATTATTATCAGATATTTACCTTTACAGGATACCCAAGTGCTCTAAGAGCTTTGTTAGTACGGCCATTTCTTGGAGGAGTATCTTCAGGTCTAGCCCAACCTACAACCTCAGCAATCGAGCTGATACCATAGTGCGCGAATCGATAATCTTCATGCTTACTTGCCTGATAAATGCGCTCCCACATATTTTCAGGTTTACCTCCGTAAAGGACGAACTCTAATAACTCAATCACCGTTTGCCCTTTACCATTTCGTTGGCTATACAACCAATCTGTAAACAATGGGAGTCTCTCTTCTCTGGTTAATGACTTCTGATTCGCTCTCCCCAAGGACTCTGTGCTCATTTTAATTAAGTGGTCCATCGTCGCATGAGTTGCTCTCAAAATACCTTGAAGGTCATCTCTTGTAACTGAACCTATTTGGTTCCTAGACAAGTTATTGCGAATAAGTGGCGCATTGACTTCGATATTGTAGTCTTCATCTGATGGAGGCTCAGGTAAATCCTGCCACCACTGGAGCATAGTCATTAAAGTTGCTTGTGGGTTCTTACAATGCTGTTGATAGTCGTCTTCGTATGGATATGTATTGTTATCTCGTCGAACTTTGTTGTAGTAATAGGCATGTAGAAATTGGTCTACTTGCCAATACACCGGAGTATCAGCCGCTATCCACTTAGGTCTAAAATCATTGATCTGAGAAGCTATGTTCTTGATTGTCGAAAGAGTACTCTCCCACTCTTTCCTAAAGTTATCCTTTCTCTTGTCCTTCGCTTTACGACCATCAATAAAGCTAACACCACCCCATACGGGTATCTTGCGCTTATTCGCTCTTTCCCTATCTTCTTTCACTCTTTGTTTGTTTAGATCGAGAAGAGCTTTTTGTTCTTTTATGATGGCCTCACTCAAATCAAAACAAACGTCTAAAGCTTCCAAACTTTCGAAAAACTCTGACAGTTGCTCAGCCATTCCCGAATCAACAAGATCACTTTCACTAAAGAAAACTCCAGCTTCTATATTTGAATTCCAAGCTCGATCGGTAAGGTTTGCTGAACCAATATATGCACCATAACCCTTCCACCAAATCACTTTGCTGTGGAGAGAATCTGGTACCAACTTACAGAAGATATTGTTTTTTGTATTGGCTAAAAGTTTAGATAAAAAAGCTGGCGATACAGGAACCGTATGATCGTATCTCATCCAAATATCAAGCCGATAACGGTTGTCAATACAGTGCTGAAGTAGCTCTGTTCTATCATCACCGTAGGCAATTGCCGCAACAACACCGTCTAGCTCTGTTCCAGAAGGAGGTAACAGAGACCTGAAAAACTGTCTGTTAAGACCATTGGCTATTAGTTTCATTCTATAGTTACCAAATACATTAGAGATCCATACCCGCCCCATTATGCTTCAACCAAGAAACATGTTTTTGGTAATCAGGCATAATTTTATCGACGAGATTCCAAAAAGCAGCACTATGATTGCGTTCAATACGATGAGCTAATTCATGCACCACCATATAATCCAGAACTGCGAGTGGTGCCATCAGGCAACGCCAATGAAAGTTCAGGTCCCCTTTGGGTGAGCAGGAGGCCCAGTGGTGCTGAAGCTCCATGACTCTGATTACACGATAATCCACTCCTAGCTTTGGGGCAAAGTGCTCTACCCGTTTACTAATACGAGATAGCCCCTTAGTGCGATAGAAGTGTTTAAATAGCTCGCTACCATATTCCGCTTTATCACGGCGCATGAGGAAGTAACCATTTTTCAGGATCAAGTCTTCTTTCTGCTCGTCCACCAGCTTTAAGCGATAATTGCAGCCCAGGTAGGGGAAGCCCTCACCGCTCACGAACTCACGTTCGACTTTCGTGCGGTTAAGATCTTCCCATTCTGCTAGGTTGCGATAAATCCAGCTGCGTTTTTCCTCAACGATGCTCTCTACTTTTTCAATATCGTAGCTTTCAGGCGCAAGCACAGTAACACTCCCATCCCGTTCGATAAGAATGCTGGTGGTCTTTCGCTTGCTTTGTTTCAAGCTGTATTTGATATCTTTGTATTGCATTAGTGATGTTTTTTCTTATCTTGCTTTGGTGAATTGCGGTCACGAAACTGCTTCAGTGCGTCATCTACTAAGCTTTGCTCTTCAGTGCGCGAAATTCCGTAGTTCGCTTCATCAACTCCCCGTTCGGCGCGATTTCGCTCCACCATTGCTGGTAGCTCAGATTTGATACGCTCGCCTTTTGCAGCCATGTTTTTGATAGGCTGACGACCTTTTAATGCGGTAGTTTTGAGAACGTCATAAATGAAACTAGACATCACCCCGACAGTTACACCAAAGATGAAGCTACCTTGCGCTGTTTCCTTCAGAGCAACAATCGGTTTTTCTTCCAAGTCAGGCAATGAGAGCCCTGATTGAATTGTGAGGATAATATCGACCAATGCTTCACGGACGTCATCGGCAAACAAATTAAATTGTTTTCGCACTTCATACGGCAGTGTCGAACGATCTTCTTCGTTCTCTGCATAATTGATGTCAGTTGCTACCTTAATCAACGCTAGCTCGTAGAAACTCTCATATTGCTCCAACTCTTGAGCCAGGTATAACTCAACACCATCCAAGTCGTATTTCAGCATTGAGAGATCTGGTTGTTCGCTGATTTGCTTTTGTATCGCTTCAGGATTAATCGCACGGAGCTTTTCGATAATTTCATCGATACGCTCATTCAGCGCATGTTCAGACAGAATTAACAACTCCCTCCTGCGCGCTAATGCCACTACTTCAGTTGTCAGTTGTTCACTTAGCTCACTCAATTGAGGTACGCCACTTAGTAAGAAGCGCATTTCAACTTTCCCTTCTAGCTCCGAAATCAAATCTTCGCGTTCCCAGAAGTCTAGGCTGCCAATATTCTCGCCAAGCTCTTCCATAACGGCTTCGACACAGGCTTTCACCTTGTCCAGAGGCTTAACAGGCTCACCATTTGGGAATGCAATGCTGACAATCAGATCAAAGAATGGGTCGGAGATTTGAGCGTTAGGGCCGCGTCCGGCGTCGATTTCATCTCGCAAAGCACTAAGCTCTAGGATCATCTTTTCCCAGTTGCCAGAATGCTTTTTGATTATCTCATCCAGCTTCTCACTCATTTTTTTGTGGAAGACTGGGTCATCATCCGCATTTACTTTGCAGTGCTTACGAATGGCGTGTTCCATCTCACTCGCTTGCGCTTGTAAATCCGACTCTTTACCCATATGCGTCATAAACGCATCGCTGAACAAGTCAATCGGTTTGATTTTTGGGTTAATGCCCAGGCTAATCAGATGCTCGTTCACAAGATAGCGAATTTTTGCGCCCACACCTTGGAAGTTCATGCTGTCATCCTGGTAGCGCTGACGTGCTTTCGCTTGAATATGCACAAACTGATACATTGGCGTTTTGTAAGGGTTCGCCAGGGAGTTAGGCATAATGATGTCCATGCTTTGAAGAAACTTCTTCAAGAACACATTGAAACTGTCACGCTGGCGAGGGTCTTCTAAAACTGCAATCGCTTGAAGTTGAACTTGATAGTGTTCATCGACATTGAGCTTCTGGTTCACAAACGCTTCAATGTTGTGAACCTTGAGCTCGGTAAACAGCTGAAGCAATCGGCGATACCGACTTTCCAAAACCGGTACTTCGCTATCAATGTTTTGCAAGCTTTCCAGAATGTCATCTTGGTCATCCTGCGAGTACATTGACAGGGCATCTCTCAGGTGATGAGCCAGACCGATATAATCGACGATATACCCACGCTGCTTTTCTTTCGCAGTACGGTTCACACGGGCAATGGTTTGCAGTAAGTTATGCTCTCGCAGCTTTTTATCGAGGTACATCACCTGTTCAATAGGCGCATCGAAGCCCGTTAACAGCATGTCGCAGACAATCAAGAAAGCGACGCCAGTATTTGGCTTGCTGTGATCAAACTTTTTCTTGAAGCTCTCGACGGCTTTTAGCTCTTTGGCCTGCTTTCTGGCATAGGTGAAAGACGCGGCTTCATTGGTATCGTCACTGGAGATCACTACCGCCGTTTTCAAAAACTCAAGACGTTCAAGCCAGGCTTTGTCGATACATTGCTCTGGCTGCTTTTTGTATCGCTCAATTTCTTTCGTCAGCGCTTTTTCAATATAGGTTTGGTAATGAATCGCTGCTTGCTTGGAAGAGCACACCACTTGTGCTTTAAAGCCTGCTGGCAGAATCTGCCTTATGTAGTGTTTTACTAGGTCCTCAGCAATTTCCTCGATGCGTTTTTCTGCCTCAAGAATGTCTCCTTCCGCACCGTATTTTTTACGGATCTCTCTTAGCTCTTCTTCCGTTCTGTCCGCAAAGAGATCTTCAAATTTAGTATCAAACCCCGCTTTATCGTAAATCGCACTGTCAGCGGTTTTACCTTCGTAGAGGATTTTTAACGTGGCACCATCATCAACGGCATCCTGAAGTTTGTATTTGTCGATATAGGCTTTTTCTTGGCTGACGCCAAAGCGCTTCCAGGTTGGATAAGTGTGATGGTCCGCAATAAGCGGCGTTCCCGTGAACGCCACTCGGGTTGATTTTGGGAAAGCATCAAACAAGTTGTCCGAAAGGCTTGGACGGTCTTTTCCGCCTCGCTGGGTGCGGTGCGCCTCATCCACCAAGATCAGGACTTTTTCACCGGCGTTGATCACGCCGAAAGGTCGATGCATGACGATTTCAGCATCAAAGTCAGCTTCCAGATCTTCAATTCGCTCAACATCGCCCGCTTCTTTTGCTTCTGCGAGGTGCTTAGATAACAGCTTACGAACGGATTCCGGCAGGAAACTACTGTCTTGCTCGCGGAACTTATGCACCATAACCATGTTAGTGTTCGAGGTGTCGTTTGCCAGCTTCTCTTTTGCATCCTTGGTGCTCTTGATCTCAACGACCGTATCACCAATTAACGCTGCTGTATTGGTCAGTTGATCTTCAAGATCACTCCGGTCGTTGACCATCAGGACCTTGTAACTTTTCAGCTCTGGATGGCGACGAAGCTTACGCACCAAGAACACCATGGTCAGGCTTTTTCCGCTTCCCTGGGTATGCCAAACCACGCCTGAACGTTGAATCCCCGTTTCGCCCTGCTCCATACGCTCAATGATTTTCAGCACCGCGCGAAATTGCTGGTAACGGCAAATCACTTTTACGCGAGGGCCGTTGTCGGTATCCATAAACAGGGTAAAGCAACGGGTAATATCAAGCAGCCGTTGTGGGTGAAGCATACCCTGAACTAACTGCTCCTGGCTGCGATGGGTACCGATTTCCGGTGCTACGTAGGGCTCTGTATCGGGGTAGATGGTTTTCCAATTGAAGTAATAATCTTCATTTGAGGTGATGGTGCCCACTTTGCAATCATCACCGTAGGTACTGATCATCAACTGGTTGGTAAAAAACAGGGCTGGCTCGCCTTCGCGTAGTTTGCTGTGCTCAGGCTCGCGCAAGTCTGCATAGCGGCGCAATTGGTCAATGCCTGCTGCCATTGGGTTACAGCAATGCTGTGACTGCTCTTTACACTCAATCACCACCAGCGGCAGGCCGTTGACGAACAATACAGTGTCAGGGCGAATGTGCTCTTTCCCCAACCCTGGGGTATCAACACGGAACTGATTGATGGCAGTGAAGGTGTTGTTTTTCCAATTATCAAAATCAATCAGTTTTACAACAGGGTCTTCTTCGCCGGTCAGCTCGTTACGGTCAAGTTGCCATTTGTGTAGACGGCCAATAAACTCCTCATTGGCCGCCAGCAACTTGTGAGTACCAAAGTCGGTGACATCATCGAGCAAAACATCGAGTTGGCTATCCGTCAGCCAGGGCTTACCATCATCAGTGGTGTTGAAGCGATGTACTGCGGTTTTAAAAATGTCTTTTAAGATGACTTCACGAAAAGAGCCGCGAAAGCTGGTGGTTGGGTCGGTCGGCACACCTTGCCCTAAATCCGTTACATCCCAGCCCATGCTTTTAAGCTGGTTTAGCAGCGGCTTTTCTACCAATTGGTACTCTGACATTGTTTGACATCCTTATTGCTGGCAGCGAGGCATTTGCCTGCTGCCATTTTTCTTTTTTTGTTATGCGGGTACGGAGACTTTGCCTGTTAAGAGGTCCTGCATTAAGCCTTGCTTGAGTGAAAGGCTTTTCGACTTTTCCCTTTTGAGGTCAGCAATAACCTCGTCTAAAGCATCGATTTTTGATGCTATCAATAATTGCTCTTTTCCCTCAGGGATTGGACAACGAAGCGAGGCGATTGTAGGTAAATTAATACCAGCTTTTGCACCTGAATCATTGTTTTTCTCAAACTGCTCCTGCCCACATCGAGATGACAAGTAATTACCAATAAATCTCGCATTTTCACCATCAGTGGATAAGCGAATTAGTGCCGTATGTTGGTTAATATAGGCTCTCCCCATATTCTCAGGGACAACACCAACAATACCTAAATCCGCAGTAATCGAAACGAGAATGTCACCCGGCTGTAGCTGTGTTCTTTCCCCCTCAGAGCCACCGCCGATATTGACATGTTTAACGGAATCCCAACGAAAGTTCACATGCTCGCGAGTAAGATTACTGATCCGAACAAAAAGATCGCCCTCTGGAGAGTAAAACTTCGCCCAGTCTCTAGAGCCACTTGTGATCTTTTCTGATATATCTCCAAGTGTTTTTACATCCCACCCCTTCGGCAACATCCCCAGCGGGGTCTTATGATAAAGCTCTGGCGCTTCTTCAAGCGTTGGGCGAAGGGCTTTAGTTTCCGGGTCGATACCTCGGCTAAACAAATCCGCCATCATGCCTTGTTTGATAGCTGTATATTTGTCGATAAGGGCTTGAGTGGCACCGATTTGGTTCGATACTGAGTTTAATACGTTCGATATCTTCTGTGCTACTGCTGAAGCAGGATGAAGTATCGTGAGCTTTCGAAGCAACTCAATACCAAGTGAGGATCTTGTTGAGCCGGTTAGGAGCTTATCAATCTGCTCCTGTATATCCTCACTTTGCAGAGCATGAAGGATGAAATCCCTATTGGTCCCAGGTTTAGGCTCTAACACGGCCATAGTTGGAGATACAACAAACTTAGTCGTAGGATTCCGAAAACTGATGACTTTACCAATAGTCGCCACTCGTCCAAAGCCGATAGTGCGATCTGATATCTGGTAGCGTTTAATATGCTCATCAAATATTTTCTCGGAAACTATTCTGCCTTTTCCTTCAATCAGTGAGCCGTCTTCTCGGATATCCCCAATACCAACAAACGGAATACCTTGGACTACCGCATCAGGTGCCCTATGGCTTGGATGAGGGTCAATAACATCAACTAACTCACCTAAGGGAATTCGTACCCAATCACTCATAGCCAAGCTCCTTCATAAAGCCAGCCAGCTTGCTCGCTTCCTGGTCTCGTTTCGCAATGATGCTTTTGGCGGTAACTTGGTATTTGCTATGTAAGTTCTCAACTGCAGCGATACGGTCAAGCAACAACGCACGCACATAACTTTGGTATTGGCGATCCAACTCGGTTTTGAACCGTTCCAGAATCAGGACCTTCGCTTCTTCTGGTGTAATTGCGTCACGGGCAGCATCAAGCAGTTCATCACGGCGTTTTTCTGTTTCTTTGATTTCTGCTTTCAGCAGTTTCAATTCATCTTCCAAAGCTTTGTGTGCTGCAAACTTTGCTTCAATGGTGGTTGCTTCAGCAGCAGCCAATGCACCTTTTCGCGCGTGCTCTTTGATCAGCTCAAGGTTATCTAACTGAACGCCAAGTTCATCCGCCAAAGCAAGAATCTCGCTATGGACACCGAAGTTCATTTCTTTACCCGTCAGCCCTTTTGCAAAATCCCCTTGCTTAGTGCCTTTTGGAAGTTCTGCACTGTTTTTCAGCTGGGTGAATGCATCTTTGATTTGGGCTTTCAGCACTGCCAAGCTGGTTTTGATCGTCGCTTTGTGTTCTTTCAGCTCGTCTTTATGTTGTTTAACATGCTCAGACGGCAGCGCAGGGTTTTCATCGGTTGGCTCGTAGTCCTCTTCATCGGCTGCATCAACAAAAGCTTGCAGTTCACTAATACGCGCTTGTTTGGTCTCCAGCTCTTCCAGCACATCGGCGCACTGGCTGGCAAACAGCACTTCGTCAGGAATGAGTTCAGCATTCCAGCCGCTTGCTGCAACAGATTTAAAATCTGCTTCCAGGGTTTTAAACCAATCCGCCAATGCACCACGTACCTTGTATTGGTTCAGTAGGTTAATCGGCATTAGGTGCTTCTCAATGGTGTTCAGAGATTCGCGGCGCAGCGCAAATACGCCTTCATCACCGAGTTTCTTGTCACCCAGCGCTTCAAAGCCAGCAAAGTCTTGCTTCCAATCATCCAACGCCGCTTGGAAAACAGCATGTTTTTTCAGTACTGCTTGGTAGTTTTCAATGTGCGGCTTGAGCGATGACAGCGCTTCAAATTCATCAGCAAAGTCTTGGAACTCGTTGTTAGAACGAGGAATGAACAGGGTTTCTTTCAAGCCAGGGTAATCATTCCAAGTGCTTTGCAGCGCATCAATTTCTTGGGTTGGAATACCGCCGTTTAAGTGTGCTTTAACGTTTTGAGGCTCAGGTGCTGGGCTGTTATCGACATAGCGGCGAATATTGAAGTTGTAGTCTTCACGCTTGAGTTCGTCTTTGTGAACCAGACGCGCATATTTTTCGACGCCTAGGTGCTTTTCATCTTCCAGCATCGCTTTATAGACGCTGGTGATTTTCTCAATATCTTCCGGGCGTAGGCTGTTTTGGTTTTTGCCTTCGCGATATTCACGGTCAGCGTTAATAAACAGCACTGAATCTCGGCTTTCACGCCCAGCTTTGTTCAACACCAACACACAGGCAGGAATGCCCGTACCGTAGAACAAACCTTGCGGCAGGCCAATCACGGCTTCAAGAATGCCACGTTCAATAAAGTCTTGGCGGCAAGTACGCTCTTCTGCGCCACGGAACAACACACCATGAGGCATTACCACGGCGGCTTTACCGTTCGCTTTGAGCGAGGCCACCATGTGCTGCACAAACATCAAGTCCGCCTTCTTACCAGACTCTGGCATAAAAGTGTTGAAGCGTTCTTTGAGCTGCATATCCGCTTTCTTGTAGTTTTGCGAAAACGGAGGGTTAGCTATCACACGGTCAAAAGGACGTACTTCACCATCCTTGGTTCGGTGCAGTGGTGTGGCTAGAGTGTCACCATTTTCAATATCTGCACCACCTGTTCCGTGCAAGATCATGTTCATCTTACAGATAGACCAGGTACCACCATTATCTTCTTGGCCGAACAGGTGAATTTTCTTAACGTTACCACCCGTTTCCTGCACATAGTTACGGCTTTGGATTAGCATACCGCCTGAACCACAGGTGGGATCGTAGATCTCCATGCCTTCAGCAGGCTCAAGAATCTCCACCAGCAGGCGCACCACTTCCGCAGGGGTATAAAACTCACCACCTTTCTTACCCGCACTGTCGGCGAAGTATTTGATCAGGTATTCATAGGCAGCACCCAATAGATCGGGGAATTCGAAATCGTCATTTGAGAGAGGGATGCTGTCAAAGTGCTGAATAAATTCAACCAGACGCTCATCTGGGATGGGTTTTTTACCCACCTTACGGTTGAAGTTGATGTGCTTGAGCACGCCTTCCAAGCCTTTCTTGGTATTGCTCTCTTCCAATGCTTCCAGCGCTTTGTTTAGCCCTGAGCCAACATTTGTTTTTAAATGGCGCAGATTTTCCCAACGCGCTTTCTCTGGTACGAAAAAACTAAACTGAGACGCTTTACTAACTACAGTTTGGATAGCCGCGTCACTATGACCAGCTTTTTTTAACTCTTTTACTTTGGTTTCATAGTCTTTATAAAACTGGTCAGACATACGTTTAAGGAATAGAATTCCGAAAATGTATTCTTTGTATTCAGAAGCATCCATCTTGCCCCGCAGAATATCACAAGCTTCAAAAAGCTTACGGGACAGTTTGTTAAGCGTCAGTTTTTGCATAATTTTCTCAATGATTGTGTTCAGCCAGCGCGGAACTGTTGAATTCGATAATGGATTAAAGATAGAGAGGCTTGGTTGCCAATGGGCTATTCAGCCATACCTTTTTGCTTCTCTATCCAAGCTTCAAGATCTTCACGTTTAAAGCGCCAAGAACCACCTACTTTAAAGCCTGGTAGCTTGCCTTCACTAGCGAGTCTGTAGGCGGTTTTTTCGGCAAGTTTTAAATACGCCGCCACCTCTTTCAAGGTTAAAATTTGATCATTCATTTCAGCGTGTTAGCTCTAACCGATTTTGTTGATAAGTTTGATGGTGAGAGAATATGGGAAAATTGGGGAATGGACAATGATCTGGGTAGGTTTATGAGATTGGACGCTTATTATTTGTACCGCCCTATCAAGAGAGCGGTAACAATAACTCTTGGTTGAGCTTTAACATCAGTTCAGTACCACATAGCCATGACTAAATTGGGTTATTCTTCAGACTCACATTCACAGTTATCACAAGGTCCTACAGAGCTACCTTCAGTAGTAATAACCGTATAATACCCCACACAGTCATCACACAGCGTCACCATTGGATACGCATCACTACTTTTATCTGCACTTAAATCACCTTCTACCGTATACAGCTTCATAGTCGCTTATCCTTGTAAGAGTTAGTTTCAAAATAATTCTAACTTTACAAGCACATAGCATCTACATTCTGATAAACACCTCACATTTCAACTAAACCACAGAAGGCAGAAATTACCGATAACAGCAATACCATTTGAGGTTTGTCGGCTAACAGAGTCAGCAGTTTCAGCTAAAGAAACCTTTCACAGCGCGATCTCGAACCTGTACCCGCCATTCCAACCATTCGTTTATGTCGCTTTCAAGCCAGGCGACTGTTCGTGAACCAATTGGCACACTTACGGGAAACTCTCCTTTTCTAATTTGGTTGTAAATCGCCGATTTACTCAAACCTGTTTTCTCTCTCACTTCGTCTAATCTCAAGAACTTCATCTCATTCTCCTCATATTAGTTTTCAACAGACGCTAAGCCCCGGCTAGGGGTATAGGGACGTCCGAGTAGGTCCACATTCAATAAAATGGGCCTGCAGAAATAAGCACCAGACCATAAAGCCTGTTTCTTACACCCCATCCCTACATAGATTAAGTAAGTCCCAGTAGGTTTATTCTCCCCAACCAAATACGACTAGACGTTTAGTCGATTCAAAGAAATTTCAGGTACATATCATCCAAGTGCGTATACCCACTAACAGGAGTTTCTATATGCACGATTTAAGTAATCGACACTATTCATTCCGTGAGCCAGTCTCTGCCCATCAAGTATTGGAGAAAGCCGCTGAAATCATCGCGGAGAAGTATCTGAGAGGGGATGCATTTTGCAATCCCACAGCGACTAAGGATTACGTCAAGTACCGACTGGGAAGCTATGAACGGGAGGTGTTCGCTCTCATGCTTCTCGATAATCAGCACCGCCTGATTGAGTTCACAGAGCTCTTCTACGGCACGATAGACAGCGCCAGTGTTTACCCAAGGGAAGTGGTTAAAGTCTGCCTAGAGAAGAATGCAGCCGCTGTCATACTGGCTCACAACCATCCTTCCGGAGACGCAACACCATCACAGTCCGACAGACGCATCACACAAAGGCTCAAAGACGCATTGACCCTGATTGATGTTCGCGTACTGGACCATATCGTTGTAGGCGAAGACTGCTACTCAATGGCGGAAGGAGGCATGCTATGAGCAGTATTTTGAAAGAGATGGCGTCAGCTTTTCAGCTTGCAAGCTTCCACCAGCTCACTGAGCTCATCCTGAGTTGTTATCACATTCCGGAAGACAGCAAACGCGTCGTCCTTAACTTTAAGGTCTCGAACTTCTATACAGAGCGCTGCGGCATCCAGCCAGTAGAGATACAGCTTGAACGAGCCACACCAGACTCGCCGTGGGAGCTTCGCTTCATTGCTACCTTTGATTACCCGGATGAGAATGCAGAAAACGTCGATGTCGCGCTGTACTTCAACTTTAAGTACCGATGGTTCTATCAACCAGATATCGAACGGTGCGAATTATTCCGCCCGGAAGTCATTGCGCTATTCATCGCTTGGCTTAAGGCATTTCTCGGTCACCTTCAAGACAACCAGTTCGACACGCGGACTCTGACAGTCGTCAGTCGCTTCTGAGCAATACGATTCTAACGATTTTCACATCGACCACAACAACCTGACTACACACCCATTAACAAGGAGGTAGCGATGTCTACCACTACACACGCGAAAGCGTTATTCAACAAATGTCCTTTGTCTATCTCACCTCGACTGCAAACCGTATTGATAGACCACATCAATACCAACGCTACGGATTCCTCTACCGCTATCACGCTGAACTTTCGTGACACCAGTTACAGTGCTGAGGCTGGTGGCTTTCATCCAGTAGAAATTGCCATGCAGAAAGACAGCGCGCAGCGTTGGTCGATTCTGTATATCACTGACTTCGCCTACTTCGGGCTTGCCTATCCAGAGCTTGAACGTAATGTCGATTTCGATATCGGGAATAACATGGCGTTCTTCACAGGCGTAGGCTGGCAAGCTATCGATGCCTATGGCGTAAATGATTTCTATCAGCTATGGGAGAGTAACTTTCTGTCGTATCTGGAGATGGATGCATTTGATGAGATAAAGCTATCCAGTCATTGAATAGATCTATTGAGTAACAGCAGGTGTGATAAGGCATCTGTTACTCATCTCAGTGAGTTGGGATTAGACAGAATCACTATTTCACTCTGAGTAGAGTTAACACTGTCCTACTAACAGATTCTAAACAAAAAAGAAGAACCAAGAAAAAAGGATGTCGCACTAACGTGCTCCACTCTCTTTATAAAGACCCCAGCGTTTTGATTCCCCACCTGACCCCAGCAAACGTCTGTCTACTGAGGCCAAGAGCTGTGATGACTCACTGCTCTCATAGATATAGGTAAGTTTGAGTAAAAAATTCAAGCAATTCGAATTCCCAGCACAACCAAGGAGGAACAACACCGTTCACCATTCATATCGGCATAAACGCCCCTGATAAATCAGGAGCAGCGTTGAAGATCGATCTGGCAAGTATTGCCGCTTTGATCATTAGCATGTGCTGCTTTCTGCCAGCTAGTGCATAAAGCCCATTCACAAACGCCATGACAACAAAACGTAAACCCACAACCACCGAGCAGTTGTCCTTCGCTTTTGAGCTGTATCATCGCATCCCCAAAGGCCGTAAAGTCACTGCTCAGGAACTACAAACCGAATTGTCCCACGTTGGTATCACACGAGACATCCGCACCATACAGCGCAATCTGGATGTGGTGGCGCAATATCTCGATGTGGACAAAGATACGAGAAACAAGCCATACGGATACAGCCGCCGATTGACGAGTCAGTTTGTATTAGGTCCAAGAGAGTCCATCGTTTTAGAGCTCGCCAAAGCCATGATCTCAGATGTGCTTCCGGACCAATTACACTGCGCCGTTGAATCGGCTTTTCAACCGATACTCAACCACCAGCGCAGTTATCCGGGCTTACAACGAAAACAAGGAGAAAGTACAAGGGCTGGTACCCATTCTACTTTCTGTCCAGTTGAGACAGTTGAGGAATTGGTCACCATTTTTGAACCGCTCTCGTTAGCCTTAACGTATCAGCGGCTAATAACCATTACCTTAAAAACTGGAGAGACTATCGAAAGCATGATGCCACTTGGCCTGTTACTCTCGATTCACTCTTTCCATCTTGTCTATCAGTCAGACGACCACACATTCGACATTGCGTTGCACCACGTAGCAGAAGTCAAGGTTTTAACCTTCCACTTTGACTACCCCGCTGACTTTGAGCTTAGCCAGTACTCTCTACAACCAGAGCTCTACGGTAAACGTATCGACTTAGATTCAGATAGTTACCTAACAGAAAACTAAACCGATCCGACAAGTAATGCCGTTGCAGGTTTTACTCTATACCTGTTTCAACTTTCTGCGGAACTACAGGGCTGCTTACTTCCCTGCTATTCGCAGAGCCATAGCACAAGACTTGATGAGTCGGCGCGTAAGTTAATCAGCGAAACTCCACTGTCTGACTTACAAAGGCAGAAAGCGCTAACTATTCGATATTGTGCCTTGTTTTCGCTTTACCCAAGGAACTCAAGTCGAGGGGAACGGCCGTCCCCTCAGTGTGGCTTTCAGGCATATCCCGCATACCCATCTCCCGCGATACATCCCATGCACAACCTGTCGTCTTGTCACCGACTGATTCAATGATTTATCCATCCATTAGCTAATAAGGAACACACTATGAAACCTATCATCAAAACTATCGTCATCGCTTCTGTAGTGCTATCTACGAACGTTTTTGCTGAAAGCGCGATTGAGCGTCTAAGCATTGAAACCATTAAGCAGGAGCTCACACCAGCTCAAATTGAACGGGCTTTAGAGCAATGGAAAGCAGAGGAACTGACTGACCTTGAGCAAAAGGCGCAGGCCATATCAGACCGTGCACCGATAGAAGCACGTCGCGAAATGGTCAAACAACAAATCAATCAGGAGTACAAGCAAGCGCTAATTACGTTTGGCTTGTAAGTATGTAGGGGAGCGTGATGCTCCCTATTTTTTTTGACTTCCTTAATCACAAGTGCAAACTACAAACTTGGGCGGAGCACGACAAGATCTAAACGCTGCTGCTACGATCCTAAACTAGCCTCCTTTGAGACATATATTATTAAAGAAAAAGGCTTTTTTGCGAAATTTAGACCGGCCTCATCATATGTAGGGCATCACCACTGCTAGCATGTTGTTCCTTAAATTTTTTGTAAAGGAATCAACGTAGTGACAAAAGATCTTCATATAGCTGAACAAGAAGAAATGTACGAAGAAGACAAGGAGCAAATAATTAAACAGGCCGTTAAAAATGGCATGAACGAAATTGACGCAAGACAAGAGTTTCATGATGAAGAGAATCACGACCCAGCTAAGGGACCTTTTGAGGCAAATTAAGTCTGATAGTCATTTTACCAGGAGGAGTTAATGCTCCTCCTGCCTAACTATTCCATTGTTAGTAACCAAAGAGAACACTCACGCTTCAATTTTATTTACTACAGTCGGCTAGTCGCGAAGTTCTTGCCTTTGTTGCCATAGTGCTTGGTTTCAAATTTGGCTAAATAACTTAACCTGTGAAATACAGTATTGCATTGCTCCGGATAGTCCTGTGAGTTCTTGTCTAAGCTATAAACAGGGTTTTCAGGAATATGTATAAGAGACATTGAACTATCGGGAGAAAGTGCAAGAGCGCTTGCCCAAGCTCGATAGATTTTACCTGCTAAGTTATCGTTCAACTCGCCGTATCGACCAAAACCAAAGTAAGCATCTCTGTTTAGAACCAGAGCAACATGATAATGAGGATTTACAGATTGGCTGATTTCTTTAGCCCAAACATAGCGAACTGTGCATCTGTAGTAACGCTTCCCTTCTCTTTTTTTCTTGGCTCTATCAGCTTGCAACTGAGCTTTAAATGACTCAATGAAACGTGTAATCACTGAAGAATCATACTCCAAAGGATAGTCAGGGCAGTCGACTCCCTTAGGTAAGTGCAGATCAAAGCGAAGTATCGCTACTCTCGTATACTCATCCATTGCTTTATTAAGAACATGTCTAATCCCATTCAAATACTCGGAACATAAGTCATATTTAGTGATTACATCTAAACCATGAAATGTAGACTCATTTAAAATGGTCAAGCACTTAGTTGAATACATAATAACTTCCAAAACAAATAGAAAATTAAATTCATTTGGCATGAATAAGCAATTATATAAGCCAAATCTAATAAATACCAACATTAAGACATCATTAACAATGAAATATATATTACCTTACCAACATCTTAACTTGTTAAATTCTTTAAATAAAAAGAAAAACAAACGTCAATTACCCAAGGACTTTAATTACTAAAAAATAAAACAAACTCTGATAAAACATTCCGCTATGCTAGCGGGTTGATTATCAACAAATCAAAAAGAAATTTAATTATTTAAAAATAGTATTAATTAAATAACGCGATGTTTTGAGATTAGAAATATTTAATTCTAATCGCTATTTTCTCTTATCCTCAACCCAAGCTACTACATCATCCTCTAACCATCGAGTAGTTTTAGCACCGACCTTGATACACTGTGGAAAATGTCCTTCGCTCATATACTGGTAGATCGTTGTTTTACTAATTCGTGTCAAATTTACAACTTGGTTTATTCGGAGTAATTTCATGTTTTCACCCTGCTTGTTCACCAAAAGTGATTTAGATAATTATATTATTGACAAGTCACATTTAAATTGTTCAGCATCGAATGCATCTTGTGGGTATAAATCAATAACTCTCGTTTTGTTTAAGGTTACTTCTGCAAAATAGTTTGTTCTTTTTAATTCGCCCAGTGCCAAATCCAAATCCTTTTTCTTTCTTGTCCCGTTAGGCCCATATTGGAGTAAATCATTCCTTTTTATATACCTAACCCCATGCAAGGACTGATTACGAAACCAAGAATATAGATTATCAGCATCTACCACGTATTTTGGTGGCGCAGAAAAAACCTTCATGAACTCCTTTGAGAAATAAGCAACTAAGTCAATTGCTTCCAATAACGTATCTAAAGATATTTCTTCTTCTGATAAAGCATCGAAACTATGAATTAGGGCTGCCAACCTAGCGATATTTTCAGGTAACTTTGATGCATGATCCTTTGCATGTTCGAATACACCTTCGGGGCCCATCTCCGACTCAATATGATTCGCTATATCAATCCAAGCCATTTTGGAATCATTGGAGAAGCGAACCGTTCTCTTGTTTTTATAATCAGATAAAGTTGCAGCCTTCGATAACAGATGGTGGAGTCTTTCGTTAAACAGATCCAAATTACCCTTAGAGTATTCAATACCATAAGACTACCTAAAACCGCAGTTAGATTCTGGTGCACAAACAAGAAATCGAGATAAAAAGCCATTTCCGCGGACATCTCCTTTAGTTTTGTTCATGAACCGATCTAGAGCACTCGACTGTGTCATGATGTTCATCGTCAGTCGGGCCTCATCCACCGTGAAAGAGCCAGCCGATTTCCTACTTACCGTTATTTCATCTCCACTCCATATCGAGTTAAGGTTTGCTGTCTGAGACATAATTCGACTATTCAGCAGAACACCACCTTCACTAGAACCAAGGTAAGCATTGGGTACATGCTCACTTAAGTCGCTAAGCAGAGCCTCTATGGTACTGTCTTCGAAGACAAGTAAATCAAGTATGGGTTTCTCTGGCTTACTAGTCTCATGGTCTAGCAAAGCATTCACTAGCTCTTCATATGACTCCTTATCATCTAAATCGAACGATTTCTCAATCTGAGTTTTTTTCTTGTTATGTAACCTTGTTCTGACCGCGTATCCTTTTAATTGGTTTTGGTAATGGTCCATTTTTTCTTTATGGGATAACTTGATTCCTTTCGTTAGCAAATTTTCAACAGACGATTTTCTCTCCCCAGATTCTGCAATGCTCAGTGACATCAATGAAACTGGAGCAATTGTTCCCGTTGGTAGTTCAACATTGATTAAGCCCTGTAATGCTACAGATACCGCACTAATCGTGGTCAAATACACCATTGGTGATGGTGCCTTGGTAATATCCGCAGCTTCGTTAAACGCCTTTGTTATTAGGTATGACTTGGCTACATTCGGCACAATTTCACAATTTACTGGAAAGTAAATTTGGCGTTGCTGTCTCATATACAATCCTTCGAGTTAACCATTATCTCTACGCGAAAATTCAGCTTTAACTGTAGATTGATGTTTCATCTGGTTGACCCAGGAAACTATGTCTTCAAGCTTCCACCCTACAGCTCTTGCCCCCAACTGAATTTTTGACGGAAAAGTAGGATCAAACCTTGGCGATTTAGGGTTTTGTTTGTCATAGATAGTTGACCGTGACAGGCCTGTCATCAACGCGATGTCTTTCAAGCGAAGGATTTGGTTTGAATGTGTTGTGTGATGGTTTTGCATATTGCTTCTCCCAAATTGATTTGATGGGAGAAGTAAACACTAAGTCAGGGAATAGGAAAAAGGAGCCACATATAGGAAATCCCTATAAACGGAAACCCTAAGCCTTTAAAGACAAGGCTCTGGACTCCTAAAAAATTTTTCAATTTATTTGTATTCATCCGGTCTCAATATCATTTCAACCCCGTTGGCACTGCTCGACTTGAGCCCCAGTTCTGTCTCTAGTATGTAAATGACGTTTAGAGTTACTCTGCGCACTTCAGCCTTATCTTGGTTGTGTTTTCCGGCCCAACATGTTTCAAAAATCCCCTTCAGCTTCTCGAAGTATTTGTTTTCAGGTTCTTTTTTACTACGATTGATGATCCACGTTCCCCCTTCTCTGACATACTTTGGCTTGAAACACTTATGCTTGCTGGCCAAGTAGCCAGATGTTCCACCAGATATAGGCTTTTTACCCATTTCCAGAAGTTCAAAAGCAGCTTTTGAAAGCTCCACGAATGCCGTTGATATATGGAACCTAGGTTCCAGAAAAAATCGACTAGTTTCATAGCTAGAGTTATCAAAGGTTAAAAGTGATAGATGCTCCTCCAAGATCCAACATTCCGACTGAGTTACAGAAAAATTTTCGATGATATCAACCGGGTGATTATACTGTTCCTCTCCGCTGTATTGGTTACAAAGTACATAATCCAACTCTCGGTCCGAAAACTTGATCTTTCCTATTAGAGCGCTTTCAAGGTTCGCTCGACTATCAGTTTCATCGATACTAAAACTGTATCTTGATACAGGCACAGACTTGCACAAACTGTATTCACAAGTATCGTTATCGTAAACGAAAACAGCATCAAACTTACTAAGCTCCATCTGATGAAGCGCCAGTAACCTGGGGATATCGCCATGCTTCAACTGCAAGTATTCGACATGAGCTAACTTTGTTGATGCTGCCAAATCCGAAGTGTGAATATGAGGTTTCTCTGAAGGAGAAAGAGATTGCCCATCTAAGAGATGAATTCTTAGCGGAAGCTGCGTAACAACGTTTGACTCACTTAAAACAACATCCTTTTTCGTTAACTGATTTAACTTTGGGTCTATCGCCCATACATCCATTGATGCCGGAACTTGGATTAACACCGGAATGTCAAGCTCAAGACACTTCCTCAACTTGTCACCAATTGAAGTATCCGAATCTACTTCATCAAGTCGATGGAGTCTTTTCATCATGTAGCTCTCTGCCCTTAAAAATTATAGCTATTTGTTGCTATTAGTAGCAGAAATAGCAGCAACTTAATGTTTTATAAGTCATAAAAAGCACTAACTCGACTAACAGTGACAATTCCGGAGAGTAGTTTGGAAAACAAATAAGTGATGGAGATTAACACGAACAATCTATTGACTTAGCCAATATTTCAATTTAGGTTATATGCAAAGGGCTGAGGCTTACCTGCGGTTTGTAATGTACTTCTTACAAAACAAAGCACTCACATCGTTGAAGAAAAAGACACTACCACTCACGATCAAACCATCATTCTCGGACCTTATAGCCGGAAGTACGCCGTCACTAAACTGTGATGGGGCTTGCTTATTTTTAAAGGTTTTAGAATGACTAATAACTCAATCCCAACTACATACATCCCGTTAGAGAAATTCCATATTGTTCCCTTAACAGGACTGTCTCCAGCAGAACTCAAAATCTCTGCGAAAAGAACATCGCGTGACCGTGAAAAAATCACTCATACAACAAAACTAAACGCCATTGCTAAACGTCTTGGAATAACTGGTGGATTTGCCGCTTACGAGAAAGAGTACAACGGAAGCTTACTTCCGTTTATGGCCAAACATAACCTTAGAAAACGCAAAAATCTTCTCAAGCACACGAAAGACGGTGATTACAATTTGTATTTCCCTTTCAGCCACCAGCAGGTTTCTGAACGACTATTCTTCTTTGAAGGCCCCACTCCTAAGAAGCTGTTCACCGGGCATGATTTTGACTTTTCTGGTCCAATTAGTTGGCACAGTCAAGACTTATACGACGCTCTCAATGAAGATAGTGACTGGTCTGATATTATATTAGGCAATTATCATATCAAGCGAGCAATAGACGATAATTTTGATATTTCTCACCTATCTGACCGTCAACAGTATTTGCTTAAACTCGATGTAACAACAGAAATTACAGTGCGTTTATTGGATCAAACGGGCCTCCCTAACTTCTTGGATTTTCTAAACAACAAAGAGACAGAACCAAAGAAAAGGGAAAAACGATACCAACAGGTCTCTGTGAAGATTTTAGATCTCATCCTTCTAAAAAACCGAAACGGGTCTAGTAGTATTTACCATCTTCTCGGATACTCTTTAACAGATATTCCTTCACCGTCAGAATACATAAAGCTTTATGCCCCAAATACAGTTCCAACTGAAAATGTTGAAAGAGATTTAAATTCGGACAAATACCTGCAACTGTTACTAACTAAACGCATAGGCGAAGGCAACGCCGGCTGGGTCAATGTTCTGCCTTACAATGAGAATTTGATTTTCTTGTCAGATGATCGCGGTAACTATGATTTTGTCATCAAAAATCAACGTGGCAAAGTGTTCAACCATCAGCTATTTGGGAACAATTTGAAACGAGCTGATATTCCAAGCTTCATCGAAGATTACCGCTTTGAGCGTTGGTACTACTTCGAATATGAAGGTAATAGAGAACTAGATGGACATAACTCAGAAAAGCACTACTATCTTAATGGTGGCACGGTGTCCAACTACCCCGGCATTCAGACCATATTACGTGAGTACTATCAATATAAAGGGGTTTATCACCCAGAGCATAGAAGTTCTAACGTTCGTCTAGATGGCTTCAAACAAGTATCCATCGATGAAAAAGAAATGATGGTCTCCGAACTCATAACGATTGGTGACCTGATCAACTTCCTAAAAGAAAACGCAGAATACAGCAAAAACCGTCAAGGTGATTCACTTGCCCCAGTCAATAGCGAGAGTGATATCACTCTGCCAGCATCATGTACATTTTTTGACGTCCTAGCCTACATTAACTGGTTGGAGAAACAAACGGGGGTTCCTCTTCGTATTCTTAGCTACTCAGAATACAAGTCATTGAGAGGTGAAAACTGGTCAGAACCAAAACGTGGTCAAGACAGTGACATGACATTCATCAGCAAATCAGGTGAGAAGTATGATTCTCACCCACCTTACATGGCTCAAAATGACTTTGACAACTTGCACCTTCGCTTTCCAAAACCTCTTCACAATATCGAAGAGAACGGATTGCGATTTATTGATTCAAATTTCTTTTGTGAGTGGCTACTAGAAGGGGTTCAGATCCGCTCAGCTAGCCTCACTTCGTTCTACATGGACGATTACGTGTTGAGGGCAAGTGGACCTCAAGATTCAACCGGAAAATACAAAGGCATGAAGACAGGCTTCAGGCTCTGTTACGAGCTGAAAAAACATTAACAGTTAAGGCAGTGGGTAAGTCGCTGCCTAGTTAACCCTTTCATGAATTTATTTTCCGGGACACAACTTGATGAAAAAGAAAAACTTTAATATCGCTGTTTACATTGATATGGAAAACATAGCAGCTAGCGACTTTCAGCTTGAAGAAGTAATGAATTCTTTCCTCAGCGCTGACGACGAGTACAACTGTATATTCACAATTAAGTCGGCTTATGGGAACCAAGCGACAGCAAAGAAATCACTGAAAACTCAAATCTTAGAGCATAATTTCAATATTATTGACACGCCAAAAATTGGTAAAGAGAAGAACAGAGCGGATTTGTTACTCAGCTTGGATGCCTTTGAAAGTCTGCACCTTGATAACCCGAGAGTTGATAGATATTGCTTTATGACCACAGATTCTGACTTTACTGTAATTGCAGATAAACTGAGAAAGTTCGGTAGAGAAGTATGGTTAGTCTGCAAAAAATCCGACAAAGATAGAGCGATTATCGCTAAGTCATTCGACAACTTATTGTTCGTCGAAGATTTCCTTCCAAAGAAAGATATTTCTGTAGTGGGCAACCTTGATAAGCTTTTTATCAGCGCCGTCAGGAATATGAACCAGAGCAAACTTCCAAGCAACGTTTCCATTGCTAATGACAGGATGAAAGCTCTAGACCCAAGTTTTCAAGTGAATAATACGGAATTCAAAACCTTCATGAATTTCATCAATCACATGGAGCAAAAAGGCTACGTCAAACTAGAAAGCCTTCCCACTGGTGAAAATCGTATTACTGAAATCTGCGTGTAGTTAGCAGAAGTAAAAATGGAAACAGTTTAGGGCTTTACAGCTAAGCCCTAAATTGCCATTTACCATGAATTCAACCGATCGCTCTTAAATGTACAGCACCTGTTACTGACAATGAACCTACTGCTGCATCATCAATATAACTACTCCACCACTCCATCATTTTTCGTCGACGTTCCAGATAATCTGTCCGATTGTAAGCGGCACGAATAGCATTTCGATCCTGGTGAGCCAAAGCAGCCTCAATGATATCCGGGTCAAAACCTCTTTCATTCAACGTCGTACTGGCGAGAGAGCGCATGCCATGCGCGGTAGTGCGATCTTTGAATCCAATACGCCCCAACGCCTTGTTTATAGTCTCAGAGTCAATAGACCGCTTGGGGAAGCGCATAGAGGGGAAGACATGTACCCTATGCCCACTAATTGGATGTATGCGCTCCAGTATGGCGATAGTCTGATCTGTCAATGGAATGCGATGTTCACGTTTCATTTTCATCCGTGTGTCTGGAATAATCCAGAGTCGATTTTCTATGTCAATCTCATCCCAGCGAGCACCAGCTGCTTCACTTGGTCTAGTCATGGTGTGCAGCTGCCACTCAATTAAACATTTGGTAGCCAGCTGCATATTTGCAGTTGCAACTGTCTGTAGTAACTCTGTTAGTTCATCAGGTTTAAGTGCCGCCATGTGTTTCACATCAGGAGAAGCAAAAGTTTCTCCAACTCCAGATAAAACGTTGTGTTGGATCAAACCGCTATTGATGGCAAAGCGCATGATTTCATTTACCAACTGGATGGTGCGTTTTACTGTCTCCAACTTGCCTCTACGAGCAATAGGCCTAAACGCTTCCTGAACTATTATTGGCGTCAGTGACTTAACCGGGATCTCACCGAACTTAGGAAAAGCATAAAGCTCGAGCTTTCTCCAGTTACCTTGGACGGTCTTAGGTTTTAGTTTCGTCTTGGTCTTAACCCATTCATCAGCGACTGACTTGAATGTACAAGCTTGCTCTTGTTGAATCTGGGTCCTCTTCTCGATCCTGTCTAATTTAGGGTCAATACCTTCCTTCAGAAGTTTGCGCATCTCAAACGCTTTGTCACGAGCACTATCAACATTGAGCATGTCTAGGCTACCCAATCCCAAGAAGGTTCTGTTTTTTGTACCTGGCTTTGTGTAACGAAACTCCCAGTATTTGAGGTTGTTGGGTTTCACCAATAGATAGAGACCACCGCCATCAGGTAAACGATAGATTCGATCTCGGCCCTGTGCTTGTTCGATTTCCTTGTCTTTCAGACGATGTATTAAGTGCGACATATTGCCCCCTGGTATGACTAAGCTACACTCAGAAAAAGTTAAGTTTTTCGCGTCATACCACTTAACCCTAAGCTATTGATTTATGGAGAATCAAAGCTGTAACTCATGTAATTCCTAAGTTCCTAATCACTTGAATAGGAGCTAAGCAAATCAGGTTCAAATGGTATATTCCCGAAGTCGGGAAAGATTAAAACATACACTTTGTCATACCCCAAAATGGCGAACGAACTAGGACATCTTTGGACGTTATCGGACGATAACTTATTGATTTAGAAGTATAATAGGCATAAAAAAAGACGTCCTAGGACGTCTTTCTTCAAGAATGTGGCGGTGAGTGAGAGATTCGAACTCTCGATACGTTGCCGTATACACACTTTCCAGGCGTGCTCCTTCAGCCACTCGGACAACTCACCGTATTGTTGGTTAGCGCTCTTGGCTAACGGGGTGGTAATTTAATGACTATTCCGTTTTGGGTCAAGGGCTAACAGTAAAAAAAACGTCATTTTCGAACTGTTTGCTTACTTTTTACCAAAAGCGATCAAATCTAAAGCATTTGTGTGGTTTTTTAGTCACTATTTTAAGCGCTTTGGTAGTAGCCCGGAACGCGGAACCAACGGCGGCACATATCGAGGAAGTAACCATAAAGCACACCCATACCACATGAAATCACGGCATTACTTGCAACGGCGGTAATGATTTGGTCTGTCGAAGCGCCAACGGCAAACAAAATGCCGGCGTAGACTGGCGATTGAAACAGCACATAAGCCACAAGATCAGAGATGTTCTTCATCCAACCGGTTTGAGAAATCTTGCCGCCTTGACGAAGTACCCAATCGCGGAACAAGCCATAAGGGAATGCGATGGCAATGTTAACCGGAATAGATAAAGTTCGCGAAGCAAGCGACTGCTGAAAAGTCATTCCCGAGATTAAAATCTCGATGAACATACCTGTGATGAAACAAAAAACTACCATAGCAAATGTATCGGCTGCTGCGTTACGGATACAGAAAGGGCCACGTGCTTTCATGAGCGAACAATCTCAAAACTAAATTCTACAAAAAACCAAAGTATCAAGTGCGATACACCAATAAACCACCAAACAAGCAGTTCATGTCGCTATTAAAACACCATTTATGTAGTTTTTGGTTTCGAATTTGAAATTGGTTAGTAAATTATCCACCAAGTTTGAATCAAAAATCAGTTTGATCGACTAAATCAACTCTAAAGAGCTCATTTTGATCATTAATCAAACTCATTTGGTAATTAAATTACGTAATTAATCTATATTGAACGAGGTTTGTGCAGAGTTCTGTAAGTTTAGAAACGGCTTGGTTATAGAGAGGTGTAAAGAGGGGATTTAAGACCCAGTCGCGAGCGAAAACTCAAAACAAGAGAGCACTCAAACAAAAATGGCTTACACCATTTCATTTGCCAGAAGTACGGTGATCATATCGATGTCCTCCGCTGTCGGCATTTGTCCTTGAGCTAAGTTTGCAGCGATGTTGTCGAGAATCTCCGCCACGGGTGGTTCTTGAGGCCCGAGTAAGGTTTGGATCTGTTCGAAGGCCGTGTGCATCTTAGGAAGATTGTTTTCATCCAATGCGATATGCAGGTTAACCAAACACGCTTCGCGCCCGCTGAGCAGATTGGTGTCAAAGCGTTTGTATGGCTGGTATTGATACAGCAAGCCGACGTGTTGGTAGAGGGCGTCATCGAGCTCCGCTTCCACAATCGGTTTGGCTATGATCTGGTTTGCGCCGACTCCCAGCATTTTCTCTTTGGTTTCAATAAACACGTCGGCAGTGCAACCGAAGATCAGTACATTGCCTGTCGGGTACATCATGGTGCGGATGGCTGCAATGGCTTCCACTCCATCAAGAACCGGCATGTGATTATCCATAAAGATGAGGTCAAACTGCCGCTGTGTCACCACATCGATGGCTTGTTGACCGTCTTCCACGCAATGCACATCAAAACCTTTACGGCGTAGGAAGGTCTCTAGAATGATCGCATTGGTTCGGTTGTCTTCCACTACCAACGCTCGTAAACCTTGATAGTTGAGCTTGCTGCGTGACATCTCTTTAACGGCAATCGGCTCACAGGTATCAACAGCCAGCTCGACGGTAAAGACCGTCCCCTGCCCTTCGACACTCGCGACAGAAATATCACCGTCCATGTGTTCACAAATGCGCTTCACAATCGCCAAACCTAAGCCCGTCCCGCCAAAGCGGCGAGTGGTGCTGGATTCTGCTTGTTCAAACGGGCTGAATATTCGCTCTTGGGCATCTTTGGCTATGCCGATGCCCGTATCCGTCACCTTGATCTGAAGGACACACTGACCGTCTCTGTCCAGCTCGTTGAACTCAACATTGATTTCACCTTTGGCGGTAAATTTCACGGAGTTGTTGAGCAAATTAAACAGCACTTGCCTGATCCGCGCTTTATCAGAGTGATACCAGCGCGTTTCTTCAATGCGGTTGGCAACATGAAACATCAGCCCTTTCTCTGAGCATAAGGTGTGGTACACGCTGTAAATACTGCCAATGATGGATTGGAGAGCAAACGGCGATTTGTCCAAATCCAAATGCCCTTGCTCAATTTTGGAGAAGTCTAAAATCTCGTTGAGCAGTGTCATCATATGATCCCCTGAGTCATAGAGGGTTTTCATATGCTTGCGCTGCTCTTCGTTTAGGTCGGTTTTGAGCAAGATTTGCGCTGTGCCCAACACGCCGTTCATCGGGGTGCGGATCTCATGTGAGAGCGTCGCTAAGAAAGCGGTTTTTGCCTCGGTAGAAGCTTGCGCTTTCACTTTTTCTGCTTCCAAATAAACGGTTTTTTGATTAAACGAGTGAATCAACTGCCCGATCTCATCATTGCTGCGGTAGTCAATGTCAATGATGCCACCGGTTTTTGAGTCTTCCACTTTGTGGGCGATATCAATGATGGGTTTGATGACATAACGATTAAGCAGGTAATAGCCGACAAGGACGCAGAGCAGTAAGAAGGGCATCAAGCCTTGCTCTACACTGGAAACTTGGTAAATCACTTCATCGGCAACCAATAGCCCTGAGTTGACCACATCCAAATGCCAGTTAAATTCACCAAAGTCCAACGCACTGATGTAAATGCCTTCGACTAAATTAAAGTTATGCTCCGAAAGGGTCAGCCCTTGGCGATCTTTGATCACTACGCCTAACTGATACTCTTCTGCATGCTGCGCAATAAAATCAAATAAGGTCTCTAAAGATAAGTCCACCGTGGTTACCCCAGCGAACTGACCATTGAGATAGTAAGGCGAAGAGGCCGTGATCATTTGAACGTGGGTAAATGGGTCGACGTAAACATCCGACCACACCACACTACTTGGCGGTTTACCGACGACCGAGAGATACCACGCTTCGTTATGATATCCCCCCGTCTCTGGGTTGTTGTACGAATGGATTTGATCAACCACGCCAGGGGATGAACGATTGAAAAACAAACTGGTGAGCTGATTTTCCCCTTGAACGCCAGAAGGCTCAGGCCATACTCCACCACTGACCACGATAGGGTCGCTGGAAAGTAACAAGTTCGGGATGATGTTGGATAAGATCTCAGGCTGCTCATAAGTCTGGGCAAGCCCGACAATGGAAAGTAGCATGCCTCTTGAGCTGGCAAGGGGTTGGTTAATCTGCTGCGCGAGGAGCTGGGTACGCAGGTCAAGGTTCTGTTCCAGCTTGGCGCGAACAGGCGGCTCTGTTACTAAATACGTGACCGTAGCAATCGTAGCGATGAAAAAACACAAGTAAAAACTCAGTGCAACTATGCTTTTTCTACGTAGTGACGAGCGAATATCCATAAGCACCCTAAAAAAGTTCCCTCTAACAAAGCTATATCTCCTATTCTCAGTCTTCAAGTCTTTTTACCACTATAAATGCTTGGTAAGATCACGCTCTCACCAACAATGACAAAATGGGTAGCCAATTTTGACTTTAAACGACATCCTTAACCTCCCTGAGCTGGACGGTAAACTTCTTAACCTTGAAAAAACTCAGGGCTTTGTAACGGCTATGGCGGCCGCCCCTCACGTTTTGTCGCCTGAGGTATGGCTTGCTTACCTTTGGGGCGGTGAAGAAACGGCTCCTTTTACCGATGCGACTCAGCTAGAGCACTACGCAGAAGCGGTGATTGAGCTATGGAATAAAACACGCCCTGCACTGATGAGTGGCGAATGGCAGTGGCCAGAAGCGTGTCAGCTTGATGATGAAGAGATCGTGACTCAAGCAACTCGTGATTTTTGTGAAGGCTTGCTGCAGGGCTGGCAACTGGCTCGTGATGACTGGGAAACACTGATGCCAGAAGACAGTGAAAACAATGCGCTGCTTGGTGGGGTATTGCTGTCTGTGAGCATGCTGTACGATCCAGAAACCACTATGACCACCTTAGCTTCTCAAGGTGTTGATGGGTTGGATCAATTTGAAGAGATTTACACATCCATTCCGATGATGCTCGCTGGCCTCACTATCCGTGGTATTGAACTCGCAGAGCAAGCTGAGCAGTAATCGCGTGACTTGGTTAACGCCTTTCGTTACTTCTTGTTGAACGTCTAGTGTTCGCGAACCACGTCAGATTAATACTGTGTAAGAACAGCGCTGTGTAAGTAAAAGGCCTTTCAGTATAAAGCTGGGAAAGTAGAAAGCTGGGTAAATACAAAGCGGTGCACCTATCGCAAACGGGCAGAACGATTCATATCGCTCTGCCCGTTTTTCGTTATATAAATATGGTAATTGAGATCAGGAAGTCATTAAACAATGACGTGTGGCAGATAGCGCGCAAGATCTTGCGTCACTAAGGTCTGGTCTTCACGAATTGAAATGCCCGCTGCGCGATCATCCACTAACCAACTGCCAACCAAGGTGTAGCTATCACCAAATTTAGGTAACGGATGATATTGCTGCACGATACTGAGTTCAGACTCATACGGACCTCCCGTTTTAAAGAACGAGTGACCATCGCGCACAATTTCAATGTTCGCCCCTTCTCGCGAAAACAGCGGTTTAATCACAAAGTCTTTTAAACTGCTGGCTTCTTTATCATCGCTGAAAAAGGCAGGCAGTAAGTTGGGGTGCCCTTTGAACTCTTTCCACAATAGCGGAAGCAAGGCTTTATTAGAAAGAACAGACTTCCAAGCCGGCTCAAGCCAATCTAGCTGAGCGTTAGGAAGGGACGCTCCGTACTCTTCTTCAAACATGAACTCCCAAGGATACAGTTTAAACATCCACTCAATGACTCGGTTTTCCGCATCGAGAAACTGACCATCGTGACTTAATCCAATATCTTCGACGTAGACAAACGCCGTCGTGAGCCCCGCTTCTTTGGCGCAATCTTCTAAATATTGCACTGTGCCACGGTCTTCTTCGGTGTCTTTGCAACAGCTAAAGTGGATCGTTTTGCCTTTTCTCTGTTGACCTAAATGATAAAAACGCTCTATTAGGTAATCTTGCAAGATGTTGAACTGATCACTGGAGCGCATTAACCGCCCTTGATTCACACTGTCTTCCAACCAAATCCACTGCCAAAATGCCGTTTCGAACAAACTGGTCGGCGTATCGGCATTATTTTCATACAACTTGGCAGGATCTCGCCCGTTGTAAGCAAAATCGATTCGAGAATACAATGAAGGATCACGCTTTATCCAAGACGCTCGCACCCAGTCCCACATGGATTCAGGGATAGCAAAGCGAGCCAGTAACGCTTCATCGTGAACCACTTTATCCACGATAGAGAGACACATCTGGTGTATCTCTTCCGTTGGCGCTTCTAAATCTTGCTCAATTTGTTGCAAGCTGAACTGGTAATAAGCCGTTTCGTCCCAGTAAGGTTGCTCATACATAGAGTGGAAGCCAAAGCCATACTTTTTGGCTAAGGCTTTCCAATTGTCACGAGGCTTAATGTCGCGTCTTAGCATTTAGCCTCCACGGCTACTGCTGGTCGAAACGGACTTACCAAAACCACCACGAGACATCGCACGTCCTATGGTTCCACCTCGGTTCTTGAGCTTGGTTCGACTTTTTGTAGCATCAGTGATGACACTGTTACTGAGTCTGACGGTATCGCGGCGATTATTGGCGTAGAAATAGCCGGTTGATGAGTAATACCCGCGTCGGTAGCTGTACATGGCTTCTGAATAGTAGCCTTTGTGGCGATACTGTTTAAAGTCATCCACATCGGTCGTGAAAAAGAAACCGGTCATCGTAGGAGAAAACTGGCGCGAGTCTTCGTCGTAGAAACATTGGCCTCGACGAAATTCATCTTCACAATCGTCTTTGTCGTGGTAACGTGGTGCCGTTTCCTCGGCTTGCTTAATCGCATCTTGATAAGCCATGGTACATTCTTTGAGGTAGCCCGTTTCGTGTCGAGCACACTCGCTATCATCGAGATAGATCGCCCCATCGGTTTTATTACCAAACATGGCATACAAGAACACTCCGCCAAAAGCCGCAAAGGGCGCGCATTTGACGATGGTTTTGGTCATGGATGGGCGATCGACATACGAACTTCTTTTCATCATCGCTCCTAGTAAGTCATGCAAGCAGCATTCAGAATGCCGATTGAGATAGAGACTGAAGCTAATACGATACCCGACGGAATTTCATTATTTTCAATATGTTCCGAGATTTTTGGCACTAAGATGAAACGCACAATCGCGAAGGCTAAGAACTGTGCGAACATCGCCACCACACCCCAGACTGCAAAGTCGATAAGGCTGACAGAGTTTTTTGCCGCACCTGCAATCGCAATACAGTAACCAATAAAGGCGCCGCTGAGCGCAACCGCTGCGGCAACATTGTTGCCCTCTTTAATCAGCTTCCAATCATCATAGGGTGTAATACAGATGTATAAGTATTTAAACACCAATACAAAAGCGATAGAGGTACCAAAATACAGCCCAAAATTTGGTAGGCCCGCTAAGAGGTTTAACAAAAGTTCCATTATTTTTCCTTGTTGATGGTATTCCAATTGAACGAATCGATACGTTCGTCGGCGATGTAAAAAATAGAGCTCCCACTTGGGATCGCCGTCTCTAAACTTGGGTTCAACTCAATGCCACTTCCCGAATCAATGGCGATGAGGGTGGCTTGGTATTTATCTTTAATATGGAGAAAAACTTGCTCCACCGTGGTATCGGGTTGTTCGGTCGGATACAGCGTGGAGTATTGAGTCATACCCCGTGTTGAAGCCAGTAACTCTTGATGTAGCGCACTGGAGCCTGGGTCCACCGCTGCCTTCGCCAGCATTTCAGCACCCACCGCAGGGATGCATTCTGCTTTTGGACAATGCTGGCTTAACAGTTTGCCTAAGGACTCATCTTTGAAATAGGCTAATAGATGCGCGGTCGGGTTAATGTTCGCGCAATACAACGCAGCAGACAGAGTGATGTCATCTTCTAAATTATCGACAATCACACAACTGGCTTGTGCTACATTGGTCAACGCCATTTGTTGGCTATCGGTGTAACTTGTTACCCGAACAAATTGAATCTCGCCGGGCAGTGGGTTTTCTATGTCGGCTCTGCTGCAAAGAACAATTGGTCTTTTTCCAATTTCTTCATGCTGCAACATTCGAATCAAATTTATCGTTCTTGGACCGTTCCATCCCAACAGTAATATATGGTTGTCCATTCTCACCCTCCGTTTACCTAGTACACCTGCACGCCAATACTCAATTACGCCTCCAGCGACTCGACCTAATACCGCAGCAAAAATCGCTAACCCACCAGGAATGATAAATAGGGAAACCACCCATTTACCTTGATTGGTTTGTGGGGATAAATCGCCGTAGCCTACGGTTGAAGCCGTCACCGCCATATAATACACAAACGTTGACCAGTCACTGGTTAATGCCTCTTCATTAAAATAAGTAAGAAGCAGCCAACTTAGCAGCACGTAGCTAAAGGCGATTAAAAGCAAATTTCTCGTATTAATTTTGAATAGGTGTGCTTTAAACCATTTTTTTGTCAAAATCCACGCGGTCATTTTCTTCCCTCTAGCGACAGATTAAACCAAAACTCGTTAAGCATATGATAAGAAAGGATTCTATCTCAATATTAATGTATCCCCGTGACGTCAGAATGCCGTATTTCGACACTTATCACTGATTTCAATATAAGGAAGAAATTTGCCTTGAATTTCGAAAATGGATGGATAGTTATCTGATTAAAAATCCTTTCTATTGAATACTGTCTTCTGATAAAGAAAGATCGGATTGAAAGGGTAAAATAAAGATTGGATTGAAAATAAAAAAACCAGCGAGAAGCTGGTTTTTTTGAAACTTAATAAGCTTAGGCATTGCCTTTGACTTGCATGTTTAATTGTTCAGCAAAGTCGAGCATTCTGTTCAATGGGATCAATGATTTGACACGAAGTTCTTCACTTACAAAGATTTCATGCTCTTCACCGCCATGCTTAAGGGCATTCTCAATGGCCTGTAAACCATTCATCGCCATCCAAGGGCAGTGAGCACAGCTACGACACGTTGCACCTGCCCCCGCCGTTGGCGCTTCAATCAGTTCTTTCTCAGGAACCAATTGTTGCATCTTAAAGAAGATACCTTTGTCGGTCGCGACAATCATCTGCTTATGAGGCAGCTCTTTCGCTGACTTGATCAACTGGCTGGTGGAGCCAACTGAGTCCGCTAACTCAACCACACTCGCTGGCGATTCTGGGTGAACCAAAATTGCCGCGTCAGGGTATACTGACTTCATCTTGCGTAATGAATCGGCCGAGAACTCGTCGTGTACAATACACTCACCTTGCCAAAGCAGCATGTCTGCGCCTGTTTGGTTCGCAATGTAAGAACCTAGGTGGCGGTCCGGTCCCCAAATAATAGGTTTGTCTTCGGCATCAAGGTGCTCGACGATTTCCAGAGCAATGCTCGATGTCACCACCCAGTCAGCACGAGCTTTCACTGCCGCTGACGTGTTGGCGTAAACCACAACGGTGTGGTCAGGGTGAGCATCACAGAACTCGGTAAACTTGTCAGCTGGACAGCCAAGATCAAGTGAACATTCCGCTTCGAGTGTCGGCATGAGAATGCGTTTTTCTGGCGTCAGGATCTTAGCCGACTCGCCCATAAAACGTACACCACCGATGATCAGAGTGCTCGCTGGGTGACGGTTACCAAATTTCGCCATTTCGAGCGAGTCACCAACAAAACCGCCAGTTTCTTCCGCCAAAGCTTGAATTTCAGGGTCCGTGTAGTAATGCGCGATAAGAACCGCATCTTTTTCAATCAACAAAGCCTTGATGTTTTCTATGTGGGCTTGTTTTTGTTCATCCGTTAGTGGGATTGGCTTAGGAGGGAAAGGGTATACTGTATCGATTTTGTCTAATATGTGGCTCATTGCTCGTGCTCAACGCAACTTTCTTGAATCCGAGTATTGTACCCTCGATGGATTCGAAAACCAACTTAACCTAGTGATAACAAATAACCAGAATGTAAATTCATTTGGCACACTTGCCGACGGGGGGTTATTCTCACGCACTCTCAAAATGTTAGGCTTAGCTCGACAAGTTTTCTGATCGTTACATCGGTTATTGTCTTGGCGATTCAAAGGTTTTTACTTAGCAATAAAATCGTGTCTTCCTTTGAAACAATGGCGTGACTTGCTTGGAAATATAGCCGCGACTTACTGAGAAAAAAAACAGGAGCCCATTGGCTCCTGTTTCCTGAACGGTTCGATTTCGTTCGCTATTTTAGCTTTTTCTTCGCGACTTTCGCAGAAGTACTGTCTGGATACTCATCCACCACTTGCTGGTAGAAACGTTTTGCTTCAGGCCAGTCTTGGTTGCGGTTGGCAATATCACCAAGTTTTAATAGCGCATCTGCACGTTTGTTCGACGTAGCAAATGAAACGACAGCCGTGAAACTCTTCTTCGCTTCGCCATCTTGCTTCTTAGCAAAATAGAGCTGACCTAACCAATAATGGGAGTTAGGCGTGAAGCTTGAATCTGGATAGTCGACTTGAAACTGTTTGAATGCAGCAATCGCACCCGCATAGTCACGCTTTTTCAAGATCAGATCCACTGCATTTTGGTACGCAGTTTGCTCATTAACATTCGTGCTAAACGTGCCTTGGTCGGCGTCAGTGTCAGTCGATGCGGTCTGAACTGGCGCTTTCTTCATATCGGTTCGGATGCGATCCAATTCGATAAATAACTCGCGCTGACGTTCAAGCATCTGCTTCATGTCGTGGGAATTACGCTCCAATTCACCGCGAAGTTCACTGATTTCCAATTCCATCGCATCAATCTGCTGCTGCATTTGCAACTGAACACGGTTTCGGTTTTGTAGAAGTCGTTCAAGACGTTCTACATCAGTTTCATTGGAAGCGGTGGTTGGTGCACTGACCGAAAGGTTAGTGTTGGAGGTAATCGTGGTTGCTTCGCTGCTTAGATCAGATACTGGAGCTGGTGCAGCGAACGCCATGTTCGCTGCACTTGCCAGTAACGTAAGCGTAACAGCTCGCTTAGTGTTACTGAACATAAGGCAATCCTTAATTAGTATACTAGTACCGCACGACGGTTCTTAGCGTATACAGACTCAGATTGACCTAGTAGTAGAGGTTTCTCTTCACCGTAGCTAACGATAGAGATTTGATCAGCTTGCACACCTAGCGCTTGTAGGTAGTTTGCTACTGCTTGTGCACGACGCTCGCCTAGTGCGATGTTGTACTCTGGCGTGCCGCGCTCATCTGCGTGACCTTCGATAGTCACGTTCAGGTTTACGTTTTTGCTTAGGTAAGCCGCATGTGCAGCAAGCATCGCTTGGTATTCGTTTGTGATTGTAGAGTTATCGAACGCGAAGTAAACCGTTTGAGTTTCACGCAGTTGCTGTTCTTTAAGTTCTTTCTCTGTTAGCTCAGAGTTTGACTCTAGTGGAGTAACAACAGTGTTGTTTGAAGAGTTATTCGCTGAAGAGTTATTAGAACTACCCGTCTCAGTCTGCTGGTTATTGCTTTCTGCTGATTGAGATGACGTTGCGTCGTCAGTAGAAGAACACGCTGTAACCGCCATGATTGGAAGTGCGATTAGTAGCCCTTTAAGAACTTTGTTAAGTTGCATCTTGTTTTCCTTTTTTAATCAAACTTAGTTGCTACAAGAACGGTGACCAAGCGGGAGCTCTGACTCGTCCATTTGTTGCCGGTAATCTAGCTTTGAAACGCCCGTCAATCGATACCATCGACAGCACGTTTTTCTTATTGTAAATGGAGCTATAGATGACCATACCACCATTTGGCGCAATACTTGGAGATTCATCGAGTAGTGTTTTCGTCAACACCTGCAATGCACCAGTTTCTAAATCCTGCTTAGCCAAATTAAAGCCACCTGAATTCCCACGATTCACCATGATTAAGAAACGACCGTCAGGCGTGATTTGACCACCCAAGTTTTGGCTACCCTGCCAAGTAATACGATTAGTAGAACCGTCGCTCAAATTTACTCGATAAATCTGTGGTTTACCACCCCTATCAGAGGTAAAGATCAGGGATTTCCCATCAGGGTGCCAAAATGGCTCTGTATTATTTGATCTACCCCGCGTAATTTGCGTAAGTTTACGAGTTTTCAGATCAAAAGTGTAAACCTGCAAGCTACCTGTTTTTGACAGCACCACCGCCAATTTATCTCCTTGTGGAGAGAAGCGTGGCGCACCATTGTGACGAGGGTATGACGTTAACTTTTCACGTTCACCTGTGTAAATGTTCATCACAAAGATTTCAGCTTGGCCATTTTGGAAGCTGACATAAGCCAGTTGCTTACCGTCTGGTGACCATGCTGGTGACATCAATGGTTGCTTAGAGCGCAATACCAGTCTCTCATTAAAACCATCATAGTCGGCAACGCGCAACTGATAAGGGTAACGCGCTTTGTCATTTACGACGACGTAGGCAATTCGAGTGAGAAAAGCGCCTTTTTCACCCGTAAGTTGCTCGTAAACGAGATCGGAAATACGGTGTGCGTATTCACGCATGCGCTTACCGTCAATGGTCGCAACTTTGTTGAACAAAACGTGGTCTTTTGACGACACCAGTTGCCCATCTTGCAGTGCTTTACTGTCACCGCCAGTAAGCTGGCCGCGCACGACATCCACCAATTGATAATTAATGGTGTAGTTGCCCGTCGGCTCTTTACGAATCGAACCTGTTAATAACGAATCAACGCCAAGTGCAATCCATTTATCAAAATCGACTTCACTTTCGCTGTAAGGCGTCTGAGGCATTTTGCTTATCGCCACCGGACTGAATTTACCACTGCGTTGTAAATCGGAAGCAATCACAGCAGAAACATCCGAAGGAAGGGCTTCACCGCCTTCCCATTTAAACGGCACAATCGCTATCGGTCTTGCCGAATTAACACCATCAGTTATGATCAACTCCAGCGCCGCATGAGCAACATGCGTCACCGAACTCATCATTAATATGGCTCCTAGTAATAGGCGTTTAATCACGTCTTGTTCCTTATGTCCTTAATGAATCTAGTCCAATTCGACTGTTAGGTTGATGTCTTTCACTCCCGCAACAACAGCGTCGTCTGTTGGTTTTGGGAAATTACCCACTTGTGAAATCGCACTCTTGGCGGCGTTACACACGCGCTTATCGCCTTCAAGGATCGTCACGCTATTCACAATCATGCTGTTACCCGCAGGGATTAAGCGCATTTTCACTTTACACGACTTTCCCAGAAGGTATTCGTCCTTAATCAGGCGCTGCTGGATCATCTGCTTGTAAGTTTCACCATAACGGTTTACTTCATCTTGCAGGAATTGACTCCTCGCGGCACTGTTATGCGTGGTTTCCGCTTCAAGCCCTGCAAAGATATCGCTAAGCGCTTCTTCTTGCTGCTTACGCTCTCGCTCTAATCGCTGTAGACGCTCTTTCTCTTTGCGCGCTTTCTCTTTTGCTTCTTTGGCTGCTTTTTCTTTAGCGATGCGTTCTTTCTCGGCTTTTTCTGCCGCTTCTTTCTCTATTCGAGCTTTCTCTTGCGCTGCTTTCGCCGCTTTCTCTTTCGCTACACGCTCTTGCTCTGCCTTAACGGCCGCTTCTTCCTCTATTCGAGCTTTTTCAGCTGCCGCTTTCGCCTGTTTTTCTTTCTCTATGCGTTCTTTTTCTGCTTTTTCTATAGCAGCTTGTTTGGCAACACGCTGCGCTTCCGCTTTGCGGATCTCTTCTTCTTTCGCAATCCGCTGCTCTTCAAGCTGCTTTGCTCGTGCTCGCTCTTCACGAACGCGTTGTTCTGCTGCTTTCTGCTCTTGCTCTTTTTTCTTTCGAGCAATTTCAGCGTCTCGCGCCGCTTTCGCTTCTTGAGCTTGTTTCGCTTTTAGCTGACGGATACGCTCCTCTTCCGCTTTACGCTGCTTTTCCAGCGCTTCTGCATCACGGCGCATCTTATCTAAACGATCTTTCTCTTTCTGCTCGGCACGGGCACGGTCGCTGCGGATCTGATCCGCTTGACGCTTCACTAAGGCAGGGTCAATCACTACCGCTTGCATCATCTGCCCCGAAGTCTCAGGCTTAGACATGGTAAAGTCCGCGCCCCAGATCAGTGCGGCGACCAATAGCAAGTGCGCTGCCACAGAAATGATCACAGCACCAAAATAACTGCTCTGTTTTTTCGCTCTTTTCTCTTTCATGCCCATTGGCTACTGCTTGATGTCAGTCAGCAACCCTACTTTAGGGATGCCCGCCTGACTTAATTCATCTAATAACACCACGACGTGCGCATAAGGTGTTTCTGCATCGCCACCGACCGCAACAGGAGATTGAGGGTTCACGGAAAGCTCGGCTTTGACCATGATGATCACCTCTTCCAATGTCACACCTCGTTTCATCTCTTTGTCAGCAACACTGATGCCCAATTCGCCTGCTTTGTTGACCTCAACAATGATGAAACTGCCTTCTTTTTCACCCATCAGCTCTGACGCGGTTTTCGCGTCGGACACTTGAGGGAGCTCAACATCCACCCCTTGAGTCACAAACGGTGATGTCACCATAAAGATGATCAGCAGCACCAGCATCACGTCGATGTAAGGCACGACGTTAATTTCGGCGGTCATTTTGCGTTTTTTGCGTTGATAAGCTGCCATGCTTACTCCCTGCCAGCCATCGCCTGACGGTGTAAGATGCTATGGAACTCTTCAGCAAAGGTGGCGTAGCTGTGTTCAAGTTTGCCAACGCTGTTGCTAAAGCGGTTGTAGGCCATCACCGCTGGAATCGCCGCAAATAAGCCCATCGCAGTCGCGATCAAGGCTTCAGCGATACCCGGAGCCACCATCGCCAATGTTGCTTGTTTCACTTCACTTAACGCAATGAAAGCATGCATGATGCCCCATACCGTACCAAACAGACCGATGTAAGGTGTGATAGAGCCCACCGTTGCAAGGAAAGGCAAGTTGGTCTCTAACGAGTCCACTTCACGCGATACCGCAACACGCATAGCGCGGCTGGTCCCTTCCATAATGAAGTCAGGGGAATTTGAATTACTTTTACGCAAGCGCGCAAATTCCGTAAAGCCGGCGTAGAAGATCTCTTCAGAGCCCGATAGCTCGTCTTTGCGCTGCTTTACTTGCTGATAAAGTTGAGAAAGGTCTGAGCCTGACCAAAATTTGTCTTCAAAGACTTCTGTATCTTTGGCCGCTTTAGAAAGCACTTTACTGCGCTTTAGGATCATGGCCCAAGATATTACTGACATCCCCATTAGGATGATCATTACAATTTTTACGATAAGACTGGCTTGTAGAAACAGTCCAAGGAAAGAGATATCAGCCGTCACTGTGAATTAACTCCGAAACGATATTTTGAGGAATTACTTTAGGTTTCATTTTGAGGTTGTCGATACATGCTACCTTAACCTGAGCCGTACACAATATTTTGCCTTCATCATTGACCAACTCTTGACAGAATTGTAAAGAAGCGCGTTTTATTTGTTCAATATGCGTATTAACTGTGAGCTGCTGGTCAAGGCGTGCGCCTTGTATGAAATCTATATCCATGTGTCGGACAACAAAACCCATGTTTTGTTCCAACAATACGTGCTGAGCAACGCCGACACTACGTAGCATCTCCGTGCGCGCACGTTCAAAAAACTTCAAATAGTTTGAGTGATACACCACACCACCAGCATCGGTGTCTTCGTAATAGATAGTGATGGGCCAAGAAAAAGGAAGTTTCATGATTTTTAAGGATTTACCATTCAAAGTCGCCTAATCAAGCCCTAACTATAACTTATGTCGATGCAATTAGTATCGCTGCGCGGTTTTTTTTTGAAATCTGTGGAGAAAAAAATAAGGCCGCAGAATATCTGCGGCCTTATATTGTTCAAAAAGACACCAAAGTTGTTACAAAATAAATAACACACTCAAGGTGAACAAAATAGCGATTGAAAAGTACGGGCTAAATAATAGCTGCCAATACCATTTAATTGGCTTAAACCCGACTCCGAATACCATGCTTGAACAGATTGCCCAAATTAAACATGGCGCGATGATGGCATTAAATCCACCAATCGAGTCAGCATACGACTGAGGGTCCCACATCACGAGTCCAACGTGGGCAAAACCTAACACTAGAGCAAGGGCTTGGAAAATGCCCTTGTCCAGTGGACGATGCCAATGCGCTATTTTGTCAGCTAGATTACTCACTGTCCTTATCCATCATTTCAGAATGCTCAAGCCAAAGAGCATTAATGATACCGAAGGCACAGGCAAGCAATACACCTAGAATCCATGCGAAATACCACATAATTTAAGCTCCTTAGTAAAGTGAGTTTTTGTTTTCTTCAATGAATTTGCTATCAAGACGACCAAACATCTTGTAGTACGTCCATGACGTGTAGGCAAGGATGATAGGCACCATCACAGCCGCTACCGCTGTCATTAGATTTAGCGTCAGTTCTGACGACGTTGCATCCCACATGGTCAAGCTATGACCCGGCATGAGGCTCGATGGCATCACGAATGGGAACATGGCAAAACCAGACGTTAGGATGATACCCGCGTTCGATAGACTTGATGCTAGGAACGCGAAGCCACCACGGTTAAATCGAGCCGCAACGACGGCCAGTAGAGGCATCAGTACGCCCAGAGCAGGTGCTGCCCATAGCAGTGGGTAAGCTTCAAAGTTCTTCATCCATGCACCCGCTTCAACGGCCACTTCTTTGTTCAGTGGGTTCGAAGGTGCGTTGGTGTCAATAACAGATGTCACAATGTAACCATCGATGTATTGGATCCAGAAACCTGCTGCTACGAAGGTTGCTACCGTTAGCAGACCTGTGATTTGAACAACGTTACGAGCACGAGCATGTACATCATCCGTTGTTTTCATCAGTAGCCATGTGCCGCCTTGCATGATGATCATGAATAAGCTCACGAGACCACACAGCAATGCAAATGGGTTCAACAAACCAAAGAATGAACCGTGGTACGTTGGCATCATAAAGTCACTTAGCTGGAACGGAACACCTTGTAGCAGGTTACCAAACGCCACACCAAAGATGATTGGCGGAACGAAACCGCTCACTGAGATAGCCCAGTCCCATGCATCACGCCATTTCTTGTCTTCGATCTTAGAACGATAATCTAGACCGATAGGACGTAACCATAGTGCTGCTAGCGTCACGATCATCGCAAGATAGAAACCGGAGAAAGACGTCGCGTATACCAATGGCCACGCCGCGAACAGTGCGCCACCTGCAGTGATAAGCCAAACTTGGTTACCATCCCAGTGAGGAGCAATTGAGTTAATCATGACACGGCGTTCCGTATCGTTCTTACCGATAACAGGTACAAGCGCGCCTACACCCATATCGAATCCGTCAGTGATTGCGAAGCCAACCAGTAGGACACCAATCAGTACCCACCAGATAAGTCGCAAGATTTCGTAATCAAACATACTCTTTCTCCCTGCCTTACGCTTCTACTTGACGGTTCATTTTCGCTTCAACAGTTTCTACGTTCTGTTCGAAGTGGTAACGACCTGTCTTAAGGCTGCTTGGGCCTTTACGTGCAAATTTAAGCATTAGGTATACTTCTGCAATCAAGAACACTGTGTACAGCGCTAGGATGGCAAATAGTGACGTCCAAATTTCTGCTGCTGTCAGTGCAGATGCAGCTACGTGTACTGGAAGGATTTCACCAACAGCCCATGGTTGACGACCGTATTCAGCCACAAACCAACCTGCTTCGATTGCGATCCATGGCAGTGGAATGCTCCACAGTGTTGCTTTAAGCACCCATGGTTTCTGTTCGATTTTCTGACGGCATGTCTGTACGAATGCGGCACCGAATACGAATAGCATGATGAAGCCACAACCAACCATGATGCGGAAAGACCAGAATAGTGGCCATACCGTTGGGATTGAGTCATCCGCAGCCATCTGAATTTGATCTTCCGTTGCGTCAACGACGTTCTCTGTGTAACGCTTCAGTAGAAGGCCGTAACCAAGATCCCCTTTGATTGCGTCAAACGCAGCCATGTTCTCTTCTGTCTTTTCACCAGCACGCAGTTTTTCTAGGAGACCGTAAGCCACCATACCCGTGCGGATACGCTCTACGTGCTCTTCACGTAGGTCACGTAGACCCGTTACTTGCTCATCAATAGAACGGGTTGCGATGATACCCATTAGGTAAGGGATCTTAATCGCGTATTCTGTTTCCATCTTGTCTTGGCTTGGCAAACCAACCACAGTAAAGGCTGCTGGTGCAGGCTCTGTGTGCCATTCTGCTTCGATCGCGGCCAGCTTAACGCGCTGAACTTCACCCAGCTCGTAACCTGATTCATCACCAAGAACGATAACAGACAGAATCGAAGCCATACCGAAAGACGCTGCGATAGCAAATGAGCGACGTGCAAACGCCACATCACGACCTTTCAATAGGTAGTATGCACTGATGCCGAGAATGAACATGGCACCTGTGGTGTAACCTGAAGCAACCGTGTGAACGAATTTCACCTGTGCGACTGGGTTAAGAACGACTTCTGCAAAGCTCACCATCTCCATTCGCATGGTTTCAAAGTTGAACTCAGAACCAACCGGGTTCTGCATCCAGCCGTTCGCCACGAGGATCCACAGTGCTGAGAAGTTTGAACCTAGCGCAACCAACCACGTTACTGCTAAGTGCTGACGCTTTGATAAACGGTCCCAGCCGAAGAAGAAAAGACCTACGAAGGTTGATTCCAAGAAGAAAGCTACCAGTGCCTCGATTGCGAGTGGGGCACCAAAAATGTCGCCTACGTAGTGTGAGTAGTATGACCAGTTTGTACCAAACTGGAATTCCATGGTGAGGCCGGTGGCAACACCCAATGCAAAGTTAATACCAAAAAGCTTACCCCAGAACTTGGTCATGTCCTTGTAGATTTGCTTGTCGGTCATTACGTACAATGACTCCATGATGGCAAGTAAAAACGCCATACCTAAAGTCAATGGTACGAATAGGAAGTGATACATCGCTGTCAGTGCGAACTGCAATCGCGACAGATCAACAACATCAATCATATTGGCTCCTATGTGTCGGCTGAAGACACGCTTGTAATATTTAGCAACACCATGTCAACTGTTATAACTCGTTGAACTTTGTTGGTTAAAAGCAACGATTTGTTGCGAAGTTGTACCGTAATAGTTGGTTTAATGTTAAGCATCAGCTAATATAGCTCGGGCTAATATTACTGCGAATTAAAGGTTGTTTCAAAAAATTTATGGGGACGAAACGTGTTGATTTAGATCAATTTTGGAACCGTAAAAATGAACAAAAAATCATCATATTGATCCACATCAATTGTAGGCTTGTTATTTTGTGAAGTGACGGTTACTTTCCAAAAGTAGCACGTGTTTTACACATACACTTCGTTAACATTTTGCTCAGAATGGCTACTTCAAAAGTACTAGGCGAGTTTGTGTAATTGTGAAGAACATCACATTTGGGGTGAGCTGGAACTTTGTTCCAGCATCAAAAACTTATTTTTCAATTCCGAAATGAAGATAAGCACGATCGGTCGCGATGCGCCCTCTTGGGGTTCTTTGTAAATAACCTTGTTGAATTAAGTATGGCTCTAACACGTCTTCAATCGTGTCTTTTTCTTCACCGATCGCGGCTGCCATGTTGTCTAATCCAACCGGACCGCCACCGAATTTCTCCATGATCGCAAGCAGTAACTTACGGTCCATGTAGTCGAAGCCTTGTGCATCCACATCAAGCATATTCAGCGCTTTGTCTGCGACGGTCACATCAATGTGACCATCCCCTTTCACTTCTGCGTAGTCACGTACACGGCGGAGCAAACGGTTCGCAATTCGAGGTGTGCCACGAGCACGACGCGCTACTTCTAACGCCCCTTCCGCTTCCATCGACAGCCCCAAGCAATCGGCGCTGCGTTGCACGATGTTTTGCAAATCGGCAACCTTGTAGTACTCCAGTCGTTGGGTAATACCAAAGCGGTCACGCAGCGGCGATGTGAGCGAGCCTGCACGCGTGGTTGCCCCAATCAACGTAAATGGCGGCAAATCAATTTTAATCGAGCGTGCCGCAGGACCTTCACCGATCATAATGTCGAGTTGATAGTCTTCCATCGCAGGATACAACACTTCCTCAACCATCGGGCTGAGACGATGTATTTCATCAATGAAAAGCACGTCGTTCTCTTCAAGGTTGGTCAGCAGCGCAGCCAGATCGCCGGCTTTCTCAAGCACAGGCCCCGATGTGGTGCGAATGTTCACATCCATTTCGTTCGCGACGATGTTCGCTAAGGTTGTTTTACCTAAACCGGGAGGGCCAAAGATCAATAAATGGTCGAGGGCTTCTTTACGTAACTGCGCCGCTTTAATAAAGATTTCCATCTGGTCTCGCACATGGTCTTGACCTTGGTAATCTTCCAATTTTTTCGGGCGTATTGCGCGATCAATCACCTCTTCTTCAGAGAAGTTAGGGTTGTCTGCGGCAATTAAACGATCGGCTTCAATCATCGACTGTTCTCTCTGTTACACCATAGATTTTAGCGATTCACGGATCAGCTGCTCACTGCTCATACCCGGCTTCATCACCTGTGATACTACTTTCGACGCTTGCGTTGGCTTATAGCCTAATGCAAGCAATGCACTGACGGCTTCTTCTTCCGCGCTGTCTTGCGGTTCAGGCGCAGCGTCGACAGGGGCAGCGTCGGTAAATGGCGTAAAGAGATCGCCAGCGCTCCACCCTTTCAAACGGTCTTTCATTTCCACGACAAGACGCTCTGCGGTTTTCTTACCCACACCCGGTAGTTTCACCAGTGTCGAGATGTCTTCACGCTCAACCGACGCGACAAATTGTGATGCCGTCATACCAGAAAGAATGCCTAAACCCAGTTTTGGTCCCACACCATTGGCTTTGATCACTTCGCGGAACAAAGCACGCTCTTTCACTGTATTGAAACCATAAAGTAGCTGGGCATCTTCACGCACCACAAAGTGAGTATAGATAATGGCTTCTTCACCCACATTCGGCAGCTCATAGAAGCAGCTCATCGGCATTTGGACTTCATAGCCAATACCATTCACTTCAATTAACAGTTCAGGGGGTTGTTTTTCAATAAGGATTCCGCGCAGACGTCCAATCACAGGGCATTCTCTCTAGCAATGAATTTGCGACAGAATAATAAAGAACTGGATAGACATCCAGTTCTTTATCCGATTTATCCCTTAAGGCGACACTGCGGTTCAAAAATCGGCGATGAACGAGTGCATCACGATCAAAAAAGCGACTCAAACGAGCCGCTTTTTCCTTCATTGTCCATTTAGCTCAGTGTCCACTTCGCTGATAAGACGCGGTGAGATTAACGATATCGACCTCGGCGCGCGCTTGACGCTTTACCAGCCAGAGCCGCTAAGGTTTTATTGGTGTTGGCATGACAGATCGCCACGCCAAGAGCATCGGCTGCATCCGATTGCGGTTTCGAGTCCAACTTGAGCATGCTTTGCACCATGTGCTGAACCTGAACCTTATCAGCGGCTCCAGTACCAACCACAGCTTGCTTAATTAAACGCGCCGCATATTCATAGACTGGCAAATCGGCATTCACAGCCGCCACAATGGCACTGCCACGCGCCTGCCCTAGCTTCAACGCGGAGTCCGCGTTTTTTGACATGAAGACTTGCTCGATGGCAAACACATCCGGTTGAAACTGGGTGATGATTTCACTCACCCCCGCATAAATTTGCTTAAGGCGTCCGGGCAGCTCTTTTTCAGAGGTACGAATACAGCCACTGCCTAAGTAATGCAAATGACGCCCTTGTTGACGAATCACGCCATACCCTGTGACTCGTGAGCCCGGGTCAATTCCTAAAATTATGGACATAAATACTTCAAAGATGCTCTTTTTATTCTGAGAGCGGGTTACAAATTACAATGTCGCTGCCACGTCGTCAGAGATATCGCCGTTATGGTAGACCTCTTGGACATCGTCCAAATCTTCCAACGCGTCAATTAAGCGTAATAGCTTCGGCGCGGTATCAGCGTCTAAATCGGCTTTCGTTGAAGGGATCAGCGATACTTCAGCATTCGCCGCTTCAAATCCCGCTGCGTCTAAAGCATCTTTTACCACACCAAACTCCGCCGGTAAGGTAAACACATCAATCGCGCCGTCTGACGCCGTTTCGATATCTTCAGCACCACCTTCCAACGCCACTTCCATGACTTGGTCTTCATCTAGACCGGGCGCATAAGAGATTACCCCTTTCTTTTCGAAAAGGTAATTCACGCTACCATCAGTGCCTAAGTTGCCGCCCGCTTTTGAAAACGCGTGACGCACACCGGATACCGTTCGATTTCGGTTATCGGTCATACATTCCACCATGACGGCCGTTCCGCCAGGGCCATAACCTTCGTAGATGACGGTTTCCATGTTGTCGTCGCCTTCACCACCAGCCCCTCGGCTGACGGCGCGGTTCACCGTGTCACGGGTCATGTTATTGGATAATGCTTTATCAATCGCCGCACGCAAACGTGGGTTGTTGTCGGTGTCACCGCCCCCTTCTTTTGCTGCAACAACGATTTCTCGAATTAACTTAGTAAAAATTTTGCCGCGTTTTGCATCTTGCGCCGCTTTACGATGACGAATGTTCGCCCATTTACTGTGACCTGCCATATTTCACCTTTTATTGTCTTTTGACGCTCTGTTTAGCAAAGGAGCGTAATTTGGTTCATTTGGAGTATACCCAAGTAACCTTGAGATGCGAGGTTCAGCGAGACAAGTAACCTCTTCTCAGGTAAGCCTGTCATGAATACTGCACCGTAAAGTCACTTGGGTATCAGCTAATCAGGTATAAGCCGCTCGGGGAAAAGCTACTCAGGTATAAGCTACTTGAGTATAAATCCGTGCCAATAAACAAAAACTCCCGCAATTGCGGGAGTTTTATCAAAACAAATATCGCTTACTCTGCGTCTTTTTCTTTCGCTGCTGTCACGGCAATCGCTAGCTCATCAAGAGCGGCTGGGTTTGCAACGTTTGGTGCGTCAGTCAGAAGACAAGAGGCATTGGTTGTTTTCGGGAATGCGATGACATCACGGATGTTCTCAGTACCACATAGCAGCATCACTAGACGGTCAAGACCGAATGCAAGACCTGCGTGCGGAGGTGTACCGAACTTCAGTGCATCCAATAGGAAACCAAACTTCTGTTGCTGCTCTTCCGCTTCAATACCTAGAATATCGAATACCGCTGCTTGCATTTCTGCATTGTGGATACGTACTGAACCACCGCCAACTTCGTAGCCGTTCAGTACCATGTCGTAGGCATTTGAGTTCGCTGCCGCTGGATTCGCTTTTAGCTCTTCCGCCGTCACACCAAGTGGTGATGTGAATGGGTGGTGCATTGCGTGTAGGTTGCCTTCGTCATCTTCTTCGAACATTGGGAAGTCAACAACCCATAGAGGTGCCCATGCATTGGTGTCCGTCAGTTCTAGATCCGTACCCAGTTTCAGACGAAGTGCACCCATCGCTTCAGCAACGGTGTTTGCTTTATCTGCGCCGAATAGGATGATATCGCCAGTCTCTGCTTGAGTACGCTCAAGAATACCGTTGATCACCTCTTCATTTAGGAATTTAGCGACTGGAGACTGGATGCCTTCCAAGCCCGCTGCGCGGTCGTTCACTTTCATCCAAGCAAGACCTTTCGCACCGTAGATACCAACGAACTCACCGTAGCTGTCGATCTGCTTACGCGTTAGCTTAGCACCGCCCGGTACACGGATAACCGCAACACGACCTTTTTCGTCGTTTGCAGGACCAGAGAACACTTTGAACTCAACGTCTTTCACAAGATCCGCAACGTCCACTAGCTCTAGTGGGTTACGCAGATCCGGCTTATCAGAACCGAAACGACGAATCGCTTCAGAGAATGGCATGATTGGGAATTCACCAAGATCAACGCTTAGTAGCTCTTGCCACATATCGCGAACCATTTTTTCCGTAGTTGCACGTACTTCTTCAGCCGTCATGAATGACGTTTCGATATCGATCTGAGTAAATTCAGGCTGACGGTCAGCACGCAAATCTTCATCACGGAAACATTTTACGATCTGGTAGTAACGATCGAAGCCAGACATCATAAGCAGCTGTTTAAATAGCTGTGGTGACTGTGGTAGTGCGTAGAAAGAACCTTTGTGTACTCGGCTCGGTACAAGGTAGTCACGTGCACCTTCTGGCGTTGCTTTCGTCAGTACTGGTGTTTCAATGTCTAGGAAGCCATTGTCATCAAGGAAACGGCGAACAAAGCTTGATGCTTTCGCACGCAGTTTGATGCGATCGCTCATTTCAAGACGACGTAGGTCTAAGTAACGGTACTTCAGACGCTGCTCTTCTGAGTTCTTCTGGTTGAAGTCTAGTGGCAGTACGTCAGCACGGTTGATGATTTCAAGACCTTTCGCAATGATCTCAACTTCACCCGTTGACATGTCTTTGTTTACTTGGCTGTCAGGACGAACACGAACTTCACCTGTTAGCTTGATACAGAATTCGTTACGAAGTTGGTTAGCCACTTCATACGCATCCGCCATATCTGGGTCGACAACTACCTGAACGATACCTTCACGATCTCGCATATCGATAAAAATAAGACCGCCTAAATCACGACGACGGTTAACCCAGCCGCACAGTTCTACAGTTTGTCCTGCAAGGGACTTGTTCAGGTGACCACAGTAATGGGTACGCATAATGAAATTCCCAAATTCTCTAATTAGTTACCAATTTCTAGCCTATCAAGGCGAGAAATCATCAAAAATCCAAAGTGCTATTTATACTCGTAAAGTTGGCAAAAATCGACTATTGCACGCACAAATCATTGTGTTTTAGCGCGCTTTGCTACTTTTTTAGTCAAATTTAGCAAAAAAGGGACGATTGGCTTCAGTTTTAAGGGAGGGTTCGACTGTCACTAGCCCCTATTCAACAACCTCTACATTAAAGAAAGTTCACTAAGAGCTAGATTGCTCTTTCGTTTTTTTACTACAATTTACTACAAATTGACGACTCAGCACTGAGGAGCAGTAAGCAAACTTATCTCCATTCGTGATTTATAAGATTTAATGATAAACGAACACAACGGTTCTTACCCTCCGATTTTTCTAAATAATAAAATATAGGGCGTACATATGATGTAATTGGCTTTTAATTACGTTTCATAATCTAGAGGAAACAATCAAACACATAACAAACAATGTCTTTTCATCTAAATTTGAGACCTCACGCAAGATCAACGAATTTAAGGATAATGATTATAAATTCTGATAGCATCAAATTTCCAAATCTAAATTCTCAATAAGATCATGAAAATATCAAACTCAGTAGGACTTAAAGGTAAGAATATTGAAGAAGATGTTGCTCTTGTACAAACAGCACTTAATAGAGCCACATTAGGGCCATTTAAATTATTAAGTGTAGATAAAAAATGTGGTCCTCAAACAAGACAAAGGATTTACATTTTTCAAAAGCAAATACTAAATTTCAAAAGACCTGACTCTTTGATAGATGTAGATGGAAAAACATGGAAAGCGCTTTCTGTTTATTTAATGATACCTAAAGAAAAAGCAACTAGTTTAGCTTCTCTATTCAGTCAAAACTCACCATTTCAGCCCTCAGTTCCATTTGTTACAGGTCCAACTGTAAGAACTATTGCTTGGGGGGCAAAAGTTGCACCTGACTTTAAAAGTAAAGTTTTAAAAATCTGTTCTGACTTAGGAATAGAACCAGACTTTTTAATGGCATGTATGGCATTCGAGACAGGTGAAACATTTAGTCCTAGCATTAAGAACGCCGCTGGGAGCGGAGCGACCGGATTGATCCAATTCATGCCTCGAACAGCAGTAGGGTTGGGAACAACGACCGAAAAGCTAGCTGCAATGACTGCCGTAAAACAACTAGACTTTGTAAAAAAATATTTTCAGCCATATAAAAATAGAATAAATAAACTTGAAGATATTTACATGGCCATACTATATCCAGCAGCTATAGGAAAACCAACTCACCACAATTTATTTACTCAAGGTACCAAGGCTTACTCTCAGAATTCAGGATTTGATAAAAACAGAGATGGGAATATAACATTAAGTGAGATATCAATAAAGGTAAAAAATAAGTATAGCAAAGGTCTTAAATCTGGGTATATAGGTTAAAATATGAAATTATTAATAACATTTTTAGCTTCAATGGGATTCTCTTCAGCTGAAGCTATCATGCCGGATACAAATGTAACCAATTGGCTCGGAACTTATGAATGTCATCAAACTTTAGGAGAAAACGTCAGTGGCGTTGTTGCCTCTTCTGAATACATCATCACCGTCGATCCAAACCACTGTGAAATCCATATTCAAGGTTTTCAAATCGATGAGCATCTTATTTGTCAAAGCGACATCAGCGTTAACCAATTAACATTGACCTTCGAGTCCTATTCAGACGGTTCGAAGTACAATAAGTACGGCGTAGCAGTTTACCATCAGACAGAGACGCTTTTAGAGCTCACAAAGCATGACCACCAAACCACAACTCATTGGCATGCATTGTGGCCAGGTGAGCCCGTTTCCAAAATAGATAACTGCTTTGTAAAACGATGATCCTGATAAGACAGTGGTTATGATTAAGCGGTAGTCGTGACTGAGCTTTTTTTAAGATATCTAAGCCGTTTAAGGTGTCCAGATCGTTTAAGGTGACAAAGTAGTTAGTAGTAACTAAGGAGTTAATCGCGACTTAGCAGGTATGACGCTGATGACAGTGTGGCGAGATCGGTATTGATGTTATAGTTACCCCTGCTTTAAATGACTCGCTTACTCTCACAGGATATTGATTGATATGGACCATTTGCCGTTAAGATTAGGATTGACCATGTGGTCACACAATAATTGGCAACAATCCTTTTATGGCTCTGGGACCAAGCCTGCTGAACGACTGGAACGCTATGCCAGCGTGTTTCATACTGTCGAAGGCAATACCACCTTCTACGCCACACCCAACACGCAAACGGTGCTCAACTGGCGCGCCTCCACGCACGATGATTTCAAATTTACGTTTAAGTTACCAAAAGCCATCACCCACCAGCAGATGTTACGTGGTTGCGATGATATGTTACGTGAGTTTATGTTAGTGATGGAGCCGCTGCATGAACGTGTTGGTCAGTGGACAATTCAGCTGCCTGCGACCTTTGGTCCTGAGCATTTAGATCAGTTAAAACGTTTCTGTGCCTCTTTTCCGCCACACTTTCCGTTGGGTGTTGAAGTGCGTCACCCTGCTTTCTTTGCCAAAGGCGATGAAGAACGTCAATTGAATCAGTGGTTGGTTGAATCTGGGATTGACCGGATCATCATGGACAGTCGCCCTGTTTTTGCGGCGACGCCAAATACAGAAGCCATTATTGATGCTCAACAGAAAAAGCCCCGTGTCCCTGTGCATGCCATCGCCACCGCCCAGCACCCGATGGTGCGATTTATCGGCCATCCCATTGAACAAGAGAATGCCAATTTCCTAACACCTTGGTTGAGCAAATTGCCACAGTGGATTGCTGAGGGGAAACAGCCTTACGTGATGATCCATACCGCCGATAATATCATTGCGCCAGAGCTCGCTCGCGATCTCTACCGTCAGCTGCAAAAAGCCACTTCTCTACCGGACTTAGCGACATTCCCCGCGCAAGACGGTGATCAACAAATTCAGATGTTCTAAATCCGTCAACGCCTGACACGACACGACCTTGTAATTGCTAATGACATCAGCTCGAATTTTTCATAAAATACGCGCCCTTTTGAACGTCACCATGGCTTGTGAACATCGGTGGCTGCAAGCTTGTTGGTAAGAGAGCGCGTCATGAACCCTAAAAGCAATCCAGATAATATTTTCTCAGCACCCATCGATAAAATAGGTGATTTCACCTTTGATGAGCGTGTCGCTGAGGTGTTCCCTGATATGATTCAGCGCTCTGTTCCTGGCTACAGCAATATTATCTCAGCCATTGGGATGCTGGCTGAACGCTTTGTCAAACCGCATTCCAACATCTACGACCTAGGGTGTTCGTTAGGTGCAGCAACTTTGTCAATGCGTCGTCATATTCAGCAAGAAGGCTGCCAGATCATTGCCGTTGATAACTCTCCGGCCATGGTTGAACGTTGCAAACTTCACGTCAACGCCTATCGCAGTGATACCCCCGTCGACGTCGTAGAAGCAGACATTCGACACATTGATATCGAAAACGCCTCTGTGGTGGTTTTAAACTTCACGTTACAGTTTTTGTCACCAGAAGATCGCTACACTTTGCTCGAAAAGATCTATGCGGGATTGCGCCCAGGTGGGATCTTAATCCTATCGGAGAAGTTTGTCTTTGACGATCAAACGTCCAACGAGCTATTGATCGATCTTCACCATGATTTCAAACGAGCAAATGGTTACAGTGAGCTTGAAATCAGCCAAAAGCGCAGTGCGATCGAGAACGTGATGCGCCCTGATTCGAAACAGGATCATAAAGAGCGTTTCGCGAAAATTGGTTTTAGTAGCTATGACGTTTGGTTTCAATGCTTTAATTTTGGCTCTATGTTTGCCATTAAGTAACAGGCTCTTGTTTCGCGTTAGGCCGAGCAAGCACAAGCCAGCCATAGTGTTGGTTTAAACCACCTACTCATTTTCGTTGTCTGTATTAACTCCCTAGGTACTGGCAGCTGGTCTTTGTTCTAGGGAACTTGATTTAGGCACTGGACACTCCATGTTTAACTTCGCTAATTTTTACCAATTGATTGCTCAAGACACCCGTCTTCAGCCTTGGCTAAACACACTGCCACAGCAACTGACCGACTGGCAAAATGCTGAACACGGCGACTTTGCACGTTGGGTAAAAGCGCTCAATAAAATTCCTGAAGGTCACCCTGATCAAGTTGATATCAAACATTCAGTCACACTCACCAACGATACTCCTTTCCACACAGGTGAATTGAAAAAGCTGGAGAACCTGCTGCGTACTTTCCACCCTTGGCGTAAAGGGCCTTACACCGTGCATGGTATTCACATTGATACCGAATGGCGAAGTGACTGGAAGTGGGATCGCGTACTACCGCATATTTCTCCACTCAAGAACCGTAGCGTGTTGGACGTAGGCTGTGGTAATGGCTACCACATGTGGCGCATGCTTGGTGAAGGGGCTCGCCTCACAGTAGGTATCGACCCTTCACACCTTTTCTTGATCCAGTTTGAAGCGATCCGCAAACTCATGGGCGGCGACCAACGTGCCCACCTATTGCCTTTGGGGATTGAGCAACTGCCGAAACTGGAAGCGTTTGATACCGTGTTTAGCATGGGCGTGCTTTATCACCGCCGTTCGCCACTTGACCATCTGATCCAGCTAAAAGACCAACTGGTCTCTGGGGGCGAATTAGTGCTGGAAACCTTGGTGATTGAAGGGGATGAAACGTCGGTTCTCGTTCCAGTAGATCGCTATGCTCAAATGCGTAATGTCTACTTCTTCCCTTCTGCAAAAGCGCTGAAAGTATGGCTAGAACAAGTAGGCTTTGTTGACGTCAACATCGTCGATGAGAACGTGACGACCGTGGGCGAGCAACGTACCACTGAATGGATGACGCACAACTCGCTGCCTGATTACTTGGATCCAAATGACCCAAGTAAAACCGTTGAAGGTCACCCTGCACCACGCCGCGCCGTGTTAGTCGCTAAGAAGCCTTAATCACTTCGAGCCTTAATCACTTCAAAACATTAATCACTTCAGCACAGGTGAACGTTGACGGCAAAACTTTCACCTTTAGCTCAACATAAGCGTACGCATGTTCTAAGAGAACGATTTGGCATTCTCAGAACAGTAATAACACCGTTGGTAAGTGATTTTTTACACTATGCTGACGACTTTTCTTCAGGGTTCACAGTACGCTTACACAAGGATGCTTCACGCATCCTTTTTTATGGGCTAAACTCACAATTCTAATTATTTACAAAGACTTCTACAGGCTATCATGCTACCTCGCATTGCTCCGATTATTGCCCTTGGCTTGCTTTCTGGCTGCACGCTGGTTAATGGCGACCAGTATCAAAAAACGACGCTCTCTGCACTCGAACAATCTGAAGCACGTTTGTCGAATCAGATCACCAATCTGGCGCTGCAATCCAGCAACCAAAGTGATTACATCGAGAGCCTAGAAACGGAAATTTTAGCCTTGCAACAGCAACTGGCCCACTTAACGCCAGAGCCTGCTGAAGAGACGGAACAAACGCCACCGACCCCGCTCCCAGAAGTCGCCAAACCAGAGCCGAAAAATTATGCTGCGCCAACCGTGGTCACACACAGTAAGCATCGTCACGCTCAGACGGTACTCGGTGCAATCGAGCGTATTTCGATTGAAGCCATCGAACAATCCTTCAACGCCCGCGTCGATACCGGAGCAGCAACGTCGTCTCTGAACGCCATCGACATTGCCATCTTTGAACGAAATGGTGATGATTGGGTTCGTTTCCATATGGTGGACGACCAAAAGTCAAAAGCCGAACAAAAATGGCTGGAAGCCCCTGTGGTTCGTTACGTGAAAATACGTCAATCCACGACCAGCAAATTAGAACGACGCGCTGTGGTTGAGTTGTGGATCAAACTCGGCGATATTCATGAAAAAGCCCAATTTACCTTAGCTGATCGCTCGCAAATGAGTCATCCAGTGCTGCTGGGCCGCGAGTTTATTCGCGACATCGCCTTAGTTGACGTCAGCCAAGAATATCTTCAATCAAACGCTAAATAATCAGCCATTTAAAGGTTCGCTATGACATCCAAAGTACCGTTTTACCTAGCGGTGTTCGCCCTTGTGATCGCGGGGGTTGCATTGAGTGTGTTCCGTCACCAAACTTACGGAGTCCCTCTCACTCCGGGTGAAACTCGTCAAGTATGGGATATTGAAGCGCGCATCAAATTCGATGCTCAAGGCAAGGAAGTCAAAGCCTCTCTCGCTGCGCCACATACGCAGCAAGGATTTACCCTGATTCATGAAACCGCGTCTTCCCCCGGCTATGGCGTGTCTTACGTTGATACCCGTGCAGGACGAAGAGCAGAGTGGTCGATTCGTTATGCTGATGGGCCGCAAACCATCTATTACAAAGCCCAGTTTTTGGTTGATCCCTATGCGAACCATGTTGCAACGCCGCCTGAAAATGACATCAAAGTGCCAAACTTTTCTGGTCCAGAGCAAGCAGCAGCCACAGCATTGGTCGCGCGCGCCACTGAGCGTTCTGCTGACAATGTGACGTTTACACGTGAATTAATCAAAACCTTGAATGACCCTGATAGCCAAAACGCCGCTTTACTGCTTAACAGTGAAGCTGCGGTGACGACACTGCATAAACTGTTAGCTTTAGCGAATGTCCACAGTCGAGTGGTTGGTGTGGTCGAGCTGGAAGATGGCCGTCGTCGTCAATCGATTCAATCTATGATTCAGGTTTGGGATGGCAAGGACTGGCTGCTCTTCTCACCCGCTTCAGAACAGCAAGCCAACAATGAGGGTCTATTGATCTGGGATGAATCGAATATCTCTTTGCTGGATCTGATGGGAGGGCGCAATAGCCAAGTGCATTTCTCGATGATCGCCCAAGAGGTGTCTCCCAGCCAAGCGACCAACAATAAGATCGATGCGGATGCCTTACTGAATTTATCGATCCACAGCTTGCCTCTAGAAGAGCAAGCCATGTTCAAAACCATCATGCTGATCCCAATCGGAGCCTTGATCGTGGTTTTTCTGCGTGTGATCATCGGTTTAAAAACCTCGGGGACTTTTATGCCCGTGCTGATTGCTGTCGCGTTCGTTCAGACTCAATTGGTCACAGGGATCGTCGGTTTTTTGCTGATAGTGGGTACAGGTCTCGTGATCCGCAGCTATTTATCGCGTCTTAATCTGCTGTTGGTCGCTCGTATTTCCGCAGTGATCATCACCGTTATCTTGATCATCTCCATGTTCACGGTTGTCGCCTTTAAAATAGGGCTGACTGAAGGCTTATCCATCACGTTCTTCCCGATGATCATTCTCTCTTGGACGATCGAACGTATGTCGATCCTGTGGGAAGAAGAAGGCGCAAAAGAAGTCATGCTACAAGGGGGTGGATCTTTGTTGACGGCGGTTTTGGTCTATCTCGCCATGACCAACAGCTACATTCAGCACCTGACCTTTAACTTCATCGGTTTGCAGCTGGTTGTGCTGGCTCTGATTCTTCTGCTCGGCACCTACACAGGTTACCGCTTGACTGAATTACGTCGCTTTAAACCACTGGCACAGGAGTAATCGTATGTTTTCACAGTTTACTTCGCCGTTTAAGCTCCGTCGCCAAGGGATCATGGGCATGAACCAACGTAACCACAGTTACATTGGTCGCTACAATGACCGCTCCAAATACCCGCTGGTGGACGACAAGCTGAAGACGAAAATCATCGCACAAGCCGCTGGTGCCACCGTACCCAAACTGATTGGCGTGATCCGCAATCAAGCCGAAGTGAAGACCATACATAATATGGTCAAACAGTGGCCGGGCTTTGTCATCAAACCCGCTCAGGGCAGTGGTGGCAAAGGCATTTTAGTGGTGACCTCCCATAAGGAAGGGGTGTACACCAAACCTTCTGGAGCCACGATAAACCAAGAAGATGTTGAACGTCATATTAGTAATGCGCTGGCAGGACTCTTTTCCCTTGGTGGCAAAAACGATGTCGCCGTGGTCGAAAATCTGATCCAGTTTGATGACTGTTTTGAAGGCTTTAGCTACGAAGGTGTGCCTGATGTTCGCATCATTGTCTTTAAAGGCTACCCAGTAATGGCGATGATGCGCTGTTCAACGTCGGCCTCTGATGGTAAAGCCAACTTGCACCAAGGCGCTGTGGGCGTTGGTATCGATATCGCCACGGGGAAAGCAATTCGCGCGGTTCAATTTGATCAACCCATCACCCATCATCCTGACACCGGAAAAGCGCTCGCCAGCTTGCAAGTCCCTCACTGGCCTCGTTTACTTGAGTTAGCATCAAGTGCTTGGGAGATGACCGGACTTGGCTATATGGGTACAGACATGGTGTTAGATAAAGAAGAAGGCCCTATGGTACTTGAGCTAAATGCTCGCCCCGGTCTTGCAATTCAAATTGCCAATGGCGTCGGTTTACTGCCCAGACTGCGTCACATTGAGCAGTTAGAAACAAGCATTCCTGCACCAACTCCGGCGGAGCGCGTTGCCTACGCTATGACACAATTTGGCTCGACGTCTCATTAAGCCTTTCCCACAAAGAATAATTAATAGCTTTGTCATCTATTGAATTCTTGGATTCATCGGTAAGCTGATAACACCAATCAATGTTCCAAACTTACCGATCATGGCTTTCTTATGCGCTTATTACTATTAACGGCCATCACCATGCTGGCCTTTGCTGCCAACTCGATACTCTGCCGCCTTGCTTTGCAACAAGGCCTGATCGATGCTGGCAGCTTTAGTGCGGTGCGTTTGAGCTCTGGCGCTGTCGTCTTGGTGTTATGTTGGGGAGTTTATGTTTGGCTAACACCTAAAGGATCGTCACTGGATGCCTCACCACGTCACTTGCCTAGTATCCCCTTGCGATTTAAATGGCTAGCTGGGGCTCTGCTGTTTGGTTATGCCGTTCTCTTTTCCTATGCATATATTGAGCTGGCAGCAGGAACAGGCGCTCTACTCCTTTTTGGTGCCGTTCAATTCACTTTGCTGGTTTTACACTGGTGGCAAGGCAACACTTTTAAACCTTTAGAATGGTTGGGGGTGATCTTATCCATAGTGGGATTTGTCTGGTTAATGCTGCCCTCTGCCACACGACCAGACATTTGGTCTGCGGTGTTAATGCTGTTATCTGGGATCTGCTGGGCTGGATTTACCGCTCTGGGCAAGAAGCTGTCAGAGACTGCCTCTTCGGCCAGTTTACCCTCCTGCTACCCAAACAATTTACAGAACGTGGCGATACCAAAAGGTCATTCCGCCAAGCAAGCACAGCAGCAACCGCTCTCTCGTTCCTTTAATCCCGCGAGCCAACTGCTCACTTGGGGCTTCGTCATCGCAACATTATTATGTGCGGTGATGGGTGCTATCTTGCTATTGGTTGTACAAGTCCCTGCGCCAAGCAGTGACGGCATCGCTCTCGCCCTCCTGTCAGGCAGTATTGCCTCTGCTCTTGGCTATCTTCTGTGGTATCACCTGATGCAGCAGTTATCTCTGCTACAAGCCGCCGTCAGCCAGCTGTCAGTCCCCGCGATAGCTTTACTGCTTGGGGCCATGGCGCTCAATGAGCCCCTGTCTTTGCATTTAATCGCCACCAGCGCCTTAATTCTATTGGGCATCGCTCTGGTCTTTATTGCTCGCTTGAGATCTTAACCTAAGCGATACTTCACGCTTCAATGTGAAACTATTAATTCTCTCAGTGGATATTCCATGGTGTTACTCTCACTGTACTGATCCCTTTTTGTCACTTCCTGCATCTATCGTTAGCGTACTCACAGAATGTGAATTTTTAGAGGCGCAACATGGTTTCTTTGTATGCTTTTGATGAGCAGACTTCTGGCGAACGCTCTCGCTCTGCTCCTTTAACTTTTCCTAATTCGACCCTGTCCGTTAGGGAGTTGATAGAGAGCCGTGTAGAGCAAGAAGTTAATCATCGCCCCTCTTTGATCCGTCCAAGTGATGGCCTCAATTTTCTGCCGCAACTCGCGACACCTCAAACTGATGAAACGCATCCGCCAATAAATGACAGCATCGAAACCCTAAAGGAAATCGCTCTAAAGTCATTTACGACAAATGGATTTTTCTTGTTAGTCGATGATGTACAACTCACTGAGCTAGAACAACAAGTCACCCTAAACGACGGCAGTCACATTATCTTTCTTAAACTCGTCCCGCTAACTGGCGGGTAGGATCCCATTTAGGTGAAACATGACCGATACCCTCAGCACCGCTTTAGCAACCGATCATCCGGAGCATGACCGATATCTCCCTTGGCTCGACAATATGCTCGATGGCATGAGTCATACGGAAGCGTTCTACAATATCGACGTTAAAGGTTTACCCATTGCATCAAAGGTGAAGCGGCTGACACCCCCTGAACTATTGTCATTTCTTCAAGCGAGTCTCTTCTACGATAGTCAATTGGACGCTTTGGTTTCCTCATCGACCAACTATCAACGTGAGGCATTTTCATATCTACTCTTTTCGCTCATCCGTCCCATTTTTAGGAAGAAACTGCCTTACTCTCAGCCATGGCTGGCGTCGACATTAGCGGTGTTGGTCGATTCAACCAGACTTGATAGTGGATACATTGAGCCTTTGCTAAAAAAAGTGGAAGTGTGCCTTTTAGAAGACGAGGTCTCGGGTGCTTTGTCTCAAGTATTACGTCAAGTTTCGGGGCGTTTTGAAGCGAGAGCCAAAGATCAACATGATCACAAAGACTTTGTGATTGCAGAACTCGCCCAACGTTTAGCAACCCCGCCCGATGTATACGCTCTCCCTTTATTCGATGAAGATCCCTGGAGCCAAACAGCGACAAACTCGATTAAGGCCATGCCTCAAACGAAGCAGAACGCATGGAGAGTCTTACTATTAGAATGCGCCCAAAATAAAGCCTCAAAACCCACCGCAAAATGGTTAAAACACGCTAAGTCACTACTGCTTGAACTGGGCTGGCAGCATTTCAAAACCCACATGCTTGAATGGCTTGCGTTACTGACACACTCTCGACAACATGATCTACTGGCGGTCGATTCCTCCGTGTACCACCCACAAGCACTCGATGCTCGAAACAATGACACCTTAAAAGCCTTGATCTGGCTTTTATCGCTAGAAGACGATCAGGAGGTGGCACGATGCCTGAGAAACACGGGGGTAGTCTGTTTCAATAAAATCCCAAATGTTGGGCCTAAATCGACAAAAATTGGTAATGCAACCATCGCTGCGCTTACGGCAATGCCAAATGGCTCAGGGTTAGCTCAACTTGCTGCGATGAAAGTAAAAATCACTTATCGTCAAGCGCTCTCCGTATTAGACCGAGCTTTAGAACAGTCTGCAAAAGCACAAGGTATCCCAATGCATGCCCTTGCTGAAATGGGTATACCGCATTGTGGTTTAACCAAAGTTGGATTTGGTGACATCGCGTTTGGTGATCATACAGCGCAGATCAACGTTCTGTCATCAAACAAGATTGATGTGCGTTGGCACATGCCTTCTGGAAAACGACAAAAGTCCATCCCTGCACTGATAAAAAGTGCCTTTCCAGATGAACTAAAAGACTTCAAAGTCAACCTCAAGGAAATCAAGCAACTGCTCTCGATTCACAAAACGCGGTTGGAAAAGCTATGTATTGAAGAGCCCTGTTGGGACTATGATACATGGCAAGAACGCTACCTTCAGCACCCATTGATGGGAGTACTCAGTCAAACTCTTGTTTGGCAACTCAGCCGATCCAATCACCAACATCTGGTTTTGTTTAGAAATGGGCAATTTGAAGATGTTGAAGGCCATATCTGTAGCGACGACTTCTCTTCTTACCAAGTCAGTTTGTGGCATCCGATACATTCGACCAAAGAAGTGGTGCATGCTTGGCGTCAGCGGCTTGTTGCTCTGGAAATCACGCAAGCATTCAAACAAGCTTATCGCGAAATCTACCGACTCACAGACGCAGAAAAAGAAACGCATGTGTACAGTAACCGTTTTGCCGCTCACATTATCGAACAGCACAAATTTAGTGCCCTCGCAAAGTCACGAAACTGGATTTATAGCCTTAAAGGTCCATGGGACTCTCAAGATGGCGATCTGGCCAGCTTAGATTTGCCAGAACATTCACTGACTGTGCAGTTTTGGATCAAGCCGATTCATGATCCGGATACGGATTCCTGTGATACTCCTGTTTATTCTCATCTGTCGACAGACCAAGTTCGCTTTTTTGTCAAAGATGATACCCACAGTCCCATCGCGTTAGCCGACATTCCAGAAGTTGTCTTTAGTGAGGTGATGCGCGATGTGGATCTTTTTATTGGCGTTAGCTCTATTGGTAATGACCCCGAGTGGCAAGATGGTGGCCTAAACGGTCATCTTCAATCCTACTGGCACAAGTACAGTTTCGGGAACCTGTCTCAAATCGCTGAAACCCGTAAAGCCTTGCTTGAAACCATTGTTCCCCGGCTCAACATTGCTGATCGCTGCCACTTTACAGACAAGTACCTCATTGTCGACGGCCGCTTACGTAGTTACAAAATTCATTTAGGCTCAAGCAACATTTTGATGTCACCGAATGATCAATACCTATGCATTGTACCCGACTCTGCGCCAAAACCACCGAATACGCCTGCGCTTCCTTTTGAAGGCGATCTTACCTTGTCGATCATACTTTCCAAGGCGGTACTATTGGCCAATGATAATGACATCACCGACGACAGTATCCTGAGACAAATCGTCGATCAGTAACGCAGATAAAAAAAGCCTAAGCAATCGCTTAGGCTTTTAGGATTCAATCCATCGTAGTGTTGGTTACAACTCTTCGATTAAGGCTTGCATCTCGCTCTTCGGCTGCTCGGCTTGACCAAAACCTCGTAGACCAACAACATGAACGTGTTCGTGATCTTTAAACACTTTACGAACCAGTTTATAGGTTGTGCCTTTTTCAGGGCTGATATTTTCTGGTGCAGCAATCAATAATTGCATTCCCAAACGGTCACACAGTTCAAACAGAGTCGAAATTGACTTCGCATCCAGACGTGCCGCTTCATCCAAGAAGAGTAAACGACAAGGGACAATGTCTTTGCTACGCAAACGGCGGGATTCTTCTTCCCAACTTTGTACAACCATCAATAGGATTGACTGACCAGTACCGATCGCCTCACCTGTGGACAGTGCACCCGATTCCGCTTGTAACCAACCATCTGAGCCACGGTTAACTTCCACACTCAGCTCAAGATAGTTACGGTAATCCAGTAGCTCTTCACCAAGGATTTGCGGTGAACGTTGCCCCATATCGATATGCGGGTTCACACGCTGGAACAGTTTCGCCATCGCTTCAGAGAAGGTAAAGCGCGAAGACTCAAACAGATCTTTGTGCTGATCCTGTTGATTCGCTAAGCCATTGAGCAAGACTTCGTGACTTTCACGAACTTTCACGTTAAGACGTACGCCTTTCACCTGACCAAACGCGATATTTGATAGACCTTGGTTAAGCATTCGAATACGGTTTTGCTCACGCTGAATCGTCTTCTTGATGATGCTTGCGACCGACTCAGAGCTGATCGCTAGACGGTTCTCACGCTGAGTCAACTCTTCCGTTAGGCGAGCCAGCTCCACTTCCATCTCTTCAATCGCTTCAACAGGATCATCGGTACGGATAATATCTTGACGAATTCGCTCACGAAGATGCTGATAAACCGCAATATAGAACAAGACTTTGCGCTCAGGGTGCGCAGTATCTTCAGACAGACGCAGTGAATCACGCAGGTCATCATTGTCTGCCACCGCAAGACGTAAAGCACCAAGCGACTTATCCGACATCGAGCGTAGCTCGCCCGCTGATAAGTAGGCCAGTTCACGTTTGTGGAGACGACGCTCAACGTCATTTTCACGTGCTAGACGCAGTACAGAGCACCAACCCGCTTTAGCCGCAACCACGAAGGTACGAAGCTCTGCGTACTCTTTTTGAACCTTCTTCAGACGTTTGGCTAAGCCTTTCATCTCCAGTTCAGTTGACGTAATAGTACGCTCGTATTCACTCTTACGCGTGCGTGAGGTGTGCAGTCGCTCTTGCAGCTCATCACGACGGCGAGTTGCACGCTCATGGGCACCTTCATCCGCATTGACACCGTACTCTTGTAACTCTTGCTTGAACTCTTGAACCGTTTCCAGTTTCGCTTGGTGAGAACTCTTTAGAGACGCCAATACTTGGTTGTATTGGTTCATCTGACCTTGCGATTGTTTCAGTGCTTCACGAGATCGGGTACGTGCTGATTCCGCTTGTACCAATTTGCCTTTAAGCTGCTCACTCAGTTCACTGCTCTTATTCAGTAGATCAACCGAATCTGAGTAAGCGAAATAATGGCGACGTTCAACCAAATCAGACAAAGCAAAGATCTGTTTCTTCAAGCTTTGTAGCGCGTTATCTGCTGCTTTGTACTCGGCTTCTAGCGCATCAAATTGCTCAGGATCCGCTTCCAATGCGGTGGCAATGTTTTCAAGCTGAGCGACCGTTTTACCATGGGTGTTCAAAAACGTCTTCGCGTCAGCAAGTTGAGAAACGCGCTCTTCCAGCTCTTCAAAACGCGCTTGTAGCATGTCATCTTCGATCAGAGCCACTACCGGAGCGAGCTTATCTAACGCTGACAACGCTTGCTTACTCACTTGCAATTGAGATCGCTGCTGTTGCTCTTTTGCCGTTAAGTCTGATAAGACGCGTGCAATATGGTTACGCTTATCACGTGCAACCGTAAGAGCTTGCTCAGGGTCCGCTTCAAACGCCACTTGAATGTGTTTAGCCACAAATTGGTTGAAGGCTTGGTAAAGACGCTGCAACTTTTGCGAATCAAACGCCGCTTTCGCGTGCTGTTCAACAACGTCATCACGCTCTTCACGCAGTAACTCTAATCGCTGTTCACGGGCTGCACGACCAAAGAGTGGGATTTCAGGAAGACGTGAGTAACGCATTTGACGGTCGTTCATACGAACGCATACCGCCCCTTCCAGCTCTTCTGCATCGAATGAGCTGTCGTCAAAGGCGTCCACATCGCCTTCGATGATGTACAAGTCTTCTGGACAATCATCCAGTTCAACCAGCTTCTCTTCGATACCCGATAAATCAGACACCACAATAGCGTGACGCGCAGGACCATACATGGCACTGAAATACGGCGCATCATCAATGGTGATATCGTCATAAATTTCAGAAAGCAGCACACCGCCTAGCGTATCCGCTAAGCCTTTCAGACGTGAGTCATTCGAACCACCTGGCGATGCCAGACGTTCGATTTCACCGTCCAGTTGAGTACGACGTTCAGCCAGTTTCTCTTTCGCGATAGACTGCTGTTTTTCGTCTTCTAGCACCCGCTGCATTTGCGACATCACAGCTTGGCTATCTTCGAGTGTCGTACCGCTTTGCTCGCGCAACTTCTCGAGAGCATCATTCGCCGCAATCCAAGTCGGTGCAATGCTTTCTAGCTTATTGATTTCGGCATTAGTATCTTGCTCAAGACGACGCTGTTCGCTACGTTGTTCACGTAACTCTTCTTGGCTCATCTCAAGTGTATCGATTTGCATGGCGTGACGCTCACGCTCTTGCTCAAACGTCAATTCATCAATCAAATCAACATTATGCTGCTTTTGATATTGCGTCACTTGCTCTTGTGCTTGGCGCTGCTGGTTTAAACTGCGTTCAAGGTCACGATGTTGAGCTCGCCATTGTTGCTCATTCTGAGCCACTTGCTGCGCTTCGGCGACTTTGCGGATCGCTGCTTTCGCGTGATCAGCGGCTTGGCTACGATCAATATCACCCACAATGGAACGAACCAGCGCAAATGCCGTGTCAAACTGTTGTGCAGCCGCAGACGACATGTCCAATTTATGCTTGAGTGAAAGCAGAGTATTGGTGTTGTCCGACTCTTGCTGCTTCAAGCTAGCAACCAATGATTGCGCTGATTCAGCGGTCAGCTCTTCGTCTTCAAGCAGCGCGCGCGCTTTGTCCAACGCTTGTACCGCTTGTTGATATTGCAGTGCGCGGGTTTGCTGAACGTCGAGAGCCTGTTGGTAGTCGGCGAGCTGAGTTTTTAAGCTATCCACTTCTTCTTCAGAAACGGTTGCCTGCTCTTCTGCCATTAAAACGCGTTCTTGCGCTTCTTCAACCACCATCATCTGCTCTTCAAGACGCTCGCTGAGCTCCTCAAGATCATCTTGATATCGTTCGATTTTCTCTTGTTGACGCAGTGCGTTCTGCACCAACTGGAGATGATCCGACGCCGCTTGATGGTCTTGCTCTAAAGCGGACTCAGACTCAACCAAAAGTTCTAACTCTTCTTGGACACGATTGAGTAGGTTGTTTTGTTCAACCAAGGTTTCACGTGATCCAAATAGTTCACCACGTAAAGCCAGTGTTTGATCCAATTTGTTGCGACGATCATTGGCATGGCGCATGTAATCCGCCGCCACGTAGTTGGTCGATTCTGTGATCAAATGTTTGAACAGGTCTCGATCCGCTTGCGTGGTTTTGATCGCTTCAAGGGTCATGCGGTTTTCACGCAGCGCCGATTCCATATCTTGGAAGGCTTTCTTTACCCCACCGTTTTGCGGCAGTAAGTAGTCACGTAGTGAACGTGTAATCGCACTTGAAATACCGCCATACAATGATGCTTCAATCAAGCGGTAGAATTTAGAGCGATCGCCCGAGTTACGCAGTTTCTTCGGGATCACGCCAAATTCAAACATCTGCGCGTGGTAATCCACAATGGATGAGAACGCTTTGAATTGAACGCCTTCGTACTGCGCAACCGACTCTTTAACTTCATTGATCTGTCGAACTCGAGCTTGGGTTGCCGAAACGCTTTCAATCAAGACATCCGTCGGTTTAACGTCACTTGGTAGGCCTTGGATGACAAAAGGTTTGATGTCGACTTTTTTATCTCGACCCGCGACTTGCTGTAGTTTAACCGCAAAAACTAAACGCTGGTTACGCGAGTTCACCACATCCAGTGCAGCATAACAGGCACCGGCTTGTAGCTTACCGTAAAGACCTTTATCACGAGACGACTGGTTACTTCCCGCTTCCGTTGTGTTGCGAAAGTGCAGTAATGTTTGATCGGGGATCAATGCGGTGATAAACGCCGCCATCGTGGTTGATTTACCCGCACCGTTACCACCAGACAAAGTGGTTACCAAATTATCAATATCAAAAGTACGCGCAAAAAAGCCGTTCCAGTTGACCATGGTTAGCGATTGATACTTACCTCTTTCAATCATGCGTCACCTTCTTCTACGGTTTCAGCTTGCGCTGGTTCTTGTTCTTCATCAGACAGTAGGCTGCCTTGACTTGGTTCTTTGGTGTGTACTACGGCTTCACCATCACGGATCAAGCGAAGCTGCGCTTCACGGATGTCATCACCCACGCGTACGTCAGCGCCAAAGCGAAATACCGATTCGCTGATGCTAAATTTACCTGTTTCGCCGATGTTGATGATCATGCCTAGACGACGCAGTCGGCGCAAAGAAGTCCGTACTTTCTCAAACAGCTTCTCTTTGTCGAGATCGGAACCCGTTGCACGGTTCGTCACAAGCTTCATGAGTTTCTTCTCATCCGCCAGTGCAATGATCTCTTCGTACAGTTCTTGGTTAGTAAAAATACCTTCGTGAGCAAGGCGCTCTGGGCTTAGGTAAAGGAAACACAGCACTTTACCCACCAGCATGTCTAATTCAGACAAGACACTACGGCCGATCAACGAAGTGGAACGCGGACGTAGGTAAAAGAAACCTTCAGGCGCTTTGACCAATTCGGTGTTGTAGCGCTGATAAAATGAAGAAAGCTCGACTTCAAAGTCTGACAACAGGGCATGGTTGTCGAGGTCTTCACTAGAAATATGACGGCCTGCGCGCAGCATGCTATCCAACGCAGGAAAGAGCGGATTCGAAATCGCTTTCACCAGATTTTCTGGCATGTAATCGTTAGTATCTGTCAATGACATTTGCTTGTACCTTTGCACCGTGATCGTTAATGGCTTGCCAGTCGGGTTGAATCGCTTGGTAATCAGATTCTGAGTAACCTAAGCGGACCGCCTGATCAATCACGATACGGGCTAAATCAAAGTGGTGAGTCTGTGGGTGCTGCGAGAGGTAATCACGTAAAACAATGCCCAAATCAATAGGTGTGCCTTGTTCTTTGTGGATTCTAAGCATATTACCAATGCGCTCAGACAGCTCATCGTTGACTTGTTGAAACTCTTCGTATTCTACTTCCATCGGCACTTGGCCTGTGACCTCATCATCACGTAGGACAAGGGCTTCGTCTCGAAGATCCGTCAAACGCTCTGCATCGGCGTAGGTGAGATACCATGGCTGGTCGAAGTAGTCTTTTATTGACTGGCGTAGACGCGAGCTAAACGCTCGGTTCTTATCCATATCAATCGCAGTACGAATGAACTTGTGGACATGGCGGTCATAGCCAATCCATAGGTCAATCGCTTGTTGCCCCCAACTGGTGATGCGGTCGAGCTTCATTTGAAGGGCAAAAAGTGCTTCATCAATGAAGTCCAACTCTGGGTCACCATACACCAACTCTTGAATGTCTAAGATTTGGGTTTGTAACTCATCACTGGCGGCTTGTAAGGTGTCTTGAAGCTCACCTAACGTGGTGGATGTCTCTGACAAGAGTGCTTCACAGTTGTTGATCGCTTCTCGCCAGTCTTTATTAAGAAGGTCGGCAATCTGCTGTTTCACAGACTGCTGCTGCTCATCCATCACACGCTGGTTTAAATCGATTTGATCAAAGATCTCGCCGACCGAGTATTTTAAAACCCCGTAAACATTTCTCTTCCAGTGCCCTGGGGTGCCCCCTCTCTGAGCCGCTTCAATCGCTTTCGCCATTTCATCTGCGACCATCGAAAGTTGGATAGACAATTTAAGTTTGGAAAATTCTCGGTGACGAACGTAGTAATCCGTAATACCAATCGCTAGTGGTGACAAGCGATAAATACTCGCTCCATCCGTCACTTCACTGGTGAAACGGCTGATCAAACGTTGCTTAACCATCTCATTGATGGCGTTGTTGGCACGAAACGCGGAAGCTTCTCCCGTTTCATCAAATAATCGAGTGACAATGGCAAACGCATCATGCAATTCGCCTTCACCTAGCTCTTCATCAAACCGTTCATTACTCAGCACTGCGACAGCAATAAGAAATGCCAATCGCTCGGTGGTCAGGTTCAATGAAAAGTCGTGCTGCTTAACCCAACCGACAAGTTCGTCTATAGGTTGGTCAGCAACATTGAGAGTCATCTCACTCATTGTTAATCCTGCTTATTTTTCTTTTGTGCCCATACATGAATGTATCGGCCTAATGAGAGGTACGGCTCTTGTCGACAAAGTTGTTTTTCGAGTGCCACTACATCTTCAAGCTGGTAGTCGCCCATGTACTCACGGTTTCCAATGTAATCACTAAAACAGCGAATACCAGATTTTCCGCAGATTTCAAAACCTGCATCTTCAATCCATTGATAGACTTCTTCAGGCTTCAAACCTTTCTGCGGCTGTAATTTAAATCTTTTGCGGTGAGGCATCCCATCAAGAACGTGGGGAATGTTGCCACAAACCACATTTTTATAAACCAGCCCATGGTGGTTGTAGAACATAATGGAAGCAAAGCCTCCCTCTTTTACCTGAGCCAATAAGGTCTCTAGGGCCGGACGAGGATCCGCTAACCATTCCATCACGGCATGAAACATAGCCACATCCACAGGCTGCTGCAAGTGTTCACCAATATTTTGTACTGGTGAATGTATCAAGCGATACTGCTCAAGTAGCCCATTCTTTGCAATATCCTCTTCGGCTAATTGCAGCATTTCCGAAGATAGATCACATAACGCAACATTATGCCCCAAGCGAGCTATTTTTTGCGACATTTGGGCAAGACCGCCCCCCGCATCTAAGATACTCAAGGTGCGTTTGTCTCCCTCAGCCGCAGCTAAGAGGTTCTCTAAATCTTCCCAAACAATGACTTGGCGAATCTCACCTTTGTCAGAGCCGTAAATATTTTTTGCAAATTTGTGGGCAATATCGTCGAAATTGCGGTCTTCAGTCACAGCAGGTTAGGTTATCATGTGGAATCGTGCTGCTATTCTGTCATAAGGAAAGCAGGAATAAAGGGCTCTCCCCTCTTTTTTATTACCAAGTGATGTTTTTTCGGACTATTTGAATATGTTTGAGCTGAAAAAAGTTGTGTCTGCTCTACTTATGCCACTGCCCGCCTTTTTAATTATCGGCCTTTTGGGGTTAGCATTAGTCAGCTTTACAACCAACCGTAAAACGGGATGCTTTGTGATCTTGTTTGCGTTTGTTGGCATTTTTCTAATTTCATTCCAGCCGGTGAGTACTCGCCTTTTGATGCCTCTAGAGCGTCTCCACTCTGCTTTTCTGCCTGGCGATGAGAAAATTGATTTTGTTATGGTGCTGGGCAGCGGCCACGTGGTCGATGACCAGATCCCACCCACTTCTGAACTGAGCCGCACCGCGTTAATGCGTTTGACTGAAGGCATCCGTATCATGCGTTTGTATCCCGGTTCAAAACTGATTCTGTCCGGGTATTCCGGGGCCACTGAAGTCAGCAATGCGCGAATGATGGCTAGAGTAGCGATAGCCCTTGGTGTTGCCAAATCGGATATCGTACTTTTAGAACATGCTCGCGATACCTGGGAAGAATCTCGTAATGCGGCCTCTTACGTCAAAGACAAGAACCTGGTGCTTGTGACGTCAGCAAGTCATATGAAACGCGCGCTGCTTGAATTTAAATCGGCGGGATTGAACCCCCTCCCTGCGCCGACAAATTATTTAGCTCATGACAACATCGTGCAGCCATGGGAAAAATACAAACCAAGAGCCCGTTATCTAGAGCAAACGGAGATGTACTGGCATGAGACATTAGGTTACTACTGGCAAGTACTGCGCGACAAAATGTATGAAAACCATCTTGTGGTGAATGAGGAGCCTCTTTTTGATGATGCCTTTAATTCTGAAGACGAGTCTGAATCTCTAGAGCAGAGCCAATAACGTTAGCTGATGCTTACGTTGGCATCATAAGCAAGCTAGTACTACTGCGCTCGTAGGGAGCAAGCTAAACTTGAATAATTCAAACTTGAACAAGCCAAATACGAGCAAGTCCCGAACAAAGAAAAACCGAGCATAGAAGCTCGGTTTTTCTTATTGTCGCTTATGCTATTTAACAGGTTAATCCCCTGCAAACATATAACCTTCCCCATGAACCGTGACAAAGATCTGTGGGTTCTTAGGGTCAAATTCCATTTTAGCGCGCATTCTTCGGATCAAAACATCAATGGTTCTGTCATTCGGAGCATCAACACGATGACTGATCATATTAAGAATGCGTTCTCGGCTGAGGACTTGGTTAGGGTATGAAGACAAGGCCACCAAAAGCTCGTATTCGGCCTTTGTGAGTTTAACGGGGTCGCCGTTTTTACTCAGTGCACGGCGTTGAATATCAAAGGTCCATTCACCGAAGCGAACCACATTTGACTCTGTCGCACTTTGCCCATCATTGTTCGTACCACTGCGAGCGGCAGAAATACGCCACAATAAGTTCTTCACTCGAACCAGAAGTTCACGTAACTCAAATGGTTTGGTTACGTAATCATCCGCGCCCATCTCCAGGCCTACAATTTTGTCTATGCTATCCGTGCGTCCAGTGACCAATATAATGCCAATATCCGACTGGCTGCGAAGTTCGCGCGTCAACATCAGACCATCCTCTCCTGGAAGGTTGATGTCTAGCATGATTAAGTCCACCGATTCAGTTTGCAGAATTTCACGCATTTGCGCGCCATTATCTGCCTCGCTGACTGAGTACCCTTCATTTTGAAAGTAGCCAGCAAGCTTACTACGGGTGACTACATCATCTTCTACGACTAATACGTGATAGCTCATTTACACCACTTTGACTCTTATTATCTTTCTCAAGCGTATTCTATTCATAACTAGTAACATTTCTAGTAATAGATAGCTTAATCACCAAGAATTAAACACTTTATTGATTCAAAACAAGCTTAGACCCTGTTGTTAATAAACGCTCACAAATGACAATAATTAAATATAATTATAGTTAATTCTGTTCATTTTAATTGTTTACAATGAATCATTAGCCTTGTCGGAGCAAAGAAAATGCAAGAAGTTAAAGCCTTTAATGAACAACGTGCTGAGATCTACTGGTGGTTCTCAAGTTTATTCGCTCGTGAATTAACAGAGCAAGAAATCGCTCGTTACCACAGCCCTGAGATTCGCGCATTTTTAACTGGGCTAGGAGAAAACCCAAGCTTAAAACCCGCGATTGACCGACTGGTTGATGCACTCAATCGCTTACAAGATCGAGAAGATGCTCAGCTAGAACTGGCCGCTGACTTCTGTGAACTGTTCTTGAAAACAGCAAAGCACGGTGCCCTACCGTATGCTTCGATTTACTTGAGCGAAAGTGGATTACTTAACCAAGAACCTGCTGATGAAATGCAAGCCTTGATGGCAAAACATGGGGTAAAAGTCGACGAAACTCTCAAAGAGCCAGCGGATCACCTGGCTATTCAGTTGGATTTCCTTGGCAACCTCATCATTCGTAGTAATGAACTGGAACAAGAAAAGCATATGGAAGAAGCATTTTCGACTCAAAATGCCTTCATTCAGAAACATTTGCTTACTTGGTTACCTAAGTTTGACCAACTTTGTCAAAATCTCGATGATTTCGGACTATATTCCAGCGTTTCGACACTATTAATTGCATTTTGCACACTAGACAGCGACTACCTAATTGGTGAATAATCAGCGCCTTCAAAAAATGTGAGCCTTGCCCCCAAGTAAATATGAACAAGCGCGCTCAGTTGAAACTCAAGCAGAAAAGATTGGGTTTAATCAAAGTGAGCTTGTTTTCAAAAATGGAGGGCTTTGGTCGTGGTCAAAGTGTGAATATCGATCCACTAATTACATTTCCATGACATTGCGAGTTTCACTACGACGATCTAAAATTGAGATCGCAAACGATAAAATATTGAATTTAATGCAAACCGCTGACTTACAGCGGTTTTTGTATTTTTTAGCTTAAGCTGCTTTTCAACCATTATTTAGCACTTCTGGACCTTTCAGAAGCCCAGAAAGGTAGTGTGTATTTGCTGCGTGGTTTCAACCCCGTAGCCCCGGACAGGACAACACCTATGGCAACAATTAAAGACGTCGCACGATTGGCTGGCGTTTCAACAACGACAGTGTCGCATGTAATCAATAAAACTCGTTTTGTCGCTGAAGCGACTCAAGAGAAAGTGATGCAAGCGGTAGATGAACTAAACTACGCCCCGAGTGCCGTTGCACGTAGCTTAAAATGTAACTCAACACGTACCATTGGCATGCTGGTGACTCAATCGACGAACCTCTTTTTCTCTGAAGTCATTGATGGCGTGGAAAGCTACTGTTACCGCCAAGGTTACACACTGATCCTTTGTAATACAGGTGGTATCTACGAGAAGCAGCGTGACTACATCCGCATGTTGGCAGAGAAACGTGTTGATGGCATTTTGGTGATGTGTTCAGACCTCACCGAAGAATTGCGTGAAATGCTTGATCGCCATAAAGACATTCCTAAAGTTGTCATGGACTGGGGGCCTGAAAGTTCGCAGGCAGATAAAATCATCGATAATTCAGAAGAAGGTGGTTATTTGGCAACCAAATTCCTGATCGATAATGGCCATACGGATATCGCATGTTTGAGCGGTCATTTTGAAAAAGCCGCTTGTGCTGAGCGTATCAATGGTTACCGCCGAGCGATGAATCAAGCCGATATAGCAGTCAATGAAGAGTGGATCCTTGAAGGTAACTTCGAATGTGATACAGCAGTCATCGCCGCAGATAAAATTGTCGCCATGGAAAAACGCCCTACAGCGGTTTTCTGTTTTAATGACACAATGGCGCTTGGCTTGATCAGCCGCCTGCAACAGAAAGGTGTACGTGTACCTGATGATGTCTCTGTTATTGGTTATGACAATATTGAGTTGGCGGAATACTTTTCACCACCACTGACCACGGTGCACCAACCAAAACGCCGTGTTGGTAAAAACGCGTTTGAGATTCTTCTAGAGCGCATTAAAGACAAAGAGCACGAGAAGCGTGTTTTTGAAATGCAACCTGAAATCGTCGTGCGCGACTCTGTTAAAAAGCTTAACTAGTCGATAATGGCCGATAAATGCAATGTTAATTACGTCGCATTTTAGCATTCTTAAACGCTCCATATTGGGGCGTTTTTTTTATTGTCAGAATATTATCAATAACGTCATTTATAACTAAAAATTCTCACATACGGATTTATTTTCATTTTCCGTAAAATATTAACTGAACCAAGATCACACTTTTACCTCTAAATTGTGATGTTACTCCAGTGGAAGGATTATTATTTTTGAGTCACGCACAGGGCAAACCATCTGAAAGGATGGGACGCAAAGCCTCCGGCCTAAACCACAATGTTATAGTGATAGGTAGCGGGGTTACCGATGGCAAAGATGCATAACCGATAGTTTACCCTTTAATGACATAACATCTGCATTCGTTTGCTAATCTCTCGGACCTGAATTTGGTGGCGTAAAATGAATTTACACCGAGATTACACAGCATGGATAAACCTATACTTAAAGACTCAATGAAGCTTTTTGAGCCGCTTGGCTACATCAAGTCTCGCTCAATGTTTGGTGGATTCGGACTATTCGCCGATGACACTATGTTTGCGCTAGTGGTTGGAGATCAACTCCACATTCGTGCTGACGAAAAAAACACGGCTTTTTTCGAGGAACAAGGCTTACAGCCTTACGTATACAAAAAACGTGGCTTTCCAGTCGTCACTAAATATTTTGCAATCAGTGATGATTTATGGGCAAGCCCAGATGCTCTTCTTACTGCAGCAAGGCAAGCTTTGTCGACTGCAAAAGAGGAGAAAGTTGAACAGGCGAAAACCAAACCAAATCGTTTGAAAGATCTGCCAAACTTGCGCTTAGCAACAGAACGAATGTTAAAGAAAGCGGGCATCGAAAGTGTGGAAGCACTGGAAGAAGCTGGCTCTCTGAGAGCTTATCAAGCCATTTTAGACTCACAAAATAGTAATGTGAGTGTCGAACTGTTATGGGCGCTTGAAGGTGCGATCAGTGGTAAACATTGGAGCGTTATTCCGCAGAATCGTCGACAAGAGTTGTTGAGCAAGCTCAATTAACTCAACTCATTTTGATAAAAGCCGCACTCTCGAGTGCGGCTTTTTTTGTAAAGGATCGACTTACCTACCCCTACCAACCTATCGTTAGTCATCAGTTTTTACGATTTTTGCTGCAGGTTGAAATTTTATTTTTCCTAAGCCTGTCTTATTCTTTAGGTATCTGATTTGGAACTAAGACAATGAATAAAAAAGTAATCCTTGGGGTGGTTTTTGTCGCCTTAATTGTTTTTCTTGCTGCTAACTTTGGTCATCTGTTTACGCTTGAAAATGCCAAAGCTCAACAAGCTGCCCTCAATGGGTTTATCGAAGAAAACCTGCTTATCGCCGCTATCACTTACTTTGCCCTCTATGTGGCGGTGACCGCTTTTTCTATTCCCGGCGCTGCCGTTGTGACACTGCTGGGTGCTGCGCTATTTGGTTTTTGGTTTAGTTTGCTACTGGTCTCTTTTGCCAGCACTATTGGTGCTACCTTAGCGTTTCTGAGTAGTCGATACTTATTAAGAGACTGGGTACAAACTAAATTTGGCGATAAGTTGGAGACAATTAACAAAGGGGTAGAGAAAGACGGTGCCTTTTACTTGTTTTCATTGCGCCTCATTCCCGTAGTCCCTTTCTTTTTGATTAACCTGCTGATGGGCTTAACGCCTATCTCTGTTGCTCGTTACTACCTTGTCAGCCAGCTAGGGATGCTTCCAGGTACGGCAGTGTATTTGAATGCTGGTACTCAGCTTGCCGAGATCGATTCATTGTCTGGGATCGTTTCACCAACGGTTTTAGCTTCGTTTGCCTTACTTGGTTTGTTCCCAATCATTACGAAATGGATCATGGCTAAATTTCGCCCAGTAAAAGAGAGCACTGTATGAAGATTTTCTCCGCGAACAATCCCCCACAGGCGCATATCGTTTGTGACCTACTTCGTAGCCAAGGCATCGATTGTGAAGTTCGTGGAGAAGCACTATTTAGTGCTTACGGTGAAATACCTATGGGGGATGAAACGGCTCCGCATGTATGGTTACTCAATCCACTTCAAGAGAAAGTCGCCAGAGGGGCTGTTAAAGAATTTGAGGCTTCAATCGATGAGGCTCAGAGGGAAGCCCCTTGGATTTGTGCTCATTGTGGAGAACACAATGAAGCTCAATTTGGTTTATGCTGGAGCTGCAGCGAAGCAGCTCCCAGTTAATGAGCAAGTCAAGCCTAGAGAACTCGTACTAAGCCTCTAGACAGTGCTGTTTGATAAAGCGGATGGAGTGTTGGTTAAATTCGTCTGGGCGTTCTACGTTACATACATGACCACAATCCGGGATCTCTTGTAGATGGCTTTGGCGATGAGAAGCGACCATCTCTTTCACTGGCTTGATGAACATGTAATCCTTCTCTCCCATCAAGTACAAGGTTGGAATTGGGATTTCTTTTTCTTTGAAATATTTCATCAAAGGGTTCACTTCCGCTGTCAATTTAAACCATCGTTTGAATTCTTGTTGGCATAATTTCTTAGCTTCACGAATAAACAGGTGTCGTGATTCTTTTTGGTTGGCTTGCGGCATCACAATGTATGCAAACAAGCTGTATAACCACATGTAAGGAATGACATGCTTACTAAAGTTACCCAAGCTGACTAACACCCTAGAACGGATATCAAGCCGTGTTACTGCGCCACCCAGTACCATACTGCGTACTCGGTCAGAAGCCATTTCTGCCAAGTTTCTCACAATGATGGTTCCTAAAGACATACCAACAAAATGAGCCGATTGAATTTTTAGATGATCGAGGACATTTAAGATATCTTTGGTCACCGCTTTGAAGGTATAGCGGTTGTTGATGATTTCACGTAACAGTTGGTTGGATTTACCATGCCCGCGCAGATCAACTAATAACACATTAAAATGCTGCTTGTAGGCTTTTATCTGCTTGAACCAGATGGAAGAACTGCCACCAGCCCCATGGACGAATACGACCCATTCAGTGCTTTCTGGGTGACGGTAAGCTTTATGGAAAAGTAAATTTTGCGACATAACTCTTTGCAACGACGATTAGTTTTAGTAAGCAATGGTTTTGTAGTGACCAATTGTTCTGTGGTGACCCATTATACTGTGGTGACCAGTGCCAATTTCGAAAACAGAGAACTTCAATTCTATCTGCAATTCACCAATGACGAAGCAAGAATCCTACCATACTTAATTCGTGATTCGTTGCTTTGTTGTGAGATTCTTACATTATAAACGATCTCAGCCCATCTCACTTTCCGTTCGTTCTCAATTTATTCATCCTCGTTGGTGATTCCTCTGCTTTTTGAGCTATGCATTAGACGAACCGTCGATCGAAAAGAGGTACTCATTGAGCACCTCTTCTTCAAATAGCAAGACAAGCGTTAAAACCGTTAATTTGCAATCTTAAAACTCGTGTAACTTAGCCTCATGATACAAATCTAAGTACTTCTTTGCAGCCTCATGCCAACAAAAGTCTTGCTCCATCGCGTGGAGTTGTACCCGTCGCACTTCTTCAATGTTCTGCGTATACAGCAATAAAGATCGTAACATCAACAACAGCAACTCTTTAGGTTCTGGAGCATGAAACACAAAGCCCGTTGCGGCATGTGGTGTTTGATCATAATCGACCACACTGTCTTTCAGACCGCCCACTCCTCTCACGATAGGCAAAGTGCCATAAGCCATACTATAGATTTGATTTAAGCCACAAGGCTCAAACTCTGACGGCATCAAGAAGAAATCAGATCCCGCTTCCACTAAGTGTGCTAACTCGTTGTCATACGCTTCCACAAAGACAAACTTCTCTCCGTGTAGGGCAGAAATATCTCTTAACTGGGCGGCTAAATGAGGATCGCCCGTCCCCACGACAACAACCTGAACCTGATGCTTTAAGAATTCAGATAAAATCGGCAGGAGGTAATGAACCCCTTTTTGATTGGTTAGGCGACATACCATGCCATACATAGCTACGCCAGACTTGGGTAAACCCACTCGTTGCTGGAGCGCTTGCTTACACGCACGCTTCCCTTCAACCATACTCGGCAAATTGGCACTGAAGTTGTGGGGTAAATAGTGGTCGGTTTCTGGATGCCAAGCACTGTAATCACAGCCATTAAGAATGCCCACTAAATCTTCTGAACGCGATTGGAACTCCCATGCCATACCGTGACTGCCCAGTTCAGTTTTAAGTTCTTCCGCGTAAGTGGGGCTCACTGCATTAATCTTATGCGCTGTCATGACACCAGCTTTCAGCATAGTGATATGAGTCGAACTCACTGCTGCTTCTGCGACATCACGGCTATGAAACTCGGGTAAACATTGCAGTTCATCGTAGCTGAAGACACCTTTAAACACGGCATTATGGATACTGAGAACAGTTCTTACCGTTGAGAAGAATGGATCGTGGTGATAGCGTTTCTTCACTAAAAAAGGGACCAATCCCGTATGCCAATCATTGGCGTGTATCACATCTGGGTGCCAATTCAGTTTCGGCAACATATCCAGACAAGCGGCACTAAAAAAAGCGAATCGTTCGCCATTATCAGTATAAGCCTGATTATTTTCTGAATACATAGAGGGTCTATCAAAGTAAGACTCACACCGTATCGCCCATACTGATACTCCCGCTACTTCGAGGTCGAGGACTTGATACGGCGTATGCGGCCAATGCTCTAGCTGGGTTTCCAGTATCACATTGGCGTGCTCTACGTTGGGGATTTGGGTATAAGCTGGGATAGAAATTCGTACATCTTGCTCTAAGTTTTTGAGGGCTTCAGGCAGTGCCTTGGCTACATCAGCCAAGCCACCACTCTTGATTAAACCTTCAACCTCAGATGCTACAAACAGTACCGATAAAGGGTTAGTAGCCAACCTTAGCTCCTTTCGGAATCACCACAATACCGTCATCCGACACATGGAAATGCTTCTTATCTTCTTGAAGATTGACGCCTATCTGTGTACCCGGTGCGATATCGGCATCCTTGTCGATAATAACGCGACGTAAAACACAGCCTTCGCCGACTTTTACGTCTCCAAGTAAAATACTTTCGGTAATGTCACACGTCGAAGCAATGTTGCTTCGGAAACCAAGGACAGACTTTTCAATACGAGAACCGCGAACATAACTGCCATTGCACACTAAGCTGTCAATGATTTGCACTCGCCCATTATCAGAGTCAGTAAATGTTGCTGGTGGTAATGGCGGATAGAAGGTGTGCAATGGCCACTTACGATTGTACAGTGAGAAAGGTGCATCTTTCTCAAGTAAGTCCATATGCGCTTGCCAGTACGCGTCAATGGTACCTACATCGCGCCAATACACTTCTTCTCTTTCCCCCGTAATTCGGTTCGTACTGAAGTCATACACAAACACATCCCCACGAGGGAACATGTTAGGGATGATGTCTTTACCGAAATCATGAGATGAGTTTTCGTTATCTGCGTCCTCGATCAATTCAGCAAATAAGGTTTTCGCTTCAAAGACGTAATTCCCCATGGAAACGAGGGCGAATTCAGGATCTCCAGGAATTGATTTCGGCTGTGCCGGCTTCTCTTCGAATCCAATCATGCGCCCTTCAGCATCTACTTCAATAACGCCAAATTGTGACGCTTCTGATAGTGGCATACGCAGCGCAGACACCGTCAATGACGCTTCTTTTTCTTTATGGAAGTCAAGCATTTGCTTGATGTCCATCTTGTAAATATGGTCAGAACCAAAGATACATACTTGATCCGGTTCCGCCAATTCCATAAATCTTAAGTTCTGGTAAATCGCATCCGCAGTCCCTTCATACCAACGTTTACCTGTACGCATTTGTGCAGGAATTGGGTCGATAAAACGGTCAGTAATGCCATTAATATTCCATCCTTTTTTCAAGTGATGGAACAGAGATTGAGATTTGAATTGAGTGAGTACGTATATACGCATCAGATCTGCATTCACGAAGTTGTTTAATGCAAAATCGATAAGCCTGTAACTGCCACCAAAAGGGACAGAAGGTTTACTACGGGACTCAGTTAAAGGTCTCAGACGAGAGCCTTCACCGCCAGCAAGAATCATTCCCAAAACACCAGCCATTCGTTGTTCTCCATATTTTTATAGCTTGGAAGTGGATATGCCTACTTATCATGGGGAGTTGAATACTCAATGAGGTCGCAAGCATAGTCAAAACCCGACTATTATTATGTGTTTATGTTAGTCGGATGCATCAGAATGCAATTGAATTGCATTTGATTTCTTATACGTTATCGCAATGAAATAAAAATACAATTTTAAATATGGCATTCTGTGCCTCGTGCATTCGTTACTTACGCATCTCGTCAGACTGATCACATTTTTAACCGTATATCAATCACGAACCTTGTGGATCATTAACGGTGTTTTAACTAATGAGACAATTATTGTTATGTATGCGAGTTACGTAACAGTAACTTGCTTTCAAAGATTAAATTGAGGGTATGTCAAACATGTGACACATAAAGGCGGCTGGATCTCATTTTAATTTTTCGCGGCTCTCAGAAAGTCATTCTATGAGGAGCCTCTCGCTGAGTGAAAGCGACACAACATTTCATTTCGCGATGCTGTGAATCGCCTCAATTGTCTCTTACTTGGGTATAGATATAAAAAAAGCGACTCGATAACGAGTCGCTTTCTATTTCTCTGTAGCCTAAACCATCATCAGTGTTAGGTTAAGCGCTTTTCTTCTTTTTGCGTTTATCGGTAATTTCCCATTTACCGTCCACGTACAATGCAGTCCAACCACTTGGTTTTCCGCCTTCTTCCGAACGAACATAGTTCTCTTTCGTCTTACGACTAAAGCGTACTACTGTCGGACGACCATCTGGGTCTTCCGTTGGCGCGGTAGCAAGATATTTGAACTTATCTGAGATTCGGTCTTCGAATCGAGCCAACTCTGCTACTAGTGGCGCACGAGTTTCACGTGATTTAGGGAAGTTACTCGCTGCCATAAACAGACCTGATGCACCATCACGAAGGACAAAGTACGCATCCGAATTTTCACAAGGTAACTCTGGGAAGTGGACTGGGTCTTCTTTCGGTGGCGCAACTTCGCCATTTTTCAGAATCTTACGCGTGTTTTTACAGTCTTCGGATGTACAGTCCATGTATTTGCCGAAGCGACCGTTTTTCAGCACCATATCAGCGCCACACTTGTCACATTCAACAACAGGACCATCATACCCTTTAACTTTAAACTCACCATGCTCAACGATGTAACCATCACAGTTCGGGTTGTTACCACAAACGTGCATCTTACGCTTATCGTCAATGAGATAGGCGTCCATTGCCGTTTCACAGATAGGGCAACGTTTCTTCGCGCGAAGCGCAGCCGTCTCAACGTCTTCTTCTAAGACGTTAATAATGCCTTCTTCATCACCAAGGTTAATGGTTGTCTTACAACGCTCTTTTGGCGGCAATGCATAACCAGAACACCCTAAGAATACCCCTGTCGAAGCGGTACGGATTCCCATAGGGCGAGAACAAGTCGGACATTCAATGTCCGTGTAAACGATGTTGTTTGGTCTCATACCACCATCGTCTTCACCTAATTCTGCTTTTTCTAAGTCGCCGGTAAAGTCTGCAAAGAAGTTATTGAGTACATCTTTCCATACCACTTCACCGTCCGCAATTTGGTCCAGTTTCTGTTCCATGCGAGCCGTGAAGTCGTAGTTCATCAAATCATTAAAGCTGTCATCTAGGCGATCGGTAACGATCTCGCCCATTTTCTCAGCATAAAAGCGACGCTGATCCACTTTCACATAACCACGGTCTTGAATAGTGGAAATGATCGACGCATACGTCGAAGGACGACCGATACCACGCTTCTCCAGCTCTTTTACCAATGCCGCTTCAGTGAAACGCGCTGGTGGTTTTGTGAAGTGTTGTTTCGGCTCTAGGTTTTCCAGTTTCAGCTCTTCACCAAGCTGAACGGAAGGCAGAATTGAGTCTTCGTTCTTACCTAGTGGACGCTGGACACGTGTCCAACCATCAAATTTAAGGATGCGACCTTTTGCTTTAAGAGTGTACTCGTCCGCTTTGACACTTATTGTTGTCGAGTCGTACTGCGCTGGGGTCATCTGACAAGCGACAAACTGATTCCAAATAAGTTGGTAAATTTTGTGAGCGTCGGCGTCAACACCCTGCAAATCATCTGTCTTCACATCCACACTGGATGGACGAATCGCTTCGTGCGCTTCTTGAGCACCTTCTTTACTACCGTATACCAGTGGCTTCTCTGGAAGGTACTTATCACCGTATTCACTGCCGATAAATGCACGAGCCGCTTCAACAGCTTCGCTACTCAAGTTGGTCGAGTCAGTACGCATATACGTGATGTAACCCGCCTCATAGAGTCGCTGAGCCAGCATCATGGTCTTTTTCACGCCATAACCTAAACGAGTACTTGCTGCTTGTTGTAGCGTGGAAGTAATGTATGGCGCCGATGGTTTACTCTTGGTTGGACGGTCGTCTCGCTTACAGACTTCAAATCGTGCTTTTTCAAGCACAGCCATTGCCGACTGCGTTTCCGCTTCATTGACTGGTTTAAATGGCGCACCATCTTTCTGAGCGACCAGTAGCTTGAACGGTGTCTCGTCTTTAGTCTGAGTATTGGCATGAATATCCCAAAACTCTTCTGGTATGAACGCATTAATTTCTCGCTCACGCTCTACAAGTAGCTTCACGGCTACAGATTGAACTCGACCAGCAGAAAGGCCACGTGCCACCTTCTTCCAAAGTAATGGCGACACCATGAAACCAACCACACGGTCCATAAAACGACGTGCTTGCTGCGCATTCACACCGTCCATGTTCAGCTCACCTGGAGTTTCAAACGCTTGTTGTATCGCGTTTTTGGTGATTTCGTTAAACACCACTCGCTTGTATTGCGTCTCTTCACCACCGATGATCTCGCGAAGGTGCCACGCAATAGCTTCTCCCTCACGGTCCAAATCGGTTGCGAGATAAACGCAATCTGCGTCTTCTGCAAGTCTTTGCAGTTCACTTACCACTTTCTCTTTGCCTGGCAAGATCTGGTAATTCGCTTCCCAATCTTCAAATGGGTTAATGCCCATTTTCTTGATCAGCGCCTTACGGTCTTTCTCTTTCTTAATACGAGCTTTCTCTTCAGGGCTCATACCTTTGGTAGAAATCGCAGCGGCTTTCTGACCCGTACTTTGGCCGGCAGTTGGTAGATCACGTACGTGACCAACACTGGACTTAACCACGAAGTCCTTACCAAGATACTTGTTGATTGTTTTAGCCTTGGCTGGAGACTCTACTATTACGAGCGATTTACCCATATTGACTCAAACGTCCTTTCATACCACACAGACAGCTTTTCGCTTTGACTAGCTATCCGCATATTGTTCTATTTCATTGCTTCTTTTTTTACTATTGTGCGAGACGCAGATAAGATCAACTGCTTTTTTTGATTTGGGATCTAACTGCTCGACAATTCATCGCCCACAAATCGTTTAGCGCTAATATAAAAGAGGCAATCGTTGTACCCGGGTAACCGGTCTAGACTGGGTTTCACTTCTCGATAAGATAATACCGTACTGCTAGCGCGCATATACTAAGCAGTCAATGAATGACTAAGCTAGCAGAATGAAAGAAATTTTGCCCCTCATCACAAACTTTATTGCTTCACCATGACGGTAAAAAGCTGATTTTCAACTAACTTCATGATCTCCCAATATAATCTGACTCTCTTTTTCGAACGTAAGTCATTAAGCAAACCACACCTTTTTCTCTACAAAGTTCAAGACTATGGTCTCAAAGTTCAAAGCTATGGCACTCAAAGTGCACTTCCTAATTCTGGGAACAGTAAGCGGCTACTCATCACCCGCCTCACTTGGCGATAACAATATTTCAACAATAATAGTTGAAATCACCGGAAGATGTTGTGAGATCAAGAATTGAGATCTCTTCTTAGTTACAATTTATGTATCGCTGACAACTGGACAACCAGTCATCTAGCCTATGATCGAAGCAACAAAGATGAATCGCACCTAACTTTCCTATCTTGTCGCTTCACTTCATTGAGGTCAAAGGTAACCTAGGCTGAAATCTTTCCACAAAAAAGAGAACACTATGTCTGAGAAAAACGCTATCAACGAGCTTGATTTGTTAATGATTGCAAATCAGGTAATACAAGACCACGAAGACTATATAGAAGGGATGCGCGCGACGTCAGTTGAGGAAAAGGAAGATGTCTTGATCTTTAAAGGCGAATACTTCCTTGATGATAATGGGCTACCGACGCCGAAAACCACGGCGGTTTTCAACATGTTCAAATACTTAGCTCATCATCTTTCAAAAGAGTTTACGTTAAAGTCTTAGTGTTGTAGAACAAAAAAGGGTTTGCATATACAAACCCTTTTTTTGGCGAAAGATAATTCAATTAATGGCTCAGTGTCGCTAACTTGTCGAAATAATCCGGGAAGGTCTTCGACGTACATTTAGGATCATTAATCGTCACGGGTGTATCGCTTAGTGCCACCAATGAGAAACACATCGCGATGCGGTGGTCATCGTAAGTGTCAATCGCAGCATGTTTCAGATTGTCAGTTGGGTTTACGATTAAATAATCTTCGCCCTCTTCAACGTCTGCCCCGACTTTTCTCAGCTCCGTTGCCATCGCAGCAAGGCGGTCAGTCTCTTTGACTCGCCAGTTATAAACATTACGAATGGCCGTTGTGCCTTGAGCAAACAATGCGGTCGTAGCAATGGTCATGGCAGCATCAGGAATATGGTTATAATCCATATCGATTCCCTTTAGCTCACCCACTCGAGAGATGACGTAGTCTTCTCCCCACTCAATCTCTGCACCCATTTTTTCTAGTGCGTGAGCAAATTGAATGTCGCCTTGTATGCTGTTTTTACCAATCCCGGTGACTTTGATTTCACCGCCTTTGATCGCTGCTGCAGCTAAGAAGTATGACGCTGACGAGGCGTCCCCTTCGACAAGGAAAGACCCCGGTGAACGATAGCTTTGACCGCCTTTCACCGTGAAGGTTTGGTAATCGTTGTTCGCAACTTCAACACCAAACTGTTTCATGATATGCAAAGTAATATCAATGTAGGGCTTGGAGACCAGCTCACCTTGGATCTTAATGGTGATATCACCTTGCGCCAATGGTGCTGACATGAGAAAAGCCGTCAAAAACTGGCTAGAGATAGATCCATCTATATGGACAGTGCCAGACTGCAAGCCTGTGCCTTGAATCTTTAGAGGTGGGTAATCTTTATTTTCTAGATACTCAACGTTTGCACCCGCTTCGCGCAGAGCATCCACTAAGTGTCCAATAGGGCGCTCCTTCATTCGTGGCTCACCAGTGAGCACATATTCACCTGCCCCTAAACACAATGCCGCCGCCAAAGGTCGCATTGCAGTACCCGCATTGCCGAGGAATAACTCTTGCGCTTCCGCCACATCAAATGGTCGACCTAGGCCTTCCACTTTACATTCTGTTTTGTCTGCTGAAAGTTGGTAGTTTACACCTAATTGTGTCAATGCATTCAGCATATGACGGATGTCATCACTATCCAGTAAATTCGTCAGTGTTGTCGTCCCTTCAGCTAATGCGGCTAGCAAAAGCGCACGGTTTGAAACACTTTTCGATCCCGGTAAATTCACTTCACCGTTCACTTTTTTGATTGGTTGTAGAGTAAGGCTTTCCATTTATCGCGTTTGTCCTTGAATCACCCAAATCCTCTTATTAGGTGCACTGCAATTGTTCGTAGATTCAGACTATCTAAAAATCAATAGGAACACCAGTAGCAAACAACAACTCTTGCATAAATAGTCACTATACCCAAGTGACTTCAAGATGCCGTATTCAGAGCCTTGTCACTGGTTTCAATTCAAGGCAGAGATGAAGGAAATAGTCATTCTATTTTCAATGTCTCTAACGCAGAAGTGGAGCCAGTGACAGGCTCCCGAAGGGCGAGTCTGCTTGGCTCGCTAGCGGTGTTATTACTTCTTGATTTAGAGCCACTAGATCTTCAAAGTAATGCCTTGCTATCAAGCCAAGCAGTTCTCGCTGAACCTAGCATCTCGAGGTTACTTGGGTATAAGTTCGTAATTCTTCGCAAAACCTTTATGTTTAGCAGTTATCCGTGAAGTTAGCGACTCCTTCAAAAGCTTGCCAAGCCATACCTCATTAGGAACTGCCTACATGAGTAGCAGTTGGCGCAATCAATAAAAACAAGTACTATCCCTAACAAACCAACCCTAAATGCATCTAATTTAATAAGAACTTATGCCCATTTATTTGACCGAGTTGAGTCCTAACGTTTATCAGTTCCCCTCCCCTCACGAGGCGCTTGACGATCCAAACGGTTTGCTCGCGTTTGGTGGTGGTCTTGAGCCCGAACGAATTCTTAAAGCTTACGACCAAGGCATTTTCCCTTGGTACGGGCCGGGAGAGCCGATTTTATGGTGGAGCCCTTCCCCAAGAGCCGTCTTTATGGTTGATGAGTTTAAACCTTCGCGAAGCTTAAAAAAATTTCAACGAAAGACTGGGTATAAAGTGAGTATTAATCAGGCGACTGAGGAAGTCCTACATTGGTGCGCTGCATTACGACCAGCCCGAGAAACTTGGCTCAATGAGCCGATGAAAGCAGCCTATTATTCGCTTGCTAAACAGGGGCACTGTCATTCGGTCGAGGTGTGGCTCGATGACGAGCTGGTGGGCGGGCTATACGGCATCAATCGTGGCGGTATTTTCTGTGGTGAATCGATGTTTTCTAAGAAAACCAATGCTTCGAAAGTCGCACTCTGGTATTTCTGCCGCCACTTTCAAGCTTGCAATGGAAAGTTGATCGACTGCCAAGTAATGAATGATCACTTAGAATCTCTTGGTGCAATTGAGCTTCCACGTAAAGATTTTCTTGATCGACTGCTATGCTTAAAGAATTCTCCTATCAAACCTTCTACATTTGATAAGCAATGGCTAGAGGATCCCACTGAATGAGTTCAGATGTGCATCGAATTCGCATAGGTTTAACCGACAATCACCCTTGTAGCTACTTGGCAGACAAGCAAGAGCGCGTCGCCGTGGCACTTGATAAATCGATGCACACAAGTGAAAGCTATGAGGTTCTGCTCGCCAATGGTTTTCGGCGCAGTGGCGACACTATTTACAAACCACATTGCGACACTTGTGCTTCTTGTCATCCCATTCGTATCTCTGCTGCCGATTTTAAAACCTCCCGTAGTCAGAAAAGAGTCTTAAATAAAGCCAAAAGTTTGAGCTGGAGTCTAAAAACCGAGATGGACGACGAGTGGTTCTCTGTATACTCAAATTACATTACGCAGCGGCACAGCGATGGCACCATGTTTCCTCCCAAGAAGAAAGAGTTCTCTCAATTTTCGCGCAGTGCATGGCTTGATACGCGCTTTCTCCATATTTACGATCACGACAAGTTAATTGCCATCGCCGTTACCGATGTCATGCCAAGCGCGGCCAGTGCTTTCTATACCTTCTTTGATCCTGACTACCATTCGGCTTCTATCGGGACGCTTGCGGTACTTTTTCAACTCGAATTTTGCCGACAAGAAGGTAAACAATGGCTCTATTTGGGTTATCAAATTGATGAATGTCCCGCTATGAACTATAAAACTCGTTTTCACCCCCATCAAAGGCTAGTAAATCAGCGTTGGCAAGGGTAGAATACCGCCCAACTTTACTTATTCAATTTTTGACGGCAGAATAAGCGCGTTAAAAAATCGCCTAATTTCGAAAGAGGATTAAATGGCTAAAGAAGACGTTATTGAGATGCAAGGCACTGTCCTTGACACTCTTCCAAACACTATGTTCCGTGTTGAACTTGAAAACGGTCACGTTGTGACTGCACACATCTCTGGCAAAATGCGTAAAAACTACATCCGTATCCTAACGGGTGATAAAGTTACTGTAGAGATGACTCCATACGACCTATCAAAAGGCCGCATCGTCTTCCGCGCTCGTTAATCTTAGATTTACGATTGCAGAAAAACGGAGCTTAGGCTCCGTTTTTTCGTGCGCGTCACTTTTTCTATAGGCAGTCACGATGCATGTTGTCAATGTTACCCCAGAGCAACTTCCCCCCCGAGACAATGCTACCGTCGTGGCAATCTACACCCAATAGAATCCTACAACCGATAGAAGCTATATCCGCCCCTTCTTCCTCGATAACACATTTCCTCAGCGACTAAACTGAACCATAAAAAAAGCGCACGATAAATCGCACGCTTTTTCTGATTGAGTCAAACAAGTTAAATTTCAAACAACGCTTACTTGTTCAATGTCTCTTAGCAACTGTATCTTTTAAAAACAGTGTCTCTTAACAACATTAACTCTACAAAACTTAGTGAACCGCTGCCTCTTTCGTACTGAAGTACTCAAACTGAAGCTCATTCTCTTCAAGAGTAACTTTCACTGTACCACCATCCACTAAGATACCGAACAGAAGTTCATTAGCTAGCGGCTTCTTGAGACGTTCCTGAATCACTCGATTCATTGGTCGTGCTCCCATCGCACGATCATAGCCTTTATCCGCAAGCCAGTGACGGGCATCTTGAGACACTTCCAGAGAGACACCACGAGCATCAAGTTGGGCTTGAAGTTCCACAATGAATTTATCGACGACTAAACTGATCACCGATTCATCAAGACTATTGAACCAGATGATATTGTCCAGACGGTTTCTGAATTCAGGCGTAAAGACTTTTTTGATTTCAGCCATCGCGTCATGACTGTGATCTTGCTGAATCAGGCCAATGGATTTCTTCTCTGTCTCTTGCACACCCGCGTTCGTGGTCATAACAAGAATCACATTGCGGAAATCCGCTTTACGTCCGTTATTATCAGTGAGGGTACCATTGTCCATCACTTGCAACAGCAAGTTGAAAATGTCTGGGTGGGCTTTCTCAATCTCATCCAGTAAAACAACAGCATGTGGGTGCTTAATCACAGCATCTGTCAATAGACCACCTTGATCGTAACCAACATAACCCGGAGGCGCACCAATTAAGCGGCTGACAGAGTGACGTTCACCATATTCAGACATGTCGAAGCGTAATAGCTCAATGCCAAGCAGTTTTGAAAGCTGTACTGTCACTTCCGTTTTACCGACACCTGTTGGGCCAGCAAACAAGAAGGACCCTACTGGTTTATGATCTTCACCTAAACCTGCACGAGACAGCTTAATCGCCTCGCTCAACACATCAATCGCTTCATCTTGCCCGAAGACAAGCAGCTTCATCTTCTCATCAAGAGTTTGCAAGATGTCTTTATCCGTAGAAGAGACTGACTTCTCTGGAATACGTGCCATCTTGGCGACCATCGCTTCAATGTCTGCAACACCGACGGTTTTCTTTCGACGGCTCGCTGGCGCTAAGCGGCTACGCGCACCCGCTTCATCGATGACATCGATGGCTTTGTCGGGAAGGTGACGCTCATTAATGTATTTCGCCGATAGCTCTACTGCCGCTCTCAACGCTTTACTGGTGTAACGAACCTCGTGGTGTGCTTCATATTTTGGTTTCAAACCCATCAAGATCTTGGTGGTATCATCTAGCGATGGTTCAACCACATCGATTTTCTGGAAGCGACGGGAAAGAGCACGCTCTTTCTCAAAGATATTGCTGTACTCTTGATACGTAGTGGAGCCAATGCAACGAAGTTTACCGCTACTTAAAAGGGGCTTGATTAGGTTTGCGGCATCCACTTGACCACCTGAAGCGGCACCAGCACCGATGATGGTATGAATCTCGTCAATAAATAGAATTGCGTCTTCTTCTTTCTCTAGCTGCTTAAGAATCGTTTTGAATCGTTTCTCAAAATCGCCACGATACTTAGTCCCAGCTAACAGCGAACCAATATCCAATGAGTAAATGACACTGTTTTTGATCACTTCAGGAACTTGGCCTTCAACAATACGCCACGCTAAACCCTCTGCAATCGCGGTTTTACCAACGCCTGCTTCACCGACTAACAGTGGGTTATTCTTACGACGACGACAAAGAACTTGGATCGTACGCTCCAGCTCCATATCACGACCAATAAGAGGATCAATATTTCCCTGTTTAGCCACATTGTTGAGGTTAGTGGCGAAACTTTCCAAGCGCTCCTCAGAGTTTGTCTCTTCACTGGTTTCAGAATTGAAAGACTCAGATGGAGAATCATCATTAGAGCTGCTGGCTTTGGTAATACCATGAGAAATGAAATTCACGATGTCCAGTCGCGATATATCATTCTTTTTTAATAAATAAGCAGCGTGAGATTCTTGTTCACTAAAAATAGCGACAAGGACGTTTGCACCCGTGACTTCGCTACGCCCAGAAGACTGCACATGGAATACAGCGCGCTGAAGTACACGTTGAAAACTCAAGGTTGGTTGGGTTTCTCGAGTTTCATCACTCTCAGGAATGAGTGGTGTGGTTTGGTCGATAAAGATATCGAGTTCATTTCGTAGGGAATCTAAATCGGCGCTACAGGCTTGCAAAGCTTCCTTCGCTGCATCGTTTTCCAACAATGCAAGTAGGAGGTGTTCGACTGTCATAAACTCATGTCGTTTGTCACGAGCACGGGCGAATGCGCCATTGAGGCTTGACTCTAGTTCTTTATTTAGCATAAGTACCTCCTATAAGAACAACGTGGTTGCTCGAGCAAGTTTCTATGCTTGCTCCATTGTACAGAGTAGCGGATGCTCATTTTCCCTTGAGTACATCGTTACTTGGGCTACTTTTGTTTCGGCGATTTCAGCACTGTATGTGCCACATATCGCTCTTCCATCGTAATGAACCTTGAGCATGATCTGCGTTGCTTTATCTAAGTCATGAGAGAAAAACCTCTCTAGCACTTCAATCACAAAGTCCATAGGTGTGTAATCATCGTTGTTCAGCACTACGTTATACATTTTTGGCGGCTGAACCCTAGTCTCTTCTTTCTCCAGTAGATCTGAGTCTGGAGTTACCCATTCAAAGTTTTTACTCATGGCACTTTACTGTAACACTGATGACGTTAAGCCAGCGTTTTCAAACCTAGCAATGTATTTGCCAATTTACCATAAGCATAGAACAGGGTGTAGGGGGTTGGTACACGGTTACTCACATTTCTTCTTAAGAGCCTAATTCACGCTCATAAGTGCTGCAAATAAAAGATTAGGCCTAAAGAAGCAAAATTCGCCCTAATCCACACAACACAGAGTATTGTCAATAAAATAAATGTTTCATACAGTGAATTTGACCTCTTTTATTTGCAAAAATGTTAATCTCATTCGTGAATAGATTTCCATTATGTTGGCATTTCTTCAATTTTCCTATTGACTGTGGCTTATCATTGGCTACATTGGGACATAGTGACGTATTTTTGGACAATTAGATCGCGTTACATACGATTCTAGTTGTTGAATTAAGTGGTTTTAACTTGGTTTTTATCAATATAAGAAAGCACTTTTAACCCTAAGGTTCGTTTATGACGTACTACAAGGGTATATGGGTAGGATGGGCTTTTTCATTTTGCATATCTAATGAATATTCTTGAATGAAGCACGAAAGCAATTCGCTTTCATTTTCTTTGAGATTCATCAGCGCTTTATGAAATTAACATCAGCGATCAGTTCGACGTAACAACATCAGTAACAAAATGCATGAGGGATGTATAGCATGGCTACAGGTACAGTTAAATGGTTTAACAATGCCAAAGGTTTTGGTTTTATCTGTTCAGATGAGGAAGAAGGGGATATTTTTGCTCATTACTCAACCATTCAAATGGATGGGTATCGTACCCTGAAAGCGGGGCAGCAAGTGAATTACGAAATTGAGAAAGGGCCAAAAGGTTCACACGCGAGCAGTGTTGTACCTGTTGAAGCTTTTGCAAAGTAGATTTTTCCTAGACGGGACTTTATTTGAATCCCTAGTTTAGGTGTATATCGTCAAACATGGTGGAGCTTCGCAGCTAACGTTTTGAATCACTCAATCAGCTTAGTTTGCAATTTGACGACACTGATACTGCAACGCAAAGACAAATACAAAAAACCCGCTTTTCAGCGGGTTTTGTTATTTTTACTGGAGCGTACTCCAATTTAACTGGATTTAACCATTAATGATGGCATTCAATGTTGCGCTTGGACGCATCAATGGTGACGCTTTGTCGGTTTCAGGCATGTAGTAACCACCTAGCTCCCCCACAACACCTTGCGCATCATTCAGCTCAGAAACAATCACAGCTTCTTGCTCTGCTAATGCTTTCGCTACTGGTGCAAATTCTGCTGCAAGTTCAGCATCACCAGACTGAGACGCCAATGCTTCTGCCCAGTAAGTCGCTAGATAGAAATGGCTGCCACGGTTGTCCAACTCACCCACTTTACGCGATGGTGATTTGTTTTCATCAAGGAATTTGCCCGTTGCTTTATCCAATGCATCAGCAAGAACTTGCGCACGTTGATTGCCACTGTTCACACTTAGATGCTCTAGTGACGCTGCCAAAGCTAAGAATTCACCTAACGAGTCCCAACGTAAGTGGTTCTCTTTTTGAACCTGCTGGACGTGCTTAGGCGCAGAACCACCAGCACCGGTTTCAAATAGACCGCCACCATTCATGAGAGGCACGATAGATAGCATTTTCGCAGACGTACCAAGCTCTAGAATAGGGAAGAGATCAGTCAAGTAATCACGTAGTACGTTACCCGTTACAGAAATGGTATCAACACCTTGCTTGATACGTTCTAGAGAGTACTTACACGCTTCTAGTGGAGCGAGTATCTTGATCTCTAGACCAGCTGTGTCGTGATTAGGAAGATAAGCATTCACCTTTTTGATCAATTCAGCGTCGTGTGCACGATCTTCATTCAACCAGAATACCGCCGGTGCACCAGAAGCACGCGAACGAGTTACAGCAAGTTTCACCCAATCTTGGATTGGCGCGTCTTTCACTTGGCACATACGGAAGATATCGCCTTCTTCAACGGCTTGCTCAAGCAGAACCGCGCCAGATGCATCAACCACTTTCACTGTACCAGCTTGGTCAAGAGTGAAGGTTTTATCATGTGAACCATATTCTTCTGCTTTTTGTGCCATTAGACCTACGTTTGGAACACTGCCCATTGTCGTCGGATCGAACGCACCATTCTCTTTACAGAAATCGATAACCGCTTGGTAGATACTTGCATAGCTACGATCAGGGATCATCGCTTTTGTATCTTTCTGCTTACCATCTGGTCCCCACATTTGACCAGATGCACGGAGCATCGCTGGCATTGATGCGTCAACGATAATATCTGAAGGAACATGTAGGTTAGTAATGCCTCGGTCAGAGTCAACCATTGCGAGTGGCGGCTGAGTCTCATATACCGCTTCTAATGCAGCCTCAATTTCCGCTTTTTGAGCTTCAGGCAGTGATGCAATCTTAGCGTAGACATCACCAATACCGTTGCTCACATCGACACCAAGTGAATCGAAAACGTCACCGAATTTCTCGAAAACATCTTTGTAGTAAACGCGAACCGCATGTCCGAAAATGATCGGATCAGATACTTTCATCATGGTTGCTTTCATGTGAAGTGATAGCAGCACATCTTGCTCTTTCGCTTCTTGAATTTGTGCTTCAAAGAAAGATACAAGTGCTTTCTTGTTCATTACAGAAGTATCGATGATCTCTTTATCTTGCAAGGCAAAAGCAGGCTTAAGTGTTTTGCTTGAACCATCTGCACCAGCAAACTCAATCGAGACTTCCGTCGCGCCGTTGATTGTGGTCGATTTTTCGCTACCGAAAAAGTCGTTGTCAGCCATGCTTGAAACATGCGACTTAGAATCAGCCGACCATGCACCCATTGAATGTGGGTTTTTCTTCGCGTAATTTTTTACGGATAGAGGAGCACGACGGTCTGAGTTACCTTCACGCAGTACAGGGTTTACTGCAGAGCCTTTAATTTTATCGTAAGTCGCTTTCACTGCCACTTCTTCGTCATTGCTTGGCTCTTCAGGATAATTAGGCAGTGCGTAGCCTTTTTCCTGAAGCTCTTTGATCGCTGCAATCAACTGAGGAATCGAAGCTGAGATGTTTGGCAGCTTGATGATATTCGCTTCTGGCGTTTTCGCTAGTTCACCCAATTCTGCTAGAGCATCGCCAATACGCTGTTCTTCTGTTAAATACTCTGGGAAGTTTGCGATAATACGACCAGCAAGGGAGATGTCACGCGTTTCAACATTGATGCCTGAAGAGGCGGTAAAAGATTGGATAATTGGCAGAAGAGAAAAAGTTGCTAGCGCTGGTGCCTCATCTGTAATTGTATAGATAATGGTAGGTTTTTCTGTAGGCATGAAATTTCCCTATTTTCTGAACACTCGACGTTGCCGATGTTGTGTGAATTGACGCCTAAAATGCTTATAAGTATCAACATTAAGCATCAAGCATGTTATGGCACTCTTTTATTGTTGTCGTTGAGCAAGGCTTGCTCTAAATCCATGAGTGCCTTGTGTTACCTCATCATATCTCGGTGGGTGCATTGCTCACTGCTCTTTATTATTTGAGTAGGAACACCTCTCCTCGATATCACAGGGTATATATAATTAAACAATTCGCGTGGAATAGTCTATCATTCTGACCGCATTGTTTCTTTTGGGCGCGCAAATAATAGCGAATTTCGCTTAAAGTGAAAACTTATGCCTACAGTTCATTTACATTTTTGCAAGGTAGTTAACATGTCACCTCGCTCTGATCAGAGTACTCGCACTTCAAAGCGCCCTAACCGCAACCAACCTTTTAAACGCTCGGGCACTTCGGATACGCCTCAAAATCATAGCAAAAAGCACCATCGCGATGATGAACGTCGCTCTAATCCATCCGCTCATAAGCGAAGAAACAGTTCGGCAAAACACCGCAATAAACCGCGTACTAAACACCGTATTGAACCGATTAGCGCTGCAGATAGAAAGGTCATTCTCTTCAATAAGCCATTTGATACCCTCAGCCAATTTACCGACGGTGATGGACGCCAAACCCTTGCTGATTTTATTCCGGTAAAAGGGGTGTATGCGGCAGGACGATTGGATCGTGATAGTGAAGGTTTGATGGTACTGACCAATGACGGCATCCTGCAAGCCAAGCTCACTCAGCCGCAATCCAAACAGCCGAAAACGTATTGGGTACAAGTCGATGGTGCACCGACAGAACAAGACTTAGATAAGTTACGCCAAGGAGTTGAGCTAAAAGATGGCATGACTTTGCCAGCGGAAGTCAGCATTATGCCAGAACCCAACGTGTGGGAACGTGTGCCACCCGTACGTTTTCGCGCCAATATCCCGACAACTTGGCTAAGTATCACCATTACTGAGGGTCGTAACCGCCAAGTTCGCCGTATGACCGCTAATATCGGCTTCCCTACCCTAAGATTGATTCGTTATTCCATGGCGGGATACCATTTAGGCGAGCTTGAGGACGGTCAGCTTGGTGAACATATCCTCGGTAATGGCGAGTGGAAAGAAGTTTGATGACCTCATAATGTTGGCGTTGCATTTTCTCCTATGCATTATCAACTAAAAAGCCCACCAAATGGTGGGCTTTTTCAATACAAATTATACTAAGTTAATCTTAGAATTTGTACCAAGCTGCAGCAAATACGTAAGTTTCTTCTTCAGAACCTTTAGCAACTTCTAGATCACGTTTGATGTCTAGACCAAACTCTAGGTTGTCAACTTCGTAGCTTGCAGCAACGTTGAAGTAAGAGTTGTCTACGTCAGCAGTACCAGGAGCTGAATCAGTCTCAGTCTTGTAACCAGCTGCTAGAGTAGTTTTCTCGTTTACAGAGAACTTACCAGATAGGTATGCGCCAGTTTCTTCAGCTGTACCTACTTCGTCGATCCAAAGGTTTGCACCTACAGATACAGCGTCAGAGATCTTAACGTTACCAGATACAGTAGTTACTGTGTAATCAGTACGTTGACGGTCTTCGTAACCAGCGTATACGTTAAACGAGTCAGATTCGAAACCAACGTAACCGTTGTAGCCGTAATCGCCAGTGTTGTTTACGTCAGTTTGGAAGTGAGAAACACCGTATACTACGCCAGATTTCTTACCTTGGAACTTGAATACGTTGAATGCATCAGAAGCGTCAGAAGCGCTTGAACCGAATTCGTAAGTGTAGTCGCCTTTACCGTCTACTTTGTCTAGAGCAGTGTCGTTCTCGATACCGTATGACGCTGTACCGAAATCAGTTTTGTAACCGATCCATGCTTTGTCTAGGTCAGAGTTCCACTGGTTCTCAACGCCTGTAACTTCTTCGTCTGAAGTGATGTTACCTTCTAGATCTAGGTCTACAAAACCAACAACATTGCCGTTTTCGTAGTTGATGTTTAGGTGAACACCAGTAACCCAATCATCTGCAAACTCTTTAGAACCAGTGTCGTAGTAACCACCTAGGCCTAGAGAACCGCTTACAGAGAACTGGTCACCTGTGATGCCAGCAAACGCAGATGCACTTGCACCCATAACTGCTAGAGCTACTAGAGTCTTTTTCATAATAATCCACTGCCTTTTCTTAGTGTGGGAAATCCTTATCCGGTTCCCTTTTTATGATTCCGCGTACCGAACAATCGTTGAACTCGATACACGTAAAATTCGAGCCTTAGATTGCAAAAGATTATTCAGGCTGTCAAATTTCATAAAAAAAACTCAAAAAACAAAAATATAAACTTAAAAATCAACAGGTTACAACAACTCAACATCAAAATCCGACCAACTTCTAAACTATATTTCAAATCTATCACCAAAAAAATAAACAACAGCGTTCAGTTTAATGCTCTTAAAAAATCAATTTTTACAGATTAAAAAGTTAATTTAAATGTAACATAAGGGTATTTTCAGCATATATTATCAATAAAAAACTCAATCGTCGTAACTCGCTGACAGTTCAGTTTTTTTTTGTGACTAAGATCTATATTCTTGAGGAAAGGATTCAAATTCGTGACTGGAGTAGCTTCTGGCGTTGTGTGTTAGAATCTCGCCGAATCTAAATGGTATAGAAAATGACAACCAGCAAAATACAAAATTCCATCCGCCAAAGTTATCGAAACCTCCATGAACAGTTGGATAACTTTGTACCTCGACGAGCACAAAACTACTTAGTCGCAGAAATCGCCAAAACACTTTGTGGCGAATACCATAAGTCCAACCGTATTATTGTTGCTGAAGCCGGGACAGGGATCGGTAAATCTCTCTCTTATTTAATGGCAGCGATTCCTGTCGCGATTTACAACAATCGCAAAGTCGTGATCTCGACGGCAACCGTTGCACTTCAAGAGCAGCTGATCAATAAAGATCTCCCTCTCTATCGTCGCTTAGTCGATAAAGAGTTCTCTTTTATCCTTGCGAAAGGACGTCAACGTTATTGTTGTAGTGAAAAGTTAGCCAATGCGTGTGGTGAAGCCGGTGGGCAAGTGGCCATGTTTGACGAGAAACCTAAACGCAAAGACATCGAACTTTTAGAGCGCATGTATGACGCTCTGTCTCGTGGAAAATGGGATGGCGACAGAGACTCATGGCCCAAAGCCATTGATGATCGTATTTGGAATCTTATCGTCAGCGATAAGCACAGCTGTAATAACTCACTGCCAGCCCATCGAGACTGCCCGTTTCAAAAAGCACGCTCTGAGTTGGATAAAAATGATGTGATTATCGCGAACCACAGTCTAGTCATGGCGGACGCAGATTTAGGAGGGGGGGTGATCTTACCCGAGCCGGAAAATACCATTTTCGTTTTTGATGAAGCTCACCATTTACCGCAAGTGGCGCGTGATCACGCCTCTGCTGCTGCAAGCTTAAAAGGTGCCGCCAGTTGGTTAGAGAAGTTAAATCAAGCTTGTACTAAATTCGCTAATTTAGCGGATGAAAAACGGGTGGCGCGCTTTCGTAATGAATTGCAAGATGCGATTCAAGTATTGATTCCCACACTAACCCAATTGCGCAAACAGATTGATCCGACTCTTTTTGAAGAGAAGGTACTTCGCTTCGAACATGGCGTATTGCCTACCTGGCTGGAAGAGCACTCGAAGGAATTAAAACAATACAGCCAGAAAGCGAGCCAATCGGTGGCGAAAATAGCCGATCTCATCGCTGAAAGAGTCAAAGATGGTGAAGTTTCAAATCGGCTCGCCGAACCCGCACTAGCGGAAATTGGCTTCTATATACAGCGAACTGAAAATTTGGCTCAAGTTTGGAAGTTAATGGCGGAGCCTGTCAGAGACAAAGGTGCGCCATTAGCACGCTGGATTGAGCTTCATCCAGATTCTGAAGATGACTTTATTATCAGTGTTTCCCCCCTTGAGGTCGGCTGGCAATTGGACCAGCAGATTTGGAGTCGCTGCCTAGGTGCAGTCTTGGTTTCAGCCACAATGCGGGCGCTGAACTCGTTTACTTTCTTCTGCCAGCAATCAGGTATTGATGGTCGTGCAGACTCTGGCACACAATTTTTGGCTCTAGCGTCACCGTTTGACTACCAAAATCAAGCGGAGTTAATTGTTCCCAAGATGAAGTTTGAACCGCAAGCGAAGCAGTTCACTGATCACTTGATTGAACGCTTGCCTGAACTGATCCAGCAAGATAAAGCCAACTTAGTTTTATTCTCCTCTTACTGGCAAATGAATGAAGTCGTAAAAGGCGTAGAGGCTCTGTTTACTAAAAAAGGCTGGGCACTTCAGGTTCAAGGTGATAGCTCACGCTCTGAAATTCTAAAAAAACATAAAAACTTAGTCGATAAAGGAAAAACCAGCGTGCTGTTTGGGACAGGAAGCTTCTCAGAAGGGCTAGACCTTCCAGGAGAGCTATTGGAAAACCTCATTATTACCAAAATACCGTTTGGTGTTCCTACCTCCCCCGTCGAGCAGGCACACTCTGAATATATTGAGTCTCGTGGCGGGAATCCTTTCTTGCAAATTGCCGTGCCCGAAGCGAGTAAAAAGCTGATACAAAGCGTTGGGCGACTACTGCGTAAAGAACGAGATTCTGGTACAGTCTACATTCTTGACCGAAGAATCGTAACGAAACGCTACGGCAAAGCTTTATTGGACTCACTTCCGCCATTCAAGCGCACGGTTGAATATTAATAACGATTACAAAAATGAAGCCTGTTTATGGAATTTATTGAGCCATCCATGTTGGTGATATTGGCCTTAGTTGCTTTTGTCGCTGGATTTATTGACGCCGTTGCTGGCGGGGGCGGTATGCTGACCGTCCCAGCATTACTTTCGCTTGGATTACCACCTCACATAGCTCTGGGTACAAACAAGTTAGCGGCGACCTTTGCCTCGTCAACCGCCGCATTTACTTATTATAAAAAGAAGCTGTTCAAGCCGAAATGCTGGGGGCGAGCCTTTATCGCTACTTTAATCGGTGCGACTTTAGGTACGCTTTTTGTTGATATGATCAGCACAGAATGGCTCGAAAAAGCGCTGCCTCTGGTAATTTTAGTGGCCGCTTTATACACGGTTTGGCATAAATCTCCGGCTTCCAGCCAAAATCAGATGCCAACGCCCTGCCCGACGTTTAATCGTAAACAGTACATTCAAGGCCTAACCATCGGCTTTTATGACGGTATGGCTGGTCCAGGAACGGGGGCATTTTGGACGGTAAGCTCGATGGCGCTGTATCGACTGAATATACTGCTTGCCTCTGGCGTCGCCAAAGCAATGAACTTTACCAGTAACTTTACCTCACTGATCACCTTTGCTGTGTTAGGTCATATCAATTGGGTACTCGGATTAACCATGGGATTATGCCTAATGGCAGGCGCCTATGTGGGGGCTCATTCTGCCATTCGTTTTGGCGCTAAGTTCATTCGCCCTGTTTTTGTGACCGTGGTTATGGTGCTTGCCGTCAAACTCGCCTACGACGCTTGGTTTGTTTAAACTGAGCGATAGGGAGCGGCAATGAAAGGCTTTGAACAAATACAAACAAAACTGGATGAACTTGCCCTCACAGCGGCGCGTTTTGATCGTCAACGCGGTGAGCATCATCGTCAGATTTTTGATGAGCGATTATTCCAATGCCGCGCCCGTTTCCTTGAACCCTGTGTCAGAGAAGCACTAGCGACCTATCAAGCCATTGTGCGTCAAGAGAGTCACCTCCCACTCAACGCAACAAAAATGGAATATCTATCAGATTTGTTATGCTCACAAATCGCGGCAATACAACGGGAAATCGCGAAAGCCTCCTTCTCAAAAAATGAGGTAGCTCATCCAAGCAGCTCCCAGGTACAAGTCCATGTCCTATACCAAAAGCGGATTCAACATCAGGAGTGGGCTCGCCGTCTGAAACAGATGGTTTTAGAGAAGCAGCAAGCCCTCGAGATGGCCTCTATTGATCAAAAACCTCAGGCTCATCAAGATTTACTCGCAACAGAACAACGCTTGGTTCGTTGTGAAACGGCCTTGGCTGACATAGAAAATGACATCACCTTCCAGGAAAAGACCCCGAAATGAATCAACCTTCTTCCCCCTCTTTGGACCAAGCGCCTGAAGAAATCAAACTTGCTGTGGATCTTATCTATTTGTTAGAAAGCAATGACATCGATCCCGCAACCGCATTAGCGGCCATCAATATCGTCAAATCCGACCTTGAATCTAAACTAACGAAGTCAGCAGAATAATGAATCAACTTACCTTTTCCATCGAAGATTTTTTGCAAGAGTTTTGGCATAAAAAGCCAACGGTTATCAAAGGAGGGTTTGCTGACTTTCAAGACCCAATCTCTCCCGATGAGTTAGCGGGGCTCACTATGGAAGAAGAGGTTGACTCTCGCCTTGTCACCAATTTAAACAATGACTGGCAAGCCAAACATGGTCCATTCGATGAAGAAACACTCACGCAACTCCCTGACACTCACTGGCAATTAATTGCTCAAGCTGCGAACCATTGGCACCAGCCTCTCGCAGAGTTAACGACGCCGTTTTCAAAAATACCAAACTGGATTTTTGATGATGTGATGATTTGTTGTTCTGCTCCGCAAGGAGGAGTGGGCCCTCATATTGATCAATATGATGTATTTATCATTCAAGGCATGGGAAAACGCCGCTGGCGCGTGGGCGATAAAGATGTCGGACAGTATCAAGAGAATCATCGTGCCGCTGCGTTGAAACAGATTGAATCCTTTGATGCCATCATTGACGAAGTCCTTGAGCCAGGCGACATCCTTTACATACCACCCGGATTCCCACACGAAGGTAATACACTCGAGTTGTCATTAAGCTACTCAATCGGTTACCGCTCGCCAAAATCACAAGAGCTACTCAGTAACCTTGCTGACTATTGTATTCAAAATGAGTTAGGTGATGAACACCTGCATGATCCTCAGCTAGTTAGCCAAACGTCATCGGCAATGATTCAGACGCGGGACCAGCACAATTTAGAGAAGATGCTGCGAGGATTATTGGACAATCCAGAGAGTATGTTAGCGTTTACGGGAGAAATGCTCAGTCGTTCAAGACACCACCTTGACCTGCTAGTCCCTGAAGAAGCGTACAGTTTAGATGAGGTGAAATCGCTGTGTGCGGAAGGGGCTTATCTAGAAAAAGTACTTGGGTTACGGGTCTTTTTCCACCAGCAACAACCGAATATCCTTTATATCAATGGTGAACAAATCCAGCTATCGACGCATCAAGAGGAGATCGCCTCTTTGCTTTGTGAACAAGCAGGATTTGAGTTGACGCAAGCTCATGAGGAAAGCTATCAACTGATCCAAGACCTGGTGAACCTTGGCTATTGGTACTTTAACTAAAGCGGTTACTTTAACTAAAGCAGTTGCGACAGTGCATACCTAGTGCGCTGTCGCATTCTATTCCATAGCCAAGTCCTAAGCTCCAAGCTTCGAGGTATGAGCTTCGAGGTATAAGCTCCAAGCCCACTAGACTTTAAACTGACTCACCAATTGATGCTGGCGTTCCGTCAGCTCAGACATTTCGCTGCCTGAATGCTCAGCCTGTTCAACTTGCGTAACGATCTCCGCACTCAATTCGCGGATGGTAACAACATTTTGACTCACTTCCGCCGAAACGGTTTGTTGATTAGAAGCTGATTGAGCAATCTGACTGTTCATCGAGTTGATTTCAGCGATGGCTTCAAACACGCCATCTAATTCCGTCACCGCGCGTTGGACTTTCTCTGACGTTAATTGCGCCTGTTGATTCCCATCATTGATCGCCGCGACCACAGCTTGAGTGTCCGTTTGCACACGCGCGATCACCTCTTTAATTTCAGACACCGAATCTTGAGTACGACTGGCTAAACTGCGTACTTCATCTGCCACAACGGCAAAACCACGGCCTTGCTCGCCCGCTCGCGCCGCTTCGATCGCGGCATTAAGAGCGAGTAGATTGGTCTGCTCTGAAATGCCTTCAATCACTTCGAGAATTTCGGTAATACTTTGGTTGTTGGTTGAAAGAGCTTGCACCGCTGGCACCGCTTCGGTCATCTTCCCAACCAATTGCAACATGTCGGACTCTGAATCACGAATCACATCCTGCCCTTTGGTTGCCGAGGTATTCGCATGCTCAGAAGCAATCACCGCTTGCTGGGCATTATCCGCAACGTGTCCAGCTGTATCAGCCACTTGCTGTGCCGCCGTTGCAACTAAGTCCACTTCATGAAATTGAGCTTGGCTGCGATTTTTGGCTTCTTGCGCCACTTGAACCGTTTGTACAGAACTCTGCTTTAACTCTTCTGATAGTTCGACGACCTGACCAATGGTCGATTGTAATTTTTCAAGTAGCTGATTAAAGGCGACCGACAAGCGTCCAATCTCATCATCCCCTTTAACATGCAGACGCTGGGTAAGATCCCCTTCACCTGAGGCAATATCATTCAAGCGATCGCCGACTTCTTGAATCGGCTTCACTAACTGCCTCGCGAGTATGATCGTCGCGAACAAACCGAAAATCACAAATGCAATGCCAGCCAATACCTCTTTCTGCATCCCTGAGCGCATCGACTCACTGATGTAGCGGTCGAGTTCAATCGCGTCTTTAAGCACACTGTTTTGGGGCATCTCTAGTAGAATCCCCCAAGACTGGTTCGCTACTGGGATGGGAGCGAACACAGATAACCATTCATGTCCCTGATCCCACTCTGTTTGTATTTTTTCACTAAACAGGAAATCGGTGATTTGGCTGTTATCAAACCTTGGACTGGTGAAAGCGCTCCCTAAGACCGTTGTCGGGTTATCACTGGCAATCACCGTACCATCGAGACTGATAATGGTCACATTACCTGCCCCAGAAAATAAACTGGCATCAGATTCCGCCACTCGCTGTTGAAAAGCGGCCAAACTGACGTCGATGCCTAAAAAACCAATCACCTCTTGCTCAACCAACAAAGGAAGCGTGATGGAAGAGATTAAGGTTTTTAAGCCATTTCTCTCTATCAATCGAGGCGAAGACACACACTCAGCAGCACTGTTCACAGGACACAAGAATCGTTCGGCTTGCTGAGAATCGCGCAGGCTTTCTTCACTTAGGATTTGAGAAACAACATTGTCTTGGCCTTGTTGCCAATAAGTCGCAAAGCGCCCCGTTTCATTAGCGCCAACATAATCCGCTTGAATATAGTTGCTGTCCTCACTATCAAGTTGGTCAGGCAGAAAGACTAAATAAGCGCCGTCGATACTTTCAAACGACTCAACCGTCTCCTTTATCATCTGATTCAACGCAAGACGGAGCGATTCACTATCGCCAAAATTGTCTTCGCTATTTCTTTTTTGAAACAGTGCACTGTTCACGAGCATTTCCGCGCGATGACGAGCCTCATCAATACTCGCAACCACTTCAGTTGCGTTGAGCAAGGCACGGGTTTCTACAATTTGCTCAGACTTTGCAATCACCGATTGCGCACTGCGACTTTTTAGCTCTGCTTGATTCGATACCGCGTTATAAATCGAGAAGCTGATTAAGGAGAGCGAGGTGACGAGCAAGCATAGACCAGAGAATAAACTAATTTTCCAACGAACAGAGAGGTTACCCATATTGGTACATCCTTATCCCAATGGTGCCAACCGCTAATGTCCACTTCATCAATGAGAAATTAACATTAACTTACAAATAGGTTAACAAACATACCGTGCTATTTACGCGATGGCAAATAGAAAGCCCAACGAAAGCAATTTCTTGTCGGGGGCGTCAATGGTAGTATGCTCAAACCTTCTTGGCTCATAGGACAAGCTCATCTTGTCACTGTGTGAAAAATTCCTGTCTTGAACTGATATAGCATCAAGTTGCACTTTATCCGTTGCCATCTAAGCTTCTGAGAAAGAACACGTTGTATGCTGTCTGCTCATGATTGAGCGGAGGTGACGATGTTACGCATAAAAGCAACTGGATGAAATTTGGTTTGTAAAAATAAAAATGTATTAAGGACTTTGGATGAAAGTAATTAGCTTTAACATCAATGGACTCAGAGCACGTCTTCACCAGCTACAAGCTCTGATTGACAAGCATCAACCTGACGTTATCGGGTTGCAAGAAATTAAAGTCCACGACGAAGCGTTCCCTATCGAAGACGTTGAAGCTATGGGCTACAAAGTCTACTTCCATGGTCAAAAAGCCCACTATGGGGTCGCTATGCTGTGTAAGCAAGAGCCATTACAGGTTCAAAAGGGCTTTCCTACTGATAATGAAGAGCACCAAAAACGTATGATCATGGCCACTTTCGCTGACGAAAATGGCGAAAAAGTGACGGTTTTGAATGGCTACTTCCCGCAAGGGGACAACATAGGTCACGAGACTAAGTTCCCATACAAACGTCAGTTTTACAAAGACTTGATGACCTACCTTAATGATCATCACAGTAATGATGACCAGCTGATCGTGATGGGTGACATCAATATCAGTCCGCTTGATAAAGACATCGGCATCGGCGAACCCAATCGCAAGCGTTGGTTGAAAACAGGTAAATGTTCCTTCCAACCTGAAGAGCGTGAGTGGTTAAAAACACTGATGGACTGGGGATTTGAGGACACATTCCGAAATCTGCACCCCGATGTGAGTGACCGCTTCTCATGGTTTGACTACCGTTCGCGCGGGTTTGATGATAATCGAGGTCTACGAATCGATGTGGTATTGGCCACGCCAAAACTTGCCGCTAAATGTGTCGAAGCAGATATCGATTACGAGTTACGCGGTATCGAGAAGCCTTCTGACCACGCGCCAATTTGGTCGACGTTTAAGTAACGACCATTGCTTGAGTTTGGTTATCTAAAAAGACCGACGGTTGAATTCAAAAAGGGAGCATTTGCTCCCTTTTGTATTTTAAATCCTGAGGCTAACGCACTCGACCGTTACGAGCCTGACATTAGTTCAGAGGCCAAGCCGATGTCCCATCGATATCAACAGGATAACGAGCGAAGTCCGTTGTACAGTAGCCTTTAGCTGAACTCGCGAAGAATCGTTTTGGCATTGTCGTTAAGTTCATCGCCGCCACTTGCGTCTTACCTAAATCAGTGAAGCTCAACCCCCACATCGTTAAGTACTCTCTCAGATCACGTTCTGAAACACGACTAAGTGCGATCAATAGCCAGTCATTCTTACCGAGGTTACGAGCTTGCTCTCGAGTCAGCGTACCGAAACCAATCTTGTCTTTACGCGCAGCCCACTGTTCGTCACTCGCAATCGCACGGCCAAACTCACGCTCCAAAATGTGCAGGCGTCCCAATAAATGCCAACCATTATTCAGCACTTTTTCATACTGTGTCGCCATCATGGTCTGAATGATCACACGTGCGCCCCAAGACCAGCTCTTCTGGTTCTGATTCGCCATACTATCCTCAGCTAAATCGCTCACCACATCCTTCTGTAACAGATCAAAATGCTCTTTAAACCCAAGCGATTGACACTGAGATTCTTTCCCTGTGTCCTTAAAGAACTGCGATTTACTGTAGTAAGAGTAATAGTTAGTGGTTGCATGCCCTTCCCACCCGTCAAAGCGGAAACGGCCTTTCTCTAAACCATGCCCCAATTCATGTAGATCACCATGTCCCAAAGGGTTGTAAGCCCAATACGCATCATAAGGGTTACCTGAACATCCATAACCACATGTCGCTTGGTCGGCATTCATATGCTTAACGACATCGATAGTATTGATTTCCCAACCTTGATTACGAGCATAAGTATGAATTTCTTCAATCTCTTCAATACCCGGTCCAACAAACCCCGCTAAAGCATGAGGCAAGTTATGCATGTAGCGCTCGGTCGCCAATGCCATATCAGCAGGCACCGCCCAGTTCTCATCGTTCACTGAGATCAACATCTTATCCAGTTTTGAGTGCACCTCAAATCCTGGGGTGATCAGCTCCGCCCAATCAAATTGATTCGCCTCTAACTGTTTCACAAACGTTTCGTTGTCGGCACTGCTGCGCCATACTGGATGTTCACCCACTTTTTCAAACTTGAGCTCCACCGGAAGATCATTGGTGTCAAAGTGGATGTGAATCGGACCACCGTACGCTGATGTCAATCGTAAGGTTTCGCCTTTCGCGATCGCATAGCGTGTCGACGTTAGGTATTTGGGGCGAGTGTAACCATCTTTGTTAAACTCATGCGTCGCACCACTTCGCAAACTGTTCAGTGCAACTTCCGTTTTCACTGCACTGGAATCTAGGCGCCTGACAACAAACGTTTCTCCAGGAAAAGCATAAACACCTGCCGAACGGAAATTACGTTTCGACTCCATTTGAACCGTTTTCTTAACACGCCCTACTTTATTCGGAAAATCACTGCGACTGAAATTCCCCATATCAAGCTGCTTTGGGTTCATCTCACGTGAATGGTACTGAATATGATCAGCAAAGTAGGAACGTAAAAAGTCGATGGTGGTCGTCTTCTCTTTATCCATTGGGAAAGTCGCACTTTGTCGGTAACTATCCGCTAATAGAATCACGAGCTTTTCATATTTATACCCATCGACTTCGAAAAGACGCACCCCTTTTTTATCTAACCAAGTGAGATGATCTCGTAGGTTCACTGCCGCTTGATAAAACTCCTCATCCATTTTCGAAGCTTCTTCACATGACTTATCTTTACACAATGAAAGATCGACAGTGAATGCATCATTTTCTAAGCGATGAAATAACGCTTGCTGAGCTTCGATCGTACTAGGTGATCGGTCTATAATAGATGCTGGCTTCCAGTCGGCAACGCCGTAACGGCTCCAGTAATTATCGCGTACATAGCGAATATTGAGCTTCGACAAAATGTTACGACCTAAATCTTCAAGCCCCCCATCCCAATGTAAGTAAAACACTGGGATCTGGTTATCAAGAGCATAACTTAGCCCCGCCATAGCGTCCGCCATGTTGCTGTCGTTACCGCCCGCTTGAGATAGAATCAGTAGATCGGGTTTTTCTTGCAAACAAGCAATCAGCTTTTCAGCATCACACACATTTTGCTCATTAATACTCGTGTTGACACCCGCTTTCTGTTGTAACCACTCTCGCGTCGCCACCTCATCAGGGAACCAGTATGACTGATCCATATGAGCAATGACGATCTTACTGTCTGTTAAGTCCGCCTTTCCTGTTAGCCAAGTTAGGCCGTTTAAAAGCCATGTATGCATATCCGCATTAACATTGCTCGCATCCGATTTTGCCGTTCTAAATGGGTTACTGCCTAAAGCAAGGTAACGGGTCCCTGAGCTTGATTTGCCAGCAACACCAATGCTGAATTCATCGGCGGGATTACCATTGCTCATGTTTTGGTTGGTGATTAAAACATCCGTGTTGAATCCAAAGTTTGACGCAAAAATAGCGGCATCATGGGTAGGGTTCCAATGCAAAGTTAAATCACCTTGTGCCAACGTCGTTTTCAGCGCTTTGGAAGACAGTTTTTCCTCTGCGACGACATGGCGACTCGCTTGAATGAACTGGTTGGGATCATCAACGAGCAAAGCATTACCCGTATCTAGGGCTTTCTCCACTGGAGATTTTGCTGGGGAAGAAGCGTTATTGCCACTTGTGGCTTCACCACAAGCGACAACGGCTACACTCATACATCCTATCAAGTACCACTTATTCATAATCTACCACTCTGTTTATAAATCGAGCTGAGTGTAACCAAAGGACTATTCAGCGCAACAATAAGTGTTACAAAAAGTAAGGTTTTTTGAACAGCAGTAACAAAATGACAGTTTTATCATTTATGGGGTAAATAATTTATTGACTTAAAGGTTTCAAATAACCAAGAAATCGTTTCTCAGCCCATTTAAAACACCAGAGAATGATAAAAGTCAGCGTCATATAAAATAGACCAGCGGTTAAGTAAGATTCAAATGGGGCGTAATACCTTGAATTCACTAACCTTGCGACACCAGTCAGATCAAGAATCGTTACGATCCCAGCAACGGCACTGCCATGGAGCATAAAGATCACTTCGTTACTGTAGGCTGGCAGGGCCCGGCGCAATGCACTAGGTAAAATGATCCTACGATAGGTCATAGCAGGGCTCATACCATAGGCTTTCGCCGCTTCCACCTCACCTTGCGGCAATCCATTAATCGCACCACGCACGATTTCAGCAGTGTAAGCGGAGGTGTTCAGTACAAACGCAACTAAAGCACAGAACCACGCGTGTTCCCACAAGGTGTCTTTCACCGGAAAGAATTGATCCATACCGTAATAAATCAAATAGAGCTGCACCAATAAAGGTGTACCACGGAAAAAGTAAATAAAGCTCCACGCAGGCAATGACAAAAAGTAATTATTGCTGTTTCGCGCAATCGCCATCGGAATGGCAACCACCAAACCGAGTACCAATGCGAGCCCAACCAGCCATGTCGTCGTCCATAAACCACTTAGGTAAAGCGGTAAGCTCTCAATGATGATTGAAAAGTCCATATTTACCTCGCATGAATACTGAATTTGCGTTCCACCAGCTTAAGCAACCCTGTAGATACACTCGTGAAGAAGAGGAAGATAATGGCCACAGCCATATAGAAGGTAAATGGCATCTTAGTTGAGCCAGCAGCCAGTGAACTGACTCGCACCATGTCTTCCAATCCAATGATGGACACCAAGGCCGTGGTTTTGAGAAGCACAAGCCAGTTATTGCCAAATCCAGGCAATGCATGACGAATCATTTGCGGAAGTAAGATCCTACGAAATGAGAGGACAGGCCCCATACCGTACGCTTTGGCCGCTTCAAGTTCACCTCGATCTACCGCCATAATTGCGCCACGGAACGTTTCAGCCATATAAGCCCCAAAGATAAATCCAATCGTGACAACACCTGCGATGAATGGGCTGACATCGATATAGTCAGGCAGATAAGATGTCCATTCATGGCTAGCATCTCGCGAAGCCATCCATTCATTCAGCCATTCGTTGGTTGCGTAAAGGCTATTATTCAACAGAATTTGACCACCAAAAAAGATCAGCATCATCAACACTAAATCCGGGATGCCACGGATGATGGTGGTATAGAGAGTGGCAATTCCCCTCGCCCAACGATAAGGTGATAATTTCGCTAAAGCGCCTATCATGCCTAGGATCATCGCGAGAAGAAGAGAGAGCAATGCGACTTCAATCGTCAGCACTGCACCTTTTAAGATAGAGGTTTCATAACCTTGAAGATCGAACATAGGTGAGTTCCCAATCCTTGAGGAATACAGGAGGAAAAAGCCTCCCGATACCGAATGAGCAGGTAGCACTTTTCATTCGGTATAAATACAGACCTTGTAAAAACAGGCATCGGTTACCACAAGGATTCTACTCAATGCCTGCTTATTTCAGGGATCAGTCGCCGTACACATCGTAAGCGAAGTACTTCGCTGCGATTTCTTGGTAAATACCTTTTTCTCTTAACGACATGATCGCAGCATCCAATTTCTTGGTTAACTCTTTGTCTTGTTTACGAACCGCAATGCCCATACCTTCACCGAACCATTTCGGATCCGTCAACGATGGACCGACAAACTCATAGCCTTCGCCACCAGCTTTATTGATCACCCCTTCCTCTAATGCTGAAGCATCACCCAATACCGCAGCAATGCGGCCATTGGCAAGGTCGAGATACGCTTCATCAAATGAACCATAACGTACGATATTGACTTTCTTACCGTAGTTATCTGTCAAATATTTGTCGTGCGTTGTTGCGCGCTGCACACCAATTTTGACGCCATTTAGGTCAGAAAAATCAAGGTTTGCGTCTTTCTTTGCAATGAACTTGTTCGGAATTTGAGCGTATTTCCCAGTAAAATCTACACGTTTCTTACGTTCTTCAGTAATCGACATGGCGGCGATAATGGCATCGTATTTACGTGCCAACAAAGACGGAATGATCCCATCCCAGTCTTGAGGGACGATCTTACATTTCACTTGCATCTCTTTGCAGAGCGCATTCGCCATATCGACATCAAATCCCTTCAATGAACCATCCGATTCCGTCCAGCTGAACGGAGGGTAAGCCCCTTCAATGCCAAAGCGAACGGTTTTCCAATCCTTTGCTTGTGCCATGCCTGTCATTGTTGTTGCTGCAAGTGTTGCAGCCAGTAACCACTTTTTCATGTCCATACTCCTGTGATTTTGTATCGATTTTTATATGTTGTGTCTGCTAAATAATAGCAAGGGTTTTATTATTGGTTAGAATTCGTCGTCGTTGATATGAGTTAATAAATAGACGAGATAAATTGTTGCAGTCGTTCTGAGTCAGGATGAGTAAATAGCTTAGCGGGATCGCCTTGCTCTTCCACAAGCCCTTGATGCAAGAACATCACGTGATTTGAGACATCACGGGCAAACGCCATTTCGTGGGTCACCACCAACATAGTTCTGCCCTCTTCTGCAAGATCACGCATCACACCAAGTACTTCCCCCACCAATTCAGGGTCAAGGGCCGATGTAGGTTCATCAAACAACATCACTTCAGGGTCCACCGCTAATGCCCTCGCAATGGCTGCGCGCTGTTGCTGTCCACCCGATAAGTGGCCCGGATAATAATCGCGACGTTCATACAACCCGACTTTTTTGAGCAGCAATTCCGCATTTTCAATGGCTTGAGCTTTGGGAACACCAAGAACATGCACAGGGGCCTCAATCACATTTTCCAATACTGTCATGTGTGACCATAAGTTGAATCCTTGAAAAACCATGGCTAAACGTGAACGGATACGTTGAACCTGTTTTTCATTGGCTGGAATGGCGTCACCTGCTCGGCTGTTTTTCATTTGAATCAACTCACCGTTGACCCAAATTTCACCTTTAGTTGGCGTTTCTAATAAATTGATGCATCGAAGAAAAGTGCTCTTTCCTGATCCGGAAGAGCCAATGATGGAAACCACATCCCCTTTGTGGGCCTCAAGCGAAATCCCTTTGAGAACTTCATTCTGTCCAAAGGTTTTGTGCAGTTTTTTAATATCCAGCGCGGGTACTTCTGTCATGCGCAAGTTACTCCCTGTTTATGTCACTGCGAAGGCTATCCAGCCTCTTGATTGATTACAAACTAGCACCGAGAAATGGCAATTGCAACAAATTATTAACCGACAATTCATGTATAAATAGTCAATTAAATCACATAACAACACATAAAAGAGTAAAAAGTTCTTTTATATATGAATATCAATAAAGAAAAAGCCCCTAAAGAGGGGCTTAATCAAAGTCACACTTTAACAACAAATCAACATTATTGACTGCGCGTTAAAGCGAAGTGTTTTACTGCATCACTTTGTGCTTGAAGACGGGTTCTTTCAGCTTCATCAATCATGATGCCATGTGAATCCACCGACTCATCTGTTGCCGCAGTCCCATTAAAGTGATCCATAATAAATCGAGCACTCAAATCATTATTCTCGGTGCTAAACCAATAATTTTGCTGCAATGTAAACGCATTCAAGTCACTTGCATTGGTCGCCGAGATATTCGGCAAGATCACCGTATCATTCACAAATGAGTACAACGCATGCAACTTGATATTCGATAAATTCGAGTTAGGGGTAATGCTGATGCGCTGGACACCATTCTCACTGTCTTGAATCGTAATGTTATCGGTCAGAGTCACTTGCAAAGCACCGCTAGCATGGTTTTCTAGAGTCACAGGGTTCGATGACAAAGTACTCGCGTTGAATAGGGTCGACTCATCAAGTGACAGTGCCCACGTCTCGTCAATCGGCAGCGTTAACGAGGAAGTCCAATTGGTTTGCGGAACGGCAGAGGTCTTAGCAAACCACTGCTCACCCGCTCTTAACGTCGACGGGTGGAAATACTTGCTCTCAGTTTTAGGCACCGAAGAGAGTGTTTTACTTGTGTCTTTATACACGATGCCGATATCGGCATTGTTGTAATCCACATTTGACGGGCGCGTAATGGCTTCTTCAGTACCGGTGTAAACCATTTCGATGTTGCCAGTATTCCAGTCATCGAAACCATACTGGAATAAAGAAGCAGTACTGTTTGCTTGGCGGTACTGGGTGATCGCAGTAATGTCATTCGACAGCTCTTGTAAACCAATGTCTACCGTCAGTTCAGAGTCATTCGATTGCGCTTTTTCTAAGCTTGAGTGGAAGAAAAATGGCAATACTGCTGAGTCACCTTGCGTGTCGTCTTTGGTATTCAAATAACGAACACCTGACTTCGTCACTTCCGCTAAGTTCGTCGTACTTGTACTACAGACTAGATTAGGAATCGCTGTTACTGCGGTAAGAGTCAGATTATTCAGTTCAGCTTTATAAGTTTCAAGAAATGCTTGGGTAAATGACGTGACATACACATCATTAGGGCCGAACTTCTCTTTAAAACTAACAAAGCCACCTTCAGGGATATTCTCCAAGATAATATCGACCTTGCCATTATCGACAAAAACTTCTTCACCTTGTGGTACCCCATTCGCATCCGAATACACCACAGATAAGAAAGAATCAATCGCATCCGCTACAGGCTTCGCAATTAAAATTTTTGTATTGACTGTGGTGACGTTATTGTTGGTCGTTTCCGTACGCTCACGCTGATAAATTTTGCACGCATTACTCGTCGCCGTACCGATATCTTGTAGTTCAGCCTTTACAAAACTCATCGACAGTTTTGTTTGTACTGGAGCTGGCACACCTCCACCACCACCGCCACTGTCACCGCACCCAACAAGTAAGCCCGTGATAATTGCCGCCAATGGCAATGTCTTTAGATTTTTCATACTTTTCTTCCTGAATACGGCAAAAGTTCGCCAAAAAATAGTCATTACTCAAAGGTATAGCAAAAATAACGCCAACTTATCGAAGATTAAAAGCGGAAACGTGAACTCACCTTTATTTCGATAAAATCGCCTCGTTATAAACTTCCCTTTAATGTGGTTATTTTGAAACCCAATTACGCACCTTGATGCCCATCCCATATAGCATGCGTAACTTTTTGTAGTTTTCTTTCACATCCATTCTTAAAGTGATCTAAATCAATCATCCTTTAGGGGTAACTTGTTAGACTCGCCGCAAACATAGAGGCAAATTCGTCCATTTTTTATTGAGCGAAAATGAGCACCAAGTTTCTGTGCAACAATCAACAAAAATACGAGTGAGAGCGGTTGAGCTCACGGACGAATCCACCTGTAACACCAGAATTACTAACTTTGAAAATTATGAGGAATCTATGTCAGACGCTGTGAAAAAAGAGCATTCTGATTCAGATATTGAGACGAAAAGCTATCAAGAGCTGCACCGTCCTGCATCTGAATTTGAAAGCCGATCAGACTACCTAGATCACGAACTTCAAATCATGAAACCACGTCGCTTTGGTCTCAACTTACCGGGTCGTGATTTCCGATTTGAACTTGAAGATCTTGTTCCTGCACTTGCAGGTACTATCGGCATCATCGCGATGTATTCTGCGGTTATGATGTCTTGGGCCGATGGCCTAACTGCAGCATGGGATCACGTTAACTTGGGCAAAGAGTTTGCCATCGAAGTTGCTCGTGTTGAAATGTTGTTCCCTGCTCTATTCTTCTGTGTGATTGCTTCTGGCTTTATTAACCCAAGAGCAAACCTCGCAGGCAACCATGGCCCAATGATTCCCCTTATTGGCGCTATCGCATTAGCGGGCGCGCATCCTCTTGCATTGGCTATCTTGCTTGGCGTGTTTGGTCTTCTGTTAAGTTACTTCAAAGGGGGTTCCAAACTGGTGAACCTCACCTCAGAAGGCACCGCCGGCGGCTTGCTTATCTTCCTTGGTTTTACAGGAACCATGAGCCAAATTGGTTCGATCCAAACATGGGCTACTGGCTTACAGTCTGCGGAAGTTGCGGCTGGCAGTATGGGGTATGTCGGTCTTGTTGTACTCGGCATTAACATCGTCATCTATGCCCTGCTAGCGAAAATCAATATGCGTTGGCTAGCCATTCCAGTTTGTGCTTTCACCGGTCTGGTTATTGCCCTCGTTTTAGGCGCAGGTTTTGACCTTCGTTTCGAAACGGAAATGGGACTACCAAATCTAAACCCTGTGTACTGGTGGGGTAGCACTGACGAAGGTTGGCAGCTAGGTCTTCCTAACCTAGAGCATTTCATTGCTTCTTTACCGTTCGCGATTCTCGCGGTTGCGATGTGGTCGCCAGACTTCCTTGGTCACCGAATCTTCCAAGAACTTAACTACCCACGTAAAACTGAAAAAGTACTGATGGATGTGGATGACACCATGACCATGTGTTCTGTACGTCAAATGGTTGGTACAGCACTAGGCGGCGGTAACATCACTTCTTCTTGGGGTACTTACATGATCCCAGCTGCCATTGCTAAACGTCCGATCCCTGGTGGCGCTATCATTCTTGGCGTACTGGTTATGACGATCGCTATCCTTGGTTTCCCTATGGATGTTGCTGTATGGCCTCCGGTTATGCGTATTGCTCTTCTCGTTGGCGTATTCTTGCCGTTACTTGAAGCGGGTATGCAAATGGTCAAAGACACCAAAGACTCGCAGGCCGCTGGCATCTGTATCTTTGGTTCAGCAGTCGTGAATCCAGTTCTGGCTTGGGCACTCACCATGCTACTGGATAACAACGGTCTAATTGGCGACAAAGAGCGTGCTTCTAAGCTGTCATTTATCGACAAAGTGGTGATTCCAGGTGGTGTCCTTATTGTTTGTCTGATCGCTATGTTGGCGGTTGGCATGCTTGAAGGTCAGTACGGCATCAAAGCTTGGCTATAAAGTATTAGAAAAGTATGGGTGGCAATACTTGCCACCCTCTTTTTATCGCAATTTTTGAGGATTTATTGATTTAGTTTAAGGTTTGCAGCTTTTTTTTAGTCTATCTTGATTGCAACGAAATGAGAGAGCTTAAAAAAAGTAGTGACAATATATATAGATTTATAACAGACCCATTGGTCAAAAAGTGAGCTTATCTATATTGTTATTCATAAATTAGTGTACTGGCCCATTAGGGACTAGCTGGCTCAACGGCTAGAACAGTATGTGTTTTTTCTACTAAAAAGGTAGGTATGTCATGGCAGAGCAATTTGCTAAAGCTTGGGAAGGTTTTGCTGCGGGTGATTGGCAAAACGAAGTAAACGTTCGTGATTTCATTCAGAAGAACTACACACCGTACGAAGGCGACGAATCTTTCCTAGTTTCAGAAGGGACTGAAGCAACGAACAAGCTTTGGGCTAAGGTAATGGAAGGCATCAAGCAGGAAAACGCGACTCACGCACCTGTTGATTTTGATACTTCAGTTATCTCTACCATCACTTCACATGATGCTGGCTACATCGAAAAAGATCTAGAAACCATCGTTGGTCTACAGACTGAAGCACCTCTTAAGCGTGCCATCATGCCAAACGGTGGTGTGCGTATGATCGAAGGTTCTTGTAAAGCCTACGGTCGTGAGCTGGATCCACAAGTTTCAAAAATCTACTCTGATTACCGTAAAACACACAACCAAGGCGTTTTCGACGTTTACTCTCCTGACATTCTAAAATGTCGTAAGTCTGGTGTTCTAACGGGTCTTCCTGATGCATACGGTCGTGGTCGTATCATCGGTGACTACCGTCGTGTAGCACTGTACGGTGTAGACTTCCTGATCAAAGACAAGGTTGCACAATTCCACTCGACTCAAGAACAGCTAGAGTCAGGTGAAGACCTTCAAATGACGATGCAGCTTCGTGAAGAGATTCAAGAGCAGCACCGTGCACTCGGTCAAATGAAAGAGATGGCCGCTTCTTACGGCTTCGACATCTCTGGTCCAGCAACGACAGCTCAAGAAGCTATCCAGTGGACTTACTTCGGTTACCTTGCGGCAGTTAAATCTCAGAACGGCGCGGCGATGTCTCTAGGTCGTACTTCGACTTTCCTAGACGTATACGTAGAACGTGATATCGCAGCTGGCATCATCACTGAAGAACAAGCTCAGGAAATGATCGACCACTTCGTCATGAAACTACGTATGGTACGTTTCCTACGTACACCTGAGTATGATGAGCTATTCTCTGGCGACCCAATCTGGGCAACAGAGTCTATGGGTGGTATGGGTGTTGACGGTCGTACACTGGTTACACGTACTAACTTCCGTTTCCTAAACACGCTTTACACTATGGGTCCTTCTCCAGAGCCAAACATCACCGTTCTTTGGTCTGAGCAGCTACCTGAAGGCTTCAAGAAGTTCTGTGCGAAAGTCTCTATCGATACGTCTTCTATCCAGTACGAAAACGATGACTTGATGCGTCCAGACTTCAACAACGATGACTACGCAATCGCATGTTGTGTATCGCCAATGGTAATTGGTAAACACATGCAGTTCTTCGGTGCTCGTGCAAACCTAGCTAAGACTCTACTTTACGTTATCAACGGCGGTGTAGATGAGAAGCTTAAGATGCAAGTTGGTCCAAAGACTGAGCCGATGACGGAAGAGTACCTAGACTTCGATAAAGTTTGGGCAGGTCTTGACAGCTTTATGGATTGGTTAGCGAAACAATACGTGACTGCATTGAACGCAATTCATTACTCTCACGATAAGTACAGCTACGAAGCCGCACTGATGGCACTTCATGACCGTGACGTTCGCCGTACTATGGCATGTGGTATTGCAGGTCTATCTGTAGCCGCTGATTCACTATCTGCAATCAAGCACGCAAAAGTGAAGCCAATTCGTGATGAAGATGGTGTCGCTATCGATTTCGAAATCGAGGGTGATTACCCTAAATTCGGTAACAACGATTCTCGTGTCGATGACATGGCTTGTGAGATGGTATCAATCTTTATGGGTAAGATCCGTCAGCTTAAAACTTACCGTAACGCGATTCCAACACAGTCAATTCTGACGATCACTTCTAACGTAGTATACGGTAAGAAGACAGGTACGACACCAGACGGTCGTAAAGCGGGTGCTCCATTTGCACCAGGTGCAAACCCAATGCACGGTCGCGATGAAAAAGGCGCGGTAGCATCTCTAACATCGGTTGGTAAACTGCCGTTTGCTGATGCGAAAGATGGTATCTCTTACACCTTCTCTATCGTACCAAACGCGCTGGGTAAAGAAGAAAACTCTCAACGTTCAAACCTTGCAGGTCTAATGGATGGTTACTTCCACCATGAAGCAGGCATCGAAGGTGGCCAGCACTTGAACGTGAATGTCCTTAACCGCGACACTCTAGAAGACGCCGTTAAGCACCCAGAGAAATACCCGCAGCTAACTATCCGTGTATCGGGTTACGCTGTGCGCTTTAACTCTCTGACACCAGAGCAACAAGCTGACGTTATCGCTCGTACTTTCACCGAGTCACTATAAGGCAAGGTTAAGTATCGACTCAGTCCAAAATGAGTTGAGTGAATAACGACGAATGGCTGGTCAATGACCAGCCATTTTTTTTACTAAGCTTAATCCATAGCCTCTCTTATGGAACCAGCTTATCGACAACCGTACTCTCCCCTTATCCCTATTGATCAGTGCCTGTTTCACCCAACATGTGACAGCACATGACGTTATGGCATTAAAAGTGGATAATGACGGAGTTCTTGCCGTCGACCGAGACTACACCAGTGGTGTCGCCCTTACGTATAGCACCCCCGCCACTCTATTAGACAACGTTGACCTTTTTTTGAATCGACCACAAAAATGGCAATTCAGCCTAGGTCATAAAATGTGGACACCCATTGATGTGAATGAACGTGTCCCTAGAAGGAACGAACGCCCCTATGCGGGTTATCTGTTTCTTCAAACTCATTATTTAATTCTCCCCCATGGCTTTTCTGCCCATTCAAACGCGACCGCTTTTTCACTATTGCTTGGCACAACAGGAGAAGCCGCTAAATCTGAGCAGGCTCAAACGTTTATTCACAGCATCACTGGAACCACCCAACCGGAAGGATGGGCGTATCAAATTGATAATCAGGTTGCTGGGGCTGTAGGAGTTCAACATTTTAGGCAAGTTCAACACAAAAAGGCTTCGCGATATCATTATGATAGCTCCCTCTTACTTGAAGGAAATATAGGTAACTTTCGCAGTGATCTTGCGTCCGGGTTGATTTGGCGCTGGGGTCAGTCACTCAATCAAAGTATCGGCAGTATTGATATCAGCAGTGAGTTACCTTTTAGACCGGGCTGGATTACCGCGACAACAGAAAGCTGGTTTACTTTTTATGGTTTAAAAGCTCGCTATCGTTTTAATGATACAACCCTTGAAGGCCCCCAGAACACGGTCCCCGATCAAAACCAATTAATGGAAGTATCTCTGAAGCCCTTTCAGTTTGAAACCTTGCTTGGTATTACCTATTTCAACAGAGACTATGGCGCCAGTTTTTCCCTTGCCGCAAAGACCGCAGAGTTCCACCAAAGCAAACAATCCATGTACGGCTCTGGCAACCTCACTCTGTTCGTTTTTTTTTAACATGTAGCACATAAATTACACCCGAAAATTCACCAATAAATATCAATTTTTAGTTTAAAAATCTGCCACTTACGAAATCATTTTTTCCGTAAATTTTTCATTACAAAGTTAGTTGAAAAAACACAACAAAACTTAAGGTTTTTTGCGCTACAACACGCTCAAAACCTGTTTAAACCCTAGTTTTTGTAATAAAATAACCAACAGAATAAATTTACTGAGAGAGCCACGCATGACAACTATTGGTCGTATCCATTCTTTTGAGTCTTGCGGAACCGTAGACGGCCCTGGTATCCGCTTTATTGTCTTTTTACAAGGCTGCTTGATGCGCTGTATGTATTGCCATAACCGAGATACTTGGGACACACGTGGAGGTAAAGAAATCTCGGTAGATGAACTCATCAATGAAGCCAAAAGTTATCGCCATTTTATGAATGCTTCTGGTGGTGGTATCACCTGCTCCGGCGGTGAAGCCATGCTGCAACCTGAGTTTGTTCGTGACTTTTTTAGGGCGGCTCAAAACTTAGGTATCCACACTTGTTTAGACACCAACGGGTATATCCGTAAACACACTGACGCGGTGGATGAAGTGTTGGAGGCGACTGATTTAGTGATGCTTGATCTTAAGCATATGAAAGAAGAAATTCATCATGACTTCATCGGTGTTTCTAACAAGCGTACCTTAGATTTTGCTCGTTATTTGCACAAGCTAGGAAAAAAAACCTGGGTCCGCTACGTGGTGGTTCCTGGTTACACGGACGATGAAGAAGCGGCACATATGTTAGGAGATTTCCTAAAAGATATGGATAATGTGGAGAAACTAGAGCTGCTTCCTTATCACAAATTAGGGGCACATAAATGGAAGGCGCTAGGTCATGACTACCCCCTAGAGGGAGTCAACCCGCCACCTAAAGAGACCATGGATAAGATGGTTTCGATTCTTAGTCAGTATCATCACAATGTGATCTACTAATACCTCTAACGCTGAAATGAAGCCTGCGATTGGCTCCCGAAAGGTAACTCTGCTTGGCTCGCTGAGCCTAGCATCTCGAGGTGACTTGGGTATAAAATGGTCGTTTTTTAAAAGCACTGGCAATGGCGGGTGCTTTTTTGAGCATAGAATCCTAATCTCTGCTTTCTGCTTTCTGCTTTCTGCTTTCTGCTTTCCAGAATGCTTCACGCTACAAAAACTGACACACTCCATCAACAAGTTGTCATAAATCTTTTTTGTTTTTTCGAAGTAAACATGTGTTGAGATCATGTTTCACTCTCACGTATCTCGCTAACCTAAGCACATATTTCATGTATTAGAATATTTAGTGAGGCCACTATGGAAATGACGAACGCTCAACGCCTGATCCTATCCAATCAATACTACCTTATGTCTCAGATGAACCCTGAGAATGCGGAAAAATATCAACGCCTGCAAACCATCGTAGAACGCGGTTATGCGCTGCAAATGAAAGAGTTGAATAAAGAGTACGGCTGCATCTCTGAAGAAGAGTGCCAAGAAGTCTTGAACATCATGGAAATGTACTTTGCGCTTCAAGAATCGTATAAAATGCTTGGCGAAGCTGATCGCAGCGACGTTGACAGTCGCCGTCTGAATTTCCTTGGCTTTGATATCGCCTCTGAGTCACAACTTGTGCACTACGTTCGCTTCCTCATTGACTCTGAAGGGCATTACCCACAGTTTGATAAAGCCGATCACCATTTCAACAGCCAAATTCCTATGTTAGAAAAATACCGTCGCATGCTAGCAACATGGAAGCAGTGCCCTCGTCAATATCATTTATCAGCGAGCGAATTTACCCAAATCTTCGCAGCATAATTTTTCAACGGCTTCATTCTTTCTAAAAAGGTTGCTCCATCTGGGCAACCTTTTACTTTTAGCCATTTGTCGTAAAAATGCGTCTTGGCATAATTTAGAAAACGTAAGCTAAACCAATATTGACGGTTGTGTTGACACCACTTTCTATAATTGGGCTTTGTTCAATATCTCCTTGAAGGTTGATATAGCGGATGCCGCCAGTAACACGAATGTGCTGCCCTAAGCGGTAATAGCCCGATAACCCCACAAAATACTGACCATCCCAGTCAGCATCAAAGGCGTTCAGCCCTGTTCGGGCAGCCTCTTCATCACTGACCCCATAAAGATGGTTATTGATGCGCTCACCATTGTATGAATAACCGATGGAAGGCGTCACAGACCAGCGATCTCGTCGAATCGGCAAACGCCACGCCGCTTCGGCATAAATTCCATTGTGCGTCGCACCAAGATCGGAGCCTACCGTGGCTTCAAACATCCCAACTTGCGTAATGGCTTGATAGCTGAAGCCGCCAAGTATTGTCGCCTCTCGCTCATCCAACAATTTTATATCCGCATGACTCGAATCTTCGGGTTTTAAGGTTCTCGGATCATAAACAACGCGGAAAACTAAATTGTGTGTACTCCCAATTGGACGTAAGCGATAGCCTGCCATAAACCCTCTAAAAAAGAGGTGCTCTCCCTCATAACCGATCACAGGTATGACGGTTTGATTGGCATCAGTATCTAAATAAACCGCTGGTGAATAAGAGGTCGCTGCGCCAACTGACCACTGTGATAGGGCTGCCTGTGCTCCAGCTGAAAAACAGAATATGGCACTCAACAAAACACGTCTTAACTTCATGATCCGCTCTCTATTGTTTAAATTGGCGACAATTATACAGAACAACAGACCGTTTAAAAGGGCTAATTTCAACTCTCCAAGGAAAACTTCGTTGAGATTCACAGTGCATTTGCCAGATCGATTCACCTAGCTCTAACCCGTTTCAAATTTGCTAACAGCATTTGCTAACAACAAAGTGATCAATCCAGTCCTTTCTTAAATAAACGCATAATTGTTAAGCAAAATTGAAATTCGCGATCTAGGCTTAAAACATAAGAGGGGAAAACGACACACTGCCGAAAAATATCGGTTTGACAGCTAACAAGGGGAACGTGACATGAGTATTTTCGACCACTATCAAGCACGATACGAAGACGCCAAAGACGAAGAAATCTCATTACAAGAGTTTCTCAACCTTTGTAAGAACGATAAAAGTGCTTATGCGAACGCTGCCGAACGCCTACTGATGGCGATTGGCGAACCAGAATTGATTGATACCGCTCAAGATCCTCGTTTAGCGCGTATTTTCTCAAACCGTGTAATTGCTCGATACGAGACATTCAAAGACTTTTACGGTATGGAAGATGCCATTGAACAGATCGTTTCATACTTAAAACATTCCGCTCAAGGGCTAGAAGAGCGTAAGCAAATTCTATACTTGCTTGGTCCTGTAGGTGGTGGTAAATCCTCGCTAGCGGAAAAACTCAAAGCATTGATGCAAAAAGTACCCATTTATGTCCTGAGTGCCAATGGCGAACGTAGCCCTGTTAATGATCACCCATTCTGTTTGTTCGATCTCAATGAAGATGGGGAATTGTTGAAACAGGAATACGGCATTGAAAACCGCTATATCCGCTCAATTATGTCGCCGTGGGCGGCAAAACGCCTGCATGAATTTGGCGGGGACATATCCAAGTTTAAAGTGGTCAAAGTACGCCCATCGATCTTAGATCAAATCGGTGTGGCGAAAACAGAGCCTGGTGATGAGAACAACCAAGACATCTCTTCCCTTGTTGGTAAAGTGGACATTCGCCAATTAGAGCACTTCTCACAAGACGATCCTGACGCGTACAGTTACTCAGGTGCACTGTGTAAAGCCAACCAAGGCTTGATGGAGTTTGTCGAGATGTTCAAAGCACCCATTAAGGTGTTGCACCCTCTGTTAACGGCGACTCAAGAAGGTAATTATAACGGCACAGAGGGGCTTTCTGCTTTACCATTTGACGGCATGATCCTCGCTCACTCGAACGAATCTGAATGGCAAAGTTTCCGCAACAACAAGAATAACGAGGCGTTCTTAGACCGTGTTTACATTGTCAAAGTCCCTTACTGTTTGCGTGTTTCCGAAGAAGTCAAAATCTACCAAAAACTGCTTGAACACAGTGAGCTTTCCAAAGCACCTTGCTCCCCAAGCACACTCGAACTCTTGTCTCAATTCAGTATTCTATCTCGCTTGAAAGAGCCGGAAAATTCCTCGCTGTTCTCTAAAATGCGAGTATATGACGGTGAGACACTCAAAGATACGGATCCAAAAGCGAAGAGTTATCAAGAGTACCGTGATTACGCGGGGGTTGATGAAGGTATGTCGGGTCTTTCCACTCGTTTTGCGTTCAAAATTCTCTCACGTGTCTTCAACTTTGACCAAACCGAAGTCGCGGCTAACCCTGTTCACCTCTTCTATGTGATTGAGCAACAAGTTGAGCGAGAACAATTCCCACAAGATGTCTCTGAGCGTTACCTAGAGTTCTTAAAAGGTTATCTCGTTCCACGATACGTCGAGTTCATTGGTAAAGAAATTCAAACCGCTTACTTAGAATCCTACTCTGAGTATGGTCAAAACATTTTTGATCGCTACGTCACCTATGCCGATTTCTGGATCCAAGATCAAGAGTATCGCGATCCTGAAACAGGGCAGCTGTTTGACCGTTCTTCATTGAACAGCGAATTAGAGAAGATCGAAAAGACGGCTGGCATTTCTAATCCAAAAGATTTCCGAAATGAAATTGTTAATTTCGTCCTGCGTGCCAAGGCGAACAACAATGGTAAGAACCCAGTTTGGACCAGTTACGAAAAACTTCGCACTGTCATCGAGAAAAAAATGTTCTCGAATACAGAAGAGTTGCTACCGGTTATTTCATTTAATGCCAAGACCTCTTCCGAAGACCAGAAAAAACACGACGACTTTGTCGCTCGCATGATGGAGAAAGGCTATACCGAGAAACAAGTTCGCCTACTTTCTGAATGGTACTTACGAGTACGTAAATCGTCCTAACTGATTGAGTTAGGTCTTTTGTGGAGCATGAAGAGGGGAATTTCATGGCGCAATTTATTGACCGAAGACTCAATGGCAAAAACAAGAGCGCTGTTAACAGGCAGCGCTTCTTAAGACGCCATAAAGAGCAAATAAAAGAGTCGGTTGCTGATGCCGTAAACCGCCGCTCCATCACCAATACCGAATCTGGTGAGGATGTATCGATACCGCATCGCGACATTAAAGAACCCATTTTCCATCAAGGCCGTGGCGGGGTTCGCGACCGCGTTCATCCGGGGAATGACCAATTTACTAAAGGTGACAAAATTGAACGCCCTAAAGGCGGTGGTGGACAAGGCTCAGGAACCGGTGAAGGGGATGCAAGCCCTGATGGCGAAGGGCAAGATGAATTCGTTTTTCAGATTTCTAAAGATGAATATCTCGACATATTATTCGAAGATCTAGAATTGCCGAACCTTGAGAAAAACCAAGTTCAGAAAATCACCGAGTGGAAGATTCACCGTGCAGGATTTCAAACAGCGGGGATCCCTTCCAACATCGCCATCGTGCGGTCACTGCAACAATCCTTAGCACGCCGTACCGCAATGACGGCAGGTAAAAAGCGATTGTTGCATGAATTAGAGCATGAGCTAGACCGAATTCAGCACTCTGAACCCGCACAACCATTGGAAGAAAATCGCTTAACCAGTGAAATTGAAGAATTGCGTCATAAAATCGAACGAGTGCCGTTTATCGACACTTTTGATTTGCGCTTTAAAAATTATGAGAAACGCCCAGTTCCATCAAGCCAAGCGGTCATGTTCTGCTTAATGGACGTTTCTGGCTCCATGGATCAAGCCACAAAGGACATTGCGAAACGATTCTATGTTTTACTTTACCTTTTCTTGACCCGTACTTACGAAAATGTGGAAGTGGTCTTTATACGCCATCACACCCAAGCCAAAGAAGTGGATGAGCACGAATTCTTCTATTCCCAAGAAACAGGCGGCACCATCGTCTCCAGTGCATTGAAGTTAATGGATGAAATCGTCAAAGATCGCTATCCCGTCGGTGAATGGAATATTTATGCTGCACAAGCTTCCGACGGGGACAACTGGGCTGATGACTCCCCACGTTGTAAAGAGCTGTTAGTCAAACAACTGCTACCAAATTGTCAGTACTACTCGTACATTGAGATCACGCGTCGATCTCACCAAACACTGTGGCATGAGTATGAAAAGCTCGAAGCAGCCTTTGATAATTTTGCGATGAAGAACATCCGTACCGTTGACGACATTTTCCCAGTCTTTAGGGAGCTATTCCAAAAAGAGACGGCTTGAGGAGCGCTTTATGACAACAACAAAAACGCGAAAGAAAACCTTACCCGATGGCCCAGATTGGACATTTGATTTACTCGAAAAGTATCACGTAGAAATTAAACGAGTCGCGGCACATTATCGTTTAGACACCTATCCCAATCAGATTGAGGTCATCACCTCGGAACAGATGATGGATGCCTATTCGAGTATTGGTATGCCCATCAATTACAATCACTGGTCATTTGGTAAGAAGTTTATACAAACAGAACAAGGGTATAAGCATGGTCAAATGGGGCTTGCCTATGAAATCGTGATTAACTCTAATCCGTGCATTTCCTATCTCATGGAAGAGAATACCGTCACCATGCAGGCACTGGTCATGGCCCACGCTTGTTACGGTCATAATTCCTTTTTCAAAGGGAATTACCTCTTCCAGACGTGGACAGATGCCAGCTCCATTATCGACTATCTATTATTTGCCAAGAAATACATTGCCGAATGTGAGCAAAAATATGGCGAGAGCGAAGTGGAGTCCCTAATCGACTCCTGCCATGCGCTAATGAACTTTGGCGTGGACAGATACAAACGCCCTGAGAAGATTTCAATCACCGAAGAGAAAGCGCGACAAGAGGAAAGAGAAGCCTATTTACAGTCTCAAGTGAATGAGCTTTGGCGAACGGTTCCAAAATCCAAGAGCAAAGAAGAAGAGGTAAAAGAACGCTTTCCTAAAGAACCTCAGGAAAACATTCTCTACTTTATCGAGAAACACGCGCCACTGTTGGAGCCTTGGCAACGAGAAATTGTCCGCATCGTGCGTAAAATCAGCCAGTACTTCTATCCACAAAAACAGACTCAAGTGATGAACGAAGGCTGGGCCACATTCTGGCACTATACCATCCTCAACCATATGTACGACGAAGGGATTGTCACGGAAGCATTTATCTTAGAGTTTTTACACAGTCATACCAGTGTGGTCGCGCAGCCTGCTTATAACAGCCCGTACTTCAGTGGGATCAACCCCTACGCCTTAGGCTTTGCCATGTTCCAAGATATTAAACGGATCTGTGAAGAGCCTACAGATGAAGATAGGGAGTGGTTCCCTGAGCTTGCTGGATCGGATTGGCTTGATGCGCTTCACTTTGCGATGGCGAATTTCAAAGATGAAAGCTTCATCAGCCAATACCTGTCGCCAAAACTTATCCGTGATTTCAAGTTGTTTGCCATCCATGACGACGACAGGAAAAACTTTATCGAAGTCGATGCCATTCACGATGAGTTGGGGTATCGACGCATCCGTGAAACGCTCGCTGCGCAATATAATCTCGCGAATTTGGAGCCAAATATTCAGGTGTTTAATGTGGATGTACGTGGTGACCGCTCACTTACTTTGCAATATGTCCCGCACAACCGCATTCCACTTGATGAGGGCTACAATGAGGTTCTAAAACATCTTTATCGCCTGTGGGGCTTTGATGTTATTTTAGAGGAAGTGAAAGATACGGGGCGCAGAGAAATTGTCGGCACCTGTCCTAAGCGTAATAATTACGACTCTTCGATTTAAATGTTGATTCGTAAGCTATCGGTATAAAGAAAAAGGAGGCAATGCCTCCTTTTTATCTTGATTGGTTTCTTCGGTATGGGAGCAAACCCATACTTTAACTCTAGACGAGATCTTATGAATTGCTGAGAATTGCACGAACGGCTTCAAGATCTTCTGGCGTATCGACACCAGCCGCAGGCGCTTGTAACGCTTTTTCTACGTGAATCTTTTCGCCGTACCAAAGAACACGCAATTGTTCCAAGGATTCAATTTTCTCAAGAGCACTTGGTTGCCAATTAACATAGGTGTTGATGAAACCAGCTCGGTAGGCGTAGATGCCGATGTGACGCATCAACGGTGTTTCAATCACGCTCTGATCTTGAGCAAATTGGTCACGATTCCAAGGGATCGTCGCTCGACTGAAGTAAAGCGCATAGCCATTTTCGTCGGTAACGACTTTGACTGCGTTTGGATTAAACGCCTCTTCCGCGCTAGTAATCTCTACACCTAATGTCGCCATCGGCGCTTGGCTGTTCGCCAAGTTTTTCGCCACTTGCGCAATGATCACTGGTGGAACTAATGGCTCATCACCCTGAACATTCACCACGATGTGATCCGACGGAATCGCCATCTTTTCTACCACTTCCGCTAAACGCTCTGTGCCAGATTGATGATCAGGAGAAGTCATACATACCTTCCCACCAAACGCCTCTACTGCGTCCGCAACACGCTGGTCATCAGTAGCCACAATGACGTCTTCGGCGCCTGCTTGCAGTGATTGTTCATAGACCCACTGTACCATTGGCTTACCAGCAATATCGGCCAGCGGCTTACCCGGTAGACGGGTTGACTGATAACGAGAAGGAATTACGACCGTAAATGACATTAGCGCCCCTCTTCCATTGATAAGCTACGCGCTTCCGATCGAAGAAGTACTGGAATCCCTTCTTTGATTGGATAAGCAAGACGGTCCACTTTACAAATCAGTTCTTGATTCTCTTTATCATAGGTCAACTTGCCTTTGCAAACTGGGCAAGCAATAACCTCAAGTAGACGATGATCCATAATCTTCCATTACCTCTTTTATTCTATTTAAAATGCGGGTTTTGTCTTGTGAACTGAATTCAGCAGAGACAGGTAAGTACCACCAATTTTCTTGAGCGAAAGATTGACATTTCACCGCATCTTTTTCTGTCATTATAACGTTCTCTCCGATTGAAGAGAGCTTGATAATTTCGTTTTGATCAAAATCTTGATGATCAGCAAAGCCCTGAGTCCGAACCACATCTGCACCCAATGACTCTAGGGTGTTAAAAAAACGTGGCGGGTGGCCGATTCCAGCAAACGCGACTAATTGGTTCAACTCGCTTACCGCCCTCTTCTCACCTGTAATCAGGTTAATGGCGTCGGCGGGAGTCAGCGTCATAGCAATCTCATCCGTCTGAGCTGAACCGCCATTGGTAATGATAAAATCCACGTCCTCTAACCGCTCGACAGGCTCGCGTAATGGCCCTAAAGGAATCAAGTCCTCACTACCAAAGCGGCGCTTACCATCCACAACTGAGATCTCGATATCTCGTTGTAGTGCGTAATGCTGTAGGCCATCGTCGGTGACAACAACATCGACCTCTTGCTCTAACAACAGTTTCACCGCCTCACTGCGGACCGGATCAACCGCAACAGGCGCTTGGGTTCTGCTATGGATCAATTTAGGCTCATCACCACATTCTTGCGGCGTTACGGTTTCGGTAACCAAAAGCGGATATCGTTCCGCTTTTGCACCATAACCACGAGACACTACCCCCGGCGTATAGCCAAGGGCTTGAAGCTGCTCAACCAACCAAACCACCACAGGCGTTTTCCCGTTGCCACCCGCCGTGATGTTACCAACAACAACAACTGGCACAGGGGCTCGGTAACTGGTTTTTTCTCCACTGTCGAACTTGGCTCGACGACGCTGTGACAACCAACCAAAAACCTTGCTCAGTGGCCATAAAATCGGCCACAAAAGATAGCGCAAAGGGTGGTTTTCAAACCAAATCTTTTCAACCACCACTAGTCACCAAATTGGATGCGGTGCAACTGAGCATACGCGCCATCTTTTTCAATGAGATCCGCATGACTACCACGTTCAATGATGGTTCCTTCATCAACAACCAGTATTTCATCGGCCTGCTCGATGGTGGATAAGCGGTGTGCAATCACCAAGACCGTCTTATCTTTCTGGAGTTCATCCAGCGCAGATTGAATTGCACGTTCAGATTCAGTATCTAAGGCAGACGTCGCCTCATCCAAAACAAGGACAGGGGCGTCACGTAATAACGCTCGTGCAATCGCAATACGCTGACGTTGACCACCCGATAAGCTTGCACCATTCTCACCGATCATCGAATCAACCCCGTTCTCCATTTGAGAAATAAACTCGTGAGCATGGGCGAGTTTGGTTGCTTCGATGATATCCTCGCGGGAGTACGTATCCCCTGCCGCGTATGCAATATTATTTGCAATAGTGTCGTTGAAGAGGTGGACATTTTGTGAAACGAGAGCAAATTGACTTCGTAAGTTTCTTAATTCGTAATCTCGAACATCGTGCCCATCCAGTAAAATACTGCCTGAGTCCACGTCATAAAAACGAGTGAACAAATTCGCGATGGTGCTCTTACCCGAGCCTGAACGCCCCACCAAAGCAACCGTCTTACCCTTTGGAATCGTAAAGCTGACATTGCTCAACGCTGGCTTCTCACTGCCTTCATACGTAAACGTAATGTCTTTAACTTCAATGTCACCTTCAGCACGCTCTACGTGACGAGTGCCATGGTTTTTTTCTGGCTCAAGATCAACCAAAGCGAACAACGTTTGGCTCGCCGCCATACCGCGTTGGAATTGAGCCGTCACGCCCGTCAATGCTTTTAATGGACGCATCAAGCCGAACATCGCAGAGAAAACAACCGTGAACGTACCCGGAGTTAATTGCTCTTTGATGGAGTCCACGCTAGCTAAAAACAGCACAGTCACAATCGCTACGGAAGCGATCATTTGAATAATCGGGTTGGCTGCTGCCTGAGCGGTCACCAGCTTCATGGTCTGCTGACGCATCTGATTACTCACTTTATCAAATCGCGCTTTCTCAACATCTTGACCACCGTAACTTAAGACCACTTTATGACCTTTGAGCATTTGTTCAGCCGATGCAGTCACAACCCCCATCATGGTCTGCATATTCTTTGAGATCACTCGGAATCGTTTTGAGACGAACCCAATCGCCCAAGCCACAATTGGAGCGACCGCAAATAGCACCAAAGACAGTTCCCAGCTGTTGTAAAACATCAGCACCAATAAACCAATAATGCTCGCGCCTTCACGAACAATACTGACTAGTGCTTGACTGGTTGCCGCCGATACCTGCTCAGAGTCATAAGTAATTCGAGACAACAAAGTTCCAGATTTTTCTTTATCAAAATAGGAAACTGGCATCTGCATAAAGTGGTTAAATACCATTCGTCGTATTTGCATAACGACGTTACCCGATACCCAGCTCAAACAATAGGAAGCAACAAAGCCGCTCACCCCTCGAATAAACATCATCATAAAAATGATCAGAGGTAGGGTACGTAGAAAATCAGACTCAGCGGAACCAAAGCCTTCATCAAGAAGGGGCTTTAGTAGAGAAATCATATAGGTGTCGGCAATCGCATTAGTGACGAGTGCGACAACTGCTGCGGCAAGACCAATTTTATACAAACGAATAAACGTCCACAGACGCTTAAAGGTCTTCCAGGTAGATTCATCAGTGTTTATTGACATAAATATGCTTATACTCTTACTGTTAAGGGCGTCATTCTACTCTCTTCCTTAGCATCTGCCTATACCACGGTTGCAAACCTAAGCGACGCTGCGTTTTTATTCGCCAATTCTTTCCTGTCATTTCTACCGTCACTTGGCCTTGATGGCCTGTGTCTAACCAAAGTGCCCCAAGGTTTTGATAACGCTGTTTGACCGACGCGTCTGGTAGATTCCAACGCCCCCCTTTTGCTAATGAGGCAATCGCCACTTCGGGGTTAACCACTGTAACCAACCGCTCAGATGAGGACGTTTTGCTGCCATGGTGAGGAACGACAAGTACATTCGCTGATAACCTAGCGGGTTCTCTCACTAACATCCATTCTGCCACCCGCTCTATGTCCCCAGTTAATAATACTCTGAACCCCGACTGGCGATGCGTTACCCGCACGACACAAGAATGAGGGTTATAAGCACGGCTCACTCGTTTCGGAGGCCATAACACGTCAAAGGTTAACGCTTCCACTTGCCAGCTCTGATTGGCCACACAAGGTAGAATGTGGGGCTGCCGCTGGCTACTGCGAATCCATTCGGGTTGCAGCCACTTTACGGCATCATCGAAACCACCAGCATGATCGTTGTCATAATGGCTGATGATCATCCCGTCGAACTGAGTTACCCCTCTAGAACGATAGACGGGAACCAGCACCTGCTGAATCATACTAAATTCAGCGTCCCCCTTACCGGTATCGTAAAGTATATGCTTATTTTTATGTTCAATAACCACAGCCAAGCCGTGTCCAACATCGAATACAGTTAGTGTCCAATCTGGTCGGTGCTTGGGAAAGCTCAACATCGCCAGTAAAGCCACAAACGCCCCCCAACTATAAACCGCCGCATGAACTAAACGCCTGAGCAAATATACGCAGAGCAAAGTAGCAACAATAAAAGCGAACTCATTAGGAAGATCGAGCCAGGTGGTATCTGCCCAGCGTAATGAGTAGTCCAATGGCACTATTGCCCAATCCGCCAACCGCCATCCCTTCAAAGCAACGTCCGGCAACAAAACACTCAACATTAAGGTCGCCATTACCAGAGGAACCACGACCACCGTAAACCAGGGGATAAAGAGCAAGTTGTAAATCAAGGAGGAAAAGCTCATGCCACCAAAGAAATAAATGGTCGTGGGGAGCAGTAAAAAGGATAGCCCGACTTGATAGTGAGCGCTTTTTTTCACCGCTTTCACCCCTCTAGCAACGAATCCATCAAGCCTTTGGGTTCTTATGTCGGATGAAGACATCGGGTTTTGGTGAACGAGAAAAATCACAATGATCGTCGCCGAATATGACAACCAAAAACTCATACTCAATGCGGCAAACGGTGCCCAAACCAGATGCAAAGCCAGCGTCAATAGCAGTTTATTGGTTAAAGGTGTGGCGACCCTTAAGACAACAAAGCCTGTCGCGAGTAAACAAAAAGTAAATGCGCGCACTGTGGGTATAGCAAACCCCGCTAGCCATGTATAAGTCAGTGCCATCATCAAACCACTGAGATAGGGCAGAAAGAACGGGTAAGGCATGAGCCTTAACCAGAGCCTTCCCACCACAAACCCAATGAAAAAGACCATGCCGACATGAAGCCCCGATATCGACACCAAATGCGCAAGCCCTGAAAACTTTAAAGCATCCCACAGTTGAGGTGTCATGAGACTTCTCTCACCAAATGAGAGCGCTAAAAGATAAGGGGCATGTGTTAAACCGAGCAACATGTCTTGGTTCAACGCTAGGAGTTTGTGTCGCAGAGATTCGCGCTCAACAACGTACCAAGCTTGCTTATCAATTAATTTCGCCTCGGCGATAACACCTTGGCTAAACATGGATTTTTCTTTGTCATAGCCCTGCTCGTTTAACCGTCCAATAATAGGTTTGAGTGTGATAGCCGCTTTGAAATTACTGCCATCAACAAAGGGATACTGAGCGTGTAAAAGGACTTTTGGGCGGAAAATAGGCAGCAGATAGGAATTATTGATCGCCGTCACCGAAATGACCCCTGAATAGCCATATCTATTTACTTTAAAAGAGCTGTTTACTTCACCGTTTATGGTAAGATGCCCTTCGGATTGGAATAGGATTCGGGAGTGGTATTGGTATGCTGTGGCATGCAGTATCACTACGGTCAGCGCCAGTAATATACCTAACAAAAAATTGAAACGCTGATAAGTGACACTCACTCCAACGCAACAGAAAAAAGCGAGTCCCCAATACCAACTCGGCATCACCGGCCAATAAACCGAAGATAAAGCCGTAAAACAGAAAGAACTGAGTATCCACCCATTACCTAAGAGAGTCATATCGCCTTATGCCAAGAAAGCTGATCAAGCGCTTTATGCCCGACCATGAGATGATAAAGCGCCAAAAAGCCCTGCGTCTATTTGGTAATGTGTTATACAACCCCAATTTATGGTGCCTTAACCGTCGTTCAGCGGCTGGAGCATTTGCAGTTGGCCTATTTATGGCGTTTGTACCGCTTCCAAGTCAAATGATCATGTCTGCAGGATTAGCGGTACTTTGTGGAGTTAACCTTCCGCTCTCCGTTGCTTTGGTTTGGATCAGTAACCCGATCACCATGCCCGTCTTGTTTTACTTCGCCTATAAACTTGGCGCTTTTGTCATGAATGTTCCACCACAGCCTTTTCATTTTGAACTTTCGTGGGAATTCATCGTTCAGCAAATGAGTACGATTGGCCCTCCATTTCTCCTAGGTTGTGCTATTTGCGGCATTCTCTCCGCTATGGTGGGGTACTTCGGCATTCGCGGCTTATGGCGCTACTCTGTCGTCAGAAGCTGGCAAAAACGCAGACTACGCTAGCGATGTGATAACACAAGGTCCATCGTTGAATTGTGGGGTTTTCTCTCCAACATGTTGTAATCTTCAACCTACTCAAATATGAAAAAGGACCCGAATGGTCCTTTTTCTTTGCATCTTACTTCGATCAGCTTCAATCAGCATCAACCAACGTCAATGAGACTTAATCATGACTCAACGATTGTGTCATTACTTAGCGCTCAATACATTAGCGGGTTTCAGTTGCGCCGCTCGCGTCGCAGGGTACCAAGTGGCAATCAAACTTAAAACGATTGCGGTAGAAGACACAATCGCAACGTCACTCCACAATAGATAGGTCGGCAGAAAATCAACAAAGTAAATATCACCGGATAAAAATTGATGCCCAATGGCATTTTCCAGAGCCGTGATTAGCTTGGTCAAATTCAGAGCAATCAGAACGCCAGCAACACTCCCAATCAAGCTGCCAAGTACCCCCGAGAAAACACCCTGCCAAACAAAAATACGCTTGATTAAGCCATCACTGGCTCCCATGGTGCGTAAGATGGCAATTTCAGAGGCGCGATCTTTTACAGCCATCACCAGTGTCGAGACAATGTTAAAGCAGGCCACACCGATAACCAGCACCATCACCAAATACATAATGGTTCGAACCATCTGGATGTCTCGATACAAGAAACCAAATTCTTGCTTCCAACTTCGCAAATACACATGCTCTTGAATCATGCGCCCTACTTTTCGCACGGTAAATTCAGCTTGAAGCACATCGGTCGTCTTCAATGAAATGCCAGAGACGCCCTCCGCCAAGTTGGCATACTTTTGGGCATCCTTGAGCGGGATTAAAGCGAGGTTATGATCAATCAAGCCATTCAAAGTCAGAAAACCCACCACCTTTACACGAATGCGTTTCGGCGCTTTCACTTTACCCACTTCGCCGGGTTGAGGAACTAACAAGGTTAAGCTATCCCCCACTTCCACCCCTAGGGTATCAGCCACGCCACGACCGAGAATGACTTGGTTTTGTTCCGGTGAAAATGATTGCCACGCCTCGTCACCGATGAACTGAGACATGGTCGATACTGCTTGCTCAAAGTTAGGTTCAACGCCACGAACTTCCACCGCTTTCAGTTTGGCTCCTTTCTCTGCCAAAGCCGTAAAGGTCACAAAAGGCGCGGCGGCAGCGACATCTTTGTGTTGATTCACTTGATGAAGCACATCTTGCCATTCATGAATAGGACCTCGTACTCCTTCAAGTTCCGCATGTGGAATCACGGAGAGTACGCGCGATTGCAGCTCTCGTTCAAATCCATTCATCGCCGACAAACCGATAATGATGACCGCAACCCCAACAGCAATGCCAATGGTCGACGACAGGGAGATAAAAGAGACCATTTTATTGCGCTTTTTCGCACGACTAAATCGCCCACCAATTAAAAGGGACAGTGAATGCAGCACACTAGCCTCCCACTTTCGACATTGGCTTTAAAACGCCATCTTGCATTTGCAACTGACGATCCATTTTCCCTGCCAATTCATTATCGTGAGTCACTACAAGGAAGGCGGTGTTCGACTCACGATTCAGCTCACGCATCAAATCATAAATCGCCAATGCCGTCGCATGGTCAAGGTTGCCCGTCGGTTCATCAGCCAAAACTAAAGCCGGCTTATTCACTAAGGCTCGCGCAATCGCAACACGTTGGCGCTCACCACCCGATAATTCCGCAGGACGATGATCCACACGATGTTCTAAGCCAACTTTATCCAACAGCGCTTTAGCGCGTTGTTTGGCTTCCGAGACTTTAACGCCACCAATCAACAACGGCATGGCGACATTCTCTAGCGCACTAAAATCAGCCAACAAGTGATGGAATTGATAGACAAAGCCAAGATTTTGATTGCGTAGCTTCGCTTGTTGGTTCGCTGACATGGATGACAAATCACGATCTAGGAATGACACAGAACCTGAAGAAGCATCGTCTAAAGCCCCTAATATATGCAGTAAAGTACTTTTCCCCGAACCAGAGCTACCAATGATGGCCACCAACTCGCCTTCATCAATCGAAAATTCAACGTTTTTAAGTACTTGGGTTTCAAAGCCCGCTTCTTGGTAAGTTTTGCTTACTTGATTACAGCTAAGCAGGTTAGTCATATCTTAATGCCTCAGCAGGTTTTACAGACGATGCGCGGTAAGAAGGGAACAATGTCGCGACTAAGCTCAGTAGTACCGCTAACCCAACTACTGAAAGAATTTGCCAAGTGTTTATAACGATTGGCAATGAGCCACCAAAAGTGAAGAGCGGCACGCCCGCCAACTCCAAAATAGTATTCAAATTAAGCGAGAGCAAGACACCAAGTGCGCCACCAGATAAGGCTCCTATGACCCCACTGCTCGCCCCTTGAACCATAAAGATCGCCATGATGTGGTGATTGGTCATGCCTTGCGTCTTTAATATTGCCACCTCAGATTGTTTCTCCATCACCACCATGATCAACGCTGAAATGATATTGAAAGCAGCAACGCCGACAATTAACCCCAACATTAACCCCATCATGTTCTTTTCCATTTTTACGGCTTGGAATAACTCGCCACGTTGCTCGCGCCAGTCACTCCATTGCCAGCCCTCTGGAAGCGCTGACTCATCCACATGTTGGACTTCAAATGGGTCTTGATAGAACAATCGCCAGCCAGAAATGTGGTTAGGCTTAATTTTCATCAGGCGACGTGCATCTTCAATATGGGTAATCATCAACTGATCATCAATATCAGAACCCGTATTAAATAACCCAGCCACCGTGAACAAACGCTGCCGTGGGATACGCCCCAATGGCGTAAATTGACTGGCATTGGTCACCATAAGACGAACCTGATCACCCACAGACACTTTAAGACTGCGCGCCAACATATGACCAATATAAACTTGATAGGACTTTGGCTCTAACTGAGTCAGCGAGCCTGCAATTAAATAGTTGGCAATCGGGTCTTCTTGATGAGGGTCGATACCAATCAGATACCCTGCGGTCAGTTGCGCCGGTCCTTGGATGACGGCTTCCCCTCTCACTATCGGTTGTGGAGGCTGATAACTTGAGAAAGCACGAATAAATTCAGGCGCTTGTTCAGTACGTGGCGTATCGCCAGAATCAGAAGAGACAACCGCTTGAGGCAGAACACCCAAAATACGTGATTTCAGTTGAGCTTCAAAGCCGTTCATGACAGACAATACAGTAACCAGCGATAACACGCCTATCGTAATACCTGCGGTGGACATATAGGAAACAAATCGACTGAATTTGTCGCCTGAACGCCCACGAAGATACCGTAAACCGATAAAGAGAGCAGCAGGGTGAAACATATAAAAGACCATAAGTTAGAATGGCTTGATACTTTACAGAGAAATGGATTTAGAGAGTAGAGAAAAATGCATGAGGAGTGATATCTCACCCGTTAGTTGCAGCTAACTGCAAAAAAATCACTCTACTGACGCGCATATCCTCCTCAACACGGAAACAAAAAGCAAATAGCCTCAAGAAGTTAGATTTACCGACACAGTGAAAGTCATTTGGGGATAATCTAAAAATTCAGTAGTATGTACCAAGGTAACCGCCTCACTGTCCATTTTTACTGAGCGTTACTGGTCTCAAGAAAAGGAAATTATCATGGCAGAGCAAGAGTATTTTACAGTCCATCACAGTCTTACGGTCAACGTAGAGCTGCTCGGTCATGACTATATTTTACCCAGTGAAGACGATTTTCACGCCGAAATCCCGGTCCCATTTGTGGTTGCAAGTGAGTTTAGTCAATTAGATCAAATGGCTGACAGTGCTCGACTTGAACTCAAGAACAGTGATCTAAAGCAAGTCATTAACCTGCTTGATGCACAAAACTCAAAGCTCAATCTATTGCTCAGTTTCATGCTGTCTCAACAAGACCAAGAAGCCTTTCGCTTTAAAAGCACCAGTTTTGGTGCGAGCCAATTCTCTTATAAAAGTCGAACGCCCGTGAACCTTGGCGAACAAGCTCGCGTAAAACTCTTCTTGGAAAGCCCGGCTGCAGCCATCTATTGCTATGCTCAAGTATCACAATGTGACCAACGCGATAATGGTGAATTCGAAGTCACGTTAAAGTATGAATTACTGCGGGATTCGGATCAGGACTTACTGATCAAAGCAGCACTGCATCAACAACAAAAACTACTCCGTCAACGCTCTCTAGAACGCGATAACAAATAAAAAATAACATGAGTCAAACATCGATTTTCCAACTCCAGTCAGCAACACAGGCTGGAGATAAAAAACACTTTGGCAATTTGCCTGGCGCATCGCTAGCGTTGGCGATTTCCGAAATAGCCAAACAACACACTAGTCACACTTTGTTGGTTGTGCCTGATCCACAAATTGCGCTGAAACTCCAAGCTGAGATCAGTCAATTCTTAGATCAAGAGGTCAACCTCTTTCCTGACTGGGAAACCTTACCTTACGATAACTTTTCACCGCACCAAGAAATCATATCTGACCGTATCGCGCATCTTTACAAGCTGCCCTCGTTGAGTAAAGGCATCACGGTTGCCCCAGTAAGCACCGTGCTACAACGTCAGTCACCAAGAGACTTCCTGCTTCAGCACACCTTGATGGTCAAAGTGGGAGATAATTTCTCCCTTGAAAAGTTACGCATCCAACTCGAAGCATCAGGCTATCGACATGTTGACCAAGTCTTCGGCCCTGGTGAATATGCCAGTCGAGGGTCGATTTTAGATCTTTTCCCGATGGGCAGTCGCGACCCTTATCGTATCGACTTCTTTGACGATGAAATTGACACCATTCGAACCTTTGATCCTGAAAACCAACGCTCAATCACGGACATTAGTGAAATCTGCCTACTTCCAGCGCATGAATTTCCAACCACAGAGAGTGCGATTGAAGAATTCCGTATTCGCTGGCGCGCACAATTTGAAGCCCGCAGAGAACCGGAGTCGGTCTACATGCAGGTCACTAAAGGTACATGGCCAGCGGGTATTGAATACTGGCAGCCACTGTTCTTTGAACACACCGAAACACTGTTCGACTATCTCAACGATGCCACTCAAGTGATCACGGTCGGCGATATTGAAGGGGCGATAGAAACCTTCTTAACCGATGTAGAGCACCGTTACGAACAGAAGAAAGTTGATCCGCTTCGCCCACTGCTAACACCAGACCAATTGTGGTTAAAAAAGGATGAACTCTACTCCCAACTCAAGCTGCATGGCCACAATAGCCTCTCTTCTGAGCCATTGACGGAAAAAGCGGGTCGAGTCAATCTCCCCGTTACCGCTTTACCTGAGCTTGCCGTACAACAGAAAAACAAAGAACCATTAGCGCAATTAAGACAATTCAGTGAAGATTTTAGCGGCCACATCGTTTTTTCAGTGGAATCTCAAGGTCGTCGAGAGGCGCTCACCGAGTTACTTCAAGCCGTCAAGATTCGCCCAAAGCATTGCGATCACTTAAACCAAGCGATCAATGACACTGAGCGCTTTACGCTGATCATTGGTTCTGCGGAACATGGTTTTGTTCATCCATCTCAGCAGTTTGCGTTGATTTGTGAAAGTGACTTGCTCGGTGACCGAGTCATTCAGAGACGTAAAAAAGATAAAAAAGCGGTCAATAGCGATACAGTGATTCGTCACCTAGCGGAGCTTAAACCAGGTCAGCCTGTCGTTCACATCGATCACGGAATAGGACGTTACCTAGGTCTGCAAACCCTAGAGGCTGGTGGAATGACCACTGAATACGTCACTTTAGAGTATCAAAATGAAGCCAAGTTATATGTACCAGTTGCGTCACTGAACCTCATCAGCCGTTACTCTGGAGGGGCAGAAGATGGTGCTCCAATCCACAAACTCGGTGGTGAAGCATGGGCGAAAGCACGTCGTAAAGCCGCAGAAAAAGTTCGTGATGTGGCAGCCGAATTGCTGGATGTCTATGCGAAACGAGAGCTGAAACCTGGGCATAAATTCGCACTGGATCGCGGTCAGTATGCCACCTTTAAATCGGGCTTCCCCTTTGAAGAAACCGATGATCAAGCAATGGCCATCAACGCGGTCATGTCAGACATGTGCCAAGCCAAAGCCATGGATCGTCTTGTCTGTGGTGATGTTGGCTTTGGTAAAACTGAAGTCGCCATGCGAGCCGCTTTCCTTGCAACGGATAACGCGAAGCAAGTTGCCGTGCTTGTCCCAACCACATTGCTAGCCCAGCAGCATTTTGAAAACTTCCGCGATCGCTTTGCCAACCTGCCTATACGAGTCGAAGTGCTTTCTCGCTTCCGTTCGGCGAAAGAGCAAAAACAAGTCTTACAAGATGTTAAAGATGGTAAAGTCGATATTGTGGTCGGGACTCACAAACTCCTCTCAAGCGATATTCAATTTCAAGACCTTGGTCTTCTGATTGTCGATGAGGAACACCGTTTTGGAGTTCGTCAAAAAGAGAAAGTGAAAGCGATGCGTGCCGATGTCGATATCCTGACCCTAACCGCAACGCCCATCCCTCGTACGTTGAACATGGCGATGAGCGGTATGCGTGATCTGTCGATTATCGCCACTCCTCCAGCCCGACGTCTCGCTATTAAAACCTTTGTTCGTCAAAGCGAAGACAGTGTCATCCGTGAGGCGGTATTACGTGAAATCATGCGTGGTGGACAAGTTTATTTCTTACATAATCAAGTCGAGACCATCGAAAAAGTCGCCGCAGATCTTGAAAAGCTCATTCCAGAAGCACGTGTGACCGTCGCTCATGGACAAATGCGCGAACGAGAGCTCGAACGCATCATGAATGATTTCTACCATCAACGTTTTAACTTGTTGGTATGTACCACCATCATTGAGACGGGTATTGATGTCCCAACAGCCAATACCATCTTGATTAATCGCGCTGATCATTTGGGTTTAGCTCAGTTGCACCAGCTGCGTGGACGTGTCGGGCGTTCCCATCATCAGGCATATGCCTATATGTTAACGCCGCACCCGAAAGCCATGACCAAAGACGCCATAAAGCGCCTTGACGCCATCGCTTCTCTAGAAGACCTTGGAGCGGGCTTTACCTTGGCGACTCACGACTTGGAAATTCGTGGTGCCGGTGAATTGCTTGGTGATGAGCAAAGCGGACAAATCCAATCGGTAGGTTTTACCCTGTATATGGAAATGCTGGAACAAGCGGTCCAAGCACTCAAAGAAGGTAAAGAACCCTCACTCGACGAGCTTCTCAGGGAGCAAACCGAAATGGAATTACGTATTCCAGCGTTACTGCCAGATGATTACATCCCAGATGTCAATACACGACTATCGATGTACAAACGTATCGCAAGTGTGAACGACAAAGCACAGCTTTCGGAGCTCAAAGTTGAGTTGATTGATCGCTTTGGGATCATGCCCGATGCCGCGAAGAATCTGCTGACGGTTTCTGAATTGAAAATCCAAGCCAGTCAGATCAAAGCCAAAAAAGTGGAAGCGCATGACAAAGGTGGGTTTATCGAGTTCTACCCAGATGCGGACATCAACCCAGCTTACCTAGTACAGCTGCTGCAATCCCAACCGCAGAAATTTGCAATGGAAGGGCCGACTAAATTCAAGTTTGCTCTGCCATTGGCAGATAGACGCAAACGGATGCAATTTGTCGCGGATCTCGTCGCCGACTTCGACAGAAATCGCCTACCGCCTTCGGCATAGCAGCGCAAACAATGAAACGCGCGACTCATTTTCGCCAAACTCAATCAATGCTTACGATTGAGAAGAATTTGGTCGCGCATTAATTGAGAATGTTAGGTAGAATAAACCCATTATTGAGCATTCATGCACCACGGTAAAAGTCGGTAACCGTTAGGTGTTGAAATTTAAGTCTTTATCTCCATTGGAGTAGTAATGAGAATTTTTGTCCTTTTACTGATGCTTTGCGTTTCCTTGCCTTCTTGGGCGAGACAATTCGACATTGAAGTGATCATTTTTAAGCGTGCCGTCAATGCTGAAAAAATGACCGAGTCTTGGCCAAATGCCCTACCACCTATTGATATGGCGAATGTTGGCAATATCCGTTCAAAGGGGGCGCGTTTCTTACCTGCTAGCTCTTACCGCCTCAATGGTGTCAAAGCGAAATTGCAGCGCCATGCTGGTTTTACCGTTCTCTCTCATAAGGCGTGGCGTCAAGGCGATCGAGGCAGACACAATGCACCAATTTTCCATATCCGTGGTGGTAAAGACTATTCCGAACAGTTTAACAGTGATGGCTCCGAAAAATCGGCAACGCCAATTGCTCAAGAAGACACAAACGGCTTTACCGAAATCAGCATCGATAATCCACTCTATGAGTTGGATGGGAAGCTGCAAATCTACGTACAGCACTACCTATACGCAGAAACGACACTGGATCTAAAAGCACCAAGTATTCGTGAGATAACACTGGAAGATACTATCATCGCAGAAGACTCAGCTCAGCTTGGTGAAGTAGAAGGTAATATTCAAGTGGGTAACCTCACAGAAATCTCGCCAACCGTTGAAGTCGAACGTTTCCTAAAGAGTTATCGTTTGGATCAGAAGCGTCGTATGCGTAGCTCTGAAACACATTATTTGGATCACCCACTAATGGGAGTGATTATCCAAGTAAGGCGTGTAGGCTCTTAACACCGACAAAATCTAAACTATTGTTTGAGCCATTACTGAGTGCTCTGTAATATACCCAAGTATTCCCGAGAAGTTTGGTCAAATCTGTCTATGCTCTAATTGAGAGAGATTACCGCTAAGCTTCTTGAAATTACTTGGGTATTTTAATGAGTCCAGATTTTCAAATTGTCACTTCTCAGCTCTGTTTACGCTTGATCACCCATGAAGAAGCAGAGTCGTTTCAAGCATTAATTAAACACTCCCCTTCCCTTCATCAATGGATAGATTGGTGTCATTCGGATTTCAGCTTAAAGCAAGCCGAGAACTTCATTTTGGCAACGCGGCTCAATTGGGTCAAAGCAGAAGCTTACGGGTTTGGCATTTACCTAAAACCCGTGGACGCCGCGTCACATTCATCTCCACAAAGCCCTGCAAGGCTGGTCGGTATGGTGGCACTTAACGAGTTTTACCACACCTTTAACATGGCAAGTATCGGTTATTGGGTTGCGGATGAATTCCAACAACAAGGCATTGCTCGACGTGCGGTGCTAGCACTCGCCGAATTTTGTTTTGCTCGATTAAAACTGTCACGTATCGAGATCGTTTGTGACCCAGAAAACCACGCCAGCCAAGCTCTGATTGAACGTTGTGGAGCGTTAAAAGAAGGCGTGGTAAGAAATCGATTCATCTTTGCTGACCAGCCACGAGACGGTGTAGTCTATTCCTTAATTCCTGAAGATCTGTTTTAGACTAATGTGTATTTTAAACCCAATAAAAAAAGAGCCCGAACGGGCTCTTTTCATGTCTCTTATCGAACAACAACGTGATCAGTGCAGCTTCAGGTTTGGACGAAGCACTCGGTTGATTCGACCAACAAGCATCATCAGTGCTGTCTTAAACATACCGTGAAGCGCCATTTGGTGCAGGCGGTACAGTGAAATGTAGACGATACGCGCGATACGACCTTCGACCATCATCGAGCCCTTGGTCAAGTTACCCATCAAACTACCCACCGTTGAGAAGCGACTTAGGGATACCAAAGAGCCTTTATCTTTGTAGATATAAGGCTTAAGTTCACGGCCATTCAGTTTCGCAATGATATTCGAGAAAGCACGGCTTGCCATCTGGTGCGCAGCTTGAGCACGCGGCGGAACAAATGAACCGTCTTCTTGAGTACACTGAGCTAAATCACCAATAACAAAAATATTATCGTCGCGAGTCGCTTGCAGTGTGTCTTTCACTACGATTTGGTTGATACGGTTAGTCTCTAAACCACCAATCTCTTTCATGAAGTCAGGCGCTTTAATGCCTGCCGCCCAAACCATGATTTGCGCTGGGATCTTCTCGCCATCTTTTGTCGTCAGGCCATCTTCGTCAGCTTGAGTCACCATAGTCGCTGTACGAACGTTCACTCCAAGCTTGGTCAGTTCAGAGTGCGCAGCACTTGAAATACGAGGTGGCAAGGCTGGAAGAATACGCTCCCCCGCTTCAACAAGGTTCACGTTTAGTTTGCTTGAATCTAAATCGCCAAAGCCGTATGCGCGTAGCTCTTTGATTGCATTATGAAGTTCAGCCGACAGCTCAACCCCTGTCGCGCCTGCACCTACAATGGCAATGTCCACTGTACCTTGGCCATTTTTAGCATGAAGCTTAAGGAATTCGTTGTTCATTTCTGAACGGAAACGGTGAGCTTGCTCTGGGCTATCAAGGAAAATACAGTTATCACGAACACCAGGAGTGTTGAAATCGTTCGAAGTAGAACCGATCGCGAGCACCAACAAGTCATACTCAATTTCACGTAGAGGAATAAGTAGCTCGCCATTTTCATCCTTAAGTTCACTTAAGGTGATCACTTTACGCTCGCGGTCAATATCTGACAGGCTGCCCATTTGGAAATCAAAGTAGTGGTTCTTGGCATGAGCTCGGTAGCTTAATGCGTCCACACCTTCGTCTAATGAACCCGTTGCAACTTCGTGCAATAATGGCTTCCACAAGTGACTTGCCTTACGGTCAACCAAAGTAACGTGTGCGCGCTGCTTACGCCCTAGAGTACGACCTAATTTTGTCGCCAACTCCAGTCCACCAGCGCCACCGCCTACAACAACAATACGTGTCACTATGTTAATCCTCTACAAAAATGAATAAACGGTTTCGACCCGATCCAACAAACGGCATTGCCTTAAGTGGCCACCATTTTCTCGGTACCCGATCGATAAAATCTTTCTTCAGTTTCAAGCTCTTGGCTATATTTTCAAGCACTTCGCAATTTATAGAGGGCTGTTTTCACTTTCTATGGAATAAAGTACACGACGTCCTTTGCGGTCACTGTCGTATACGAATATTGTGGGCAACTTGGAGGTTGCTCTCAATTTTTTTTGATATTTATCAAATTATTTTATAGTCAGCCATTATATAGAGCAATTCCTACTCCGCAAGCCATTTCCGACGCTAACCCTCGGTTTGAACAGCTTTTCATCGACTTATTGTTAGTTTTCAGATTAATACGACGAAAACGTTTACTTCATGCAAAATGATCAATGCCTAGAGAGGGGCTTTCGTTATCATAAATAAAGGTCAATGCTTTAACTTGAAACGCAAGTTTGCAACGCAGGCTTGGAACAAATCATTACCGTATTGGGTACCAGTGACTGAAAAAAAGCGAAGCCCACCGAACGGCAGGCTGACGTGAACAGGCTATTGATCTTTGAACGCTTTCATCGCTTGAAGGTGCTGAGAAATGTTTTTAAATTTATGGCTCTCTTCCGCATCCCAAATAATGTGATAGAAAGGACTCAGTATCTCAGCGGTTTGGCGGTTATCATGAATCTCATCATTTTCAGACAAAATGACCAAACAGTGATTCTGGTTTTTTGAGCGGAACTGTTCGACGCATTTGGTGGCAATATCTTGGTACTCTTCTGGTCGGTCAATGCGACCTTGCATTGTGCGTTCTGGATACAAGTTAGGATTAAAAATCACCTGCTTGATACCACATAAAAAACCAATACGCTCTGACCAAAAGCCTCCAAGCCCAACCCCGCAGATCAATGGATTAGGATCGTCAGACTGCTCAATCACCTTATGTACTTCTTTCAACAAATGCTGCATATCATGTTTTGGATGCAACGTACTGTAGTTGATGAATCGAATATCATCATCGATAAACTGAAGCTGTAGCACCTTTTCATGATTGCCAGGGCTGGTTGAGTCAAAGCCATGCAGATAAATAATCACTGTCCCCTCTCCTTTTCATTATTGTTACCACAATAATCTAACAAAATTTGTAGGGTTTTAACGTTTAGATGGTTAATCAAATGAGCTAATAGTGATCACGATTGCATAATAGGCCGAAAATGGTGAGTCAAACGCCTTAGATCATGCCATGAGTCATTGGCTAGAGCAGGCTAAAACGGAGGAAAACATGGAGCCCGTTTTGGAAAGAGTAAGCTTCTAGCTTAATGAGCACAAAGTTTAGACAATAAGGCATCCGCACTGTCGCGATACGCTTGATCCCCCCAGAGTTGGTACGCCACCAAATACCACAATATTGCCATCATCATGGCTCTGGGTTGCCAATGACGTGCCCCTTCAATCCACGCATCAACATCGTCAATGTCACGTAACTGGCAATAGCGTAATACGGTGTCAAATAACGGCAGCTCGGCGATCTGAATCGAAAGCACTAAATCTAATCTCGGATCCGCCAGAGCAGCATACTCCCAATCAATCACCTTTAAGCCAAAATGGCCTTTCACGAGGTTATAACAACCTAAATCGAAATGACACAAAGCGGGTTCGACGTCTGGGATGGTGGGGGCAACACGCAATTGTTGATAGAGTGCTTCAACTTCTGGAGTGCGTAACTCGGAGGAGAGTTGCATCCAGTAGTGATCCACTCTCGCGGTGAAGCTGAAGGGTTGGGCTGGAATCGAGACCGCATCGAACTCATGAATCTTAATCATGGTTTTTAACAAACTGTCGGTATCAACACAGCGGTGAGTGCAGGTTTCCCCTTCCACCCACTCGACCAGTAACCCTTTCTCATTGACCAATACCGGCGCTGGCGCAAGTTGCATTGGCTGTATTGCATTGAGGACTTGGTATTCGCTATAGCGAGAAATTGAAAACGCTTGGCAAATGGCACTGAATGGTCGCCAAACGTAGCTATTACCTTGAATATCTTCAATTCGCCAACAGCGATTGGTTAAGCCTCCTGTCACCGTCTGGGCTTTAGCTGGCAAAGGCATAAAGTAGGCCTCTACTGCCGATAAGCTCGGGTCAAGTTCTTTTGCTTGCTGCCAGCTAAACCACGCCATAACTACAGATTCCGCTAGAAACCAATCAAGCTTTTTGATTGTTGCTTACGAATCTCGGTTTCGTCTGCCCACTCAATTAAGCCCGTTTCAATGTCCATTAAACGCATAGTCATCTTGTAGTAAACATCTCGGTCACTGCCAGAGCGCTTAACGATACTCGAAAGGTTGCCATATAACATGTATTGAGCACCGACCATTTTACCAAATTGGATCGCTGTACTTGGGTTAGCAAGTTCATCATTATTTTGGAAGTTCAGCTGTTTACGTACCGATTCCACGCGATCCATATCCACTAAACGGAACTTACCTGAATTCAGCATTTTTGTGGTGATCGTGTCGGTGATCGACTCAGTATCAATATGCTCACTGGTCTTGTTCTTTACCCCGTCGACAAAAACAATAGGACGATCATTTCGTGTAATCGCGGCAACAGAACCTGAAACCATCATGCTATCCACCATTTCTGATGCGATGGTTTGTAGATCGGTAGAGCCAAACTCAATAGAAGTGGTTTCTGTTGCTTGCGCGTCACCATAACTCACTTTATTAGCACAGCCACCGAGAACCATTGCAAGGCCAAGTACGGCAATGAGACTTTTCTTCATGATAAACCCTTAAAAAATTAATGTTAGTGACTTGCTTAGTCGCGATATTCGCGGATCTGAACTCGGAAATTAGTCCCGTTTGGATTCAACGAAACTTCAGAAATAGAGAGACGGTCATAGCCATATACGATCGCTCGACGCCAAGGACCCGGCTTTAAGTTAACTTCTAGCCCCTCATCGTCATACCAATGAAAACGATATTGAATCACTTGATCTGCTTTATAGTTACTTTCAAGTTGAACCACGCCTCGAGCACGTCCATCTGATTGAGTGGTCGTGATATCTTGAATCAATAGACGGCTACCCAAGACATTATCATTGAAAATCACGGTCTGGTTTGCGCCTTCAACACGTAAGCCCGCTGTATTTTCAGCGCACCCTAACAAAGCAATTGCAGCCACTGCTGCACATAACCACTTTTTCATTACAATCTCCCCAGCTGTTTGTGCCAAATCGAGGCATTGCTGCCTTGCCGAGAAACCCAAACTAGCGTGGTTTCCCCGTTCCGTATAGTGATAGGGTATACCGTGTCTCCAACCGTGAGCTGGTGCTCCCCAGCGGACAAGGTTTTCCCTGCTGTATTTACCCTTGCTGGCAACGTCTGCCAACTTCGTGTATCAGCGCGCTCAGTAAGCACGCTCCAAATCTCTAATAAAGCCCCACCAACTGCTTGTTCTTCACTCGCTGCATGTTGTAATGCCTCTTTGGCATACAGACGTAAGGCTTGACGAATGATGATGCTTGGTAGTTTCTCTTTCAAATGGTATGCCGCCATTTGGTCAACATCCATCAATTCATGTCGACCCAACGCTTTACCTGCAACGCGAACGTCACCGACAACCGAGCTGTTATTTTGCGGATAATAAGGCAGCGCAAGTGATAAATAAGTTCCGTAGCCGTCTAAAGTGAAATAAGGCAGATCCAATCGCCATTCTTGTAACGCCGTGACGACGCCAGTCTCTTCAAGGACAATCAACTTTCCTTGCCCTGCTTTGAGAGGCTTACCTTGATTGCCATACTGTTTTGACAATATTGCTAAATCTTGGTTCATGCCCAGCTTCTTTGCCGCAGCCATGGTTTGTTGTATTACCTGTGGGTTGTCGGGCATCACCGCTAAAGCACGACGATAATCAACATAAGCACTATTTAAGTCCCCGTCGGTTTCAAACAGTAGCCCTGATAAGAAAAAGAGGTAACCATTTTGTACAGATTGTAAGGTATGACCGGCATCAGGATACTGCGCAAGAATACTGCCCACATTTAGGGAGCCCCCTTGCGACTCTAAATCTTGTTCCGCTTGAGCAAGTTGCTCTTCTCTTTGCTTTTTCGCAAATTCCTGAACTTGATTAGCACGCCTCATTTCAACCAGTGCTGCATCTAAGTCGTTTTGTTTTAGATAATTTAGCGCTAGATAAAGGTGTAAAAATCCAAGCTCATAATCTGCGGGTTGGTAGGTTTTCAGGTTGTCATTGATCGCCAAAGCGCCAACACTGTTGGCAGTCTCACTGATCGAAATCGTCGCTTGCTGTTCAAGCTCACGTACCGCAAAGTCACTCTCTTGCAAGGCAGAAAAGCTCTGTGGGTAATCTTCGGCAAGAAATGCGACCCGTCCTCGTTCCATATTATCGAGAACGTCACCGGCCACTCCACTAGGCAATTGTTCTAATGCTTGTTGGTAGTCCCCAGATTGCAAATTTTCATGAGTAAGCTGCGTTTGCAAACTGTAATGACCAAACAAATTGCCAGCAGAAAAATTGGCACACCCTGCCAAAGTCAGTGTAAGTCCCAAAATGTAGAGTCGGACTGATTGTTTCACTCCCTTCTCCCCACAACACTTAAATCTCATCGCCATCGGTTTCAATGGCGAAAACAGAAAAATTTTGAGCGACGCAGCTCGTCGCTCAAACGTCATAGCCGATACAATGCTATCGCCGTTCACTCAAACTTAACGCAGCTTAGCCTAACAGCATTGGGCCAAGTGGCTTACCACCCACGAGGTGCATATGGATATGATAGACCTCTTGCCCACCGTGTGAATTACAATTCATGATCAAGCGATAACCGTCTTCGTCAATGCCTTCTTCTTTCGCCAACTTGCGCGCCACGGTAAACAGGCGTCCAAGCATTTGCTCATCTTCGGCTTCAACATCATTTACCGTTGGGATCACCTTATTAGGAATAATCAAAATATGACTAGGCGCTCGTGGGTTGATATCACGAAATGCGGTCACCAAATCGTCTTGATAAACCACATCCGCAGGGATTTCCTTTCGAATAATTTTGCTAAAGATAGTTTCTTCAGTCATGTCGACTCCATTTACTTGATCTTATGATGTTTTTAGTTTGATAAGGCACCAGATTGCCTCATCGATGATTCATCTTCAATCTCTGCGGCCGCCATTGATTGTCATTTGTACAAAATACTTACTACATAAGTGGAAAAATCGATTGCCATGACAAAAACAAGTATGCGCCAAGGTGAACTTAAGCTCAATAAAAAACAGTGTTCACTTAACATTATCAATAATCACCTAATTTACAAACTGTTTTTTGTTGCGCATGTCATAAAAAAAATGGGTCAAAATAAATACAATCGAACCGAATTGTTATTTTTATGAGACAAATAAGTCTTTTTTTGAAGTTTTTTTGGGAGGGGGATCAATGCAAGGTTCAGTCATTCGACGAATGTATGCGGGGTTCGCATTAATCATAGCTTTGTTTGCGATAACGATCGCGATCATGATGGGGGGAATGAATCAGATTCATTCTAATTTTGCCACAGTATCAACCACCTCACTGCCGGTGGTTTCATTATCAAACCAAACCAGTGTGGCACTCTTGTCTGCCGATAAGTCCTTTAAAGATTTTTTAACCACACAAAACCGTGACCGCATGATGCAAATGCGTCAAGATTTCCTTTCTTCTCAACAAGAGTTCGAATCGGTTTTTAATCAGCTCGTATCAGCGAGCTCAACCTACCCAAGCCTTTCGCAACCTATAGAACAGCTGAGACAAATCGAAAAAAACTACTTCAGTGAAGCGCAAGACGCGATGAACAACTACGAAGCGATGTTTGTCGCTCAAGAGCAGGTGCGCCAATCTACACGTAATTTTCAAAAGTTACACAACGAACTTTCCATGGGGATGAAGCAATACGTAGATGACCAAGACAGTATTACAGTCAAAGTCATTGCGAAAAGTTACTTTATTAAGTTAAAAGACGCCGAATTGATCACTTCTGACGCACTCTCAAGCGTCGACCCCGAGTTTGTGCAGAAAGCGGTGAATAAGAACAAAAAAGCCGTCACCCACTTAAACTACGCTTACCGTGGCCTAGTCACTCAGATGCCAACTCTAAAAGAAGCGTTTGATAAATCGGTACAGCAGTTTTCTCAAGATGTAGGTAAGAAAGGTGGGGTGCTAGATCAACACAATAACTACCTCACGGCTCGTGCTGCACTTTACAATAACATCGCGAATCTTGCGGCCGAGGTCGACTCCGCAATGAATATTCTTGAGTCTTTTACCACCACCGCCACTCAAAACCTTAATCGGTCATTAGAGGAAGCGGGCGAAGTTTATAACCAAGGTGTAACGAAAGCCATTGTCATCGGTGTTATCGTCACTCTATTTGCAGCCGCCATTGGCTACCATATCGCGCACAGTGTCCGTGAACCGTTAACCCGTATTCTTAATACCTTAGAAGGGTTAACGCAAGGCGACATGACCCAACGTATTGATATTCGTTATAACAATGAATTCAGTCGTGTGAGCCGTCACATCAACAGCTTGGCAGACAGCCTGCACAATATTCTAGTGGAATTGAATGAGTCAGCCGAAAGTTTAACCATCACGGCAGCAGACAACCAACAGACTTCATCTCAAGCCCAGCGTCAGCTCAGTAATCAGCGCGAGCAAACTGCCAATGTCGCGACCGCAATGACGGAAATGTCGCACTCAGTTCAGGAAGTAGCAAACAGCGCGCAGAGTTCATTGCACATGGTTCAACAAGTGGAAACGGCTTCCGATCAAGGTCGAACCGTCATGAACAATAACATCAGTACCATCAACCAATTGGAAACTCGCCTCAATGAGTCAGTGGGCGCGGTCTCTGAATTGCAGCGTATGAGTGGGCAAATTGGATCCATTCTTGATGTGATCCGCAACATCGCAGAGCAAACCAACCTACTGGCACTGAACGCCGCTATCGAAGCGGCTCGTGCGGGTGAACAAGGAAGAGGTTTTGCTGTGGTTGCTGATGAGGTTCGTGTTCTGGCCTCGAAAACGACTCAATCAACCACTGAAATCGAATCCATGATCAGCAATCTTCAAAGCAGCTCTCAAGCAGCCAATCAGGTCATCCAAAGCTGCATGAGTGACATGGAAATGACGGTTGAACAAGCATCGAGTGCCAACAATGCTATGGAAGAGATACAAGCGCTGATCATCGAAATCAGTCATATGAGTACTCACATATCACAAGCGGCAGCAGAACAAAGTGAAACGTCTGCATCCATTGCTCGCAATATTGAAGAAATCAATAGCATTGCCGACGAGAGTTATCATGCAATGTCTGTCATCGCCAACGCGAGTGAAAACCTCACGGGTTCAGCGAGTGAGCAAAGTGAGTTAGTGCATCGCTTCAAGCTATGAGCAAGCGCTACCGTAATCACTAAATGACATGATCACCACTGGGTGTCCAGCGGTAAAAATCTGCCTCAAAACGTAACAAATATGTTGCGGTGAATGAACAAGGGTGACTTTTTGCGAGGTCACCCTTGTTTTTTATTCAATCGATCTTCATATCTAGTTCAGAGGCTTGCATAGATACACTTCTCCCAAAGCTAAGCCTGAGACTATAAGGAAGCAATATGGCGGTTCACGTTGGCATTATCGATCAAGATCCAGTACGACTGGTGACACCACTTTTTGATGATCGAATTGAAAGTAGTCACATCGTTTTTATTGGTGACAATTCCCAAGAAAGTATGTACTCACGGCTGGATGCAGTCCTGAAAAAACGCAATATCTCCTCTGAGTTTTATGAAATCCCTTCTGATGTAGACACCTCTCTTATTAAACAATCTATCCAAGCGCTTGCAGAAGACCTCAAAACTCGTGGTGAAGAAGTAAAACTCAATGCAAGTTGTGGCCTACGTCACCGATTGCTGTCTGTCTATGAAGTATTTCGAACTTACCACTGGCCAATTTTTGTGGTTGAACCAAACAGCGACAAATTGTGCTGGCTCTACCCTGATGGACGTGAAGATACACAAGTACAAGACCACATTACGATCGAAGATTACCTCACCATTTTCGGTGCGCGCGGTGAGTTTAACGAGGCAGACATTCCTCCTCAGTTAAACGACAAGCTCTATGCTTTGGGTGAACGTTGGGCAAGTAATGCGCTTGAACTTGGACCAGGATTGGCGACTCTGAATTACCTTGCCACGACATGTCGTAAAGAGCAGAAGCTTGATGTCGCATTGACTGAAAAACAACAAGGCTATCGTGAACTGAATATGCTATTGACCGATCTGGTCGAAGCTGAAATCGCGACCTATGACAATGGCGTCCTTACCTTCGCAGATGAAGATGCGCGTCGCTTCTCTAACGGCGAATGGCTGGAAACCTTAGTTCATACAACCGTGAAGAAAATCCAAGACGACCTACCCACCATTCAAGATCATTCATTGAATGTGCAGGTGTATCGTACACTGGGAGAACGTGAAGTACGTAATGAACTCGACATCGCCTCTGTGGTAAACAACAAGCTGCACATCATTGAGTGTAAAACCAAAGGCATGCGTGATGACGGTGATGACACCCTCTACAAGCTGGAATCATTACGTGACTTACTGGGCGGCTTACAAGCTCGCGCCATGTTAGTCAGCTTTAGACCATTGCGTCATAATGACATTACCCGCGCAGAAGATTTGGGGTTAGCACTGATCGGCCCTGATGAATTGAAAGACCTGAAAACTTATCTTAAGAAGTGGTTCTCTGCGGCAGGCGGTCGAGATGAAATCTAGTCGTTGGTGACTAGACATGCATAGCCTACTACTCAAAAAGCAGACTATACCATCATTTTTAAACAAAAAACCCGCTCTTCGAAGCGGGTTTTAACTCTCTTTGACAACGCATTCAAAACACGTTCGACTCGCTGCCCATCAAGACCAACTCAATGTCTATTACACACTGAGCACTACTAACTAAAGCATTTTGCGCGCTGCTTCTACAACCACTTTGATTGAGCGAGCTTCTGTTTCTTTCAATGTCGAATGATCTGGGATTTCTTTTTGAGTGCGGTTGATGATGACCCCCGCCACACAGCCTGCACGTAGTCCAGAGCTTGCACACATGGTCAGTAGCGTGGCTGATTCCATTTCAAAGTTCAGCACACCCATGTCCTGCCACTCTTTCATTGAACCTTGGAAACGCTTCACTACACGACCAGAGAACGTATCGTAACGCTCTTGACCTGGATAGAAAGTATCGCTCGATGCTGTCACGCCAGTGTGAACCGTCGCACCGGACTCCTCAACGGCTTCTTTCATAGCCGTTGCAATGTCAAAGTCTGCCACTGCTGGAAATTCCATTGGAGCAAAGTGCAAACTTGCGCCATCCAGACGAACAGAACCTGTTGTTACGATCATATCGCCGACATTCACATGTGGCTGAATTGCGCCTGTCGTACCAACGCGAAGGAAGGTACGAACACCAAGCTGAGCCAACTCTTCAACAGCGATGGACGTCGAAGGACCGCCAATACCCGTCGAACAAACGATCACGGTTTGACCTTCTAGCTGTGCACGGTACAAGGTGTACTCACGGTGACTCGCTAGAAACTCAGGGTTATCCATTTCCTCTGCAATTTTTTGAACGCGTGCTGGATCGCCAGGGATAATGGCAAGCGTTGCACCTTGAAGATCGTCTTTGGTTACACCTAGATGGAAAACTGCGTCAGACATGTCTGTCTCCTTAGTATTGGCCTACTGAGTAAGCTCGCTATGATTTATTGGGTACGAAGAAACCTTAACTAAGGATAGAAAACTTTTTAGTGACAAACATCACGATAGAACCGTGCAACCCATTACACCTTACACAGACAATCGTTTTGCATCACAAAAACAAGTCAAATCAAAGTGATAAATTGCATAGCTGTCTGTGAGTGTAATCGTGTACATCAACAACTTGGTTAAATCAAGAAAGGGAGCCATTGGCTCCCAAAGAGCGAGTCTGCTCGTCTAACTAGCGACATTATGGCTTCTCTACTTAGAACAACTAGATCGGCAAAGCAATGCCTTGCTATCAAATTACCTTACAAACAACCCAAGCAGATCTCGCTGAACCTAGCATCTCGAGGTTACGTATGTTCGAATCTCAATAAACGCAGAGCATTTAAAGTCACCAAAGCCGTTGCGCCACTATCCGCCAGTACCGCCATCCAAAGCCCCGTTATCCCAAACAAGCTCGTCACTAAGAAAATGCCTTTAAGACCAAGCGCCAGTGCCACATTTTGGCGGATGTTGTTCAAGGTGGCTCTTGAAAGCGCAATCATAGCGGGCAGCTCAACCAGTCGATTATGAGTCAGTGCGGCATCCGCCGTTTCCAAGGCCACATCTGTCCCTCCCCCCATAGCAATGCCAATACTGGCTGACTTCATCGCGGGTGCATCGTTAATCCCATCCCCCACCATCGCAACCTGCTGTTGAGCAGCAAGCGCTTCAACATGGGACACTTTATCTTGTGGGAGTAACCCTGCCTGGTAATCCATCCCCACACGCGAAGCCATTGCCGCCGCACAAGTTGGATTGTCTCCCGTGAGCATCACCGCCCCAACTCCTAACGCTTTGAGGCCGGCTATCGCCTGTGCCGCTTCATCTCGCAAAGTATCTTGCCAAGCAATAAGCCCAACCGGCTGCTGCTCTTCAAAAACGATAACCGCCGTTTTGCCTTGGCTTTCCAATTCATGGATTTGCTGCTGCAAATGCCCCGATATCGGTGTCTCCACTTTGCTCGGCGCCATAGCTCGGTAGCAGCGCCCTTGATATTCACCTTGTACGCCAACACCGACTAAAGCTTGACGATTGCTCGCAGGTGAAACCTCAATTCCTCGCCGTTGCGCCTCTTTGACTAACGCTTGAGCCAAAGGATGATTCGACCCGACTTCAATCGCAGCCACTTGCTCAAGTAAGCTCATTTCACTGCGTTGGTCTAAACTCACCACGTCTGTCACACTTGGCTTTCCTTCGGTCAAGGTACCCGTTTTATCGAAGGCAACTATGTCGATTCGTCCTAACTGCTCTAGCGCTGCGCCTCCTTTTATCAAAGCACCGCGTTTCGCCGCAGAGGCCAATCCAGACGTTATTGCCGCTGGGGTTGAAATCACTAAAGCACAAGGGCAAGCGATGAGCAGCAAGGCTAACCCACGGTACAGCCAAGTTTCCCATGGCTGTGCAAACAAAAGAGGCGGCGTCACAATCACTAAAAGTGAAATCAACATCATCAATGGCGTGTACCAACGACTGAATTTATCTAAGAATCTTTCAAGTGGCGCTTTGCGAGATTCCGCTTCTTCGATCAAATGCAAGATTCTATCGATCGCATTGTCACCCTGCGCTGAAGTCACTGACATTTGGACAACGCGATCGACGACAACACTGCCTGCCATTAAGCGATCACCTTGTGCTTTATCAACCGGTACTGACTCTCCCGTCAACGCACTTTCATCCAAGCTGACGGCTTGATCAAGCAGCACACCATCCGCAGGAAGTCGATCACCCGGTGACACCTCAATCACATCCTCAGGGGTCAGTTCACTCGCTGCAACGACGACCTTTTGCCCCGCGACCATTTTAGTTGCAGTCTCAGGCATCAGTTCCATTAATGCCTGAACCCCACTACGCGCCCTCGAGGCGGCATAGGCTTCCAGCTTCTCGCCAATGAGAAACAGCAACAATACCATCGCCGCTTCAACCGTTTCACCTAAATACAGAGCGCCTAATGCAGCCACGCTCATTAGTGTTTCAATGGAGAAAGGCGTCCCCGTTTTTGCTAATTGCCATGCTTTTTTAACAATGGGGACCATTCCAACTAGACAAGTGGCGGCAAACAGCAACGAACTGAATCTTGGAAAAATCGTTTCCACGACGGCTGCAATTAACATGGTCAGTGCAATGGCAAGAATAAATCGATAAGGAATGAGGCGCTGAACGACAGCGGCGATCAAGGTGACTGACTCGCTATTGGAGTTTGAAGCCGCTAAATTGTGTCGTTGATGAGAAAATGAAAAACCCGCCTCGGTGATGGCGTTTTCTATGTCGCTTTTAAATACATTTGTTTTAGATGCATTGCTTTCAAATACGGGGTCAACAGACACCACCAGTTTTTCTGTTGCGAACAGCACCTTGGCATCGCCGACTCCCGTCACTTTCGACACCGCATTTTCAACTTTTTTGGCACAAGCTGGACAATCCATCCCAAGCACATACCAAGAGAGTTTTTGGGTTACTTCGCGATCCTGTTCTTGGCGTCGTTCACGACTTTGCTGTGATTGATGAAAAGGCTTTATCCTCTGGCCGAGTGTTGGCACAGAGTCTTGGATCGGTTTCGCTAACTGAATCGTCGTCAAACCATGGACAGAGGTGGGTGGTGATAATTTTGGTGTTGGTGCTGATGACGGTGACGAGGACTCAACCACTCGTATGTCACTTTCTCCGTCATCACTCGTCGACGAACAACAGTCTGATGCACAACAGTCGTCATTGTTTGGCTGTGATGCGCGGCTGACGGTCGTTTCAACAGAATGAGAAACCGCGCAACAGCTCTCCGCTGTTACTGGCTGCTGACGGGTACTAGTACATTCTTGATGTTTTGAGCACATAATCTCCTCCTTTGCTTGGGATGATTTCTCGATACACTTTCCGTGTTTTTCTCAGCTTAATCCTTGGAGCTAACTCCAAGGTCAAGCGAAATCATCAAACCATCGAGCATTTCGGCTTAATGATTTAACAAAGGCGAAGCAGGCAGCTGGCTTATCGCACGCGTTTCGGTTCCGCCTCACTGGTTGCCGCAATATCATCAATCAGCACCGCATCATGGGAGCAAAATGGCTGACAATTCACACACTGAATACTAGGATCATCGGCTAACTCTTCTTCTTGACCCGCAAGTAAGCCTGAAATGTGGCGATTTAACACCCACAACCCTATCAGCCCAAACAGTACCGTCCCTATGGCTTGACCATAGAGGACACCCAAAGCGCCATACCACTCAGCGCCAAAGTAAACGAAAGGTAGAGTCCCCAAGGTGGCTTTACTTAAATTCAAGCTGGTCGAATACAACGGCTTACCTAAATTGTTAAATGAAGTATTGGCCACAAATAACATGCCGTTAAAGACGAAAGTCAATGCAACAAAGCTACAAAATGCCGCCACGATAACTTGTGCATCACCCGTTAAGCTGAACAGACGAATAATCGGGTCTTGTAAGAGGTAAAGCGCCGCACACACCACCAAGGTGTAGGTCGTGGTGACCAATAACGCATTGTTTAAAGTGAGTTTAACTCGGTCCAAACGGTCAGCACCAAAATTTTGCCCAATAATTGGCCCAACCGCGCCTGATAAGGCAAAAATCATTGCAAAGCAGACAGGAGTGAGACGACCAATCACAGCAAAGCCAGCAATGTAATCTTCACCAAACTGAGCAATGTGACTGGTGACGATGGCGTTACCGACTGGCGTCGCGGTATTGGTGATGATAGCAGGAAGCGCAATGGCAAAAATGGGCTTTGCGTGTTCCATCACCATCGAGAGTTGCGGTAAAGCAACTAATTGATGCACCTTGATCAGCGGCCATAGCGAAACCACCAGAACCGTAATCCGAGCAAACACTGATGCAATCGCCGCCCCTTCAACATTCCAATCTAACAAGAAGATAAAAATAGGGTCTAGCACTGCATTCACACCGCCCCCAGCTAATGTCGCCCACATCGATCGTTTGGCATCACCAGCCGCTCTTAGACCAGCGCCTGCCGCCATTGCCAATGCCAATAACGGAGAACTCGGCAGTAGAATCCATAAATACGCGCTAGCGCGTTCGGCTGCATGCCCTTGCGCTCCCACCATTTGTAATAACTCATCAAGGAACAGCAACATAAAGCCCGTCACGATTGCGCTCACGACAAAGGCTATCACCATGGTCGCCACGGACAGTTGACGCGCCTTGTCCATTTCTTTTGCTCCAAGAGCTTTTGAAACCAAAGCTCCCATCGCAATCGACGTTCCTATGGAGACAGATGTCGAAAAGAACAACAATGTACCTGCAAACCCGACCGCCGCAGCCAACTCAACTTGCCCAAGCATACTGATGAAGAGCATATCGAGTAAATCAACCACAAAAAGCGCCATCAGTCCGACAGATCCTGCGCCAGACATAACCAAGATATGCCTCATGGTGGAGCCTTGCACAAATTTTGCTTCTTGTGATTCCATAATCTTACCTACTTATCTTAACTCTGTTGCTGAGGAGCAAAACGTCATCACAACTCGTCATAACCGACCTTCCGTGACAAGTTACCTGCTAACCATACTCGCGAAGCATACCCGCCGAACTCTATATCCACGAGCGATATCCACGAGCTATACTCACTAGCGATTCCCACGAACCCGGCCTGATCGACTAACAAGGAAAAAAGGCGCAAGTGCGCCTTTTATGTGTTCATTTCAGCAATGACATTTTTATCATCAAGTTATACAGGATGCTGGAAGCAATCATCGAGATTTTTGCCAATTGCTCGCAGAACATCACGTCTTGTAATAACCCCAACCAGCGTATGACCATCAATGACAGGGTACATTTTCGGCTTCCCTACTTTCATCATATCTGCCAACTCGATAATGCTGGTTTCCGGAGACACCGAAAGTACGTCAGAATGCATACAGTCACCTACGGTATGGTTATCTTGACAGTAGTAGCTGGCATTCACTAATTTATCGAGCAGATCTTGCTCCGACAAAAAGCCAATCACTTTCTTGTTGTCATCGAGAACTGGCCCCCCTAATGTCACGCTCTGCATGACTTTATCCAGTGCTGCCGTTAGCGGCATATCGGGAGTAAAGGTGACCGCTTGTAGGGTCATGTAGTCTTTTACTTTTATAGAATGCATCTTTATCTCCTTTTGCAGGTTTCATCACTGCTTTAAGATAAGTGTTGCTTAATTTCTTGATTTTACTAAATGGGAATTAGCAATTTTATTGATAGGTGAAATCAATCACATTTCTTTTGCTCCCTACTCTCCCTTATGGCTCAGGCTTGGAGACCTCTTTTATGGTCATATATCCACTGACCATTGAGACGCAGAAAGGAACACAATAAGTTAAACTCAGTTTCCAAACATTCAAGGGCAACTCCCCCAGCAGGGCATCGTATTGATTGATCACATTCAATAAGGTGCCAACGATCAATCCGATCATTAATGATCGACGAAACAACTTTTTCAACACTGATTGGGACATGGTTTCCTCACAATGGATTTATTAATCAATCTCGCTATTTCACTTTACTCAGCTCAGATCAACTCACCGCCGCTTTCCTCAAATAACCCTCTTACTTAAATGGCATTGCGACTGGGGTGTGACCTCAATAACGCCTCTTTTGCTCGTATTGAGCTATAACTTAATTTAAAGATACCCATTCGGCTGAAAGGCTGTCGATTGAATGTCGCGATTCACATCAACCTCGCGCTTTAAGCTGAAAGTGACACCGCTCGATTTGGTATACCCGTTAGAACCACTTTATTGTGTGGTAAGTAAACTGTGACTTGAGGAAGAGTATGGCAAAAGACTCTGTTTTTTCACAAGTATTAGCCAATAACCCAGAGATCATTCACCGGATATTTGAGTCTCTCCCTGAACCAACCTTCTTGATCAACCGTCATGGCACATACGTAGAAGCTTGGGGTGGCACGGACACCAAAAGGCATCATGACCCGTCTTCAATAGTCGGGCTGGATCAGTTTCAAGTGCTCCCAAGAGAAAAAGCGCTGTGGTTTCTCGATGTGATACGTCAAGTGATCCAAGAACAACAGCCACAAGAACTGGAATACTCGCTTGATCCCAAAGAACTCCCCTGCTTCGAAGGCGTGAGCGGCCCTGACGATTTACAGTATTTCAGTGCCTTCGTGATCCCAATATCAGGTGAAGAAAAAGTGTTATGGACGGTGCGAAACATCACTGAATACAAAGTCGGCATGCTGAAACTGGCAAGTCAGCAATTAGAGTTAGAAAAGCTGACCAATATTGACCACCTTACAGGGGTATACAATCGCTATGCACTCGATCGTTTGTTACCTATTGAAATTCAGCTTGCTTCAGTACGACATAACAGTGCCGCAATCGTGATGATCGACATTGATTGCTTTAAAGAGCTCAACGATCATCTTGGGCACTTGCAAGGGGATGTTGCTCTGCAAAAGGTCAGCCAGATTATTCAACAATGGTGCGGTGACATCGGCACTTGCTTCCGTTTTGGCGGCGACGAATTCTTGGTGGTTTTACAAGACATTGATAAGGAAGCGTGTATCAAGAAAGCCCACCAATTACTTCGTTTAGTTGAAAGCAAAAAAATCCCTAATCCACAATCGCGTTTACGTCCTACCCTCTCCGTTACCGTTGGTATTAAGCACTACCAAACTTTACCCGAATCACTCAACTTAGAAGCATTTATTGGCCAAGCAGATAAAGCTCTGTTTTTTGCTAAACGCCAAGAGCGGGGCACAGTGCATATCGTTGGGTAAGGGTGAAAAATCAAAGAACGACTTCAAGATAAGTACTATTCCATGATTAAGTGCCATCTCATGATGATTGATCGACATCAAGCAAAGGGCGAACTCTAAGGTTCGTCGATGTCATTATCACATCACCCCTGTTACCTTAAGCGGAGCTGCCGATCTAATGCTTACTGCTCTCGCGTTCTGGTTTTGATCACCGGCACTTGTCTTACGTACTTTTCTCAGGAATCAGGAATTCATGTCCACTACTAAACTTGATCATGTACTACTTAATATTGCCCTCAACCTAAGCTCAAGTCGTTGCTCTGACCATCAATACCAAACCTTAATCAACGGGATCAGTGACGTTTTTCCTTGTGACGCCAGTTGCCTATTTGTCTTTGATGAAGATGGGTTTCTGATCCCTGTTGCCGTAAAAGGGCTCTGTGCCACTGTACTTGGACGACGCTACTTTCCTAAAGCTCATCCACGATTAGAAGCCATTCTCAAAAGCCAAAGCCCAGTTCGTTTCGATGCTAATTGTTCCCTGCCTGACCCTTTTGACGGCGACCTTCTCACTGAGTCTCAAGATATTGATGTGCATGATTGTATGGGAGCCAGCTTGTTCGTTGATGGACAATTGGTGGGCATGATCACTCTTGATGCCTTAGATGTCGGCGCATTTGACACGATTGACCCGATGGCGATTGAAACCTTTGCCGCCATGACAGCAGCTACATTAAGAAATATTGCTCAGCTGAAGGCATTGAAAGCCCAAAATAAAAAACAGAAAAAAGTCACACAAACTCTGATCCAGCAAGCCAGAAGCCATCAAGGAGAAATGATTGGCTTCAGCCAACCTATGGTTCACCTCAAAAATCAGATAGCCACCGTGGCTCCTTCTGACTATGCCGTCCTTATCTCTGGAGAAACGGGAACGGGAAAAGAGCTCGTTGCTCATGCCGTACATGCACAATCTCACCGCAGCGACACGCCGATGATTCATGTCAACTGCGCGGCACTTCCGGAAGGGCTCGCAGAAAGTGAACTGTTCGGTCATGTTAAGGGAGCGTTTACAGGAGCGAACAGTCATCGCGCCGGGAAGTTTGAACTTGCCGATGGCGGCACTCTATTTCTGGATGAAATTGGCGAGTTACCACTGATTTTACAAGCCAAACTTTTACGCGTGATCCAACAAGGTGAAGTGCAACGAGTCGGCAGCGACCAACATCATTTGGTCAATGTACGCGTTATCGCCGCAACCAATCGTGAATTAGAACATGAAGTCGAAGCTGGACGTTTTCGCGCCGATCTTTACCATCGTCTCAACGTTTTTCCTATCCACATCCCCCCTTTACGCCAACGACAAGAAGACATTTCTGTTCTTGCTGGCTACTTATTAGAGAAAGTCCGTTCCCAGTTCAACGCACCAAACTTGCATGTCCATCCAAAAGCGTTAACTCAACTTGAGTCGAAACAATGGCTCGGTAACGTTCGTGAGCTTGAACACACATTAACGCGTGCCGCACTTCATGCAATCCAACAAGGGTCACACACCATCAGTATTGCGCATTTTGAACCACCTCAGCCCCAAAGCGATGTCAAAAACACATCACTGCCACTACCACAAGAAAGTCAGCCAATGCGCCAGCTGGTGGAGTCGTATCAAAAAGCCTTAATCGAGCATGCACTTGAAAAAAATCATGGGGTTTGGTCTCAAGCCGCGCAGTTTTTACAAACGGATCGAGGCAATCTCTATCGCATGGGCAAAAAATTGGGGCTTTAACCCGATTGTCATTCTCCTTCCCTTGGAGTTCATCTTTTCTTTGCGTCCACCTTTTCTTTACATCCAACTTTCCCTTTCGCCTTGAATACCCCATTACTCAAGGCGCTGTCATCACTCTAGCGATGTTAATTGCACATCAAGGGTGATGTACAAAACACATCATTACGATATCAACAAATGAAGATTATCAAATAAAAACAACAACTTAATAGTTGGCATTAAACCTGCTCTCTCAGAACAACATCCTCACACTGGTTTCCGACGAACGGGAATCAAGTGAAAAACAAAAATGAGAAGTGAACGAACGCTTCACTCAGCACTGGAGAGCCCTATGTTCTGTATTCAATGTGAACAGACGATTCAAACACCGACTATTAAAGGTTGTTCATTCGCACAAGGCATGTGTGGAAAAACGGCAGAAGTTTCTGATTTACAAGACGTGCTCGTTTACGCTTTGCAGGGCGTTTCGTTCTGGGCATCCCAAGCCCAGCAATTAGGGCTGGTAGACGATGAGATCAATCAGTGGGCACCTCGCGCCTTCTTTTCAACACTGACTAATGTGAACTTTGACCCTGAGCGTATCCTCGAGCTGACGGGATTAGCCGCGACCTACACCCAACGTTTAAAACAAGCCGTCACTGCTGCTGCCACCTTAAAAAATCAACCGCTTGATCCATTACCAGATGTTGCGCTTTTTGAATTACCCGCAACCGCTGACGCTATCCTCGAATTTGCCCCGCACGTCGCGGTCAACCGTGGTAAAGAGTCGCTCCATGAAGATGTCATCGGGCTGCGTTTATTGTGCCTCTACGGACTCAAAGGTGCGGCAGCCTACATGGAACACGCGCGTGTGCTTGGTCAAGTGAACAATGATATTTACGCGGAGTACCATGAAATCATGGCTTGGTTAGGCAGTGACCCAGAAGATCTTAATCAACTTCTCGACTGTTCTATGCGCATTGGGCTGATGAACTACAAAGTCATGGCCATGCTGGATGAAGGTGAAACACAAACCTTCGGTCATCCAGAGCCAACCAGTGTCAATGTCAAACCGGTTAAAGGAAAATGTATTTTAGTCTCTGGGCACGATCTGCATGATCTCGAAAAAATCTTGCAGCAAACCGAAGGCACTGGCATCAAGGTATACACCAACGGTGAAATGCTACCTGCTCATGGTTATCCTGAACTCAAGAAATACTCGCACCTTGCAGGGAACTACGGTAGCGCTTGGCAGAATCAACAAAAAGAGTTCGCCAACTTCCCTGGGGCCATTGTCATGACCTCAAACTGCTTACTGAATCCAAATGTTGGTCAATACGCTGACCGCCTATTTACACGTAGCATCGTCGGTTGGCCGGGAGTCGCACATATTGAAGGCGATGACTTTAGCCAAGTGATTGAGTGCGCTCACTCTCAAGCAGGTTTTCAATATGACGAAATTGAGCATCATATTACCGTCGGTTTTGGCCGAAATGCACTCATGAACGCAGCACCTGCGGTCATCGACCAAGTAAAACAAGGTAACATCAAGCACTTCTTCTTAGTGGGAGGATGTGATGGTGATAAATCCGAACGCAGTTACTACACCGACTTCACCGCACAAGCGCCCGATGACACCCTGATCCTCACCTTGGCGTGCGGAAAGTTCCGTTTCAATAAAAACAGTTTCGGCGATATTAATGGTATCCCACGCTTACTCGATGTTGGTCAATGTAATGATGCTTACTCTGCCATCCAGCTTGCTCTGGCGCTGGCAAAAGAGTTCGATTGTGACATTAATGAGCTGCCGCTGACGCTGGTGCTATCGTGGTTTGAGCAAAAAGCCATTGTGATACTTCTGACCCTCTTTGCACTTGGCGTGAAAGGCATCTACACAGGGCCAACAGCCCCTGCCTTCTTAACCCCGAATCTCATTGCCATTATCCAAGAGAAGTTTGATATGCGCAGTATCGGTTCAGTAGAAGACGATCTCAACGACATACTGGCTGCTTAGATTCGTACGCTGACATTCCCCCTATTGTCGGCAGATGTTAGCCCAAATCATCAATAACTATTATCCAATGCCCTTGTCCCTACCACTGGTTGACAAGGGCTAAGCCAAAATTTTTAAGAGCACTCACTATGTATTTTGAATGGCAAAACCATCATCCGGTCACGCTGCGTTGTGTCGATAAGCTTTGGGAAACTCGTGACACGGTGAGTTTGATTCTGTCCGACTTAACTGAAAATGCGATCTTCGATTACAAAGCAGGGCAATTTATCAACCTTGGCGTTGAGATTGATGGTCAGTTGGCGTTTAGAGCGTACTCGCTCAGTTCACTCGCGGGTGACGATACCTTGCAACTCACGATTAAGCGTGTTGAAGGTGGTCTCGTCTCAAATCACCTCATCGATACACTAAAAATCGGCGATACTGTGCAAGCCTTGCCGCCAACAGGTAACTTTAACTGTATCGACCATCCACCCATTGAAATAAATGGTCGTCGCAAAGCCCTCTTAATCAGTGCAGGTTGTGGCATCACCCCCGTGTACGCCATGGCAAGACATTGGCTTTATCATGAAGAAGACATTGACATCACCTTCCTACATATTGCCCGTTCACCACAAGAAACCATCTATTATGACGTCCTAGAGGCGTATCATTCTCAATTTGACGAGTTCGACTTAAAATTGTTGTTAAAACATCGCGGTGAAAGCACGCATGCTCAAGGTCGACTTGACGAACAATGGCTTGCCCATCTCGTCCCCGATCTACTAGAAAGAACCGTCTACCTTTGTGGTCCAAATGGATTTATGCAAGATACCCGTCACTACCTTGAATTGTTGGGCTTTGATATGAGCCGATTCTTCCAAGAAAGCTTTACCCCTACCGAACATAAGACAGAATGTGATGACTTAGCCTCTGGTCAAACCGTTACTTCACAACCAACCTCGGCATCTCATCAGCTCAAAACTGAGGCAGAAGATCAGAGCCGATTAACCGTCACTCTGCCAGCGTTTGCTCAATCGCTCGATACACAAGAAGGGCAACTCCTCGCCGACATCATGGAAGAGGCAGGCGTTCCTCTTATCCTCGCATGCCGCAGTGGGATCTGTGGTTCCTGTAAATGCAAAGTCACTGCAGGCAAAGTGCAATCCACCAGCCATGAAACATTAACACCCGAAGAGGTTGATTACGGCTATGTCCTCGCCTGTTCATCCACTGTGACAGAGGATGTCTGCATTGAGATCGGCTAAGCGGATTGCTGAGCGTGTTCGAACCAAGCAAGGACTTGCTGACGGTAAGGCTCTCCATAGAGGCGAACAAACTGACGCGTGTGTTCATCTTTATCCGATTGCAGTGCCGTGATCCTCTCAGAGATGTATTCAGGGGTCAGTGTTAAGCCACATTCAACCGTAATGCAGTGGTGCCATTCATTGTAATTTGTCGGTATCGCTGAAGATGCCATGAGTCCATTCCTATTTAAAAACCAAAAAACAGCAACGTTATAACATAACAATAAATAAGTTTCGAGCAACGTCTGACTTTCGTTTATATCGCCGACCAACCAAGCTCATTCGTCATATTACCCAAGATAAAAAAACCGCAGCGGGTTAAACACCGACTGCGGTTTTTCTAAAAGCGTTTTTTATAAAAACAGAGATTACTGCTGCAGTTTTGCTTTCGCTTCTTCAACTTTTGAGAAGTCTAAGCCTAGCTCCTCTACTGCTTCCTTTATCAGAACCGGGTTTTGCATCACTTGAGCCATCAGCTGCTGCAATTGATCTTGAGGCAAACCTAATTGGCTAATGGTTGCCATTGCCGCCAATGGATTTTGAGTCAGGGTTTGGAAGAGCTCGTTAATTTGCTCATCACTGATGTTGTTCTCTTTCAACATCGCAAGAATAGGGTTCATAATGCTACCTTTCATGATCTCGGAATTGGCTCAGTGTACCAGAAGCCCAATCATCAAGTAACCTATCTGATTTAGCTTCATTTGTGAAAGCATTGCCGACGGATTAATAAATTTTCAAGACCTCAAGCTTCCCCCAGTCCCCTTCAATCATATTCACTAACGCTTTTAACTCATCATTATTGGGTGATTTGGTGACATTTTTTAATTCACGCATCACCATGGTTTTCGCATTATCCGACGGAAACAGCTTAAGGATTGCCACCAGCTCAATGATATCGAGTTCATGCTGTAATGTGTCTTTATGAGAAGTTACATATTCATAGCGAACATTAGAGTGTTCCAGCAACTGAATTTCAAACATGAATTGTTCAAGAGACTGCCGCCCCTTTTCGGCGTCAGACTCCACCACTTCAGTCACCTCTTCCACCACAGCGGTGGTTTCGACATGCTGCGTTGTCGCCGTATTCGCGGCATCGGTCGCGATAGCATGACCGCTTGCTAACGCCAGTGAAATCATCCCCCACTTCACTAATTTCATCAGTGCTCCTCCATCAGATTTGATCGTGTCTGCCCGCTTTACCTCTTGGTTAGCCGACTATTGATACTTTTCCAAATGATACCGCAGCACTGAATGCAATATCACTGCGGGTAGTTTTACCTTGATCGCATTTGCCAAGCGTCAGTTGAACGGTAAACGAGACAGATCATCATTTATCGTCATGAATGAGGAACATATCAGGAGTTAAATCAACGGATCGAAACCGTTGAAACAAGGGGCTTGGTTACATATGGATGCACATCTACCTCATAGTGTTACTGCTACTAAGCCACTTAAACTCATGTTATATCTTCTTAGAGAACCCAAACGTTAATAAACCGGACAAGGTATGTGTATGCACAATGATAGAAATAAGAGAGTCACATCCGTTTCTCTAGAACAGGCATTAGCCTCTAGCGTTGCAAGCAATGTCGTCGTTGACAAAGTCGTCGTAGGGTTGAATTGGACATTGGTTCGTGCTGGCGACCTATGTGGTGTAGCACGAAGCCCCTCAAGGGGAACGGAAGGCGCAAGAACGGTTCGCCCCAAAAGTGGCTTTAAAGGCATGACGTTACAAGAGCTCGCTCACTACCTTTGTGCTGATGACGACCTTAGCCGTTCGATTGGTCTTGCTGCTGTCAATGCCTGGTGGAATCGACCAACACCACCGGATTCCTCATTACCTTATGTGAGCGATGAAGGTGGGCTATCTGCCATCGAAGCGCCCGGTGATGGTGTTATTATTGTTGGCGGTTTTCGTGGCGCACAAAAGCGACTACCGCAAGCAAAGATTGTTGAAAGGGAGCCCAAAGAGGGGGATTTGTCGGTTGAAGAAGCGCCACAGGCATTCGCGACAGCAAAGCAGTTAGCAATCACAGCACAAACATTGATGAATGGCAGCCTGAGCCAAATTTTAGCAGACAGTGATGCAGTGCCACATCGACTTTTGGTAGGCCCGAGCGCCCCACTCTGCCCGACTCTGTTCGATTATGGTCTCAATGAAATCAGCGGTGCCGTTATACTCGATCCTGATGCCGCCGAGTCCTTTATTATGGAGACAGGGACAATGATCATGCTGGATCACATCGCATCAAGCCAGTATTTGAGCAATCTCTGAACGGTGTTTTTGAGCACTTCTATGCTTGAGGTGCTCACGATTCAGTAGCACAATGTCCAATACTATTTTTAAGCCTTTCAATGTGATTCCAGTGCCTCTCAGCCTTTGCTATTTTGCCTCTACTGTTCTGGATCGACTAGTCTGATTAGGGGTTGCGATTAACGTGTAAAATACTCTTTCGCCATGCGAAGTGCCTGCAAAACTTGCGTTCTGCTATGATGCGTATGTAAATAAGAAGGTAAACTTTCTGGTGGGATATACCCTTCTGAAAAGCTAGGTTCCTGCTGCTCAAAATAGGGGGAACAAGGCGTTTTTTTACTGCTTGGTAACACTTTACGGCTGAAGAAATCAATGTACTCATCAATCACTGTGAGCGAAAAGAAGGCAAATTTGAAATTGCACACTTCGACATAATAAATCCAGTCACTAAAAACGTTACGACAATGTCGTGATCGTGCAACCTCCTGCTTGCGATTTCCCTCTTCTAACGATTGACGACTCGCAAGCGGTACCTTGATCGCTTGTTGAACAGCATGCTGCTCTCTCCAATATTTCATATCGCTTCCGAGCTCCGTGTGCACCGAATGACGATAGACTATATGCCATAAGGTGCATCTTTGTGTCTGAGCTAGATCAATTCAATTGAAGTCGACCAAGAAAATGGCAGAGTGTTGCCAAAAAATCACGAATAAGCATTCTTGAGTTGGGAATAAGCCTAATTACACTCAACGATACTATCGAGATCGTCTTTGCAATAACCGTACTCTTCATCGCTTAATGTTGCTTGTAATGAAGCGAGCAATTCAAACCCTTTGCTTTTGAATTTCTGACCTTCGTTTCGATTCCCTTCTAAAAAGAAAGCACGAGCTTGCACTTCGTATGCACTCAACAGACTCAAACTTTTGACCTCATTTTCACGACCTAATGCATATGCTTGGTCGGCATGCAGGCGCAGCCCACTGGTAAGATTGGCTTTTTCATACGCTCTTGCTAGCAACCAATGAGCCGTGATCAAATGATCTGGCGTTACATCTTCACGCTTTTGCCAATGATATAGCGAGGCGTAAGCGCAAGCGAGCATACCACTTGCGTCCACTTCTTCCGCATCGAGGTAGGACCATGTTTCGTTAAAGCAGGATGTAGAAAAGTAGCGATTTGCTAATGCCTGAGTTTCCTGTTGTTTAAAATCCACTTTTTGCTTCCTTGTTTTACCGCTTTTTTAATTTGTCAGTGACGATGGCGTATCGTCAAGTGGCGTTATTGCGGAAACAAGTAAATTAGTCAATAGATATCAATTGGTTATGCGATAGAAACAAAAATGTAAAATAGACACACTGTATTGTATGACAAATCGTTGTTCTCAATAGAACAAGCTTCGTATTATGTTCGTAAATCACTCGGTTCACGATACTCGTAACCCCCCTATTGCTTCCACCAGAGATCATATACGCACCAGTCTCAGGGGCCATGGTGATATATCCTTCACCAACCTTAAAATGTCAGATTTAAGAATCTAGCTAGAGTGTTTCACTTCGAAGAGATTGACTGCTCGTCGTGATCTGTTACTAAAAATCAGGGGGATATCGGCACTTACGATTATTGGATTGATAGTGAAATCCAAAGCTTGGGAGGTCACGCTTTTGATGTCTGCGTCATATTCGAGGAGAAAACAGAAATCAAACTCTAAAATAGAGAGAGTGCGAACAACTGCATCACTCTTCAAACTCTTGAACTTAAATATAAAAGTGGGCGTGAGATGGCTTTTCGGTTTGGTCGAGCATAGTAAAAGCACACTTGATATAAACCAACAGCAAATAGCAGCAATGAAAACGCCAAAAACCAATTGAGAAAAAGATTGCAGAAAGCAGAAAAGCCGCTCAATGAGCGGCTTTTCGAAGGTGATGCTTGCAAGATAAGTTCGCATAAAATTGCATCAAAAGTCTGCAAATTTGAAAAGAACCTATAATCCGACGTTGTAAAATTACCACCGTTCAACCAATCAGCCCAAAAATATAGAGGGTTTGCGTATAACAAGCTTTTGGACAAAACCTTGTTAGCTTAAATGACTTAGTTATGCTTCTTTTTTACGATTCAGGTATTGCGTATTAACCTTAACACCGCGAGGTGAGATCCACCCCTCGTCTAAGTAAGAATGATAATACTCTAAAAATTCATCGTGCTCTTCAAACGAATACATTCGACAATTTATATTATCGAGCAAATCGGTCATGACTTCGATTACACCATTTTCACGATAAGTAACTTGCTTTACTGTCCAAGCGAAGTAATCGCCTACAACGCGATTATTAAACTTGATAGATTCACCAACTCTTGGCACAGCTGGAAGGCGGATGGTTTTTTGCAAATGAACCCACTCCTTTCTACTTGCTAAATAGATACTGAATTCAATTTCTATCAACTCTTTCTCCTAACCTGTTGAAGAAAACGCCCGCTTAACTTGCTGCTAACTGCACCACGCTCAAACGAGCCACCGTAATCACAAAAGCCAATCCGACCAAAAATGCCATAGGTTGGCAGTCAGGTTGAAGCAATTGTTAGCTTTGTGCGCTGATGCTCGTCTGGGATAGCTACAATCTGGAAGTCATCTTCATATATGATTAGACCCGGACCATCTGATGTTAACTCGGTAACTATGAAGCCACACTTTTCAACATAAGGAATTATGGCAACCACATGAGCAATGATATCAACCGCTGTATCCTTAAACCAACAAACACCTTTCAAACTTTCTGGATTGTCAAAAACATCAGGAATTGGAAAGGAACTCATCAGCCATTCTAGATGCGTATCAAGGTCAGCGATACAGGTTCCTTCAGCTTGCCTTTCTCGACTGATGCGATAAGCCACGCCTAAGATTCCTTGATTCACTCCCGACTGTTTGTTGATATGCCCAACGACAAAACGTTTGAACACCATTTGTTCCTCATGACTCAATCAAAAAGCTAAAGCTATCTATACGTCGCTAAGCTACTCTTTACATAGATATAATGCGGTCTTTCGTTTAAGTCTTCAACAGAAAATCAATAGCTTAGTGAGCGTGTTAAAAAAGTTAGAATGTACAGTGAATACATAATTCCTTAATGTGCTGAGTTTGGATAACTTTTTGTAGGACAAACGCACATTAACAGAATGTGTATGGGCATCTGATCTAAACCATAAAGGGGCAGAAATCATTCAGTACAGAAGTCTAGATAGTGTTTCCACCCATTTCCCCAGAATTTAAATCAATCTAAACCGTTCACTTCCCACTCTAGCGCTGCCGAACTGGCTTATGCGATTGTTCCGAGTCAATCGATTGATGACATGATAAAAGCGCGCGCTATGGAGTTGGTCAAGTGACGTTGAGCCATGAGCCACCAATCGATGTTTTTAGAAGCGCAGCAATTAGCCTCAGAGCAACAACTGCATCACTCTTCAAGCTCTTGAACTTACAGATAATTGTGGGCGTGAGATGGCTTCGCGGTTTGGTCGAGCATAGTAAAAGCACACTTGATATAGACCAACAGCAAATAGCAGCAATGAAAACGCCAAAAACCAATTGAAAAAAAGGTTGCAGAATGCAGAAAGCAGAAAGCAGAAAAGCCGCTCAATGAGCGGCTTTTCGAAGGGGCGAGACTCCAGCCACATCCCGGCACACAAGTCACACGCTGCGGCTGCTTCCTTCCGGACCTGACCGAGTTCACGAGCTATTGTTGCGAGAGGACCAGAGCCTCATAGATTCTTTTGTTCAGGTCTCCCTGAAACGTGTGGCGATTATTAAGCATCGTTGACATGAATGCAAGCGCTAAACACCTAAAAATCATCATTTTGGTGCCAAGTGCGCAAGACTTATGCACTTCAGATTGTTTCTTGGTCTTCAATGCGCAAGATGTAATCGGTCATCCAAGCGGTCCCAAGCAAACAGAGCCACACGACAAAGACAGGATGAGGTACATCAATACTCGGCGTCACCACCAAGGCCGCAAAACCGACCGTTGGTAACGTCCAACACAACAATTTACTCCAACGAAAGTCTTTAAGCTTTACGAGATGTTCCATTGAAGACATGATTCCAACAACACTGAGAGTCAATAGTACAGCGTATGGCAGCTGAGCTATCCATAACGGAATGATCAATCCCAATGCCCACCAGCTGTGTTTATTACTCGGCTTCCAATGATTAGCGGACCACCATATTCCAATTACACATAATACTTGGAGCGTGGTAAGCCACGCCGAGCCCCCCAACTTCCCTGAATTCTGCGTAACCATAATACCGACGATCAATGTTGCGACAATCACTGAAGTGGCCATTACGACGCCCCAAGTTGACCGCTTACAAAACATAACCCTTAACAAAGGGAACAACACCCAAACCATCACCGACAATGCGATGGGTTGTTCAGGCAAGGTCAAGCCGTAGCCAATCATCGCAAGTAACAAGAAAATACCGACGATGCCCGCCTGAGGCAAAATCCATAAAGCAGGAATCGCTAACGCGATCACAGGCAGATCGCCTTCGCTGAAACCGATGGCTCGTGCGCAAACAACCGCAAGTACGGTTGTCACCAGAAATTGCAACGTTGAAAAGACCATATTTATCTCCTTTCCAATCCAGCTTGAGTTTGATAACCCAAATCACTTAATGTTGCATAGGAACAATCAGTACAATGCCACATTAGAATGTTTCTTGAGGCCAATTGCGCTGCTGCTCACAATGCTGATTCAAGTGGAAAAGGTAAATCGGCTTAACCGATACTGGGCGCATCTACTGCCAACTGCGTCTGACTTTTCACTCAATATAGCTTGGTACTTTGTAATTAGGACACTATCAGTATGGACCAATTTCTGCCCCAAATCTTTGCTGTAATTCACCAAATTCCACAAGGTTATGTCGCCACTTATGGAGACATCGCACGTTTTTCAGGTTTTCCTGGTTATGCACGTCAGGTTGGTAAAGCACTCAGTCAGTTACCCAAAGACACGCAATTACCTTGGTTTAGAGTCATTAATAGTAAGGGCGAGATTTCATTAAAAGGAGAAGCATTTGAACGGCAAAAATACCATTTGGAATCAGAGGGAGTAGCCGTGAGTGAACAGGGGAAAATTAGCTTAAAAAAATACCGCTGGCAGCTATAACCAACGGTATATTTCAAGTATGTCATTAGGTTCGATGTGAGCTATCGCCCACGCGTACCTACAAGGAATAAATCCACTTTGTCGGTTTTGTTCGCATCCGTTAAAACAGCTGTGATCTCGTCAGTGGTGAATCTTAGGCGTTTATCAATCGAAATCTGCGCTCGAACGTTGTAAGTATGACCTTCCTTGATTTTCTTAGTATCGTAACCAAGTTTAAAATCAATCGGTACTTGCTCACCGTTAGTCACAAATCGGTACTTCGCGATAGGCACCGCTTGGGCATCGGCTTTCGATATATCTTCCAGTACGACCGTTACCGTCGCACCATCTGGTAATGCAATGCGCTCACGGTATGTGACCGTCCCTTCTATGTATTTTACTTTCTCTACTTCAGCTACTGGTTCCGGCGATTGGCAACCAGCCAACAATGCCCCAAGAACGACACCAACGAAAGCGAAGACCGCCTTTTTCATAAATCTCACCTATTTGTTTTTTATACACTCAGTAGCTCTAAGGTACCGAACACAGCGCCTGAGATGCCTACCTGATTGACCGCTTAACATTCACCGCTAAACATTGACCGCTTAACTGCGACAACCTCTGGTCTATCCGACCAACTTTTTATAGAAAAGTTTAATTTATCGTTAACTTGAGTAAAAAGATAGTTTAACCCAGACTATTGTCACTACACTGGAGTAACCCCACCTTTACTGCCTGCTTGAATATAAACTCAAATAAGCTCAAGATATTCTCTTCAAAGCCTTACCTAAGAATATCTCTCCCGAAAAGGCTGTAAAGAGTATCGTTAAATCTCGCTTGAGGATCAGAAGAATGAGCAAACCACTCAATGAATTACTTAGTTTGCTGCAATTAGAACGACTAGAAGAAGGACTGTTTCGCGGTCAAAGTGAACATTTAGGCTTGCCGCAGGTGTATGGCGGACAAGTTATCGGCCAAGCCTTATCGGCATCTCGATATACGGTGCCAGAGGATCGCACCGTGCATTCTTTTCACAGTTACTTTCTCTATCCTGGCGATCCTGAAAAGCCCATTATTTACGATGTGGAAAACTTGCGTGATGGGCGCAGCTTTAGCACTCGACGCGTGAAAGCGATTCAAAATGGACGTCCCATCTTTTACCTCACTGCCTCTTACCATGGCGACGAGCCGGGATTTGAGCATCAAAACAGCATGCCCGATGTACCGGGCCCAGAAAACTTTGCTTCAGAGACTGAACTGGCCAATCGTATCGCGGAATTCCTTCCTGAGCGTCTGCGTCAAACGTTTTGCGGAGAGAAATCCATCGAGACTCGCCCCGTTGTGGTCGTAAACCCGCTTAAACCACAAAAAGCGGAACCGAAACAGTACTTGTGGATTCGCGCCAATGGTGAGATGCCAGATAACCAGCTTATACATCAGTATCTATTGGCTTACGCGTCTGACTGGGGGTTCTTAGTCACCGCTTTGCACCCACATGAAGTGTCTCTGATGACGCCAAAATTTCAAGTCGCCACCATTGACCACTCAATATGGTTCCATCGCCCTTTTGCTATGGATGATTGGCTGTTATTTGCAATTGAAAGCCCTACCGCCTCAAACACGCGTGGCTTAGTCCGTGGAGAGATCTACAACCGACAAGGGCAACTGGTCGCGTCTGCGGTTCAAGAAGGCGTGATGCGCTTTGTTAAGGATAAACAATAAGCCTTGGCTTGGTGACCTCGTTGACTATCCAACCTCAAACACCACCAAATCGGTGGTGTTTCTTACTGTATTTTTAGACGTGCAGCCCTTAAGCTAGATTTCCATTTAGCTGAACGTCATTTAAAGAAACTTAAATAGGAAGTGCCGTTGTGTACTTCAAGGGCTCCATGGCGAAGGTTGACGTCACATTGGAGATACCCGGTACACTGTTGACTAATTTCTTGTAAAACTCATCAAAGCACTTCATATCCCGCACTACAACTTTCATCATGTAATCGTAGTCACCGGCCATTCGATAAAACTCCATCACCTCAGGAAAATCCGTAACGGTCCGAACAAACGTGTTATACCAAGATTGGGAATGGTCGCTGGTTTTTAGTTGCACAAAAGCGGTGAAGGAAAGCTCGAGTTTTTCCGCATTGAGCAGTGCCACCCTTTGTTCAATCACCCCCGCCTCTTCAAGACGCTTTAATCTTTTCCAGCAAGGCGTTGTGGTTAAATGTACCGCTTCTGCGAGCTCCGCTAATGAACGGGTCGCATCTTGTTGTAACAACGCTAGAATTTTCTGATCAATCAGGTCAATGTCCAATACCGCACCTTTTAAAAAATACCAACCATAAAAACCATTGAATATAGAAAAAATTTCTACTTAATGGACAATTAAATAGGATTATAGCAAAGCATTTCTCCAGACCTACAGGTAAATTAACCTCATAAACCAAGTGAGCTAAAGATGCCCAAATTGGAACTATACCCAAGTAACCTCGAGATGCTCGGTTCAGCGAGAACTGCTTGGTTTGATAGCAAGGCATTGCTTTGCAGATCTAGTGGCTCTAAATCAAGAAGCGATAACGCGGCTAGCGAGCCAAGCAGACTCGCCCTTCGGGAGCCTGTCACTGGCATCACTTCTGAAAATAGAATGACTATTTCCTTCACCTCGGCATTGAATAGAAGCCAGTGACAAGGCTCTGAATACGCATCTTGAAGTCACTTGGGTATGTTATCTAAGACATCTCGTCACTGTTAGCAATGAGGAATCAACAATGTGTACTGACCACCAATGGATCAACAGCGCTATCCGTAAAATTGAAGCAGACTTTCAACGCTCGGCGGATACTCACCTGTTCAAACTGGAATTACCTGTCTTTGAAGGCATTGATATCTATTTGAAAGATGAGAGTACACACCCGACAGGATCACTGAAACACCGCTTAGCGCGCTCTCTATTTTTGTACGGGTTGTGTAATGGCTGGATCGGTCCAAAGACTCCTATCATTGAAGCCTCTTCTGGCAGCACCGCTGTCTCTGAAGCTTACTTCGCACGCTTATTGGGACTGCCATTCATCGCGGTGATGCCGAAAAGTACCGCGAAAACTAAAATTGAGCAGATTGAATTTTACGGCGGTAAAGCTCACTTAGTGGAACGCTCGGATCAAATTTATGCAGAGTCGCGTCGTCTTGCTGATGAATTAAACGGCCATTACATGGACCAATTCACCTATGCGGAACGTGCTACCGACTGGCGAGGCAATAACAATATTGCGAATTCGATTTTTGGTCAGATGACTTTGGAAGATCATCCGATCCCTACATGGGTAGTGATGAGTCCGGGGACGGGAGGTACATCGGCAACCATTGGACGATTCATTCGTTATCAGCAATACAATACTAAACTCTGTGTCGTCGATCCCGAACACTCCGTCTTTTACGACTACTACCAAACGGGTGATGCCAGCATTACGGGTAATCAAGGCAGTCGTATTGAAGGCATTGGACGCCCAAGGGCTGAGCCAAGTTTCATTTCGGGCGTTATTGATGAAATGCGTAAAATCCCTGACGCAGCAAGTGTTGCAACCGCCCATTGGCTGTCCCAGAAAATTGGACGAAAAGTGGGGGCTTCAACAGGCACGAATCTCTTTGGGGTACTGCAACTGGCCAGTGAAATGAAAGCGCGCGGCGAAACAGGCTCTATTGTCACCTTGCTCTGTGATAGCGGTGATCGCTACCTTGATACCTATTACAATCCGGTATGGGTTATGGAGAAGATCGGGGACATTGCACCCTATTTAGATAAGCTCGATCAAATGAGCGAATCAGGCACTTTGATCGCGTAATCCGCTCACCTGAGTTATGAATCCCCACACACTATCGACACAAAAAGAGCGACCCCTTGGTCGCTCTTGTTTCAACGGCCTTTTGTTGACCTTATTTTTGAATGGAAAGACGGGATTAACCGTGTCCTACTCGCGCTTTCACATCGTGACTGATGGCTTTATTCAGCTCAGCTTCAACATGGCCCGGAGCCTGTGTTCCCCCCGAAATTAAACGATACATCGCAGGGATCACAAATAGCGTCACTAACGTCGCAAAGCCCATTCCGAAGAAGATCACCGTCCCGACCGCAACTCGACTCTCATACCCCGCGCCCATGGATAAAATCAGCGGCACAGCGCCGGCTAACGTGGTAAACGCCGTCATCAATATTGGGCGTAAACGACGTGAAGCGGCGTCAACAATCGCTTGCTCAAATTCAAAACCTCGATCGCGCAGTTGGTTAGCAAACTCAACAATTAAAATGCCATTTTTCGTCACCATACCGATAAGCATGATCATACCGATTTGGCTATAAATGTTCATACCCTGATCCATGGTCACTAAGCCTAAGAAACCACCAAAGACGCCCATTGGCACTGTCAACATCACCACCAATGGGTTCACGAAGCTTTCGAACTGCGCCGCTAAGACCAAGTAGGCCACCAGCATGGCTAAAGCAAACACAAACACGACACTCGATTGGTTTTCTTTAAAGTCTTTCGACTCTCCTGAATAACTCACGGTAATATCGCCAGGTAAGTGCTCCTGAGCTTGTGAGTCCAAGTAAGCAAGCGCATCCCCCAACGTCGCTCCATCGGCTAAATTAGCAGTAACAGTGATCGCCTTCTGTTTGTTGTAATGAGACAAACGAATTGAGGCAGCAATTTCTTCCACCTGAGTGACCGTGTCTAATGTGACCAGCTGACCATTCTGAGTTCTTAGGTAGATTTGGCTCAGGTCGGCAGCATTGTTGAAACTGTTTTCATCGCCACGAAGGTAGACATCGTACTCTTCGCCTCGCTCAACAAAGGTCGTCTCTTTTTTACCCCCTAACATGATTTCCAAAGTATCAGAGGCGTCTTGAATACTGATGCCCAGCTCAGAAGCGCGTTTTTTATCCACGCTGACAACCAGCTCAGGTGTTTTCTCCGAGAAATTTATCTCGGCCCCTTCCATCAATGGTGACGCTTCCGCTTGTTCTTTCATTAATTCAGCCCACTTCCGGAGCTCCTGATAGTCGGAGCCACCGAGAACAAATTGAACCGGCTCACTGGAACCCCCTCTAAAACCGGGCATAAATGGGAAAAGACGCACATCTGGGATCTCCGATAACGCTCGGCGAACCGTTCCGAGAGCTTCACGAGCCGTGGCTTCACGATCGTTCCAATCTTCGAGGATCATAATGACAAAGCCCGTTTGGTCTCCAGCTCGACCACCGAACGCGGGTGTTTGAATACTGAACGACTTCAAAAGTCCTTCTCCCAGTAATGGAAGTAACCGCTGTTCGACAATGTCCATATTAGTAGACATACGGTTATAACTCGTGGCATCGGCACCACGCACAAAGGCAAAGATAACCCCGCGATCTTCTTGCGGTGTTAATTGTGCTGGTACTTGTTGCATCAACACGTAGCTACCACCCATACAGCTCAAGATAATCACTGGCGCAACCCATCGCCAGACCAAAGCCTTCTTCAAGCCTGAACGGTACGCTTTTTCTAACCTCTTAAAAAGGCTATCGACGAAAAGATTAAAACGGTTCTTTTTGACATTCGCTTTGAGGATTTTACTGCCTAATACTGGCGTCAACGTAAGAGCAATCAAGGATGAGAAGATCACCGACATAGAGAGTAGTACTGAGAATTCTGCGAACAGCAATCCAACCATCCCATCCATAAAAGAGATTGGCAAGAAGACCATCACCAGTACCAAGGTCGTCGCAATCACAGCGAAACCAACTTCCCTTGCTCCTTTATAAGCCGCCAACAGAGGAGACTCACCACGTTCAATATGGTGGAAGATATTTTCTACCACCACGATGGCATCATCCACAACTAAACCGATAGAGAGAATCAACGCCATCAAGGTGATGAGGTTGATTGAAAAACCAAAGTAATAAGCAGCGATAAAAGATGAAATCAGCGATACAGGCACAGTAATCGCAGGGATCAATGTTGCTCGTGCTTGACCAATAAAAATATACAGCACCAGAATGACAAGTCCGCCAGTGATAAAGAGGGTGTTATAAACCTCTTCTATGGATCGTTCGATAAACACAGTGGCGTCATAATCAATCGCAAGCCGTGTACCTTCGGGCAAGAACTTTTGAATCGAATCCACTTCTTGACGCACACGTTGAGCCACATCCAGCGGGTTAGCGTCAGATTGAGCCACAATACCCAGACTAAGATTGACGACACCGTCACTTTTAAACGTTGAGCTTTCATTCTCAGCGCCGATATAAACATCCGCGACATCTTTAAGATAAATCGGTGAACCATCACTCGCTCGTTTCACCACGAGATATTGAAAATCCACAACGGAATTATAGCTACGGGCGGTTCGGACTGACATCACCACTTGGTCGTTACGGATCTGCCCACCGGGACTTTCAATGTTTTCATTTCGAAGCGCGTCAGTAATATCAGAAGCCGTAACCCCTCGCCCCGCCATACGTTGTGGGTTCAATTTGACGTACATGACTTTGTATAAGCCACCAGACACCTCAACCGAACTGACACCCGAAATCAGGCTAAAGCGATCCACGAGAACTCGATTGGTGTAATCCGTCAGCTGCGTTCTATCCATAAATGACGAACTTAAGTTGATATAGACTGACGCTTCGCCACTGTCGTTGTTCTTAAAGACAATCGGGTCACTGGCCGCATCAGGCAACGCGCGCTGGGCTCGTGCCACGGCATCACGGACATCACTCACCCCGGTGTTGAGGTCATAGCCAAATTCAAACGTGACTTTAATGCTGGAAGAACTGTTTCGCGTGGTCGACGTTATCTCGTCAATACCACTGATCCCCGATAACTGTTCTTCGAGTACTGAAGTAATCTGGCTTTCAATGATGGTTGCGGATGCCCCTTCATAGCGAGTGCTTATGGAAACAACTGGGTTTTCAATATCGGGCATCTCTCTGACTGAGAGTTTAGAAAAAGAAACCAAGCCAAACACACACAGCAGAAGACTCAAAACCACCGCTGCAACAGGACGTTTTACAGAAACATCAGACAATAACATCACTGTGCTCCTTGGGTACGTGTTGTATCCGAAGGTTTACTGCCTTGTTGCGTTTTTTGGCCTCGTTCAGCACTACGCTCCCCGTGCTCTTTCACTCTTGCACCATCGCGCATGTTGACCAAGCCTTGCACAACAATGCGCTCTCCAACATCAAGGCCCGAGTCAATCACCACATGGTTATCCACGCGAGCACCGAGCATCACTTCGCGACGTTCAGCCGTGCTCTGCTCATCGACAACAAATACAAATCGCTTCGTCCCTGAGTATTGCAATGCTTGCACTGGGATAATCGGTGCTTCAATCGCAGGAAATGCCAAAGTCGCTTGCATCAACATGCCCGGCTTCAACTGTCGGCTTGGATTCTTAAATTCAACCCGAACCCGTAAATTCAATGTCTCAGGGTTAACTCGCGTATCGATAGCCGTCACTTGTCCCGAGAAAATCTGCTCTCCCCAAGCATTGGCTGTTGCCTGAACTGACATCCCGACAGCCATTTCAGGCAAATAACGTTCCGGTACTTGTAAATCAAGGCGCATTAAGGACAAATTATCGAGCGTAAATAAATCACTTCCTGCATTGACCCATTGACCACGACTAAAATCAACAAAACCAACAGTACCCGTAAACGGCGCTTTGATTTGGCGATCAGCAAGTTCAGCTTGAGCGGCCTTCAATCGTGAACGTGCGATGTTCACACTAGCCTGTTGCGCTTCAATTTCCGTTTGAGTAATGGCGTTTCGTTTTACCAGCGTTTTAAACTCTTTCAGCTTTCTTTGCTCATCATTAAAATACGACTGAGCTTCGGTCACACTGGAACGCGCTTTATCATCATCTAACTGGACAAGCAGTTGCCCCTGTTTCACTTTTTGATTATCCACAACAGAAATGACATCAACTTGCCCAGACACAGCAGAAGCAAGGGAAACTGATTGCGAAGCACCGAGTTTACCAATCAACGACAAGCTTTGATTAATCTGATGGGTAGCAACCTTTTCGGTCACAACCGTGACAGCTCGCGAACCCGGTCTTTGAGCATGAGCGGTAGACATGATGCTTATACTTAGAATGATGCCTAACGCTAAGCGAAAAAGTGACTTAATATTCATAATTATTATTTCTTATTGTTCCAGCGATTTAAGCAGATTGGATTGCCTTTCGGCGACGCCCCACTCTACCTAGTGTTTTGATCCTACTCGGATATCTATTTTATCAGTAAGATACGTTGAGAAACGTCAAGTAGTGTAAATTGACAGAAAAAACCGCTTTTTTTATCGACACAGCGATGGCAAAACATCCAATTAGTCTCTGTTGCGCCTAAAAAGGCGGCATTCAAGCCAAAAACACTAGAAAAACGCTTTACAGCATCAAGGTATTTGCTATGATGCGCTCCGCACTTGAGCAATGTGTTGGGAAAACATCGCCAAGCTTACTCTTAGAAGTATAAAAACCCTGGAGGGGTTCCCGAGTGGCCAAAGGGATCAGACTGTAAATCTGCTGGCACTGCCTTCGATGGTTCGAATCCG
>JBHOHG010000007.1:0-239843 GCA_043422575.1 bacterium sp. HQB-39 | reverse complement strand
GCATTAAGGTGCTATCGCACCTTTGGCTATTCCCCTCCCTACTCTTTCGCAGGGAGTACCCTAGCCGTTTAAGATGGGGCGTTTATTCGCAAGTGGGTGCCTGAACTCGAACATGTCCCTGTCCCTCTCCTGTTGAGCCGTGGAAACTGACGGCAATGGAACAGCAGATGTACCAACTAAAAGAGGACAGCCTCTATTGCCAGCCTTTGATCAACCTTGATTCCTGTGCCGCTCAAGCGCGAGATAGGTTGTGGTCTTGGAGGAAACGTCCTGAAGTACAGCGGGAAGCAGCAAGAATTTTAAAAATTCATGTCCGATGAATGATCCCTTTTCAGTTTGAGACGTAATAGATAATGCCTGTTAAATGGTGCCAGCATCATCGTTGAGCAGGCAGGAAGATCACGATTAGATAGCTTTGGCTCGGTGCGATTGCCTCACCGGGCCCTTTTTTTATGGATGATCTTTGGGAAGCTGTTTTTGGAAGCCCCTTCTTGGAAAATATTTTGGATGACATCGCTATGAAAACTTTCACGACAAAAGACGTATCCGCAATGGAGTCTCGACATCGCGCCCGATTTATTAATTCATTGTCTGGCTATAAAAGCGCTAACCTCATTGGCACCAAAAGCCATCAAGGCCATGAGAATGTCTCGATTGTCAGCTCAGTATTCCACCTCGGTGCCGATCCAGCACTGGTCGGCTTTATTTCCCGCCCAAACACCACTGAGCGACACACCGTAGAAAATATTAAGCAAACTGAGTACTACACCATCAACGCGGTGCCATTAGACTCCGTGGTTCAAGCCCATCAGACGTCGGCTCGGTACCCACAACATATTTCAGAATTTGAGGCGACCAAATTAACCCCCCATTACAGCGCCGATTTCTACGCCCCCTATGTACTAGAGAGCCCAATGCGCTTCGGCGTCATGGTGCGAGAAATAAAACATTTGGACATCAACGGTACCGATTTAGTGATTGGTGAAATTGTCGAAATACACGTCGAAGAAAGCGCAATCATGAGCGACGGATACATAGACATTGAATCAATGGACATTGTCTCTGTGACGGGGTTAGACAGTTACCATGTTTCTCAGCGCCTATACCGACTAAGTTATGCGAAAACCGATAAAGTCCTGAACCCATTAACACTCAACGGAGAACGCAGCGACTGGAACCCAACAAAATAACGCTCTTCCAAAATAAACGTTTCCCAAAAACATAACTCACACTTTATGGACAAAAATAAAAATATGCACATCGTTTATATTGATAAAATTGCTTAATAAATGTAACGTAATGTTTTTAAACAAGTAAGTGGCTAGATGTAATGTCAAATTTTAAAGAATATAAAGTGGTTCATATTGTTGAAGGTGGTTGCGGCACTATTTTACTGGGTGCAAGCGGTCTGCCAGTTCAAAAAATGGAAGCAGAGCTGAATAAATACGCACAAGAAGGCTGGCAAGTGGTATTCCAAGTTGTCGAGCAAAAACGCTTTATGCTTTTCTGGAAACGTGAAGCCGTGATCATTACGCTAGGTCGATAGACTTGCTAAAGATCATTTCACTTTCTTTGATCCGCCGCTACCAACAAAGTGGCGGTTCAAAAAAGTTACTTAATATCGAATGTAACTTTGAACCTACCTGCTCAGAATACACCAAACAATGCATCGAAAAATACGGCGCAGTCAAAGGCTGGAAACTCGGCCTGTCGCGAATAAAGCGGTGTAACCAACCCGATTTGGTGGAGAAAATTTATGATGAGGTTCCTTAATGAAACTCTTTGAGACTTCGGAAGAGCTTGAAGCTCGTGAGAACATCCTTAGAAATCAAGTTAACGCCCTTCCTGACGAAACTCGCAAACAGTTTTACCGCCAACAAGCGGACAAACTCAAAGATCCCGATACTTACGCTTCACTCAACTGGTTCTTTCTTGGCGGTATCCACCACCTTTACTTGGGTAAAGTGAATATTTTTTTAATCGAGATAGCGCTTCTGATACTTGCTGTTGCTGGGGTCATGATGGACCAAATGGGGTCGTTACTATTACTCGTCGCCATTTGCCTGTATGAACTGCCGCAGCTGTTTTTCTCTCAAAAAATCGCTCGACAGCATAACTTAGAGATCTCTTGCAAAATCTATAACGACCTAAGATAAAGCCGCAACGAGAGGGTCATATGACCCTCTGCTGTGGATACACCTTAAAAAAACGACATTCTCTGACGTCAATTCAGACGAAAATCTATCGGTACAGTCAAGGTGACGCGCTCCCCTTTCACCTCAGGCGGCGGTTTCATTAAAGGCTGCGCGCGATAGATTAAATTAACGGCTTCTTCATCCAACGATGTCGTTCCAGAGCCTTTATAAAGCACCGCACTGATGACCTTGCCAGAGCGATCCATTGTAAACCTCACCCAAGGCATCCCTTTCTTACGCATTCTTTTCGCTTTCTTGGGATAGCGCTTCTCTTGTTCTAACTGTAAGCGAACCGCTTGTTGCCAAGTTAATTTAGCTTGACGCTGTTGCTTGCTCAGCTGACCCATTTGCGGAGCAGTAGTCTGATTCGATTTATTCTCCGTAGCAATGCTTTGAGGGGCACTCGCTTCCTGCGTGACCGTTTTTGCACTATTGCCTAGCTTGACCTGTGCTTTAGGCTCAACAACAGGTTTTGGTGGTTCTGGCTTAAGCTCAGGTTTAGGATCAACCTTTGGCTTTTTCGGCTGGGGTTTAGGCTTTTCAACCGTTTCCTTTTTAACTACTGGTTTCTTTTCTGGTGGTCGCTTCTTCTCAACCACCTCCTTTTCAATCACCGCTTTACTTTTCGCCACCACAGGCTGTAAAACTTCAGGCTCGATTTCCGGCTCAACGGGCGTTTCCACCTCTTCCTCAACGGTAGGCTTCTCAAGGGTTGGCATAGGATCAGGGAGTTTATCCGTACCTGCGACCTGCTCAGTCGCCATCTGTTTTTCACCCTCTTTTAAATCCAACTGCGAATCTGAATTGGTCGCAAAAGGTGCGGCAATCGTCACTGGGATCGGTGCCGCTGGTGGCGCAGCAACGACTGGCAAATTAGGGGTCCAAAAATAGCTGATAGCTAAGAGCGAATGTAATCCAAGGCTAAGACTCACACCGCCAATAACCCATTTTTTGCTTGCGGATGCGTTGACTGCACCCGTTCCCGAAAAAGGGCTCATTGCTTACTCCCTTGAGAAGACGGTATTACCCCCTGAGAGGGCATTTCACCTTGAGTTTGCTCCAGACCAACAAGGGCGATTTGCGGATATCCAGCTGCAACCAGTGCATTCATTACCGTCATCAGATCTTGATATTCAAGTGTTCTATCCGCACGTACAAAAATACGTTGCTCCTTATCAGGTAGAACCAGAGCCAAGGCTTGAGGCAGCTCCTCAATCGTCGCTTCCTTATCCTCACCTAACACTAGAATCAAACCTCTCTGCACTGTCAGATAAAAAGGCTTCTCAGGGGCGGCGGTTGGCTTCGCAGTTGAGGTTGGCAAATCAACTGGAACATTCACCGTCGCCAGAGGAGCCGCCACCATCACAATGATTAACAACACCAACATTACATCGACAAACGGAGTGACATTAATATCATGATTCTCAACCATTTCATCAGATGAGTTATTCGTATTAAATCCCATGATTAACCAGCCTTAGACAAAGCAGTTGAGTGGTGATTTTGCTTTTCGCTATCACGCTCTCCTTTCTCACCACTGCTTTTATCAAGCTCAAAAGCATCTACAAGCTGCATTTGGCGGTCTAAATCTCGGCTGACCAAAATCATCACTGAAGCCGACACATCCACCAAGCGCGCCTTAAACTGACCGATTTGTCGCGTAAAGTGGTTGTAGAACATAACCGCAGGGATCGCCGCGACCAGACCAATAGCGGTCGCCAGAAGGGCCTCTGCAATCCCCGGGGCGACGACAGCCAGAGACGTGCTTTGTGATTTAGCGATACCGATAAAGGCGTTCATGATCCCCCAAACCGTACCAAATAACCCGACAAACGGACCAACCGATCCCACAGTCGCTAAGGTGCCCGTTCCAGCGGTCATATTCGCAGCAAAAGAGGCTTGAACACGCTCTAAACGCAGTTGCACTCGTTCTTTTATGCCGTCTTCAGTCGCATGCCCTTGGGCAGAAAGTTTTAATTCATGAGAGGCCGCATTTAGGAGAGACTGAGTGGCAGCAGATGCGTTTTTATTCAAACCAATGGCTTGATTAAGACTATTACTGTCAACCAGTGACAATAGCTCAGTTTCAATACGGCGACGAGCTAAAGAAACTTGGCACTGTTTTGCAATAAACACTCCCCAAGTGAATATAGAGGCTAACACCAACATGATCATGACCGACTTAACGACCCAATCCGCAGCGTAATACATCCCCATAGGAGAAAGGTCATGCGCATTCATCGGGTTGGTTGGGGGCACAAGTTGATTGTCTTCAACCGCAACATGAGTTGGTCGCTCTGACTGAGTCTGTGCATCCACCCCACTCTCAGCACCTTCATTCTCAGCACGCTGCGGCGCGGACTGAGAATCCAGTAGCTGGGAACTAAGGCGGTCGACCGTTTCTTGGCTTTGCTCTACCTCGGCAGAAGTTTCAGTTTGAACGGTTTCGATTTGCTGCTCTGCATACCCATAAGACGCAGTTAAACTAAAGGTGACAACAGCTAAAGTTGACAGAAATACAGGACGAATCAGTTTCATTATGTGTAGGCTCATTATTGCTTTGGTACATCTACACCGAACGAAAGCGGAAAAACCGTAAAATTTTTTACTTTATTTTAGGAAATAGCCAGCAATACCCAAAAACATCAAAATGCTAGGTTCAATGAAAATGGCTTGGTTGGATAGCAAGGCAAGCCTAAACTAGGCGAATAAAGGTTAAAAACGAGTTTCGAACTTTAACCCGACCGTGGTTTGATCGTAAGAGAACACAGAAGCTAAGCTACTATATACTCGCTGATAACCAACGGAAAATTTTGGCTTCACTTGCCAGAACTTAAGCGCATCAGAACCAAGAATTAAGGTCGCATTAACCTCATCATCTTCGCGCTCACCAACAAGCCCCGCGAAATTGAAATAACCATCATGCTCTCTTCTCTTGAAAGAGGTAATCAAAAGTGCATCGACTTTATGATTCCAATGCCACTGGAAACCAACTCGGCCCCCAATGGAGTCGTAATTTAGGATATCCACATTACCATGCTTCTTCGCCAGATCTATTCCAATGAAACCCACCCCAGAATCGGTTAACTGGTGCATAGAGTTGATGGCGGCGAACCAGTAGGCACCGGAGCTATTTTTCGATTGTGTTGGGCGAAACTTCTGATATTCACCGCTTAATTCCATCGACATGACATGAGCAGGAGATAAAGTATAACTCGCAGAAAACTTAACGCCCGGCGCAATATGAGAAGCGTGATTGCCTTGCTCGATATAATCAAATTTAGGACCAAGCGACCAATCTAGGTGAGCGTCTTGATAGCCGTAACCGATAAATGTTTTGTAAGTAAACTCGTTAAACTCACTCTGGTTTGGATAGGAAGTACCATAAGCGACCAAATTCAGTTTTACACCATGGTGACCCGATACAGATACTCTACGATTCAAACTGGCTTCTAAATTCACACCATAATATTCGCGCTTCTTAGGGGCGTATTTATATAAAGGAGTCATCACCGTTTGTTGCTGACCATGTTCATCGAGTTGATGGATGGGGATGTAGTCGATAATTTCATCGATTTCAGAAGTGCGATTCACATTATCATTGTAGGAAAGACCTAGCGTAAGATTTCCTTGCCAGCTGTCCCGCGCAGCCAAAGCACTTTGAAAACTATTGATCGTGCGGCGAACTCCATCGGCTCTGGGATTATCTTGTGGTAACGCCAATTCAACTTGATTAAAGCGCTGCAACGCTTCGCTATTTTTCCGGTTCTCAAAAAGCACTCGCGCTAGCTCAAGTTGTCCAACCATGAAGTCCGGCTGTAAATCTAGCAATGACTGAAACTCTTGCTCTGCGTTCACCAGATCGCCCTGCTGCCGTGCAATTGCACCCTGCGCGTAATGCACCAACATCGAGTCGGTGTGCGGCAAAGTAAGATAAATGTCTAATAACTGCTGCGCCACTTGCCACTGCTTGCGTTGCACCGATAGGTAGAGTTGGTGTGCCAGCTCTGTTGGGTTGGAAAATGCGGGCAGTTGCGCATCTTCACCCGCTTGATTTTGCCTAAACTCTCGCTCCAACTCTTCCTGTAAGATCTGCTGTTCTTGTTGTTTAGCTTGCATTGAATCTTGTTGTTGTAGCCGTAAATCCGTCTCTTGATTGGCAAAAGCCGGAAGTGAAACAAACGAGGACAACAGTAAGAAAGTAGCGCGAGAATGAGTAGGCATAATATGTTTTGATAGTGACGGGCTGAATCGCCCTAGTAAAAGAGAGCAATCAACCACAGTGGCAAAGCCACTGCGGTTGACCTTAGCTCAAACTCATTAAAACAAATGCGAATTATCGCCTTGTTTTAAAACAAAAGAGTTCGAGGTTACTTTTTAGAACCACCGAAAGCAGTATCAAGGTCGCTATTGGTGAACGTCGCGATACCCGCTAGTGAGTTAGCGTTCGCGCCAAAGAAGTGACCTTGTGAAGTACCGCCGTTGGTTGTCACACCGTTTACATCCGCAGAAGCAGAACCATTAAATGCTGCGGTTGTGACGTTAATTTGCGCATTCACATTAACTTTTAGTGCCGCGTTTTGAACTGAACCCGTTAGTGATTGCGCACCAAAATCTGCCGTAAAAGTACCTGCTAAAATATTTTCACCTGAGAATTTGTTCACGCCAGTCACTGCGTAGCTGGCTGTACCTGAAGTCGGTACGCTTGTGCCTGTATCGTCACCTACGTAGTAAACAACACGGCTATTAAAGGTAACATCGCGATCACCTTCATACCACTCACCAAACCACACGTCTTGGTTCGCAACTTGAACAAAGTTGTAATGTGTTTTCGAAAAGTGCTGGCTACCTGATGTGTATACTCGAGCGCCAATATCTTCGCCTGTTAGATTATCACTGTCGTAACGTGAAGTACCAAAGGCACCAAAAAGCCAACCTGTTTGATTTTTTAGCCCTTCAAAGTCAACAAGCTTATCAGCAGAACTACCAATTCCAGCTTTACCCGGAGTGTGAATAATCCAAGCGTCAACGGTTGACTCACCAACAGTGCGAACGGTTGGGTCGCTACTTGCGCCATCAAAACCAGCGTGTGCCATTGTGCTCAGACCAAGTAGTGCCGCAGTAATCCATGAAAGTTGTGCAGGTTTCATTATTTAATCCTTAAAATTGATTTAACTGAATATAGAGACGCATTTCTCCTGGTGCGCACGACAGGCGACAATGTCATGTCTCACTATACACACCGTGTTACTAAAACAAATCCTCAATAAAAATTTCAATTTTTATAAAAAATTTTAGCGATGTTTGAGCGGTAGAAAATTATTGGATTAGCAAGATAAAGGTTCACCCAATCAAATATTGCTTGGCTACGTGAACAGCCATTGATTAGCGAGCAAGGCATTACTTTGCAGCTCAAGTGTGGTTTGAAATCAAAAAAGCAATATCGCAGCGATTAAACAAAACAGGCTTAACTGCACTAACCTGATCGTTGGTAACCACTTGGGACAATTCCCCAAGTGGTTGCGAGATACAGTGATGAATGAATACGATGAAAAGAAGAAGACAGCTGAAATTAAGGCGTCACAATACTGCCCGTAATACCAAACATCTCAAATTGAGTATAGTGATTTAAGCCGTGCATACTCCAGAAGAACCAAAGGGAAAGTTGCTCTGTTTCACCAAACGTCCTCGGTGAAAAGACCTCTATTTCTATTTCTTGGCCTTTGGGAAGAACCACAACTTCGTCAAAATTTAACCCGACAAAATAGGGCTGAAAATCTCCCTCTATATTAGAGCTAATGTCACTGATGGTGACATCGCCACCTACCGCTTTTAGGCGATACTTACCTAAACTGTATCTATCCTGCACTGGCTGATCTGTAAAATCCAACGCCTCACGGCGGCGGTGAGGCAGAGATAGCGGTTGCGTCTCATCATCTTTATACATTCGCAATTGCGGAGCATTGTCGCCTAAAATGCGATAGCCGCCTTTTCTTGACACACTTTCAAATTCACCATCACTGACCACCACTTCATAAACATAATCACCAGCTTTATCTGGGACAAAACTGGTCTTTACTGCCGTTGGGTCATCAAACTCTACTTGGCTACCTATAGGTTTGGAAACAAACCTCCAAGAATAAGTGAGCGGGTCATTATTCGGGTCAGAACTTTTACTGCCGTCGGCTATAGCCGTATTCCCCAAAAATGAGAAGTGAAGCTCCCCTGAGTCAGCTTCAGGAGGAAGGTTTTCATAATAAGTCTCAACAGTTACATTACTGGTAACCACATGATAGCCATCAGTAAATGACAGCTTAAACTCGTAGAAACCTTCAATTTCAGGAACCAAACCAAATAGCCAAGAAGTCATGTAATACTCTGGGTTGCTCCCCTCAGGTTTTGATAGTAACTCTGCATGGTATAAGACTTCATCACCATCGGGATCTTCCACTTCATAAGATTGAGCAACATCACCAACCAAATCACCCCTCATGTGGTTTCTTAACCTTTTAATGACTGGAGGGAGATTGGCACCAGCGCGACTGACCTCAACCTTAACTTGATTCGGTCGACTGTCTCGATTGCCATCATTCACCACTAACTCTGCAATATATTGACCATGGATATCTGGGGTAAAAAAGGCAATCGCTTGGTTCGGGTCCTCCAGACTGGCTTGACTTGAATCGGGTTTGGCGACCAACTGCCACTGGTATTGCAGCAAGTCACCCTCTTTATCGAAACTTTGTACGCCATTCAACGTCACGGGTTGACCCACTTTGACATATTGAGTTGTGCCGGCAAGGGCGATGGGTGCCTGATTATCTTCAAGTGCTTGTCCAGTATCGCTACTTCCTTGCTCTGAGCTATCACAACCACTAACAAGGGTAAGAGAGCAACCAAGCAGGGCCGCTGATAATGTTCGGGAGAAGTTGTCCATACTTTGTCCATTCGAATAAGGGTTTTATACCCTTACCGAGCCAGAGTTCAATTTCCGTAAAAATGATTAGCAAGAATGGACAACCATCACAGAAGCCAAGCGAAATCTGCCTTACGGCGTCACAATACTGCCCCAGATATCAAACATCTCAAATTGAGTATAGTGATTTAAGCCGTGCATACTCCAGAAGAACCAAAGGGAAAGTTGCTCTGTTTCACCAAACGTCCTCGGTGAAAAGACCTCTATTTCTATTTCTTGGCCTTTGGGAAGAACCACAACTTCGTCAAAATTTAACCCGACAAAATAGGGCTGAAAATCTCCCTCTTTATCGAAACTTTGTACGCCATTCAACGTCACGGGTTGACCCACTTTGACATATTGAGTTGTGCCAGCAAGGGCGATGGGTGCCTGATTATCTTCAAGTGCTTGTCCAGTATCGCTACTTTCTTGCTCTGAGCTATCACAACCGCTAACAAGGGTAAGAGAGCAACCAAGCAGGGCCGCTGATAATGTTCGGGAGAAGTTGTCCATACTTTGTCCATTCGAATATACCCAAGTAACTTCAAAATGCCGTATTCAGAGCCTTGAGGTTATTTGGGTATAGGGGTTTGTATCTGAAAATCAATAACAATTAAGGCGTGGTTAACTGATATCTCGCATTAAATAGCTCAAGCATCGAATAACTCCCTGTTCCCTCTAGACTCCAATAAAAACCTATTGAGAACTCTTCTGTTGCTCCATTCGTAGCGGGTGCAAGTATTTCTATTTCTAAACTTTCCCCGGGCTGAATTACTGTCACTTTATCGGGTTTAAGAACATTGAAATAAGGTTGATACATTTCTGTGCCATATACTCGGACACCACTAATAGTGACAGTGTGCCCCACAGCTTCAAGTCGCCATTTCCCTAAACTATATTCTTCTTTTAGAGGCTGATCAGTAAGGTCAATGGATTGTTCTAGATAATACGGCATTGAGCTTGGTTTGGTATTACCAAGTTCATAAATACGGATTTGCGGTGTATTTTCACCTAAGATGATATTCCTACTTCGATTTGGCTTACTATCAACGTAACCATCATTTACGACCAACTGGTATAGATATGTTCCCACAACGTCTGCTGTAAAGGTGGTGGTCATAGCAGTCGGGTCAGCAAAAGCGGCATTGCTGTTCATCGGAACCGAAATGAACGACCATTGATAAGTTAATGGATCATTATTTTGGTCACTACTTGCTGAACCATCAACGGTGACTTCATCGCCAAGGAATCCAAATGAGTTCGGGTGTGTATTTGCAAAAGGTGTGTAGTTGTAATGCACGATATTCACTATCGTTGATTTCACAATGGTCTTAAACCCATCTGACACAGATACTTGAACGCCATATTCACCCTCCATATCCGCTTTTAAAGTCCCCCAAACCGTATCACCAATCTCCGTTATCCGAATAAATGCATGACTACCTTCTGGCTGAGATAAGATCTCAAATTGATGAAAAAGCGGATCATTATCAGGGTCTTTAGCATGAGTGCGAATATGAGCGCCATAAACTAAATTACCTGAGATATCATCACGGAGAGTAAATGATGGCGGCAAATTAGCTGACTGACTCCCTACCGATATCTTAACTTGATTTGGGCGGCTATCCAGTTGGCCATCGTTAACAATCAGTTCTGCAATATAGGTGCCTTGAACATCAGCAATAAATGAAGAGATTGCCGGCCCAGCCTTGTCCACCGTGTCCGATTTTATATTCGGCTCCCCGACTTTTAGCACCGCTTGACTCTCTTCCGGAATGTCAATGAATGACCATTGATAACGGATAATATCGCCATCTTTATCAAAACTATTCGCACCATCAAGAATAACCGTATCACCTTGATTTACATATTGGTTGGTTCCTGCCAATGCAATAGGTGCTTGATTTTTGCTTTCGCTCGGAGTGTCCGCAGCGTCACCACCACACCCAGAAAGAAGCGTCAGTGATATTGCTAGACCAATTGAAGTTATTGTATTTTTTTGCCACATGCTCTTACTGTTTCCATCATTCATTCAAACCAAGCAGTTCTCGCTAAACCTAGCATCTCGAGGTTTCTTGGGTATATACATTGATATACCGAACGAAATAGAAAAAACCACAAAAAAGCCCCAACATTTGTTGAGGCTTATTTAGAATTAAACGATTAAACTCTTTCTACTCAACTTCATTCGTTGTGAAGTTGAAAATTTTCACTACGAAATCTGAATCAATCTTGATCGAAAAGAAAATCATAGCTGGCATTCCGTTTGTTGGCGACGCATACAAGTTCAGCACACGACGTTCACCTGCTTCCATTGTATCTTGCGGTTTTAGGCCCACGGCTTCAACGGCAATCGGTGAGTTGAAAGGAAACGCCATTACCTCTGGAATATGAAAATCTTCGCCATGAGCTTCGACGATCACAGTACCAATAAGCAAACGAGATGGAACATCACTCTTAGGGTATGTTAACGCCACTTCTTTAAATTGATTTTGAAGTTCTTGTGGTGGGTTCCAAACTAGCTGCTCACCGTCAATAAAGACATCAAGACTCTTCGTGCCTTTTTCATTGACGGTTACTCGCACATAATCGGCAGCACTTTCTAGAGCACCATCGCTAACAACCAATGAAAGCACATAATCACCAACCACATCTGGAATAAATCCTGGTTGAGCAATCGAATCAACATCAAGCGCTGCATTACTGTTTTCAGGTTTAGAAACAAATGCCCATTTATAAGTCAGGTCACTTCCTTCCAAATCGTAACTAGCGCTCGCATCTAGTCGGAACATAGAACTGGTCGCAGGCTTTTCTGCTACACCGCTTGATTTTTCGACATCACCTTCCTGCGGCAATTCAAATTGTTTATCCAACTCGAAAGCAACATTTTTACCTGCCATAGCAATAGGTGCTAAGTTGTGATTTACAACTTCGAAAATAACATCTTTGGTCAGCGTATCTTCACCTGACTTCAGCGTATATGTGAAATGATATTCTCCAGCCGTACCAGCCGTAAAGCTGAACGAACCGTCAGGATTATTTTTAGTTGTTAATGTTTGAACATTATCAACCTTCGTTAATGCCCATGTCTGCATAACCGTATCATTCGGGTCTGCGTCTTGAGCATTAGGGTTAATCGTCAGTGTACCATCAGGGCTTGTTTGATACTTATCTGCCAGCTCAAATACCGGTTTTACATTATCAGCTAACTCTGTGGCATTCACCTTGACTTGAATCGGATCGCTGTCAATACCAGCAGCTGTTACCACAAGTTCAGCAACATACTCACCTGCAACATCGGTAATTAAGAAAGGCTGTACCGCTTGAGTGGATGATAGTGTGGCTGTACTTCCCGCAGGTTGACTTGTTAAAGCCCACTTATAAGAAATATTTTCATCACCAGATACGTGACTACCCAAAGCACTGAGTCGCACCTGAAGGCCTACCTTAGATTGTACATCTTGAGTTGCAACTTTTGCTGTTGGTGTAGGTAAAGTTGGCTCGCCACTGTTGTCGCTACTACTGCCACCGCTACCGCCACCACAAGCAATAAGAGTCGGAATGGTAAGTGCTAGTAAAGTCCATTTAGCTTTTGCTATCGGGTTCATTTTTTGATCCTATTTTTGAGTGCGCGCAGCGAAAACAGATAAACATCAAAGAGTAATAAGTAATGCACGCAACTGTTTAAGTTTCTTTCACTCTCTCTACCGAACCAAAAATGGAAACCCGTAATAAAAGACTCATTTTTTTGAGAAAAATAAAAAAAGCCGCCGTTAGGCAGCTTTTGAATGTGATTAAACTCTTGAAGTATACACTAAAAGCGCCCTTGGAGTTTAATACCGACGGTTCGCCCCGGAGCTGGCATGCCAGAGGTGGTATTCACATCAAGGTAGTAGATATCCGTTAAGTTAGAAATCACCAACTGCGCCGCCATCGCATCACTCAATTTGTATGATATATAGGCATCATGAGTTAATATCGACTCGCGCTGAATTGGGTTTTCTTTATGGCTATCAGAGGCATAGTTCGTTCGCCAACCTGTTTCTAAGTCTTGGTTAAAGAAACGACCACCAATTAACATACTCCCCGTATATTCTGGCGCCGCATGGCTCGCTAGATAACTTTGTTTACCAAATCCGCCGCGACGACACTCTTCAAAGCTCGTACTTTCCGCTTCTTTGATTGTCAGGATAAACTCATAAACGGCCGAGTGTTCATCACACACCTCATTACGGAAGTTATAGGCTGCTGACAGATTTCCGAAGAACTGCTCATTGTCATAGTCAATTTGCATCTCAACACCACTGGTGTGTTGACTATCTAAATTCTTAAATGACATACGGCTGATATCGCGATCGATAACATCGTCGATCCTTTGATCAAAGTAAGTCAATTTCGCTGACGCATTGTCGAAGTAGTGTACATAAGCGATTTCAAATAATTTCGCATGCTCCGCTTCTAGCGGCGTTTTGACCATTGGGGATGCTGAAAAGCCCATAGTGCTTTCAAACAAACTTGGAAAACGTAACGTTTCAGCATATCGGGCATAAACTCGGTTACTATCACTGATAAGCCAAGTCGCGCCAAGAGAAGGCACCCAACCTTCACCGCTTGTCTCATACTTCGTATTGGTTAATGTGTCGTCTGCAACTTGCGTCAGTCGACAGCTACCGGCAACATAATTCGATTGATTAATGGCTGAAATACACGCATTACCGTCAGGACTCAAATCATGGCTAGCGTCGTAATTCCAGACGCTATGATGATCCAATAAGTAAGTTGTTTCATTTTGTGCTTGTGTGACCGCCGCGTTAACTTTATTGGCTAACTCTTGATCAAAGTTGTTGAGCTGAGCCTGATAACTCTCGATCTGTTCACGAAACTCTTCCGCTTTGTCTGGGAAGAACAGAATCATATTTTCCAGACGAGTAATTTGGTCTGTCAAAATGTCTTGGGTAAAATTCTCTCTGACATCAATTTCGGCATTCGCAACATTTTGTGCCAACTCTTCAGGTTCATAATGTTCGACTGTTTGGTAGAAAACATTCCAGTGATTGGTTTGATAATCTTGTAGTCTGGACAGCTCGCCGGCTTTTACTCGATTTTTGATGTAGTGATCGACCACATCATACTGGTTGTAGCGCATACCAGCATTAAAAATAAGAGAGTCCGTAGCACGCCACTCCATTTGTAGTGCACCATCAAATTCACGACGTTCACCCGAGCGAACAGCGCCTCCTTCATAGTAGTCAATCATGTAATCTAAACCTTGAGAAGGCTTTAGAGTATGGTGCTGGTATCGGCCAGAAATACTGAGATCAAGATTGTCAGTCAACAACATTTTGTTTTTAATGTCGAAGCCCACTCGCTCCTCATCATAATGGGATGTCGAACCATCGATAATGATGTCAGGATTTTCTGAATTCAAGTGGACATAGTTAGGGAAACCACCAGCGGTGTTGGTCTTTGAATCTGAAATGGTCATCCAAAGATTACTGGTCAAGTCTATCCAGTCTGTATCCGGATTGGATCGAAACTTAGCACTGTAAGATTGCAATCGTATTTCCGCTAACGGCCATTGCGCCATTCCGTTCACATTACGATAATCGGAGCGGCTGGGAAGGATTTCACCGTTGATGTTTTCACTGTATCTTGCGGTCAGTTGCAATTTGTTAAAGTCATCAAATTTAAACGTCGATTTGAGCAAAATCGATTCCATCTCAGAGGATGTATTAAACACTTCTTGACCCGGCAAGTGATTCAACGCCATGTAATGAGGCTGTAGAAAAGGCACTCGACCAGCGACGCCTTCTGAGTTAGCCCCTTGGCCTTGTTTGTAAAAGCCCGATTTATGTGTTCCTGAATAATAGTTACCGCGCTTACGATATGCGTATGCGGCTAACCAATCAAACTTCGACTCAATCCCCGCAGCTGCAACTCGAAATGCAACGTCGTCACCGCTAAATGGGTTATTATCCTTGTCATCACGTGTTTGAAAGCGCAATTCAGGATCATTGTATAGCTCGATGCCACTCGCATTGTGGTAAGCAGGTACATCTTGCCACCTTTTACCTGCATGTTGACCGGCTTTGTACGGCTCAACGGCGTTACTGCTCGATTCAAGGATGATTTCAGAACCGAATGTCTCACCTTTTGCAACAATATCTTCCGGCGTTAATGTTGATACCACCACAGCACCACCTACGGATGTATTCGCATCCATAGTGATTTGTGCGCCTTTGAGTACTTGCATTCCGCCAATCAGGTTGGGGTCGAGATAGCTGCGGTTCGCTGCGCCTCGGTAACCACTGTATACGGTAATCGCCTGTTCCGTGCCATCAATCACAACAGGTACACGACCTGAGCCTTGAATACCACGAATATTGGGATCGATTGCCCCACTGTTACGAGCTTCGCCACTCCCTACGTTGGCCATTCCCGTAAATAGATCCGCAGCGGTCGAGCCCTTAAATCGCTCAACTTGGTCTTTTCCCATATATTCGCTAGATACGTCGGCGTCATAAACCGCCATTGCACCATCGGCATCACGACTATGACCGTCCCCAAGAGCACTTGTGACGCTGATCGTATCCAAAGTCATGGTATTGGCAGTATCTGGGATAAGTAAGTAGACCCCATCTGACTGTGGTTCAGCGGTTAATCCGGTGCTATCGAGCAACAGTACAAGTGCTTGCTCTGGGGTATAGTCACCTTGCAAACCTTGACTGTATAACCCAGCAGATAACGACGAATCGAGGTAAAATTCAATCCCTGACTGCAATGCAAACTGGTTTAAGACTTCATCCAATTGACCCGAAGGAATCGAGTAAGTTTGGGCTTGTGATTGTATGCCACTGTTGGTTGCTAAAACCGGAGCAGATATGATCGATGCACCCAACCCAAGCTGAATACTCAGCATGAGTAAGGATGATTTACGTTTAAAAGGCAGCTGCACTGTCGTTCCCTATATTCTTTTAAAGTTTCTGAACTCTTTACCGATCGAGATTTAAAAAACCGTAAAAAATTTATTTAGGAATCACGGTTACCCACAAAGAAGTGCGGTAATTGACCTCTATAGGCAGGACTTGAGTGAGGTTATGTAAGGTTTGATCGGTATTACGAGTAGAGAAAACACCCGTGATATTTAAATATTTCAAGCTAGGGTCAATGCGGAGAACACCACGTCGATAGCGCGATAGCTCTGTTAAAAATTCATCTAACGGCATGCCATTGGCAACAATTTTTTGTTGCAGCCAAAGCGCATCAGAAAATTCATTGGTTATTGGTTCACTGATATTTGATGGGGAGAAATTAGCATTTTCGCCAGCGATAATTCTCAAGTTAGCCAACCCAAGTTTAGGCTGTAATTCAACCTCACCTTCGTAGACAGCAACATTGATATGCGCATCTAATTTACGCACGGTGAATCGCGTACCGATTGGGACAACGTTTCCGGCATGAGTGGTAATATAAAACGGGGTTTTATGATGGGCTGTGGTGATCAACACTTCGCCTTCAATAAGACGAATTCTGCGTTCTGAGTGATTAAAATCCACCTCAACGCGGCTGGCTGTATTCATCACCATTTCGGTCCCATCGGACAATAAGACTTCTCTAACCTCGCCAACTGCCGTGGCATATTCTAGCCCAGATGACGGCTCGGCTAATGAAAATCCAAGCCCAGCCGTGGCGAACCCAACACCAGCCAAAGATAAGACCTGACGACGAGATACTCGAGTACGGTTTAATAAGGTTTTTCGAGTCGCAGGCGTGGCTGGAATAGCCGAAAACTTTTGCTGCAATAGCTCTAACTGAGACCAAGCATACGCATTATCAGGGTGGGCAGCTAACCATGTCTGAAACGACTTTTTATCTTGCTCCGTCACATCATCAGCCCACAAGCGAGCCATCCAGAGAGCCGCTTGTTCAATCGACTCGCGAGACACGTCTGTCATATAACTTACTGATCCTCAAGCATGGCTAACATGCAGCTTTGTAATGCTTTAGCGACATACTTTTCAACTGAGGAAACGGAAACGTCGAGTTGCACCGCAATTTCTTTATAACTTTTCCCTTCCAATTGGCGCAATAGTAAGGCTTGTCGCGCTTTCTCTGGCAGTTTATGCAGGAGTCCATCAATCTCGATCAAAGCCTCGATCACTAAAGCGTGTGATTCAGGCGACGATGCCGTCACTTCAGGTTGTTGCTCAAGAAGCTCTAAATAGGCCGTTTCAATGCGACGACGACGGTACAGGTCTATCACCAGCCCTTTGGCGATTGTGGTCAAATATCGGCGCGAGTCTTTTTGAGCTGGGAGAGTTTTCTTGGTCAATAAACGCAAATACGCATCTTGAACTAAATCTGCGGTTGCTTCTGGGCAACCCAAACGGCGTTGAATAAATACAGATAGCCAATTACGGTGCTCTTGATACATAGCCCCGATTCTCTGCACATTGGTGACGTTCGCAACATCCATAACACCAAATCTCCTAAAGACCAGCCAACTCACTCGCCGACCACAAGTGATAATAATTATCATTTAATAAAATTAGGGGATGGAATATAGCAGAAAAAAATTTGAGGTCTATAGAAAGAAAAAAACTTTCTTATATGCCATAGAAATTAGACTAAAAATTTGAGCAAGCGCACTAAATGCTTCGATATCGGTATTACCAACTCTTAAAACATCATTCATTTTGTAGGGTTTTTACAAAGATTTAACGCCATATCTCAGATTTTGATATTAGAATCACTAATCGTCGAATACGTTTAGAATAGATAAACATCGGATAAAAAATCCCAAGCAAAGTGCTTGGGATTAATGGGGTATCACTCACTGCTTCAAAGTTGGAAAGGTCATAGACAGTAAAAGCAGTGAGTGAAAATTCTAATTTAAAAAATCAAGAATATCTTGTTTTGTAATAGAGACCTTCACAGGGGGGAGTAATGGGTCATCAAAGTGAAGATCGTAGTTCATAACCACCCCAGAATAGCTCGCTGGTTGATTCGTCATTGCTGCGACGCGTTCAATAATATAAACGATGTTAGGTACAGCCTCTTGCTTAAAAAACTCATTATATGATGGCTGCCACTGGTCGCTGGCGGCGAACTCTTGAATAATAGGTTTAGACATCCCTTCTTTTTCAAGCTCTTCATAAATCAACGTAGAATCCAATAAGAGATGAATGTTGACTTCACAGTGACTTTCCTTATAGACGACTCGAGCACTTACTGCCTGCGCCCCGTCCCTTTCAACTGACTCCCCCGAAGAAGCCAAAGCAGTAAACCCACTCGACAGTAAGGAACAAGCCGGGTTATAGGCATTTATCGTCGTATAAGATTCTTGCTCTAACGTTAACGGGCGCTCTTGCTTAGATTCCGTAACAATAGGCTTAGATTCCGTGGCAAGAGACTTAGATTCAACCGTATTTTCACGCGCTTGCTCCGTCGTCGTACACCCCATCAAGGAGAGAAGAAGAACAGAAAATGAAATCGTTTTCATTCGTGCCATATATAATATTTACCAAGTAAGGGAGCCTAACATTTTGAGTCTATTTATTGAGCTCTTCTGCCCAAACTCAAGATGAAAACTAACAAACAACTTCGTGAAATTTATAGATAAATCTCATTTTGACAATTATATTTTTGAAGTGGTTCGCATGATAAGTCACTCAATTACAAAATTGTTTTATTACTCAATAAGTAAAATCATGGAAAATTTATAAACACCTACCTTTGTCAGAGTTTTATTAAATGCACTATAAAACTCCAACATACAGCCTAATTACCGTATATCCAATCGTTTAAGTTCATTTAAACTTATTGAACATCCCGTTCAATTTATTCGCCTGTTTCTTGTCTCCCCCCATCGCTAAGCTAATGTTAACTGAGTACAAAATCATCAATTTGATGCTTATCAGAAAAAGGAAAACTATCGTGAAAAAAGTATTAATCCTTTATGCCCATCCATCACAACATCGTTCAGAGGTCAATCAGCCTCTTTATAGTGCAGCGAAGAACATAGAGGGGATCACTTGTGTTGACCTTTATGCAGAGTACCCCACGTTTAAAATCAACATTGACCGAGAACAACGACGCTTGCTCGACCATGACATTGTTATTTTTCAATTCCCACTCTATTGGTACTCCACCCCTGCTATTTTGAAAGAGTGGCAGGATTTAGTCTTGGAATATGGCTTTGCCTACGGTACTGACGGTCATGCGCTGGATGGCAAAGTATTACTTTGTGCCATCACCGCAGGAGGCCGAGAGGACGCCTACCAAAGCAATGGCTACAATCACTTTACCATCCGACAGCTGCTTGCCCCGATAGAACAAACTGCAAGCCTGACAGGGATGAAGTATTTGCCCCCTTTTGCTCTGTTCGGCTCAAGAACGGCGATGGAAGAAGGTCGAATCAAGCAGCATGTCGCTCAATGGGAAAACCTGCTGCAAGGCTTACTCCATGATCATATATCGGTGAAAGACGCCGCTCAGTATCAACAACTCAACCATTACCTCAACGAGTTAGCAGCACCGCAGGAGGTCCAATGACCGCTCTGTTTTTACAAGCTTTTATCTATCTCGTCGCCGCTGTTATCGCTGTGCCGATCGCCAAACGACTCGGTCTCGGATCGGTTCTCGGCTATCTCATCGCAGGGGTGATCATTGGTCCTGTTATCGGGTTAGTGGGAGAAGAAACCACGACGATTCAGCATTTTGCTGAATTTGGCGTAGTAATGATGCTCTTCCTCGTCGGTTTAGAACTTGAGCCGAATATGCTTTGGGGGATGCGTAATAAGCTCATTGGGTTAGGAGGGCTTCAGGTCAGCGGCACGATTGCCGCAGTGACGGGGATTGCTTTATGGCTTGGGCAACCATGGTCGATCGCTTTAACCATTGGCCTGATCTTCGCACTTTCCTCTACCGCTATCGTATTACAAACGTTTAGCGAAAAGGGGCTGACGAAAACGGAAGGTGGTCAGAATGCCTTTTCCGTCTTGCTTTTCCAAGATATCGCCGTCATTCCAATGCTAGCGTTTATCCCATTGTTGGCACTCCCTGAATTAGTCGAACAAGCGCAAAGTGCTGCGAGTCATGCCGCCGACCATCACCCTGAATTAAGCCTTGTGGCTGGCTTGCCCGGCTGGGCTTATGGCTTGGTCATCACTGCATCTATCTTAGTCTTGGTGGTCGCGGGGCACTATTTGAGTCGTCCACTTTTCCGCTTTGTTGCAAGCTCTGAACTACGAGAAATATTCACGGCAACCGCGCTCATGTTAGTCATTGGTATTGCCGCTTTGATGGGGCTTGTGGGGCTTTCTCCTGCGCTCGGTACTTTCTTAGCAGGCGTTGTCTTGGCAAACAGTGAGTTTCGCCATGAATTGGAGTCCAACATTGAACCGTTTAAAGGGTTGTTGCTTGGCTTGTTCTTCATCACTGTCGGTGCGAGCATCGATTTTTCAATTCTGACCAATGAATTTATAACGGTGGCAGGCTTAACTCTTGGGGTTATGTTATTGAAGGCGGCAGTGCTGTTTATCTTAGCATTAACGTTCCGAATTCGAGGCAGCGACCGCTGGTTATTTACCCTTAGCCTCGCTCAGGCTGGCGAATTCGGTTTTGTGCTACTGAGTTTCTCTTTGCAAAATCATGTCATCCCAGCAGATATTGCTCAAACGCTGTCCTTAGTGGTCGCAATCTCGATGTTCCTCACTCCGGGGCTGTTTATTCTGTTTGATAAAGTGATCTTGCCTCGCTACGAGCAAACCTCAAATCAAAGAGAATCCGATCATATTGAAGAAAGAGGCACGGTTATCATTGCGGGCATTGGACGTTTTGGACAAATTGTCAATCGCTTGCTGGTCTCCAATGGGGTTCCCACTGTCGTTCTTGACCATCAAGCCAATCAAGTCGATGTGGTACGTCAGATCGGAACCAAAGCGTACTTTGGCGACGCAACTCGTCCAGATATGTTACACACTGCAGGCATTGAACATGCGAAAGCCATTGTTGTCGCCATTGATAATGTCGAGCAAAGCGTGGAGTTAGTGAAATACGTCAAACATTCCTACCCCAAGGTGACGGTGATTGCCCGAGCCTTTGATCGAGGTCATGGCTACTTATTACGACAAGCTGGGGCTGATTTGATTGAGTCTGAGACCTACCATTCGGCTTTAGAAATTGCGGGACATGCTCTGAAGTCAACCGGGCTGCACCCTTTCTTCGTTGAACAGCAAAAAACCACTTACAAACGTATCGAAGACCGTAAATCCGATAAACTGTATCGTGCTTGGGAGGCGGGATCGGAAGAGGAGCGCTTTGATAACAACTATCGCGAACTCTTTATGAAGCTAGAGCAAGTGATGGTGGAAGAAATGAAAAAGGATCGAAGCGATAAACACTCACGCTCTGAACGAGGCTGGACACCGCCTCCAAAAGGGTATGCTGAAGAGTTTGTTGAACCCAAAGAGGGAGACGCTTCGAGTTCAAACTCTCATTAGGCGACTATCAATCTAACGGTGAAGCGATCGCTTGTGGTGATGCTTTCACACGCCCCTTAGGCACAATAAGGGGCGTCATGCTCACAGGGTCGTCAATCACCACGCACTCTAGTTCAAACACCTGTCTCAGCAACTCTGGGGTCATTAACGCTTTAGGGGTGCCTTCTGCGACTTTCTTTCCTTTGGCGAGCACAATCAGGTGATCCGCATAGCGACAGGCCTGATTCAAGTCATGCAGTACAGCCACGATAGTTTTACCTTGGCGGCAGTTCAATTCTGCCAATAATTCCAGTAATTCCACTTGGTGCGAAATATCAAGATAGGTGGTCGGTTCATCAAGGAATATAATCGGCGTATCTTGCGCCAATACCATCGCAATCCAAACTCGTTGGCGCTGACCACCTGATAATTGTTCCACAGGCCGATCCGCTAGGTTTTCAATACCGGTTGCCAACATCGCATGTCTGACCGCCGCTTCATCGCGATTACTCCACTGACGCAACATAGATTGATGTGGAAAGCGTCCTCTCGCGACCAGATCAAACACGCGAATGCCCTCCGGCGCATTGGCACTTTGTGGCAATAAGGCAATCTGCTGTGCTACATGTTTGCTGTTGATTTGATGGATATCTCGACCATCTAACAGTACATTGCCTTGATGTGGCTTGAGCAATCGACATAAGCTGCGTAACAAGGTCGACTTACCACAACCATTTGGTCCTATGATGGCCGTGAGCTTACCATCAGGAATATCCACATCAAGATTTTGGTAGACAGCGTTACCTTCATATCCCAAGGTCAGATCTTGTGCGGTAATTCGAGACAATGTCGTCATCTGAGATGATGTTGTGATCTGAGACAAGTCGTCTAACGTCATGATTTCCCCTTGAGCTGTAAGCGCATCAATAACCACATCAGATATCCTCCACCGATAATTCCGGTAACATTACCGATTGGGATCGAAGCCGATAATGGCAATAGTCGAATAAACACATCGGCAGAGATAAGCAGCAATGCTCCCATCAGCGCCGAGAGCAGTACCGAGAGTCCGAGATTTGGCACAATTCGGGCGACTAACTGTGGCGCAGCTAGTGCTACAAATGCAATCGGCCCAGCAGCAGCCGTCGCAAGTGATGCGAGCGCCACCGCAATAAACAGTGTCGCCGTCGTGACGCGGTCGACAGCAACCCCCAACTGAATCGCAGTTTCACGCCCCATCTCCATCACGCTTAACTGCCGCGAGTAATAGCTCATCAGGGGAATAAATAGGATAACGCCAATGGCCACAGGATATACGTGCCACCATGTTCTCGCATTCAAGGAGCCTGCAAGCCATAAGCTGGCCATCATCGCATCATCTAAATCGCCATAAACAAGCAGTAGCCCATTGAAAGCAGTCAATATTGCTCCTACACCAATTCCGGTTAGGATGAGACGATACCCACCTAAGGTGCCCCATTTATTGGCGAGTAAATAAACTAACATCGCGGTCAGTACACCGCCCAATATGGCCGCAATCGATGTTTGTATGACACCGCCATCAAATAGGATGATCTGACACAAAGCCCCCGCAGCAGCACCCGTTGTAAAACCGATCACATCCGGTGATCCTAGCGCATTGCGTGATAGCGACTGAAACACCGCCCCTGATGCACCTAAGCTCGCTCCAACCAAAATTGCCACTAACGAGCGCGGCAAACGGATATCCCATAAGATCTTGGCTTTAAAACCGCCTTCTTCCGGTTTCAACACTAGGTGCATCACATCCACCATTGTTAATGGTAACTTGCCTTGTTTCAGTGAAAAGAGTGTCAAAACAAGTAGCACCGTCAAGAGAGCGATGCCGAGCCACAACGCCGCTCTGCGATAGACAATGGCAATACGGCCAGCTGTCATCAGCGTAGGTGCTTGTGTCAATATTTGTGCTGGCGTTTTTGTTGCCGCTTTTGATGACGTTAGCGGCGATGTCGAAGATTGAATACCATGCTTCATAGCTGACTTAACTTCCAATGCCTAACAATGTAAAGGAAACAAGGCCCGCCAATAAAAGCCACCATAATTCCTACGCTGACCTCTCCGGGATGACTGACTAAACGCCCCACAATGTCGGCACTCACCACTAACACTGCCGCAATAAGCGCCGACGTCGGTAATAAACGACTGTGCTGCGGACCGACCAAAAACCGCGCAATATGAGGAGCCGTAAGACCAATAAAACTGATAGGGCCTGCGGCTGCGGTTGCCGAGCCGCACAGAATAACAATCAAGCTACAGATCACCGCCCACACTAAGGTGTGATTAAGCCCTAACGCATCACTGATTTCTTTTCCTAGTAAGACACCATCAAGTAAACGGCTGCATGCTATCGCGGTAAGAGTTGCGATTGCAGTGAATAGAAGGCATGGGATCACTACCGCCATATTACGCCCTTGCAAAGAGCCAACCGCCCAATGCCGAAACTGGTCAAACACCTCTTGGGCGCTATTGATGGTGATCAGGTGAGTCGCCGATAACAACACCACGCTTAAAGCGGTGCCGGAAAGCACAACACGAACCGGATTAACCTCTTTATGCATGCCCGCCAACAGATAAACACCCCCACCCGCAAGGCTTGCCCCCAGTAAAGCCAATAGGGTGACTTCAAGACTCGATATCAAGCCGAAGACAGAGAGACCGCACACCACAGCCAATGTCGCTCCTGCATTGACGCCAAGAATACCGGGGTCAGCTAACGGGTTTCTAGTCAACGTTTGCATCAAGACCCCTGCGATGCCTAAAGCAATACCCACTGTGATTGATAACAGAGAACGAGGGAGTCGCAGGTGATGCACAAGTAAATGCTCACTGACGCTCGAATCAAAGTGTAACAACGCCTCTAATGTGACCGCCGTCGAAATAGATTTACTGCCAATGAAGAGACTGACAACCGCTAACGCCAATAGCGCCACCACTAAAGCAGAGTAGAACATAGAGAGTGCGCTCACTTCTCCATTGTGCAGCTGACGACGAAACGGAAGACGAGAAGCTGGTTCGATCGACAGTGTGCTACTGCGCATTCTCTTATCCATTCTACTGCTGTTCTTGCCAATCGACCGCAAATCGCTGACCAACCATATCGACCACTTCTCGTGCACTGAACCAATCCATACGGAAAGAATTCGCTCCTAAGCCGTACACTTGTTTTAGCTTGATAGAGGGAAGGTTTTTCAACACGGGATCATTGAGAAAACGAGGCGCTTTGCTGTCGTCTGCATTGAGCAAAAAAGTGGTTTCCGCTTTCAAGCCCGTTAAGCTTTCGTAGTGCACTCGCAGAAAGTCTCGGTGAGATGCGGAGCCGACCTGCCAAGTTTCAAGGGGCGTTTCCATTTTAAATCCGAGCTCAGAGAGCAGTCGTGAGTGCGCCCCTTCTGGTTTAGCGATGGCATTGATGACCCCCGCCCCGTGATAGCTGATGATATTGGTCTTTCCTGAGGGGAGGTCGAGTTGTTGACGTGTTGCCGCAACATAAGCATCAAAATCTGCCACCAGTTTTTCGGTTGTCGTCTCTCGACCCAACGCGGTACTGAGACGTTTAGCAAGGGATTGCCATGTCTGAATGCTGTAATCCACCACAATCGTAGGCGCAACCAAACGTAATTGCGCCAGTTGATCCGCCGCAGAGTCTGCACCACTTTTAGAGACAATAATCAGATCGGGTTGCTGTAAATAAGCCGACTCCAAATCCACACTGCCTGCCGGCCAGACATTCACTACCTTTTTCGCCGCTGCGTTTTGCGCCCACTGAGCAAAAAACTCGCCATTGGCGGCACTGGCTGAAGCGATCAATGGTGCATCCATTGCCAATAGCGTTCCCGTGACCGTTACGCTCGTCGATAGGATGCGTTTAGGAGCTTGCTGGATGGTGGTGGTACTGCCATCAGCATTATTAAAACTTCGAGGCCAAGTTGGCAGACTTTCATTGGCTTGAGTCGCGAAGCCCGCACCTAGCAGGCAAGCGCATAGGAAATAAGTTTTCATATCAAAGTCACTGAATCATTGAGAATAAAGAGGGCCATCGAAACTAATAGGCTTCGTCCATCGCGACATGGCGCGCCTGATGGTATTCGTCTTCATCTTGTCCACGACGCCAATAGGGCACAGCATGCATTGATTTTCGCTCAATCCCATACTCTTGTCTGACCCACTTTCTGGTTTCAATAACCGTGTCATTTTCACCCGCGATAAAGGCTGAAAGCTTGGCTCTATCCCCCTTAGGTACAGCTTGCTTAATCGCAGCAATCAAGGGTTGAGGGTCGTCAACCGGGTGTCTGACAAACCAGTGGATTTCAACATTTTCTGGGTGTTCAAGAGGGTGAATATCTTCCGATAATTCCACTTCAATAAATGCGTAACCAACGGCATCGTCAGGTAACTTTTCAAGAATGGCACTGATCGCAGGGAGGGCTGTCGTATCACCGGCGATGATATGCCAGTCACCTTCAGGCAACAAAGTGCCTAGGTTGCCTGGGCCACCTAGACCAATGGTGTCACCGGGCTGAGCAGAGATCGCCCACCCAGAAGCTGGGCTGTCCTTGCTGTGAGGAACGAAGTCGATGTCCAATAAGTTGGTTTTGGCGTCGTAATGCCTAACAGTATAGGCACGAGAAACGGGCTTATGCTTCGGCCAGTAAATTTTCTCTTCATCGCGGGTCGGTAACTCTAAAATGCCACTCTCACGATTGGCAAAAAACAACTTAATGATCCCACCTTCATGACCTTCAGGAAACCCGATAAGATCGTCACCAGAAAACGTTACTCTCAGTAAGTTTGGTGTGATGTATTCTTTTTTCACACATTCAATCAGACGCGGCATCATGCGTCCATCTTCCCTGATTTTAGTCACGAAACATTCCTCAGTTAGTTAAACTGAGCAACGCTAATTCACAGACACTAAAATGTAAATGATTTTCATTATTAATTATTATTAATCTTGATGAGTATTGTTAACCTAAGAAAATAGCCCAGTAACTGACTGTGCTTTGTCACTGGGCTTTGTTACTGGGGCTCACAGGATGACTAGCGATATCGGTCAATGATTTGCTGATACAAGGTGGTGCCATCACTGGTCTTTTCTTGCTTGAGCCTGTCTAGCCCCAACTGTAAGGCTTGACGAAGTTCTGGAGCAATTTGACGGTTGAATGCGAAATACATCGCGCCTTCTTTTAAAACATAAACCGGCTCAAAATCTCTTGAGTCAAACCCCGCCTCTCTTGCCCACCAATACAAACCGCGCTCACTGTACGCTAACAAGTCTATCCGTTTTTTAATCAATTGTTCAGCCAGCTTGGTGACATAGGAGGCTTCTTGCATCGCTTCGCGTGGAACACCCAGTTCAAGTAGCAACTGCTCCCCGACATCGTCACGCATCACGCCTATGGTGTAGTTCGCCATCTCTAACGGATCATTAATCACAATGTTGGAGTCCTTACGTGCCATCACGACAACACGTATGTCAGCAATAGGCCCGACCCAACGGAACAAGTCTTCTCTATGCTTAGTTCGAGCCGTAGAAAAAAGCACCGCATTCCGATCGGTGAGGGTTGCTCGATACGACCTCGCCCACGGCTGAACCACGACATTTTTTAAGGACACTTCATGTCCCGCAAGCTGCGAAGCGGCAATCAGCATATCGACAGCATAGCCTCGAGCACGACCATCTTGACTATAATTTGCTGGTGGATAGTCTTCTGTATAAAAAATTAAGTCTTCAAGACGCTCTATATGTGCTTGAGAGGCAGCAGAAGCTGCACTTATCGCCATAATAAGTAAGATACGATTCAACATTCGCTTGAAAGGTATTGCTGTGTGCATCTCCGTCTCCGACTGCACCATTCCTCTATTAAAACTAGCTGATAATTTAATCATATCAACCCAATACCAGTCGTCCCGCGAGATTGATAAACCAGAAAGCAGCGACCACTAGTTACAAAGAAATAGGCGACAGGTTTCACTGGCTTTTTTGATATTCACACAATTTCTGATATGTCTCATTTATAAATTACGGATGAATTTACCTGACTCAGCTCACACTTTTACCTCTTGATACGGAATATGGCTGCACGTCGGTTCCGCTGTTGGGCTAAATTGCTTGCTCAAATAAAGCAGTCATGACAGGAAGGGATGTTGATGAAAAAAAAGGTAAGTACGATTGCCATTGTAGCTGCACTCACAGGGTTTTCAGCCACTCAAGCACTGGCTAATGAAAATGATACGGTAAACGCCACCAAAGATTTCGTCGAAAAAATCAGTAACGTTGCCATCAAATACCCAGCGACTGAAAAAGGGGCTGAAGTCGATGAATATTTCGGCGTCAAAGTGTCTGATCCCTACCGCTGGTTGGAAGATGACAAAAGTGATGCCACAGCAGCTTGGGTAAAATCACAAAATAAAGTGACCTTTAACTACCTAGATCAAATCCCTTACCGTGACCAAATCAAAGAACGCCTGACCACTTTGATGGATTACGAGAAAGTCGGTAAACCGTTTAAAGAAGGAAAATACACTTACTTCTATAAGAACGATGGTTTACAGAATCAATACGTTTTATATCGCCAACTTGACGACGGAAAGCCAGAAGTTTTCCTAGACCCTAATGGTTTCAGTGACGATGGTACAACCTCACTCGCTGGGGTTCACTTTTCTCAAGACGGTTCTTTGGTTGCTTACATGATTTCTGAAGGCGGAAGTGACTGGCGTAAAGCCATCATTCTCAACGCCGAAACCAAAGAGCAAATTGGTGAAACCCTTGTTGATGTCAAATTCAGCGGTGTTTCTTGGCTGGGTAACGATGGGTTCTACTATGCGAGTTACGACAAGCCAAAAGGCAGCGAGCTATCAGCCAAAACCGATCAGCACAAGCTTTTCTACCACAAGCTCGGTACAAAACAGTCACAAGATGCACTGATCTTTGGCGGTACTGAATCAGAGAAGCACCGTTATGTGTCAGGTTACACCACCGAAGACGATCGCTATCTGATCATCACGGCGAGCACATCGACTTCAGGGAATAAACTGTTCCTGAAAGACTTAGCCAAGCCTGACGCACCGCTAGTGACGATCTTAGGCGATACCAATGCTGACGGCTGGGTGATCGATAACAAAGGCAGTAAGCTGTACATCGTGACTAACCTAGACGCACCCAACAAACGTGTTGTCACCGTTGATGCCAGTAAACCTCAGCCGAAATATTGGCAAGACCTCATCCCAGAAACTGAACATGTTCTCAACGTCACACTCGGTGGCGGCACTCTGTTCGCTAAGTACATGATCGATGCTATCGCGAAAGTAAAACAGTTTGATATGGACGGTAAGCTGATCCGTAACATCGATTTACCGGGACCAGGCAGTGCGTGGGGCTTTGGCGGTAAGAAAGAAGACACCGAGGTCTTCTACACCTTTACCAACTACAAAACGCCAGGCACCACCTTCCGTCTTAACGTTGAAACCGGCGAAAGTAAACTCTACCGTAAATCCAAAATCGAATTCGATTCGGATCAATTTGAGTCGCATCAGGTGTTTTATAAGTCAAAAGACGGCACCAAAGTACCGATGATCATCACGCACAAAAAAGGCATCAAGCTGGATGGTAGCGCTCCGACCATTTTGTACGGTTACGGCGGTTTTAACGCAAGCCTAACTCCTAGCTTTAGCTCTACTCGTGCCGCTTGGATGGAAATGGGTGGCGTATACGCCGTGGCCAATATCCGTGGTGGTGGTGAATACGGTAAAGCGTGGCACCAAGCGGGGACACAATTGCAAAAGCAAAACGTGTTTGACGACTTTATCGCTGCGGCTGAATTCCTCATCGACAAAGGCTACACATCGAGCGAGAAGCTGGCGCTGAATGGCGGTTCAAATGGCGGTCTGTTAGTCGGTGCTGTGATGACACAGCGTCCTGACCTATTCCAAGTGGCGATCCCTGAAGTTGGCGTACTGGATATGCTGCGTTACCACACCTTCACTGCGGGCGCTGGCTGGGCTTATGACTACGGTACAGCAGACCAAAGTAAAGAGATGTTTGAGTACTTAAAAGCGTATTCTCCGGTGCATAACGTGAAATCTGGTGTAGATTATCCAGCGACGATGGTGACCACTGGCGACCACGACGATCGTGTTGTCCCTGCGCACTCTTACAAGTTCGCAGCGGAGCTACAAGCTAAACACACAGGTCTAAACCCAACCTTAATTCGCATTGAAACCAATGCAGGGCACGGTGCAGGCACGCCAACCAGCAAAATCATCCAAAAGTATGCGGATGTATACAGCTTTGCGCTATTTAATATGGGCGTAGAGAAACTGGACGTAGAGAAACTGTAACTCAGCTCTCTCAAAATACTAGAGCACCCTACTGGGTGCTCTTTTTCGTTTGGCTTCCTTAGAGAAACACCTCACCTTAAATCTTTCACTTACCTTGAAGAAAGAGCCTGATCTTAGCCGCTGATTCTTGAGTATCGATCTTGAGTACCTATTCTTGAAATATTACACCCGTTGCCAATGGCTGACTGCGGAAGCAACGGAAACAGACGTCAACTTTAACTCTCCTTCGGTTAACAAGGTACTCGCTTGTTGCCCCAGTTCTTGCAAGACACTTTGACATAACTCAGGCGCGATAGGCAACAACAGCCATGCCAGTTCTCGCACACCGTTACTGATCACCAAACACGTCTGCTTCGCCGTTTTTTCCGGTTGCCCTTTGCGCACGAGCCAAGGAGCTCGATGATGAAAGTAGCCATTCAGTTCAGAAAGTAGCGCGTTGATTTCTTTGGTGACTAAGTGGAGATCACCTTGTTGATAAGCTTTGACAATGTCAACGACCTGATTTTTCAATTGAGCCACACACTCCGCAGACTCTTGGTCAAGAGGGGCAATATCCTCTAGATGCAAGACGCCAGAAAATTGCTTGTAAACCAGAGTATGATTACGCTTCACCAGATTGGCAAAGTTGTTCAACAGATCCGCATTAATCAGCTCAGCAAACTCATCAAGTACCACATTACCATCTCGATACAATGGCTTTTGGCGGATCAGAGCGTAACGTAAACCGTCACTGGTCAACCGCTTCGCAAATACGTCGGGATTCACCGTGGTTTCAGGGTTCGACTTCGATATTTTTTCGCCATTGATTGTCCACCAGCCATGAACAATCAATTTTTTCGGCAGTGGCAGCTTCAGTGCCAAAAGGAAAGCAGGCCAATACACGGCGTGAAACAACAATATATCTTTGCCAATGACATGCTGTGTATTCCCTATGGCTGACTTGTCCGCGCCACTGCGCTCTATGGCTGTGATGTAACTGAACAGTGCATCAATCCAAACATACACCGTATGTTCTTGGTTATTCGGTACCTTGATACCCCATTGGTTGTTCACTCGTGAAACGGACAGATCATCCAGTTTTTCTGATTTTAATTGCTCAATGAGCGTATTTTGGAAATGCTGAGGAACAATCGCCCCCGGGTTCGACTGATAATAGTCCAATAAGGCCAGACGATACTTGTCCAATCGGAACAAATAGGTCTCTTCTTCCACATGAGAAACGGGCTGTTTATGCACTGGACAAATGCCCCCTTCAAGCAGCTCGCGTTCGGGATAATACTGTTCACAAGCTACACAGTAATCGCCTGAATAACTGCCCAAATAGAGATCATCTTGCGCCGTGAGGGTTTGCCATAGATCTTGAATATGGTCTTTATGATCGTCAGCCGTAGTGCGAATAAACACATTCGGTGTAATCGCAAGTTCAGGCCATAAGCGTTGAAACGTTTGTGAACGCTGATCAACAAACCCTTGGGTATCCTGCTCAAAAGCTAACGCAGTATTAGCAATTTTTTGTCCGTGTTCATCGGTCCCCGTGATCAACTGACTGCTGACTCCGGTCAATTCTGAAAAACGATGAAAAACGTCGGCGACGATCCCAGAATACGCGTGACCTAAATGCGGGTCGCCATTCGCATAAAATATTGGAGTGGTGGTATAGCTTGCTGAGTTCAATAACACACCCAGTCGATTTGAGATATTTGACGTGTTGAACGTCGATGTTTGAGGTTGAGTTGTGCTCATCATTGTCTCCTTTTTCTTCCTTTCTTCAGGTTGAAAACGGACAATGTCACCCCTCTCTCACATCACCGTTCCAACTCTGAGTTAAGGAATGGTGATGCCGTGAATAAAAAATTTAGACCATGCAAACCATCCCTCTCAGCATTCGCTGAGAAGGCATCATCATCATGTTGGCTACAATGATAGTGGTCATAGGTTGCATATAATTCGTGTTCATTGGTTCAACGTAACAGAGTTATTTTTGTACAACAAGTCTTTTTTAACGGCGATAACATTGGCGAAAAACAGCATAAACAACTGTTTGATTTGGCTTTATTGTTTGATAGCTTGTCTAGGATTTAGCCGAATTAATCAAGGAGATCACTGTGACACACCGTAATCCCCCACCATTTGAGGTGCGTGAAATGCATATCTTGGACTACTCTTCGGTCGCACGACTCTGGCAGGAGACCGATGAAATGCTACTGCGCGAGGCCGATTCCCAAGAAAACATTCAGCGCTATCTCGATCGTAACCCTGGTCTCAGTTTTGTTGCCGTGAAGCCTAACTGCCATACCTTAATTGCTGCCGTTTTAGCGGGCACAGATGGCCGTCGAGGTTACGTTCAACATTTGGCCGTTGACCCCAGATTTCGTCGTCAAGGCATTGGTGAAAGCCTACTGGAAAAGGTGACCGAGGCATTATCAAAACAGGGCATCGATAAGACACATTTGTTTGTTGCCAATGATAACGCCGCTGCACAGCAGTTCTACCAACGACTCGGTTGGCAGCCAAGGCCAGAAGTATCTATGTATTCATTGAACACCAGCCAAAATCCAGATGTCTAAGGAAGCTCGATGACGGCCAGCGATGTTTTTTTGATTCGACACTATCAAGGAAATGATTTTAACGCACTAGCGGCAATCTACGATCAAGGTAAAGCCGACGAATTGACCTTTGCCAGCGTCACCATGGACGTATTGCCCATGGCTCAGTCAACCGACTGTTTGACCACATTGAAGCGTTCGAAAGTTTGGGTTTGCACCCAGCGCCTCACCGGAAAAATCATCGGTTTTACAACACTCAATGGTAACACCATAGGCTGGCTCTATGTCGCTAAGGCATACCGAAAACAAGGGGTCGCTTCTCAGCTACTTCATCACCTAGCCCAGAATAATCGTCAACTTGAGCTGTATACCTTAAAAGCGAACGTCCCTGCCGTTAATTTGTATCTTAAGTTTGGCTTTCATGTGATTGATTCCTTTACCGATCCCAATTTCAATGAGCCCGTTTGGGTATATCGGATGCACTGGGAAAGCCCAAGCAATATCGATTGACCACCTGCTAAGAAAACATAACGCTAAGAAAACATAACGCCAAGATAACCAGCATTCGATTAGCTCACCCGACCATTCGTTTTAAGGCCAAGCCTTGTTTTGGCTTTTTCACCACTAAATAGACAGCGACAACCGTCAAACCCATTCCTATGGCGGCCACAACATCGAACGTCGAACCGAAAATCACCCAAGCCTGCAACGCCGTCATAGGCGGCACCAAATAAAACACCGTAGCGACTTTTTCAGAAGCCCCTTGCTGCACCATGTAAAGCAACAAAATGACAGCAATACATGAGAGCACCACCACCAACCAAAATAGCACGCCAAACAATCCCCAGCCCCAATCAACCGTCATGGATTCCATCATCAATGCATAAGGTAAGTAGAGGCATCCTGCGGCAAAATACTGAACGGCGGTTGCTCCCACTAAATCCACGTGCTGGCAATAACGTTTTTGATACAGAGTCCCGATCGTAATGCCCAATAAACCCACCACACAAACCAAGACCGCTTGCCACTGCATCTGAGTGTCTTGCCAAGCCATGTCTCCCATTAGTACCAAAGCAACGCCAAGAAACCCGATCATGAGTCCAAGCCACTGCTGCCAGCTAAGGTGGCGGCTTCCAGAGGAGGTCAGCCATACCGCAGTCAGAAGTGGCTGTAACCCCATCAGTAATGACGTCAATGCCGACGGCATCCCCCAATCAATCGAGAGATAACACCCTCCTAAATACAAACCGTGGATCATCAAGCCAACACATGCACAGTGCCACAAATCACGTCCCTTCGGTAACGATCGCTTCAGGAACAGAATCAATACACCAAATAAGAGTATGTTCCCCACCATCCGAATCACTAATAAAGTGATTGGCTCTGCATACTCCATCCCCAAACGAGCACTAATAAAACCGGACGCCCAAAGTACGACAAATACAAATGGAACGACTTTGACTAACGTTGATTGATTCATAACGACCCCACCGACTTACCCATGTTTCAATGTTTGTTTTTCTGTTTTTAGCTGCATGATGTCGGAGCAAGCTCACGTCATCACTTCACTTTATCGTTTTCTCTCAACTCGCCCTTCGCGCGGAACCTCGCATCTCAAGGTGACTTGGGTATACACTAATATGGGTACAGGGTTAGCATAAGGCACAGATTGGGATAGTTTTATGGGTACAGAATTGCGTTGGTTTTATGAGTACAGAATTAAATAAACGGGCAACCACCAAATACCGCAAAGTGGAAAGCTATATTCGGCGTTTGATCGACAGCCGTGTCTTTCAGCCACACGACAAATTGCCTTCCATTCGCCAGCTGTGTAGCGAACTCAACCTAGGTAAAAACACCGTGATCCGTGCCTATCAAGAGCTGGAGGCTCAAGGCTTCATCTATGCTCAAGATAAGTCTGGCTATCGAGTCGCAGCACGACGTCAGATCGCTCACCAAGCCCCTACCCCCAAAGCCGTAGACATGCTTACTGTCAGTCGGGAAATTCTAGAATTCGTGCCTAAGTCCGAACGCTTGCCATTAGGTTCTGCTCATCCAAGTATCGACGCCCCCGCCATTAAATCTCTCTATGCTGAGATTGGTCGCCAGAGTCGCCAACAATCTCACCTAGCCAGTCATTATCAGATGCCACCGGGAGACGCTCTCTTATGCCAACAGCTCGCCCAGATCAGCGAAAACATGCACGTAAATACCACTGCTGATGACATCATTGTGACGCATGGCGCTCAGCAAGCGATCAGCCTTGCACTGCGCGCTTGTACACAGCGTGGTGACATTGTTGCCGTCGAGTCCCCTTGTTACTTTGGCAACTTATTGCTACTGGAATCATTGGGGCTCAAAGTGGTTGAAATCCCGAGTTGCCCGATGACTGGGCTTGACATTGAAGCCTTGCTAACAGCGATGACAACATGGGATATTCGTGCACTGGTCGTGACGCCTAATTTTACCAACCCTACGGGGGCGAGGATGCCCCTCGACAAGCGTCAGCGCTTGTTAGAATGCACCTGTCATATCGCCATCATAGAAGATGATGTGTTTGGAGAGTTGCATTTTGACGCACCACTTCCCACTCTCTATCAACTGGACACCCAACAGAGGGTGTTTTACGTTAACTCTTTATCCAAGACGCTTGATTCCCGTCTGAGAATTGGTTGGCTTTTGGCTGGGCGTTATCGCCAAGACATTGAAAAACTGATGATTTGTGATCACATGGGCAGCGCGAATTTGATGCAAAGTGCCACTGGTGCGTTTTTAAGCAAAGGCTATTACCGCCAACATATACGTCGGATGCAGCGTCAGTATCATGCCAATGCCACACTGTTTTATCGACTTTTATGTCAAGCTCTCGATAGCCATCCACACTTACTTGGGCAATACCGTCTCCATGCGCCTCAAGGTGGTTTTCTGCTGTGGTTACAACTGCCATCACACTGCGATAGCTACGCACTGTATAAGCTCTGTCAGCAACAAGGTATCCATTTACTCCCAGGCACACTGTTTGGGACTCAACAACAATATCGCCATTATTTGCGTTTCAGCGTCGCCAATTTCGATGCTAAGCAAGAATGGCAATCGGATATTTCGCTTTTAGCCCAAATTATTGCCGAACATGCTGCCTAAACCCCACTGGCACAGCGAAATAGAACTGTGTCAGATAAAATACAGCTTACATTGTGACCATGAGCGATAGCGCACATATGGGCTGACTCGATGTCGATATAATCCTAATTAACTCGATGAATTTAAACAGTTAAAGGACCAATCATGTCAGCAACTGACTACCTAAACAGGCTCAATCAAGAGTACCTGACTGTGCACCGCACCAAAGAGACATTCTTTTGGGAAACCTACATGGGCTTAAGTGACGATCACCAAGGTTCAGCACAAGCACTGACACACTGGAACAACTTCCTTAGCCAAAGTAGTAAAATTGTTGAGGTTAGGGAACAGATTGTTGCCGCCGAGCAACTTCAAGACCCCGCTGAAAAAGAAGCCACACTGACCGGTTTACACGGTTGGCTTACCACTTTTGAAGCCCATGCGATTGAATCCCAACAAGCATTATCGCTTAAGAATGCACTCATTCAATTTGAAGGTGACTTGTTCGAGAAGAAGCAGAAATATACATTGATGTATCAAAATGAGCAGGGCGAATCAGTGGAAGGATCATTACCCCTGTTTAATGCTATCTTGACGTCTACAGATAATGAAGCAACGCGCCAATCTGCGCATAAGGCTTTACTGGATTTAGAGCAATGGTTATTAAACAATGGTTTCATTGAACTCGTGAAACGCCGTAATGCTTTCGCCCGTGAACTGGGCTTCGCGAACTTCTTTGACTATTCCGTGCTTAAAATGGAGAAAATGACCAGCGACGAGTTGTTCACCATCCTTGATGACTTTGAGCTGCGCACTCGAGAAACAAACCTAGCCACATTAAAACGCACAGAGCTAGAACACGGCTCAGATGCACTTCTTCCTCACAACCTCTATTTCACGGTCACTGGTGACGTCATGCGTGAAATGGATCCTTACCTACCGTTTGCTAAGTCGGTTCGTCGCTGGATAGAGTCTTTCGGCCGTTTAAACATTGAATTCTCAGATGCCGATCTGACTTTAGATCTACTCGATCGCAAAGGGAAATATCAGAATGGCTTCTGTCACGGCCCTACCCCATCTTTCTACGATCAAGGAAAATGGATCCCTGCTGTCGTCAATTTCACCAGCAATGCCAAGCCAGACCAAGTGGGCAGTGGTTATGGGGGCATCAATACCTTGTTTCATGAAGGTGGCCATGCGGCTCACTTTGCCAATGTAAAAATGAACGCTCCCTGTTTTTCTCAGGAATTTGCTCCAACTTCAATGGCCTATGCAGAAACTCAATCCATGTTCTGTGACAGCTTACTCAATGACGCTGACTGGTTAAAAACGTACGCTAAAGATACAAAAGGCGATGTCATTCCCGATCGTTTAATCAAAGCGATGACGGATAACAATCAGCCATTCAAAGCCTATTCCGAACGCAGTATCCTTGCCGTCCCTTACTTTGAACGAGCCCTCTATCAACTCGATGATGATGCCCTGACTCCAGAAGCCATCACGCAACTGGCCCGTGACACTGAGCGTCACATCCTTGGTCTGAACTGTAGCCCGCGCCCATTACTGTCGATTCCGCACTTATTGTCAGACGAGTCTGCTTGTGCGTATCAGGGCTATCTGCTGGCTAATATGGCGGTTTATCAGACTCGCGCTTACTTCACTCAGCGCTTTGGCTTCCTCACCGATAATCCTGACATTGGCCCTTTATTGGCGCAGCATTATTGGCATACTGGCAACAGCGTTTCCCATGATGCATCCATTCGCAGCCTGACGGGAGAAGGTTTTAACGCTAAGTTCCTAGCAGATAGCTGTAATTTATCCGCTGACGAAGCGTGGCAAGAGCAGCTCGAACGTATCGCCTCTTTAGCACAACGAGAGCAAGCTCCTGTCGCAGACTTAGTCGCAAAAATTCGTATCGTCGATGGTGCTAACGAGTTAGCCAACAATGACATCTCCAACCAAGTCATGTGTGACCAATTTGAAGCCTACATTGAGAAAGAATACGCTACGAAAAATAAGTGATTGATAAAAAAGAGCCCTTTCGGGCTCTTTCTCTGCGGCTATCGGTCAATCACAGCCCGTTAATCTCAATTCAGATTAGAACTTAAAATTCAACATATTAGTTTGCAGCATCTTCTCTGCGATGTAGCGATGAGCAGCCGTCGTAGGATGTGTTACGCCCCAAAAAACGTACTTATCAGACCCGTGGTAAGCACAATCATTAGTCAAATCATGGCTGTACAAGTAGTCCGCAGACGAAGAACGGTTGATGTTCAAACAGGCATCTGCTGCATTTTCGAAACCATGCTGTTGTGGATGAGAAGTCAATGATTCGAACAGAGTGTAAGTATCAAACAACTGTACGTTAAGCCCTTGCTGCTGTTGCAGTTGAGTCGCGGTTTCAACGATGAACTGGTTGAATTCAACAATCTTGGCACGCACCGTGTCGATATCTTGCTGAGTCGAATACTTAAACTGTGGTGCTTTGGTCGCATCTGGCAACGTCATCAATAAGATATGCTTCGCACCTGACTCAATGAGGCGATCCAATGCACTGGTATAGTCTTGCTTAACGTCAACGACCTCACGGTAATAGTTCATAAAGTCATTCAAACCGAACTCAAGCGTAAACAGTGTGCGCTCTGGGCGGTAGTTCTTAGCCAACTCCATGTACGTTAGATAAGACTCCACTTGCTCGGTGACGCCAGTCAGAGCGACGTATTGGTTTTCGCCCGCAGCACCGCCCACAGCCCAGTTATAGAGCGGGATTTGTTTGTCGTCTGCCAGATACTCAGTCCACACCTTGCCATTCGAAAAGTGACCTAAGAACCATGAGTTCGGATTTGGGAAACGCCATTGTGCGGCATTAAAGATGTTGCCTGTATCAGAAAGGCTATCACCGATAGCAACAATACGATTAATCTCAGTACTTGGTGAGATCTGGTCATTCGTCCAAATTGTGTGATTGTAAGACATGCTATTGTCTGCGGCGTACACCATCATGTCAGCGTTGGCATGATCGACTTGTAAGGTGTTCTGACAGGCTTGCACAATCTCTTGCTGCGCCATATCGGTATAGAACATGTTTTTAAACGAGACTTTTGACCACCAGTAACCTGGCACTTTCAAGTATTCACCCTGTGCATCTAAGGCCCATTCCCAATCGGTTGCCACCTCATCCGTTGAGTGGCTGGTGCGATACCAACAACGTACGTAAGTGTATGTCGGTGCTTGCGCCATCATTTCTTCATGCGAAAGTGAATGGTATGACAGCAGCGGTGATTCCGTAGCAGATGCAGACGCTGTGGTTAGCGTAACCGCAAGGGGCAGCAAGCTAGAAAGGAATAATTTCTTTTTATTCATTATTTTACCCAGAATTGAATGGCGTTTTCTCAGATGAGACAAACGCCGAGTTGTGTTGCAGTTATGTAAATACTCAATTCTGAGCAAAAACTCTAATTGATCAAGGTGGTGAATCTTCTGGATCGTATAAGTGGTATTAAGATCACGATAATTGACTATTTACTCTATTCTTGCGTCGCTTAATGTTGGATTCTTTTACAACAAAGTCCATCAAAGGAGCGAACAAGTTGGCGAATAAAATGGCCAGCATCACCCCCTCTGGATAAGCAGGGTTAAGCACGCGGATCCCAATGGTCATAACACCAATCAGAATTCCGTAAGCCCACTTGCCTCTGTTGGTAAACGCCGCTGACACCGGATCGGTCGCCATGAAAAAAGTGGCAAATGCCACCCCGCCCAGCACAAAGTGCCAGTGAAAAGGCATAGAAAACATTGGGTTGGTATCTGATCCGATTGCATTAAGTAATGTTGAGGTCACCGCTAAACCAATGATCACACCAAGTACAATTCGCCACGAAGCAATGCTCATCGCGATCAAAACCCCACCCGATATGGCGATCAACAACGTGGATACTTCGCCAATAGAGCCGGGAATGTTCCCCAAGAAAGCCTCCAGCCATTCAATCGACTGACCTGAAGTGACGTGGACCAATGCGCTTTGCCCTCCTTCGTACCATTGACTCAATGGCGTCGCCCCAGTGTAACCATCCGTCGTAACCCAGACTGCGCCACCTGACATATTGGCGGGATAAGCGAAATAGAGAAAGGCTCGACCAGCCAGCGCGGGGTTAAGGAAATTTCTCCCCGTACCGCCAAAGATCTCTTTCGCTACCACAATGCCAAACGTGATCCCAAGTGCAGCTTGCCACAAAGGGATGGTTGCAGGGAGAATCAGTGAAAATAGCACTGAGCTGACAAAAAAACCTTCATTGATTTCATGCTTACGTATTAATGCAAAGAGGACTTCCCAAAAGCCTCCCACAATGAAAACCGTAAGATAAATCGGTACAAAAAAGCTGGCCCCAAGAAGCATTTTGGCTCGCCATGACGTTGCTTCTAATTCCGCGACAAAATCACTCTTGTCAAAATCGACACTGCCTAAATGAGCCTCTACAAGCGACCCAAGTATCCACTGGTGCCGCCAACTCTCATTGACCGAGTTCAATATCGCCTCGGCGTCCCCCAAACTGATCAAAGCCATAATTGACTGATGCCCAATATTGAACATGCCCCAGAACATCACGGGAAAAGTCGCCAACCAGACCATGATCATGATGCGCTTAAGATCGATGCTGTCGCGAACATGCGTCGGTCCCTTATTGACCGAGCCAGGAGTGTAAAAAATCGTCGCGACCGCTTCGAACAAAGGGTATAGAGAGTGATACTTTCCGCCGGGTTCAAAATGTGGCTCTAGCTTGTCGATGGTGGATTTTAAACTCATAACCTATTCCTTTAGCTTCACGTTTTTCTTCTCCTACGAACGTGCTGCTCAATCGGGACAAAATGAAGACGGTAAATGTCAGTTAGCCGCCGTTTAAAGCGTTATCAGTTTTGATGCACTGCGTTAAAAGTGTCTCTTTTATTAGATCTCCATCATCCCAAAGCAAAAACTGCTTATTTTTCAACCTCAAGGTTACTTTTGAATTAGATCTTAATCACACATATCCCTATGATGACCACAGTTAGCTGACAGACATCTAACACATACATATCACTGATATTTAAGTTAATTTATTCCATAGCGATTACCGCTGCTTTCCAATTAACTATTCGTGATGTGTTTATATCCAACACGTCTAGGACACCGTTACATTGAGGGGCTTGGGGAGACTCCCCAGCTCGCTTCAAAATACCGTATTCAAAGGGCGGATCAGTTGCAGATAAACAAAAGGATACGTTACCGTGAAAAAAGCATATGGCATGCTACTGCTTGCTCTTGTTTCAGCAGGCTGTCAATCGACAGAAAAACAGGCATTCACTATTCAAAACAGCGTGCTGAACACTGAAAGACAAGTTGTCAAAACCTCTCCAGTTCTGGTCAGAGAAACAGCCACTGGACAAGCTATTTTATCGACAAGGTATGAAAAAGGCCGTTTTGAATTTTCCCCAGAGTGGGTATTGGAAAAACAAGATCTGGCCATCTTTTCCGACCAACTGAACCAATATTTACAACAAAGTCATACCGATACGACCAAAGAAAAGATCCGTTTAGACAGTGTTGGATTGGTCAACGTATTCCATAGTAAAGACTTCATCAGCTTCCAAACTCTACTCGAAGGTGACTTCATCTTCACGAAACAAGAAGCAAAGAAGCTGCTCAAAAAGCTGAAACAAATCTAAATATCCGCACTTCCAGTGGGTGAGGACGATCTCGCCCACTGATATCATCAATTCCTTCAAGTCCATACCTCTATCTTATCCTTGCTCCTTTCTTTGATACCCCGTCAAATGCTCAATCAAAATTATTAACTATCAATAGGTTTTAACTATCATTAAGAGAGGGAAAACCCATTTCACCCTGAGGTTTGATAGTCATAAACTATATTCAATCCAACAGAATTGCCTAACCAAATTAAGGGGCTTGATATGACTACGAATTTCATCGGACTTGACCAACAACAATCTGAGCAACTGGCGCAAGAGCTGAATTCCCTTTTGGCACACTACCAAGTGCTGTATATGAATGCGCGTGGCTATCACTGGAATATTAAAGGTGAGTCTTTTTTCGAGCTTCATGTGAAATTTGAGGAAATCTACACTGACCTGCAAACTAAAATTGATGAAATTGCAGAGCGTATTTTGACGTTAGGGCACACACCTGATCATGCCTTTAGCCGCTATCTCGACGTCAGCACCATAGCTGAACACCAAAATGCCACCCAAGGCAAGGATTGTGTAACAGGGCTAGTCAATGGTTTCAGTCAACTTCTGGTAAAACAGCGTAATATTCTAGAACAAGCAGGCGAAGCCGCCGATGAAGGTACTTCCGCTCTCATGGGTGACTACATTCGTGAACAAGAAAAGCTGATGTGGATGTTAAACGCATACCTGCAATAACTTCTGTAGTAACGAATGAGAATCACCGGCATTCGTCGGTGACTCTCACTTAGCTATCTCCGTTAACTGGCATCAGAGAGCAGTTTTTTTGCCGCTGAATACTTCATAATGCACACTGGAGTACGCCATGTCTTTTTACATAAGCGTTTAATTCTGGATTTAGCATCTTGGTGACCAGCCAGTGCCGCTTTCTGATACCAAGTCACCGCCTGTTCCATATCCTTTTTGGTGCCTTCGGCATGCTGATACATATAGCCGACACTGTAAGCACCATAGATTGAGCCTTGTTGAGCCGTTCGCTCAAACAGAGTAAATGACTTAGACAGATCTTTTGTCACCCCTTTTCCATAGTAATACATATCAGCGGTACTATTGATGGAAGGTAAATGATTTTTCTCAAGCCCTTTTTGATACCACGCCATGGCCTCTTTGAAGTCTACGTCTACCCCTTTCCCCTCTTTGTACAAGGTTCCTAAGCGGTTATACGCACTGGCATGTTCGAGTTTGGCGGCTTTCAAGTAGAAGGTTTTGGCCTTGGAAAAATCTTGTGGGACACCGTGCGCCTCTTCATGAAGACGACCAAGGTTCACTAAGGCATACGGATAGTTCGCTTTAGCCGATTTGCTGTACCATTCTATGGCCGCCGCATAATCCACCTTAACCCCAAAACCATCTTCATAGATATTACCCAGCATATTCATCGCGCGAACATTGCCCTGTTCAGCAGCCAGTTTCGCATAGCTTAAGGCTTTTTCCTCGTCTTTTACGGTTCCCTTTCCATTGCGGTACATACTCGCGAGATTGATTTGCGCAACATCATAACCTTTATCGGCAGATGCTTTATACCAGTTGACTGCCGAAGCATCATTTTCGGGGACGCCTAAGCCTTGATCATAGATATAACCGATCGAGTTCTGTGCGTAGATATTACCTTGTTGCGCTGCTTGCTGATAAAGAGACAGAGCTTTCGCATAGTCCTGCTCTCCTGCAATCCCATCCATATAAAAGTCCGCAAGGTTATCCATTGCATCAGAGAACCCTTGCTGCGCCGATTCGCTATACCACACTCTCGCTTGGGCAAGGTCGACCTCAACGCCATCCCCATAGCGCAATTTATCGGCTAGGTTGTTCTGCCCGTAATAGTTGCCCGCTTTTGCGGCTACGGTGTACCACTTTACAGCAAGTTCCGGATCGGCTTTGATTCCATCACCCGCATCGTACATATAACCAATACTGTTGTACCCCCAACTGTAACCTAACTCGCCGGCACGTTGATAAAGTTCAATGGCTTTGGTACTGCTTTGATCCACACCTTGCCCTTGACGATACATCGTCCCCATCTTGTAATAAGCCTGAGGATGCGCTTTCTCTGCAGCCTTTTGATACCAAGATAACGCCAAGCTAAGGTCCACATCGATCCCCATGCCCTCTTGATAACTTCGCCCTAAATTGAATTGCGCGTACTCGTTGCCTAGCTTGGCTGATTTTTCAAACCATTCGAGCGCTAATTTAAGATCTTTTTCAACACCCTCCCCATCTTGGTATAACAAGGCCACTCGGTTTTGTGAGTCACTGTGTTCCAACTCCGCAGCTTTCATAAACCATGTCACCGCTTGTTGGATGTTGGCTTCCACTCCTTCTCCATTTTCGTAGTGAAGTGCCACTTCATACATACCTTCTGGGTTACCTTGTTCGGCAACCTGTTTCCAAAGGGTGAGGGACGTAGCGTAATCCCCAGATTGATAGGCATCTCGAGCCAGTGTCACGTCGTCACCGGCAACAATAGGCAGCGAAAAAGTGGCAGAAATAACGGCTGAGACCATTGTTAGTCTCATGCGAGGTCTAAACATCGTACTCTTCCTTGTTCAATAACGGCATTGAGGACGATTGTAGAAGATGTGAAAAACAGGATTAATACAACTAAAGAACGATACACGTAAAAAGCCATTCACTTTTTAATGCCGCTCACACTACACCACTACATATACCCAAGTAACCTCGAGATGCTAGGTTCAGCGAGAACTGCTTGGGGTGTTTGTAAGATGATTTGATAGCAAGGCATTGCTTTGCAGATCTAGTGGCTCTAAATCAAGAAGCGATAACACCGCTAACGAGCCAAGCAGACTCGCCCTTCGGGAGCCTGTCACTGGCTCCACTTCGGCGTTAGAGGCATTGAAAATAGAATGACTATTTCCTTCACCTCTGCCTGGAATTGAAACCAGTGACAAGGCTCTGAATACTGCATCTTGAAGTCACTCGGGTATACTCCTTCTTAGGGAGTATATGGTGCTCTACGTTACTTTTTATGATGAGGGGGAATTTAAGAGGCCTCGCAAGTTGCCTCTTGCCAATTATGTCCACACAACGCCTTCATTTTTTTTACTGCTTTTTGGTTATCCGCTTCTGCTGACTTGCGATACCAATCTAGGGCTTTTCTGGTGTTCTTATCGACCCCTAGACCTTGCTCATACAGTACCCCAAGTCGATAAAAGGCCCTAGAACTGCCTTTCTCTGAAGCCAGTAAATAAAGTCCTTTGGCTTGACCATAATCGACAGTAATACCACGACCAAATTCGTAGGCTAAACCTAAGTTTACTTTGGCATTAATGTTGCCTGCTTTAGCTGCTGAGGAATAGAGATCAAAAGCGAGGTGGTAGTTTTGTTTAACCCCTTGCCCCCTCTCATACATTAAACCTAACCGATCTTGTCCTCGAGCATGACCTTGGCTTGCAGCACTTTGATACCAATAAACGGCTTTTTGAGTATCTTTCTTGATTCCGCGTCCATATTCGTAAGCCAATCCTAAATTGGTCATCGCAATCTTATTGCCTTGCAAAGCCGCATGACGATACCAATAAAAGGCGTCCTCATAATTCACTTGTGTCCCTTTGCCCGCTTCATAGAAATAACCGAGATTCAGTTGAGAATCGGCATAGCCTAATTTAGCCGCTTTGCTGTACCACTCGAAAGCCAACTCCGTGTCCAACATGGTTCCTTTGCCGGTTTTATAATGGTGCGCCAACATATCCATAGCAAAGGCAACACCTCTATTCGCCGCCTTCTTCCATAACGGTATCGCGCTCTCGTAATCCCCTGTTCGATAAGCTTGTTTAGCCTGCTGAATATCTGTTGTCGCAAAACTTGAAAAAGAAGAGACACTCAAAACAAATGCAGACGCAATTAAAATAGGCTTCACAATATCACCGCTCCCCTAACCAAAACTTTGGTACTCCATCATCTGAAGTGCGCTAAATCACAGTAAATAAGGGGAATTAAATCAAACCTGGAGACATTACTCGATAGGTAAACATTGAGGCCGATCGCAATTGGATATTGACTAAAGGACAACAAAAACAATTAATTACCACAAAAAAGCAACGGTCAAAATTCTATGAAACCTTATCTCAACGATTCTAACTTTTGGGGCAACTTTCTTACAGTAAATAGGGAAGCGATTGACTCTGGCTCAGCCGTGATCAATACACTAGTACATTCTGCACTCTTAGAGCCCCACGGCTCACCAATGAACATAAACTCCATCTATCAAACAGGGTGAGAGCATACTAACTTAATAGTTCAATCCGCAAACACATTGCTCATTTATCAAACTAGGGAGTTTGTGTTTTCTCAGCAGTTTTTGGGAAATTCGACTTAGATTTTAAGCTCGAATACGGATTGATTAAGAAGTGAGCGAAGTGTGATCCCGCCCTGATCTATCAAAGTGGAATAATAATGAAAAATGCTGTACCGATTTTTAGATCCGCTTCTATAAATTTATAAAAAACCTGGATTATATAATCCTACGCAGAACTTATAATATCTCACTCTCAAGAATGAAGAGCTAGTACCAATGGATGGAAGAAAACTGTACGACTTTTTCTCTTTAACAGCACAAAGTAGAGATAACGCTTTTGATAAGGTCATTAAGGATAATTTTAAATTAAATGATTCATTCAACTTTAATCACTTGTCAAGAGATATGCCTCAAACAGTAGGGGTAAACCTAAAAGTTACCCGAAAGTTAAGAGGATTGAAGTCGTCAAGCGCATTAGCAAATCGCCTAAATATACGACCAAGTAAACTCAATGCATGGGAAACTGGAAAAGCCAAAATACCAGCTCATGAAGTTGCACGTTGGAGTATCATCTTTTCGGTCCATCCCTATATTTTGTTTAAGGGTACAGCATATCAGCCTCTTATTAACCTTGATGTTATCTCAAATAAGAAATATTTACAGTTACAAAGTGGTCTAAGCAAGATAGGATTTACGTCTTTTGAAAAGATTGCAAAGTTTGCTTACAAGCACTCAGTGAGTCCAAATAAGCAAGCCATGTGCCACTTGTCACTAATAGAAAAACGCCTGGATAATTATCAAGAATTAGACATCGAGAATGAAGTAGCGGATAGATTTTACACTTCATATGGCAGAAACTTGAAGCGATTAAGGATATGCACAGGCCTTAGTCAAAACCGTCTAGCAAATGCTCTTTTTATAGGCGAAGAGAGGTATAGAAGAATTGAAAAGGCGCAAAACATCCCTAAATTTGAACATGAATTAGTCCTTCGAACACAACTAGTTTCAAATGTCATTCCTGTCATATTAATGCACGATACCTTATATGGTGAATATTGTGTCCGTTTTTTAAGCAGGTATGCTTATATAAAAAGCTTGGATCTTAACGAGGATGTCATATCTGAATTATTAAATATGATCGACGAGATTAAACTGCCAAACACAAGTCACCCTATTATAAACTTGGATTCAACTACAAAGTGCGCTCCCTCTTAACATAAGAACACCGACGGTGTATTTTCACTCACATCTGAAAAAGTATCGTACTTAAAACTAGATACTTAGTAGTAAAAAGTGGGCGTCATATATAATTATATTTCGCCCACAAAATTATTAAAATTAATATTTAACTACTTTGCTGAGCTTCTTGTTTTGTCTTCGCTTCATGGTTTTGCTTATTCACACTACAACCAGTAGATGCAGTCCACTGATTTTCACCATTAGGCCCCGGATCATTAAGGTTGTTGTTTGCGACATGTCTATTCGCTTCTTCTTTACTAGATACACAATAACCACTGCTATTCGTATCTCCTTTTCTATGAACCCAGTGCTCACCACCACCATTAACCGACTCTAATTGTAATTCATTTAAAGTTTTCATTTTCTCTCCAATTTGAAACTATGATAAGTCCCATTATTTTATATCGCTGGGAACCGTAAACGATAAATACAAATTTAATTAATAACCAATCACTTATTAATTAAATTAAAATTAAACTCTCTATCTGCAGAAGAAATCGTTTCTGGCCTGTGGGCAACAATGACTCGAGTGATGTTAAGGCTTTTTATATTACTATTGACCTTAGATTCATTATAAATATCAAGATGACTAGTCGCTTCATCCATAAATAGAATTTTAGGATTACGATACAAAGCTCTGGCTAAAATAATCCTTTGCTTCTGACCACCACTCAAACTCGAACCCATATCACCAACTAAAGTGTTATACTGCATAGGTAATGTCATGATTTCATTGTGAACTGAAGCTAATTTTGCACTTTTTATAATTTGTTCCATGTCAAATTCAGAGTCAAAGCATGAAATATTTTCTGAAATACTACCTGCAAATAATTGATCTTCTTGCATAACCGCTGCTATCATACTTCTATAATTTGACACTTGATCTATAGGCTTCCCATCAATAAGTATCTCACCATGCTTAGGATTGAATAATCCCATCAAGCACTTTATGAAAGTCGTTTTTCCGCAACCGGATGATCCTGTGATAGCGATTGTTTCACCAGAATTAATTTCAAGATCTATATCACTAAATACATTATTATCCATGTCACCATAAGAAAAGCTAAGTCCCCTTACAGTGATATTCCCTTTTACTTCTTTTAAATCTGCTACATGCCGATGATCTTGTGACTCTTTATTACTAAAAGCAATATCTGAAATACGGTCCAAATGAAGCCCTAACATCTTATAGTTAATAACCTGATTTATTATCGCATCCATACGAGTGATGAATTGGTTTTTATAAGTAAGAAAAGCATATAACATTCCAAGGGACATTATATTATCCATAACTGCCATCGCAGCAAGGTAAATAACTACAAAACTTTCTAATCCAAAGAGAATCGCATTAATATTTCCGTATGTTATCTCCCACTTAGAAATTCTAATATCGGCATTCATGGAATCGGCTAGTCGATTTAACCAAATATTTTGCCTATCTCCTTCCTTTTGGTACAGCTTTATCGTTTGTATACCACGTATAGACTCCATGAAAACAGAATCATGTTTTGCGCCTGCATTGATCGATTCTTCGGTCAAGTTTCTAATTGGTCGGTAAATAGCCGCTCTAATAGCCGCATATATAATCACTACCAGTATTACAACTGCTGCAAGATTGGGACTATATACAAGCATAGCAATTAACGTCATTGTGGCCATAACACCATCGATAACCGCTGAAACAAGTCCATTGGTCAACATAGCTCTTATTGACTGAAGAGAACTGAAACGAGATACAACATCACCAATATGTCTTTTTTCAAAGTAATCCAAAGGCAAGAATATAAGATGTCGAAATAAATTAGATGCCATTTGTATATTAAGCTGACTAGACATCCTCAATATTAAAACTTGGCGAATCCAATTAGTAAATACCTTTATAAACATCATTAGGATAAAACCTAAAGTAAGAACCAATAGTAGATCTCCGTCACTTCTAATTATGACGTCATCAACTACAGTCTGCATATAAAATGGAGCAATTATAATAAACACCTGAAGAAATAAAGATAAAATAACTACTTGTATAAGAGACCGCTTAATACCAGTTAATCTGCTCCAAAATTGAGAAATTCGTAATTTATTCTTTTCTTCTAATCTCTTGAAATCTGATGTCGGTGATAGCTCCATTGCAACTCCGGTAAAATGTTTACTAGCATCGGAGAATGCAATCTTTCTTTTTCCTGAAGCCGGGTCATTTATTGTTATGCAGCTTCTTCCAACTTTCGTCAGCACAACAAAATGATTCATATCCCAATGTAATATACACGGCAATTGGAGGTGGCTTATCTCATTCATTTCTAATGATAAAGCCCGACAAGATAAACCCAGATTTCTTGCCATTCCCATCAGCTGTTTTAAGTTTAAACCATGTGTAGAAACACTAAACTGACGTCGCATTGATATAAGATCTTTATCGTAACCATAATAGCCTGCAATCATTGTCAATGATGCTAGACCACACTCTGCGGCTTCAGTTTGTCGAACCACGGAAACTTTTGAACGTGAAGATAAATTTAACTTTTCAAGCGCAGAATCGTTAGACATATTGTAAGGCTCTTGGATAGAAGACAGGTAAATAATCATTCAAAAAATATTTATATAAAACCCTCAATTTTTGTATTTTTTAATAAATAAAATAAATACAAATCCATCAACAGTGATAAAGATCGGAGATAATGAAAACAAAAAACCAAATAATTTTATTTATTAAGATGATTTACTAAGATTAAACAAGTAAAACAGAACAATAAACCAAAACTCACCATATTTAAATTGAACTAAAAAATGGATTACAATCTTATTTTCACATGGTTGATTATTTAGTTATCAGTTAATAAAGTATTAAATACGTAAGAGATTTATCATGTTCAGAGAAAATGCTGTAAAACACGCTTCATATAGATTACATGGTGATGTCGTTATTTTGCCCTCCATTACGTCGTATCTACTAACCTTCACTATTTCGCTTTTTATAATTGCTATCGTGGTTCTTCTAGCATTTGGAACCTACCCAAGAAAAGTTACTGCTCATGGTGTGATTGAACCCGATAAAGGATTAAGTAAAGTCTACGCAACTCGTACAGGAACAGTGCAAGACGTTAAGGTGAAGATTGGTGATTTCATTGAAGCTAACAGTCCATTGATACTGATCAGTAATGATCAGTATTTAAGTGACGGAAGAGCATTGGCAGAAAGCCTACTGGTTTCACTTAGAGAAGAAAAAATAAGTATCATTGACTCCATAAACAGAGCTAAAGTGCGTCATCCAATCGAAATATCAAACATTGATACTGATATAATGTCGCTTAAGGCTGAACTTAAGCATATTGATGATCAACTTTCCGCCCTTAATGAAAGGTTCCATATTTCCTACAAGCTATACAGAAACTCCACAAAACTAGAGAAGAAAGGCCACATATCTACTGAATCCTTATCAAAACAGCTAGAAAAGGTCACAACGATCCGAAGTGAACTTGCCGCTATAAAGCGCTCTAAAGCTGTTAAACAGTTTGAGCTAACCGAATTAAAAGGGACAAAAGCTCTGCTCCCAAGTCGACAGAAAGATAGTTTAGCCACCCTGTACCATAAGAAGAGAAATATCGATGATGAGATTTTGAAACAAGAAGCAGTTCAAAGCTATACGCTTAGGTCTTCAGTTAGTGGAACTGTCACAAGTTTACAAGTTAAGCCGGGCCAAAAAGCACCTTTAAACAGCACTCTAATTACAATTATTCCAGCTGATACCACCTATACTGCACAAGTATTTGTCCCTGTAAAAAATGCGGGTTTCTTGCAAAAGGGTAAGGAAGTTTCAATACGATATGATGCCTACCCTTTTCAAAAATTTGGAATTTACTCTGGTGAAATTGAAAGTATCGAAAGAACCGTAATGATGCCAGAAGAGACCAGAAGTCATTCAGTATTATTAAGTGAGCCTGTCTATCGAGTCCAAATAAAATTGCACCAACAGTGGGTCGATACTTTTGGTAGGGAGACGATGCTGATTCCAGGTATGACTCTTGAAACAGATATTACTCTTGAAGAGCGAAGTCTTTTAGAGTGGTTGTTAGAACCTATATTTAGTTTAAAAGGTAGAGTTTAATCCAGATGAAAAACTGAGTGGAATCGCTTTGAAGTAAAGCAAGTTATTTAGAAATCTTTCTCCGTCCTATAATAGGTCATGCCCACCTAACTCGATATGCTAGGTTCTGTGAGAACTGCTTTGCTTAGTTTGATAGCAAGGCATTGCTTTGCAGATACAGTGGTTCTAAATCAAGAAGCGATAACGCAGCTAGCGAGCCAAGCAGACTCGCCCTTCGGGAGCCTGCCACTGACTCCATTTCTGCGTTATAGACATTGAAAATAGAGTGAGTATTTCCATCACCTCTGCCTTGAATTGAAACCAGTGATAAGACTCTGAAGACGGCATCTTGAAGTCACTTGGGTATAATTAACGCTGTATGCTGCACTCGTTCGAACGCCACTGCTCTCCGCAAATATGGGTTAGGGTATTAATGGCATCGCCATGACCTTGTTCAGCGGCTTTTATATAACCTTCTATTGCCAACGCCTTGTTAGTTTCAACGCCTTCCCCGTGATGATACATACTGGCAACGAGGTATTGAGCTTGCAGCGATCCAAGATGTTGCGCTTTTTGAAAATATTTAAAGGCTTTGCCGTAATCTTCCTCGACTTCAAACCCTTCATAGTAAAGATTCGCGAGTGACATGATTGCGCGTAGCTCTTCCTGCTCGCTGGCAGCATGATACCAATAAATGGCTTGTTCAATATCAGACTGACCGCCGTGCCCCTCCTCATAAAAGCGTCCCAAATGATACTGACCAACGGGATCATTCGCCAACGCGGCAATGAATAGATACTCTTTCGCTTTCATCAGGTCTTGTTCGACGCCAACAGCGGTCTCATAGGCTTCAGCCCAGAATAAGGCAATGCCACTTTCCATCTCTGTTTTCGTTTTGGCTCGATAATAAAGCGCTTTATCCATGTCTTGCTCAACCTCTTTCCCGCTGCTATAGATTCTTGCAAGATGCGATGCTGCTTCGATATCTCCTTGATCGGCAGATTTCTCTAACCATTGGATACCCAACTCGATATCGTAATATTCCGTTGTATCAAGTAAATAGAATCGACCTAGGACTTGCTGCGCTCGCGCAACGCCACTCGCTGTTGCTGATTGATAATAATGCTGCGCTTTTTTGTGGCTAACCTCGACACCTTTTCCTAATAAGTAGTAATCACCTAAAAAGATCGATGCTTCGATATGCCCCTGCTCTGCTGCCTTCTCGAACCATGGCTTTGCCTGTACATAATCAATCTCGCCGAGCAAGCCAAGATCATAGATGCGCGCTAAATCAAATTGGGCGAGATCATAGCCAGCTTGGGCGGCTTTACGATACCAACCTACAGCTTGAATTAAATCTGGCTCAACCCCATCGCCATTTTCGAGGCAATAGGCCATATTCCATTGTGCTCTAAGGTAGCCCAATTCCGCCGCCTTCAAATAATATTCCGCCGCTTTCGCCAAATCAGTTCTGACACCATGGCCAAAATAGTAGGCTTCACCTAAGTTATTCAATGCTCGAGGATAATCTTGTTTGGCAGCTTTGCGGTACCACTCGATCGCTTGTTTGTAATCGACTTTGCTACCCGTACCATAATAAAACATGTCGCCTAGATTATTTTGCGCACGAGGATTCCCTTGCTGTGCAGCCTCTAAATAGAGCTCGCGGGCAGCTTTAGGATCCGCCGCAACACCTCGTCCTGCTTCATACATCCAAGCTAAATTGGTTTGACCATATTCATTACCTTGGTCTGCCGCTTTTCGATACCAAATTACCGCAGTTTCATCATTTTGCGCGACACCTTGTCCTCCTTCATAGAGTAAACCGATCGAATTTTGTGCCGCTCCATGTCCAAAGCTTGCGCTGCGCATGTACCAATGTAAGGCTCGCTCATAGTTAACAGCTCTCCCTTTGCCTTCCTCATACATCAAACCAAGGTTACGCATCGCATAAGGGTCTTCTTGCGCCGCCGCACGTTGATACCACTCATAAGCCGTGTCGTAGTTCTTTAGGTACACATCATGGATATAGCCAGCTTCGAGCTGAGAAGAAACATCCCCTAATTTTGCCGATTTTTCGTACCACTTCAGCGCCATATCACGATCAATGGCCACTCCTTCCCCAAAGTAATAACTCTGTCCCAAGTTAAGCATCGCATGAGAGACGCCTCGTTCTGCGGCTTGCTGCCATAACGCGATTGCTTGTTCGAAGTCACCGTTTTTATAGGCTGTTTGGGCTTGTTGGAGATCATTGGCGGTGACAGAAGCCGTAACAACCAATGACCCGAGGAGTAAAACTGTCTTTCCCGTGAACGTTTTCACTATCTTCCTTAATTTCTTGCCAGACTGATTTGATAAATACCTAATGACTTCAAATATCTCACAAATGGAAAAGACCGTAAATTCAAAAACCTATGATTTATTTCATGTTTATATGGCTGAGAACGACAGGCATTCTTCATAAAGATTTGAAAATAGAAGCTGTCATTGTCGGTGGAGAAGATGACTTGAGAAGGATAGGAATAAGTAGAAAGAAACAAGCAGAAAGAAAAAAGCCAGTCGCAAAGGGCGACTGGCTAAACATTGTGAACAAATTAGTATTCACTAACAACGTCAGTTGGCTAGGTGACCCTCGGCTTAAAAGGGTCACTGTTAGTGTATCAATAAGCGTGCCAACTTTTATCTTGGTAATTTCGGCTATTTGTGCGACAAAATGTCTACTTTTATAGCAACTGAATTAATATTTGCATTTCAACTTTGCACTTTGATGCAAAATGCAAAATTAATAATTCTCCATTTGCAAAAATACCCTACACTCCATTCAAAGCCGTTCCCGATTTAGGATTTAGAACCACTCGATCTACAAAACCATGCCTTGCTATCAACCCAAGTAACTCTCGCTGAACCTAGCATCTTGAGGTTACTTGAATATATTGCTACTTGAATGTATTGCTACTTGGGTATCGTGCTACTTGGGTATATTGTTACCTAACAGAACAACAGCTAAAACAGGTAAATAAAGGAGAAAGTCATGAGTCAGGTACATCCAGAAGCGCAAAAAGTACTCTCTTTTTGGTTTGAACAACTCACCCCTCAAGAGTGGTTTGCTGGTGGTGAAACATTAGATAAAACGATCACAGAGAAATTTGCAGCGCTATTAAAAAGTGCAGAGAAAGCAGAGCTTTTTGCATGGCGTAACACCGCACAAGGACGACTGGCTGAAATCATCGTTCTCGACCAATTTTCCCGAAACATCTATCGCAACACGCCCAAAGCTTTTGCTCAAGACTTACTGGCTCTTGGTTTAGCGCAAGAGGCCATCGCTCAGCAACTGGACCAAGAATTGGAGCCTCAGCAACGAACTTTTCTATATCTTCCCTATATGCACAGCGAATCAGTACAGGTGCATGTTGAAGCCGTTAAGCTCTATCAAGCACTCGGTAACGAACTCAATCTCGACTATGAGCTGCAACACAAAGCAATCATTGATCGATTTGGTCGCTACCCACACCGTAACGCCATCTTAAACAGGGAAAGTAGCGCGGAAGAGATTGAATTCTTGCAACAGCCAAATTCCAGTTTCTAAGCGTCATGGTTGGTGATGAGTATGCACTCATCATAAAGCTGTCATGGATGAAGTGAACACTAAGATTAAGACTAAGGATATCGGATGTTCTCTGCATTTGTTGCTGGTTTTTCTCTCGGGATATCGCTGATTTTGGCCATCGGGGCGCAAAATGCGTTTGTATTGAAACAGGGCATCCGACAACACCATCTGTTTTGGGTCTGCTTTATTTGCGCACTTTCTGATGCCATCTTGATTTCAGCAGGTGTCGCCGGATTCGGCTTAGTGGTCAAAGCGTTTCCAATGATAGAAACCTTTGCGCGTTATGCTGGCGCAGCGTTTTTAACCTTGTATGGTTGCAAAAGCCTTCTTTCAGCATGGCGCGATAGTCACAGTATGAAACCTCAGGGCGACAGCCAAAGTAGCCGTTTAAGAACCATCGGACTTTGCCTTGCCTTTACTTGGCTCAATCCGCACGTTTACCTCGACACTGTCGTTCTATTGGGTTCAATCTCGACCCAATATCAGCCTCATCAGCTCTACTTTGGCGTTGGAGCGGTGACAGCCTCTTTCGTCTTTTTCTTCAGCCTAGGATATGGAGCCAAGCTGCTCATCCCACTGTTTGAGAAAGAACGCTCTTGGAAAGTGCTTGAAGTCGTCATCGGGGTGGTCATGCTAGCACTCGCTGCCGGGCTTATTTTTTGAATAGCGTTTTCATGCACCTAATCATTTTCGACTTACACTTTCTTAAAGGAAACAATAAGGACCTGCCATGCTCAACATCGTCGGACTCGACCATATCGTTCTCAGAACCAGTGATCTCCATGCCATGCTGCACTTCTATCAAACCGTTTTAGGCTGCCCAGTAGAGCGTGAATTAGTGGATCTCGGATTAACTCAATTGCGTGCAGGCAGTGCATTAATTGACATTGTGACCGTTGATAGTGAGCTAGGAAAGCTCGGTGGAAAAGCGCCACAGCAGAATGGTCGCAACTTAGATCATCTCTGTTTACAGTGTAAATTTCCCAGTGAATCAGAGCTTATTCACTACCTCGACCAATTTAATATCAAGACAGAGCCCTTTGCGGAGAGATATGGCGCGCAAGGGTATGGGCGCTCCATCTACATTCAAGATCCTGAAGGTAATGTAGTCGAGCTCAAACCTTGGCTTGCCCAGCCACAATTATCCCGATCATGAGAGTAAGGGCGAGAGAATTCCAAGTTTTGGGGGACTTACCCCCAACCCAATACTTTCAACTCACCTGAGTAACACACCTCTTCCCACCATGGAACTTGAACGCTAAATGCCTCTGGGATAAAAGATTGGCCGACTAAAGGCAACATCACTTGCTCTAACGCTAACTCCGCATGGCCAAGTAAATCCACAATGGGCTCATTCCATTTATGCGTAAACAGTTCGTATGTAGCCCAATGAATCGGAAGCAGTTTGTCAGCGTTTAAATCTTGAAACGCCTGTACAGTGTGATCCGCTTGCATGTGGCCCCAGTTTTCGACGGGAAACCCTTGCTCCGACTTCACATTGGCAGCCACTTCAATACAAGCGACATCAAAAGGGCCGTAACACGCCCCTATTTGGGTAAAGTGGTCGTCGTATGCACTGTCACCACTGAAATAGACGCGACGTTGTTTTCCTTTAAACACCCACGAGGCCCATAAGCTTGTGTTGTGATCAAACCATGAACGCCCTGAATTATGGTTTGCGGGAGTACAGATAAATTCTACGTCATGCAGAATCACTTTCTGCCACCAGTCAAACTCTTGGATTCGATGTGCAGCCACCCCCCAAGCTCGTAAATGCTTGCCCACACCAAGTGGAACCAAAAAAGTGACTGGCTTATTAGAAAAATAGCGGATCGTCGATTTCTCTAAGTGGTCGTAATGATCGTGAGAAATCACAATCACATCCGGCAAAGGCAATTCAGTGCGATCACACGGTGCTGGCAGGTTACGATTGAAAAGCCCTTTGACTATGCTAGGGGAGGCGAACTGAAATACTGGGTCGGTCAATACTCTGACCCCTTCAATTTCAATGAACAGCGACGAGTGTCCGAGCCATGTCATCCTTAAATCCCGATGAGCCTGCGCTAATTGATTCACATCTAAGGATTGATAGGGCAATAGCTGTTTGGGTTTAAGCGGGTAACGCCCACCTAAATAACTCCAAAATACATGCCATGTCGAAGGACGCTCCCGAATACGTGGCATTCGATTAATCACGCGACCACGCTGGTAGTTCATCGATTGTGAGCAACGCTGTTGGGTATAATCGAGAGAGGTTGCCCTGTAAGTTATCGGTAGAAACGACGCTAAAAACGGTAACCTCCTTCGCCAGCCCCTGTGCAGGCTTAGCCTATTATCGTTGTTTTTAACCACCTTATTTTTTAGCACCTTTGAACAACCGTGATCATCGATCATCGTTAGTTCCTTCTTTGACAAGATTTCGCTGCTAATATTAAACGTAGTAGTGTGTCGTTTAGATGATAAATTCAGGCAGTTTGATGACGATTATGTGGCACTTTTAAACATTGCGTCTCAATACTCGCCAACTAGGAGAATGGAATGATTTCCTGTGCCCAATATGATTACATTGAGCTTGCGTGCTTGTACCAAATTTCAGTTGAACTTCAATTAAACGATGGCAGCGCTGTCCAAGGCGACGCGCTGGATACCCAATATGACGCCAATCGACGCGAGTGTTTAGTACTCGAAATTGAAGGAAAAAAGCGTATGTTTGCGACTGAATGTTTAGTGTCAATGAAAGCGCTTACCCCCAATACTCATTTCGATTTGATCCAGTTTTCATAACAAGGACTGTTCGTTAATCCAATCATTGCCAATGAACCTAACTACTTAGAGTTGTTGTTTAGTTGCTTAGCCACTTTGTCACAAATGTATTCTCCTATCGGTATGGCAGAGGTGGCTGCCGGGGAAGGTGCGTTACACACATGTAGGCTGCGTTTACTGCTCGCGAAAAGAAAGTCATGTACTAACCTACCGTCGTTCATGACCGCTTGAGCGCGAACACCGGCGGGATATGGTTGTAAATCCTCAGTGGTTAACTGTGGGCAGTATTTATGCACACGCCGTAAATACCCCTTTTTGAAAAAAGCGTCTCGCCACTCTGCTAAACCAGTTCTCCAGTGTTGAACACTCACTTTCCAAAAACCAGAAAACATCAGCATTTGTATCGTATCTTGCCAGTTGAAGTTACGCTTGCCATATCCTTCACGCTTCCAGCCTTGCACAGCATTCGGGCCAACGGTCACGGTTCCGTCGATCATGCGAGTCAGGTGAACACCTAAAAATGGCAGCTCTGGATCTGGAACGGGGTAGATCAAGCGTTTGACGATCTGGTTATGCTTTTCAGGTAACTGAAAATACTCACCTCGGTACGGAACGATCTGGAAGTCGATTGGAATATCCATCATCGCGGCCATACGATCAGCCATCAATCCCGCACACACCACAATAAACTGCGCTTCAACTTTTTGATGGCGGGCTTGATGCTGATCTTGATAAGGAGCTTGATGAGAAGCACTCGCCCTAAGATCGAGCGTCACTTTATCTGCATCTTCAGATAGGTCGCATACCAAAGCCCCCAATTTCACCTCTCCTCCGAGGGCCACAAATTCCGCCAACATCTGCTCTGTCACCCGCTGATAATCAACAATCCCTGTCGCGGCAACAAATATGGCGCCCAATCCGATCACATTAGGCTCTTCTGCTCGCAACTTAGTTGCATCCCACCTTTCCACTGCCACTCCATTAAGGGTACAGCGTTGAAACAGTGCGTCCAAACGTTCCAGTTCGAGCTCTGTCGTCGCCACTATCAATTTCCCACACTGCTGATATGGGATTTGATGCCGACAACAAAAAGCTTTGGTCAACTCAGATCCACGGCGACAAAAGTCCGCTTTTAGGCTCTCAGGCGGGTAGTAAACACCTGCGTGGATGACCCCGCTATTATGCCCCGTTTGATGCTGTGCGACTTGCGGCTCTTTATCCACTAATAAGACCGATTTGTTCGGGTGACGTTGTTGCAGCTGCCACGCAGTCGATACGCCCACAATCCCAGCCCCTATGACCACGTAATCATATTCCTTTTTGTTCAACGAGCTTACTCTCCATATGATTTTCGTTGCGTCGTCTCCGATGTCGACGCCTTCTATCAGTTTCCACATGATGCATAGTGAAGTCACTTGGGTATATATACCCAAGTGACTTCAAGATACCGTATTCAGAGCCTTGTCACTGGTTTCAATTCAAGACAGAGGTGAAGGAAATAGTCACTCTATTTTCAATACCTCTAACACAGAAGTGGAGCCAGTGACAGGCTCCCGAAGGGCGAGTCTGCTTGGCTCGCTAGCTGCGTTATCGCTTCTGGATTTAGAGCCACTAGATCTGCAAAGCAATATCTTGCTATCAAACCAAGCAGTTCTCGCTGAACCTAGCATCTTGAGGTTACTTGGGTATACTGCCATTTTCCCTGTTGAATGGTCTAATCAATGAACCTTGCTCTGTTTGATTTTGATGGAACAACCACACACCTTGAGATGTTCACCCCTTTTCTCAATTACTCGGCGACCCCGTTGAGAAGCAAACTTGGCTGGATCATCGTCGGTCCCTTCTATGCCTGCTACCGACTTGGCTGGTTACCCGCTCATATCATGCGTCCTATTGCCAGCTACGTCAGCTTTAAAGGTCGCTCACAAAAAGAGATCACAGCGCTTGGCAAACAGTTTGTTCAAGATGAGATTGTGGCAAAAATCAGACCCGAGGCCTTATCTGCGATTGAGTGGCATAAACAACAAGGAGATCGCGTCATTTTAGTTTCAGCCTCTCTGGATGCCTACCTTGCGCCTTGGTGTCAAGAACAAGGGATTGAACTGCTCTGCAGTGAACTGAGCGTTCGTAATGGAAAACTTACAGGGCGTTACCTCAACGGCGATTGCAGTAAAGAGCGTAAAGTCGAACGCGTAAAAGCTTTGTGCAACCTTGATGACTATGACACTGTCTACGCTTATGGGGATACCCCTGAGGATTTCGCCATGTTAGCGATGGCTGATGTGAAAACCTATAACTGGCAACGTGTCGATTTCCCAGCTTTAGTGTGAGCCTTCTCGTCAGAATCCCCACCTCAGAGTACCCATTTCTGTGTGGCTCAGGCATAGTAGTGGCGAATTTGTAACGTCACCTTAAGCTCTACTATGAAAACTGTATTACTCACGGGATTTGAACCGTTCGGACAAGACACCATCAACCCCTCTTTAGAAGCGGTAAAAGCGCTGCATAACACCCAACTTGACGGCGGAAACATCGTGGCGTGCCAAGTACCAGTGACGCGCTACGAAGCCTTTGAAGCAGTAAAGCATGCCATCGAACAGCACCAGCCTGATGTGGTGATCTGTGTCGGTCAAGCCGCAGGTCGCAAAGACATCACCCCTGAACGCGTCGCTGTAAACATTGACGACTATCGCATCCCAGACAATGGGAATAACCAGCCGATTGATGAAACCGTGTTAGAAAATGGCCCCGTGGGCTACTTTACATCACTGCCGATCAAGGCAATTTGCCGAGATATTCAGCAAGCACAATTACCTGCCTCAGTGTCAAATACGGCAGGCACTTTCGTCTGTAATCATCTGTTTTATCTCTTAATGAATCACATTGAACATCGCCAAATTCGCGGCGGTTTTGTGCATATTCCTTTGATCCCTGAGCAAAGCGATCAGCATCCAAGCTTACCTCTTGAAGCCATCATCCGTGGTTTAAAAATTGCGGCTCAATCATGCATCGACAACCCGCAAGACATTGAGATTGGCGGCGGAACCATTTGCTAATCTCACAGAAAAAACTGTTCTAAAGAAGGACATTCATGATTCATTTAAGACCCGCTTCTCAAGCTGATTTTGAAGCGTACCGCAACGTATTTATTCGCGAATACAGTTTGGATATTCAACAGAGTTATCATATCGATGAACGTACTGCGACAGAAAAAGCCTCAAGAGAGCTCGATATGTGCTTCCCGAAAGGCGCTGATTCTGACCGTCATGAGCTGCTGTGTATTGAAGCTAGACTAACCCCAAATCAACCTTCGACAACGAAAGTAGGATATCTGTGGCATTGTGCAAACACGATCGATGGTTCAACCTACCTTTACGACTTCATCGTTCTTGAAGACTATCGATGTTTGGGCTTTGGTCGGGCAGCTCTGGCAGCCTTAGAGCAACATGTGAAATCTGTCGGCATCGAAAGAGTGAACCTCCGAGTTGCTGCCCATAACCCTAAAGCACAAAAACTGTATCAATCTTTGGGGTTTGAAATCACAGGGCTGGATATGTCAAAGCGCATTTAGAAAAGCGCTTTCCTCAACTTCAAACAACATGCGAACCCAATCATGAATGAGAAAAACATCACTGCCATCTCGAAGTTTCTAAGCTTCATTCTTCGCCACCAACCCGAAGCGATCGGCGTTACCATGGATACTCAAGGTTGGGTAAACATAGAAGAGCTGATTGCTAAATCTTCGCAGCAAGCGCTACCAACCAAACTCAGTCAAGAGCTGATAGAGTTGGTAGTGGCAACAAACGATAAACGCCGCTTCGCAATAAGTCCTGATGGACGCGCTATCCGTGCAAATCAAGGTCACTCCATTGACATTGATTTAGCGCTAGAGCCAGTACAACCGCCGCAAACCCTGCTGCACGGGACGGCTCATCAAAGTCTTGAAGCCATCCTTCAACGCGGGCTGCAAAAAAGGCAGCGTCACCATGTCCATTTAAGTGAGTCGAGCACTGTCGCAACCAGTGTAGGAGCACGCTACGGTAAACCCGTATTACTTACCATTGCCAGTGAAAAAATGCATCAAGATGGCTTTTCATTCTTCCTGACAGACAACAAAGTTTGGCTGGTGGAATCTGTACCACCGCAATACATTACGGTAATGGACAAAGAAGTTTAATCACGCCCCATAACAATCTAATCCACCGCTATCAACGACAAGTCTCTAAGAGAGGCGAGGTTCAAACAGCCTCTCTTAGGCATGACTTTGTATTAAATTTGGCAATCGTTTGCTTTTGATCAACAAAGGTTGGGTTTGCACTTCCCTCTCTGCACGATTTCGTAATAATGGCGACCGCGATACCGCGAAGAGCGCATATTGATGCTTATACCCAAGTGACTTCCAACAGCAAACGTCGCCACCTCGAGGTGATTTGGGTATCTTCAATTTGTGTCTTCGACCTTGATTGCGACCTCAGCGGGGGGGCAACCGCACGTCGTAGACACCGTCTTATAGGAGTTATCCATGTCTCGTATAGATTTATCGACCACCATCGGCGGCGTTCACTTTGATGGCTACATCATGAATGCCTCTGGACCTCGTTGTACCACGCAAGAAGAGCTGTATAAAATTGGGGACTCTGCTGCGTCGGCCATCGTAACGAAATCTTGCACCAAGCTATTTCGAGAAGGCAATGCGGAGCCGCGTTACGCAGATTTACCTTTAGGGTCGATTCAATCAATGGGATTGCCGAACTTAGGTTATCAAGCTTACGTTGAAATGATCCCTGATCTAAAGCGCTTTAATAAACCTGTTGTGATCAGCATTTCAGGTCTAAGCCTAGACGACAACATTGAAATGGTAAAAGCTTTTCAAAAGACAGACGCCGACCTTATCGAAGTGAACTTCTCATGCCCTAACATTCAAGGGAAACCGCAAGTTGCGTATGATTTTGAGCAAACCGAGAATGCCCTTAAAACATTACGACAATTATGCGATAAACCAATGGGCATCAAACTTGCGCCTTACTTTGATATGTCTCACACCACCGCCGTCGCGAATATCTTAAAACAGTACCCAGTGGAATTTATCACAACGATTAACTCACTAGGCAATACCCTGGTGATCGATCCCATTACGGAACAACCTGTTATCAAGCCAAAAGGTGGGTTTGGCGGTCTGTGTGGCGCTTACGTGAAGCCCGTTGGTTTAGCCAATGTCAAAGCGTTCCGTGACCTGTTACCCGAAAGCACCAAAGTCATTGGCGTAGGCGGTATCGCCACGGGCACAGATGCTTTCGAGTATCTCTTAGCTGGTGCAGATGCCGTGCAGATTGCGACCGCTTTTGAACAACAAGGCCCTGAATGCTTTGGGCGAATCGAGCAAGAATTGAAAACACTCATGCAGAGTAAAGGTTATCAGCAACTTAACGATGCCAAAGGCAAGTTAAAGTTGATGGATTAAGTTGAGATAGGCCCCAAACTAACCCGATTCGATCGGTCTATTTCGTCAATAACGTGGTGATTATGCGATCACCACGTTTTGAGAGGCCTTCTATTTTTGGTTGTTAACACTTTCAAAAAAATCCCATATCCGTTGAGCCACAGGTCCCATCGGCTTGGACTTAGTTCGCGCTATATAAATCGGGACAGTCATTGCTTTCATCGCGACCACACGTTGCCAATGATGCGCTTCACCTTCGACTTCATGACACGCTAATCTCCCCCACCCCAAACCACTTTTAATCAACGTTTTCTTGGTGTTATGATCTGAAACATACCACTGTTTCGCTTGCGTAATGATCCCAGAATCAGGACTCGACTTGTAAGAAGATTTCACCACGACTTGTGGATACTGATAGAGGTCTTGCTGACTAATTTCTGACTTCTTCGCTAACGGAAATTGGTCAGAGACATAAACAGGCAGATTAAGACTATCTATCTGTTTATAAGCTATACGATCTTCATCCAACTCTCTAACGGCATAGATGCCAATATCGACCACATCGTCTTTGAGCATTCTTTCACCTGACGCGGTTTCAATACTCAAATGAATTTCTGTCTCAGGGTAATTTTCGCGCAAGGAGTGCAATAAAAGAGTGACTTTATCAGTAGGAAAAATTGCACTGATACTTATCCTTATTTCCGTTTCTACCTCGCCACTAAGCCGTTGTGCAAAATGTTCAAACTCATCGGCAGCTGCAATCAAAGGCCTAATTTTTGCCAATAACGCTTTACCTTCCGCCGTTAATTTTGGTCGATAGCTACTACGGTCAAAAATTTCAACGTCGTAGTACTGCTCTACTTGTTTCACCGAGTATGACACTGCAGAACGAGCTTTAAACAGCTTTTCACTTGCCTTGCGAAAACTGCCCTCTCGATGAATAACGTAAATTACGTTTAAATGTTCCAATCCAATCATGGTCTAATTTTATGACCATATTGGTAAAATATCTATGCTTTTTTAGATCGATATATCCCCTTAAAGTAACCCTATGTTGAGTGACCACAAACCACTCCCACCAAATGATTAACACTGCTGCCTCGAGGTAGAGTAAGAGGGATACGCCATGACATTGCAGATTTTATCGACACCAGAACATGCATTTTCAAATCTAAAAGATTACCCATTCACAGCCAATTACCTGACCGTTGAAGGTATGAAAATGCATTATCTTGATGAAGGTAACCTCGAAGATCCCGTGATCTTTCTCCTACACGGCCAACCATCTTGGAGTTATCTGTATCGCCATATGATCCCGCAGTTTGTTGCGGGAGGCTATCGCGTGATTGCCCCTGATTTGATCGGGTTTGGTAAGTCAGATAAACCCATCAACCCTGCACAGCACAGTTACCAAAATCATGTAAATTGGTTGGACAGCTTTGTTAAACAGCTCGGGATACGCCATGCGGCTGCTTTCATGCAAGATTGGGGAGGTATGATTGGACTACGAGTTTTAGCGCAGCAACCGGAGTGGCTTGATCGACTCATTCTAGCCAACACGGCTTTAGCTGAAACTAGTAAACTAGAACAGTTCATTCTTCCCAAAGTACTCAAAATACTCGCCTTCAAAGCGGGGCGTCCAACTTTGTCGACTCTGAGGCATCAAATTAATTACGGCAACTGGGCAAGTTATTTTCGTTATCAAGACAAGCTTGATATTGGTGAAGTCATTCAAACCCTAACCGTCAATAACTTAGATCAACAGGAAAAAGACGCTTACAACGCCCCTTATCCAAGCGCTGAATTCTATGCAGGTCCAAGAACCATGCCACAGATCGTCGCAACCGATTTAAAACAAGTGAATCGAGCATGGCGCAAGCTTAAACAGTGGGATAAACCTGTTTTGACTCTTTTCAGTGATCGTGACCCTTTTTTATCAGAGACGGACTACCACTTGAAGTTTCAGAACAATTTTTCTGGGGCTCATACGCAACCTCACTCCACGATAAAGGGTGCTTCTCACTTTTTGCAAGAAGATCAACCTGAACAGCTTGTAACACGAGTAATGAATTGGCTATCAACAACACACTTTCACACCCACTAGAAAAGGTCGAACATGAAAATAATTGCGATTGGCGCAAACGGAATCATTGGCAAAGCCGTAGTCACATCACTAAAAAACAATAACCACCAAGTCATCTCTGTTGGTCATACACAGGGGGATATTCGAGTCGATATCACCAACCCATCCTCAATTGAAGCGATGTTTGAACAAGTTGGATCTGTCGATGGAATTATCTGTATGGCAGGTGACGGTGAAATGGGTGCTTTTAATCAAATGCCCATTCGTGGATACGAGTCGGTATTACAAGGCAAAGTTCTTGGTCAGATCCAGATCGCTCGTATCGGATTAAATTACCTAAATGAGGGTGGATCTATTACTTTAACCTCAGGCCAAGCGGCGGATAACCCTAATGCAGGAACAGCAGCAATTGCTGTCGGCGTCGCTGGAATCAACGCATTTGTCAAAGTCGCCTCACTCGAATTGGACAGCAATCAAAGAATCAATGCTGTCAGCCCTGCGATTGTAAAAGAAACACTTCAAAAGTGGGGAGCAGATGACAGTTTCGGAATACCCGCCGCTGAGGTTGCAAATCATTATTTAGCAAGTATTGAAGGCACTGAGAATGGTCAAATCTTCAATGCCACTCCATAAACGAGAATTTACCAAGCCGCGATGCGGCTTGGTCTCTGCCTTTTCGTTTCAGCGTTCATTTTTAGGCGTGTCCATCACCACCATGGTTGTGATGGATTTCACCACGTCACACTCCCCAAGGACATCAGCATGGAAACGTTTGTAACTCTGTAAGTCCGCACTTTCCACACGCAATAAATACTCATTAGCGCCAGTGATGTTATGGCATTCAACGACTTCATCTTGAAAACGGACATGGTTCTCAAACTCTAGTTGAGCGCTTTTGCTGTGACTTGCCAAACCAATCGACACATACGCCACAAAGCCCAGCCCCAATTGGTTGCTGTCTAGTACAGCGCGATAACCTTTGATTACCCCTTGCTTTTCGAGCTCTTGTACTCGACGTAAAGTCGCTGAAGGCGATAATCCTACACGCTCTGCCAGCTCAACATTGGAGATTCGACCATCATTTTTCAGTTCGCGCAATATTCTTGCGTCTGCTCTATCCATAGTGACGTTTTGTTGTGTATTTAACTCTCAATGACTCAATAAAAACACAAAATTGCGTCTGCTTCTACCTATGATATTCATCCATCTCGAGATAGGCACTTCACCCACATCTATATGGAGAACATCATCAATGAGTTTTGAACACATCACTGCACTGGCTCTGTTTGCCTTTGTCTCGACATTTACCCCAGGTCCAAATAACATCATGCTAATGACCTCTGGTGCCAACGTAGGCTTTCGCCGATCCATTCCCCATATGCTAGGAATCACCTTCGGTTTCGGGCTCATGTTGTTGCTCGTTGGTGTCGGTCTCATGGGAATCTTTAATGCATACCCAGTCAGCCATCAGATATTAAAATACGCCAGTCTCGCCTATCTGATTTACCTTGCATGGCGAATAGCGAGGAGTGGTAAAGCAGAAGCAAATGAGGATTATCAGCCGATGAGCTTTATTGCAGCTGCGAGTTTTCAATGGATCAACCCTAAGGGCTGGTCTATGGCGTTGACGGCTGTCAGCATGTACAGCGACGGCCAGTCTTGGTGGCAACTGGTGCTGATTTCCATTGTATTTATGATCGTTAATGTCCCGTCTGCAACCTTCTGGACTTCTGCTGGCACTCAACTGCAACGTTGGTTGACTTCATCATTTCGAGTAAAGAGCTTTAATTATGTGATGGCTGGGTTATTGGTGCTTTCAACGATTCCAATGATGTAAGTGTGCTTCTCGATTGCTGAGTTTATCTATTTTAAATCAGCAAGATAACTGATATGTTAACTTGCGATTATGATAGCGATTTTACGGGTAAAAATACCAGCACCATAGGTTTCTAACTCATGGTGCAGGCAGCGTTGCCGTCTTCTTCCTCAACAAGGGTATTTATCCATTGTGTTTAGCAGCGACTAAATTTTACGCATGATAAGCTAACTTGTGGAACTGGATGATGAGAAAAATTCACGTAACGTTAGAGAACGTCGAAATAGATCCAAAGGGTCTGGAAATGGATGAGAGGTACAAAGCCCTAATCAATATAGATGCGGACCTCATACTTCGCTTCGGCGACGATATTGTTTTTGCAGAAAACTTAAACGTTCTTGAGCTATTATCTTCATTAAAACACTGGGAAACCTTTGATTTTTCTGGATCATTCTCATTTGAAAGCTCTGATTTCGAAGATAAAGGAATCTTTGAGTTACTCCCCGTAGAGAATGGCTTCTTGTTTAGATCCTGTTGGGAAATTTCTACAACTAGCAATACAATTTCTCGTGATGAAGTGACTGATTTTATTAGCGAACTCCGTCAATTATGCAAAGCCTGTATACTAGCTGAAGTTGGCATCAACATAGAAAAATTCTGCTTATAACAACGACCACTAAAGAGATTGTAGGTTTTGAGGCGTCGGGAACGCCTAAAACCGACCGGACAGCGAGAACGAAATCAAAACGCCTTTCTGTTTACTCTTTGGCAAGACAAAGAGTAAATGTCCCGCTTGAGTAAACATCAAATAGATCAATAGTATTAAGGCGAGACAGATACATTGCATCTGATAATTAGGGTTAATGGCGTTCTAGTCTAACTCCTTGTAGCAGCTTAGAGATCGAAGATTTTGCTTCTTTATACCACGGCTTATTCTCATCAGACATATTTACCGACAGGGTAAACTTACAAAGAAGATAATAACCATCATTTAAAATGGTTGAATAGTACATAACCTTGACGTTGGTCGATTTGTTTACAATAAAAAGTACCCATGGAATATCATTAACTGTGATCTTTTTAAAACGAAGTATCTGATCATAACCACTTGATCTTAAGTTTATTTCTATTTGTTCTTTCTTTTCTTCGTCAGTAAAAGGCGTATGTCTCCTTGCAGAGTGCTCTTCTACTTTCTGAATAATTCTTGTATTGTGCCCTAGCCCATAATCTCCAATGACTGGCGAATTATAATAGCCATTATATTCATCTATAAGAGTTTGACCTAACTCATCAGGAGTATGAGTCTCTGATTTTGTTCGAGATATAGAAATATTTAGACGTAAATTTCCCAACTCCCCCCTAAAAGGCGTTGGAATAAGTGGCATATAGTACCAATATGCTTCATGAATTGGGACATACTTCAAATGTGAAAGAAATTTATGATTTCTCTCAAACCACTCCTCTTCTTCTATTGGAAAATTAACTGTTTTTACTCGTAGTAACTTAGGCGGGTTACAAACCGGTAAATGCAATGATAATTTATGTCTTTTTCCAATCAAGTAGTTTTCATCATACGTATGATTCGAGTCCATTCCGCCTCTATAACGACGTATTACTTTTCTTAAACTCACCATTAATCACCTTTATTGATAATATTTAAGTATACTTATTTATGTGATTAAGCACATCTTGTGCACGACGATGATTCCCCGATAGTCGCAACTGAGTATGATAGAGTTCTAATCCCAAAAATGGCAAGGTATGTGGGCTAGTAAGTTCAGTTCCCAAAAAAGTGAGCCCCATAAACTTTAAACTTCTAACTAGGCTGCTCGGGGACAAATCATTACGACCTGCCATATTGGGAACTAAGTCAAAGGGGTTACTTCTAGGTTCGTCAACCGTTATACCCAGTTTTTTGGCTGAGTTGATTAACCTTGGAATGAAAGCTCCAGGGGCATGAACGGCTAAATGTTGTGACGTTAAGTTGGCTGTATGCGCTTTACGGTATTCCTCTAGTGCCGCTGTAAAAATTATGGCACCTTGGCTATGCACTACCCACTTTACTCTTCTTCCTAATTTTTGATTTTGATAAAGAATTGCCGCTAAGTGTTGTGCATTTTGCGATTTAGTCCCTTTTCGTTTATCGAAAATGCATTCTATAACATCATAAAGCATTCGATCAGTTGGATTGTGAAATAGAGTATACACAGAAAAGCCATCTTCTGGGTAAGCTACATCTAAGTGAGTCCCCATTAACCAAGTTGCTTTTTCTAGGTTATTTTGCATTCCATTAACGGCCGCATGTTCAGTTGAAATATTATGAGTAGGAGTTAATGAAGTGTCCCACGATGCTACGGTTTCTTGTAAATCACCAGAGTCTAGGGCACCTCTAAAAGGTTTACCTGACCGTTTTACCTCATATAAAACATTTCTTTCTTTACTGTTTCTAACTTTTGACCCTGTAATTGTCCTATCAAAATATATATCATATATAACAACCTGATCATCCAACGTTAATTTAAAATCAATTAGATAATGATATGATTGAAACTGATCTTTACTTCGATAAAGTCTCTTAAATGGAACTCGGCTATGCTTTGATGAACTACAGCTATTTGGGTTGTCACTTATATATTTAATCTCATTTAACACCTTTTTTTGATCGAATGGATTCAAACTCGATAGCATCAATATCGCTTGCCTAGTTATATGTACTTTTTTATTCAATGATTTTTTAACTTCACATGATATACTGTATTCTCGGATGAGATTGTCATCTAATTTCAAAAAATCAAAAGCTGAGGTTTTACCTGAATGCTTCCACGTCATAAATATAATCCATATCTAATTTTTTAATAAAATAGACTACGAATGTTAATCAGGCTACCGTAAAATAATGTATATCACTTTAAAATCATAAACTAAGATTTAATTTCATTATTTATTTTATTTTTCATCCACCATTGCAATTAGTAATTCTATTCTAATGATTTTAATATCTTTTTAATAAATAGTGCCCCCATGTTGATCAAATGTGGTTCACATTCAACTTCTTTATCGAAACTTTTGGTTGAGCTCTATCATTAAGAATCACTCAAACTATCGGACAGCGGTTAAACTAAAAAAGCCACTGTCCCCCAAACCCAGCGAAATAAATCCCTATCCCAAAACTGGTATGTGCCGCGATACTTTTAACCCTTACCCACCAAGGGGCTGGAGTTCTACTGGCAAAAAAACCAAAGCCAAATGCGGGCTGCATAACAAGAAATGGCATCGCCAACGTGATCCACCCTGTTAGTAGTGCCGGAAATAAAGTCGGAGACGCTAACCATTGCTCACCAAAATAAGCTAAATGCGCCGCCGCAAACACGATACCAATTCCATAATGCAACAACCAACCTACCGCCACTTCCCCCCTCACTGGCTCCGTTTTCATAATATGATTGTGATAAAATCTGCCCGTTGGCATCAGCAATGCCCAGCGCCCTACCAATGCATAATCTAAACCCGCTTGTTTCAGCACATGTTTCTGAAATAAAGCCCAAACGTCCATCACAACGGTAGCGATCCCACCGATAAGCACCGCCTGTGTCATGAAATGAATAAAATTGTCATTCATCGCTCTGTTCCTTCTGCTTCTTAACCATGAAATTGATACAGTAGCGATACGCTACAACTTAAACCCAACTTCAAGTCAACATGAAATATCTCGATATCAGTGAAGTCGTCAGTCGATCAGGCATGAGCGCCTCAAAACTGCGTTACTATGAAAAACTCGGATTGATTCGTTCGATTGGTCGCCAAGGTCTTCGGCGTCAATATGCCGAGTCTATATTGCAAACCCTTTCGCTCATTCGACTTGGGCAAGCAGCAGAACTGTCACTTGAAGAGATAAAGTCCATGTTTGGAACAGAAGGTCATCTGAAAATAGATCGGGACAAACTCGTTGAAAAATCGGAGCAATTATCACAACAAATTATCCGGATGCAATGGGTCGTGGAAACCTTAAATCACGTAGCTCAATGCCCTAAGGACAACCACCTTGAATGCAAAGAGTTTCAAAAATTAATTAAGAAGGTGTCGTTGTTATGACGCCCTCAGGAACAATTGTGCGCTATCGCACATTTTTTCCTCTCATCACCAAGGTGTTGTGTAATTGAGAAAATACACACTCCTATTTTTTGACGAATGATACACAGTTCCACATACCTATCTCTAACCCTATCTAGCCGACATCCCCTCAATAAGCATATAGTTGCAAACGTAATATGAACGTAATTCTGTACCCGCTGAACATCACGTGATTATTCTTTGGATTTCGCCCTAAGAAGCTTGAACTCCCTTTTGGATACAGTGCGTTTAGCGAACTTCATCTAAGGGATGATTATGTCGACAATGGATAAAATAGACGCTCCTATGCCATTTGCCGTGGAGCTATCAGTCACCACGCCATCTGAATTTGAGCCCAATCTAGGCAGCTTGGGAGGGATCTTACGCTCTTCCTCAGGGCAATCTATTCACTTAAGAGCTTTTCATCTCTTTGGTCGCTCTCAAGACTGCCATACCCAGCTCTCTTCCCATGATGTCTCTCGCGTGCACTGTGTGTTGTTATGGCAAGATGGAAAGTGGTTAGTTCAAGACAAAAGTACCAATGGCGTCTGGCTCAACGGTAAACGTTTGACTAAAGATCAACTCACACCACTTCGAGAACAGGATCAGGTCAGCCTCTCTTCAAAGCAGGGCGAATCTTTCACGCTGCTTTCTGCACAAGCTCCTAATGATGTTCTGCTGAGCGTTGATCAACCTAATATCATGTTAACCCGTCCTTTTACCAAACTGGCGGAAAACTACTGTGTTTACTTTGATCACGGCTTTTGGCATTTGGACGCCCTCATTGAAAGCGACTGGATCACCCGTAAATTATTCGATGGCGATACGCTTTACATCGCCGGCCACCACTACCGACTTCAAGCCAGTCAACTTGAGGAAGTGACTAGCCCCAATTTGCCTCACGTCACGACCTTAGACGACCTGACGTTCACTTTGCATGTCTCGGCAGATGAGGAAGAGATTCAGTTGATGGTCGACGACAATATCAGCACTTCGACTATCCAAGGGCATCGTCTATATAACCAACTCTACCTCTTTCTCTATCTGGCTAAGCAATATCAACGCGACCAGCAACTTGAGCTCGAAGAAGCCTACAGAGGTTGGCTTAAATTAGACAAAATCGCTTCAGACTTAAAAATTGAACCCGAAAATGTTCGTGTGAGATTGCATCGCCTTAGAAACCGTCTACGTGAAGCAGTGAGCTTTAGTGGTCTTGATGCATGCCACATTTTGCAATTGCAAAGTGGAGAGGTGCGGTTAAACGCCCCCAAGTTAGAGATCGTGAAAACCGAAAAATAGAACCATACACTTTCGAGACATAATGAGCCCCTCATGCAGCCGTTCGCATTAAAAATACAACAACAGCTCGATAAACTGGGTTATCGACTTAATGAAAAAATCGGTGAGGGCGGCTTTGGTGCCGTCTATCGCGCCAAACAGACCAATACCCAACAAGATGTCGCCATTAAATTTCTACTTCTTGATTCTCAAGACACCGTAAGTGATGTTGAAATTGCTCGTTTCGAACAAGAAAGTGGTTTCATTAGTCAACTGAATCACCCCAACATTGTTCGCCTTCTAGATCGCGGTACACTGCTAGGGGATACACCGCAGAAAATCGTTTATAGCGTATTTGAATTTGTCGAAGGGATTGCGCTGCGTGAATACCTCAATGTGCATGGTCCCTTTGTTCCTGACACGGCTAAAGCGATCATGCTACAGCTGTTAGATGCCCTTCACCATGCCCACCAGCATGGGATTGTTCACCGCGACATCAAACCGTCCAATATCATGTTGTACCATTCGGGGACACAGCTCTATGTGAAGCTGCTTGATTTCGGGATCAGCACTCTAACTGCAACCGACTCTTTACATACCGACCCTTTGCATACAGACACTTTACATAGAAAACAACAAACGGACGAACAACTAAGTTCACTCAATGATGCTTTAGGGACACCCACCTATTGCGCGCCGGAATTGCTTCGCGGCGAGCCCATCACATTCAGTGCCGATCTTTACATGTGGGGGTTAGTCTTTCTTGAGTGCCTCACTGGCTCACCGGCCATCAAAGGCAACAGTGTTGCCGATAGTTACTATCAACATCTGTCTGAAGCCCCGATCCCTCTGCCCTCGCCTCTTGAGGTTCATCCACTTGGCCAGTTAATCGGGTACGTACTGCAAAAAAATGCCAGCGCAAGAAAACGTAGCTGTGAGCAGATTTATCATCAGCTGCGAGAGATCGTAGTGTCTGACTTAACCTGTTGGGATGACCAAGGGAATCGCGTATCCAATCCCTCGCATCGAGATCACAGTCATGATCTCACTATGCCACTGAGACAAGATGACCCTGAATTTTTACCCGAGACCCCACTCTCTATTTCGCATAAAAAGCCATTGACGGTACTGGCAATGAGGCTGCAACTTGGAGGGTTGTCACAAAAAGTACGTGATCTAGACATCGTCGAAACGGTGCTTAAGTCGATCGAACAACAGTGCATTGATGTTGTCACTCGCTACGGCGGGTACTATGTCGGCAGCCTCAGCAATTTAAGCTTATTTTACTTTGGTCATCCGAATGCCAGTGACAGTGATGCCCGATTGGCAGCCCGATCCGCTTTAGAAATCATCAGCCTGGCCAATAGACAACGCTCGTCATTTCATCAACGCTATGGTCACCCACTTTCTTTTCACCTCGCCCTGCATAGTGCACTCTTTACTGCACGAAAAGATCACGTTCCCTCAGGATTAGCCACTCAAGTTGTGACGGATCTGCTCACCTTAGTCCCCTCAAATCAAATCTTATGCAGCAGTGAAAGTGAGGCCCTACTTAGGTCGTTTTACCACATAGAACAAGCGTTACCTTGTGATTCTATCGCTCACTCAACACTCAGTCAGGCCTATCAGATTGTATCTGAACGCTCTGAAGAGGCCTTTAGTTTTGTTAGAGGAACGCGCCACCAGCAAGCCTTGATCGGGCGAGAACAAGAACTCGCTCAATTATCTCAATTTAGTCAATGTTCTCGAACTGTTGCCTTGCATGTCCATGGCGATGCTGGGATGGGAAAATCTCGATTGCTGCAAGCTTTCAAAGCACATCATCAGGTGCTGACTCTGCAATGCCTTCCTGAATATCAAGGCAACGCACTCTTTCCCATTCTTAGCGTGATCCGCAAAGCTCTGTTTGATAAGCAGCAATCATTAGCTTCTCGATTGGAGGAAGCCTGTTTTGTTGGACCAAAAAAAGAAATTACGGCGATTCTTTCAGCATGGCTCAACATTCATATCGAGAAAGATCGCACTCTGACCATTATTGATGCAAATACGCAAAAAGCCTTGTTGTTCGAGGGGTTAGGCTACTTGCTCAATCTCATCGAGTGTCATCATCAGGAGAACGTCCGGCACTGGCTTTTCGAAGACATTCACTGGGCAGATGAGATGACGCTGGAGTTCATTGCCCACTTAATCCAGTCTCAATCTTGCGATGTCACTCCGTCATCCTCTGTACAGTCAAAAATAATGACAACCTCTCGGTCACTGTTGCCGCCGAGCTTCCCCGCTCAACATATCGAAAGCCTTGCGGTTCTATCACTGAAAGTCGAATCCAGTCACAGCCTTATTGCCGAGCTGCTTGATTACGCATCGGTATCTGATGAAGTGCGTGATCTTATCCAATCCCGTACCGACGGTGTCCCTCTGTTTATCGAAGAGCTGACCCTGATGCTCAAACACAAGCAGTGGGTCGAGGTCATTGAAGGGAAGGTGCGCTTTGCAGAGCATGCCGTCATTAGCCAGATCCCCTTTACTTTACGGGAGTCAATACAGGACAAGATTGAACAACTTCATCATGCTAGAGATACTCTGCCGTTAGTATCTGCGTTAGGGCGAGAGTTTGACCATCAATTACTGATCGCAACATCATCGCTCAGTGAACAGCAGATCCAGAACGATCTTGATGAAATGATTGAACAGAGGATCTTAATTAAGCAACGTTCGATCAAAGGTGATCGCTACCTATTCAAACACGCTTTGATCCAAGAAGCTTGCTATGACGCGATCCCTTATCAAGAGCGACTTTCACTCCATCACAACATCGCAGACACTCTCAAGAGCCGACATGCGCAGCCTGATCGTCTTATTTGCCATCAAATTGCTCATCACTATCAACAAGGACAACAAGCCGAAGATGCCTGTTATTGGTATGAGCAAGCCGCTGTAAAAGCAAGCGAACTCTTCGCCGTCGATGACGCCATCCAGCTCTATGGCAACGCTCTAGAAATGTTCCATGACCATCACATTCATCAGAATCTTAGCAAGGGCGAATCCGCCCTCCATGTGCTTGTAGCGACGGACGGCCTAGTAGCTACAGACGGTATAGTAGACATAGACGGTATAGCCGCGACGGACGTTATAGTAAAAACAAACGTTGACGTAACCACGATCGCAGACAAGACAACTCAAGTCACCATGAGCGTTGAAGAGCGGGAACAACATGCTCGGCTTGTTCAGGGTTATGGTGACAACTTGTATAGCGATGGGCAGTATCCCAACGCACTTGAGCAGTATGAATGCTTGTTAGCACTCCACCATGACAGTGAAGATCCTTTCCCACTGGCAAAGGCTCATCTCGCGTTAGGAAAGACCCTTGAAAACATGAAGCAGCTTCCTTTAGCTCATGAGCATTTGCTCCGAGCAGAACGACACCTCAACCGCATGGGGCACAGTACGATTCCCTGCCGAAGCCAATGGTGGCAAACATGGTTAGACATTAAAACCACTGAAGTCTATACCCAATACTGGTCTGGCAATATCCCTCAGATGGAAACCATATTAACGCAAGTCGAACCTGTGGTTCATCAGCTTGGGGACCAACGACAGATTGCCACTCACTACGATAATTTGCTGCATTTTTATCTTCGCGATCAACGTTACCGACTGGATACCGACACCTTGCAGTTTAGCCATCAAGGCGTTGCGGCAGCCGAACAAAGTCGCGATCATTTACTGCTCGCGAATGCGCTGTTTACTCGTGGCTTCTGCCTATGTCATTTGCAGGAAGTATCCACTGCGATTGACGATCTGCATCGAGCATTAGAACTTGCTGAGTCCTTCCATGAGCGAGCGCTACAAACTCGTTGTTGCACCTATCTGACTGTTGCTTACCGTTTTCTGGGTGATGTTCACCAAGTAAACGCGTTTGCCCAACGTTCACTCACCTTATCGCGCGATCTCGGTATGGAAGATTATGTTGCGGCCGCACAAGCTCAACTTGCTTGGTATCACTTGAAATGCGGTCATTTTGAGGAGGCGGTTGAGCATATTCAGCATAGCTTAGTGCTGTGGTCTAAGAAATTAGGCACTGCCGAGCGAGAAACGATTCATTTTCCTTTCTTGTGGTTAAGCTTCTTGCCCACCTTCGCTTTATGCTTGCATCAAGCTGAGTTTAATCAAGCAATGGCCTCTGATATACCCTCCATGGCCGCCGTATTGATGGAAACAAGTCAAGCTCAACTCGTCAGCCCTTTGGAACAAGCACTCACTGTACTCGCCGACGCCAATCCAAATGAGCTCCACTCTTCTTTGCTTAAACAAGTGGTTGACATCGCTCAAGAACACCATTTTCTTTAACCCGCTAGGAGAAAACTGTGAACAATAATGATGTAGACCTAATTTCAATGAATGATATTTTCGTACTAAGGCCCAATGGAAAAATTGCTCATCTCGAATATGAAGACTACACGCAAAGTCAGTTCGTTATCGAGAGTCTGAATCGACACAGTTATAAACAAAGATATTTCACTGACAAAAACGGCCGCTTCCCAGCAAATTTAGTCGGACCAGCCGTGACCAAGGTGATTGACTGGAATTTATCGACTCAAGCCACAGTGATCCCGTCACCAAAAACAGGCTACTTCATCGACTTGCGTCGTATAAACTTAAACAGAAGTGATGTATCTATTCCTCAAGACGCTCAAGAAAATACTGATGCAGCCACATTCAGCATACGAAAAGACAAGACCGTTACGCTCCCACAAGGATCTCTGAAACGCATTCCAGAATCACGCTTGTATCAATTGGCGCAACCTATTGAAGAAGATAACCTTTACATAGCCTATTACAAGCACCCTGATCGCCTTAGAAAGACGCAAGGATCCTATCAATATAGAATCAGCTATATACCTTCCAGTGTGCTTGACCTCTATGAGTTTTCACCTCAAGTTAAGTCGGAATACTCAAAAGAAGACATCATTCAAACAACATCACACCTTGAGCAAATGTACGGACAAACCAACGCCCAATCTGGAGCCTTGAATCCAGACGATATGCCAACCACGGATGCTGGGAGTGGTGTCGCTTGCTATATCGCGAACCTTAGAACTTTCCAAGCAGGTAAGTGATGAAAGCATACCGAATGGGTACACACAGAGCCGTCAGCCCTGAGCAAACCTTAGAGCGGATTCGTCCGTTCTTTGCAGCCATGGGCATCACTCGGCTGGCGAATATCACGGGGTTGGATGATATCGGCATCCCCGTTGTCACGGCTTGCCGACCGAACGCAAAAGCGGTCGCCGTTTCACAAGGTAAAGGGGTCACACTTGCAGCAGCCAAGGCATCTGCGGCAATGGAAGCCATCGAAACTTACCATGCAGAAAACATTCAACTGCCCCTCAAGTTTTGTCGCTACAGTGAGTTGGTCGCCACACACACTGTGGTTGATGTTTCTTACTTACCTCAAATGGATATTGAGCCTTTCGCTCCTAATGCCAATCGACTTTGGGTCAAAGGGGTTCAGTTGCAATCCAATCGGCATATCTATGTGCCTTATGACGTGGTTCACTGTGATTTTACTTTGCCACTTCCCCATGGCAGCGGTTCCTTTCAATTAAGCACTAACGGGCTGGCTTCGGGTAACACCAAAGAAGAAGCGATATGCCATGGCTTATGTGAAGTGATTGAACGAGATGCACTGACCTTATGGTCTTTGACTCAACCAACAGACAAACAAACACGTAAAGTCGATCTTAACAGTATTGATGAGAGCAGCATCCAAGCCTTGATCGCTCAAATCAAACACGCGGATGTCATGGTCAACATCTGGGACATTACGTCAGATATTGGCGTCCCAACCTTTCAATGCACCATCATCAACCAACAAGAAAAGCCGTATCGCCCACTCTACCCAATGACTGGCTCTGGTACTCATCCTGATAAGCACATCGCTCTTTTACGTGCGATTACTGAAGCGGTACAAGCACGGTTAACGCTCATTTCAGGATCTCGCGATGATATCAGTGTGAGCACATACCAATCGAGTCAACAACTCCATCAGCAAAAAGCGTTACGACAGCGCCTCTCTCAACAAGGTGCTCATCGAAACTTCGCCGATATCCAGAGTTGGGATCACGACACCTTTCAACAAGACCTGATTTATCTCTGTGCGCAGCTAGAAGCCAATCAACTTCCTTTACCCATCGTCGTTGACCTAACCAAACCCGAATTTGACATCCCTGTCGTCAAGGTCATCCCATTAGGTCTTGAAGGGCTTCACCACGTTTTAGGATATCGCTTCGGTCTACGGGCTCAAGCTCTCAAAGCGCATGCCGACGCCACCCGTTCCTGTAAGGAGTCACTATGAGCATTATTGTATTTTCTGGCCCTTCCATTCAAAAAACAGATATCCTTGAGATACTGCCCAATGCCATCATCCTGCCACCCGCTAAGCAAGGTGACATTTACCTTGCGACTAAGGAAAACCCGCAGATCATTGCATTGATTGATGGGTTATTTGAGCAAATCCCAGCGGTATGGCATAAAGAAATCCTCTATGCATTATCGCTCGGTATACATGTCTACGGCAGCTCAAGCATGGGGGCTCTCAGAGCAGCCGAATTGGATAGCTTAGGCATGGTTGGCATAGGCTCCATTTATAGCAGATACGCATCTGGAGAGTTGGAAGATGACGATGAAGTTGCTCTGATTCACGCGCCAGCATCACTTGATTTTCAAGCGATATCACGCGCCATGGTCGATCTGCGCTACGACATAAAAACCGCCACGCAAGCCAACCTTCTTGAGCCAGATGAAGCGATATGGCTTCTCAAACAATTGAAATCACTCTGGTACCCCGATCGAACGCTACAGCAACTCTTCGCATTGGCGAAGCAGAGATTAAGTGAAAGCCGATATACCGACCTACTCGAGTTTTTAGGCCCATCTCCCGACTCTCTGAAGCGAAAAGAAGCGATTCAACTCCTCTACAAGCTGGCAAACTTAAACCTTTCGCACCTTCCTCCTAAAGTCAGCCCTAAAGCATTTGTTGAAAACGATGCATGGCAGACCTTAGTCTCGGACACCAACAAACCTTCGCCAGTCTCCGAACCGTTTTCGCTTTTGCCTCTGCCGCATCATCCGACGCTTCGCCAAGCGCTCTTAGACCATGCTCAACAACTGAAGTTAGACGAACAACCTTGGCTAACGAAAGCCTTCGAAAATATGGCGCATCATTGGCGCTGCATCGATGAAGAAGGAAACATTCAATATGAGAGAATCAGTCGTATCATCCATACCTCCCCCTTCAGTGTGGCTGAGTTTGATCAATGGATAGCTCGAGAAGCTCTGCTGTTGGCGTATCAGCATCACCAAAAATCGTTCCCAGCCACAGCGCCACAAGACGCGTACTTCTTATCTCTCAAGCATGAAGACTTTCCCAAATGATCGCGCTTGATTTTTGCTTTTACCATTGAAGTGTTATTACGTGTAATCGTCTCCTCTCTCGTCCTTTTGTATTCTTGATACGATGAATTTCTGAGAAATTGAAAGACTGGCGAGTGAGGACAAACACGATGTCAAACCCATTCTCTGCGACCAACACTTATGGTCCCTTAGTGCTTGCAGAAGACTTTTCGACTGAAATGCTCAATGCATTCGAAGTCATGCACAGTGTGGCGGGCGTCGAATACAAACCGTTGGCGTTTCAAGCTCAAGTTGTTGCGGGACTCAATTACTCCTTCTTTTGCCGAGCCACTGGCATTTACCCTAAATCGCCTTCCTATCTGGCAAAAGTCATCATATTCGCTTCGTTACCCGATGAAGAGGGCAAGGTGCACTATTCAATCAGCGAAATTGAACGCATCGAGCCTTAAATAAAAACCCATCTATCTAAAAACCCATACCAACACGTCAGAAAAACGGAACCTCGGCTTAAAAAGGGAGAGAAGGATGTGCACTCGAATCAATCATATTACTAAACACCATGGTGTCTACACGGGCAGAACCCTAGATTGGTGTGAATCTGTACGTAATGATATTTGGATATTACCCGATGGCATGGAAAAAGAGGGACGATGCGGGGTCAACACGCTCAGTTGGACATCCTTGTATCGTTCAGTCGTCATTTCAGCTTATGATCTAACGGTGAGTGATGGGATGAATCAAAAAGGCTTAGTCGTGAATATGTTATGGGCAGCTGGCGCTCATTTTCCGACTCCAGCTCAATCTGATTTAGGGCGTAAGCCGATCAGTGTCAGCCTCTGGGCGCAATATCTGCTCGACATGTGTGATTCCGTAGAAAATGCCATTTTTGCCATGCAACAAATCGTTGTTCAAAGTGCCACCCTCCCTTCTTCAGGAAAAAAATTGTTATGTCACCTGTCAGTGGCAGATGCAAAAGGGAAGGTCGCTATTTTCGAATACATTAAAGGCCAGCTTCATATCTCCGCCAACGTGATTCCTCCCTATGAGATCCCGAACTACCACTACTATATCAATCGAGATATCTGCGCCATGACGAATCAACCTGACTTCGAAAAGCAAGTCAGTATTAATCACTATTGGCGCTATACCAACAAGTACAAGTCGATACACGGAAACCAAATAAACCTGCCGGGTACCAGCAGTTCACTCGATCGATTTATCCGAGCGTCTTACTATACCAACCAGCTACCACAGCAAGTGGATAGGCACCTTGCGGTCGCTGGTGTCACCAGTGTACTTCGCAACGTCTGTCGTCCATGGGAAAAGCTAGCTGCATCTTTACAGAAACAGACAGAGCAAAGCCAAACGTGGTATCTCAGTATCGCAGATCAACAAAATCGCGTTTTGTACTATCAAGCAACATTGAGCCCTTACCTCATCTGGCTAGACCTGAATCATATCCAGCTTCCAAACGACGCAGGTGAGCAGAAAAAGGGAATTCGGCTGGCTCTAGATCATGATGGCGTAGCTCGCAGCGGCAATACTCAGATCAGTGGTGATATCTCCGCGATTCTGAATTACTCACCGCCTGAAACCCTCTTCACTTATTTAGCCAGTGATGCCGCGCTTCAACCCGCTGGATTGAATCGAGAGACCCGCGCTAAAGAGACCATCACTCACTGAGTCTGTTTGGCTCGCGAAACCGAATATCCCGCCAGATAAACTTTTGTAAAGAATGTAACCAATGGTTGTACTCTATTAAAGGATTGATATTATTCGATGATAAAGAGAATTGTTATCAAATAGGGAAATTATGAGTCAAGCATTGCCAACCATTCTTACTGTCGAGTCAACCCAGCAAATTACCCCGAACATGCAGCGCATTCGCTTAAGCAGTGACGGAGTTGCCGCGTTCCCAGATGAGAGCGAGGGGGGGTATGTTAAGTTACTTTTCACACCGACTGGCGATACTAATCTTTATGATCTCGCGGAAGGTGAACGTCCAGTCATGCGTACTTATACCATTCGACGTCTATATCGTGAGTTAAACCAAATTGATATTGACTTTGTACGACATGAGACCGATCACCAAGACTGTGGTTTTGCCGCTCGTTGGGCTAAAAATGCACAAGTGGGCGATCAGATTGCGGTCGGCGGCCCAGGCATTTTAAAAGAGTTTAATACCCATGCAGACTGGTTCTTCTTGTGTGCAGATATGACCGCACTGCCTGCTGTTTCAGCACAACTGCGTAAATTATCTCAAGATGATCACGGGTATGCGGTTATTCAAATTAACCATATTGATGATATTCAGCCACTCGATGTTCCAAAAGGGGTTGAAGTCATTTGGACAACAGAGTCGTTGTCAGAACAAGTCAAAAACTTACCATGGAGAGAAGGCAACGTCTCGGTGTGGTGTGCTTGCGAATTCGACGACATGCGCAGTTTACGCACGTATTTCCGTAATGAGAAAGAGGTAGCAAAAGAGAATATCTACCTGAGCAGCTATTGGAAAAATGGCGTTACGGAAGAAGGTCATAAAGTGATGAAACGTCAAGACGCCGAGCTTAACAACCGCAGCTAACCGCCAAATAACGGCAGATGAACGCGTCAGCGACAAACGCTAAAGCACGCCATTAGCGACTTGGTCATTCACCTTTGCAGCGAGCCTCCCTTAAATCAGCTTGAGGGGCTCGCTTTAAAGCCAGTTCAATCCCTTATTGAGTCTGTATATAGAGATCCAACGTATTTTGCTCCAATTCGTATGAACCGTGAACCAAGCCTTGAAACCTTGGGGTGTTCAGCTCACTCAAAGACAAAATCACATGAGAATCTCGACCAGATTTCACTGCGATATTGTCCGCTTGAACGGAAACGCCGGCCAAATCTAAACGGCTACCGCTGACCTTGATGGTGTTCTTCCCAGAAAAGTGGCCATTCGTGACACGCAATACTGACTCTTTGGCCTCCAAAGCCACACCAGCTCCCTCTAAGGTTAGGTTTTCCGCCTCCACCAATGAATCTTTAAGATAAAGCCTTGTCGTTGTGACATCCATCAATTTGGCATTGGTGCAATTATCCAGTTTCATCGAAGCAAAGTAGCCCCTAAACACCTTGTTGTCTTGGTTTTTACAGACCAGATGCTCACCAAACACTTCCTCTTTTGAGGATAACTGTGTTTCAAGGCGCTCTTGTTCCGATGGCATCGCTTGAGTCAAAGCCGTTTCAAGTAATCCAAGGAACTCTTGTGTATGAGACTTCATCGGAACATGCCCTGCATGATGCATCACGTGCAAGCGCGACATTGGTAACAATGCATCAACCACTTTTCCAGTGCGGAGCGGTGCGACAGTATCCATAGCTCCCCAGATGACCTCGGTTGGTACTTTGAGCCGTCGCACGGCTTGATTGAAATCCTCTTCAACTAAACTCAACGCCGCATTCATATTCGGCGCATCGGATAGCAGGGCATTCCATGTAAAATCGCTTTCTTGTAGCACCTCAGAAACCGAGTCATTCAACGTACCCAACTCAACAAGCGATGAGCTAAAGTCATTGAGTTGCGCCCACTGCTTCCTCACAATACTTGGAACCTTGGACTCATGGACTGGAATCGCACTGAGGTGCTTCACAAAGGCAGTTTTTTCTAAGATCCCAGCGGCATCAACCAAGACCAGCTTTTCAAGTTTATCTGGGTAGAGATCCGCAAAGCGCAAGCTCACCGCTCCGCCCATTGAATGCCCTACTACTTTCAGGCTCTGCCTTGCAAAACGTTCAACAACCGCTGCGACTGCATGGGCATAATGCGTAGGAGAGTAGCGCCCATTTGGCACGGCCGATGCACCAAAACCGGGTAAGTCGATAGCCACAACGTGGTAACGTTTTTCAAGCTCAGGGATCACTTCAACCCAGTCACGCATGGCTAGCGTCCCTAAGCCATGGACTAACAGTATCGTATCCTTGTGTTTCAGCCCGGTTTCCATCACCACCATGTTCGAACCAAATTGCGGTTCTCTAAAGTAAGAGAATTGCCAATGCGCAGGTAAATCAGTGGGCAGTGCTTTCGCTGGTTTGACTTCTACGTCCTCTTCAGATGAAAACGTTTCATCAACGACTTGTTCCACCTTCTGTTCAATTTTGTCTTCAACGTCCTTGTAACTCGATTTCACTTTATCCAACCATGAATCAGCGTAACTTGGGCTAGCAACAGCAAGCAAAGGAAGTAAATAGCGAAATTGAATCACGGTCAGTCCTCTATGTAGAAATTACAGCTCACGACAGAAAAACCTATCGCATTGATAGTATTGAATTTAGTTAAAAAATTACCCGCCTTAGACTACCTCAAACGAAGAGAGGTAAGTAGCCCAGATTTCCCCTGCGATTCACAAAATGCGTCAGCCCTCTCTCGGAATGGTCACCGATCAATCTAATTATCTATTTGGTGCTAAAATTACCGAATGAAACACCACAAAGCCGTTTTCGGTCACTATTTCTACAACTTTCGGCTATGGATTGAACCTTAACTATTTATAATTAAATCAATTATTCTGTATAATATGCGGCCTAAGTCTTGCGGAGTATGATATGAAAAAGTGGTTAATCCCTTTATTGGTCTTGTTTTCTAGTGCCACTTGGGCCAATTCGATTCTCCTGTCCTCTCCGAAGATCGAAGCCAAATCCATTGCAATGTCTGATCTGCAATCGCTACCCAGTGAAACCGTCGTCACGGCACTGCCATGGATTGAACAACGTTCTGCCTTCACTGGCGTACGTTTAAGTGACCTTGTCAATCACGCTTTCGGTGAGCTTCCCGATTCGGTGACCTTGATTGGGCTGAATAACTACTCTGCAACGATCACTCGATCCGATATCTTGGAGTACCAACCTTTAGTGGCGTATTTACGAGATGGTAAAACCATGCGAATTCGCCATAAAGGTCCATATTGGGTGATCTATTCTTTAGATGCGTTTCCGGAATTGGATCGTGACCGATACCACTCGCAAATGGTGTGGCAATTAAAGGAAATCATCGCTGAGTATGAATAGCCCTGTCCCCAAGCGTTGGAAAGTTGGTTTTGTCTTTCTTGCTCTATGCACTCTCGTCGCCAATATGTTGCTGCTCAGTGAAACCCGCTGGCTTGCCAAGTCATACTCTGATCAACAGAATCAGGCGACTTGGTTTTTATTCCATCTATCAAAAGAGCTTGCGGAGTTAGTCGCAGAATCTCGCCACCTAAGCAATGACCCCGAAAATTTGGCCATGGTCGAGCTCAAATATGAGCTCACTTGGAGTCGCTTTGATGTGCTGCTCAACTCCCATCAAAGTGATTCTTTTATGCGTCGTGAACACGTGCGACAACAATTTAGCGAGTTGTTTGAACGATTTCAGTTATTAGAAGAGCCTCTTCTGTCGCTCCATCATGGAACGTCACGTGAATATGAAGCGTTTTATCAGCAAACCAACCAACTTTACGTGGAGATGATTCGCTATGTCTCGACCAATTTTCGTGTTGCCAGCCCTTTGTACCAACAACAACAAGCCCAAGCTCAAACGCTTTTAAAAGCCCAATATGTGCTGATGGGCTTATTTGTACTGTGCGTGAGCTTACTGATTTACTTTTTCTATACCGAATCAAAACACCACCAAGCGCTTGCGCTTAGCGACCCGCTGACGCAGCTACCCAATCGCATGTCCTTATTGATACGTTTACAAGAGCACCAACAACAGCATACCCGTGCTCAACTCTACCTGCTTGATTTGAATGGATTCAAAGCCATTAATGATCAACTGGGTCATATCGCGGGTGACCAAGCCTTAATCGAAGTCGCTAACCGATTAAAAACATTAGCCAGTGATGACATTCAAGCTTACCGCGTCGGCGGCGATGAGTTTGCCATTTTACAGAGCCGTCATCAGCAGAATTCTCTCGATAATATTACTGAGCGAGTCCACCGCTTGTTTGAGCCTGTACTTCACCTTGCAGAAGGGAAAGCTCAACTCTCGACCAGTATTGGACGTGCGGTCTACCCAGATGATGCCAACGACTCCAATAGCCTAATCAAGTGCGCCGACAAACGTATGTATAAAATGAAGTTTCAGCAACGTGAGGCGAGCTAGTAAATCCGTCAAATTCCAGTACAATCCCAGCTCGCTTTTCTTGTCTCGATAGGTTGTCATTATGCTCAGCTCTGATTGCTTCACTCTGTTTTCCAGTGATGTTCAAAGCCACTCGCGCCCCACTCAATTTACCTACCCGTTTTACTATCAACCTCATCCGCTGTGTATAAAAGCGGCGGAAGAGCTGCAACACCATTTAATGACACAAACACAATGGCAACACAATTTTGGTGTCGAAGATGACGCCAATACTTTCGCAGCACACGACAAAGCGCGAGGGAAAATGTTCGGCGTCATGGTGGTGGAAAATACCAAGGGCCAACTGGGTTACTTATGTGCTTTTTCTGGCAAAATCGCGGACCAAAACTTGATTCCCGGTTTTGTTCCCCCAGTCTTTGATATGTTGACTGACGATGGATTTGTCCGTCCAGAGTTAACCGCAATTACTGAGTTAAACAACCACTACAAAGCGCAAGCCGCCAACCCGAGAATCACTGAGTTATCTTTATTGATTGAAGCAGAGCAAGCGCAATACCATCAAGAAGAGCAGATCCAACGTGAGTTGATGATCGCAGGTCGAGCCAACAGAAAGCAGCAACGCAAGCTGGCGCAAGCTTCGCAGAATGAAAGCGAACTTCAAGCAACCCTAGATCGCTTAAGCAAAGAAAGTGTGGCTGAAAAGAATCAACTTAAACATCTCAAGCAAAAGTGGGATGTACAGATCAACCAGCACCAAGCTGAACTTGATGATCTCAACGCCAAGCTCAATGTCCTGATTGAAAAGCGTCGAAAAATGTCGACGGCCCTGCAACATAAAGTGTTCGCTCAGTATCGATTCCTAAATGCGAAAGGGGAACCGCGCGATCTCAACGCTATTTTTAAGGACAATGATACGCCCGTTCCCCCTGCCGGAGCTGGCGAATGTGCCGCACCAAAACTGCTGCATTATGCCTATTTGAATCAGCTGACACCCATTGCTATCGCTGAATTTTGGTGGGGAACATCACCAAAATCAGAAGTGCGTAAGCACAAACAGTTTTACCCTGCCTGCCACAGTAAGTGCCACCCGATTTTAGGCCACATGCTCAAAGGGCTAGATGTCGAGCCCAACCCTTTAGAAACAGGGTGGGCAGAAGATAAAACCTTAGATATCGTCTACCAAGACGACGCCATTGTTGTGGTTAATAAACCTTCGGGATTGTTGTCCGTGCCTGGAAAAACCATTAAAGACTCCGCCTACACGCGCTTAGTCGAACAATTTCCTGACGTGGAAGGCCCTTTTGTGATTCATCGCTTAGATATGGCCACTTCAGGTTTATTGGTGTTTGCACTGACCCGTCGAGCGAATAAAAGCTTGCAAAAACAGTTTATCAGCCGTGAAGTCAAAAAGCGCTATGTGGCTCTGCTCGAAGGTATAGTCGAACAAAACGAGGGGAAAATTGAGCTGCCATTACGCGGCGATCCTGACGACCGACCACGCCAGTTAGTCTGCTACGAACATGGAAAGCCAGCGTTGACCACTTGGCAAGTGATTCAACGCCAATCCACTCGCACCAAACTCTACCTGCACCCTCATACAGGGCGTACTCATCAGCTACGAGTCCATTGTGCACACCATGAAGGGCTGGATATTGCGATGGTTGGCGATGGGCTTTACGGGGAAAAAGCCGATCGGCTTCATCTTCATGCCGAATCACTGTCATTCTCACATCCCTACAGTAAAGAAGCATTGCACTTCCAAGTGGATGCTGATTTTTAACATCAAGGCGACCGCCAAACGTGTTGAAGTCATTGAGCCCATTTTGAGCTAAATTAAAAAGAGTGAGCAGAGGCGATTTCTATGCCAAAGCTCACTGAATTTTAGGTAAATACCTATAAATAGGTAGTAAACTTACCTCTATACGGGCTTAACCATCGCGCTAGGTCATAGACGATCTTCTTATAAACAGCCGAAATTTATGTTCAGTGTGGAATAAAGCACATATCCTTGCATTACATTGAGCTTTTTAATAAAACCTCCAAATCCTTGCCTTGGCTTGATTTCCGACCCTAAATCGCTCATCGAAATTTTTTTATTCACATTTAAAAATAAGAATCAAACTTTATATAAACGAGATGCTTATCACGTCATTTTTAGCGTGATCTGCCTCCACAGCTTCCATTTTCGCCTAGAATTAAATTGCAATAATCATACTAAAGGACTAATAGCGATCTCATGGCAAAGTTAGCTGGCTGCCGACTGGAAGACATGGCGGATATTCGTTTAACGAGAAAGAAAAAAATCGTCAACTTATGCACCTTGACGGCTTTTTTTATGTTCGCTTACTACAGTTTTGATAATTTTAATCATTCTTACCCTTGGCTAGGCCTGTTTAATGGGCTTTGTGCCGTTGTCTGCCTTGCCAATTACATCTATATCTATTCAAGTAAGCACCCATTGTACGCAGACTTACTGCTCAGTTGCGTCTTATTGGTCGATGGGTTGGTCCTATTTCTTTACGGCGATTTAATGTCAGGGAGGGTCATGTGGTTGTTTCCCATCCTCGCCACCGTCATTTTGATCAATGAGTTCAAAGTTGGACTGATTTTTAGCGGTGCTTTTGCCGCAATGATCGGCAGTAGCCTACTCATGGCGGAAAGCTTTACTCTACCAAGTCAATTCAACACAGAACGATTTTTACTCACTTTGCTGACCACCGCAGTGGTATGTCATACCTCCTCCTATTTTTACGCCAAAGTCGTTAACTATATTCAGACCTTGTATCAAGAAGGCATTGAAGATCTTGCCTACAGCGACCAATTGACGGGATTAGCCAACCGTTGGAGCTTTGAAAACTGGGCAAAAGACAAGTTAGAAGAGATTGATCAACTTCCTACAACCAGTGTCACCGCTTTGGTGTTTCTCGATATCGATAACTTTAAAAGCATTAACGATACCTATGGTCATGATGTAGGCGATCGCGTACTCCAGCATTTTGCCAAACGTTTGAAAAACAATATTCGCAATAAAGATCGTCGAACCGATCGCTACGACTACTCTATCGCACGCTTTGCAGGCGATGAATTTGTATTGATGCTTTACGATGTCAGAACCAAACAAGATCTTGATAAAATTCTCCAGAGAATTGTGGGTCTGTTCAGTAGTGGATACGATGTCAATGAAAGGATCAGTGAGCTCACGCTGAGTGTGGGCGTTGCTATCTATCAGCAAGATGCTAAAGACATCTCGGAGTTGACTCGATGCGCAGACAAAGCCATGTATGCCGCGAAACACTCAGGTAAGAATCAATATGCGTACTACGAAAGTTGCCATCAAACGATCGCGGCATTAAGAGAAAGGAATGCCAAGATGCCTATCATTTCGGCGAATGTTCACTCTATTAAGATCCATCAAAAACGGTAGTGCTGAGTACCATTCATCTTACACGTCTAATCTCAATATGACGGTTGTTGAAGGTGGTGTATTCGCAATGATAAGAATAAGAGAATGAAACGGTCGAAAGAAAGATCGAACGATAAGTAATATCTATCGGCCCATGTACATAACCCAAATACAAATTGCTAGTCCAGTCATTAACCAGATAACATAGCGTGCCGTATTGGCTTTGCCTTTTTTCTGTTTGACGACAGGCTTCATAGCTAACCTTTTCGCATTGCCATAGACAGAATTTCTTTCCCTTTCTAGTTCACGACGTGTTTCAGCTTGGTTCGCAATGGCAGTAAAACGCTGTCTCTGCTCACTAGAGAAATCGTTATCAAAAATATTCTGATGGTTTTTTTGCTGATGTTTAGGTTGAACAGCCATGTATGCCCCCTCACAGTATCTAGTGATCCTTTGCTACCTGTCATCTCTTGATATCAGGTGATATCAGGCATCGATAAAGACCAATGATTAATTGAAACTAGTGGTCAATCGTGACTCGTCACATCCAGCGATGTTCACAGGTCGTACGCCACTTCCCTTTTCAGCCTTGACGTTATTAATACGTTGAACTCTCTGTACCACACCTACTTATTATTAAACTAGAACCTACTGTTGCTCGAGAAAAGATGAATTTTCGAGAAACGACATTCCAATTTAAAGCCTACCTTCGATGTGAAATCGGGAACTTGAGGCACTATTAACCTAATTATAGTTTAGGAATAGGAGGAACGATCAGTTTCTCTTATCGTTATTTAAAATCAGAGGCTTAACTTTGAGATTATGGAAATATGGAGTGAGATAGAAGTGGTAAAGTGAAATCATGGGGTAAGATTACCCCATGACTGACTTACGCCAAATATTCACAAAGATAAGCAGTGGCTATAGTCACTTTTAAATCAAAAGAAGAGTGAGCTGGAACATCAAACGCTTCGCCATCACGGTACGTTTTCCATTCCTCTGAACCTGCCAAGCGAACCGTTAGCTCACCTTTTACCACCGTCATTTTTTCTGCCGCATCCGTCCCGAAGGTATACTCACCCGTCGCCATGACACCAACGCTCTTCGATTCTTTCGCAGCATCGAAACCTAGAGACTGTACACCGCCCTCAAAATATTGGTTATGTTTGATCATATTCACTTCCTTTGTGATGGTTATGGAGATACCGAAGTCACTTCTGCATGACATGAGTCTTGTCGCTAAGGTTAAAACAAAACCGTAAAGCCTAGACCGTAGCAATCACGGGCATTTCCTTACTGTTTACATGCTTAAAAGTCACTTGGGTATGCAATCTTAAACCGTCAAAATTCGTTATTGGCTCAGGGATTAAACCAAGCTAAATCCCCCAAAGGTTTTTTCCATACCTCTTTGTTGTGAGACACATAAATAGTGCACTTTTTGCCTCTATTTACACCGTATGAAAACCGACCACATTATCGATACAAAGCATAAATATCGCACAAAAAGGATAAATTCAAGAAAAAAGTGAATTTCTATTCACTCATTTTCTTTGAGCTGACAATGAAATAAATGCGTCAAGAAGAATAAAAAAGAAACAAGCAAACACAAAGATCACAAATTTGAGCACAATATCAAACTTTTTCCGCAATTTAACATAGAGCTCACTTTATAAATCCTTTAGCCTGTTACCCATCCGGACGTATTGTGCTCAAGATCTAATTTTTATCCGTTAGTTCTGTTTAACTATATCTCGGTTGCAACAAGCCAGTAGTTAGAGAGTCATCCATGCCGCTTACTAGAAAAACAAAACAAATGATCTCCCGCGTGACCTTGGCAACCGGATCGGTATTAATGCTAGCGAGCCTGAGCCCACTGTTTGTTGGTTCACTTTCATTATCGGCTGATCAAAAGCAAGTGTATGGGGAATGGATAGAGGTTGGGGTTCCGCCTTATCAAACTGATCACTTAATTTTAAGCGCGAATGGGGTGTATCGAAACCATCGCTTGGTCTCTACCCAGTTTCGTTTTGATGGCAACAAGATTGCGATCACGACAGGCAATGGCACCACTATTTACCGTCTTATTGGCGGTGAAGAAGTGCCACAGTTAAAACGATTACAACCTGAATCTCCTGTACAGGTTTTGGTAAAAAAAGGTTACGAACATAAGGTCACAACCACACCAGGCGGCGCTTCACAGCGACGAGAAGCGCTCAGTGACCACTTCGGCCAGTCCAAGTAATTGATATTTTTTGCTGACATTTCATCGTTTCTGTTACCTATATTCCATTATTTAAGGGGTTTTCGGCATAGAACACTAACCACTTAAATTCAACCCCTTATCAATCAATTTATAAATTTTTGGCACAGGTTATATTTTTCTCTGTAACAAGCTGTTTTCACCTTCGAAAATTTCCTCACTCAGTCGAAAACCGTTTTAATTTTTTTTGCTGAAAAAAAAGAGTCTCGAATACTTGTAGGCGATGCTTAGTCATTTTGATTAGGCAGCTTATGTCTACTTTCAGGCATAGCATTCAAGGAATGAGAGATATAAATTATGATTCGATTAAACCTGTGTGCTGCGAGTATCGCTCTAGCATTGAGCGGTGCTGCAGTTGCAGCGCCTGCGGCTCCAAGCATCGACATGTACGGTTCTAACAACCTACAGTTTTCTAAAATTGAACTTGCGATGGATGTAACCGCTGGTTACAACGACATGGTTAAGTACCATGAAGAAGCGCCTATCGCTGTTAAATTTAACCAGTGGAGCGGCACTCCTGGTAACACGTACAAAATCTACTTTGACGGCGTACAAGTTGCTACTGGCCCTATCTCTGGTAGCTCTACAACAGCTAACTTTACTTACGGTAAAGGCGGCATCTACCAAATGGAAATCGAAGCGTGTGACGAAACTGGCTGTACTAAATCAGCTCCAGTAGAAATCACTATCGCTGATACAGACGGTTCTCACCTACAACCGCTTGTAATGAACGTTGATCCAAACAACAAGTCATTCAACACTGACCCTAACGCAGTTGTTGGTACGTACTTCGTTGAATGGGGCATCTACGATCGTAAGTACACGATCGACAACATGCCAGCAGACAACCTAACGCACGTTCTATACGGCTTCATCCCAATCTGTGGTCCAAATGAATCTCTGAAGTCTGTAGGCGGTAACAGCTTTAACGCTCTACAAACTGCATGTCGCGGCGTGAACGACTACGAAGTAGTTATCCACGACCCATGGGCTGCATTCCAGAAGAGCTTCCCACAAGCGGGTCACTCGTTTAGCACGCCTATCAAAGGTAACTACGCGATGATGATGGCGCTTAAGCAGCGTAACCCTGATCTTAAGATCATCCCATCTATCGGTGGTTGGACGCTATCTGACCCATTCTTCGATTTCACGACGAAAGCGAACCGTGACACATTCGTTGCTTCTGTTGAGCGTTTCCTAAAAACTTGGAAATTCTACGACGGTGTTGACATTGACTGGGAATTCCCTGGTGGTGGCGGTGAAAACGCAAACCTAGGTGACCCAATCAACGATGGCCCAGCTTACATCGCATTGATGGCTGAGCTACGTGCAATGCTTGACAAACTAGAAGCAGAAACAGGTCGTAAATACGAGCTAACTTCTGCAATCGGTGTTGGTCACGACAAGATTGAAGACGTAAACTACGGCGAAGCCATCAAGTACATGGACTACATCTTCGCGATGACTTACGACTTCTACGGCGGTTGGAACAACGTCCCTGGTCACCAGACTGCACTTTACTGTGGTAGCTTCATGGCTCCTGGTCAATGTGACGGTACTGGCGTAGATGCTAACGGCAAGCCATTCACTGGTCCAGCTTACACAGCTGACAACGGTATCCAGCTTCTTCTAGCTCAAGGTGTTCCAGCGAACAAGCTTGTTCTAGGTGCAGCGATGTACGGTCGTGGTTGGGAAGGTGTAATGCCTAGCTCACTAACGGATCCAACGGATCCAATGACAGGTACTGGTAACGGCAAGCTGAAAGGCACCAAAGCACAAGGTGTTTGGGAAGATGGCGTTATCGACTACAAAGGCATTAAGAAGTACATGCTAGGTGCAAGCGGCACTGGTATCAACGGCTTCGAATACGGCTACGATGAGCAAGCTAAAGCAGCATACGTATGGAACCGCAGCAACGGTAAACTGATCACATTTGATGATGAGCGTTCTGTTAAAGCGAAAGGTGCTTACATCCAGCAACAAGGTCTTGCAGGTATCTTCTCTTGGGAAATCGATGCGGATAACGGCGACATCCTAAATGCGATGCATGAAGGTCTAGCTGGTTACAATCTAGGTAACGGTGGCGATCACAATAACGGTGGCGGTACAACCAACAAAGCTCCTGTTGCAGAAGCGGGCGCGGCATTCTCTGTTGATGAAGGCAAAACAGCTTCTCTAAACGGTTCTGCAACTGACGCTGACGGCACTATCGCTTCTTACGCTTGGACTCAGGTTTCTGGTCCTCAAGTTACACTAGCGAACGCTAACTCAGCACAAGCAAGCTTCATCGCTCCTGAAGTTGCGGCAAACACGAAAGTAACGTTCAAGCTGACTGCTACAGACAACAAAGGCGCAACTGCGACTGACACTGTTGTTGTAACAATCAACGACACTGCTCCAGTAGTAATTCCTGGTAACGAAGCTCCTGTAGCAGCTATCACAGCTCCTGCAACAGCAACTGCAGGTCAAACTGTAGTAGTAGACGCGTCTGCTTCAACTGACAAAGATGGCGACCAGCTAAACTTTGCATGGACTGCAACAGAAGGCGTAACAGTTTCTGGTAACGGTTCTTCAGCATCATTCGTTGCTCCTGAATTTGCTGTAGACACAACGGTTAACGTAACAGTAACGGTATCTGACGGTCAGGCAACTGACACTGCAACAGTCGCTATCGTTGTTGCTGGTAAGCCACCAGTATCTGGCGGTTGTGACTCGTTCGACGCTGGCGCAATTTACACTGGCGGTGACCAAGTAGTTCAAAACGGTACTATCTACGAAGCGAAATGGTGGACAACTAACGAAGATCCATCAACTTCAGGTAAGTGGGGCGTTTGGAAAGAAATCGGTCCAGCAACTTGTAAATAATTGCTAAACCTCTAACTATGACGTTAAAAGCCAGGCTTTCGCCTGGCTTTTTTTTTGCTTTATTACTTCGTCAATAAATCAAATGCCTCGAAGACTTGCTGGCATTTCATCACTCGACCGTGCCCTTGACCTTGAGTCGCTATCAACTGCACTTTTTCCATGTTCTCTTCGGCAGTCGAAGAAACATCAAAACGGGTAAATTTATCGTCTTCATCATGCACGATGAAAGTGCGTTCCTGACGTAAAGATAAGCGCTGGTAAGGATCGATGGCTTGAATAGGGTAGTTATATTGTTGTTCGATATCTGAAACCATGTCATTGAATAGCTTCATCGAGTACCCCGAGCGTTCGATACTGCCAAACAAGTTTTCAACGTACTTCAAAATTGGGGCAATCAACAATAAAGGTTTATCCTCCAGCTTACTGTGTCGGCACTCTAGCACTGCCGCTGTTCCCATGCTGTGAGCGATGACACCCTCCACCTGCTCGACACTATCGAGCATAGATTCAATCCCCTCGACGAAAGCAGGAATATGACCGTACTCCCCTTCACTTTCACCATGAGCGGGATGATCATACGCCAACGCCGTAAAACCTTGTGCCGCAATATGTTCCATCAACGGGAAAAATTGACTCGCGGTTCCAGACCATCCGTGTGATAGCAACCAAATCGGGCCTGAGCCCAAAGAATAAGTGGTGAGCTTCCCCTGATTGGAGTGAACTTCTCCTTTAACAAGACCTTGAGGTGTCGGGTTTTTCGGTTGAGTTCGTACTGGCGTCAGCAGCAAGCGTCGAGCCATTTTTTTTGCATGTTTAGGGGCTAACTTATGGTGCAATCGCGTGCTTAAACTCACTAAGCTTCGTTTGACGTTGAAGCCTTTCTTTGCCGTATTGAAGTAAATCTTGTCACTCATTACTCATTCTCCCAAAAAAATAGAACGACCGTACTATTTTAATTTATAAAAAAGAGCAAGACGCTTCACTTGCTCCAAATCTTACCTAAACATCACTGAATTAAGGACTCAATGATTTCCATGACTGCATCAGTTTCTGAGCGCTACTCCAAAAAAGGCGATGACTTTGCTCTTTACCACGCAACGAATAGAAAACATGCGCACTAAGGTAGAGTCCATACATCTCAAAAGCGGCTTGTTCTGCGTCGAGATCTGACTTGAATTCACCATTCGCTTGCCCTTTACGAACTTGGATAGCCATGTAACTCAGCCATGTATCTATGCTCTGGCCTAACGCTTTCTGCAAAGGACAATCCGCTTGCGCCGAGTCATTCCAAGCGTCGAGGAACATACAACTGCCTTGAAACGAATGGTTCCAAGTCATCCAATTATCGAGCAAAGCATTCAACTTACTCTCAATATCTTCATCACCCAATGCACGTGCTGGCGCGATCACACGCTCAGAAAAAATGGCATTGGCATGTTGTAAGACCGCCAGCTGTAAGTTTCGCTTAGAATTAAAATGAGCAAACAACCCGCTTTTGGACATACCACAAACCTTAGCCAGCTCACCAATGGTTAAGCTTTCTAAGCCACTTTCGCTCGCCATTTGAAACGCTTGTTGCAAAATATGGTCACGCGTCACTTTACCTTTACTCATGGCGCTCCTATGGCCAAAAACTGACGTTCTTTATATTTTTAGCACGAGCGTACTTTTTTTCAACCACGCTGCGTTCTGGTCAGACCAACGCTCTGTGTTACTCGATGAATTTACAGTCAATCATGCCCGAGTATAAATTCACCCTAAAAGCCATGGGAGCCTAGATAGCCGCTTCCGGCATAGTGATCATTTTGTTAATGATTATCGACAACCACTCTGGCACCACAAAACGATCGTTCAATCTTTATCCAGCCTGATCACAAGGAAGATTTATGATAGAAATATCACTCAAATGTAGAGCGTGAGCTCACTACCGCTTGATCTCGATACTGTTTGACGAAAGCGTACCCTCACACCGTGAAAACAGACGGTAAATAAAAAGTTAAAATTCCTTTAACTTAAAATATCAATTAAGAGTGAGAGATGAGTCTCAATACGCCTAAAGTCGAACCTCATCTAGGCTAAAATTTTGTAATCAGTCACAAACTCACGGCGAAGAAATCGGTACATTAGAGCCACTTCCACGCAGATGACCATAAAAGGAGGGGTTATGTGGGCAAGCCAAGAAATAGTACCGTTACTTGAAGTCAGCACGTGGCTCACTCATGGATTATATGTGGTGATCGCACTGTGCGGACTGGCCGGATTATACAGTCTTAAAAAACCATAACCGGACTCAGAATCTTGAAAGAATGCCACAGCTTAGCTGTGGCATTTTTGCGTTTGGACCACCTATGTTCAGCAACAATCGGAGGCGTTGCCAACCAAATTGATCACCCAATGAGTATAGACGAGGATAGCGCAACACCTTCAGTTTTTTAACTTGACACCGATCACTATCTACATCAAATCTGACTCCATCCAATGATGATACATCCCCAGCGCAGCAAAACACCACGACTTCTCGGTAGAGCCTACAAATAAAGAAAGGACAATATTCCCCTGTATTTCCGTGTTACTCGCTGAGTTATAAGCAAAAAAAGATGCAGAATACTCGATTAAATTCACACCACGACTCTTTATTGCTGACTACGCTTGGAGTAGTTCAAGATAAGGAGATCATACAATGGGGATATCTCACCTCAGTCTATTTGCAATACTGCTCTTATTTGCACCGCTCACTATCGCTAGCTCCGCTGTTTCGGAGATCCAATCAGAACCATTGATGTTAACCACCAGCACCTTTGGATACCTTGCGATAGGCATTTTTCTATTGGCGTATGTTCTCGTGATGTTGGAAGAGTATTTAGATATGCGAAAGTCCAAGCCCGTCTTGCTTGCCGCCGGCGCTATCTGGATTCTGATTGGGATTGCTTACCAACAAAGTGGTCAGCCTGAAATCGCAAAAGCCGCGCTAGAACATAACCTACTTGAATACGCCGAACTGCTGCTCTTTCTCTTAGTTGCCATGACTTACATAAATGCCATGGAAGAACGAAAACTGTTTGATGCCTTACAAGCGTGGATGGTGAGCAAAGGCTTCGATTATAAGAAGCTGTTCTGGCTGACCGGATTTCTCGCGTTCTTTATCTCCCCTATTGCAGACAATCTCACCACCGCATTACTGATGTGTGCCGTGGTACTTAAAGTCTCAGGCGGAAATAAACGTTTCATCAATATGGCATGTGTCAATATCGTGGTCGCAGCCAATGCTGGCGGTGCTTTTAGTCCATTTGGTGACATCACCACCTTGATGGTATGGCAGGCAGGTCACGTGAGTTTCTCAGAGTTCATGCCGCTGTTTGTTCCGTCTATGATTAACTACCTAGTGCCTGCCATCATCATGTCTTTCTTTATTCCAGCAGATAAACCGCAAACCGTACATGAAGAGGTAGAACTTAAACGAGGGGCGAAGCGGATTGTCGGCTTATTCTTATTAACCATTGCCACCGCTGTCGCTTTTCATGCCACTATCCATTTCCCACCCGTCATCGGAATGATGATGGGCTTGGCGTATTTGCAATTCTTTGGCTTCTACTTACGCAAGTCTCTCAAACGATCACTCGCAAAAAAAGCCGCACAAGCCATTGCGAACCGTGACGACTATGCTTTGAAACGTTTGGGTTCTGTGGTGCCATTCGACGTATTCCATCGTGTCTCAAGAGCAGAATGGGACACCTTGCTCTTTTTCTACGGTATCGTGATGTGTGTGGGGGGATTAAGCTTGCTTGGCTATCTCAACGCCATCTCCGTGGTGATGTATTCTGAGTGGAATCCTATCTGGGCGAACGTCATGGTAGGGATACTGTCAGCTATTGTTGACAACATTCCGGTGATGTTCGCCGTGCTAACCATGGAGCCAAGCATGAACATGGGAAACTGGTTGCTGGTGACGTTAACAGCAGGGGTTGGTGGCAGTTTGCTCTCGATTGGCTCAGCAGCAGGCGTGGCATTAATGGGAGCCGCTCGCGGTCAATATACTTTCTTCGGTCACTTAAAATGGGCACCCGTCATCATGTGTGGTTACGCAGCTAGTATCGCTGCTCACCTCATGATGAATCAATACTTGTTCTAATCTTTCAGTCACTCCTAGTGTTTAAGCCAGCGTTATTTTCGCTGGCTTTTTTTGTTCATATTATTCACGATCAGCAGGATGATTCACCCCGTCCATCACTGGCACATCCCCCAGTTCATAAGGGTTAACGCCTTCTAAGCATCCTAGATTGAACCCATACTCGTTTGGATTTGAGCGTCTTTGATGATGAGTATAGACGCCACAATGAGAGCAAAAAAAGTGTTTCGCCGTTTGCGTATTAAACTGATACAAAGTGAGGGCTTCTTCGCCTTTTACAATACGAATACCAGCCAAAGGAACGGATCCCACAATCGCCCCTTTACGACGACAAATAGAGCAATCGCAGCGGCGAACTTTCTCGATACCATTGGGTAAGTTCAGCTCAAGTTCCACTTTGCCACAATGGCAGTTCGCGCGATGCACGCGCTGGATTTTCGTCATTCCTATTTGTTTAATCATGCTGCTTCCTTTCTATTTTTATCTCGATTTCACAAAATATACTCATATAAATGAGTATTAAGTGTAAAAACTGTTAAACACTTAAAAGAAACAACATCAAGTATAAAAACTCGACAAATGTGACGAAAATCGACATCTTATGCGGAAAATTTGGCTTAATCGCTGCCTTCCGCACATTTTTTTGACTTCATTTCGGTGGCAAATTCTCTCACTGTCACAAGGGAAGCGCAGCACAACATAAGGAATTCGATCATGGATCAAGATCATTCTATGCGAGAAAACCTGCTCGCTCTGACTCTCGGCAGCGCACTGGTTTCTCTTGGCGTCATTTTTTTCAACCAAGTCGGCCTTTTGACAGGCGGTACGGCAGGTTTAGCCCTCTTTATCACCAAGATCTCGGACTTTAGTTTTGGTCAGGTGTTCTTTGCATTAAACCTTCCCTTCTACCTATTAGCGTTTATGCGGATGGGCTGGCGTTTTACCGTCAATACCTTCGTCGCGGTTTCCATCGTTTCTGCCGCCGTTGACCATTTACACCACGTGATTCAAATCTCGGAACTCAACCCAATCTACGCTGCACTGCTTGGTGGTGGTATGTTAGGGCTGGGGATGCTGGTGATCTTCCGCCATAAGATGAGCTTAGGCGGTTTTAATATCCTCGCTCTCTTTTTACAAGAAAGGTATGGGATCCGCGCAGGAAATGTTCAAATGGCCTTGGATTGCACTATTGTCATCATGTCGTTATTCATTGTGGATTACTATCTCATCGCCCTTTCCATCGTCGGTGCAATTGCAACCAATATCGTCCTGACGATGAATCATAAACCGGGCCGATATCAGCCGAAACCCAGTGCGAGTAGCTAAATTATACGATTAGCGAACGCCGGAACGCCGGAACGCCGGAACGCCGGAACGCCACAATGTATTGTCTGCTATGCAAACACCTCAGTTTACTGAGGTGTTTTTTTTTTCGGCTTGATTCTCTTCGTCGTTCATCTCTCGCCCTAGAAACTCTCCCCTCTCTCCAGAGCCAGCAGTTGGCGTTTACGCTCCACACCTCCAGCATAACCTGTCAATTTGCCACTTTTCCCGATCACGCGATGGCAAGGAACAACAATGGACAAGGGGTTCTTACCATTGGCCAGCCCCACCGCTCGTACAGCCTTCGGGTTATCGATGGCATTCGCGAGTTGTTGATAGCTCCACGTTGCGCCATAAGGGATTGTTGTGAGTGCGTGCCATACTTGTTTCTGGAATGGGGTTCCCGTTGCAGACAACGGCAGATCAAAGTGCTTTCGCTTCTGAGCAAAATACTCCTCCAACTGCTTTTGAGCTTGGTTAAGAATGAGATGATCAGACCGCCTTTCCCCCAAGTTGTCTGGTTTGGTGGTGCAAGTTTCAAACCATATTCCAAGCAAACCTTGATCCGTCGATTGCATCGTCACTTCACCAAGCGCGCTGTGAAACGTATTAAAGTAATTCATAAATCTTGATTCCATAAATGAAAAGTCGCATAGCTTCCCCACGGAGAAGCCGATTGAGCGTGAAGGGTTGGAAAACGATGCAGTGCTTTCTTCACCACCAAGTCACCACTAAGAAAGCTGTTGGGGTTAGAGAGTCCTCGTAACTGCGCATAATTGACCGTCCAAGGTCCAATGCCTTTCAACTCAAGCCAAGCTTCAGGCGAAGCGTCTGGATGTTCGGCAATAAAACACGCGAAACGCCCCAATGTCTCTTTACGCGCATTCGGCATACGTAAAAATGACAAATCGAGCGACTTGATCAGTTCTGGAGTAGGAAATAACCACTGATTTTCTGACCGTGATTGCGCTTGATTCGCTTGGCTAACCAATAAGTTCAACTGATTGATCGCGGCGGTTACCGAGACTTGCTGACCTAAAATAGCTCTAACGCCAGCTTCCCATGCACTCCAGACGCCAGGAATGCGAAGTCCAACCTCGCTTGTGACACCCGGAGCGATTCGATTTAAATGCGCCTCGATAAGATCGGTATCGGCATCCAGATCTAACATTCTGCGCACCTGAGACACTAACAAACGAAGATCTTTAGGGTCGCTGATGTCATATTCAAGCCACAATTTTTCTTTACTATCACAACTGACTTTAAACCATGCCACGCCATGGGGAAGTGTGACACGTCTTGAGTAACTGTTATCTTCAACAAGTTCGACATTGGCGATTGCGCGGCGTCGATAAAACGCTAGCATATGTTGCCAATTCAGCGTCCCCCGATACCCTAATTCAATCTTGGGTGACGAAAATTCAGCACGCTTATCTCGGCGCACCTGACTTGGTGTCAATTTTAAATACTTCTGAAAAGCATCATTAAACCTACGCGTGCTATTGAAGCCTGCGGCATAACCGATATCGGTAATCGTTAAACAACTCGAATGAAGTAACTGTTTGGCAAACATTAACTGGTGGTACTGCGCATATTGCTTCGGTGATAAGCCTAAATAGGTTTGAAAAAGTTGTCGAACGTAGCGATCACTCACTCCTAGACGCTCCGCCAACTGGGCAAGGGATTGGGATTGTAAAGCTCCCTGATCGATCAACGCCAGTGCACGAGAAAATGTGGTTTCCACCCCTTTCCAAGCCCAAGAGCCCGGCGCACTGTCGGGTCTACAGCGTAAACAAGGACGATACCCCGCTTCAATGGCTTGCGCCTTATCAAAGTAATAAGTCACATTTTCTTCTTTGGGCAAATTAGCAGGACAGATCGGTCGACAAAATATATGGGTTGATTTCACTGCGATATAGAAGCAACCATCAAAGCGAGCATCTCGCGTCATTCTCGCTTGCTGGCATTGTTCTTGACTGAGTAGAGGATAAACCGCTGGCTTCATGACTTCTTAATTGTGTTGGCACTGTTTCTCTAAGCATATCGGCTTTTTTGCACCAAACTAGTCATTTTCGGAAGTAATATCTCCCTTTCTGTCTCAATATCAACACAGAACAACATCCAGACTCCCCCTAGACTATGCCCGTCTCGACACTCATTTTTTGGCAATTGAGTGTAATTGGGCTAAGTTTTATGTGATGGGCAATATAAAAATGTCTACATAACGTTCATTTATTGAGCGTTTTACAACATGAGATAAAACGTCGGTAAAACAATAACAAGGAAAATGGCTATGGATCTGCATACATGCATCATTGTGTTGCGTAATAAAAAAGTCATCACCAGCAATTCAGTTGAGGATTCTCTCGGAATCATCGAGAATCAAGGTGCAAAATCGATTGCGAATATTCAAATCAATGCCTCTGATGGTAGCGCAATCCACACCTTCCATTGTAAAACGGTTGAAGACTCATTAGAAAACTTAATGAATTTATAGTGATAAGCCTTTAGCGACGTCTCTAGTCGCATTGATCACGATAATGACAACTTAGACTTTGGAATAACAAAGCCTCTGACCTCAAATGAAGACTGCCTCAAACTTGGATGACAAAGTCTGACGGTATGTAAGAGGAAACAGAGGCTTTCTTTATTTCACTCAGCTTACTCCTGATTCCGCAACCTGCTGTAAGGTGTACGCAGAGATAGGATCGATATCTTTCACCAACTCTTCAACTTGTTGTATCGCTTCCAGAGAAGTACTCGCTTTACGGTAACTCAAATAGATAGGGCGATGCCAATCTTCGACCCCTTCGACTTTATGTAGCTGCCCGTTTTGTAGAAAAGGAGCCACCAATGAAGCTGGCAAGTAGGCACTGCCTCCCTTTTCTAAAATAAAATCCAATGCAATACGCGCGGTAGACGTACGTAAATACGGCGCTGGGATTTTCGGGTGTCTCTCCGCATGTTCAATGGTGAATTTGGTTCCCCAATCTACGTAGACATATTGCTCTTTAAACACCGAGTCCAGTTGATATGACGAATCGGAAGTGACCAACACCAACACAGTTTCCGCAACTTGCTTGCAACTCAGCTCATCCGCTTTAATGGGGTCAAAAGCAAACCCCATATCAAGGGTGCGCTCATGTAAGCTGCGACTTAGCCCTTCGCGTCCCATCACTTCGGCCATAAAGCCATAACCGGCGAACGCATCAGCAACGACGCTCAGGCAGTTTTGTAAATAGGCATCCCAGACATTCGGCGTTCCGCCCATGGTCAACTGCAAGGCTTTACCATCTTCCAAAGACAGCTCTAATTTTGCCTGTTGTAAAGTGGTCACCATCACTTCCGCATACCCAATCAAACGCTCACCCGCCGAGGTCAGCTTGATGTTATTACGGTCACGAATAAACAGCTGGGTATCGAAATATCCTTCGAGCTGTTTGATGCGAGCACTCACGGCTGCTTGGGTGATATAAAGATTATCTGCGGCACGCCCAAAATGACGTACTTTAGCCAATTCTAGAAAGGTTCTGAAAACTTTGACGTCCATCTGATTCTCCTGGGGTCACGTCAATAAAATTTTATCCTAACGACAAAAAATATTTGTTTTTCTTTTCTGAGTTTTACGCCTAATTTTCGCCTAGACCAACACCATTATTTATCCACGCTAATTAGAGGCTGTAGATATGTCTGACATCCAATTCCGTCATGGCAAAAAACGATTTTATGACAACGTAAAATTTCCAAGAGGCTTTGCTAAGTCTGGCGATTTTACGCTGGCTGAAGAAGAAATCCTAACGATTTATGGTGACACTATGTTGGGATTAGAGAACAAAGAAATTGCTCCAGAAAACGCCGAAGAAAAACACTTTTTGAAAGCATTAGAGCACCCAACAAAAGCCAAAACGAAACTCGAACGAACTTGGCTTAAGTACATTCAATTGGCGCGAGGTAGAAAGCGGTTTCACACCCTCAATGGACGCAGTAAACCAGACACCGAAGTCTACAGCGACGAAGCCGTATTAGAAGAAGTGGACAGTTAACCCGCGAGCCGACATTCGCTGACGTCTACGGTTAGAACCACACCAGAGTGACTTAATATACAAGTCACTCTGAGCGCAACAGACGAGGGACAGCTGGCGACCCTCGATGGCGACATTCAGATGCACTCCTTATTAGCCAGATAAAGCCGCTACTTTTTTCAGAAAACTATCGCGCAAGTGTTCCTGATCATATTCCAGATGGTAGGTATTATGGAAACCGACTTTAAGTTCAACGCCATTCCCTCTCAAGTAAACGGTATAGCCATCGTAATCTGAGAAGGCTTCAACACCTTCGTAGATCTTACCGTGCTCTGTAGGTGTTCCTCTCTCCATCACCATTTCATACGCATGAAGAATTTTGGTTGGATCCAGTTCATTTTTCATACATTGCCCCCTAAAACTGCTAAAAACATCCTTTTAATTATAGGAGTTATTAATATTTTTTCTGTTCATGGAGCAAAGAGTGTGTGCAGGCAAATAGCATGGTAAAAGACACATCCTAACCAACTGTAAATAAAGCATAAAACTTATTTCTCTTAGAAAAACTCTTAACTAATCCGCCCCCAGAAAAATTCCATCGCAGCTATAGACGCTTAAAAGCAATCGCTTACTCGAAACTCTCTTGATATGACTCAAAGAAAAAGCTAAAAATTGACCTAAAACAATAGCAGAAGCAAACAACTTATTTTATAATGCGAAATAATGTGTCAGAACATCATAAATTCTAATTCTCTAGGGGCAAAAAATGAGACTTATCCCGTTAAATAATGCAGCGCAGGTTGGCAAATGGTCAGCGGCGCATATCGTTAAGCGTATCAATGATTTCAACCCAACTGCTGAGCGTCCGTTCGTTTTAGGTCTACCAACAGGTGGTACGCCTCTAGCGACTTACAAAGCGTTGATCGAACTGCATAAAGCAGGCGAAGTAAGCTTTAAGCACGTTGTAACATTTAACATGGATGAGTACATCGGTATTCCTGCGGATCACCCAGAATCTTACCGTTCATTCATGTACAACAACTTCTTCAACCACATCGACATCCAAGAAGAAAACATCAACCTTCTTGATGGTAACGCAACGGACAACGAAGCAGAATGTCAGCGTTACGAAGACAAGATCAAGTCTTACGGTAAGATCAACCTATTCATGGGTGGTGTGGGCAACGATGGTCACATTGCGTTTAACGAGCCAGCATCTTCTCTATCTTCACGCACTCGTATCAAAACTCTGACAGAAGATACGCGCATCGCGAACTCGCGTTTCTTCGATGGCGACATCAACCAAGTACCTAAGTACGCTTTGACTATCGGTGTGGGCACTCTACTCGATGCAGAAGAGATCATGATCCTAGTAACAGGTCACAACAAAGCACTTGCGCTAGAAGCGGCCGTTGAAGGTTCTGTTAACCACCTATGGACAGTATCAGCACTGCAACTTCACCCTAAATCGGTGATCGTATGTGATGAGCCATCAACTCAAGAACTTAAAGTGAAAACAGTGAAATATTTCACTGAGCTAGAAGCTGAAAACATCCAAGGTTTCTAATGTCTTTGCGGTCCAATTGACAGCCGCACGACATCACACATCAAAAAACCACGCCATTGCGTGGTTTTTTTGTTAGGTATGCTGATATTTATATACGGAATCAAACTGTTACCATCCGCTGCTTGTGCTGTTTTTAATAGGCGAATAGCCCATACATTCGTAACTTCTTAGGCAAGACATCATCCAATTGAAGTAAGTCTTTCGCATCCAGTTCAATCAAGGATAACCCATGCTCTTGATAAATAGCTCGAGTATGCGCGCGTTCAGCCTCATCCACTTCACCACTGTCAGAACCCCAGAACTGCAAATAGACTTTGCCATTTGGTAGGTAGAAATCACAGACGATATGTTCTTCTATCGGCAAAACCCGTTCATATGCGTGCATCACACCCGCCATGTAGAGCCAGTTATCAATTAACAATTCGCCTTTAGAGCGGACGTAGTGACCATCTAAAGTGCGGTACTTGGCTTCAAATTTTTGACGAAAACTGGATATAGAGCGATCAGTGGCGTGCAGCTCAGCTCTCATCCCTTGAAAATCGGCGACACATTGACGTAGGTGACGATTGCGTAATATGGAGTCATGCCAAACCACAAACTCACTTTCACGGCTTTTATCCAAGCGTTGTTGAGCCCCCATTCTTAAGCCGGCATCGGTCACTTTCCAGCCTAAATCCGTTTTCTGTATCCAGCCCAGCTCACTGAGTAGTTGATTGACTTTCTTTGGGCTCAGACGATACTTCTCTCCCAGCTGAGTCGCTGTGTAGGTTTGTCCTTGCGACGTTGCCACGTCAATGTACAAATTGGTTGGCCATACAATAAACTGACCAAACTTTGGGTGTTCAACATACGCGCCACCAAAACGAGCCCCTTGCTCTGTCAGCACCCATTTATCATCGAGTCGATTGATATAACCTGCTTTTTTCAGTTCGGCAAACAACTGCTTCGGTTCCATTTCTCGCTTCTTTGCGAGCGCTGATGTAGATATTTTTTCAACCATAACAAACAACCTCATGCGTCTCTGTGGTCAGGCGAAGCCACGGTGGGCTGCGAATAGGGTCATGCAGCCGAAAGGGGATCATGTCACGAAAGCGTAATATTGCTGTCATTTTGACTAAGCAACCATAAGAATCAAGCGGATATATCGACTTTCGTTAGCTACGCCTCATTGTCATTGTATTAAGACACAGCGCATAACATTGTTATAGGGAAGAGACAAAAAAGGAGCCTCATCGGCTCCTTAAACGTGTCACAGCGTGCGATTATCCCAAAAAGGAAATGTACCCTTGCAGGATGATTAGGTTCACAATGTCGATAAAGAAGGCGCCCACAATCGGCACAACCATAAAGGCTTGTGGTGATGGACCGAAACGGTTCACGATGGATCCCATATTCATAACAGCGGTTGGCGTCGCCCCTAGGCCAAAGCCGCAATGTCCACCCGCAATCACAGCGGCATCATAGTTTTTTCCCATGATTTTGTAGGTGACAAAATAAGAGAACACACCCAGCACGAATGCTTGAACCGCTAAAATCGCCAGAAATGGAATCGCTAAGTCGAAAATATTCCACAGCTTCAAGCTCATCAATGCCATGGCAAGGAACAGCGAAAGCGATACCGTACCCAACATATCAACGGTTTCAGTATCAACACGATGCACCTTGGTCACTTCCAATACATTCGTAATGAATACACCGATGAAAAGTGCGTAAACAAAGTCAGGGATCATTAACCACTCAATGTTAAACGAACTTACCCATTGCTCTAGGTACGTTGCCCCAGTGACACAAATCAGCAGAATAAACAGGATCTCAATGACTTTTTTCGCCGTTACTTTGTCTTCTTCATATTCGTTATACGTCACAACCTCAGGAAAACGCTCGTGAGTCTGACCGCAACAACCGTAGTCAGACTCTAATTGATGCTTATTGACTAGACGTTGCGCCACCGGGCTGCCGATGATGCCACCGATGATCAGACCAAACGTCGCAGAGGCCATCGCAATTTCTAGGGTATTCGCAAGACCGTAGGTTTCCGTAAACGTTTGTGACCAAGCCGCGCCCGTACCGTGTCCACCCGACAACGTTACCGACCCCGCGATCAGTCCCATTAACGGATCTAAACCAAATAAGGTCGCTAAAGAGACACCCACGCCATTTTGAATAATGATGTAGACCGAAGCGACCGCTAAGAACAAGAAGACCTTCGCTCCACCTTTGATCAATTGTGTGTAGTTCGCCGCTAGACCGACGGTAGCAAAGAACATCAGCATGAATGTATTTTGCAGTGGCAACGTAAACTGAAGGGATATCCCGTGGAAGTGGAGCAAGGTAATCACAAAGGCGACTACTAGACCGCCGACAATCGGCTCTGGGATATTAAACGTTTTTAAGATAGGCAATTTGGCATTGATAAAATGCCCTAAAAATAGAACCGCAATGGCGATCAGAAATGACTCCATTGCACCAACAGTGATTAATTGACTCATAAAACCTCGTCGTCTGTTTTTCTCTTCATCCTCCTTAATGATTGAGCGTTATGGTTTACTAAGCGCCTACCGAAAAAACACAGATTGAACACCCTTCATCACCTTGATCCCTCAGGATCGAGGCAAGGAAAAAACCTTATATGGGAGAGGGTCATTCGCCGCTGACATAAGAACCATTCTGTGGGCTGTCAGTGCTTGCTGTGGTCATAGGTAACCGATATGGAGACAATCTGGCTGCGCTTAGTCTCATCTGCTTCTTACCACTCAGTGTGAGTGGGCTACGTCCTTTCCTCAGACGCATAGGGTCTGTCCACCATCCAAAATCAAGCTGGCAGCGCGCCCTTCAAAAAGCAGAAGCGAAATATAACATAATTTGGCAAAAGTCGTAAAAAATAGAAACTTTGCCTAATTTAGATCAAAAATACCGACGAAATAACAATCAAAAAGTAAAATAACCACCTAGATACGATTAGCGCCTTTCCATGCGACCTCGCGGTAAGCACTCCCATTTTGCGGCAGATGTCAAAGAGTGTGCCATGCTTGAACGTATTCCGTGACGAAAAAACAATGCATTAGGAGGAAGTGATGTCTAACTTTGTCAAAATGATGCCTAACGTTATCAACATACTGCTCTTAGTCTGCTTTTCAGCTTCAAGTTATGCCAAATTACAATTTGTTTGGTTAGCACCCCATGAGATGGATCGCCAAGCGCGGCAGCAAATCGAAAAAAGTGGTGTCAATGAAGCCGTTGCCAAGTTATCCGATCGCGTGTTTCCTTTTAAAGAAACCGTCATGGTCCGCTACGGTGCTAAAGAAGGGCCACTCTACGACCCTGATACTCATACCATTGACATGCCCTACTCCTTTTTTAAAGACAGTTACCGCCAATTTAAACAGAGGCACTATGAAGCACTAATGGGCAGAAGTGCACTGCAAGGGGCTGTGGATACCTTAATGCACACATTGCTGCATGAATTAGCCCATGCTTACATCGCCGAAAATCGGATCCCGATCCTCGGTAAGGAAGAAGATGCCGCCGATAATTTTGCCGCACTGATCTTAATTTACTATGTCGAAGAAGGGGCGGAAGTCGCCGTCACCGCCGCTGATATGTTTGCTTTTGAATCAGAGCAAGAAGAAGGGCAATACCAATTGGGCGAGTACATGTCAGAGCACAGTTTCGATTTACAACGCCACTTCAGTACCCTCTGCCTCGTCTATGGCAGTTCTCCTAAACGTCACCATAAACTATTAGAAAATATTGAAGACGAATACAAAGCGGATCGCCACGAGTTTTGTCCTTATTTTTATCAACAGGTTTTTGAAAGTTGGCATACTTACCTCTCTTCACCGATCTCTTCAGCGAACCAACACGTAGAACCTTTACAGTAAACGTAAAATTCTAAAAAGCTTTTTAGAAGAACCAAGTGGGCGATCTGATCGTTTCTGATAGTCCACAGCACAGCCGGCTACTCCTCATACCGTGTAAATGTTAGGGTAGAGGCAACAGCTCAGTCATTTACAAGGATAAAACGGCGATGACAGCACTGACCCTCTTTTTCGATGGTACTTGTCCTTTATGTGTCAAAGAGATGGATGCATTAAAGCGGCGTGATCCGCTCAATCAACTTAAGCTCGTTGATATTTACAGCGACGAGATGGTGGCATACCCAGAAATCAATGTCGCACAAGCCAACACCATCTTGCATGGTATTGATGGACAAGGTAACACTCTGCTAGGACTGGATGCGGTACACCAAGCTTGGAAAATTGCAGGAAAGGGATGGCTGTATGCTCCACTGCGTTGGAAGTTCATCAAACCACTCTCAGACAAAGCGTATCTCTGGTTTGCTCAAAACCGCTATCGTGTCTCGGGTCTATTGACGGGGCAATCTAAGTGCGAAAACGGTCAATGTAAGCTTTAAGCTTCATTTTAACCTGCGAGTCAATGCCCCAAAACACTGGAGAGTCACTGAATCCCAAACGACCAAAACTGAGTTCAATAGGGATTTTTATGCTCAAGAGCAGCCCGTACAAGCCAGCAAAAAACTGTTCACCGTAGCAGTATGCTGGCAATAAAAATGGGAGCAATCTCATTTTTATTACATAGAACACCATACTTATTGCAATTTATCACACACAGATCACATTACTTTCACTAAGCTTAAGTAATCATCTAAAAATCTGATCTTCCCATAAAAATCAAAGCGGGTTTGTTCTGAACCGCGCGACTAAAGCCGAGTGTGACTATGCAATTAACTGTCAAAGCAAGACTTTACATCCTCTCTTTCATCCCGATACTCACCATGGCATTCGGTATGATGGCCTTTACCTATAATGAAACACAACAGTTCAATGCCCATCAGAGTGAACTGACACGTGAGCACATGTTGAAAGCCAAACAAGAAGAGCTGAAGAACTACGTGCAAATGGCGGAATCTTCAGTGGCCGACTTGCTAAAACAAGGCGCAACCCTTGAAGATGCGCTTCCAACCTTAAAACAGCTGAAGTTTGGCAGTGATGGCTACATGTTCGGGTATCACTCCGACGGTGTTCGCGTATTACTGGGTGAAAATACGTCGGGTCTGGGTGAAAACTTCATCCAGCTGCAAGACAAAAAAGGCAACTACCTTATTCGAGATTTGATCGACCACGCTCGAACGGGAGAGTTCACCACTTACTACTTCCCTAAACCGGGCGGCAATGAGCCTTTGCCTAAATTAAGCTACACCACTTATATTGCTCAGTGGGATCTGGTGTTAGGTACTGGCTTCTATATTGACGATATCGATCAAGTGGTCGCAACGATGCAAGAATCAAGTAGTCACGCACTGGAATCGACATTGATTGGAATCGGTCTTTTCTGTGCGTTGATTGCCGCTGGTGTCGCCGTATTTGCCGTGTTCATCAATCGCAGTATCATGCGGCCAATTCAGATCCTCGATAAATCTATCCACTCATTTGCCAGTGGTGATGCCGACCTAACCGCACGTATGGAAAGCTTCTCCGTTCCAGAGTTCAACCAGCTGAGTAACCATTTCAATCTGTTTGTTGCTAGTCTGCAAGACATCATCAAAAACGTCTCTCAAGTCGGTACGGAAGTCGTCACAGAAACCAATAACATGTCTGGGCGTGCCGCAAAGGTCGACCAATTAGCGACCCAACAACGTGAAGAGACAGAGCAAGTTGCCACTGCAATGACCGAAATGACCACAACGGCAACGGAAATCTCAAGCAATGCGAGTCAAGCAGCTAACGCGGCGAAAGAAGCGGACGACAATGCGCAAAATGCACAGGACATCGTCAACTCAGCCGCTCAATCAGTGTCGAGCCTAGCGGACGAAGTTTCCCATGCCAGCGAGGTGATCGGGCGTCTCGAAGGTGACGTGCAGAATATTTCAACCTCATTGGAAGTGATTCAAGACATCGCTGAGCAAACTAACCTACTCGCTCTTAATGCTGCCATCGAAGCGGCACGAGCAGGTGAGCAAGGTCGAGGCTTTGCCGTCGTTGCCGATGAAGTTCGTAAACTCGCAAGTCGTACCCAAGACAGTACCGGTGAAATCCATGAGATGATTCAGAAGCTCAAGGCCGCATCTGACGATGCAGTTAAAGCAATGGCTTCCAGTCAAAAGCGTGGAGCGAGTACCGTCGAAGAAGCTAACGCAGCCGCAGAAGCATTGGTTAAAATCCAACAATCAATCGGGACGATTATGGATATGAATTCACTGATTGCGACAGCCACTGAAGAGCAAAGTATTGTGGGCCAAGAGATTTCAGAGCGAGTGGTGGTCATCTCAGACCAAAGCAGCAGCTCAGCGTCTCTGGCAAACGAGAATAGAGCAGGCAGTCAACAGCTGAATTCACGAGCTAATGACCTTTATGATTTAGTTGGACGCTTTAAGGTATAAAAGATAGCTTTACAGTGTAAATTAACGCATCGCTTGGCGATGCGTTTTTTTATCTCCAATCGATACCAAACCACTACATGCCTTTGAAGAGCGCTTGAGAAGCTCGACTCACCGCCAGCTTATTACCTGCAATATGTACCGACATACGACCCGCAAAGTCTTTTTTCACCTTCTCGATCGCTGCCACATTCACGACAGTAGAGCGATGGATCTGCCAAAACTCATTTGGGTTTAACTGCGACAACAGTTCTTTGAGCGACATCCGAATCAGGTATTCTTTGATCTCACCCGATAAGTCTTTTGCATAAACCAAGACATACTTATCTTCCGACTTAAAAAACTGAACATTCGCCACGGCAACCATATGGATATCTTCCCCCAAACTGGCTCGAATCCAATGGAGATAACTCGGCTCAGTCGGCGCAGTGATTTGTTGGATCTGCTGCAAGAGATCAGAAATTTGCTTTGGCTCAGTCGAAGCCGTCTTTTCTTCCAGTCGTCGCTGAAGTTTGTCGCACGCAATCTGCAAACGCGATTCATTGATCGGTTTGAGTAAGTAATCGACCGCATTCAGCTCAAAAGCTTTGACAGCGTATTCATCATAAGCCGTGGTAAACACCACAAGAGGCGCTTTTGCGATCGCTTTTAGCCGTTTCGCCACCCCCATTCCATCGAGACCGGGCATTTTAATGTCAAGGAACACCACATCAGGTTGCTGAGTTTCAATGGCGACAATGGCTTGTTCGCCATCTCCCACCAAGGCGATGACCTCCAGTTCAGGCCATACCTCGGCAAGCACTTTATCCAAATGACGACGAAGCAATGGCTCATCATCGGCAATCACGGCTGTATACGACTTACTCACTTAACCTCACTCCTACTGCATTCAATATCTTACTTCGTCATCCAACGGGCTGACGACGCCTTGGTAAACGCAATTCGACTTTGACGCCACCAGACGCCTTTTCTAACACCTGCACACTGGCAGCGCCGTCATAAAAGGCTTTTACTCGATCCATGGTATTGCTTAAGCCAACACCATGCCCTGACGACTTGCCATGCTGAAAACCAAGTCCACTGTCATCCACCGTCACCAATACGCTCTCTTCTTTCTCGACCGCACGGATCACAATCTCACCGCCTTCGGGCTTTGGCTCGATACCATGAGTGATCGAGTTCTCTACCAAAGGCTGAATCAACAACGGAGGCACCGGAATCTCGTTAAAGGACTCTGGAACATCCAGTGAAAATCGCAATCGCGTATCCAGACGAATCGATTGGATCTCCAAATACGCTTCCACCAGCTCTAGCTCACTGGCTAATGTCGATTGCTTTTCTCGACTAGAAGTCAAAGTGACGCGCAGTAAATCGGTCAATTTTTCCAACATCGCACGCGCTTTTGGTACATCCACTTCCATCAATGCGCTGATGTTAGCCAAGGTATTGAATAAAAAGTGAGGTTCAATCTGGCTTTGCATCTGCTTTAGCTGACTGAGTAACAGCGCCTTCTCTTGTTCAACTTGGATACGACGGGACTCTTCTAGCGCTTTATCCGCTGTCACTTGTTGTTCACGGGTATAGGAAAAATAGAAACAGTTCGCACTGAAGATAAGGCCCAATAACAAAATAGGCGTCACTTCACTAAAGCTACGTCCGTAGATATCTCCCACCCAATATTGCGCATGAAGCGTACCAAAAGGGACAGAGACAGAAATCGCCAAAAGATATTCAAATCTTTTATTCACATTAGGAAAAAGTCGCTCGATGATCACCGATGTCGCGACGGCAGAGTAGCCGAAACCAAAGCTGATCAGCATGTGGATATAGAAATGTCCTCCCCACACACTCATGGTCGTGACGGCCACCACAAAACAGAACAAGGTGGTAAACACCAGAGAACGGCGGATATGGTGTCGATAAACCTGTTTGAGTGTTGTCATCAAAATTTTCCTTTCAAGTTGATCAGCATATTATACTTTTCATCAATTTGGCCGTAAGCAGTGTCTTCATCGGCGATGAAAAAACGTGCAGCAAATTCCAGTTCAACCGAATAATCGCCAGTATCAACCCATTGATAGTTTAGCCATTGTGTTGCAATCATTCCGCCGTCTTGAGCCGCATAAAGTAAGTCTAATGTCGGCGTGAATTTATCCAGCCAGTGCCAACGTTGATCCGATTGCCACTGCAGCCAAGCTTGTGTATCCCAGCTCCAGTGCAGCAAAAGAGTGTGCTGAACAATATTGGTATGATTAAGACCCTGTGCCAAAGAGGCGGCGATCCCTTTAGCTGAGGCTGGCGTCGTGATTTGGTTCAGCTGCTGACTCCAATCGATCGCATCTTGCCATTGGCGGTGACTCCATGCTCTTTGATCAAACCAGTACTCGCCAATCACACTGTGCCCTTTCTCGTTACTCCAAGTGAAGCCAGCAAGCGCTTGCCAAGCACTCCCTTGTTTTTCCAAGCGAGCAGGAGCCAAGATGTGATCCGAAAATTGATAGCCTAGCGAATGATGTTGCCATGAGAAGGAGCTATGCCATTCCCATTGATGACCGAACACCGTGACCATACTCGCCCCTAACACACCATGGCGAACATCGTCGTAATACGCGACCCATTGATATTCTGAATCCCCCACTAATTGATAACGTCTCACTCCGATCCCTTGCTGCTCATGAGCCTGTTGAAAGGGCGTCGAATCAAGGTTATTCCAAGAGGAGTCGGCGTAGATCAGCGTCCACTCGCCATCCATATCAAATGACGATAAAGAAACAGTGCCCGCGCCTTCCTCAACTTGTAAACCAAGCGGATTCTGCTGATAAGGTTTCAATAGGTCGAGTGGGCGATAACCATAACCAATGCCCCAATCGACCCCGACTTTACCCAATGTGACATCCAGTTCCGAATCAAACAGCGACCACTCCCCTTGCCACACCCACTCCCGAATCACGAAACGATGCTCAGTGTCTTGCTCATCCACACTCTTATCGTCCCATTGATGAATCCAGCTTTGCGAGTAGAGCGCCACTATAGCTTGCCAATTTCCACGAAACGCTTTCACGTCCAGTAATGTATCGACGCCCAATTCAACCTCATCGGAAGCGCAGGATTGCAGTGGGGTCGATTGATGCTGTTTAGACTCAAGACTGCTGGCCCAATCCCAATCGAATTGCCATTCGTCTTCCTCTGATGCGCCGTGCACAGAAAAAGCGTTCAACATTAAGGTCGTCAATCCAGCCAACGTCATCAAACGTTTCGTCTTCATTACCCAAACTCGCTTCATGGTTTACAGCTCCGTGGTATTAACCCGAGACAAAAAGGCTGGGGTAAAGAACTTGTCATCCAGTGTCCACGCTTGAATGGTGGAATAGTCAATCACGGTTTTTTTTGCCGGTTGAATACTGTCTAACAATGTCATTTGAGTGACTGCTGCTCGGCCGTTCAATGCACCGCGCATAAACCACGCCTGTTTCGCAAGCTTTCCAGATGCCAGATACAAGTCCGCTTTGATTGGGAACGCATCCTCTTTTGACAGCCATAAATCTATCTTTTGGTAACTTGCCCCTTGATGAGTGGCATTCAAACGTAAAACATGAGCGTCTTTGTGTGCAGGCTCTTGAGCTGGATCCCCATTCGCGACTGGAACAGCTTCAGTACGCAGCCATTCCCCTTGATAATCTTGACTCCAAGTCAGGGTGGAAATATCGCCAACCGAGGCCTCTCCCAATAACTTTTGCATCGGAGTGATACGAATAGGTCGACGACTCTTTGGCATTTGCAGCCAATAATTATCTTGCAGCATCAACATTTTCTGCCCCGCTTCCACCGCAGATTTAAACACCACTAGTGACTCTCGATTTGGGCGGGTATACACGTGGTAGATACGCGACTTATCCAATTGTTCATCTTTATAAAGAGAAACATGCGAGACCACCTTAGAAGCACTTTGCTGTAAGCGATAATCATCGGCCGCCGCGATCATTTCGCTGACTTGCTGTGCCGTAAGTGGCAATGGATCGGTTGCAGCGTGCAGCGACGCAGCATATCCAGACACGCTTAAACATCCAATAACTAACACCTGAGTCCATGTTTTAAACATAAGTAAGAGCCTCTGTAATAGGTTTGCGCACGCCTTTACGCGCAGAAAGATACGCCGCGAATAAGCAAATAATGAGTACGACGCCTGTCGCTATAGCAACGAGTTCGATAGAAAAATACACCGTGAATGGGTAGCTCTGTGAACGCCCTGGAGGAGGTGGCATTTGCACATCAACAAACATCAGGAACAGTGAAAGAAGACCACTGGCTATCGCACCCGCCAAGCTACCAATCAGTGCAATTAAACCTGATTCTCTTAAAAAGCCTGCGACAATTTCGCTTGGGTAGCTGCCGAGAGCAGACAAAGTGCCAATTTCACGGGTACGCTCGGTGACCGACATAGTCATGGTGTTAAACAGAGCCACAAAGACCACTAAAGCCATCACTGCGCCCATGATGCCGAAGATACGGTCGTAGAGATCTTTCACCTTTAGATAGAAAAAGGCGCGCTCATACCACGGCGTGATCTCAATGCTCTGATCACGATCAGCAAACTTCGTCATTAAACGCTCACTCATCGCGTCAGTGTGTTCCGTCTCGAATAAAAAGACCGATAAGCTGCTGACTTTTTCAGTACTCAGTAGGGACTGAGCGCTATCGATGTGAATGTACAACTGACGCTTATCCAGTTCAGGAACCCCCGTTGAATAGATGCCACGGACTTTAAAGTCATACGCATTCAACGCACCGTGCGTTGTGGTTGCCAACAAGGTGATCCAATCGCCAACATCAACCGATAAATTACGCGCCAGATCCTTTGCCAACATGACTTCAGGCTCAGCGGCATCATAGCGACTCGATGCCACATTCGATAAGGTTTTGCCAGACTGCACATCTAAAAATGGCCCTTTCATATCGAACTCTTTATGGTTCGCACCGATCCCGACAAAAATGGCCGATTTATTCCCATTTGACACTAAGCCAGTGAAATCGATTCTCGGTTGGACTCCGCGCACCTCACTGCTACCGATGATCTGCTTGGTTAACTCATCTGGGTCAGATAAACCATTACTCATTGGCATCTCTTCATCTTTGATGAAGTAGCCCGGTGTCGTCAGGGTGAGATGCCCCGTATCGCGAGCCGTCGCTTCTTGAAGGCTGTCGTAGGTATACAGTCCAAAACCACCCGCACTGCATAAAGCGAAAACCGCAATCGCAATGATCATGATCGACAGTAGACTGCGTCGACGATTGCGAGACAAGTTCAGTGCCGCAATTCGTACATCATCAGGCACCAAGGTGATTAGCTTGCCCATGAGATCCCTCCTTGCGTATCTTGCGCCGTCACAGTTCGCCCATCCACCAGCTCAATCACTCGGTCACAATGAGACGCCATACGGTGGTCATGGGTGGCGACCAAAAATGTTGTCCCCATCTCATGACCCAGTTCCTTCATAATATCGACGACCAACCCGGCGGTTTTACTGTCCAAACTCGCGGTAGGCTCATCAGCGATCACCAACTTAGGCTGATGCACCAAAGCTCGAGCAATCGCGACGCGCTGCTGTTGACCGCCAGAGAGATTATCAGGTCGATGATCCGCATATTGACTCAAGCCAACCCGATCCAACATCGCTAAAGCTTTAGAACGCTGCTGCCCCTTACTCAATCCATTGAGGTGCAGAGGGAAAGCCACATTTTCAAGTGCACTCATGACAGGGACGAGGTTAAAGCGTTGAAACACAAAACCTAATGTTTTTCGGCGCATCGTCGCAGCGCCATTGGCCGTTTGTGGGTATCTTTCATTGTCAAAACTGACGCCTCCTTGATAGTCCATATCCAGCAGACCGAGTACATTCAGCAAAGTACTTTTTCCTGAGCCAGATGGACCGCAAAGCGCCACCATTTCCCCTTTATCAATCTGACCTGATACCTGTCGTAAGGCGGGCACGCTTTGATTACCCATCGAATAGTTGCGCGATACATTGTTGAAACTGATCATAACGCCTCCTCACTTAACCCTGCTGACTCAGTAAGGCACGAGCATTCATGGTTTCTAGATTCTCTTTGCCTTTTCTCAGCATCACACCAAACCATGTTTGTGCTTGCGTTCTGTCTTCGGCACGAAGTGCCGCTTGAATGGCATATCGATACACCCATGCCGAAGCGGCAAATGGCTGCTGTTCAAATTCAGGCTCTTGTAGCAAGTCGATGAATAAGTCATAACCGCGATCGAAATGATTGAACAAATCCGGCAGAGAGGTGTAAGTCGCTGCCGCCATCGCACGCGCTAAGTAGCCTTCAGGTAAACCTTGAATGCGTTCCTGCTCCCATACCGACTTAGGCAGGGTGTCGAGCATATTGATTCCTTTATCAATGGTCGCTAGCCCCTTCTCGGTGTATTTCATTTTGTTCCATGGTAAGAAAGCATCACGACCTTGCAGTGTTTCAGTGCTCCCCAAGTACACCATGGTCAATGGCTTCGCCCCTTGCTGCTCTAAAAGCGTCGACAATTGCTGATGAACCGGATCAACGAGGCTTTCATCGCCTTCTGCGGCAAGGTTGTAGCGATCAATCAGTGCTTGATCCGGATTGGCATACGCCAAATGTGCCGTAAAAGCCGTACTCGCAATCAACAATGAGTGTGTGATAAGTCGTGTCATTTTCATCTTGGTATCCCTGTTCTTCGTACTGACGTTGTAGCGGCGAATCAAGCCACTGCCTGTTTGATGAGTAGAGATTAATCGGCTTTTTAAACCCGCGCAGGCTAATGCGATGAATGGTCAATAACAGGGATAAAGTGAAGATATGCGGCGTCAGCGGCGTAACAAATTGACCGATGGTCGGTATGAGGAATGAATGGTGAAGTGAGTCTGTATCTACAATTTTTCGATTTTTAATTGATGATGGCTCAAAAACTCATATATACCCAAGTCACCTTTGAAGTTAGATTCAGCAACAACGACTTGGTTGGCAGATGATACCCAAGTGACTTCAAGATACAGGCTCTCTAAGGGCGAGTCTGCTTGAGTATATAGCCACTTAAAACAAAAAAACCGAGCCTAAGCTCGGTTTTTTTATTCTGACATCAAATTACGACAACTCAGCGTTGTGGTAAACCTGCTGTACATCATCACATTCATCAAGAAGATCTAGGAACTTCTGGAATTTCTCAGCATCTTCACCAGAAACCGGTGTGTGGTTCTGAGGTACAAAGGTGATCTCTTCTACATCCAGCGTCAATTCAGGGTACTCAGCACCCAATGCTGTTTTCGCTTTGAAGAACTCAGTGTGAGGAGCAAATACCGTAATCACGCCGTCTTCTAGCTCAATGTCCGTCACATCAACGTCCGCCATCATCAGCGCTTCAAGCACTGCTTCTTCGTCTTCACCTTTAAACTGGAAAACCGCTTGATGATCGAACATGTGCGCAGTCGTACCTGGAGAGCCGATTTTCGCGCCTGTTTTCACAAAGCACTGACGAACATCTTGGAAAGTACGGTTGCCGTTATCAGTTAGACAGTCAACGATAACGCTCGCACCACCAGGAGCAAAGCCTTCATAACGTGCTGGTTGGTAATCTTCACCACCGCCGCCCGTTGCTTTATCAATGGCTTTATCGATAACGTGTGCAGGAACTTGGTCTTTTTTCGCTTTCGCGATCAGGTGCTTAAGCGACAAGTTCATGTCTGGGTCAGCACCGCCATTTTTCGCGCACATGTAAATTTCTTTACCGTATTTGGAATAAACTTTAATTTTTGCGCCTTGAGTTTTCGCCATTGAGGCTTTGCGCACTTCAAAACTTCTTCCCATCGGGATGTTCTCTCTTATTCAGTTTAACGCGTCGAATTTTAGCAAAAGCCGAAACCATTTCAATTTTCAGCTTTTGTAGAGCCACGGGGAGCTTATGCTACACCCATCACTCTTTTGTATTTTTCAACCGATTGTTCAAACCAGTCTCTTTCCTGCTCATCAACGATTTTATTTCGTTGCTCAAGAATCGCTTCAGGGCCGCATTTGGCTTGCTTAAGCTTCCAAACGAGAAAAGACGCTTGTTTATCAAGCTCGACTTTATTCTTCTCAGCGGCAGGCAGGTTAGATAGATTAAGTGACATACCTAATCCCTCTCCTTATACAATAGGCAGAGAAATATAGCATAACCCAAGCATGATGGTAGAGGGAATCCCACTGAAAGCTTGGGTTTTGGGAAGGATGCGACTTCCACGCCACATTTGATTGAACGGTTTTCTCCCTACTTAACGCTCGATGCTAGGTCCATCAAGTATAGGGGCAAACCAAAAGCGTATCGCTGTTTTTAAGCCAAAGGTATACACAGTAAGCTTAAGCTTTGTGAGTTTCCGTCGAGCAATGAATATCCGGCAGATACGGCAACAATGCTTGTTCAAGCTTATTCTGCGTCAAGGGTTTCGATATAAAGTCCGACATACCGCAGTCGAAACAAAGTTGTTTATCCTCTTTCATGACATTGGCGGTAATCGCAATGATCGGCACCAGTTGTCCCCACGGCCCCATGGTTCTAATACGCTGAGTCGCCTCGAAGCCATCCATGACGGGCATATGGCAATCCATCAAAACCAATTGATAATGCTTAGACTGACACAACTCAACCGCTTTAAGACCATGTGGAGCGACATCGCTAGCATAACCCATTTTCTCCAGCATCATTTTGATCACTTTTTGATTCACCGTAGTATCTTCGACAATCAAAATAGGAACTTCACTGCGACAGGCAGGGCTTTCAGGTGCAGCGGTGATCTCATCTGCCACGGAGCTGAGAGAGACAACATTACTTGGTTCAGAATTTTTCGGCGGCTCTATCGGCAAGAGCGGCTCAATATGGTCCAAAGATATGGAAATGGTAAAGCTACTACCTAAACCAATTTCACTAACGAGCTTGATCTCACCTCCCATCACCTCAATCAGCTGTTTGCTGATCGCTAATCCTAGGCCTGTTCCACCGTATTTTCGGGTCGTGCTACCATCAGCTTGTTGAAACTTCTTAAAGATAAGATCGCGATTTTCTTCACCGATACCAATACCAGAATCCACCACTTGAAATTGAATGATTGAACGTTCGGAATTTTGCTGTGGTAGCGTCACTAATAGTTTAATGTAGCCTTTCTCAGTGAATTTTATTGCGTTGCTCAACAGATTGTTTAGAACCTGCTTTAGGTGAGTCGGATCGCCTATCAAACGCTCTGGAATCGCATCGTCAACAGACGTGTACATTTTGAGCTGTTTTTGCTGTGCCTTCACACCAAATAGCCCTTCTAAGTCCTCAACCATCTCTTGAACACTAAAAGGAATACGCTCAAGCACAATTTTCCCTGCTTCGATCTTAGAAATGTCCAGAATATCGTTAATGATGGCCAATAACTCCTGCGACGATGTACTGATCATCGCCAAGTGCTCTTTTTGCTCTTCATTTAGATCGAGATCGTCCATTAATGATGCCACACCAATGATCCCATTCATCGGGGTACGCAACTCATGGCTCATATTGGCTAAGAACTCACTTTTCTTGCGGTTGGCTTCTTCTGCCACTTCTCTGGCTTGCTGTAATTCATCGTAATGCTTCGCGATACGATCGATACTATGGTTATACTTGGCGCTCAAGTCGGTAATCTCGTCATTAAACCAACGTTTCGACAGATGGATTCGACTTGGGGTATAACCATCTTTAAATTCACTGACGGCCCCCGATAGGGAAGTAATCGGCTTTAAGATAAGACGCCATGTGATCATCAGCAAAACCGCAACAAGCAAGACCACACGTATCGCTTCTGCGCCCAGTGAAACAAAAAATTGAGACCACAAGTTGGAATAAATCGCAGAGAGATCAGAATGAACGGTTACGGAGCCTAAATGAAATGATTTATCCCCTTGCTGATACTCAATGATCCACTGCTCTTGCAAACTTTGCTCAATGTGAGCATTGCCCATCTGCAAGATAATACCATCTTGATCTTTCAAAACGATGTAGTCGATATCAGGTAACCCCACAACCCCTTCCAGCTGAGTCGCTAATAACTCGCGATCTTCCACCCACCAACTCTCTTTCAGGCTGGCAACATGACCATGACGAATGTGCTCAAAAGTATGGAGGACCTGCGCTTTTTTCTGCTCTAACTTGCGATTCAAATCCAGAGCAGCACTGACAAGCGTCAGCGCAACGCTGACCAGCACTACAATGATGATCAGCTGTTTGTCGAGACTGAGATGACGTCGAGAGGAACTTTGTGCGCTCATATGATACTAGAATCTTATTTTTTGTTGGCTAGTATAAATATAGACCCCATGGAAGATTAGTAAACTTAGGAGGCACAATGAAACCTAGTTCTAACGTCAGTCTTGCACTCACAGCTCTGCTACTTACTCCTTATGCTCATGCAGAAACCGTCAACTATTTTGTGATTGCTGATCAAGCAAGACCCTTTCAAATCGAAAATAAGGGCACCGATCACTCAGGTATTGTCACGGATATCATCCAAGCCGTTTTCGAAGACAGTCCATATGAGCTCAACACCCATACCTACCCATTCAAACGCATGATTTCACTGCTCGAATCTGGCAATGACAAGAATTGGGTCACCTATGGCAGCCCAGGCTGGGGGAAAGTGCAAGCTGAAAACCTGTCAGAGCTTCCTATTTACACTGTAAAGCATGCTTTGGTATCCAGTCAGGCGTCAGCCAATCAGTATAAAACCATGAAAGATTTAGAAGGGAAGATCATCGTCCTAATGAATGGATTTGATTACCCGCAGCTAACCCCTTACTTTTCAAGTGGCAAGGTCGAAGAAATGCGGGTAAAAAGCTATCAATCTGCGTTTAGAGTGCTAAAACGTAACCCCGATGACATCGCCTTTGTCGAAATGCAGTCCAGAGTGTCATACAACATCGATCAACTGAACCTCAACCCGAAACATTATAAGTCCAGCTCATTCAGTGATGTGATCCCAGACTACTCGATCTACCTTGCCTTTGATCCAAATATGGATCCGGCAATACAACGTTATATCAATCAGCGACTCGCCGAGTTAACCAAGCAAGGCACCATATCCACCATCATTGATAAGTACATTTAAATACCGTCTTCTTATCAATCGGACAAACCAGCCTCACACGCGCCGCTTATCGCACACAATAAGCGGCTTGAGTAATACGAAATCGGCACCACTACTCGACAAAGCTGGCATCAAACATATGGCCTAGCTTCATTGCTTTGGTGTTGAGGTAGTCATGATTATGGGGATTCTTGCCCTCTTGCAAGGCGACACGTTCGAGTACATCAATTTTTGCATCTCGCAACGCCTTCACTTTTCTCGGGTTATTGGTCATTAAGCGCACTTGTTCAACTCCTAGATATGCCAGCATGCCTTTGCAGAAACGGTAGTCACGCATGTCAGCCGCAAAACCAAGCAGTTCATTCGCTTCAACGGTATCTGCGCCATTATCCTGAAGATGATAGGCTCTGATTTTGTTAATCAGACCGATCCCTCGTCCCTCTTGACGCAAATACAACAACACGCCCGCTCCTTCCTCCACGATGTTTTTTAACGCTCTTTGGAGCTGGAATCCACAGTCACAACGCGCACTGAATAGCGCATCACCTGTGAGGCATTCAGAATGCAGTCGAATCAAAGGCGCTGGCGTTTTTTTAAGGTCGCCATACACCAATGCAAGATGCTCTTTTCCAGTCGACTGCTCAATAAACCCATGCATCCGAAATGTGCCCCATTCCATAGGCAGTTTGGCACTATCGACAAACTCAACGAGACTGTAAGGCTCTTGAGATTTTAGGCTTTCTCTCAAATCCATTAACAATTTACCCAGACGATTTTGGCCGTGTCCATCGCCGCCATCACCCCAGAAATTATCTTTACTCGATTGCTCGACTAATTGGGCGTTTTTTGTTTCTAGCAGTTGGAAGGCAAGACTCGAATGTTGTTTGAATTTTTCCGCGACGACTTTCTCCATCACAGCCACGCGATCTCTCAACCAATCAGGACGAACTTGACTCGCAAATTGGCGGCTGAGTGCAAAGGCTTGATCCGGCGATCCCGCCATGGCAATCTGCTGTCGAATAGTTTCATCAGAAAATTTCTGGGCTTGATAATAGTGCTCACTGGTGCTCCATTGGATTCCATCTATCTCAATGGAGGCAGGGTAGAAATTGGAAAGGAAACCAAACGGCTCATCGGGCTCGTAGAAATGGATGGTGTTTGACATGCTGCACTCCTGACATTGTTAGTATGATTTCAAATACGAATAAAGTTGCTTATTCCTATTGATATAACATTTAGTAAGCACTTCAATGCATGTCAACTGATAGATTGAAAATTAAATATCCTTAATCATGTGATGAAAAACAACAAAAGGTAGCCATTGGGCTACCTTTTTACTGACATCGGCACATCAATACCGAAGGGTTAGAACAAGCGTTAGTGGATAAGTCCGAGCTCTTTCGCTTCTTCAATACTTAAGCCGCTTTCACGGATTTCACGCAGTGCTTCAATACGACGACGCGCTTCCGCAGACTTGCTGTTTTTTTGCGGTTTTACCATCAAATTGACCGCTTCATCTTCTGAAGCTTCCCACTTGTGGGCAATATCTGTCATTTCGTCATGGTTGATAGAATTAATGGACATGTTTCCTCCGAAATACACCATGTTTTCGACACCTAATCTATAGCAAACCCGATTTCGGCAAGTAAGCCCATTAATGGCGAATTGTGACGCTTTGCACTGTTCCAAACATTGACTAACAAAAGCATCAAGAAAGCTTTGATTCACACTCAATATCGCAGTAGATTTGAAGAATTCCCCCTAAAAAAAGTGGAGTGATTTAACTCTCACTTTTCCCTTGCAGAAACGTTTGTTTACATCTCATTTTAATCCTGAAATTTGACTGTCATTTCGAGTGAATATTTGAGATAATTTGTTTCGCGAATTTTCTACTGTTAACAATCTGTCTCATACCCACAAATTTTCCGATCGACTTCACTAAATACCGTTGATCACCTTCCCAGAAAGTCATTACTTAGTAATGATAATGATTATCTTTTTGTTTAGGTAAGGTGTACTATGGGAAGCAATAATCTGGAGAAGGCGTTCCACCCTGATCCAATCATTCAAATCCGCGATTTATGTGTCGATTACATCACTGATAACGGTGATTTTAACGCTGTAAAAAAAGTCAGTTTTGACATTGGTAAAGGTGAGATTTTTGGCCTTGCTGGTGAGTCAGGCTGTGGTAAGAGCACAATCGCATTCGCAATCAACCGTCTACATAAGCCGCCAGCGTTTATTTCAAACGGACAAATCAACTTTGAAGGTCGTGACATCCTTCGCCTACCAGATTCAGAGCTAAACACTCTTCGCTGGAGCGAGATCGCTATGGTTTTCCAAAGTGCCATGAACTCGTTAAACCCGGTTCTTACCATCAAAGAGCAATTTGCTGACGTTCTAAGACATCACAAAGGCATGTCTGATGAAGAAGCACAAGAACGCTCAGAGAAGCTACTCGACTTAGTCAACATCCCACGTGATCGTTTAAGTGAGTATCCGCACCAATTCAGTGGCGGTATGCGTCAACGTTTGGTTATCGCGATTGCCCTTTCTCTTAACCCGAAACTGATTGTAATGGATGAGCCTACCACGGCACTTGACGTTGTTGTACAACGCGAAATCCTGCAACAGATTTTCCAACTTCGTGAGGAGTTCGGATTCTCGGTGCTGTTCATTACGCACGATTTAGCCCTAATGACTCAGCTGTGTCACCGTATTGCGATCATGCGTCACGGTGAAATTGTGGAAGTGAATGACTCAGCAGAAATTCGCAGCAACCCGCAGCACCCATATACACAGAAACTTTGGGCGTCATTCCCTAACATCCATGAAGTACACGACGAGAGCCAAGGAGTGCCAGCATGAGTGAACCCGTCATTTCAGTAAGAAACGTTACGAAAGAATTCACCATCGGTGGTGGCTTTTCTTCAACAGAAAAATTCAAGGCGCTGCAAGGTGTTAGCTTTGACCTATACGCAGGTAAAACGCTAGCGCTAGTCGGTGAATCTGGTTGTGGTAAGAGTACTTGTGCTCGTCTAATGACCAAAGTGTACCCTGCGACTGAAGGCGAGATCATTTACGAAGGTCGTAACATCAACGATATTACGTCGCGTAAAGATGTCCTAGATTACCGCAGCAAAGTACAAATGGTCTTCCAAGACCCGTTTGGTTCATTAAACCCGACTCATACCATTGCACACCACCTCACTCGCCCACTCAAGATTCACGGTCAAGTGAAAAGCGATGCTGAAGTACCAGCGCGTCTTGAAGAGTTAATCAAACTGGTAGAGCTACCGCCTGAAACGCTCGCTAAGTTCCCTCACGAACTGAGTGGCGGTCAGCGTCAACGTGTCAACCTAGCGCGCGCATTGGCGGTTGGTTCTAAGATCATCCTTGCCGATGAGCCTACGTCGATGCTTGATGTTTCGATTCGTCTTGGCGTATTGAACCTGATGCAACGCATGAAAGAAGAGATGGGAATTGGTTTCCTTTACATCACACACGACTTGGCGACAGCGCACTACATCGCGGAAGAGACAGCGGTAATGTACAAAGGTCAAATCGTGGAATGGGGCGACACCAACTCGATCCTACGTAATCCACAGCACCCGTACACCAAGCTGTTGATCTCTGCGGTTCCAGATCCAGATCTTCCGTTCGAAAATCTGGTTGTGAGTGAGCCAAACTACTCTCTGGATGCGGATGAAATCCGTGAGCGCAGTAGCATTTGGGTAGAAGGTCACGATCAAGTTGGTCCAAACCACTTTGTTAAGCACTTTAAGAACAAAGAGGCAGCGTAATGACGCTGGATGCTTGGCTAGACAGTTTTTCTCAGTGGTATCAAGCTCGGAAGCATGATCAAGTGCAAGAACTGCAATTGATCATTCAATCGGCCCCAGCAGCAGTGTGGGGACCAGAGCTGACCGATGAGCAAAGTAAGGCCATCGCCTGCTGGTTAGACGGCTGTTTGAGGCTGTTTGAACACGCCAAGCATCAAGACCCTGATACCGCCTATCAGTGGTTGCAAACCATCAGCGCCAAGCTCGAGCAATGTGCGACGAATAGCGTGACCGATATTGATATTAAAGATTGGTGTCTTAAGCGATTACAGCACATTACGGTACTGGCATTGGAGTTTTGCAATCAACAGCAAGATCAAAGCATATGGAAAGGTAAAGCCGTTGAAATTGTCGATTACCACATTCGTTTAATGGATCATTTATCCTGGAACGAATTAAGTGATCAGAAGCATGATCAAGGGAAATTGCACTAGGTTCGGATCAATGATCAAGGAGCGCTAGACAAAAAAAAGCGAGTTCAGCAGGAACTCGCAAAGTCATTACCATTTCATAACAAAATGAGCCAATCTATAAATAATCAGAAAGGACAAAAGGTTGTCTATTCGGATTTAATAATAGAGACATAGAGCGTTCGTTTTGTCAGTAACTTGTCAGAGTTAGGTCGGATTTAAAACAAAAAAATCGCCACAGATGTTGGCGATTTTTTTTGTTCTTAATGCTTGTTATTAATAAAAAGTTAAGCGGACAAATCACAAAACGGTTTGGCTTCGCTTGTCAGTGAAATAGAGACTGCGAATCACCCAACGTCAGTCCATCAAACCGCAACCTCATCCAACGCTCTAAACACCATCTCATCAAAGTGTCCTTGATAGATTTGACGACAGACTTTGCGGCGTACCGCGAGACCGGCAATTAATCGCTCTATGGTTAAATGCTTACTCTCATTTTGATTGTTATAGAGCTCTACAACTCGACTCAATGTTTCGTAAGGAATCACCTCTTCATCGACTCTTAACCAATCCAGCTTCGCAAGCAGCTCTGAGCACTCTTCATTGATGGAAGCATAAGAGTGACCAGTCATTGCCGAAAGCGCCGTTATACTGCGTTCTAGGGCTTCTGAGGAGGTGTATTTCGATAACGTAATGGTAATTTCGTCGGCATTGATCTCCACAAGGTGCTTTCTTAGTTTCACACGACGCCCCAAGTTACCTCGTGGCGATTTGGCCTTACGCTGAATCGGCTCAAACTCACCATCAATAATGCCCGAGAGTTCATCCAGCTTCTGCTTGCTTACCAGTTCATTGCGAAGGGGGTTGGGCAAGGTAGGTGCCATATTACGCTTGCCAGCATTGGTGGTTCTCGCTCGAGAGTAGCGCAACACCTCTTCCACATCACATTGGATCTTAATGTGGTAGTCGGTGACTTTTTGATCCTCGATCACCGTTTCGATCGTGAGGTGATAACCCCATAGATTCACGGTAAAAAGATCGTCCGTGCCCTTCCCTTCCGACAATCGTTTTAGCTCTCGGATCAGATCCATCGAGAAACGGCGCCATTCGATGTTGCGCGCTAACTTCATGTTCAATTCTGATAGCAGCATTTCGTCGCTATGACGGCGCACCATTCGGCTACGGAAAAACGAGTACAGCTGAAAGACTAACGTATGTTGCTTCAGGATCTCAGGTGGAAACAGGAAGAAATAATCACGCGTCAGCAGCTCTTCGTAAAAAGAAGGTTCCCAGACGAGGATATATAGGTTCGGTTTAATGCGAATTTCGCCGTCAGCGCCCTCTGTAGGGGCTTCTTCGGAAGCAGTAATGGTACGGGCCAAAAATCGAAAACGATCGCTCTTAAAGCCTTCTGGCATGTTCTCACTTAACCAACGCCCGGTCAGTTCATGTAACTGAAAGTCGGTAAACTCGATGCGGTCGATGCTATCGCGGATAGAGTCACGTGCAGGCCCGCTGTCTTTCTTACCACGCAGTGACAAGATGTCCGTGATGTATAACGGCGTTTTATTTGGCACGTGAGCCGCATTTAACTGATATTCTTCTTTGTGATGATCATGGTACTGTACCGTCAAAGTAAACAGAGCAAACAGCGTCATTAAATCATCAACAGTCATAATGTGTTTGGATGATCGTGTTTCAATCACAGCACGTGTACCAGAAATGGACACCATGGATTTTTGGTAGGTTTTTCGCGTTCTTGGTGGTGCTAGCGCTTGGTCAATGATCCCAGCCCAATTGGTTGGCGAAACGATAAACTGATCTGCTTCGTCTTTCATTCCAGGAGGCGTATTTAAACCATGCTCGGTTAACAGCTGACGATTAACTTGGGTCTGAGCCAGTGCTTTTGAGCGTTTCTTCTTCTCAGTCTGTTTTACTTTCTCTGTGACCAAGCTGGTGGCTCCTAAAGCGGAAACGAGCTGGTTAGGGTTAACGAAACGATGCAACATCGTTTTTCCAGCTAGGCCTTCTTCAAATCGAACCGGAATTTGGTTAAATAAACCCACATTGACAGCAGCGCGCAAGCGTTGTTGCAACGCCGCTCTAGTAAGCTTGCCATCAGTCGCGGAGACGATGTCTGTGGTGGAGACATAACCATCTTTAGACGAGAAGCCTTGGAGTGTAATTAGGTTAAGCAGTTCTAAAATACTTTTAGTGACCCCTTTAAAGTGCTGGTATTGCTCAATCCACTCTGCCATAGATTCATGAACCTCAAACATATGGCCATCTTTGTGGCTGCGAGGGGCTTTAATCAGAATTTTTTCATCACTGCTCATTTTAGATCCAGTTCACACTAACTGTAATTACGCCATAGTTCCAAGAGGATAAAGAAAATCAGATCATAAATAAAGAAAAAATGTAGGTTTTTAAATAACTGATCTTTTTGATTTTATTGATCTATATTGATTGTATGATCTATTGATCTGGCGATGGCACTGCTCGTAAGTTTATGATTTTAAACCATAAAAAAATACGCCCATCGGAAGTATGATCATAAGATCTTTGAAAACATGATCAACGGACATCTGGAAACATGATCAAAACAAGCAGAAAGCATGATCATTGGTCATTGGAAACAATGATCAATGGCAAGACGAAACGATGATCATGTTCAACTCACAGGTTATCCACAGGGTGAGATCTTAAAATCGCTGAAGATTGATCGTTTGAAGCCAAAATCAGCGTCAATCTTGCCTGTTTGGTCTCATTTAGCTGCTGGAAGCATGATCATGATAGCTTGTTACGCAGGCTTGATGGTGGTTTTTTCAACAATTTCATTTTAAATAGGTTTGATAGAGCAAGTTAGTCGACGAGAACGTACCGGAATTATGGACTTCATTGACAACGAAAGCATGATCAGGGCGGAAGTGATTACTCGACGTGTTCTGTACGCACTTCAAATGAGCCCTTTTCATTGCTTGACTCCGCTGTATCTCCCACTCCATCTACATTCTTCCGTAATTTAGCTTTTCATTTACATGCTTCCGAGCCGCCCTATCTCTTGATCATTTTTCCGAATGTATGATCCTATCAATCCTTCCTTGTTTGGATCAAAAGACATGAGGAAGCCCCATGATCATGTTTCCTAAGTAGTGAAAATTGTCCAGAAGCATGATCAAGGTTACATGTTGATCATTGTTCCGAAGTTGTTTCCCGCATAAGTCGTAGAAAGCGCGATTATTGTATGGAAACATGATCAAGAGGGAGTATGAAGTAAACTCGGGAATGAGCGGGGCCTGTTGGTGAGGTTATGACGTTATTTCGTGTTTAAAAACGCGTTTAAACGTTTTATTTATTGATTTCTGATGACCCTATACCCAAGTGACTTCAAGATGCAGTATTCAGAGCCTTGTCACTGGTTTCAATTCAAGGCAGAGATGAAGGAAATAGTCATTCTATTTTCAATGCCTCTAACGCAGAAGTGAAGCCAGTGACAGGCTCCCGAAGGGCGAGTCTGCTTGGCTCGCTAGCTGTGTTATCGCTTCTTGATTTAGAACCACTAGATCTTCAAAGCAATGCCTTGCTATCAAACCAAGCAGCTCTCGCTGAACCTAGCATCTCGAGGTTACTTGGGTATATTTATCGGTTAAAAGTGCTGAGAGCACTGAGAAAATGTTGGTTTTAACCCGTAATCTTATCTGGTAAGAGCGAGATGCAGAAAGAACGGACTGATAACCTCTCTTCGCTCTTTTGAACCCATCTCTTGTTAATAAACACGCGGGATTTTTCATCTGATACGTATCAACAACAAAATTTAAAGTTGATTTTACAACTGCCGTAATTTATAGCTTGTCAATAATCGTTCCAGAGATTTATCAACGGAGATTGGTTTACATTGTAAATAAGTGACACTGTAATTCTTTTATTCTTTTCAAATTTGCGTGTAAAGCTTAATGTTTAGAGGCTCGTTTTAAGCAAGCACATTGTCAAACAATTGCTGCTATTTAGTAACAAGTCTGTTGTTATGTAATTAACTGTGATTTTAATCTAAAATGTTTGTTCACCTTTTTGTTGTTTAGGTCTTAATTTGCTGTACAATTGACGAAAAGATACCTAGTACGGAATTTGGCAATGAAAAGAGAACAAACCATTGAGAATCTCTACCAGCTTGCAGAACAAACTCAGCAAGTTCAGGCAGATCGTATTGAGATTGTTTTAGAAGAACGCAGTGATAACTATTTTCCACCAATGTCGAAGGCGATGATGGAAACGCGTTCTGGACTAACCCGTCGTAAACTTGATGACGCTATTGCGAAGCTTGAAAGTGAAGGGCATCAGTTCACCAAGAACAATGCTAATCACTATTCAATCTCTCTTGATGAAGCTCACATGTTGATGGATGCTGCTGGTGTTGCGAAATTCCATGAACGTAAAAAAAGCCAAGATAACAAGCCTTGGATCATTAACGTTCAGAACCAAAAGGGCGGTACAGGTAAGTCAATGACTGCGGTACACCTTGCCGCGTGTATGGCGCTAAATTTGGATAAACGTTACCGTATTTGTCTGATTGACTTAGATCCACAAGGCTCTTTGCGTCTATTCTTAAACCCGCAGATCAGTATTTCTGAACATGAGAATATCTACTCCGCAGTGGATATCATGTTAGATAATGTGCCAGAAGAAGAAGATGTCGACATTGAATTCTTGCGCCGTAATGTCTTGTTGCCGACACAATACCCGAACCTAAAGACCATCTCAGCATTCCCTGAAGATGCGATGTTTAACGCTGAAGCATGGCAAAGTCTATCGCAAGATCAGTCGCTTGATATCGTGAAGCTGTTGAAGGAGAAGTTGATTGATAAGATTGCCGACGACTTTGATGTGATCATGATTGATACCGGTCCTCACGTTGACCCATTGGTATGGAATGCAATGTACGCTTCAAACGCTTTATTGATTCCTTGTGCTGCGAAACGTCTTGACTGGGCTTCTACGGTTAACTTCTTCCAGCACTTACCAACGGTGTATGAGATGTTTCCTGAAGACTGGAAAGGGCTAGAGTTTGTTCGTTTAATGCCAACCATGTTTGAAGATGACAATAAGAAGCAGGTCTCTGTATTGACGGAAATGAACTACCTGTTAGGAGATCAAGTCATGATGGCGACGATTCCGCGAAGCCGTGCGTTTGAAACCTGTGCCGATACCTACAGCACAGTGTTTGACCTTACGACAGGCGACTTTGAAGGTGGCAAAAAAACGCTGGCTACCGCGCAAGATGCCGTGCAGAAAAGCGCGTTGGAACTTGAGCGCGTACTGCACTCTAACTGGAATTCACTGAACCAAGGGTAATCATTGATGGCTATTAAAACTTCAGATCTTAATGCAAAACTATTTGGTAAAGCGAATAAACGTCGCGTTGGTACTCAGCAAGAAGCGCAAGTCGCTGCACGTGATAAAGCTCAGTTTATTGAATTGTCCGTCGCTGGCGAGGAAGCGGTCACGTTTGAGTTAACACGTATTCCAGCAGACAAAGTGGCAGAGCAAACGGTAGTGTTTGCCGACAATGCCCGTGAGCAGTCGTTCCTCAACGAGCATGCACTGTCCGATATTTTGGTGACGTTACGTGAACGTGGACAACAGTACCCGGCAGTCGGTCGCCGCACTCAAGATGGAAAAATTGAAGTCCTTGATGGTAGCCGTCGTCGTATGTCATGTATCTTGTCGTCACAAGAGTTCTTGATCTATGTAGCGGAAGACATCAATTCTGAACACGCTAAATTCCTATCAGATGTTGCGAATGCGCATAAGCCACTTTCTCTGTACGAGAAGGGCAAAGAGATGGAAAACAAACTTCTGACTGGCGAAGCCGAAGACCAGAAAGCGTTGGCGAAAATGTTCCAGTGTAGCGAAGCCTTGGTCAGTGGCGCATTGAAAGCGGCGTCTTTACCGCTTGAGCTTTTGCAAGCGTACCCAAATGTCAGTGACTTAGGACGCCCAACGATCGTCAAGTTACACAAGCAGTTCTTTGGATTGCCACTAGAAAACCAACGTGATTTACTGAAAAAATGCACATCTTCGGAAGGGCATTTATGGCAGCGTAGTGAGGCGCAAGGGGTTGCTCGCGTTACTAAAGACGTAACGGAGACATTAGAACTCTGGATCGCTGAGTTTGCCCCCGCGACAACGGCACCGAAAAAAGAGAAAGTCGAGCTTATCAAAGGACGTGCTTCTTATAGCCGTAAAGGCAATTCGCTGTCGCTCAACTTAAAGAAAGTCGACGACCAAGCGATGCAAGCGATTTTAGATTTTGTCGAATCTCAGCTGAAGTAAACACATCGTTTTCTGAAGCCAAATCCAACAGAGCCGCACTCAATCAGTGCGGCTTTTTTTATGGTTGTGATACCATTTCCTTCCGATTTCAATAATCCACTTCCAAAGTAACCCGTGTGTTCGGATGACCTCATGACAGATGAAACGATAAGAGACAATGTGAGCCAGGTTCAACAACCGCTGCTCACCATCATTGATAAAGCCAAGCGGGCGTTTAATCGAGTCGGTGTGGTGTTAGAAGGTGCACCTCAGTGGCAAACATCCGTCGTTGAATCCATGATTCAAGCCCAACCCAATGCGGTGATTCACGCCCTTGGCAATCGTTCATTGAGTTGTGTGCAGTCCCCGTTAAAACGTGGGCAAAGTCTGCTGGGTCAAGAATTGGATATTTTAATCATTGACCCAACGGAATTTGATGCGAATGGATTTTCCGCTGCGGTCGGTGCGTTACGAGGTGGCGGTGTTCTGATTTTGCTACCTAGTCAGCCAGCGTCAGACGCACCGTGTTTGGCGAGCCAACAATGGCTGAACCAACGTTACGCTCAGTTAATGTCTATCCATGAGAATGGTGCGGTGTTCAATGCTGGGCAACCGATCGACATCGCGACGTACCATTTGCCAGCTCTTGAGAAAAACGCGGAGTTTCTTGAGCAACAGGAAGCGGCGCGTCTTATTGAGAAAGTGCTGACTGGTCATCGTAAACGTCCTTTAGTTTTGACGGCAGATCGCGGACGTGGGAAAAGCAGTGCTCTGGGGATTGCGAGCGGCCAACTAATGAAAGCTCGCACTATCGATATTGTGGTGACTGCGCCAAGTTTGAAAGCGATTGCGCCCGTTTTCGAACAAGCGAAGCGCCAGCTGTTGCAACACAATCATGATACTCCAGCTGAGACTAGCGTGCAGTCGGACAAAATGAGCATCGCCACTGAACAATCGCGTTTGCGTTTTGTTGCGCCAGACGAGTTGTTGAGTGGGGAGGTCAGCTGCGATTTATTGTTAGTTGACGAAGCCGCCGCGATTCCCGTTCCTCTATTAAAGCAGATGGTGGAGCGTTATCATCGAGCGGTATTTTCCAGCACCGTTCATGGCTATGAGGGCAGTGGTCGTGGTTTCAGTTTGAAGTTTGTTGAGTGGTTATTCCAGCAACGCAAAGGCAGTGTACGATTCCACATGCAACAACCTATCCGCTGGGCGCAAGAAGATGATTTAGAGAAGTGGGTCTATGACAGTTTTTTACTGAATACTGAGATAGCAAGTGTTCCCTCGGAAAGTCGGGGAGGGGGGATCCAGTTAGAGCGATTGCCGGTGAATGAGTTGCTCGAAGAGCCAGAAACATTACGTCAATGTTTTGCTCTTTTGGTGAATGCCCATTATCAAACTTCGCCGAATGACCTGTTTCAAATTTTCGATGACCCGCAGGTCGCTTTGTACGTGGCGCGTCACAATCATAATAACGCTGGTAGGCTCGATGATGAGCAAGGCTATCACCCAGAAAAAGGGCAGGTGATCGGTTGCTTGCTGAGTGTTGATGAAGGTAATTTAGAGCCGCAATTAGTCAGCGATCTTCAGCTGGGCAAACGTCGCCCGAAAGGGCATCTCGTTCCTTGTTTGTTGGCGAATCACCTGTCGATATCAGAATCTGCGTGTCAGCGTTCTCGTCGGATTATGCGCATTGCCGTTCATCCAGAATGTCAGCAGCAAGGGGTCGGCGGACAAATGCTCCAGCAGCTGTATTCGCTCAGCCATGCGCAAGTCGATTTTCTTTCGACCAGCTTTGGTGTCACGGACGAGCTCTTTGACTTTTGGAACAAACAAGCGTTTCGTGCTGTCTATTTGGGCTCATCGAGAGACAAGTCGAGTGGCTGTTTTTCTTTGGTTATGGTCAAGCCGATATCCGATGTGTCGTCTGCCTGGGTCGCATTGGCACAGGAAATGTGTGTTGGCAAACTATCACTGCAGATCAGTGATGTGCACCAGACGTTATCAAATTCGCTGTGGCGTCGTATAACGACCTCGTCGTTAAACTGGATTGAGGTAAACCCAGCCGTTCAAGAACAACAGACTCCCGCATTTGTGACGAATATGATTCACCATTATGCGCAAGGTGGTAATAGCTTCGAAAGCTGCTCACCTTGGATTCACCAATGGTTACTGGGTGCGAATACTCAGTTAGCCGTCGAGGTTGAAGACATAGTGATTGACCTTGTAGTGAAAAAATTAAGCTGGGCTAATGTTGCCAAATGCCACAACTTGCCGGGAAGAAAGCAGGTTGAACATAAGCTACGAACCACGCTATTGTCCTATTTCTCATAATGTGAATGCCATCCGCCATTTCGTTTATTACTCAGTAGGGCAGTTCATTGTCTATTATACCCAACCCGAGTTGCTCTTCGGGAACGTGTTATTGGCTTCACTTCCGCGTTAGGTACATCTTGAAGTGACTTGGATACATAATGCTCGTCAAGATTATGTTGCTTTAACGGCATTCAGTTTACAGTGTAAATTGCTTAATCATAGGATTTACACTGTAAAACTAAGGGAGTTCTAAGCGCAGATTTCGGAGCTTGTCACTGGTGTCCATTCTGGTTTCTATGCTGGTTTTAGTTCTGCTTCCAATTGTGGCTTCAGTTCAAGGTAGCTGATGAAACCACGCCAAATCGTATCAATTTACACTGTAAATACTGCACTCAAGAATCGCACTTCTGATCACATATAAGGGAAGATGAACGCGCATGAAGTCAGTTAAGTACGGTCGATAACGTATATCAAAATTCCGCACGTAAATGAGTTAATCCTTTACACACATAGAAAACGATAGCCACGAGCTACTGAGTCACACATCATTTGTCATGCATGAGGGACGTCATTATGCCTTTATGAACATTCGACTCAAGGTGAAGTGATGACATTTTTTACACTGTAAATCATTCAGATTAACAGCTTATCATCTTTGCGCTTCCTTAGGCCGTGGCGCTTATAAAACATTTTATCCCTATAATATTTGCGTATTAAATAATCCTTTCTAGACTCAAATGAACAAGTTATTTAATTAACAAGAAAATCAGGAAGATTTCATGGCAATGAGGCTAGGTGAGTGTCTGGATATCCATTCAGTAAACGAGGCAAAAGAAAATTACTTAAGGTGGCTGGACGAGTCGCCCCCTCTTCTCATCGATGCATCTTATGTGAACAAAGTTGACGCCGCTGGTTTGCAAGCTTTGGCTTCCTTATTTATTAGTGCTTCGCAATCTGGAACATCAATTCAATTAGAAAACCCACCAAGTGAATTACTCACTGCTATTCGTGTTTTAGGGTTTGAAAGCGTGTTCTCAGGAAATAAAAGTAGGGGATAAAAATGGTAAAGATTTTGGCAGTAGACGATTCCATTTCGATTAGACAGATGGTGAGCCATACATTGAAAGAAGCCGGTTACGAAGTAGAAACCGCTAATGATGGAAGTGATGCACTAAAAAAGTCAGAAAGAACCAAGTTTGATGTGGTGATTTCTGACGTCAATATGCCGATCATGGGAGGCTTTGATTTAGTGCGTGCAATGCGAAAAAATCCGACCTATAAATTTACCCCCATATTAATGCTCACCACAGAAACTTCTACCGAGAAAAAGATGGAAGGTAAGTCTGCGGGGGCGACAGGTTGGTTAGTTAAACCGTTTAATCCTGACACTCTGTTAAAAACGCTGAAGCGTGTTATTTAACGGTTGCAATGACCAACAGAGTAAAAGGAGGGTTTACCGGTGGACATGGAGCAATTGCGGAAAATGTTCTACGAAGAGTGTCGCGAAAACTTAGCGGTACTTGAAGAGCATCTACTGAACTTAAATCCTGACCAGCTTGATAAAGATAGTATAAACACTGTTTTTAGGGCTGCGCATTCCATCAAAGGTGGAGCTGCAACCTTCAATCTTTTCAACATCAGTGAATTCACTCACACCATGGAAGCTTACCTCGATACGGTTAGAACGGGACAAAATACGCTTTCAGCCCAAAGTGTGGATGTGCTATTGCGAGGTTGTGATTGCATCCTTGCCATGTTGGAAGGTCATGAATCGGGAGCGGAGTTTGACCATGACAATGCGGCGGCAGTGACTCAACAATTAGAGAGTCTATTAGTTACAGAGATAGTGGCGTCTTCATCAGGCAAAGAGTTGACCGAAGCTGCGGAAGCCCCATCACTTTCAAATGTGCAGCAACCCGATTCGGCTATGTTATCTCAAGCGATGATTGGGGAATGGCATATAGATTTCCAACCTCACCCATCCATTTTCTTTAGTGGTAACGATCCACTCAGAATATTACGAGAAATCACGGATCTGGATAGTGATTGCGACATTCACGCATTTGTCGAAAATATTCCTGATTTGCACGCACTTGAAGAAGAAATGTGTTACGTCCATTGGCGGATCACTGTATCAGGAAAAGTCGATAAAGCTGAAATAGACGAAGTGTTTGAATGGGTCGAAGATGAGTGCGATTTATTTATTCGCTACCGTGAGTTGGATATCTCTCCGCTGGGTGTGCCTGAGAAGCAAGGCAGTGCATCCAAAGGTGATGCAGAATGGAACGAAGATGCTCAATCGAAAGCTACCTCTTTGACTGGTTCGGATGCTGACATGGCGTCCGAAGCGAATACGTCGCAAGCTGCAGTTTCACAAAAAGCAGCATCCGAAACAACGGTATCAAAAACGGCTGCACAACAAACGCCCGTGGCTCATGATGCGGCGGTCACGCCTAATGACCAAGCGGCAACGTCCTCCAGCTCTTCACAAGCTTCGACACCGAAACCCCCTCTAAAATCGAATAAACCGGAAGCCGCAGTAACTTCCATCCGAGTTGATATCGATAAAGTCGACAACCTAATCAATCTTGTCGGTGAATTGGTTATCACACAATCGATGCTCAATGAAATTGGTCAAGATTTCTCAATAGATAAATTAGACAAACTAAAAGCTGGGCTGGTGCAACTTCTTCAAAACAGCAAAGACTTACAAGAAAATGTGCTCAATATTCGAATGTTGCCGATGAGTTTTGCGTTCAGTCGCTTCCCTCGTTTAGTCCGCGATCTCTCCAGTCGTTTGGGAAAACAGGTCGAACTCACGATTTTAGGTGAATCAACAGAGCTCGATAAAACGGTGTTAGAGCGCATTGTCGATCCATTAGTGCATTTGGTGCGCAATGGCATCGACCATGGCATTGAGATGCCAGAACAGCGTCGAGAACAAGGCAAAGACGCGTGTGGCCAACTGACTTTAAACGCTTATCACCAAGGAGGCTCTATCATCATTGAAGTAAAAGATGATGGAGGGGGCATCGACGGCGATAGGTTATGGAGCAAAGCCCTTGAAAAAGGCGTGCTTCATTCAGATTCACGGCGTGAAGACATGAGCCATCAGCAAGTGCTTAATCTGATTTTTGCGCCGGGCTTTTCTACGGCTGAGGAGGTCTCCGATATTTCTGGACGTGGGGTCGGCATGGATGTCGTGAAAAGAAACATCGAAGAATTAGGTGGACATATTGAGGTGACATCACAGCTGGGTGTTGGTAGCGCGTTCACCATCAGTTTACCGCTGACATTAGCCATCTTGGATGGTCAATTGATTCGTGTTGGAGGAGATGTCTATGTGATCCCACTCCTCACAATTATTGAGTCGATACAGATAGATCCTGATTGCATCAAACACGCCGCTGGAGGTATGGAGTTGTACCGTTTGCGAGAACGCAACATTCCCATCTTACGTTTGCAAGATGAATTAGAGATGGGCTGCAGTGGTGCATTGGAGAATAAGATTCTCTGTTTTGTCGAAGCGGCGGGAAATCAGGTGGGGTTACTGCTCGATGAACTGTTGGATCAGCAACAGGTGGTCATCAAAAGTTTGGATTCAAATTATAGCAAGGTGGCGGGGATCTCTGGGGCTACGATTTTGGGTGATGGCTCCGTCTCACTGATTTTAGATATTCAGGGATTGATTACTGGATTTCTGAAACGACGCAATGACAGCAAAGGTACAAACGGCGTAGCCGCATAAGGAGGACATCGTGGAGCCTATGACAGCCGCGACAAGCGCGTCGCCGATAAAGCAAGGTGTGGTTGACGAAGACGTGGCGAACCATGCCATCATGGATAACAATCAGAATGCGGATTACTTAAGTTTTTGTCTGGCGAGTGAGCTGTATGGTGTGGCGATTTGTGACGTAGAGGAAATCCGGGTTTGGGAACACCCAACGCCGATTCCACGTTCGCCTGAATATGTTAAAGGAGTCATCAACTTGCGTGGCATGGTGGTGCCTATTATTGATTTAAGGGAACGGTTTTCCATCGGAAAATGCGAATATCTTGCCACCACCGTGGTGTTAGTTCTGCGCTGTTGTGGGGATGAGCACGAACGTTTTATGGGGATGGTGGTCGATGCGGTGTCTGATGTTGTCAGTCATGGTGAAAGTGAGTTGCACCCACCAGTGGGAGACAGCAGCATTACCCCGTATATACAAGGGCTGCTCAATGTTGGGGATCAAGTGATGTCACTGCTCGATACCAACGAGCTAATGAGCATTGAGCTTATTTTGGGGAATGAGTGAGGAGGCGGAGTCGATGAGGTTGGAGATGAAATAATGCAGCAGCAAGAGTTTCTCAGTTTTATTGTTGAAGACGATGAATACGGTGTACCAATTCTCGATGTCAGGGAAGTTCGAGGCTGGAGTTCTGTTCGTTCTGTACCCAATGTGCCGAGCTACGTCGTTGGGCTACTTGAGATTCGGGGGGAGTATGTACCCATTGTCGATCTTAAGCAGCGTTTCGGCTTATCCCCTTCAGTCCTCAGCGCCACGACAGTGGTGGTGGTTCTGAATGACAAAGACCATCACCCATTAGGCCTGATAGTGGATGCCGTGGCTGAAGTTTACGTATTGGAAGAGCAAGAAATCAAACCTGCCCCTGCCACCTTGGACATCGACAGTGCTTACATTAAAGGACTGGCACCAACTGACAATGGGCATCTAATCATAATTAATCTTGAAGCCTTGTTTCAGACGCAAGCGCTTCATGGAATCGCGTCAGAAGAAGCGCTAATGTGAGAGGTCAATATGGCATTTTGGAATTGGAACAAAAAGAGTCAGCCCGATAATCAGTATCAAGCTCAATTGGATACTGATAACCGTGTTTCGGAGCCTGAGCGGGTTCAAAAAACAGAGGAAGAGCCAGAGCAAGAAGGCTTGTCTCGGGAGCAGTTGCTGGCAGCTTTGGATGTTGCTCAAACGGCCATGATGATGGTCGACAGAGATTTTAATATCACTTATGTTAATGAGCAGTCTGTGTCGCTGCTTAAACATCATGAAGCGCTGTTCAAGCGGACATGGCCAACCTTTCGTGCTGAGCGAGACCATTTGATTGGGTACTGCATTGACGGTTTTCATAAAAACCCAAGCCATCAAAGACATTTGCTGTCTAACCCGGCCAACTTGCCCTATACCACAGTGATCTCGATTGAAAATGTGGAAATTGAACTCAATATTAACGCGATTATTGACAGCCACGGTCAATATGTCGGGAACACATTAGAATGGCGTGATGTGACGGAAGAGCGCGCCAGAGAGAACCGAACTGCACGGCTACAAGCGGCGGTCGACCAAGCTCAAACCGCGATGATCATGATCGACCGTGACTTCTTGATCACTTATGTGAACCAAGAGACTATCTCCTTGTTTCAGCGTCACGAATCGGCGTTTCGTGGTGTCTGGTCGGGCTTTTCCGCGACAGAAGAGTGGTTGATGGGACGTTGTATTGACGAGTTCCATCGCAACCCGGCGCATCAGCGCAAGATGCTTGCTGACCCAAGTAATTTGCCATATCGCACCGACATCGCCATTGGTGATGTTAAAATCGAGCTCAATGTGGCCGCCGTTCATGACAGCCAAGGCGGATACATCGGTAATTCCTTAGAATGGCGTGATGTGACCGAAGAACGCAAGAATGAATTGCAAGTCGGGCGATTGGCCTCGGCGGTGGAGGGTATGACCACCAACCTGATGATGGCCGATAAACAAGGCATCATCCAATACCTGAACCCTTCTTTACTCACCTTACTTCGTTCTAGAGAATCAGAACTGCAACGATTCTTACCGGGTTTTGATACCAAAAACCTGATCGGGAAAAGTATTGATGTATTTCATAAGAACCCGGCCCACCAGCAGGCAATCATTGCTAACCCCGATCGCTTACCATTTAGCTCAAACATCAAAGTCGGTACGTTAGAGTTTAATCTCACCTGTATCGCCATGATTGATCAAGACGGCAACTATTTAGGCCCTGCGTTACAGTGGATCGATATTACTGAGCAGCAGGACGGGCAGCGTCAGGTGGAAGGATTGATCCAAAAAGCCATTGCAGGCGACCTCAATGAACGCATCGATACCAGCGTTTATACTGGGTTTATGAAAGAGCTGGGGGATGGGATAAACAGCCTGCTCGACACTTTAGTTGAACCCTTGGATCAATGTATTTCTGTGATGAGTAACGTTGCGGACGGCGATCTTAAGGTCAACATGAACCAAGAACATAATGGTGAGTTTGGACGCCTCGCCCATGCGGTAAACACCTCGATTGCTAATCTGCGCAATATGGTGGATAAGATCACCACCTCATCCGCGAGGGTGGCCACAGCATCCACCGAAATTGCTGAAGGGAACAACGACCTCAGTCAACGCGTTGAAGCGCAGGCATCGAATCTAGAGCAGACCGCAGCCAGTATGGAAGAGATGACCGCCACCGTGCGACAAAATGCTGATAACGCCAAAGGGGCCAATTCACTGTCTGAAGATGCGACACGCAAAGCTCAAAAAGGCGGAGATGTCGTGGGCAAAGCTGTTGGAGCAATGGCGGAAATTAACAGTGCCAGTAAAAAGATTGCCGACATTATTGGTGTCATCGATGAAATTGCCTTCCAAACCAATTTGCTTGCCTTGAATGCGGCTGTGGAAGCGGCGCGAGCAGGTGAGCAAGGACGTGGCTTTGCGGTTGTGGCTGGTGAGGTACGTAACCTTGCTCAACGAAGCGCTGCCGCCGCTAAAGAGATCAAAGGGCTGATCAAAGACAGCGTCGAAAAAGTCGACGAAGGCTCACGTTTGGTGGATGAGTCAGGTGAAACCTTAAATGAGATTGTTGCTGCGGTTGAGCGAGTCACCGAGCTCATAGGACAAATCGCCTCGTCCAGTATCGAGCAATCTACAGGGATCGATGAAATCAACCGTGCAATCGCTGCCATGGACGAGATGACGCAACAAAATGCCTCCCTAGTCGAAGAAACCTCGGCGGCTAGTCAGTCACTGAAATCGGAAGGTAAAGAGCTATTGAATCTGATGGACTTCTTCAGTACAGACAATAATGTCGCGACGTTTGACTGCGCGAATAAACCTAACACACCTATGCAACGATCGACGTCCAACGTCAGTGCACTCAAACCAACTCAAGCCGTCAACAGTGGTATGAAGTTGGGCGAGGAAGGTGACGAATGGGAAGAGTTTTAACTCAGGAGCAAGCGGTGTTGGCGAGTGAAGAGCGTGAGTTTGAACTGACGGATAAGGATTTTAAATTTATCCAGTGGTTCATACATAAACACGTCGGCATCTATCTGACCGATAAAAAACGTGCCATGGTGTATGGACGGCTAAGTCGCAAAATGAGGGAAAAAGGACTCAAACGATTTTGCGAATATCGCGAATACATTGAAGGCAGTCCAGAAGAGAAGATGGGTTTTATCAACGCGTTGACGACCAATAAAACCCAGTTTTTTCGCGAACAACATCATATGGAGTTTGTTGAAAACAAACTGGCGCCTTACTGGTTAGAGAGTGCGAAAAGTGAGGTGAGGATTTGGTCGGCGGGGTGTTCGACGGGGGAAGAGCCATACAGCTATTTGGCTTCGCTGAATTACATCGGTGTCTTGGATGCAGTGGCGTCGGTCAAAGTGCTAGCGACCGATCTCGATACCAATGTGTTAGCCAAGGCTCGTGAAGGCGTGTACAGCGACGAATGTATCGACAGCATTCCAGAGCGGTATCGCAAGGGCTGTTTTTTAAAAGGTAAAGATGACCACCAAGGGTTGGTTAAAGTCAGCGAGCAACTTAAATCTCATGTACGTTTTAATCAATTGAACCTACTTGGAGATTGGCCGATGAAAAAACAGTTTGATGTGATTTCCTGTCGCAATGTCATGATTTACTTTGACCGTCCGACTCAGCTCAAGTTGATCGAGCGCTTCTATAGTCAGTTAGCTGATGATGGCGTGTTATTTATTGGTCATTCGGAAAGTGTAGGAACAGAGTGTTCTCTGTTTAAACACTTAGGGAAAACGATTTACGTAAAGGCTTAACACTTATGACCCACATGACCCACCAAGTGCGACACAAGCCGACCACCGATGAAAATGTGTATTTTAGTCGCTTCTATCATAAGCAGCACCAAGTACATATGATCAAAGTCTTACCGGGTGGAGTGTATTGCTCGGGATCCCCTGAGATCATCAGCACAGGTCTCGGATCGTGTGTGGCAGCCTGTATGTGGGATCCTGATCATCATGTCGGAGGTATGAATCACTTCCTATTACCGTTCGATAATATTAATGAAGAGCGCCATTGGCATGCTAATGAGATCATGTCGACAGCCTCTCGCTACGGCAATCATGCGATGGAAATCTTAATTAACCAGCTGCTTAATTTGGGAGCGAGACGTGAGCGTTTACGTCTCAAATTATTCGGAGGGGCACAAATGATGGGTTACCAGTCATTAATTGGCGAGAAAAACGTCGAATTCGTGATGTCCTACGTTGAACGGGAACAGTTACAGCTCGACGCCTATGATTTAGGAGGGCTAGAGCCACGTAGAATCATGTTTGATCCCCTCAATGGTCGTGCTTGGCTCAAACGAATACCATTTGCTGAGATCAGTCATTTACGCCATGAAGAAGAGCGTTATGCCCATGAACTTGGCGCTCAGACGCATCAAACGGATGAGAGCGATGAAGCGGAGCTGTTTTAATGAAAAGAAAGATCAAAGTATTGATTGTGGATGACTCTCCCGTATTTCGAGCATTACTCAATGAGATCTTATCGTCGGATCCCTTTATAGAAGTGATCGCGATGGCGCAAGATCCCTATGAAGCAAGGAGTTTGATCAAGCAACATAACCCAGACGTGCTCACGCTGGATATTGAAATGCCCAAAATGAATGGTGTGCAATTTCTTAAAAACTTGATGCGTTTGCGACCGATGCCAGTGGTGATGATTTCAACATTAACCCAGCATGGCGCTGAGCCTACATTAGCCGCCCTAGAATTAGGTGCCGTCGATTACATACCGAAGCCACAACAAGACAGCACCGCCGATCTCCTCAGTTACAAATCTCAAGTGATCGAAAAAATAAAAATGGCGGCGATGGTTAATCTCTCAAGCCAAGCATTCGCTACTGAATCGGCGACTCTAAAACACAGCGAACATAACGTTGAGGTCATTGCGATTGGGGCGTCGACGGGGGGAACAGAAGCCGTGAAAACGGTTTTGTCGGCGTTACCGCGTGGTATGCCACCGATCGTCGTCACCCAGCATATCAGCCGGCTGTTCTCTTCTCCCTTTGCAGAGCGACTGAATGGCAGCAGTGTATTGACCGTGTTAGAGCTGCCGCAAGGAGAAACCAAGCTGCGCCATAACCATGTCTATATAGCCCCAGGTGACCAGCATATGGTGGTATTTAAACGCCATGGCCAATTGCTCGCACACCTTGATGACAGCTCGCCTGTGAACCGCCACAAACCTTCGGTCGATGTGATGTTTAATTCTGTGGCAGAAAGCTGTAAGCAATATTCGGTTGGCGTGATCTTGACGGGCATGGGCAACGATGGCGCTCGCGGATTACAAAAAATGAAGCAATACGGGGCCGTTACCTTAGCACAAGATGAATCGACCTCCGTCGTATGGGGAATGCCGAGAGTAGCAATAGAACTGCAAGCGGCTGATTGGGTTGAGCCATTAAACAAAATTCCTCAATTCTTATGTGATCAACTAAGCTCATAAGAGAACCAATACGACACAATACTTCATCAATGTGCTCAAAATCGTGCAATTATCGAGCACGTTCATTGCATCAAGATAGCCATTAAGGAATCGTCAGAACAGCACTTACGTTGAGAAGTCTATGATGAAGGTCGCGCATTTAAAAAGCCCAGATGGGCCCACGTACAGAGTTAGGTAGGCAGGGATGCAGCAGAAAACAAACAATATAAAAGTAAAAGTGGTCAGCACCATTGTCTGTCAGGTAGCAGTCCTGCTGCTGGCGACTCAGTTTGCTTCATCAGCATGGTCCGTGGCGTTGATGATTTTAGCGGCCGCTTTGCCTTGGCTCATTTTTTCCAGTCATCTCAACTTTGCTACGTCATCAGATTCAACACAAGCGTCCGTGTTTAGTGACGAGAAAACAGGCACAGACAGCCATACCCTTGCTAATCATCTTGAGCGTTTAATGAGCAGTAGCTTACCCCATTTAGACCAGCCACTGGTGAAGCAGCGCCGTGTGATTGATGAATCGGTGGAAACCCTCAACCAAAGCTTTTTTGGTTTGCAGCAGGTGTGTGAACAGCAAAGAGACATTTCTGACACTCTAGTGGATGCGTTACTGCAAAACCAAGACAGTGAGTATTGTTTAAGCAAGGTATTGCCACGCACTGAAGAAATTATTAGCCAATACGTCGATATCTTAGTGAGTGTTTCTGAGCGCAGTATTTCAGCGGTACACAGCATTCACGACATGTCTGAGAAGTTGGACTCAGTATTTCGCCTGCTTGAACGCGTAAGAAACCTCTCCGAGCAAACCAATTTATTAGCATTGAATGCCGCGATTGAAGCGGCGCGTGCGGGAGAAGCTGGACGTGGTTTTGCCGTGGTGGCGCAAGAGGTACGCGAGTTATCGGTAAAATCCGAAGAGTTGAATGATCAGATTGAAAAAGAGATCAAGGTGGCGCAAAGCACCGTCGAGACTGCCAACATGACCGTCGGCGAGATGGCGTCCATTGATATGACAGTGGCCATTGAATCCAAAGAGCAGGTGGATGATATGTTGCGTGGCGTACAACGACTGAATGTACAAGTGGAAGATCAAGTCAAAGTGCTCCACGGTTTTGGTCATCAGTTAACAGAAAAAGTGGGAGCGGGCATTCGTGCGTTGCAGTTTGCAGATATCGTCTCTCAGCAAGGGGAGTATGTTCAGCAGACTGTTGGTGCGTATCAAGGGCTGCAGCAACTATTACAAAAATTTATTCGTCATGAACTCGATTTCGAAGGGTTTGAGGAAAAGCTCATTGAGCTGATAGACCAGGAACGCCAGCGTGAGGCACCAGCAGCAAGCCAAGACAGTATCGATGAAGGAGAGGTTGAACTTTTTTAGTCGCGACGAAAATTAAGGGGAAAGTATGTCTGTTACCATTAATGTTGATTCGGCAAAGAACACGGTAACTTTGTTTGTGGAAGGTGCTTTTGGATTTAGCTTAGTTCAGCAATTTCGAAAAGCATACAGCGAGCATAAAGGTTGCCGCTTTGTTGTGGATTTACGAAAGGTCGATTATATCGACAGTGCGGGCTTAGGGATGCTCCTGAATATGCAAAAATTCTTAGAAGAGCAAGATGGTGAAATCAAGATCATTAACCCGATGCCACAAGTGAAAAAGATTTTGTTGATTTCGAGGTTTGATAAAAAATTCTCAATTGAGTAGCGACTCTGTTGAGCCAACAGACAGCGTGGTGATGAATGAAAGTTTTCATTGTTGACGATCATAAAAGTAATCGCGAATTGTGTGCCTTAATGCTCAACAGCGTGGCGTCGGACGTGAGTACCTATGCCAGTGGCTTTGAGTTAATAGAGGCGCTGACTCAAGCCGTCGAGCTGCCGGATATCATCATCTTAGACGTCATGATGCCTGAGCTGAATGGTTTCGAGACCGCACAATTGGTGAGAGACTCATTACCAGAAAAACACATCCCAATCATTTTCCTCACCATGCTGGATGACCACATTACCTTTGATAAATGCTTGAGCTATGGGGATGACTTTATCCCCAAACCCGTTAAGCGTAACGTCATCATTTCGAAAGTGCAGGCGCACAGCCGCATTGCTCGTATGTATAAAGAAGCTGCACTACAGCGAGATGAACTGCGCCAGTTTCGTGAGCAGATAAGCTACGATTACACGGTTGCCGAAAGTATTTTTGCCAACTTAATGGAGGCAATGACTGTTGAGGTCAAGAACATTACTGGGGTTGGGTATGTCTCGACGCCTTATACCGTGTTTAATGGCGATCTGATTGTCCTTTCTCGTCGTCCCCATGGCGGCATTTACGCCATGATTGCGGATGCGACAGGGCATGGCTTGCCAGCAGCGATCTCAGCAATCCCCGCGACACGTGCTTTCTTTACCATGGCGGCGAAGGGGTTACCACTGGGCGAAATCGTGACCGAGTTGAATGACACGTTAAATCGCTTCTTACCCCCAGGCATGATGCTGGCGGCCAGCCTGTTTGAAATCAGTGCTAATGGCTTGGATGTCAGCTGGTGGGGCGGCGGGCTGCCTGACGCTTACGTGTTAAACCAAGCGGGGGATATAGATTACCGATTGACATCGCGTCACATGCCGTTAGGGGTACTGACGGCAAAAGAATTCGACGCCACCTTAGCCCATTTTAAATTGTCTCCTGAGCAAACCATCGTCACGTACACTGATGGTGTCACCGAAGCGAGTAATACATCAGGGGAACAGTTTGGCGAAGAGCGTTTAGAACAAGTGCTAGCACATGCCCCTGATAATATCATTCGGGCGCTGTATGAAGCGGTACACCAATTCTCAGGGTCGCAGCGAGCGGATGATCTCTCCATACTGACCATTAAAGCCTTAGTCAGTAGCCAAGGTACGGAAGAGATGATCGAACTCAGCCCAAAGACAACGCCTTCACAATTCCCAATCGACTCACAACTGACGTTCAATCATGAGATGATCCGCTCTACGGTGCTGGTGTCAGAGTTACGCGGTTATGTGAAAGGGTTTGTGCCTGCGGGAGGGCATCTTGATTACATCTCCTCTGTGATTTCCGAATTAATGGCGAATGCGATTGATCACGGATTACTCCAACTCGACTCCTCGTTAAAAGACGACCCAGATGGCTTCTTTGAATTTTACAAGCTGCGTGAGCAACGCCTTGCTGAACTCGATAGCTCAGCTTGGATCCGTATCGAAATGAAATATCGCCCTCAACAGCACAGCCTATCCATTTTACTTTCTCATAGCGGTGTCGGCTTTGACTTTGACAACACGGCGGAACCTAGCCCGCTCGACGCGACACATGGGCGCGGTATTCTTCTGCTAAACTCACTATGTGAGTCGTTGCATTATAGTGACGGTGGCAAGACCGTCGAAGCTGTGTATCGACTTACTTAAACCGAGCTTAATTCGGATGGCCATGGTGGAGGATTGGCGCAAGAGTCAATTTTTCTTACCAGCTCATTTCTTGGGCTGAAAATGACTAAATTAAGCTTACAAGGTGCAAAAAGTGTGTATTCCATTCCAAAAAACTCTAGGATTTACACTGTAAACTGTGAAGTAACTCGAAGTGATTCGTCACTTTTTTGGCGAAAAAAAGTCATGAAAATGCCGAAAGTGACATGCCCCTGATTATTATTAACGCGAGTTTTTTTCACATTTGTAAATTGGCTAGACTGGCATCATAAATTTATGCAGCCAGTAAGTGTGCGTCAGTATGTGGAAACTATGTCTAAGTTGGTCAGAAGAGAAGCAAGCCATCGTTGCCAAGCTCCCTGAGAGTGGTGAACTCCCAGCGCCTTTAGAAACTAAAGAATTGCCTGAGCAGCTCAAAGAGATGGAAGCAGAATCACTGTTTGTGGATGATGCGGAAGTCACTCGCTTTATGAATTGCGTCAAAGAGCGTAAAGCGGAAGCTTATCAAGGATTCGAAATCGCACAACGTAAAAACGCGCAGCTAGACATCGAACTGACCAATAATGACATGCTGGCAAGCATGAAAATCACAGGGGCGTATGGCGGTCGTGGACTGCGTGGCAACGAAATCGTGCAAGCGTTAGCCCATGCTCATGTGACGAAAGGCATCAATAAACTCGCCCTTAAAAAAGTCCTCGCCGTTAGTCAGCAACTCAAAGCGGGAGAAACCTTCTTACAACCCGTGGCACAAGGGCGTCAGCCTGTAAAAGGTAAAGATGCTCAATTTACCCCTCTGGTTCCCGACATCACCAAACGCGTGCTGAAACCCAAGCAGAGTAAAAGTGACGCCGACAAAATTGACATGCGCAATCTCGGTGAAACCATCACGGTGGAAAAAGGCGATCCTGTAATGAAGCGAGAACCTGCCACCAAAGGCACGCCGGGCTACACTGTTCAGGGTAAAGTCATCCCGCCGCAAGCTGGCAAAGATACCCCTTTAAAATCAGGCAAAGGAACGGCGGTGTCGAGCCGAGATCCGAACTTGCTGGTGGCATCGCAATCGGGCATGCCGCTGATCAAAGGGAAGAACATCGAGGTGGATGACGCGCTGTGTATGAACAGCGTGGGTGTCGCGACCGGTCATATTCGCTTTAAAGGCAATGTGGTGATTTCAGGTGACATTGAAGCGGGCATGGTAGTCAAAGCTACAGGTTCGATCACCGTCGGCGGTTTTATTGAATCCGCTGAAGTTCAAGCCCAAGGGGATATCCTAGTCGGTAAAGGGATTATCGGCCATACCGTGTCGGATGGTGAACCACGCAGTTGCAGTGTGAAGACAAAAGCCAGTATCAAAGCCAACTATGCGCAATACAGTGAGCTTCAAGCCGGTGATGACATCGAACTTGCCGTGCATAGCATGAGCAATGAGATCAAATGCGGTCGCGACTTGTTGGTGATGGACAGCGCCCAGCGCAATGGCACCCTCAGTGGTGGTCACGCGATGGTCGGTGGCAAAATCCAATGTGTCCAGTTAGGCGTAGAAGGCGATACAGCCACTCATGTACAAGCTTTTGCCCGTTACCCTGCTTACAAAGAAAAACTGGCGGTGTTGAAGGAAGAGTACAAGCTGGCGCAAGCAGAAACCATGGAAGTGATCCGAGAAGAGTTGGAGTTTAAGAAAACCCCGAAGTCTGAACGTCCCGAAGCTGGTCAAGAACGCATCGACGCCATGAAAGCGGACAATAGCGCAAAACTTGAGCGTTATAAGGGCAAACTGGATTTACTGGAAGCGGAGTTTGATGCACTGCTATCAGAAGCGACAGTACAAGCGACAGAGAAAGTCTTTACCCGCGTCACCGTGCGCTACGGCGACGAGATTGTCACCACCAAACGCACCCACGGCGGCAGCACATTTAGCTTCAATCAATACGAAATCAAGTGTGCTATGGCAATGGATGAAGAAGCGCTCTCCACCGAACCACTCTAACACCAGCGATCCTTTGCTCTCTGCTTCGAGCGTTTAACAAATGGGATCGCAGATGTCGAAAAAGGGGGAGCTGGAGATAAGATGAAATGCACTTGCACTGCTACAGACAGAACGCACTTAAGTGCATCAATCATCCACAATCGACCGCAACCTACCTTCGCCAAACATCGTTAAACGATAGTTTTGTGCATTGAACCACTCATTTCAATAAAAGAAAATCATATAATACCGACATTATATGCACTTGGTTGATATTATCATGGTTTTTGTTGGTCGATTGTTCGCGCAAACTTACCCGAACCCTTCAAGCTCACGCTCCTTTGAACCTCAAGAAATAAACGCATTTTTCAAACATACAGTTTTGGTTATCGTTGGTGAGCCTGGCTTGGGTAAAACAACATCATTCCTACAGGCCTCAAATGATGAGCCGAATGCTGTATTTATTCCAATTGGTGAGTTTTTAGCTTGCTCAGACCCTTCCCAATATAAAGATAAAGTTCTATACCTTGATGGCTTGGATGAACAAAGGAGCAAACATCGGGGGCGAGGTGTTATGGATGTTTTAGCGGCGCAAATCAAGCAAGCAAATGCCACTAAGATAAGAATCTCATGTAGAACAGCAGAATGGCATTCAGAACAAGATCTGAAAGCACTTGAGTATTTGATACCTGACGGGCAAGTGGTGCAACTAGCATTGCAACCATTAACTGAGAAAGATTGGCCAAAGCTCATCAAAGATGTAGTTATTCATGATTTTATAGAAGGAGCAATTGCCCATGACCTTCAGGTCTTTCTAAACAATCCTGGAGATTTCATGCTTCTCTATAAATTCTATAATGATATGGGTAAGTGGCCTAATACAAGGGCTGAGCTCATGGAAGGTGCGTGCAGATCTCTATTAAAGGAATTAAATGATGAGCATAATGAGGCTCTCGACGAGCAGTTAAACGATTTAACATTGCAAAAAACCTCTGAGTATCTAGCTTCTATTATGATGCTTTCTAACATTGAAGGTATTTCAACAAACAGGAAGGCGGCTAGCAAAAACTTTCCATCTATTCATGAGTTTGATGGCGATTTGTTTTGCATGCGAGTTGCTTCTAGACGCCGGTTGTTCTTACCTAAAGATAACGAGCGTTTTATTCCAAAGCACCGAAAGATAGCAGAATACCTAACAGCAAAATACTTAGCTAGGCGAGTCAGGGAAGGACTATCATTACGTCGATTAATGACACTGTTGTCGGGGTTTGATGGAAAAACGGCGCCAGATTTAAGGGGGGTCTATGCGTGGTTAGTCACTTTGCTGGCTGGTTCAGCAGAAAAAATCATTCATCACGATCCTTATGGTGCCATTATTTATGGTGATACATACTCTTGGACTCCGCACACAAAAGCAGTTGCAATTTACGAGTTAAAACAGTTGTCCTTAATTGACCCTTGGTTTCGGCAAGGTGATTACTCAGTTAAAGAGCTTGGAGGACTTGCTGAGCAATCCACCGTCAGCACCTTCATTGAGTACATAGTTAACGATGATGGAGACTCCCACTTTTTATCTGTTCTCTTCGGAGCATTGGAGTCATCAACAGGCATTACTTCTCCAGAGCTTGAGAAGGTGCTGATAGATTATGTAGAAAATGAGAAGAATCCAGATCATCTTAGGGAGGATGCCCTAGAAGCTTTTTGTAGCATCGGTTTAGATCGAGATGAAATTTTACTAAAGACATTAAAAAAAATCGTCGAAAAAGAAATAAAGGATGAAAAGCAATATCTTCTCGGTGCATTGTTAGAGCGTTTATACCCAAATGTAGTAACCCCAGAACAGATAACTAAATATTTGGTTGAACCTTGCTCTGGATTTATTGGGTCTTATTATATGCTACTGATGTATAGGTTAGTGGAAAAGACACCTTCTATTCTATTAAATGATCTAGCAAAATCGACTATAAAATGGAAAAAAACATCTCATATTTCGAAAAGTAAGTTTGATTTCATAAATTCGTTGACATTAAGACTACTTTCTGAGTTTTATGACTATGAGAACGTTGAAAGTATATATAACTGGTTGATGCTTAATACTGGCGAATATAATAGGAATACACTTAGAAACTCAGATAAAGATAAGTTGAGAGATATACTTGTCAGTAATGATCAAAAACTGTTTGAAGTTTTTATTTATCACATTCATATATCAAATAAAAATGATAAGAATGCTAATGCATATAGCATTATGAGGAGTTTTGATGAGTTAACAGCAAACTCCCTAAGTCAACAAATTTTAATTGAAGAGTCATATAAGTATGTTAAATCACATAATAATGAATATAAGAATAAGATAATCTTTGAGATATTGTGTTTTACATACTTCAAACTAGGGCTGAGTAAGTTTAGTTTTACTCTAGAAGATATAGAGAACCTGTCACTTAAATATGATTATCTTAATGAAATCATTGTTAATCAAAACCATTGTACCCTATCAAATCAAGAATGGAGACTAGAAGACGCACAACGAAGAAATAAACTACTTGAGAAGAATAAAAGGCGATGTGAAGAAAATAAAAAAGAAATTGAAAGGTTATTTTATGAGATAAAAAAAGGTGATGAGGTAGAACTATTACAGCATTACGCAAAGGTTTGGCTAGGGCAGTATTCAGATGTGGATCACACAGCAGAGCCCAATGAAAGACTATCAGATGAAGTTGGAAGTGAAAATGTAATAATTTTAAATGAAGGGTTTATAAATGTAATAAATAAAGATGTTTTTAACTCAATAAAAGATATTGCTGAGTCACATATAGATGGAAGGGTTTATTATAGAGCATCATTACTTCTTGCAGCATTATCGATATTGGTAGAAGAAAAAGGAAAAGAATCACTACTATCACTAAAAGATAATGTAATAGAACTGGCATTCTCATATCAATTGACTAGACCTACAGAGTATTCGATGAATTGGTTTAATTGGTTAAAAGAAAAGAAGTTCAATCTTTATCAATTGACTGTTGATAAGTTTTGGAGAATTCAACTAGATAAAAAATCAGCATCTTTGTCAGGGCTATATAAATTTATTGGTGATGAGGAAATATTTGTAGCTGCAATAAACATAATTCCCAAGATATTAAGTGATTACAAAAATATTCACCCTAACATTCTAATGACCATGCTGGAAAATATCGCGGGTAATGTGGATTCAACAATAGTAATCCCTCTGGTTGATGAGTCACTGAGTAAACGACATGTGAAGAAAAACTTCACTAGAGCAATGTGGCTATCAGTTGGTTTTATGTACGATAGCGCCTCTTATATGAAGAGACTCTCTGATTGCTTATCTCAGAATTCGGATGCAAAGTGGCACGTAAAAAAATTAATATTCTCGGATGTTTTTTCACGATGTGAAAATGAATCATATGTTCGTACAGCTGAGTATAGAAAAGATGTTGTTATACTCCTCGCACAACATTTCAATAATATTATAGAAGTAAATAGTAAAGACTTTAGATGCATTGGTGAGAAAGATGAAGCTAGGGCTGCTCGAACAATTCGCAGATTGATTAGAACTTTTGCAAATGACACAAGTAATGAGGCGACCTTATGTCTTGAGTCATTAAAATCAAATAAAAAATTAGAACAATGGCAATCAGAAATAAATTATGCGATTGCTGATCATATCAGAAAAGCACGAGAGGCTAGATTTTCATACCCAAGTACACATAGCGTTGTTTCTACTTTATCAAACTCAGAACCAGCTAATACTTCAGATCTAAAAGCTCTCATTATTGATATTCTAAATGAATTAAAAAGTGAAATAAGAAACTCTAACACTGATATATACAAATGGTTCTGGAACCAAGGAAAAGATGGGAAAGTTGACCCGCAACACATAAACGAAAATGCCTCAAGAGATGTATTGCTGGAGCTATTGAGAGGAAAGTTGAAGCATCTGGATATTGTTGCCGAGCCAGAAGCGCTGTATGCAGAAGAGAAAAGAGCAGATATTGCTATCTATTATAAGCATATGAAACTTCCAATTGAAATCAAGAGGGATGACCATCGCAAAATCTGGTCGGCAGCTGAGAGACAGTTAGAAAAACAATATACTCGCGATCCAGCATCAGAAGGAAATGGAATTTATTTACTATTTTGGTTTGATGGTAAAGGGATGGTTAAACCACCTAATGGCATAAAAAAGCCAAATAATTCCAAAGAGTTAAAGAAATCTATTGATTTAGTTATCCCAGAAAGATCGTTAGGTTTAATTGAGTCTATTGTAATCGATGTTTCAGTACCCGAAGAGAAACGATCCAAAAACTAAACCTCATATTGTTTCACCTGTTTTTGGCAAATATCGAAGTTAGCACTTAAGGACATCAGAGACGTCGGCTTCCCCAAACACCAATGAGCTCAAGCGACCGCAACCTCTCCACTTGAGCTTCTCAATAGCCTAGCGCTTTACAGCGCTCTGATGGTCGCAATTTCCTCAGCGTCGATCCCGAGTGATTCAAGAAATTTCTGATGCTCTTCGGGTTCCAGCTCCTCAAATTTTTGGTGCCACTTGATCATATCTTGGTCACTAAATCCAGCGGCTTGCATAATGTTCACCCATCTCTGTTTATCCACGTTTCTATCCTCCACTAAGTCAGGTTGTTGTAGCAGCGTCACAATCGCTTTCTGCTGCGATCGTAAGATAAGGATCTCTCGCTCAAGCTCTTTGAAATGATCTTTGAGTATTTGCGTCTGAGATTCCCCTTGTCGTTCTAGTAAGGTTCGGATCGTGGCGACCGATAGCCCATAGCCGCGATAGGAAGTGATAGCGTGTAAACGTTCGATTTCTTGTTCACCATACCAGCGATAGCCGTTGTCACTACGACAGGCAGGCAATAGAAGTTGCTCTTTTTCGTAGTAAAGAATGGTTGACCGCGACAGCCCAAACTTTTTGGCCATTTGACTAACGGTAAGCATGTCACTTCTCCTCCTGTGTTACTAGAAACTCAAGTGTGAACTCTATACCTATAGACGGGTCAAGCTTTGCCAGCCATTGAATTGGCGCGCTCAGTGAGTTTATGTTCCCCAATCGCCAACGAGTTGTGTTGCGCTTTAATCAGATCGCTTAAGAAATCCGCGACGGCGCGTACTCGTCTGGAGTGGGAAAGGTCGGAATGGATGGCGAGCCAAATCGGCTGATCGCACCCCAAATCTTGTTCAAGGCAAACTAATCCCTGTTGCTGCGCCATCAGGTGAGGCAACACCGCCAGACCGATCCCTGCGCGGGTCGCATTAACTTGGGCTGAGAGCGTCGTGGTCATCAAACGGCAGGCTCTACCGCGTAATGTCTTCTCTAACCATTGCGCTGCAGGGAGATGCTGCTGGGCTTCAGACCAACCAATGAAATCGTCTTGTTCATAGGCCCCGCTCTGGTCACGTTTGGCACGTCGAGCTAAGTAACTTGGCGCGGCATACAGACCGAAGCCCAGCTCGCCGAGCCGGCGGATACTGACATTACCGCGTTCTGGCCGCACCATGCGCAGCGCGATATCGGCATCACGACGGTGCAAATTAACCGTGGTGACACCGGTATTGATCTCCACGGTCAGTTGCGGGTGTGCGTTGAGCAGCGTCGGTAGTGCCGGAATGATCAGGTTATCTGCCAGCCCTTGTGCGGTGGCAAGGCGTACATGCCCACGTATTTGTGTGTCACCTCCTTGCAACGTTGCGCCAAATGCGTAGCCAGCTTGTTCTAACGCCTCTGCCTGCGCGACAAGACGATGACCTTCATCAGTCAGTTGGTAGCCCAGTTGGTCACGGGTAAACAGTCGTGCACTAAACGCTTGTTCCAGCCTTTCTAAGCGTCGTGAGGTGGTAGCGACACCGAGCTTGAGCTGCTTCGCCGCGCCACTTAATGTCCCTTCTCTGGCTATCGCGAGAAAGACTTTTGCATCGTCCCAATGGATGGGTCGTTGTAAATTTTGTTTTCCGATTTCGGAAAGCGGATTGCGATTTTTGTCCATATCCATCTCCATTTTTGAAAAGCATACTGGAAAAAGACACGTTGAACGATGGAGAAACCCCATGAAAACAAGAACATTAGGTCAAGATCTCGAAGTCTCTGCAATTGGGCTGGGATGTATGGGAATGAGTGAATTTTACGGTCCCCATAACGACAAAGAATCAATGGCGGTGTTGCACCAAGCGGTTGAGTTAGGCTGTACGTTTTTAGATACCGCTGATACTTATGGACACCATCATAATGAAGAGTTACTCGGGGCTTTTCTCAAGCAAGTGGATACGGACGTTCAGATCGCAACAAAGTGTGGCATCGTTCGTCAGCCAGGGGAGTACTCACGTCGCATTGATAACAGCCCTGAGTACATACGACGAGCATGTGAGAATTCTTTACGCCGCTTAGGTGTGGACCGCATCGACCTTTATTACATCCATCGCCTTGATCCTAACGCGGCGATTGAAACCACCATGGAGGCGTTGTCTCAGCTGGTGGCTGAGGGGAAAATCGCCCATGTTGGCTTGTCGGAAGTCAGTGCAGAGACCTTAAGAAAAGCCCATGCGGTGCATCCTATCACAGCCGTTCAGACGGAGTATTCGTTGTGGACACGAGATGTTGAGCAACACATATTGCCCACTTGTCGTGAACTGAATATTGGTTTTGTGCCTTATTCTCCATTAGGGCGGGGCTTTTTAACGGGACGTTTCCATGCTGGCAGTACCTTTGATACGGGCGATGCGAGACAAGCTTTACCGCGATTTTCGGCGGAAAACCTCAAAGCGAACCGCCCGCTTTCCAGTGTGGTAGAGCAGATGGCGATCACTAAAGCCTCGACCCCCGCTCAAATCGCTTTGGCGTGGTTATTGGCTCAGGGCGATGACATTGTCCCGATTCCAGGAACTAAGAAGATTCGCCACCTCAAAGACAACCTTGCCGCCAGTGACGTGATGTTAACCACTGAAGATCTGGCTGAGATTGAACGCGCACTGGCGCACTTTACGCCCGTTGGCGAGCGTTACACTCAAGAAGGCATGAAAGGGGTCAATGTTTAACGAAAAATGAGGGTTAACCTTGCAGTAAGAGAGGGGTAGAGCCGAGTAACTCGGCTCTACGAGAGGTTTAACAAGGTGGATGCTTGGCCCTTGTCATATAACTATTTAATCCATTGATCGAGCGCTTGAATCGCTTGGTGGATGCCAGCATGCACCTCTTTTAACTGTGCTGAACCATCCATATAAGCGGGCGTTGAAATCAGGCGGTTTTGATGATCAACCACGCAATCGCGTGTCGCACATGCTTGATGCTTCGCGCCAGCTTTGGTCAGCTCTTGCGCCGTTTCCGCATCGGTTCCGATGGTGAGATGTGGATTCTGCTTGGAGAGCGTCATAGCAAGTAACGTCGGGGCGATACACACGGCGACGATGGGCTTATGTTGGTGGTGGAAGGTTTGAATAATGGGCTTCAGGGCTTTAAGCACGTCACCATCCGCTCCTTTGAATGCAAAATCAGACAAATTTTTGGCAACGCCAAACCCACCGGGCAGAACCAGTCCTAGATAGTGCTCCGGTTGGAGCTTTTCTAATGGGCGAATGTCTCCACGCGCGATGCGAGCGGCTTCTTGCAGCACGTTCCTTGTCTCGTGCTGTTGCGGGTCACCGGTTAGGTGGTTGATGACATGGTGTTGCGTAACATCGGGAGCAAAGATATCGACAGAGATTGCCGCCAAATCCAACTCTAACAAGGTGAGCACGGCTTCCCGTATTTCCGCCCCATCTAAGAACCCACAGCCTGATAGAATCACCGCTACTTTTTTCATGATCATTTCTCCATTTGTATATTCAACATTTATTCAATATTGGTTTCTTGAACATCACTATAAGTTGCTGATGAGAGGACAAATAGGCTGAAAATGACCAAAAAGTATCACTCATCTGCCATTCTAGATTTTCTGAGCTCTCTCGGCGTCATTGAAAAACGGCGTTTAAACTGGTCGGTGAAACGAGACTGGGAGTGAAACCCACATTGTTGTGCGATATCCCCAATGCGCATTGAGGTGGTTTGCAGCAGATGTAAGGCGTGGCCTAATCTGGCGCGTGACTTCAGATCGGCTATCGAGGTTTCTTCGGCTTTTAGTTTTCGTCGTAAAGTGGTCGGGCTGAGGTAGACTTGCTCGGATAGCACATCGAGTGTCCAGTCTCGTTGCAGATCGGACTGGATCAGGCTGAATACCTTGGCACTGACATTAGGGGCTTGTGCTAGCTTGCCCAGCTGCGCGTAGCCACTGTGATAAAGAACATCGAGTAGCTCGTTTTTACGACGATTAATCAACGGGTGGGGGGCCAGTGTTGCAAAGTGCAGCAATTGAGTGAGCGACTGTTCCATCAAATGGGGCATTTTGCCATCGAGATAGGGGGTGAGGGAGCCTTGGTTCACTGGATAAGGGGCAAAGTCGTCAAAATCAAACTCTATCAGTAATGCGCAGTATTCATTGGGACTCGGGATGTTGCGCATATCAATGCTCGAGTGGTTGGAGAGAAAGACAAACTCCCCTTCACCATATTGAGCCTGCTCGTGATCACCAAGCTGTTTTGTGCCAGATAAGATGATGATCAGCAAGGGTTTCGCGACAGGGACGTTGGCGAGGGTCTGGACTTTTTGGGCACTGTAAAGCGAAAAGGGCAGGTCGCTACGGCTCTGAAGTGCTTGGCGCGCTAATGTAATGATAGGGTTCAAAAAATGTCCTTGAGTGAAAGTGACCAACATCCTTGCTGTGAACGGGTCAGTATACCCAAGTCAGCCTCAAAAGCAGTCCCCGCTTTATCGAAAGGTAGGGGATTGTATAAAAATAACTCAAAATAACGCTTCCATTAATTTGTTTTCGCTGTATAGTTATCCCCGCTCTGACAAAGAGTTGTTTAAAGATAACAATATAAAGTAAGTTTTCCAGCGTCATCCCTAGTAAATGTCTCTTTGAAAGTCTTTCATTCGCTATCCAAGAATCATCCCTATGTTCAGTGCACCTTAATTTTTTTAACTATGTAAGGGGCATATTATGTCTAATAAAGTAATCGGTACAGTTAAGTGGTTTAACGAAACTAAAGGCTTCGGTTTCATTTCTCAAGAGTCTGGTGACGACGTATTCGTTCACTTCAGAAACATTCTTGGCGACGGCTTCAAAAAGCTGGATGAAGGCCAGAAAGTTTCATTCACTGTTGGCCAAGGCCAGAAAGGTCCTCAAGCAGAGAACGTAACTGTAATCTAGCTTTGAGCTTTGTTTTGAAACATCAGGATCAAAGCATCTAGATTTTTAAAACAAACCAAATAAAAGTCCTTCCAATAGTAGATAGCTTCTCATTGGAAGGGCTGCTCTGACAAAGAAGTTTTTAAAGATAACAAAATAAAGTAAGTTTTCCAGCGTCATCCCTAGCAAGTATCTCTCTGAAATTCCTTCATTCGCTATCCCAAAATCATACCTATGTTCAGTGCACCTTAATTTTAACTATAATAAGGGGCATATCATGTCTAATCATCTTAATTTAAAAGAAAACAACCTCGTTAATAAAACCAATAAGACCAATATTAATCGATTGAAATCCAAAGAAGTGAATACGCAGGTCACTGTGATTGACTCACTCCTATCCAGAATATCGCACTCGCAAAAAGGGGTGGTATTAGAGGAGTGGTTTTAATGAAAAATAGTGGTCGAAAGAAGATTTGGTTCAAGTTAAAGAAAAACAAACAAAGCAAGAAAGCGTTGACAAAAATATAGCCTATCCCTTGTCTTAGATTTATACCCCAAAGGCTTATGAGGCTCAGTTAACGCTAGTGTTCGCTTTCGCCAAAAGCGTTGCCCTGTCTATCAATTAGGTCGAGTACGAAATGGTTCGGCTTGACACGTTGTACGAAAAGTTCTTTATCCTGTGGGATATCTGAGTCTGTGATATGGACGCCTTCCGCAACGATTTTTTGAGCTAACGGATCGGTGGCTTGTGGCTCCCTTTGCGAGAGCTTCATGACAAGTATCACGAAGATTCCCGCAACCGCTGCGACCGGGCTTGCCAGAATAGCCGCCGTCACAGCAACCAATATCGCTATCCCTATAAACTTCATCACGCTGGCCTCAGCAGAGCGGCTTTCAATTTCTCGGCTGTCTAAAGGGAGGTATAATTTGGCGGGTAACTGCTCAATGGTGACTTTATTGGGGTAATTGTCGTCTCTTTTATGGAGCTTTTCGATCTCTGCTCTGCTTACGATGACGTATTCAGATTCGAAGGCTTCTAGTTCCATAAATTTGTTCAGGATTTCTAGCTGTTGTTCGATCCGTTCAGATGCTGTACTCATTTTTTTACCTAGCTTATAAGTGTGGCGGTAATATAAATCGGTCTGCTTCGGTAAATTGTCTTAGAAATGATAAGTGAGAAGTGGGCTGAGTTAAGTTCCTTTTTTATTAAGTTTATTCGGATTAAATTACCTTTTTCATAAGGCGGACTGAAAGGTCATGGTCATTCAGCATAAACAGGAAAAGCCTCACCAAGCTTGCTGGCAAGGCGACCAAATTAAAGACGTTTTGGGTTTACGCTGTCATTTCAATGTCACCCAGTCATAGATCAGAAAAAACAATGCTGCGCCAATTGCGTATTCCTCTAACTAAGTTAACCTCCTGATTAAAATAGAGATGGTTTTGACACCATACTAAAAACTCTAAAATGACAGCGCACTGCTGTGAGGTGAGTTGTGACTGGACGGACTCCGAACGAGACAACTCGTTTAATGCGGCGATGGTGCAATCAAAAACGCTGTTCTCGGTTTCGCGGTCGAGGTGGTGTAGACACCATTGCATGTAGTAGGGAAGGGTATGGAGCATGCCTTTGTGTTCGACTAAGCGACTCAGCTGGATATCTGGGCAAGCTTCAATGCGATTGTCGCTTAACTCAGTTTCTTCTAACCATCGAAATGCGCTCCTCAGTTGGTCCAGTATCTCGCTGGCTCCGACCACTTTGTGTAGCATTTTATATTCAGCGGTATTTTGGCTGATGACTTTAAAGCCTACCCTTGAATACAGGTTTAACGCAGGATTGGATTTGATCACGCTTAATCCAACGGTGGCATCCGTTTCAGAGGCTTTTTGGATCAGTGAATAGAGTAAGCTTGTCCCGATATCCAGTTTTTGAAATTGAGGCATTAACTGGATTTGCAGTAGTGACCAGTGGTTGCGAACCTCATCAAATTTAGCTTTAAACAACCCAGCTCGGTTGTCGTGAAATTCAATGATTTGGGCATGTTCAAACGCATAGCGAACGCGGTGTTCGTAGGCTTCTCTTGTCGTCGGCATCCCTGCTTCTACTAAGTAGGGACGCATGCTGACATCTCGTAATTCAATAAGAAACTCTATATCTGATTCTTCGGCTTTTCTGAGGCTAAGAGTCATAAAAGGGATTCCTGTCGTTCAATAATTGACCTGTTTTGAGTTTGCCACAGTCACTGTATTCAATGTGAGATTGAGCTCATAGGATAAGCGGGTCATTTCACACATTGTGAAATAAATGAACTTGATTCCAAGATGTAAAAAAGGGAAGCCATTGGCTTCCCTAATACAAGTGATCTTCGTCCCTAGCTGACGGCGCGAACTTTGCCTTGGCGTAAGTCGGAGAGGACTTGCTCTTTCGGTCCATCGGCAATAATGCACCCTTTCTCCATCACAATCACACGATCCACCACATCGAGCATGGTGGTTTTGTGGGTGATCAGAACCAGTGTTTCACTCTTTTTCAGTTGAGAGAGTTGTAACTTTATCTGCATCTCTGAACGGTTATCCATGGCACTGGTCGGCTCGTCCAATAACAGTACAGGAGGGCGGCCTAAGAAAGCGCGAGCAATGGCGATCGCTTGACGTTGACCACCGGATAGTTGACCACCACCTTCACCCACTTGTCTTTCTAGACCCGCCGGATCGGCTTGGGTAAAGGTGGTAACACCTGCACGGTTGGCCGCATCTAATACGTCACGATCATCGACCAACTGACGACCAAGTGTGATGTTATCGCGGATAGAACCAAAGAACAGGTTGCTGTCTTGCGGCACACAGCCGATGTTACGGCGAATGTCGACATGGTGTAGCTGCTCAATGTCGGTGTCATCAATACGCACATGACCTGCTGTCGGTTTGTACAAGCCCATGATCAAGCGTTCTAAGGTGGTTTTACCCGAACCGATACGCCCAATAATGGCGACTTTCTCACCTGGGTTGATAGTCAGACTTAAATCACGAATCGAAGCCATTTGCGCTTCTGGGTAGTTGAACGAGACTTTATCCAGTTCAATCTTACCTTGAACTATCGGGCGGTGGATGTAGCGTTTGCCTTCTTCCTGCTCATCAGGCATAGCCATGACTTCTTCAATGATGCCCATTGATGATTTCGCTTGGTTGTATCGCGTTGAAAGCAGGGAAAGCTGAACCATAGGCCCGAGCGCGCGGCCATTCAACATGGTCGCAGCAATCAAACCACCCATGGTGAGGTCACCTTCTGAAATCAAGTAAACACCCAAAATGATCATCGCAACGTTACAGGCTTGTTGGACGAAACCGGCGGTGCTTTGAATACTGTCTGTCAGGCGGCGAGTTTTGATGCCCCAGTTTGCCATGTGTGCCACCGCTTCTTCCCAGCGGTATTGGAACTGACTTTGAGCACTAAACAGCTTAACCGTTTCTAGACCTGCGAGACTCTCAATTAAGTTGGCGTACTTTTGCGAAGAAAGGCGTGAGCCTTCTTCAATCGAGCGTTTCAGTGGGCCTTGAATGATGATGGAGTGAATGACGATCAGTGCGACACCCGCTATTGGGACAAAGACTAAATCCCCCGCCATTAACCAGATCAATGCTAAGAAGAGCAGCGCGAATGGCAGGTCGATCAGGGAGCTGATGGTCGCAGACGTGAAGAATTCACGTATGGATTCAAACTCCTGTAGATGGCGTGCAAATGCACCGACGGAAGGCGGTTTCGCTTCCATACGGATCCCCATCACTTTGCTATACAGCTTAGAGGAGATAAGGATATCGGACTTTTTACCTGCGACATCAATGAAGTAGTTGCGAATGGTTTTTAAGATGAGGTCAAACAAGAAGACCACAAAGATACCACTGGCAAGGACCCATAAGGTTTCGAAGGCAAGGTTAGGAACCACCTTGTCGTAAACAAGGCGGGTAAACATCGGAGCGGCAATCGCGAAAACGTTAATCAAAATCGATGCGATAAACACATCACGATAGATATTTTTAGATTTCCAAAGGGTGGACCAGAACCAGTGGCCTTCTTTGGTTTTTAAGATCTCAGGAGAACGTTCGTCGTAGCGGAATTGTTTCTTTACGAGGAAGTAGCGCCCCGTATATTGCCCGAGTAGTTCGTCAATCGGGATTAACACAGGAACCACACCACTTTCCAGTGTGGTCACTTCAGCTTCTTGTTTTTCAAAATTGATGCTGTTGAGTACACAAGCATCACCGCCTTTGAGCAATAAGATGGCGGGTAAAACAAGGCTTGAGATGTCTTTAAGGTCTGAGCGATTCTCCTTCGCAACTAAACCCGCGCGCTCAGCGGCGCGCGGGAGTAGGAAGGGAGTGAGCTTACCATCTGAGAGTGGCAGGCCGTTTATCAATGCTTCAGGCGAATTCGCGATCCCGTAATAACGGCTGACATAGATCAGCGAATTCAGCAAAGGGTCTTTCATGTAGAGGTAACCTTTTTACTGCTTATTTTTTATCTACGATGAAGCCTTGGAAGACTTCAACAAAATGCTCGGCTAAGAAGTCAAGCTGGGTCTGAGTTTCTACACGTGAAGCGATGGTGGTAATGCCTAAGTTGTGCGCCGCACGGGAGATCGAAGTCAGGGTAAACTTCTGCTTTTCATCACCCAAGTTATGGGTAAATAGGTAATCCAGCTTCACGTAATCAGGGCGGAACTCGTTGATGTAATCGAGAGACTGGAAGTTTCGACCATAATTATCAACACCAAAGCCAGCGCCTGCATGACGAATCGCATTCACAAGAAGTGCAGTGTGGTGTGGCTGGTGGATAAAGCACTCTTCTGGAATCTCAAAGTGTAGCAGATTGGCAACCGATTTATGTTTTTCAAGCACTTGAGTTGTCCAACGGATAAAGCTTGGTTGCGACAAACTGCTGTTAGCGATGTTGATTGCTACAGGGCGTTGGTCGCGATCTTTTTCCAGACTCGCAATCATAGACTCGATGACGTATTGGTCGAAGATGTGCGTTGATTCAAGTTGCTCAAGTGCAAATAGGTACTGATTTGCGCGGTAAGTCTGCTCATCTTTTTCAATCGCAGAGAAGACTTCGCGGTGGAAGGTTTCGCCATTGCCTTGGTTTGCCGATTGGTAGCGGAACTGGATCCAGTTGTTGTGAATCGCTTCTTCCACCAAGGCTTTCCATTGCTGTTTGCCCATAAGGCTCGACTTGTTGTCACCGCCCACAAAACCAAAGTTCAGTTCAGGGCTGGCTTTCGCCAATGACAGGGCGTTATCCACCATGGAGAGCATTTCAGATGTGGTCTTACTCTCTTTGGTATGGGCAACACCAAGGGTGATCTTCGCATCCGCCAGACCTGTTGGGTCGGTGTTAAGCATCTCGACACAGTTGACGATACTGTCGGCGACGATACGCAGTTCACTTTCATCCATGTGAGGGAAGATAAACGCAAACTCATCGCTTGAAATTCGCGCTAATGTTGACCCCGGGATGTTGATCACGCTGTCGAGCTGCTTCGCCAGCAGTGACACGTGTTGGTCTGCGGTTTGGTAGTCTTTACTGTCGTAAATATCGCCGATGTACTCTGCATTTAACACCGCGACACCACCAGGTGTGCTCTCTGCAATCCACTGTTCCAGTTGGATCATGTAGAAAGAACGGTTACCCAGTTTTGAAATTTGGTCAATGTACGCTTGCTCACGCAGTTTTTGCGCTTCTTTGGCTTGCTCTTTGAACGAGGCTTCGATTTGTGCCGACATGCGGTTGATGCCTTCGACAACGGCAATCAAATCCTTCGTGTGTGGACGCTCAAGCGGGTCGCCAAACTTGTTACGCGCAATGTCATTCATCTTCTTGATGATCGCCGTGAGAGGGCGCAGAGAGCGTTTTAGAATGTAAGCAATGGCAAGGAGACCAATGGCGAAGATGCCAAGGAACGCGTAAGAAAGACGCATAAACGCTTTCCAAAGCTGTTCATAAGCGGCACCCGGATGGCTGACAATTTCGACTTCAGCCAACTGCAGCCAGCCACTGGTAACGATTCGGCGGTCATGAATGCGGTCGAACAGGTGAAGGTCAGTAAACCATTTCGGAACGCTACTCGGCTTCACCGGGTAGGTTCGGATGATTTCATCATCTGTTTCAAGGAAAATAAGCCTTACAACAGAGTATGAGCTGCCATCAAATAATGCGTTGATTACAGACTCTACTGCAACTCTGTCCTTGTCCTTGAGATAAGGAGCCAGTGCTAGTCCCACCGTGTTAATGGTGTTGTTCACTTCTGACCTTTGTTGTTGCTGTAAGCTGTTACGTGTCGTATTGAACTCGATTACAAAAACTGATGCCATCAATAAGATGAAGACAGTAATCATGCCAATCACGAGCTGCTTATATAATGTCATACGTGTTACTCGTCATAATTAATAATAGGTTTATTCAATTTTAAGTTTTTCTCTCGGGAACGTAGGTCGTTCCAGAGACTTAAACGCGATGATTTCCCAGCCAATTGACCATTCGATGCAGAGGACTTGATCAACCACAGGTTCTTACCATTGAAACTGTATATCGGGAGCAGGTCTTGTCTCTGAGACGCTGGCAGTATTTCAGGGTTTAGGTTGTCTAAAATGAGAGGTTCTGAGCTTGGTGTCGCATAGTAGGCGAGAACCATGTGAAATTGATTCAGTTCGATTGCCTTTACGTAAATCATTCTGAGCTTCTTGTCAGGAAGCCCTAATTCTAGTAAAGAGAAGTACTTAGCAATCGTAAAATCTTCACAATCTCCCGCGTTACTGCCAAGAAATTCGAGGGGGGTCGCCCAATAGTCGTTCTTACCCCAAAGCTTAATGTCGTCAACAAAATAGAGCTGGTTGAAAAAGTCATTCACCGCAAAGAGTTTTTCTTCTTCCGTTAACAGGTTGAAAAACTCAATGTTCTCTCGCCAAGCCGTGACACGCTTTCCTGCTCGTTCTCCATAGACTTTGGTAACGGCATTCACGAGGCGTTGCTCTTGTTTGTTAAGCGCTTGGGAGTGACCCGCTATCCATAGCAGCCCCGCACAAAGCGTTACCTTCCATTTATTCATTCACTCATTGCCTGTGTCATTGCGATTTGCCTTGTTACTCTTTCAGTGCGTTGTTTTTGGCACTGAGAATGGGTTTAAGCAAATAATTCAACACAGATCGCTTGCCCGTTATTATATCCACTGATGCCGTCATACCGGGAATAATAGGTAGGTCTAAACCTTCACCTAAATTGGTTTTTTCCGTGCGAACTCTCACTATGTAGAAACTATTTCCTTCTTCGTCTTGAGTTGTATCCGCACTAATATGCTCTAAAACACCGTCTAAACCGCCATATTTAGTGAAATCATATGCACTGAATTTCACTATGGCGTGCAGGTTAGGGCGTAAAAAAGCAATATCTTGCGGTGCAATTTTAGCTTCGACGAGTAAGGTATCTTCAGTCGGTACGATTTCTACAATGTCCATACCCGGCTGAATCACACCACCGACGGTATTTACATTGATAGATTTGATGTTACCAGTAACAGGAGAAATAACTACCGTTCGATTGACTCGGTCTTCCAATCCTACTGTTGACTCCATTAACGCGGATAACTGGTCTTGTGCTTTGTTCAGTTTCTCTTGTTGTTCTGATCGGAACTTAAGCGCGGCATCAATTCGACTGAGCATGGCTTCACGAATCGCAGAACGCAGAACTGGCACTTTTAATTCCGTTGATGTCAGCTCACGACGCGTTTCGTTCACTTGACGTTGAATTTTTAAGAAATCGACTCTAGGCACCACACCCTCTTCGGCAAGAGGCTCATTGATGTCCAGCTCTTTCTTGGAGATCTTATAATCTTCACGCAAACTGCGAATACGTGATTGGATTTCAACGTAATCCTGCTGTTTCTGCTTCACTTGTTGATCAAGTAAAGAGAGTTGGTTTCTTAAATTGTTCAGGTCTTGACGGTATTCCGCTTTTTGGCGGTTCACCAAGGTGGTGTATTGCGTTTCAAATTCAGGTTCATAATTGAGCTGACCGTATTTGATCAGGACACTTTTGCTCCAGTTTTTATTATTGAAGTCTTCGTTGATTTCAATACTGTTGATCGATGAAGACAACATGTTGACACTGGCTTTGAGGTTGGCGACTTGTTGCTCTCGCTCTCGGAAATCAGAACGAAATAAGGTGTCATCAATTAAGATCAGTTGTTGTCCTTTTTGAACTTGCTGACCTTCTTCAACCAAAATCTCTTTAACGAGACCGCCTTCAAGGTTTTGAACCACTTGAATTTGCGATGAAGGCACAACTTTGCCTTGACCTACGGTGACTTTGTCAATTTCGGCCCAAGACGCCCATACCGTGGCAATCACAAAAAATAGTGTGATCACCCACAGCATCATACGAGCGCTGTTGGGGGTGTTCAGCAGCAGAGCTGCGGTTTTGTCGTCAACGAATTCGAGTTCTTCGCTGTCGAGCTTGTTGTAGTTTGGCTCAGCCATGCCTAGTCCTTGTTTAAATTTATAACAGCCCGACGATCTTATTATTAATTTAGTTTCTTGTTAAGGCTTTGTATTTACTAATCAATATAGTCGCTATCACGGTTTTTGCTCTTTGAACTCCGTTTTATCTAACTGATGTCGCTTTAATTTGTCATACAAGGTCTTTCTCGATACCTGTAATTCTAGCTGAACCTCTTTTAAACGCCCGCCATGTCGCTGTAGGGCATCAAACAGTGCCATGTACTCGAAGTAAGCCAATTTCTGTGCCAAAGCTTGCGGCTCTGCTTGGTCAGCATTGGGCTGCCAAGTTGTTTCATCAAACGGCATCGATTTCAGCGCACGTAACTCTGCAAATTGGCGCAGCTGAGTGATGTTGCCGTCCCAAGGCTGTTGACGTACCCACTCAATTTCTTCACGGGGCATGTTAGGGGGTTGAATTTGATAGCGGCTCGCTGCGCCTCTGACAAAATGTTTGTACAGTGACGGAATATCTTGGCTTCTCTGAGATAAAGGCAAAAGCGCGAACGTTGTGGGGGTGTGTTCGAATGTGTCCATAGGGCGTGATGCCGAAAACAGCACTCTGGGTAGAGCGTTACTCGTATCAGTTAGCCAGCGGCATTGTTCATGAGACAGTTGCTCTGCGTGGTGAATGTAGAGATTACCAACGTTATCGGATTCGCATAACAGAGTCAGTTTTGCCTGCGTTTCCTTTAGCGACAAGTCTGCAATATGCACTGCCGAAAGGCTCACCAACTCTTTTTCCGCGCCAAACTGAACATCATGAGTGAACTGGGCGGCTAAGCGTTTTCCTGTTCCTGCCTCTCCGACAAAGAGCGCAGATTGTTTGGCGTCTAAGCGAATTAAACCACGGCGCAGATGTGTCATGGTCTCTGAGTGCCCCAATAATTTAGGGCCAGCGCGAGTCTGCATATCCAGCTCGGCTTTTAACCACTGGTTTTCTTGTAGCAGTGCGATCTTTTCGGCTGCTTTGGTGATGGCACTCAGAAGTTGCTCATTACCAAACGGTTTTTCTATAAAGTCGTACGCCCCAGACTTCATGGCTTCGACAGCGGTTTTGACGTCGCCGTAGCCAGTGAGCACGATGATTTGGAAATCACTGTTCTGGCTAAGCAGCTGGCGCATCATTTCAAGGCCGTTCATCACAGGCATGTGGATGTCAGTGATCACAATCGCTGCGTGTTCGGTGTTGATCCCTTGCAGAGCCGCTTGCGCGTTTGGGAAGCTCTGACACTGGATATCAGACAGGAGCAATGTTTGTTCAACGGCGCCGCGAATGGCGGGCTCGTCATCCACAATGTAAACGGGTACGTTGTTCGTGTTAATACCGGTCATGACTTCGCCCCCTTGCTCAGGTCGGACTCATGGTGCTCTGATGAGTTCGAAGACTGGGAGGAAACCGATTTCATTAAGCGGATGTCAAAGCGCATGCCCCCTTGTTGCGTAATGTGCGCGGTGAGCTCTCCATGGCACTGCTCAATAATGCGTTTAGAGATGGTTAATCCCAATCCAAGCCCTTCAGGTTTGGTGGTAAAGAAAGGGTCAAACAGACGGGGTAGAGAGTCGACCGCCATCCCAGGACCATTATCTATCACGGCGATAAGACAGTCGTTTTCACCTTCAGTCACTTCAATACCGATGATGGGGTTGGATTGCTGATGCATGGCTTGCGCGGCGTTGTGAATCAGGTTCATCAAGACTTGATTCAACTCCACTGGGTGGACTTTAAGCAACAAGCTTTCCGATATGCTCGGAAGCTTGAGAGTGACGCCTTGTTTGATCAGCTTGCTACTTAAAATAGCGCAAGCACTTTGGACACAATCGTGCAGATTGGCCCTATCGTGGTCGTGTTGCATTGCGCTGTCACGTGAGAAGACTTTTAAGCGGGTGATCACTTGACTGATCGTTGTGTTGAGCTCAATCATCTGATCGAGATTATCCCTAACTAAATCATAGTGCGCTTTGGCAAGCAGTAGGCGAGAGTTCTCGGCATAGGTTCTTAATGCGGCAAGCGGTTGATTGATTTCATGGCTGATGCTGGCTGAGAGTTCACCGAGTAGAGCGAGTTTGGTTGCTTGTGTCAGCTCTTGCTGGGTTTGTTTGAGCTCAATCTGGCTGCGTTCATATTGACAGATGGTGCGTTGCAGCTCTTGGTTCGATTGGTTGAGGTGCTGAGTGCGTTGCTCAACCTTATGCTCTAAGTCGCGATTAAGATCCGCTAAGGCGCGTTTGGTGTAAAACGTGTTGAGCCACAATTTGGCAAGCAGGGTGAGTCCAACAAAGATCAGTACAAAAATTACATCGACCTGAGCAATGCTTAACAAGTAGTCTCGTTTTGGCTTAACCACAAGCACTTGAAAGCCTTTGCTATTGGGAGCACCCAGCAAGGCAAAGTGTTGGGAAAGAGCAAAGATCTGGTTGAACTGTGACGGCTCATTGCCATTTAGGTTCAGAGTTGGGTTTTGCTCGGGTTCTTCCGTGCCGTATTGCTTGGTCGCCAACAGCGTTTGTTTTTGCGACTGAGAAAGAGGCACTAACCCTTGATAGAGCCATTCAGGTTGGCTGCTCAAAAAAGCGATGTGGTTATTGTCTAACACTAAGTATTGCGACTGCTCAGGGGCTAACGTTTTCTCTAACTCTTCCAAGCTGACTTTCACCGTAATCACACCCACCAGCTTACGATGTTCTTTACTTTGGTATTGTTCGGCTTGATACAGTGGGGCTGAAAAAAAGTATCCGCGCTTTTTAGAGCGAAGCCCGAGTGCCACAAAGTGTGCTGAGGGTTGAGTGAGTGCTTGGTGGAAATAAGGGCGAAAGGCGTAGTTACGCCCCACAAAGCTATCCGCTTGGCGGAAATTACTCGATGCGAGCACAGTGCCTTCGGTGTCATGAACGTAAATGGTGTCGGCAAGGCTTTTTTCCGCCCAGGTGAGGAGCAGCTTGTTTAAGGCGTTGTGGTCTTGATCTTCAATAAAGTCGGCCACTCTAGGATCTTGACTCAGTAGGCTCGGTACTTGTTTAAACTTTTCTAACTCCAAGGCCAGTTGCTCACTGATTTGGTCAGCATAAAGATGCATCTTCTGTTGCCATTGATCTTGTTGCTTTTGGCTCGCGTAGTAGTGAGTCAAACCGAGACCGATAAGCCCTATCAGTGAAGTGATAAAGACAAACTGGCGAAGTGGGAAAGTATGCTGAGCGCTCATTGAGGCCTCTTAAATCTTTGAAAAACCAACATCAGAGTAACATTTTTCACATTTTGACACCGCGATCCCCCTAGCAGGAAACGAGGCTTTACGGCACATTCACCAACTTTCCTATTAGGTTTTGGGCTCGGTGGCTTGTAATTGACGTGGGTGAGGCGCAAAATCAGCAAAAAACAGACAAGGAGTGAAAATGGAACTGTCAGATATTCGACGTGAATACACCAAAGGTGGCTTGAGACGTGATGATCTTAAGGCGAACCCAATTGAGCAGTTTGATTTTTGGTTACAGCAAGCGATCGAAGCGAAAATGACGGATCCAACTGCGATGACCGTCGCGACCGTCGATGAGCGTGGTCAACCTTATCAACGTATCGTCTTGCTAAAGAGTGTCGACAATGAAGGGTTTGTGTTTTACACCAACTTAGGCAGTCGTAAAGCACAGCATCTTGAGCACAACAGCCGCATCAGTTTGCATTTCCCATGGCATCCACTGGAGCGCCAAGTTCACATCACAGGAGTGGTTGAAAAGCTGTCGGCGGTTGAGAACATTAAATACTTTACCTCCCGTCCTAAAGAGAGCCAGCTAGCGGCGATTGCCAGTAAGCAGAGTAGCCGCATTTCGGCACGCGGTGTTTTGGAGGGGAAATTCCTAGAGCTGAAGCAGAAGTTCGCTCAAGGTGAAATCCCAATGCCAAGTTTCTGGGGCGGCTATCGAGTGAAGCCGGAAAGCATCGAATTTTGGCAAGGCGGTGAGCATCGTCTGCACGATCGTTTCTTGTTCGTACAAAAAGACGGTGAGTGGGTCATTGACCGTTTAGCGCCATAACACCCTACTTAATTTGAGTATCGTGAATACATCAAAGCCATCGCACTCTGCGGTGGCTTTTTGATTTCAGCAAGGTGCTGTCTCGTCTAACGTCATCTTCGGCTGCTTCTAGTGTCGATAACCAGAACACCAACCAACAAATCCTAGGAACAACTACTAGGACAGACATCTTTCAGAGAAGTCATACTTTGATTGGTAAGGATGGCTCTGGGCGTATAGCGAGTATGAGCCGCTGCAAACATGCCTGTCCTGTTTAGCTCTCTGTTTAGCTCTGTTCTGCTGAGTTCCTCTGTTTAGAGGTTTACGTCACTACTCTTTCAATCAACCAATAACTCGATAAGGTGCCAATCAGGTATGCGCAGCTTGGGATCAACCAGCGTTGCTGATTCAATGCTCGCATATTGACTTGCTGCAGCAAGCGAATCATCCCGTAAACCACTAAGAGGAACGTGATTTGTCCAGCTTCAACACCAAGATTGAATGCAAGAAGAGTCAGGGGCACTTCTTCAGGAGGGATACCAATTTCTTGCAGCGCACCGGCAAAGCCAAATCCATGCAGTAAGCCAAAGGAGAAGGTCACGAGCCATGGAAATTGTTGAGTTAAAGAGGGTTTATCTGGCTGGGATTTAACCACTTCATAGGCCAGAAAAACAATAGAAAGAGCAATGATGGATTCGACAAACTGAGCGCTGATAAAAATCAGTTGCATTGTGGAGGCAAACAAAGTCACGCTGTGTGCGACCGTGAATGCAGTGACGGCAATCACCAATTTTCTCAAGTCTTTTATTAACAGCATTAAGGCAAACAGGAACAGCAAGTGATCCCAGCCTTCAAGGATATGTTCGAAACCTAGGTATCCGTAAGTCGTTAGGACGCCCCAAACACTGGAGTCAGTAACCAGCCGCAGCGCTGTTTTGTCGGGGTTTAATAAGTAAGTGCTGTAATGGCTTTGTTGCTTTTCAGCGAAGCGCACAATCACACTGACATCAAACTGGTTGAGTTGTTGGATCACGATGTCTTGATTGAGTGCGTCTTGACTGCATTCAATCAGGCCTTGTTGTACCCAGTTCGCCCCTTGTCGAGTGACGTGGAGGTTCTCTAACCCTTTGCATGAGGAGGGCAAGATGAGTTCCAGCGGTAAGGGGCTGCCATTGAGGTCGGGGCGTTGCCAATACAGCTCCCATTGATGACTGGGTTGTTCTTCGATGATCAGCAAACTGGGGTCGAACGCATGGGCTCTGATTGAATGAGGCGTGAGCGCAAGAAGCAATAGACAAAAAGTGGAGATGAGTGAGTAAACGATCTTCATTCTTCATCACCTTTGATATAGATGACGGAATAGCTTTTTCTGTATTGCTGATAGATGTCTTCTAAGAGTTTCGTTTTCTGCTGATTGTGCCAATCTGACGTCAATCGGTAGCGTATTTTCTCAATGGGAGGAATACTTGGTAGCGTACGCTCGACGACTCTGACTAAATGAATACCCAAGGGAGAGGGCGTTGGGGCAGACCACTCTTTTAGCTCTACGTCTAACGCAGCTTGGAAGAAGTGAGGCCCAAATAGCTCAATAATGGTTTCTTTGGAGGCATGATTAAGACGAAAGCCAAATTTAGAAGGCTGGCCTAAAGAGGTTGGGGGGTGTCCTTGTTCAAGGGCGGTCTCTGTTTGACGGATGATGTCGGGACTGGGTGCTTGTCCAAGGTAAATGTGTTCCAAAGAAAATTGACCACCGCTGGCGTATCGAGCTAGGTCGGCTTCAGCCAGTTGTTGTAGTTGCTGTTCGCTAGGCTCTTCGATAGGGGTATTGGCTAACCCCATGGTGTTGACTAACTCGACGAGTCGAGTGCGTATGACATGATCATTTTGGTTTAACCCCAATTCGATGGCTTCTCGAACCAATATTTCTTCTCGAATGTAGTTATCTATCAGTGATTGTTTTTCTAAATCTGTGGGGTGACGACCTTGATTGGCTTTAAAGCTAATAAAGAGTAAGTTTTCGATCTGATGATTGACGACAATTTCTTCTTTATCTAATTCATTGTTACTAGGGAAAGTAATATCATTTTCCGTAATCAAGAATATGAGTGCCCCCAATGCCATGAAATGAACAAAGGGATCCTTAATCATGTTTTTGAGCATTCGTTTATCCTTTTCTGTCTTCTCCTTTATCAACAGCATAGACGCTCTATGGGATTAGGTGCCTAAAAAGGCATGATGGATTTTACTAAGCGATGGTTGTTTTGATGCCTGTTCGGAAGATGATGGATGCAAATAGTATATTTACTCTTAAAATAATTAATAATTAGAACCTTCGTATTATTACTTTTTTTATGAGTGATGAGTTTCTTATTGTTTATAAGATTATGAATTTATTGGGTTTATTATTTTACTGATTTTCCACTCTTTTCTTATTAATATTTTTGTTTTTATTGGTCTAATAAATTTTCACTATGTGCCTATACTCTTTGTGATCGTTAATTTTTTACTCGGACTTGCTTTGCTATGTCCGAGTGGAAGTGCTGTTTACGACATTTCATTGTCTTGCGTGGGACGTACGGCAATCAAAAAGATGAGTAGCGACAAAAATACAAGGAAAGCTTATGAAATTATTAACAAAGAAAAGAGTGAGAGGGCCACTGTGTGGTGCTTTCATTTGCGCAATAATTTCTCTGCCCGCGATTGCGGACACCAGTTGTGACAGTGAGGTTGATTCAATCAATGCTGCTATTGCTAGCCCTGCACCAGGAGTGACAGCAGGAGATATTGAGCAAGCGCAAATCATGGTGGAGTCCGTCACGGCTCAATGTGAATCAGGCGCAACATTGGCCAGCGTTGAAAACGAAGTCAACGCGATTAAGCATATGTTGAGAATGGAGTGACGATGATGAACATTTTTAATCGACGTTTAAGTCGCTCTCTTTACACTCCTGCCCTTGTGGCGGGCGTATTAGCCGTCCCCCCTGTGGTATACGCGGATGGCGATCCACTGAACATTCTCACCGTCGGTGCGAACTACGGTAACCGTGCCGTAGAAAGGTATGTCCCTACGAACCCTTCGCCTTATGGTGCGGCGGATTTTCTAGGATCAACGGTCACGCATGTTTCTGGGCCAACTTTTAATGCCATGTCGGCCGCACAGCTGTCGACGTATGATGTGGTATTGACCCAATGGGCAACGGCGGACGGAAATTTGGACTTAGGCTCAGCTAAAGTGATCGATTATGTCTTCAATGGGGGGAACTTATTCCTCGATGGGGATTACGGTAACTTTAATGACTTAAGTTGGCTTGGGGTCAGTGGGGCAACGTCCTATTGTGCTGGGCCGTGGACATTTACTCCTGAAGCGGATCCTGTTTTTACTGACTCAGTCAGCACGACGCCTTCCTTAGTGAACTGTCATGGTTACTTCCCGACTTTTGATACAACCGCTTTTAAAGTCATCATGAGAGATCGCGACGGAAATGCAGCAGCGATTGCGGCTAAGTACGGCGGTGGCCGTGTGTTAGCGACCGGCCCTGACCATGATTACCATGCTTATCCTGGCACCGAGCAGTATCAAGTGTTGCTGAATGAGTTGGCTTGGGTCGGTAGTGTGAGTATTCCTCGTGCTGCCGCAGGGTTAGACCAAACCGTTGACGAAGGTTCTGTGGTCTTTCTTGATGGCTCGGGCTCTTCTTATGAAGGGGACGAGACATTAACGTATACGTGGACTCAGCTCACAGGTACCCCAGTGGCACTGTCTGATCCTTCTGTCGAGTCACCTACGTTTACAGCACCTATGGTGGATGCGGGCGGTGAAACCCTCGTTTTCCAACTTTCACTCACAGCTGGTGATGTTACTGATACCGATACGGTGACCATTTCAGTGATTGATGTGTTTATGAATACACAGCCAGTCTCGGATGCAGGGGATAATCAGTCTGTAGCTGAAGGAGCTCCTGTTGTTCTCGATGGTACTAATAGCTTTGATGTGGATGGCGATGCGATCACTTATACATGGGTACAAGTTGCAGGGGCTGCTGTCACCTTAGCGGGTGATACCACACCAACCCCAAGCTTTACCGCGCCATTGTATGATGCTGGTGGTATGGCAGGCATTGTTGATACCTTAGTGTTTGAGTTGACCGTTGACGATGGACTGCCTGCGGACTTAGCGGCTGAGGGGTATACCTTAGGGGATAATGTGTCCAGTGTGACCATTGAAATCACCAATGTGAATAACCCTCCAGTAGCAGATGCCGGAGCTGATCAAACCTTGAATGAAAACTCAGTGGTCTACTTAACGGGCTCAGCAAGTAGCGACCCAGACGGTGACTTACTCACTTACAGCTGGACGCAAATTGCCGGGTCGCCAGTGAGCTTAGCGGATCCGACAACCGTTGGACAAAGCTTCACAGCCCCATTTGTTAGTGCGGGTGGTGAAACGCTGACGTTTGAATTAATGGTTGATGATGGCTATGGCGGTACTTCGACCGCGACCGTAAACGTCAATGTTCAAAATGAGAATGATCCACCGAATGCTTCTCTTGCGGTTCCATCCGTGACTTGCATGTGGCCACCAAACCACAAGTTTGTTGAAGTGAAAATCTTGGGCGTTGCCGATCCTGATGACAATGCGGTAATCACCATTGATAGCGTGATGCAAGATGAACCGACGGAAGGTACTGGTGATGGTCATACCGGTGTTGATGCGGTGATTAACGATGATGGTTCGGTACTGCTACGAGCAGAGCGTTCGGGTAAAGGCGACGGTCGTGTTTACCGCATTGAGTTTACCGCTTCGGATATCGAAGGCAGTGATTCAGGGGTGGTAGAAGTCTGTGTACCACATGACAGAAAACGTCGTAATGCTGTCGACAGTGGTACGGTTTACGATTCAACCTTGTAATTGCAGTATCGATAGTACATTTAGCCTTTGCTATTTCTATAGCAATGTAATTAAAAACCTCGGCTTGCCGAGGTTTTTTTCTTCCAGCGAATGGACCGAAAATCTAAAAATCCAACTAGGACAGGCACCGTTCAGTGAAGTCATACTTTGATTGGTATGGATGGAATTGGGCAGATACTGAGTATGAGTCCTTTCAAACATGCCTGTCCTGTTTAGTTCTTCTTAACTAGGACAGGCATCGTTCAGTTAAGTCATACTTTGACTGGTAAGGATGGCACTGGGCGTATACCGAGTATGAGCCGATTCAAATATGCCTGTCCTGTTTAGACGTTACATGCCATATCTAAAGGGTTGACCGAGGGCCACCATGTCTTGGCGGATGGGGGCGAGGGCGCTGGCATAATGCGCTAACAGAGTCATGGTGTACTGACTGCGACGATGAAACTCAGGGTCAGTGGCTTGATTGGATTCATCCAACAAAGCGTCGACGTTTCTAAAGATCAGGTGATCGGGTAGAAAGTTGGCGTGATTGTTCTTACTGCCAGTCATTCGCAGTTCACTGATCGGATACACGCCATTAATACTGGCCGAAACGCTGGTCAATAGTACCGGTTTATGACCGAGCTCTTCAGAGCTGGTTAGCAGTAAGAAGTTTTTTAGAGCTGGGGTTGCCATGCCGTGCCATTCAGGGGTGATTAAGACGACTGCATCGGACTGCTGTAAGTGCTTGGCGATGTTTTCCCACTCTTGCCATTCATTGGTTGCTGTAGTTTCGTCATGAGACTGGGAATCTTCCTTTCTGCGCCAAAAGTTTTCATTCCAGAGCGGAAGATCGGCTTGAAAGAGGTCGATAATCTCGACCTGTTCGAAGTGGTGGTGTGCCAAGCTGTTGAGGTAATGGGCGACGTTTAGACTCTGTGATTGAGCGCGTTGGCTGCCTGCGATAATAGTCAGTTTCATGAGTTTTCCTTGTGATGATTTGAGGTTATATGAGGTAACGGTTGAGTAAAAAATAATGTCTTATTCGGAGGATATGGATTGAGGGCGAGGCGGATTTAATGGCAATGCATGGCGATTTTTGGGCGCGGCCATTGCGATGGAAATGAATATGAAGCCAGCACCGAGAAGTTGTAATGACGTTAGGACTTCGTCTAACAAGAGGTATCCCAGTAAGCAAGCGGACACGCTGCTTAAGAAGCCGAGAAAGGACACCGTGATCGGTGGCAGGGTTTCGATCCCACGGAACCAGAGGTAGTAGCCTATGACCGCTCCAATCACACTCAAATAAAGGAAACCAGCGCCCTGAGTAAGACTGATGTGAGAAGGCAAGCCTTCCAAGCCCAAAGTGATAGGGAGTAGAAATAACCCGCCGAACAGTAACTGCCAGCCTGTGAACCCCATTAGTGTTAATGAAGGTGGTCGTCCCCACTTTTTGGTGAGCACAACCCCTGACGCCATACTCAATGTACCGAGTAAAGCAATGCTGAGTCCCATGATATCCAGCTCGATGCGGCTATGGGTGACCAGTAACGCGACGCCCGTGATGCCTACCACACTTGCCGCGATCTGTTGCCATGAGAGTGACGCATTGAGCCAATACCAACTCAGCACCAGTACCAAAATGGGTTGAATGGACATAACGGTGGCAGCCGTTCCACCGGGCAACGTTGTTGCCGCGTAAAACAAGCAGTAAAAAAATAAGCCGATATTAAGCACTCCTAGGATGGCAAATCGCACCAGCCAGCGTCGGTTTGGTCGATATTGACTGACTAGTACCAACACGATACCTGCTGGCAGTGCTCTTAACATAGCGGCCAGAAGAGGGCGATTAGGTGGCAATAGCTCTGTGGTGACGATGTAGGTACTGCCCCACACGATCGGGGCAATCGCCGTAATGAGTAACGTCAATAAAATGGACTTGTTTGTCATGCAGATGCCTCCATGCAATATCGTTTTTGATGTCGATAAACGGTTATCGACGATTTATTTGTGCCGCTATGTTGTCGAGCTAATTCATTCGAAGCGCCATTCGAGCTGCGCAATGCAATGAGTAAAAAGTCGGGCTAGTTGTGCTTATAAAAAGTATCTTTTGCGAAAGATACTTTTTATAAAGTAATGGAGGTTCAACTTTTGATCAAGTATCTTTTTGAAAAGATAACTTTGGTATTGATGGGATGAAGGAATGAGTTCACATTCAAAAACAGACTCGGTAACGAGCATTCCGCCCCAGAGTGGGGCTGAACTTGATGCCAATGACGTTGAAGCCAGTGGCATTGAACCTAGAGACGTAGAAGCTAGAGACACAAAAGCAAGAGACAGCGTCGATGACATTTTGTCGCAGTGGCAAACGGTGAAGCCAGAATTGAATTGCGCGTCGATGGGGGTTGTGGGGCGCTTAAGGCGCACTAACAATGCGTGGAAGAGTCAGATGGACAAGCTGTTTAAACAGCATGATCTTAGTAGCATTGAATTTGATATTCTGGCCACCATGCGGCGCAGTGATCCGAGTGGGGTAACGCCAACGGAATTGTATAAGACCTTGATGCTATCGTCAGGAGCGGTCAGTACTCGTCTTGAACACTTGGTTCAAGCAGGGTGGGTGCAACGTCTTTCGAGTGAGCAGGATCGCCGTAGCTGCAAAGTGGTGCTAACGGCACAAGGCGTGGAGAAAATCGATCTTGCTTTGGCGGCGCATGTGACAAACATGGATTCGATGTTGGAGCCACTCTCGCAATCAGAGCAAGAGCAGCTTGCTGACTTGCTCAGAAAGTTACTGTTAGCTTCACAGTGATGAGGTATCTATAAGCCTTGTTACTTTGAGCGCACACGTTCGCCATTTTTGTAGTAGAAATAGTCGTCTTCTGCATCGTAACTGTCATCGTTGTCATGACTGCGGGTGAAGGAGGCCCGATCGGCTCCTTCAACTCGTTTATGATGCCAATAAATATGATGCTTATCTTTGAGCATCATATCGCGATTGATCACCTCCGCACTCGCGATATCCACACCCATGACCTTTTTCGTCTGGTAAAAAACAGATTCACCGTCCGTCGCGTAGCGGGCAAATCTTTCTAAAAGCTCAAACCTTGCATGATTGGCATCACGGATCTCTGCTCCTTGGTAGAACACTTGATGATTGGCAATGGCAAAATCTTCGTTACTTAATACGGAGACTCGATGAGATTGCGCTAAAGATGCGATGGGAGTTTGTTTGTAATAGAGCTGTTGACTGTCACGCCCATAGGCACTTGGCCAGTGTCCATCATCGGAATGGATCAGCACAAATTTGTGAGGGTTGGCTTCTGCTAACGGTATTCGTTGGAAGAACACATGCTGGTCGTCTTTGCTGTAATGCTCGGTGTTGTCGATGCGCGCAAAGTGGCGCGCATTGGCGTGCTCGATTGGGGTGCTGCCAAGGTAGACGGTGTCATCAAGGATGAAATAATCATCTCCCAAAGATTGAAAGGTTGCGATGTCTTGATACTCAACCGATTCAAGCCATGCGCGAGTATCTGCAAGGCCATCGGCGGTTTCATGATAGCTGGCGTCATACCAGTAGAGGCGCTCTTCATCTCGAAGGTATTTATCATCAATGCGTTTGACCTCGTTGCCTGAGATATTGGTCGCAACAAAGTGGCTGTCCTGCTTGATGTAAACAGCATGTTTGTCCTTGACGGTGTCATCCGTCAATATTTGGAAGCTTGCATGATCGACGTTTTGTTTCACAAAGTAGTAGAAATAGTGCTGATGGTCGCGTGACCATTGATCGTCTACCAGTTCAAAGCTCGCAGGATCCGCTGCTTGGATCACTGCCAGCGGGTGATGATCAGGTGTGGACTGTGAAGATGCCCAATCCAGGTAATGTTTTGGGATGTAAACTCGATATTTATCTTTAGCGATCAAGCCGTCGACTAATGAGAAGCTGTGATAATCGACCTGATCTGTGATTGGCGTCGATTGATAATAGATATGATGCTTATCACGCGCATAATCGCGATCTAAGACTTCAAATGTGTCGACATCTGCGCCTTCAATGAGGGCGCTTCCTAATTGAAACCAATTGCCCATAGGGGAAAAGCGAATTTGCTTTCGATTGTAGGAGTAGTAGTAGGAATCTGACTTGTCTTGATGAACGGCACCAGAAAACCAAAAAGAAGGATTGATCAGGTAGCTGAGAATAGGTCGTTGGTTAATGGGGATTTTTGCCGCACCAATCGCGAGAATAATGACGACTAACCAAAGTTTCCAACTGAAAATTACATCCATGATCATGCTTCCGTATTTTCCGATTAATTATGGCAATGTGCCGATAAGTAAATGCGCGGATACCATACGAAAAACAAGGCGTTATGCATCTGATTTTGATAATCAACTCGATTCACTTCAAGTAATTGAGGTTTAGTTCAATACAACGGAAAGCTGGGTTCTTAGTAAGCTTTTTGGGATCGATGAACCGAAACCCGCATCAAGGGCTTGCTCGATCAAGGCATGTTTACTGGTTGCGTCAAATTTGGTGCGAAGACGAGCCACATGTCCTTCAATGGTTTTAACTGAAATCCCCATCGCGTGGGCAATTTGCTGGGGTTTTTTCCCATATAAGAGGAAAAAAAGGACTTCTTGTTCTCGTGGGGTCAGATCTTCTGCGGTGATCACGGTGCGTTTAGGATCGAGTGGTGGCTTAGGTTGGTGGTGCAGACCTGTGACTCTGCCTATCCAATGGCCGACTTCGAGCACGGCGGTTTCCGTCAGCTCTTGACCGTAGAAGATAATGCCTTGGACTTCACCTTTTTCATTAAGCCATGGTTTCTTGGTAAAGATATGGGCATGCCACTGACCATCAGGGTAGGGGTGAATATCGAGGATTTTCAAAGTACGGCGGGATTCCATAACGTAAAGATCTTGCTGCTGAAACTCCAAAGCACATTCTGACGATGGGCTGGGCATGTCCGAATCTCTTCGCCCTATGCATGCTCTTGGATCGGCAAAACCAATCAGCTCCGCGTAAGCATGATTGACATAACGGAAAACAGACTGGGTGTCTTTACAGCCCCAGCAGCCGGGGAGTTGTTGCAGCAGTGATAGCTCAACAGAATTCAAGCTTGAGTCCATGTAAACCTCAATCATGGCCTAAATGACATCTTTATAAAATCAAGTGCATAAAAATTCAAGGTTTTATTGTGCTTTTATACGGTTTATTTGACGAAATAGACAGAGATGAAAATGAGACACGAAAAAAGCCAGCCTAAAAATAGACTGGCAAAACAAGAGTATATCTTGTCGACGTGTAGAAGAGGTTCTAATGCGCTCAGACGAGGGTTAGTCGAGCTTCATTAGAGGTATCAATTGGATACCGAAGTGAATTAATACAGTTGCATATCAATTCGCCTCGTAGATAGAATAGTCGCTTTAATTCCTTGAAAAAAGGGGGGAAAACCCTCTATTTCGGTATCGATTCTTCAAACTAATACGTTGTTACCTCATTTCATTAAGCCGGTCGCAAATGAAAATTGTTGAACAAACAACCACCGTAACTTAGGGCTTGGTGATCATAGTTCCGAAACGATGATCAAGAGATTGGCAAAAAGATCTTCGCTTGATCTCAGTTTGGTTTCCTGATGATCGAGTCTGGGGTATTATTTAATGAGAACAATACTAATTTAAACTGTCCTTTATGAAGAAATTTAGCTCGCCGATTGAGCCTGAAACGCCGCTGATCTATACCCCTAAGCCTGCTGAGTTGGTTACGTTACCTTCTTATATGGATTGTCACGATCACCATTACACTCAGATAGTGATTGGCTTAAAAGGACAGGCAGAATTTGAAGTCAGTGGCAAAGGGAACATTGTCGGAGCTGGACAAGGCTGTGTGGTGACGGCTGGCTCTGATCATGCTTTCGGCGGGGTGGTGGGGCAGTCCGATATTCTGGTACTGAATATGCCGCTGCCTACGGATGATGAACCTGCGATGTTGCAACGTCTGAACGAGCTTGCTGATAAGGATGTCTACTTCCAGCTCGATACTCAAATTCAAAAGCTGATTAGTATGTTGGTCGCTGAAATGCATGCCAGCCCTGAGGATATGTTACTTAGCCGCGCATGTAATGACACCGTACTCGCGTTGTTGCAACGTCATACCACACAATTTATCACGCCAAAGAAAGAATCTCGTTTTGATCTCGATGTGATTGACCGCTACATCGATACGCACTTGAGCCATAAGATCAGTGTCGCCCAACTGGCGGGCAGTGTTTTCCTTGGCGAAAGTCAATTTCATAGTCTGTTTAAAGACCGTATGGGCATCACTCCTCACCAGTATGTTTTAGGCAAACGCATTGATATGGCCCGTGACCTTATTGAGAAAGGTCACCTCAGTTTAGGGCAGATCGCCGAATTTACCGGATTTTCTAGTCAAAGTACCTTCACTCACACCTTCAGTCGCCTCCAAGGGATGTCACCGTCTCAATATAAAAAGAAGATTAACGTTAGATAATTGACATACTCTGAAATAAAATTTTGCTTATTTGACGTGACAATGTAGATATTTTGTAAAAAAAGCGAGTTTTTAGCAAATCACTCGGAGTTTTTGACAAGTAATCTTCTCAAGCTCAAAATACACTGCGAGCCAGTGTAGATCCCTGAGAACGGTTTTCAGGGTATAGAGATTGAGGAAGATGCATGTTTACAGCAACAGATGTGTTGAAGCCGGAGTACGTCCAGCAACCGCTTGACGCGCTATGGTCACAAATCTCACCATTGTATATGGTGGATGAAACTCAATGGCTGGAGCAGCTATTGCCATTAGCAACGCCGACGAGTAATGAAAAGACGGCGATTGAAACCAAGACAACCCAACTGATTGAAACGATCCGTGCTGATAAGAAGTCAGTACAGATGATTGATGCGTTATTGTTGGAGTACAGCTTAGATACGCACGAAGGTATCTTGCTAATGTGTTTGGCAGAAGCGCTCATGCGTATCCCTGATGCAGCGACAGCAGACGCTTTGATCAAAGATAAGCTCAGCGTGGCTGACTGGAAATCTCACCTAAAGAATTCTGATTCTGTCTTTGTTAATGCGTCAACTTGGGGCTTAATGCTGACAGGTAAAGTGATTGGTCTTGGTGACGATGAGACCAAGAGCCCTTCTCAGGCCGTTAACCGTCTCGTGAACAAATTCAGCGAACCTGTCATTCGTAAAGCCATGTACCAAGCGATGAAGGTGATGGGTCACCAGTTCGTTTTAGGTCGTAGCATTGCCGAAGCACAGAAGAACGGTCGTCCGATGCGTGACAAAGGCTTCACGTACTCATTTGATATGCTTGGTGAAGCGGCATTGACGACAGAAGATGCGACCAAGTACTTCAACTCTTACTTGAAAGCGATTGAAGCGGTCGGTCGTGAAACCTACGGCGATGATACCAGCCCTGCGCCTTCAGTATCGATTAAGCTGTCTGCGCTGCACCCACGTTATGAAGTGGCGAACGAAGAGCGTGTGATGACGGAACTGTTCGATACGCTACAGCAGCTGCTTAAGCGTGCGATTGAGTTGGACGTTGCGATCACCATTGATGCGGAAGAAGCAGACCGCCTTGAGCTTTCTCTGAAGCTATTTGAGAAGCTTTACCGCAGTGACGCAGTGAAAGGCTGGGGCAAGTTTGGTCTCGTTGTTCAAGCTTACTCTAAGCGTGCTCTTCCTGTCTTGGTTTGGCTAAACGGTCTGGCTCGTGAGCAAGGTGATCTGATCCCACTACGCTTGGTGAAAGGCGCGTACTGGGATAGCGAAATCAAATGGTCACAAACGTCTGGCTACGATAACTACCCAGTTTATACTCGCAAAGAAGCGACTGACGTGGCTTACCTAGCGTGTGCTCGATTCCTACTGAGCGATGAAGTGCGTGGTAACATTTTCCCTCAGTTTGCGAGCCACAATGCGCAAACCGTGACGGCGATTGCAGTCATGGCAAGCCACAAAGATTTCGAATTCCAACGCCTGCACGGCATGGGTGATTCGCTATACAACCACGTGATCGAACAGTACAAGCAATCAGTGCGCATCTACGCGCCTGTTGGTAGCCACGCGGACCTACTGCCATATCTTGTACGTCGTCTACTGGAAAACGGTGCGAACAGCTCGTTTGTACACCGCTTGGTGGATGCACGTTGCCCGATTGCAACCCTGACAGTTCATCCTGTCGATGCGCTAAAAGGTTTCCCAACCTTGCATAACGCCAGCATTCCTTTGCCATCAGGTGTCTTCCCAGATCGTAAGAACTCTTACGGTGTAAACATCGACATTGATAGCGAAGCGCATGTTTTTGAAGCGGAAGTTGAAAAACACCTCGAGCGTACATGGCAAGGTGCTCCGATCATCAACGGTGAGAGCCAATACGAAAGCATGATCAAGGCGAACATCGCTCCTGAAACCGTTTCTGCGCCATACGATCGTCGTATTGGTGCTGGTCAGCTTCAGTTTGCCAACCATGAACAAGTGACGACAGCGATTGAATCAGCACAGGCTGCGTTTGCTCACTGGCAAACCGTGTCTGTAGATGAGAAGGGCGCTTATCTTGAAAAGTTAGCAGATCTTCTAGAGGAAAATCTCGCTGAGTTGGTCGCGCTTTGTCACAAAGAAGCAGGCAAAACTATCCATGACAGCATTGATGAAGTGCGTGAAGCCGTCGATTTCTGTCGTTACTACGCTAAGCAGGCTCATAACCTTGACGGTTTTGAACTGGAAGGCTTTGACGGTGTGAAGCGCATTGCTAGCCGTAAAGGTTTAGGTGTATTCGTCTGTATCAGCCCATGGAACTTCCCTCTCGCAATTTTCCTAGGTCAGGTAACCGCTGCACTTGTCGCCGGTAACACGGTTGTGGCGAAGCCAGCAGAGCAGACCAGCCTGATTGCGGTTCGTGCCATCGAATTGATGCTTGAAGCGGGTTTCCCAGGCGAAGTGATTCAGCTACTGCCAGGTCGCGGCGCGGAAATTGGTCACGCATTGACGTCGCATGCAGCGATTGCCGGTGTGGCTTTCACGGGCTCAACCGCAACAGCATTGCGTATCAACGCGACGTTGGCTGAGCGTAAAGCGAAACCAGTACCATTCATCGCTGAAACGGGTGGTCAGAATGCGATGATCGTAGACAGTACCGCTCTGCCAGAACAGGTGGTTCGTGATGTGATTCGTTCTGCGTTCGCGTCTGCGGGTCAGCGCTGTTCAGCGCTACGTGTACTGTTTGTTCAAGAAGATGTGGCAGATCGTATCGTATCGCTGATCAAAGGCGCGATGGACGAACTGCATGTCGGTCTGCCGTACCTGCACAAAACGGACGTTGGTCCTGTGATTGATGCGGTGGCGAAGAGCAAACTGGATGAGCACATTGCGTCGATGAAACAGAGCCAGAAATTGGTGGCTGAGCTGACATTGGATGACGCGCTGTCACACGGTGACTTTGTTGCACCAGCGGCATTTGAGATCGATAACTTGTCTCGCCTAACGGAAGAGAAATTTGGTCCAGTTCTTCATATTGTTCGCTTCAAGGCTAACGAGCTTGCGAACGTGATCGACCAAATCAATAACACGGGCTTCGGTCTGACCATGGGTATCCATAGCCGTAATGAAACGACTTACCGTTGGATTGAAAAGCACGTTCGTGTCGGTAACTGTTACATCAACCGTGACCAAGTCGGTGCGGTCGTTGGCGTTCAACCGTTCGGTGGCCAAGGTCTATCGGGTACGGGTCCAAAAGCAGGTGGTCCACACTACTTGTACCGCTTTACCTCGACACATTACCAAACTGGCGAACAGGCATAAGGAGCGACAACATGGTTCATCAAGTAACAGGATTTTCTGACGCATTCGCTGCTTGGGAGCAGTGGAACCTGACTGATTTCGACTACAAATGCGAGCATTTGTTGACGTTTAAATCTGCGATTGAAGCAAAGCAAAGTGATGTGGCGAACGTGGTGTCTTACCACATTCAGCACGCTTCACAGCTGCTTGCGGAAACGCATCAGTTAGTTGGCCCTACGGGGGAAACTAACGAACTGTACACTGCGGGCCGTGGTGTGGCACTTGTTGTGGTGGAAAACGCACTGCAAGAGTCACAGAACGCATTGTACAGCTCACTGGCTATGATCACGTCTGCTCTTATCGCTGGCAATAGTGTGATCATTTGCAGTGACAATACAGAGCTTAACGAGTTGATCACATCAGCCCTTGAGCAATCGAACTTCCCTGCAAACCTGGTGCAGCTGGTGGCATATGATGCGTCAGCGCAGCTTGTTGAAAGCGATGTACGTAGTGTGGGTTATGTAGGTAATGCCGAAGTTGAGCATCAGCTCAATCTTCAATTGGCTAAGCGCGATGGTGCCATCGTTAGCTTGGTTTCAGAAACGGATCTGGCACAGATTCCTGCTGCACACGATCCGCATTTGTCGCTACGTTTTATCACGGAACGTACGCGCACAATCAACATCACTGCCGTGGGTGGCAACGCGACCCTACTTGAGCTAGGGAGTGATGGCCACTAAAAACCGCTGATGATTCCCCTCTGAGAGGAGCTTGGAGGGGTTTCAGTTGGTTCTATAATTCTAATGAGGACTATCAAATGATAGAAAACAGCTTTGCGATTACGTCGACGTTCATCGCTTATTTAATTTTAATGGTTGCTATCGGGGTTATCGCATACAAGCGTACAGTTAACTCAACAGACTACTTTCTTGGTGGACGTAGCTTAGGCCCTTGGCCTGCGGCATTGTCTGCGGGTGCGTCTGATATGAGTGGTTGGCTACTGCTTGGTTTACCAGGTTATGCTTATGCAGCAGGTATCGAAGCCTTCTGGCTTGCGGGTGGTCTTCTACTCGGTACTTGGGCTAACTGGGCAATCAGCGCTAAGCGTTTACGTACGTATAGTATTCAAACAGAAGCACTCACACTGCCTGAATTCCTTTCACGTCGATTTAACGACAACTCGAAATTGATTCAGACAATCTCAGCCTTCTTTATCCTTTTATTCTTCCTTTTCTATACAAGTTCTGGCTTGGTAGCAGGTGGTAAACTGTTTGAAACTGTGTTTGGTTTGGACTACAAAATTGCGGTAGTGATTGGTACGGTTTGTGTCGTGTCTTACACCCTGTTTGGTGGTTTCTTAGCCGTATCTTGGACTGACTTGGTTCAAGGTCTTTTAATGGCAGCGGCGTTGGTGATTGTACCCGTGGCAGTCATGGAAGGCGGCCTTGGTCAGCTGACGACGGATATGCATAACATTAATCCTGAGTTATTGACCCTGTGGAACAATTCAAAAGGTGAGCCTTTGACTGCCATTGCAATCATCTCACTATTAGCATGGGGCCTAGGTTACTTCGGTCAGCCGCACATCCTAGCGCGTTTCAAAGCGTCTCGTACCAACCGTGAACTGACAACGGCTCGTCGTATTGCGGTAAGTTGGACGGCTCTGTCCATGGTTGGCGCAATGCTAGTGGGTCTAGTGGGTTTGGTTTGGGTGACTCACCATCCAGGCACGGAACTGGCTGACGGTGAAAAGATCTTTATGCTGTTGGTGAATGCTGTGTTCCACCCTGTGGTTGCAGGTATCTTGCTTGCTGCGATTCTAGCGGCAGTGATGAGTACGGCGGACTCTCAGCTATTGGTTTCGTCTTCGGCACTGGCCGAGGACTTCTACAAGCAAGTTATTAATAAAGATGCGTCATCAGAAAGTATTGTTAAAGTGGGCCGTGTTGGGGTTGTCGGTATCTCCGTGATTGCGCTTGTCTTGGCAATGGATCCTGATAGCAGCGTTCTTGGCCTTGTTTCTTACGCTTGGGCTGGTTTTGGTGCGGCATTTGGTCCTGCGGTTGTGTTGAGTCTGTACTGGTCTCGTATGAACCGCAATGGTGCGCTAGCGGGTATTCTTGTTGGTGGTATCACGATTGTGGTTTGGAAGCAGCTGACTGGTGGTTGGTTCGATGTATATGAAATCGTACCGGGCATCATTCTTTCTACGATTGCGATTGTAGGTGTGAGCTTGGCAACGGGGCAACCAGAAGAGAAAGTCGCAACTCAACATAAAGAGTTCGAGAAGAAGTTGGTTGAACTTGACTAGATTTACACTGTAAAAACAATAAAACCTGATCCTAGTGATCAGGTTTTTTTTTGCGACAAGTAAACCGTATTCAGTTCAAAGTTTTGTTTATTCCTGCCTTGGTTTTTTGAATACGTTCCACAAAAATTTTCATCTCGCTAGTTTTTTGTTGAAAATTTACTCAGTATGACCCCACTCATTTCACAGAGACAAATTTAGGGAGCAAAGGATGCCAAATATCTACTGTACGACTTGCAAAAGGGATACCGCACACAAGGTGATTATGCGCCGATGTGATAAACCAGTAGAGACCTTAGGTGAAAAGATAGTGAGTTTCACTCAGGTGATGGCGAAATTTGTTTCTGGGGATCACTATTACGAAATGGAGCAACAATATATCTGTCGCTGTTGCAATCAGCCCAATGAAGCACCTGCTAAAGTGATCAAGCGAGTGAGTCAAACCATGGCGTTGGAGCATCATTGAACCTGATGCTGATGTCCTCTCATTTGTGAGATGAGGAAGATGTCAGAGAGGCGGTTTTTTACTATGATGACGCCATGATCGCGTTAACAGAGATACCTTTATGACGACCTCTCCATTAGACCGTATTGATATGGAGATCTTACGTATTCTTCATTTCAAGGGCAGATTGCCAATCGTTGAGTTGGCAAAGCAAGTCAATTTAACCACCTCTCCCTGTTCTGAACGGGTAAAGCGTCTTGAGAAAGACGGCTACATCAATGGTTACCATGCGGATCTTAATGCTGAAAAGCTGGGGTTGGATGTACAAGTCTTCATTCATATTCGTCTTGATCAGTCGAGCTTTTCCATTTTCGATAAATTTGCTAAAGCAGTGGAGTTGATGCCGGAAATTGAGGAGTGCTACTCCTTGTCTGGTGACTTCGATACCATGATAAAAGTTCGTGTCAAAAACATGAAAGCTTATCAAGAGTTCATGTCGAGCAAACTGGGGACTTTACCAGGGGTGATTCAAACTCGCAGTGAAGTGGTGATTGAAGAGCATAAAACGGGCTTTGGCGTGAACCCTGAAGTTTTGACGACGTTGTAGCACTTCACATTTATAGCGCTTCACATTAAGAGGCAACAGAGCACAAAGCGTTGCATAAATATATACGATAACGCCCAGCGATGCTGGGCGTTGTTGTTACAGAATTACAGTCTACGGAGTGATGGTCTATAGAATGACGGTCTATTGAGGGTAGGCAACAACATTAAGCAAAATGTGCGCTGACAAGTCCGATTAGACCGCCAAAGACACCGCCCCAAATGACGAGCCAACCCAGATGTTCTTTGATCATGGTTTGGACGATCTCTTTGACGAGCGCAGGGGTTAATTCGGATAAACGTTGGTCGATGATGTTTTCGATGTTCTGTTTGATTTCATCCAGCATTTGTGGCGATTCCAACTGCTCTTTGAGTGCATTTTTGACTGTATCGCTTTGGCTGATCACAATCACTTCTTCTTGCATCTTTTCGACAAATGGCTGTTTCAGTGGCTGTAGGGCTTCAGTACCGCCGAGCATGGCTAGCATCCCACCAAAAGACGAGTTCGCAATCACATCCACTAGAGAATCGAAAGCGGGATTAAAGTCGATTTTCTCGATGACAGGTTTTAAGTTCAGTGATGCACCGCCTTTCATTTCACTGTTAAGAAAGCGGTCAATATTCTCATCACTAAAGAATTGAGACATCATGAGGTTTTTGATCGCAGACTTGAACTCTTCAAAGCGGGCTGGAATGACCCCAGAACCGTAAATGCCTGGGATCTTTTCAAATAACATATGGATGGCGAGCCAATTGGTGATGGCGCCAGAAAAGGCAAAAAGACCCGCAAAAAAGGCGTATTGATTATCGGCGAGATGGCCACCTGCCATGAGCGCAATCGCGACAAGGTTGGTGAGTAGGCTCTTGTTCATGTGTTTAGTTAACGATCCAGTTCAAAGATAGCTGGATTCTAAACGCAGTTGATTTCAAACATCAACAAGAGTATTGGCTTCGCTGGCAATTAGAAGCGGAAAATGACTTATACCTTATGAATGCGTCCGCAGTCTTGGCATTGCCACTTCTCTTTGATACCAAAAATTTTCTCGAACCAATTGCGACGACGACGCAACACCTTATTTGAACCACATGGACACATAAACTGACAACCTTACTAGTATTATTGACGTGATTTTTGAAGCAATGTAATGCTTTTGTATTTATTCAAGAGAATTTAATTGCATTTTTTTTGCTGATAAAGTGCTGTTTAACCCTATGCGACCTAATTCACGGAAATAAATGTGGTGGGTGTTTGATCTGCTCAGGCCAGCAAAAACCAAGAATACAGGCATTTAATAAAAGGGTTGGAGGGCGTTTAAACCCTATAAAATATGGGTGATTTACACATAAATATAGATAAAGGGCATCGACGAGCCGAATGGATATGTACTCAGTTAGAGCGTAGTGTTCGGTCTTGGGAAAGTGGCCTCAATTCCAGTCACAATACAAAAAGCCCCCACGGGTAAAGGTGGGGGCTGGTCGATGGCGATGCTTAGATTGAGCTTAACCAGAGATTAGGCTGCATTAGTTTAAACAACATTGGTTTAAGCAGCATTGGTTGGGTCCTGTGCGTTTTGCTCTTCCCCAATAAAGCCGCCGGTCTGATGTGACCAAAGCTGAGCATAAATGCCATTGTTGTTAATCAACTCTTGGTGTGTGCCTTGCTCAACGATGTTCCCTTGGTCTAAGACGATCAAGCGATCCATGGCTGCAATGGTCGATAAACGGTGTGCAATTGCGATGACCGTTTTTCCTTCCATCAATTGATTCAAGCTTTCTTGAATGGCCGCTTCTACTTCCGAATCAAGAGCAGACGTCGCTTCATCCAGAACCAACAGCGGAGCATCTTTGAGTAACACACGCGAAATGGCGATACGTTGCCTCTGACCACCTGAGAGTTTTACGCCACGTTCTCCGACTTGAGCGTCATAGCCGAGATTACCAAATGGGTCGGTCAAATCTTGGATAAACTCATGGGCTTGAGCTTGCTGAGTGGCTTTCAATAGCGCCTCTTCATCGGCATCTGGGTTCCCATACAAAATATTTTCACGAATAGAACGGTGTAACAGCGAAGTATCTTGTGTCACCATACCAATATGAGCACGCAGCGAATCTTGCGTGACATCTGAGATGTTTTGACCATCAATCTTAATGCTGCCGTCTTCCACATCATGGAAACGAAGCAGCAGATTGACCAAGGTCGATTTACCCGCTCCTGAACGACCCACTAACCCAACTTTCTCACCCGGTTTGATGTTTAAGTTCAAGTGGTTGATCACGCCTTTATTCTCGCCGTAATTGAAACTGACGTTATCAAACTGAATGCCACCTTGTTCAACTTGAAGCGCAGGCGCGTTCGGCTTGTCTTTGATATCGACAGGCTTCGACAAGGTCTTCATTCCATCAACGACTGTGCCCATATTTTCAAAGAGTGCGCCGACTTCCCACATGATCCACATGGACATACCGTTGATACGCAGAGCCAAGCTGATCGCAATGGCAATGGCACCAATGGAAATCGCACTGTCCATCCAAAGGACAATTGACAGAGTGGCAACTGAGAATACCAGTAGGTAGTTGGTAATTTCGACAGCAACATCAAACCCAGTGACTAAGCGCATCTGTTTATGGACGGTTTTAAGGAAGCCATCCATGCCTTCTTCTGCGTATTCCGTTTCACGACGACTGTGCGAGAAAAGTTTTACGGTTTGGATGTTGGTGTAGCTATCGACAATACGCCCTGTCATAGTGGAGCGAGCATCCGCTTGCTCGGTCGAGACATCTTTCAGTTTCGGGACGAAGTAAACTTGAATACCAATGTACATCATTAGCCAAACCAGCATTGGGATCATTAGACGCCAATCTGCTTGGGCTAATATCACGATCATGCTGGTGAAGTAGACCGAGACATAGACGAAAACGTCCATGGTTTTCATTACGGTTTCCCTGACCGCTAAGGAGGTCTGCATGACTTTCGTGGCGACGCGACCAGCAAAATCATCTTGATAGAAGTTCACACTTTGGTTCAGTAAGTAGCGATGCGCCAGCCAACGGATAGACATTGGGTAATTACCCAACAAACTTTGGTGCACCAGCAATGAGTAGGTCGTGACCAGTATCGGCATGACAATCAGTAAGATGACGCCATAGAAAATGAGGTCGTCTTTGTTATCTTGCCAAAATGTCTCTGGGTTGCTGGTCGCAAGCCAATCGACTAATTGTCCCATGGCATTAAAGAGAGACACTTCCACGATCGCCACAATGGTCGCCATAATGGACATGATGATAAGCGGGATTTCATAGCCTCGCGTGTAATGACGACAGAACGCAAATATCCCACTAGGAGGCTGCTCAGGCTCCTTGTTCGGGAAAGGTTCTGTAAAGCCTTCAAAACGTTTAAACATATATCTTCCTATTGTTATTAATCTTATGACCAATCAAACGAAGCGGTTGCTCGCTCTGGTGTCATGAGAGCGTAGATTGCGATTTTGTAATTGAGGTAGCTCGCTACGAAATCTTTACTTCGCTCTAAACGATTTATCCAATTCCGTTCATTCATTTGATTGGTCTTACTCGTTCAACAGAGTGATGCGCTGAGTCTGCGCGTTATACCCAAGAGACTTGCTCGCTGCATTAATGCTTTCTTGTTTAGATCCACCAGATCAAAAAGCAGTACCTTGCTATCCAACCAAGCCGTTCTCGCTGAACCTTGCATCTAGAGGTTACTTGGGTATATGTGTACGAAAGATGGGCAAAAAGTATCCTAACTGATTGATAAGGAGATGTAACTACCTATGAACAAAAATACTATAAATTTATACAGTGCTATTGTTGGTGGCAGGCACTAAGGTGTTTTGGTGGGATAAAACAATAGAGCGTGAGGAATATTCTGAGATTTAGCTCACATTTAGTCTTATCTCCTAGTGAACTCCAGCCTCCGTATTCAAAAGGGTTATTGAGAGCTCGCAAACTAGAATCTCGAAGTGTCAGAGGTAGTTCACATTTAATCGTCGTTATGACAATAAAATCCCCTGCGTATGGTGCGCCTACCGAGAAATATTACTGAAACCTAGGTGGTTTAGTCTAAAAAACAGCAAAAGCTCGCTTAACATTAATTTTACAATCGTCTCGTTCTAGAAAAAGGGAATGAGTTATGTTGCAACCAAATCAAACACCATCAATGACATCTTCTGAGCCGCAAACGGCGAATTGTGTTGTGATGGTTCCGCCGAAAGAGTTTTCCTTTAACGAAGAAACGGCGAAAGACAATGAGTTTCAGCATCAGATCAATTTGAGCAAGGAAGCGGTGCGTTTTCAAACTATGCAAGAGTTTGCTTCGATGGTCGCCACGCTCCGTCATGAAGGCGTTCAAGTGATTGAATTTAATTATCCGTTAACGGACATTCCAACGCCTGATGCGGTTTTTCCAAACAATTGGTTCAGCACGACCCGATCTGGCGATGTATTTACGTTTCCAATGGCGTGTGAAAATCGCCGAGAAGAAGTGCGACTGGAGGCGTTATTGTCAGAGTTTTCCGCAGCTGGGCGTCAAGTTAAACGCACTGGCACTCTGACGGATTATGTTGCGGACAATGCGTTTCTAGAGAGCACCGGAGTGATGGTGATTGATCATCTCAACAAGACGATATACGCGGCGCTTTCACAGCGTTGCGATCGTCTTGTATTGGAAGATTACGCAAAGCGTATAGGTTATCCGAATGTGGTGTCATTCCAAACTCAGTTGCCTTCTGGGAAGCCGATTTATCATACCAATGTGATGATGGCGATTGGCGAGCACTTCTGCGTGATTTGTGATGAAGTGATCCCTGAGTTTGAACGTCGATATGTGCTGAAATCTCTCGCGAAGCACAAGCAAATTATCTCAATCTCTCTGGAACAGATGAACCAGTTCTGCGGAAACATTCTACAGTTAGAAACGCAGCAAGGTGATAAGGTTATCGCAATGTCGAAAACGGCTTATGAGGCGTTTTCTGAGGCGCAGCGCAACCAACTGGCGACGCACGGTAAATTGCTTCCGTTTGATGTTTCTACCATTGAGAACATTGGTGGCGGTTCTGTTCGCTGTATGCTTGGCGAAGTGTTCTTACCTGCGTAACGGCTCGAGTTATCGATTTAACGAGTAACCTCGAGATGCTCGGCTCAGCGAGAGCTGCTTGGGTTGTTTGTAAGGTGATTTGATAGCAAGGCATTGCTTTGAAGATCGAGTGGCTGCTTATCCGGCGACTATTTATCTAGCTCGCCATTGTATCGTAGTCACCTTAAGATATTCCGCTTCTGCTGATAGCAAAAATCCACCGTAATGCGGTGGATTTTTGATCGTTCAAGCCACGTGTTCCAACGAGTTGTTCAACCGTTTTTTAAATGAGAGTCTAAACCGAAGAGGACGCCCGAACTCAGCGGCCAAGGCTGTTCATAAAAAAGACCGTTCATAAGAAAGACTGTCCATGATAAAAACGGTCCATGAGAAAGACGCTCAGCTAGTCTAGGTTAGATAGACGATGTTTGGCTAGATTACTGTTTAAGCCAAACGTCTTTACCTTGCTGGGCTTTCTTTTTGCGTTTTTTCTTACCTGTCCCCGGCGGTGGAGCAACAGGTTTTGCTGCATCAAGCAAGGCTTTGACCGCTTCTTCATCAACTTCAAAACCCGCCACTTGCTCACGCTCTAGACGGAACTTGTTCTTTTTCTCGATGACTTTAAAGTGGTGGTAGTCTTCATGATCGATCAATGACAGCGCCAAACCCACTTCACCTGCACGTCCACTTCGGCCAATACGGTGCATGTAGTCCGCCGGGCTTCTAGGTAGGTCAAAGTTGATCACGACAGGGAGTTTTTCGATATCAAGACCACGAGCGGCAATATCCGTCGCAATCAGTACATCGATCTCGCCCGCTTTAAAGTCTTCCAGAATACGTGTTCGAGCTCCTTGACCTTTGTCTCCGTGGAAGACTTCGGCAATGACACCACGTTTGTACAGTTTATCGGCGAGGTTTTCGCAATGGTTTTTCGCATTGACGAAAATCAGGGCTTGGCGCCATTGGTTCTGTTTGATTAAGTGTGCCACAAGCGCGGTTTTTTGACCTTTATTGACGGTAAAAACACGTTGTACCAAGGTACTTTCTTCTTCACTTTGCAATTGAACTTCGACAGGGTCATTCAGAAGAAATTGGGTCAAAGACTGCACTTTTTCAGGGAAAGTGGCCGAGAAGAGCAGTGTTTGCTTTTTCGTAGGCAGCATCCCTAGCAGCTCATTCAATTCTTCAGTAAACCCAAGGCTCAACATGCGATCCGCTTCATCCAGCACTAATGTGTTGACGTGATCCAGTTTCACAGCATTGCTTGAAATTAAGTCCAGTAGACGACCAGGAGTGGCAACCAATACGTCAGCACCACCACGGAGAGCCAGCATTTGAGTGTTGGCAGAAACGCCGCCGAACACTGCGACGGTTTTCATTTGACGATCAAAATGCTGACCGTATGAGCGAATGCTATCGCACACTTGTTTCGCCAACTCTCGTGTTGGAACTAATACCAAGCCAGAGACGTGATTGCCTTTGGCATGAGGACGTTTGATGGGGTTCTCGGCATACAGCTTTTGCAGCATTGGCAGCGCAAATGCGGCGGTTTTACCAGCTCCTGTATTTGCGCCAGCAATCAGATCGCGACCTGCTAAGATCGTTGGAATGACCTCACCTTGAATCGGCGTCGGCGTTTGGTAATTCAGTTCATCTAAACGAGACAAGATAGGAGAAAGTAGACCTAGCTGTTTGAAGCTGGTTGAAGTGGTCGCAGTGCTCATAGTCATAAAGGACTCAATATGAAAAGTTGGCGGCATCTTACCTTATTTCACCGAGATTAGCGAAACTAAGCAGAACCTATCATATTCTGTATCTATCACTTTTCGTGCCACATATTCTACGTGCTTAAGGTTGCATTGGGTATTTCAATCAACATCGCAAATAAGCCATTCAAGCAATCGCTAATGAAAGAAAAGCTAGATCTCCTGCGAATGAATATGAGATATCACTAATGTATATCCAAGTGACTTTTTTGTGGGGCGGTTTTGGACGGGAGTGAGATCGGCACGGCTGTTCTCAAGACGATGGATACCCGCCAAAACCAATATCTCAAGGTTATTTAGATATCAATAATGAAGCGTTCCAATTCAGATGATGGCTTGGGGCGTCGCAAATGGAGAAGTGATATGGCGAATAGTGACTCATTGATTCAGAAATACTTAGCAAATGCGGATCTGTACGATTCTTTTTCAACGGAAGTGGCATATAGCAATCAAACGGCTTTCGACATTTATAGCCAAGTGACTTCTCAATTACCAGATTGGTTTAATTACTTGATGAAGCTACGCAATCAAATTGTGAGTCGATTGGGTTTGAAAAACCTAGGGAAAATGACCGACTTTGACTCGACCTTAGATCCTAAAAGTTATCAAAAGGGCGATCGAATCGGTATTTTTACCGTTTATGAGCACACGGAACATGAACTCTTATTGGGTGATAGTGATAAACATCTAGATGTGAAAGTGTCGTTCAAAATAGAACCTCGTGGTGATCGGGCCGTGGTCAGAGCAAGTACCGTCGTGCATGTCAAAAATGCGTTGGGTAAAGTGTATCTGTTGTTTGTCACGCCCGTACATAAATTAATTGTCCCTGTTTCACTTCGTGGCCTTTCTCATGCACCGGTGATTCAGCACGCGTAGGAGTGCTTTCCAAGCTTAAGTGCTCTTCGTAAACTTGAAAATATCGAAAACGCTAAAGTGTGGCTTCAAGCTAAAGTGGAATGCCATGCTTTTGTGTTGAGCAGTTCTTCAATATCCATCAAAAAGTATTGTTCTGATCACTTTAACTACACCAGTATTTTCTTTTTATTTCTCACCATTGTTTGGTTGCATCACGCATTTGAATGCCTATAAGGCAGATGAAATTACGACTCCTATATTGAGGTTGGGGATTTCCCTCATGTCAGTTGGAGAAAAGATAAAATGAAAAAACAATTGTCCGTAGGTCAGGTCAACTTTGTTCCTGATAATGATTGGTCAGTGTACATAGAGTTAACCTGTTATGACGAAGATGTGTTTGAAGGACGTTTGGTGACAGAGACAAAAGCCACGATTACAGATGCTTGGGTCAATACGGTGATCAATGACGATAAGCAGACCGTCACTCACCTTATTTCTCATCTACCGACGACTGAGAAAGACATTGGTTTCAATACGAAATCGCAAAGTTTTCATGCCGATGAGCTTGTGGCTGTAACCTTTAATGGTAAGCCTTTAGATGTTTTTTATGACAGTAAGCCTGTCACATTACCAGAGGCTAACCCAGAGAAACCAACAGAGTTCCATGGTCGATTACGTCTCGGGGTAGAAGAGAATGGTGAATACCCTAATCATTTATATGGCAATAATCATGGCGAACCCATTCAACTATGTGGGCTGAGCTTTTTCTGGTCGGGACACAGTGATAATGGTCATGATTTAACGAATTATTGGCATTCGGGAGCTTGTGAGAAAGCGGCTCTGGAATTTGAAGCGCCCTTAGTACGCGCGGCGATGTCGGCGGATGAACTGGCGGACCCGAACAATTACTATGTTGATCCAGTGAAACACACGGAAATGGTCGATCTGATTGTTGAAGAAGCGACGGCGAATGGACAATATGTGATTGTCGACTTTCACTCTCATGATGCGGATAGACACCTGACTCAAGCTCTGACTTTCTTTACTCAGGCTGCAGAGAAGTACGTACAGCATACCAATGTGATTTATGAAATCTTTAACGAGCCCATTGAGCAAGAGTGGAGCGTGATAAAAGATTATGCTGAGCAAGTGATTGCTGCCATTCGAGAGGTGGATAAAGAGGCATTGATTTTGGTGGGAACCGGAAATTACAGTCAGCAAGTGGATGAAGCGATTGCCGACCCTATTTTAGATGGTGATAAGCCCGCTCATAACGTCATGTACACTTTCCACTATTACGGTACCTGTGTGGATGAAGCTTGTCACAATGACCTCAAGCCATTACTCCAAGAATGGGCGATGCAGGTCCCAATCTTTATCTCTGAATATGGTCACTCAGACCCAACGGGCGGCGGCACCACCATCGACATTGCCAATAATGAAGCTTGGTACGACATTGTGGATGATCTCGGCCTCTCTTCATGTCATTGGTCATTCAGTGATAAGAATGAACTCTCAGCCATGTTTGATCATACGACGGCACTTACTGCAGTTGCAAACAACGATGAGTTATTGACGGAGTCCGGGGAGCTGATTCGAGATCGTCTTATCGATCTTTCTGCTTACTCAAACCCTCAGGCTTCAATTATTACCTTACCTGAGAAAACAGCGCCGAAACCAAAAGATATTGAGCCGGTAGGCGAGATGTAGCTGGGTTGATTACACGTTGATTGAAAACGCACTCTCTTGCCTTATTATGATGAATGGTAGGAGAGTGCGGCATTAACCTAGGATTGAGTTAGCATCGACCGCACTTTGATGAGCGTTGTTGATAGTCCATGACATTGCCCTGAGTATCCATTTGAAACTCACAACAGTTTTGAAACACTTTGAGCACTTGTTGGCGACTTTTTTGGATTTGCGATTTCAACGTCGAGTAGTTGAGGTTGTTTTCTTCCGCATAGGATTTTTGCGATTGCCCTTCTAAATCGATCGCAATCAGTGGAGCGGCTTGTTTGGCGGGCAGTTGCTCAATAAAGGGTTTTAAACAATCTGACAATTGAGCAAGGGTATCGCTGTCATGGTCAGATTCAATCGCTTGCCAATGCGCGTCTTCGGCACTTTCAAGCGGCACGCTGCTGCGGCGGTAATAGTCGTGTAGGGTGTTGCTTGCGATTTGAAAAAGCCAAGACTTTAGCTTGCCGGAATCACGAAGAGTCGGCAGCTTTTGATAGGTTTTCAGCATGATATCTTGCAATAAGTCATCTACCTCGGATGGATTATTGAGGTTTTTTAAGAGAAACCTTTTCAAACTCAGTCGATATTCTTGCCATACCTGCTCGAGGTCGACGTTTACTGAGTTTTCAGAGATAGAATTGGGGTTATTGCTCATGAGTTTCTCTTTGGCTTAGGTATTGCTTGAGACCAGCAGAATAGCTCCAACTGGCTCAAGACTCGAATTGTTCATCGTTTATGGAGTATACCCAAGTGATAGGCTCCCGAGGGGCGAGTCTACTTGGCTCGCTAGCAGTGTGATCGCTGCTTGATTTAAAACCACTCGATCTTTAAAGCAATGCCTTACTATCAAATCAAGCCGTTCTCGCTGAATCAAGCATCTCAAGGTACTCAAATTAGATTAGCACTGACAGCAGGGTGTGTCGCTAGCCGAAGAGCAGACTCCTTGTGCTCCAGATGCCAAGTAGGTGTTAGTCAGGTAGAAATTACTGAACTTTGCAGTAAATTCTGCTGAGACGGTCTTATTGACCAGCCCTGAGCCCATAATAGCTTGTTGCCAAGCTTGCATTTTCGGGTAGCAATCTAGGTAATCAAAGCCTGTTTTTTCTTTGACGATGGCAGCGCGATGCAGCAGTGGAAGCCAAGCGAGATCAACATTCGTCAAGGTGTTCGATTTAAAGAACGAGGTTTCACCAGATAATTGTTGTTCCATTTTAGCAAAGGCTTTACATAGCTTTTCGGCTCTTTCTTCAAAGGTTTCCGCTGTTTTACTGCTCATGGCACCACACTGCGGTAAGTAATGCTTTGTTCCCAAGTATGCCCAAGCTCGGTCGATCGCTTTCTCTTCCGCTGTGTTGGAGGGTTCCAAAGCACCGTACTTATCTTCGATGTATTCAACGATAGCATCAGATTCAAAAAGAGCGATCCCATTCTCTGTAACTAGGACAGGCACTTGACCATTTGGCGCAAGATCCAAAAACCACTGCGGTTTTTCGTTCAAGCTAATGTATTCAATCTCATAGGGAATGTTTCGCACCTCTAGCGCGGCGGTAACACGTTGTACAAAAGGGCAGATAGTAAAGCTGATGAGTTTAAGCATTTGAGGCTCCATAGTGTTTGTTCACCTATAAGACGGAGCTGAGCAGAAAAAGACGAAACTTTTTTCAATTAATTTGGACAGACATGATTTGTTGATGTGTCTATGAAGCCCACCTCACCTCAAACAGGACAGGCATCTTTCTAAAGAGATGTTCATAATAGAACAGACATAATTTGAGCCCTTCGACAGCGCTTTACTTTAAATGGACAGTCACAGTTTGCGAGAACTCATGCCTCCCAACTTTCTGTGCCTAATAAAAATGTGGACAGTCATAATTGTCGGATGGCGAACCAAATCAGACTGAACTAAACATGACAGTCATCACTTGTAGCTCTAATGCTATTTAGTGCTTTTGGGGCCTTCAGATATTAATTTAATAAGTATGTTTTTTTGCGAACATTCGGGTTAAATCCCGTACTTTTGCGCACTTTGTCTACTTGTTCTACGATTTGGACATCGATAACAAACAGCCTATTCAATCATGCCTAAGCCAAGAAAGTCTCAAATTAGTTTGGAAGATACTGCTTATTATCATTGTGTTTCGCGATGTGTGAGGCGCGCGTATTTATGTGGAAAAGATCCACTCACGGGGAAAAGTTATGAGCATCGTCGAAGTTGGGTAGAAAAGCGCATTCTCTACTTAAGTCAGATTTTCTCAATTGATGTTTGTGCCTATGCGGTGATGAGTAATCATACTCACATTGTGCTTTGTGTCGATAAAGAACTTGCGGATTCATGGACGTTTGAAGATGTGATTCACCGGTGGCATAAAGTGAGTAAAGGGCATTATCTATCAACAGCTTGGTTAAACCCCGATAAGCGTCGCCAGCTGAATCAAGGTCAGGTGGAAGCTTTGGCTAGTTTAGTTGAATCTTGGCGAGAAAGGCTTTACAGCGTCAGTTGGTTTATGCGTTTGTTGAATGAGCCGATTGCACGTCAAGCGAATAAAGAAGATGATTGTACGGGCAAGTTTTGGGAGGGGCGGTTTAAGTCACAAGCGTTGTTGGACAAGTCGGCTTTGATTGCGTGTATGGCCTATGTCGATCTTAACCCTGTTCGTGCTGGGATTGCTCAACACCCCGAATGCTCCCCCTATACCAGCATAAAACAACGTATCCACGCTGCATCACGTAACAAGCAACCCCAGAATCTTGCCCCATTTATCGGTAATTCAAGCGCTCATCGTGAGTCTAAGAAAGGTATCGCATTTACTTTAATTGATTACCTCAGTTTGTTAGAGGAGAGCCGAAAATCCATCCGGCAAGAACCCGAAGGCGGGAAGCCGATATCAAAAAGTTTTGCGAAAGTTGGGGTGACTCCAAGCAGTTGGTTAGAATTGACTGCTCGCTTTGAATCGCATTTCTCCGGAGCGGTTGGTCAAGAGACTGAGTTAAGGGAATATTACACGCGATTAGGGCAAATTCGACCTTCTGGTATTAAAGCTTCGCAACGATTGCTCGTATCATCACCGCTTGTTTAACTCGTTTTTGCATAATGTTTTCGAGCTATCCATGCCATGAATGGGCTGACTGCGACTGCCGGCCATATTTGGTTGTCCGTGACGAAGTTATACATGATTTCTCCTAAAAGTGTATTTTCGTCTCCGAACAGAAGATAAACATGACTGGCAAGTTCAGGTTTACTGACGATTAAGGTGCTGTGAAGCGAAGGTACCGCTTTGATAACGTAGAAAGCATAAGCATCGTCAGGGAAGCGCATAATGGCGGTGAACAGCTTGATGAAAGATATTATGACGGCCCACACAATTGATAAAATTAAAGAAATTGCCTCTTTATTCATTGATGCTCTGGAATCCCTCGACGTAACTGAAATGCATACTTGGTATTTGACCGCTTTATTTTCTGCCTACCCGCCATACTAATTCATCTGTTAGCTTAATCTAGATTCTAGGGATTGTTCACCGAATGAGATCGAGTTTTTATTTACAAGCAATGATGCCTGTCTTGAATTGGATAAATATGCCTGTCCTGTTTAGATAGCCCTATTAAAAGTCCTCAAGTAGTACTAATAATCAGTAAAAATGCAGTTGTTAGGAAGAGATACAGGCTTAAGTTTCGAGAAAGTACAGTTTGAGTAAACAATGCCTGTCTTAGATGCATGGTCTTAGATGCATGGTCTTAGATGCATGTCAGGTGCGTGGCTTTGTTTCGGCGTTTATAAAAAAGGAGTTTGAGTAAACAGTGCCTGTCCGGCTGACTGACGAGCAGTAAAGCCTAAAGAGAATCAGCCAACGACGCGGTGAGCGTCGTTGTGAATTAAGCGAGATGCTGTTGGAAAAAGAGTAAAGTTCTTTGCCAAGCTAAATCGGCTTCTTTTTGGGCGTAGCGAGCGGTTGAATCGTTGTGAAATCCGTGGTGTACACCTTCATAAGTGAATGCTTGATAGTGAGATGCTAACCCATCGAGATCTTGTTGATATGACGGCCAAGTAGAGTTAACTCGTTGATCGAGTTCAGCGAAATGCAATTGTAATGGCGCCGTAATACGTTCTCGTAACGCTTCATTCGCAGGAGTCCCGTAGAAAGGCACTCCTGCATCGAGATCGGATGAAAGGTAACCAGCAAGCATATTAACGATGTACCCTCCAAAACAAAATCCAATCGCTCCTAATTTGCCATTTCCCATTGGGTGACGCTTTATAAATTGCCCAGCGGCAATAAAGTCTTGCTCGATGTGGGAACGCTTGAGGCTTTTTTGCATCACGCGTCCCTCATCATCATTACCAGGGTAGCCACCCAAAGTATGCAGAGCATCAGGGGCAAAAGCGATGAAACCCGCTTTGGCCAGTCGGCGTGCAACATCTTTAATGTAGGGGTTTAATCCTCTATTTTCATGAACAACAAGCACAACAGGGCGCTTTTCAGTGAGATCGTTAGGCACGACTAAATATCCACGTCCAGAGCCATGTCCATGAGGAGAGGAGAAGGTTTGGAAAGTGGCATGAATATCAGGGTCATTAAAGGAAACTTGTTCCGCACGAGCATAATCAGGGAGTAGCGCAGAAGTGAGCGTTGAGAAACAAAAACCAAGGGCGGATAATTTTGCTAAGCGATTCATAAATTCACGGCGATCAATGTGACCGTGACAATATTCGTCATACCAATCAAATGCTTCTTCTGGGACGATGTGTTTGAGTTCAGGGTTATCTGTGTTGGTTGCAGGTTTCGCTAAATATCTCATACCACCCCCTTTGTTATGCTGTCCTTTTCAGCATAGTCACACTTTCAGGTGGTTTCATATTTTTGCGACGAACTTCTCTATAAGCGATTGATGGAAATATGAATTTAGTTTTAATGACTTGAATAACAGCAAGTTAGATTACCTTGCTTGATCTCATATCCAATGTCGGTGAGTGTCACTAGAGTGTGTCAAATGATCGAGTGGATTAAGATGAGAAAAAGCCTCACTTGAGGCTTTAGGATCAAGCAAGGCGATTCGTTATAGGTTAAAGGAAATTCGCAGTGACTGTCTTAGCATTGAAGTCAGCAATGTTTCCTAGTGTGGTTTGGGCAATGTTATCAAGCGCGTCTTCAGTCAGGAAGGCTTGGTGACCTGTGAAAATCACGTTATGACATGCCGACATTCGGCGGAATACATCGTCGACAATCACATCGTTAGACTTATCTTGGAAAAACAGTTCCTTTTCATTGTCATAAACATCAAGACCCAGAGAACCAATTTTGCCTTGTTTCAGTGCTTCAATCGCAGCAACGGAATCGAGGAGCTCCCCTCGGCTGGTATTCACGACCATAACGCCATCTTTCATTTTTTGGAAAGCCGCTTCGTCGAGTAGATGGTAATTTTCTTTGGTCATCGGACAATGCAGAGAAACAACATCTGAACGCTTAAGCAGCTCGTCAAGTTCGCAATACGTGACGCCCAAGTCTTTAGCTACATCGCTTGGGTAAGGGTCGTAGCAAAGGACGTTCATCCCAAGCCCTTTTAAAATTCGGATCGTTGCGATACCGATTTTACCTGTACCAATAATACCGGCCGTTTTTCCGTGGAAGTTAAACCCAACCAAACCTTCAAGCGAGAAGTTTGCGTCGCGGGTACGTTGGTACGCTTTGTGGAAGCGACGATTGAGGGTCATCATGAGACCAACAGTATGTTCAGCAATGGACTCCGGAGAATAGGCAGGTACACGTGCTACTTTGATGTTTAATTTTTCGGCCGCTTCTAGATCGACATTATTAAAGCCAGCACAGCGCATTGCGATCAATTCAACACCACGACGAGCGAGTTGTTTGAGAACGGGCTTGGACAAATCATCATTGACAAAGGCGCACACCACCTTGCAGCCTTTGGCCATTTTTGCGGTTTTTTCGGTTAAGCGAAAGTCGTAAAAATGGTAGGTAAAATCGGCGTTTTGTTTCGCCGACTCAAATGATTGAACGTCATAAGATTTGGTACTAAAAAAAGCAATGTTGGTCATGTTGAGCTCCTAAACGAATGCGTGCACTCGCCACTAAATCAGGCATTAAGTTTTTATATTCTGAGTCGTTTTCACTCACTTGCATCACATATTCATGTGCTAGACATTGGAAGCAGGCTGAGCTTTGGTGATCCAGATATCATTTTGATTTATGTAATACCATATTGACTGACAACTGCAACTGAATCCGTCGCTTGAGGAGGCGAAACCGGGGAAACAGTCTGTTGACTACAAGAGATGTGGCGGGAATGAAAACAGGCAGTGTAAAACCACCTGTTATCTTGTGTGTATTAATCGTTAGTAATAGTGAGGGATCACTTTGTTTTTCCCTAAGTTTTTTGCTTTTATCAGCGCTTTTTCTGCCAAGTTTTTGCAATTGATAAAATCATTGAGACAGGATGTTAATCCGATGCTGACCGTCACTTTGATTTCGTCATGTCTTATTTTTATCCCTGTCGTCGCAATGGCAGAGCGCATTTTGTCTAGTTGATTGAATGCATCGTCATGGTCATTGGCGCAGAACAATACGGCAAATTGATCGCCTTCATATCGAGCAAGACATTTGGTGTTAGGTTTTGGAAAAAACTCTTGGATCTGTTGGGCGACGTGATTGATGATTTGGTCTCCAAAAACGGGGGTATGCAGGTGGTTAATACGACTGAAATTATCAATGTCTATTAATGCAAAAAACAACGCGGGCGTTTGAGTGCTTTGAAGGGGCAAGTACTGTTCCGTTGTCGATTTGATGGCTTGTTTATTCTCTAATTGTGTTAGTGGATCTTGAACGGCAAGCTTTTGTTGTAGGACCAAGTTGGCCAGCGTGACTTCGGTATAGCGACAGATCAGTTGAAATAGGTATCGGAAAGCTGGCCAAGGGCAAGACAGATAAATAACGGCGATTAATTCACTTTGGTGGTATAGCGGTACTCGATAGTGAGCACTGTCAATTTTCAACAAAGTCGCTAAACGGTCGGTTTGATTACGGCGACAGAAATGGATGTCTTCGGTATGGTTTTTCTGTTCACAATAATGGGCGAACTGATCGGGAAGATCGGCGTCCACCAATATCGGCTTATGGTTACCATGGTAATCAAGCGTGCTGAAAGTGTGGGAACTTGAGTGGTACAAGCAAAATTGAATACCACCATGATAGTAGAAGGTATCGAATAAGTTGAGTATCGCATTTTTGAATTCAAGCAGCGATTTCGCCTGCTTAATGAGGACAAAGCATTGATTCAGCCTGACCGCTAATACACTGATGATAAAGACGATCACCAGTAATGAGGCGATAGCGATCGCAGTGAGTAGGTATTGCCCACTGCTTGATAACACATCGGCTTGGTTGGTACCCGCTAGAAAAACCCAGTTCATCGGGCTATCTGCGTCGAATACTGTGATTTTTAAGCTGTTTTGGTACGAGTATTCATGATGACCAAACCGCATACCTTGGTCGATTTGAGTCTTTATGCTGTCGTGAAAGCTAATCGAATAAGTTCCGACGCGGTCTAGCTCAGGGTGAAAGACTAGCCTCTGTGTGGCTCGGTCCACGACAAAGATGTATCCGTCATTGAGAACTTTTAGCCCACGTAAGTGCTGAGTTAAATACATAAGGTCAAACTCAATCCATAGTTCATCAATGGCTGGGCTTAAATACTTGACGGCAAAGACCCATCGTTTCTCGGTATTTTGATATAGAGATGAGACCAAAAAGGAATCGCTGATTGTAGGCAGTGGATGCCATTCAGGCTGAGGAATTTCAAGGGGTTTACCACGGCTGTCGATTAACTTGTCTTGCTGGCGATGTAAGACATCTGAGTAATTATGCGAGTGTTCGAGAACGTGATGGGTGAGAACGGAAAAAGTGTTTGGTGTCAGAACAGGGTGTTGTGTCATCTGCTGTTCAAGCAGGTAAAACTTGCTGTAAGTGGCTTCAATATGCGCATCAATCAAGTTTTTAGCCGTCAATATCGCCTCATGAGATTGCTGATAAACCATTTGCTCTGATTTTTTGAATTGAAGGTAAGCGAGGTAGAGCAGGGTAATAACGAGAATGATCAAATAAGGTTTGATCAAGCGAAGTAAAAGTTTAGAAAAAGCCATAAATCCACTGAACGTAAAATAGGGAAATTAAAGAGTGACCATGGAGGTGGGGAAGCACGGATAGCCCTCAGTTTCTTTGTAAACTCGACCTAGTTGTCATTTTTGTTGGACGAGCATCACATTGGTGGCATGTTATTCTCATTAGAAGTGCAATTCAATGCGTATTTTGAGCGGTAACTCACAACGCTAGAGACCAGAGAAGATTTGAAAAACCAACACCTTATTAATCTTGATGAGGTTGATAAATTGAATCGCATTAAATTAAACAGGACAGGCATGATTGATGCGAACCATGCTGCGACGGGATGGGGGGATGATGGCGGTGCGATTTATGAATCAATGGATGCAGTATGTTTGATGTAAGCGATGCCTGTCCTGTTTATGGCTCTGTTTATGGTTTTCTGCCAAGTTGTAGAACTTGAATCTGTGTCTGTCTTATTTGAAAGTTATCTAAAAGCGGCTTTTTGAAGCCCATGATTCCACGGCATGAAAAAAGAGCAGCCTAAGCTGCTCTTGAAGTTAAACTCATGATTTAAATAAAATAAGGCCTCTTACCGATGAGTCGGCGAGATGGGCACGTAATGACTCGGGGTCGCTTTGATATCGGGTAGGTTACCTGGGGCTTTCGGGTCAAAGCTCAGTATCGCCATAGACGTAGGTGAAAGCAGGACTTCTCCGCGTGCGAGGGCATCGCTTTCATGCTCTAAGCTGGTGTCACAAATAAAGCGCCATACTTGTTGATTGTCTTTTGGCATTTTAAATCGAGCTGGAGCACTGGTTTGATTGATGAGGTAAAGAAGCTCTTCTCCTTTTTCACCAATCCCAAGATGCAACGCGACACAGCTGAGTCGATTCCAATCCTCGTGTTCCATTAAACGGCCATCCGCTCGTCGCCAGTAGATGCGGTTTTCATTGCGTTTTTCGCCGCTAAAGGCTTTTACAAAAGGCACCATGAATTGACGGCGCTTGCTTACCATCTCAGAAAGCCACTCACTGAAGGCCTGTTTACGTTCATCAGGGTTCCAATCTAGCCAACTTAACTCGTTATCTTGGCAATAAGCATTGTTGTTGCCTTGCTGGGAGTGAGACAGCACATCGGCGGTTAAGATATGAGGAATACCAAAGGCAAACAGTAAGCTCGTCATCAGATTTCGCTTTTGTTTGTCTCGCAATTCAATGATCTGCGGATTTTTGGTTTCCCCTTCTTCGCCATAATTGGCGGAGCGATTGTCCCCGTGACCATCGCGGTTCTGTTCACCGTTGGCTTCATTGTGCTTATGTTTATACGAGACTAAGTCTTGCATGGTAAAGCCGTCGTGGTAGGTGATGTAGTTGACGGTCATTTTATAAGGCCAGTTCGCCGCACTGTAAATGTCACGCGATCCCATTAAACGGGTGGCAAATTCTTTAAGATAGCCTTGATCGCCACGCCAAAAACTTCGGGTGATATCGCGGAGCTTGTCATTACACTCATTCCAGCCAAAGGGGAAGTTACCGACTTGATAGCCGTTCGGTCCAATATCCCATGGTTCCGCAATGAGCTTCACCGTTTTCAATATAGGGTCTTGAGCAACGGCCTTGAAGAACGCGGCATCGCGACTGTAACCATCACCATGCCGTCCCAGTGTGGCTGCCAGATCAAAACGGAAACCATCAATCTGAAATTCGGTGACCCAATAGCGCAATGTATCCATGACTAAATTCATTGCAGGCTGGTGGGTCAGATCCACGGTATTCCCACAGCCAGTAAAGTTGGCGTAGTGGTTGCCATGCATTAAATAGGATTTCTTATCCAGAACTTTTAGATTGAATTCCGTTGGCCCGTCGCCACCTTCTGCCGTGTGGTTATACACCACATCAAGAATCACCTCGATACCATTGCGATGCAGCTCGCGCACTGCGGTCTTAAGCTCGGTAACGGCGTCATGGTTGGCATAACGTGGGTCAGGTACCATAAAGGCGTAGGGGTTATAGCCCCAGTAATTCACTTTATCCATATCCAGCAGGTGCGGCTCATGCATACAAGCGGCAACAGGCAGCAGTTGTAAAGTGGTGATGTTTTGCTGGTGATAAAAGTCCAGCATGACAGGGCTGATCAAGCCGAGGTAACGGCCGCGATCGCTTTGCGAGATCGCAGTGTTGAGCTGAGTCAGCCCTTTGACATGGGTTTCAAACAACACCATCTCTTCACGCGGTATATTCGGGCGTGTAACACCTTGCCAATCAAAGTCATCATCGACCACCACGCATTTGGGCATATCGAAACTTTTCTTGGCGGAGTAGGGAGTGATGTAATGCAAAGATTTGTCGAGGGCTTTTGCGTAAGGATCGGACACCATAATGTCCCCTGACGCGCGCTCGACAATATAAGCGTACTTTTGCCCAGCGCTAAGGTGAGGGATAAATGTATGTTTGATACCAGCGTATTCTTGGCATAAAGCGACGGTGGTAAAGTTATCGTTTTCATCAAAGAGTGCCAAACGGATCTGCTTGGCATCTGGAGCATATATGGCGAAATTACACCCGTCTTCAGAGAGGGTCGCGCCTAGTGGATAAGGGCTTGATTGCGGGTATGTCATCATCGTTGTTCTTTTATATAGCCATGTCCTGAGTTGAAATTTTTTGACGAAATGGTTTTGAGAAATTCGACATTGTTACTTTCGAATCATTAAATGCACCGTCTCATCATCAAATCCAAATACTTACAGTATTGCAGCGGATGGAAATTACTTGGGTATATCTAGTAAAAAACTTTGTTTTAATAAGGTCAAGCGCCCCATAAATCATAGTTTAAATGTAATTTAATTACTTTCTCATCGAGAAGTGTGACAAAAATATGAATGATCACGCATTTTGTACTGAGTAATTTGCTATTAAAATTACCAACTCCACCCTAATACAGTGATCAGCTTCTTAAAAATATCATTCTGTAAAACTTCTCATCCTTTCTCATCCCCCCTAAATATTTGTTTGGTGGAGGACGTCATTTCACTACGCCCCGAATAGGATAGTCAGTGTTGAAACAACTGGGGATTCTGTCCCGCTTTATCTCTCTTCCTGATGCGTTCACTGACTGCCTTGTGGCCACTTCATGAAGAGAAACTATAAGAATAGTCCTTAATGGAGTTAAGAATGAAAAAAGTAAGTTTGATTGCTGCTGCAGTGGCTTCTACACTGGCCGCTGGTTCTGCTTTCGCTGCAGCGACTGACGTGGTGAACGACGGTTGGACAGTTAATGGCTATATGTCTTCAAATGTACGTGTGGTTGATGGTACGACGACAGACAATGAATTTGGTAAGCCAGATTACAAAACGGCGGGTACTCACGGTAAGAGCACGAACCAAGTGGAATTCGTGGTGAAAAAACACACTGAGTATGAGAACGGCGTGACAGCGGATTACGTGGTTCGTACTGAGTATGGTAACGGTAACTCTTACGCTTACTCTTCTTCTGGCAGCCAAAAGGCGAACACGACGGCACAGTTTGAAGTGAAAGAAGCTTTCGTTGAGCTAAAAGGCATTATTGGTGAAGAGACATCCATTTGGGCTGGACAACGTTTCCTAAACCGTAATGCAGGCATTCTATCCGGTGAATTCTGGAAGCAATCTTCTGGCATTGGTGCAGGTGTACAAACGAAACTGGCGGGTCACACTGCAGGTGTTGCTTATGTGATGGCAGATCCAGATGCGGGCAGCGCGAATCCAGGTGCGGAACGCACAACGGCTTCAAGCATGGACTTCTATCTATATGGTGTAGATGCGGGTATCGGTAGCCTAGACTTCGACCTAAAATTCGGTAAGAAAGAAGTCAGTGGTGAAAACGAAGATGGTATCGGCGCTTCTGTAACGCTAAACACTAGCTACTATGGCCTAGACGGTTGGACGCAAACGGCCATCGCATACGGTACTGGCGTGATGCAAAACCGAGGTGTGAACTTTGGTGGTTGGTCAAACGGCGATGATAAAGCAGAATCTCTATTCTTCACCTCTTATGGTGTGTTGAACATCAGTGAAAAATTCCAGCTAGGTACGGAAGTGACTTACATTACGGCGCTTGATCAGCTTTGGGGTGCAGAAGGTCTAACGCGTCATATTATCGCTGCTCGCCCTTCATACAAGCTGAACGATAACGTACGTCTAGAAGCAACAGCCTCGATTGGACACGAAGAAGGTGATGAAGGTTACTGGGGTGGTCGCACAGGTGATGCGGTTGAAAGTAACATCGTAAACCTTGAACTAGCGACAGCCTTTACAGCGAACTCAGACTACTTTGGTCGCCCACAGATTAAGCCATACATCAGCTACATTAAAGCGGACGATGAGGCAAGTGCAGGCATGATTGGTATTACCGACGGTACAGATGAAGTGGTACTCGGTGTGCATACTGAAATCTGGTTCTAAACCTTATACTGACACAGGCAGCCAATTGGCTGCCTTTTGTTGTTTGGAGGTTTAATTGTGATCACAAATTTGTTGGGAGTATCATGATAATTTAATTGCCTGAGCCTGAGCCTGAGCCTGAGCCTGAGCGACTGGAATATCATCGATGCGATTTTTCCAATTAACAAAAATTAAAATAATAAGAAATCATAATGACAAATAAACATTCCCTTTTTGCTGTTGTACTTGGCGCGTTATTAGCGGGTTGTGCCTCAGACTCTCAAACACACATTCCCCTTGCGCCACCCACAAATGCAGAAATATGCTGCAGTGCCTACTCTGAATTCCCGTTTGCGACACTGAAAGATAATGATTCGGTCAAATTTGTTATCGATGAATTGTCGCCAGTGGCGCACTTTAAACAAGGTAATAGTCACTTCTCAGCGTTTACGTTCAATGAACGCAGTGGAGACGTCAAAGTCACGCTCTCGAGTCTGTTTGTGGACGATCATGTATTTGCTCCTGAAGTGGTTCTGCTCGATCATCACTTTCAGCCCGTGGAGCATTACTCATTAGCGGATTTTCAGACCGTGGCGTCAGATGCTTTCACGCGGACTCGTTACTTAACTCAACTCAAGCTCAATGCTACTGAAACGCCGTACTTGATCGTTTACACTTCGGCGGATCAGTTGGGTAAAAAGGTGAAAGTGGATCACCCTGCGAAAGTGCGCGCCAAGGAAATGGGAGCGGTGATGCCAATGGTCACGGATCCGGTTTATACTCACCAGCTTGCTGGGCGCTTCGAAATGGAGGTTGAAACGACCAAGATGCGAGCCCTGAGAGTGGCAAGTGCGCCCCCAGCGATAGGGGTAAGTGCTTCTTCTTTGGATGAGAAAGCTCGTGAGCAGAAGTTCACAACGACAATTTCGCCTCAACCAGAAACAGAACAATTTTATCTGACTGCAATCGAACAAGCGGTGCGAGATGGCGACATTCCCAAAGCCCTCAGTTTACTTGATGAAGCGAAAGCCTTAAATGTGAATGGGGCTCAGAAAGCTTTTGTAAAAGCGGTAAATGCCAACTAACTCATGGGATGAACGAATATTCATCGATTGAAGCAGCGCCATTTGGCGCTGTTTTTTTATATTCCTATCTCTCCGATTCCAGTTGTTCTATCTCCAATTGTTCTATTAGCACTTTGATTTGCCTGATTTTAGTACTATCAAAAACAACCCCCTAAAGAAGAACGTGAGTCTTATCTGAGTTTTCGGATAGTGACGGGCCTTCTCATTGCCTGATGGGGGTGTTCTGGTTAACGTGAAACGATGAATCAATTCAAGATAAAACTCCATGGAGGAAAGATGGAAACGGAACGTTTAATTTTACGCCAATGGCGTCCGTCAGATTTTTCAGCGTATGCTGAAATCAATGCAGATGAGCACGTGATGCGTTTTTATCCATCGGTTTTGTCTCGTGAAGAGAGCGATGATCAAGCCGCGCGAATGTCAGGTTTGATTGAAGAAAAAGGCTGGGGCTTTTGGGCGGTAGAAGAGAAAGCCTCACAACGCTTTATCGGTTTTGTGGGCTTACACCAGCAAGAGCAGGGCAGTGGAATACCTTGTTCGCCGATGGTGGAAATTGGTTGGCGCATAGCGCCTGATCTTTGGGGTAAAGGTTACGCTCCTGAAGCGGCGCAGGCGGCTCTTGTATATGCGTTTGAGCAGCTTGGCTTAGAGCAAGTCTTTGCGTTTACGGCGTTGCCTAATCTTCCTTCTCAACGTGTGATGGAAAAGCTCGGCATGACCAATCAAAAACAAGATTTCAATCATCCTAAGTTGCCACAGGGACATGCTTTAGAGCGTCATTGTTTGTATCGCATCACGCGTCGTGAATGGTTGGCATATCAAGCCTAGATTTATGAGTTTCTAACATACGGTTTAACTCGGCCTTGATCATAAACGAACCTGCTGTGTGATGCCAAATAGGCAGTAAATGCGAACAGGCAACAGAAACGAAAAAGAAACGAAAGCGCCGACGCTATGCTGGGCGTCGGCGCTTTAAATTAACGATCTGTAACTGCAATTTTCAACTTAGGGGGTTACGAAGCTTAATCCCTCGAAGTTCCCCCTCTCGAAGCTGAATTCCACACTTAGATACATTATTTTTCAATCGCTTGAATGCTGATCTCTTTCGTTAAAAGATGGAATTTCACTAAGTATTTCCCTTCTTCCGGCGGGAAAAATTGCAAGTTACCGTCTTTGCTACCGATGGCTAGTGAGTCCTCCGCCACGACAGTATGAGCCGCGCCGTGTTCACATTGTCCCCAGTCACCACAAGTTAGCTTGAATTGATAGTCACTGTCAGGGCTGAGAGTTGCGCTTTTAAAGCTGACTTCGACGTTACTGTTGTCTACAAACGTCATCTTTTGTGCGGCTTCATGCCCCCAATTTCCAGAAATCGTGCCAGGGATAAACCACAGCTTATCGACATAGCTCTGGGTTAACTCAGCGGCTAAGACGGTTGGTTGTGTTGGGTCACTCGCATCCAGTGTTAGGGTGTACATGCCCATTTCTGAAGCTTCGACCACACAGTTATCGTCACCACATCCCCAACTGGCTTTTTCCCAATCACCTTGAGTGAATTTGTAGTTGCTGTTTTCGGCAAGACCGACCGAGACTTTGTAAAGCCCTTGATTGGCGTACGCAGCTTGAGTCCCATTCACTTTCCAGCCATTAAAGTCACCCGCCACGAAGATCGCTTGTTTACCAAATGGCGGTAAATCTTCGACTTTTTTCTCAACAGGTAGACCGAATCCGCGCTCGGCCCCCTCACGTGGCAGAACAAAGACTGCACTCGACCATGGCGCAATGTTGAATTGCCCTTCGCCGTAACTGGAGTCTCCCGCAGTGCCTCGAGCGATGTGCATTGGGTGCAGCTCGAATTGACCAAGGGTGATAGCTTCCGCTTGATGATCTTTGAAGTCTTTCACGATCTGCGCATCAGGCGAGGCATTGATCACGACGACCATTGCGTCATAACGAGGATCAAGATCGGTGGCTTGAGTGGAACCATTGTCGATGGTCATCACGATCAGCCCCGGTGTTTGTCCGATCCCTGTATTTCGGAAGTCGACACGTGCCAGGATTTCATCAGCACCAGGAAGAGAAATTAGAGGAGAGTCAGTACGAATACGCAGCATCTCTTTGTAATTCTCTAGCATCTGCTCCATGTCTGCCGCAGAAGGCTGTGATTGAACATCGTCGACGGCTCGTGTGATTTGATCGTAGTTGTGGAAGTCTTTTTCCTTGGCTGGTAGCCCTTTGTTCCAGTTACTGTCTTGCAGAGTGAAATCGACTAAGTTGAACCAGTCGCCGAAATCGTAGGAGTCACGCTGCATTGATTTGGAACGAAGTAGCTCGCCCCCCATGTGTTTAAACGGCATTGCTTGACCAAACAGTACGGTAGCCATACCGACGGTCTGCATGCGTACTCGTTCAGCGACAGTCGCTTCCGTCGGGACCTTATACATGTTGATGTCCCAGAAGGTTTGGTTATCATGCTTTGATACGTAGTTCTGAATTTCCCACGGTTGCGCAGCATAGCCAGCGGCTTGACCGCCATATTCCATGCTTGAACCGACAAGGGTTGTCCCAGTGTAATCGACCATCTTGAAGGCTTTAAGGTTACCCGCCATGCCCAAGCGAGTCAGATCCGTTTGTGCCAAAGCACGGTCAAGCTCAGCTTGGCTTACCTTACCTTCTTCATCCAAATTGAGTTCATTTGGCATGACCGCAGCGCCCGTAGCAAAACCTTGAGTTTTACGGAGTGCATCGGCACTATCAAACGGGCTGCCGCCGCGAACCGCATCACGTAGGCGGTCAGAGAAAGAACCAATGCCGGTTCCTGCTAGGTGCTTCTGGGTCGCTTGGATAAAGCGACGGTCATCGGCGACTTCACCAAAGTTCCAGCCTTCGCCATAGAAGTAGATTTCAGGGTTCACTTCGCGAGCCGCTGTGAGGCTTTGCTTGATTTGACTGAGTGGATGGTGCCCCATTAAGTCCCAACGATAAGCGTCGATCTTATAGGCTTGAGTCCAAGTTTGAATTGAGTCATCAATCAGCTTAGCGAACATGGCATGTTCTGGCGCGGTGTTATCACAACAGGTTGAGGTTTCTACCATGCCGCTGTCGGTTAAACGATGATAATAAAGCGGAACGACTTTATCTAAGACGGATTTGTCATTCAAACCAGAGGCATTAGTGTGGTTGTAGACCACGTCGACCACAAGGTTCATGTTCAAGTCTTCTTTGACAGATTTGACCATTTGGCGGAATTCTAAAATTCGCTGACTGCCTTCCGCGTTGGTGGCGTAAGAGCCTTCTGGCACAGTGTAATGGAAAGGGTCATAGCCCCAGTTGTAACTGTCTACGCCACGCACGAAATTGGTTAACGTATCAATCACAGCGTTATCTTTACTGTCTTGAGATTTTAAGTCATTGAAGGCGTCAGCAATGGTGCCACCACTTGCACAGTAGGCGTGCAGTACTGAGTTGTTTTTGATGTCAGGGCGAAGCTCGCACAGTTTACTAAACGGCTCATCAATATTGGCGATCTGTTGAGGATCTTCATTGATGGTAGCAATATCAAAGACAGGCATAAGATGAAGGTGCGTCATACCCGCGTCAGACAGAGCTTTTAGATGCTTAAATGGCACGGAATTTTGCTCTGTAAACGCCAGATATTTCCCTTTGTTTTCCGTTGACGCATCGTGCGCTGAAAAATCACGAACGTGAGATTCGTAAATCACCATATCTGACAGTGAACCATCGGCTTCGTTCTGTGAATGCGGTGCTTTAATGGCGTCCCAACCATCCGGTTTTAACGCCTCGTCATTTAAGTCGATGGCTTGGCTATAGAGCGAGTTCATCGATAGGCTTACTGAGTATGGGTCCGTCACTTCATAAGCAAAACCGCGTTGCTCACGAGGTTGGAACACTTTCATCGCGTAGCGGTAGTATTTGCCATCAATGGCATCGGTGGCCAGCTCTGTACTCCAACTGCCCGACGTCGTATCTTCGGTCATGGTGTGACGTTCGATTTCGTGTTTATCACTGTTGTAAACCACTAACTCCACATCGGTCGCGGTGGGTGCCCATAAACGGAACGTGACGCCATTGTCACCATAAATTGGGCCGTAGTTCAGTTGTGTCGCAGCTTGAGCGTAGATGGCGTCCAATGCGCCAGCATATTGAACGGCGGTTGCAGAGCGAAGTTGGGAGGGAGCGTTAGCGTCTCCAGTGGTCGATGCTACGGCCACTAAGCTGCCTTTTAACAGCTGAGAAAGTGAGACTTCACTTGGCAATTTAGGCAGCTCGTACGCAGGGTAGTTTGCGAGGTGTGGGTATTGTGATTTCTGCGCTTCGGTCAGCTCAGTAGAGGTTAACTTAATCGATGAACCAGACACGACGCCCTGATCGGATACATGGTATTGACCGTTAGCGGTAAACATCAATTGAACCAGATCGGCGCCTTTCGCTTGTTTCCATACCATGGTGGTGTCATCGAGCATGATTGCGCCAATGCTATCGATGACGAACTCAGAGGAAGGCCCCGCCTTTTCAAAGGCGTGATCGCGTGAATCAAATGCAGTGGCATTACCCGCGACAAACGTCACACTTGGGTTATCGGCATGGTGGGCCACATCAATGACTAAATCGCCATTAATCACTTTATCTTTGTTACCGTTGCGAACAATGACCTTGAAGCATTGCGTGGTATCGTCAGTGATGGGTACATACCAAACTGGGCCATACTGGTCAGCGTCATCAGGATTGACGCTGGCGTCGTCCCAACCGTTGTTTAATGCGTCAGGATCGGCGGCATTACACTCGGCGTCGTTCCATAAATGCAGGCTGAAATTGCCATAGCCGTGGGTATCGGCCCCTTCTTCTTGGTAATCACCCAATGCGTCATACAGTTGAATCGCGAACGTACCACTTGGCGGGTTGGCTATTTCTCCAGGAGCCGCGACTTCCGGTAATTTTACATCCGTCCCTGCTTGCTCAAGCCCTAAAGTTGTAAGGTAGGCAGATTGACGGGGGGCGACGACTTTTTTGCCATCTTGGCTTAAGGCGATGCTTTTGCCTGTGTCATCAGCAGTGAAAGTGACGGTCAGTGATTCATTAATGTGGCATTGTCCGTCAACGCTGGCTGCATCGAGCACCCAGATTGGGCCGAATTGGTCACTTTGTTGTGGAGTGAAGGTTTGTTCGCCGCAGGTCAGAGTCCATGGCTTGGATGGCTCTGATGAAGCAGTATTAGCGGATTTAAACGGTGACTGTCTTGTTTGGTTTTTGGTTTGTGCTGACGGAGCAAAGTAGCTCAGCACAATTTGGTTTGCAGCAGGGGTTGGAGCGGCATTGGGTAAAGCGATCACTGAGTTTAGGTCAGTTTGGCTTGGTTGTGACACGGATGGGGTTGCAGGCGCAACGTTGTTGTTGGTGCTGGAGTCTGAGTCATTACAACCCGTCACAGCGGCCATTGCCATTACTGGCAGCATCGCTTTGGTTAGCTTTGATAAGGTAAAGTGTTTCATTTCACGCGGTATCCATGATTATTATTTTAAATCTCAATCATGCTAACGACACCAATACACTACTGACTGTGAATCACCCGAGCTAAGTTTTTTTCATGATTGAAATTTCAGTTTGCTCCGAAGCACATCACTTTATGTAGGGGGAAATAGGTAAGACAGAGCGATCTTCAGCACGAAAAAAGGGTCACTGATTTTAGAGGTGTAGGAAAAAGGCTTAGACAAGGAGGAGGACGATTCCTCCTGCGATTAGTGAGCTAGATAACGTAAACCTTCCTCTTATTTTTTGAGTAAAAAAAAGCCTTACTCCTATACACCCAAATAAACACGCCCTATGAATAGGCCATCTCGAAGTCACTTGGGGATAAAGTGATGGTATGAATTTCGTGTTTAAGATAAACGCCAAAAGAATGGGTGGAAGTGGTAAACAGAGCCAGATGAGAAGAGTATCATCAGCGGGCCCTGCTTCCTTTTATCTGACATCAGGCTAGTTTGAAACGACCAAAGCATGGGCGGCAAGTGGGGCGAGCGTTATGTCAACGAGGGCAATGCCGTTGATGACTTCAATGGGCAGATAGATACTGTCGCTGATGGCGTCGATTAAGGTGTAATGACCATCTTTGAGCCCTAATCGCGCAGCTTCCACAATTAAGCGAATGGTTCTAGGCTTTGCAGCATGAAAGTTTGTGATAGCCAGTATTTGTTGCTTACTGTCCCAACGAGCAAAGGCATGACACCATTTTCCTAAACTGGCTTTATTTGGTTCATACATGTCGATGTATGAGCCAGTGACGGCGCTGTTGGAGAGTGAGAAATTCAGCAAACTTTGATAAAACTGCCTTAACTTCCGCTGAGAGTCGCTGAGTAATCCGCCATCGCACTGGCCGTGGTTAAACCATTTTTGATGCTCTGGGACGGCAATATAGTCAAAGATAGAAGTACGACTAGGTTGCCCAAAACCTGCGTTTTCAATCCCCGGCTCTGCGACTTCTTGACCGAAATAGATCATTGTTGGTGAGCTGCTAAGTAAAGTGCTCACTAACATGGCGGGTTTTCCTTTTTCACCGCTGCCAGCGAAGCTATGATGTGCTAAGCGTTGCTCATCGTGATTGTCTAAAAAGTGCAGCATATGATGCTCGATATCCTGCACTTTTTGTTGGATGGGGGCAATGATGTCTGTCCCAGCGTGGCCTTGAATAATGGCTTTGAGGCCATCATAAAGATCAACCTTGTCATAAAGGTAGTCCATTTTTCCTAAATGAAGGTACTCTCGGTAGCGATCAGGTTGGTAGACTTCAGCGAGTAAAAAGGCATCAGGATTTACCTGCTTGATGGCAGAGTTTAAATAGCTCCAAAACTCAACAGGCACCATTTCAGCCATGTCGTATCGAAAGCCGTCAACCCCTTTATCTAACCAATATAGGGCGATCTCTTTAAATTTTTGCCAAGAATCGGGGACTGATTTTTTACGCCAAAATTGGGCATGGACTTCACAGCTTTCTTGAGCAAAATCAGGAGGTAACACGTCAAAGTCTTTGGTTCCATCGGGTCTAACGCCATAGTTAATTTTGACGGTTTCATACCAATCATCAAAATGAGGCTTGGCGCGTTGTGCTCCATTGCCTGTCCATTTAGCAGGGGACTCAAGATATGGTGCGGCTAACATTGGGTGCGCCTCTCCACCCAATGGGGAAAAAGGTTCAGGAAAATCCGGCAGTTCAAAAGCCTGTTCAGGAATGTAGTAGAAGTTGTTGTCTTTGTGGTATTCCACAGAGGTGTCGTCGTTCGTACCGAAATCGTCGATGCCTGCTGGGTTGTTCAAACCATGATAGTTGCGAGCAACGTGGTTGGGCACGATATCAATGATCACCTTTAAACCAGCTTGGTGGCTGCGTTTGATCAGAGCTTCAAATTCTTGCAGACGTTGCTCAGGTCGGTCTGCGAGATCGGGGTTAACGGAATAGTAATCTTTGACCGCATAGGGCGATCCAGCTCTTCCTTTGACTACCGCAGGGTGATCAGGAGTGACTCCAATCTCGCTATAGTCGTGAATGACGGCATGGTGAGGAACCCCGGTATACCAAATATGGCTCACTCCTAACTTTTTGATTTCATTGAGTGCGCGGGGAGTGAAGTCACTGAATTTGCCAACGCCATTTTGAGCGATGGTGCCCCAGGGGTGATGAACTGTGTGGGTATTGCCAAAGAGTCGAGTAAAGACTTGATAGACGCTGTATTTAGTTTTTTCCATCTGAGAATCACTGTGGTTGACGCAAGAGAACGGTACTAGAGAAGGAGAAAAGAGAGAACTGAGTTGATTGCCAACATTCGATTTGTTTGAACACACTTTTTGAATCAAGTTGCGACTTGGGTCTAACTGCGCTCTATTCCTTTTTAAATTCCGCATCTACGCTAACCAATATACGTTGGGTTTAACTCATCCCTAGCTGGGGGCGTAGAGAAATTTGTGCGAAAGATCTCGAACAATTCGGCAACTATCCCATTGTTCCGTTAGGATTATAATAAACCACTACAGAAGTAAGGAAATATTTTGTAGTGATTAACAGCGATTGCGTTACGCCGAGAGGTCAACATGAACGAAGTAAACGTGTATAGTATGAGCAACCTTATTGATAATTTGAGCTAATTAAGAAACTAAAATATGAGTATGATGGGTATTGCCATCGGAGCGACAGGGCTGTCTTTAGTGTTGGTACTGATATGGATGGTGTCCCTGTCGATGCGAAAGCAACGGCTGGAACAAGAGCGCAAAGCGAGAGAAGTGGCTTATCGAAAGGCCATAGAAAAATCGCGCGAGCAAGAGCGTAAAGATCGCTTATACAAAGCCGAAACTGGTCATATTCCAACGATCTTGTTTCTAGCCAAAGAAGCAGAGCGTACCAATCTAAAAGAAGCGTTGTTTTGGTATGACAAAGCCGCCAAGCTGGATAACATCAATGGGATGTATGGCATGGTGCGTATCAGCGAGCGTATCAAAGAAGATCCCGTGGTTCGTGAACAAGCCAATTTTTGGAAGCTGGCTATCGCAGGATTAGAGGGGGACTTAAATGCCAAGTTCCAAACGGGCAAAGCGCTGGTACATGGTCGCGGTGTAGAGAAAAACCTTCCCAAAGGCTATGGGCTGATTGAGCAAGCGGCGATCCAAGGCAACCTTGAAGCGATGTTGTATATGGGTAAATGGTGTAAATCCAGCGATAACCCTAAGAAGTCCCTTGCCAAGTCTTATCACTGGTTTAAAGTCGCGGCATTAAAGGGCAGTGTTGAGGGGATGATTCAACTCGGCTTGAGCTATATTGGTGGTTACGGCATAGAAAAAGATCATGAGAAAGGCTGTTATTGGTTAGAGCTTGCTTCGGAAAAGGGCAGTACAGAAGCCATGTATTGTGCTGGTGATGCTTGGCGTGGCCATGGTAAAGCTGGTAATGCACTTGCTTATGTTTGGCTGTTTCTCGCGACTCACTTTGGCAATGAGAAAGCTCGTCGCTTACGAGATCAAGTCGCATCGAATTTGGGTGTGGATATCTTGGTTGGTTTGCAGTCGGTTGCCAAACCTATGATCAAAAAATTAGAAACCGGAAGTGTGGCCAAGCACTCTTTGATCAAAGCCTTAGATAAAGTCTATAAACGCAACAGTTATTTCCCAAGCCATGAGTTTCTACATCAGAAGGCGGAAGCGGAAGATGTCAATTTGATTGCTGAGGAAGTTTCGGAAGCTAGCCATAGCCAGAAAACGGTAGAGACCACCGCAGCGTCAAATGTCGACTTTACCCATGCGGTGTTCGAATCCAAACCGAAAACCTAAAGAGAATAAAAAAGACCTCTTCGGAGGTCTTTTTTATTCTCGCTATTTTATAGCCTTGTTATTTGCAAAATGGCATTTAAGTGCATTTTGCAAATTCATATGAGAAACAAGTTGCTCTATACACGCCAAAAAGCAATAAAATTGGGATATTTAAAGGATTTAAAAGTTGGCACGCTAAGTGCATTATTAGAGATGACCCTTATTAAGCCGAGGGTCACCTAGCCAACTGACGTTGTTAGTGAATGAATTTGTTCACAATGTTATAGCCAGCCGCACTGTTTGCGTCTGGCTTTTTTTCTTTTGAGCCCTCATTTCAACCCCCCAATGCCTACCACTGAACCTGAACTGAAACTGAATCGTAGCCTAACCTAGGGTTATGACGTTCATATTAAAATGGAAGCGGTTACCTTTCCGAACACGCCGTCAAGGACATGATATGAATAGCTCACACTGGCTGAGTAAAATAGGGATTACGTTGATACTTTTTTCATCGATTCTTATGAGTAGTGAGGCCAGCGACGTTGGTCTGGATTTTGCCGCTTCTCATTCCGAAGGGCTGGTAAAAATACCGCAACCAAGCGCTGAGAGTTCAAAGCAAAAACGGATCGAACTTGGTGAAGACCAAAGTCAATCACCAAGCAAGTCACTACTCATGATTGATGCGCCTAATGGGTTCGATCTTGAGGAATGGGATTGGTGTGGTACACCTTGGCCCGGACAACCACTGCCCATTTTTGATGAAGCAAGACCAACGCGATGATCGTCTAAATCAGATTGATTTAGGCTGTTTTAAGAGGTGGGTTTGGGTGAAAAAATCCCCCCACAAATCGAGGAGGGATAAGTTTCAACCCCAGCTGTCATGGCGTTTGAAGTTCAGGTTGGAGCTAAACTCAGCTGGATTACAAACATATTAATATCTCGATAGTTCAGTTGTTGAGATAAGAGATTAATTGGGTCTCTTTTATTTCAAGTAATCGACCTGATTAAAGGCCTTAAATATCCTGTTTCACGTGCTAGACACAGAATTGCGTATAGATTCAAAAGTTTAGAGTTATTCAACGTGGTGCTGATCAGGCAATTCCCTAAAATTGTTGACCTAAAACTCATCTGTGTCAGAGTGATTATAGGAAGAAAGCGTTTGGTGATCTGGATATCTCCGAATAATGTCGAGAGAGCGGCTCGCCAAGTTAAATAACAGGGGATATGAATGGGTAATATTATTGTAAAAGGCCTCTTTGCGGGGAAGGTCGCGCAGCAGTTTGGCATGACCACTGCCATGGTGAAGTCGCCGGTGCTGGGGCGTATATTTGTCTCTGAGCAGGGGCTCGAAGGGGATGAAGTTGCCGAGAAACGGTTTCACGGTGGTCCTGAACGAGCAATACATCAATACCCATTTGAGCATTATTCTTATTGGAAACAACGCTATTCGATCGATCAAGAGTGGCTTGCTCCCGGAATGGGAGAAAACATCAGTTCCCTTGGGATGACGGAAGAGAGTGTTTGTATTGGAGATCAGTATCAGTGGGGAGAGGCGGTGATCGAAGTGAGCCAACCTCGCTCTCCTTGTTTTAAACTGGGAAAACGTTGGGGTGTGGAAGATCTCTCCGTGCACATGCAGGAAATCAGCCGCTGCGGTTGGCTTTATCGTGTGATTAAAACGGGTCACGTGAGTTCCCAAGATGCCCTCATTTTGATGGATAGAGATCCAGAGGCGCTGTCCGTTAAGCAAGTGTGCGATTTGTATTTTGGCGACCCGCTAAATTCACAAGGGTTGGCACGTCTGTTGGCCTTAAAAGGGTTATCCCAATCTTGGCGTTCTACGATAGAAAAGCGCATAGAAACGCAGCAGGTTGAGAATTGGAATTTCCGTTTACTTGGGCATCCATAAATTGAAGCTTTATACCCAAGTAACCTCGAGATGCTAGGTTCAGCGAGAGCTGCTTGGTTTGATAGCAAGGCATTGCTTTGAAGATCTAGTGGCTCTAAATCAAGAAGCGATAACACAGCTAGCGAGCCAAGCAGACTCGCCCTTCGGGAGCCTGTCACTGGCTTCACTTCTGCGTTAGAGACATTGAAAATAGAATGACTATTTCCTTCATCTCTGCCTTGAATTGAAACCAGTGACAAGGCTCTGAATACTGCATCTTGAAGTCACTTGGGTATATTATGACTATTTGATTAAAAAACCACCGTGTCGGTGGTTTTTTTTATCGATCTTAAGGCAACTCACTCGTTAAGGTTGTTGTTTGGTTGGAGCGAGTGCGATTTCACGAATGCATACACTTTGCGGTTGGTTGTAGGCGAACACGACGGCTCTTGCGACATCATCCGCAGCTAAAACACCCCCCATTTCCGTCTTCCAGCTGTCATAGCCTTGTTTAATCTCATCTGAGGTGGTGTGTGAGAGCAGCTCCGTTTCTACAGCACCAGGGGCGATCGTGGTGACACGGACATTGGAGTCAGCCACTTCTTCGCGGACATTTTCTGAAATGGCGTGAACCGCGAATTTAGTACCGCAATAGGCAGCATGGTTTGGAAACGTCTTCTTACCTGCGATTGAGCTGATGTTAATGATGCTGCCTGAGTTGCGCTTTTTCATGGGTTCAAGAACCGCATTCATGCCATTCAATAAGCCCAATACATTCACATCAAACATGGTCTTCCACTCTACAGGATCCTGAGTATCAATTTGGCCCAAAAGCATGACTCCGGCGTTATTGATGATCGCGTCGACATGACCATACAAGGCTTCTGCTTTTTCAATAGCAGCTTTTAGACTATCAGGTGCAGTCACATCAACTTGTTCACAAATTGTATGGGGTAAATCCAGTGCTTCCAATCGCTCAATCCGACGTGCTACAAGCAAGAGTGGATGACCCAGTTCACTAAAATGACGGGCAATGGCTGCACCAATACCTGAGCTTGCCCCTGTAATTACAATCAATTTTTTCATTGTCGCTTTCCTCATTTCTGCCATGTACCCAAGCCGTTGTCACGAAGCCTAGCCTCGGAAGGTGACTTGGATAGATGAATGCTCTTCAGTGATTGGCAGTGTAATGAAAGGCGTTTTGTTGATATATAGGTGATTAATCAATTCACTGTTGCTAACCTGCAACAATAAAGTCATGTATGTCGACTATGAGCTATCAAGAATTGATGAGCTTAGAGAGAAGGAGCCGAATATGAGCAATGTTAACCTGATGGACGTGAGAACCTTTGTGTTAATCGCTCAACTGGGAAATTTCACTAAAGCCGCTGAGGCGATCGGAGTGTCTCGCTCTCACGTTTCTCGTCAAGTGAGTCACTTAGAATCCCAGATGGGGGTTACTTTATTACAACGAACCACCCGAACACTGAAACTCACTGATGCAGGTCGACGATTTTATCAATCTTGTGAGCAATCCTTATTCAATATTGATCAAGCTGTTGAGGCTGCGGTCAGTGATGTTGAAACCCTCAAAGGGGAGATTCGCATTAATTCTGTTGGAGGGTATTTAGGGGAGACGATCATTGCTGACATTGCCACGGATTTTATGTTGGCTCACCCTGAGGTGAACCTCACACTGGACTTCAGCAGTCACCGAGTTGATCTGTTCGAAGAAGAATTTGATGTGGCATTTCGCATGGGGAAATTGTCTGATGCTTCTTTTGTTGCACGCCGGTTAATTACGCTATCAATGAGTACGCTTGTGGCACCGAGTTATTTAGCAGGCAAAGCCCCTTTGACTCATCCCGATCAGCTGCATGAACATCGATGTTTAGCAGGCAGCGTCGATAAATGGCATTACACACATAAAACGAAGCATCAGCGGATTCAGGTGCAGGTGAATAGTACTTTGAAATCGAAAAATGGACGAGTCTTGGTGAGCAGTGCTGTGAAGGGAAACGGTATCATTAGAGTACCTTCGATGTATTGTCGGGATGAAGTAGCAAAGGGGACTTTGGTTGAGGTGTTTGAAGATTGGGCGTTGCCTGAGGTCGAACTGTCGATGATTTACCACAAAGACAGGTATCAAGCGAAACGACTTCGTGCGTTCATTGATTTCGTAAAGAAGGCATTTGACAAAAATAGCTTATAATGGGACGGGATTTTGAATCGAAAGGGGTCATTCCCTACCGATAAAGGGCAATAGGGGATGCCCTCTACCGATAGGTGGATTGACTAAATTGACGCAAGGTTGTTGGCGCAATTAAACCGTGGTTTCAATGGTGGAAACCACGCCATTTTTACTGCCAAATTCATTGGCAATGTAGTCGTCTGCTTGAGGGTCGTTATCCCAATGGGTCTCATCAAAGAGGTAACGGAATTGCACCGATTGCGACTTTGGTAGGCGAGTTTTAAATTTGAACTGACCGCTTTTTTTAACGAGCTTCATCGGCTCTGGCTGCCAGTCATTAAAGTCCCCAGCCACTTGTGCACTTTGCCAATTGTCTTTGTCTACTTCGAAAGTAACTTCGACTTCGTTTTTAGTTTTGAAGAAGCGTTTTTTAAGCATTGAACATCCCTTTATCCGAAAAATCGTATTACGAACCGAATTACATTACGTAATTCTCTTACAGCAAGCTGTACAATTATTACTCTGGTTTCATACGCAATGCAACCTTTGGCTGAGCTTATGGGTAAATAAACCGTATTCTACTCGGATGAGGTGGGAGAAGATGACTTACTGGAAGCCATCTATCTACTAGAGACGCGTTTAAGTGATAGTCACATCGATTGGTTGAGGGCGTTTGTGCAAGCAAGGTTTGCCATTGAGCTGTTCGATAAGTTGCTCAGCAAGAGGCCAATCGCCAAAGCCAGCTTCGGTTTGAAAATGATCGGCTCCCGGAATCAGTACAAATTGGCTTCCCCAGCATTGGCTGAAGTATCGCGCGCGTTGTTCGGTGATATGGCCATCATTATCACTGGAAATCACAATACTGGGGAAAGGTAAGGCGAGAGTCGTCAAGGGGCGCTGTACCTGTATTTCCTTCATAGCATGGACGTCATCGATATCCGCAGGGGCAACCAGTAATGCGCCTTTCACTCGTTGAGCATCATGTTGCTCAGCCCACTGTGCGATGACATTGGCGCCACAGCTATGGCCGACAAGAATAAGATCTCCTGCAATTTGGGCAACGGTTTTTTCTAATTGCGCAATCCAAATGTCTCGTTCTGGGTTCGTCCAGTTTTGTTGTTCCACTCGAGTGGTATTTTCATATTTACGCTGAATGTGAGTTTGCCAGTGTTGTGGTCCTGCGTTTTCAAATCCGGGAGAAAGGACAATCGTTGTCTTGGCGTTTGTCATAGGTTAAGCCTTGAATGTCTATGAAGAGTCGAGAGAGTATACCTTGCGATTTTGTTGATGCAGAGACATCGGGATCATACTTGCACGATGTCGTTCTGGTTTAGATAATAAACAGAATGAGTAACGGATCACGAACCGACACTTAACCTCGATAGCTTGAGAAAATTGAGTTAATTGCTCTACAAATCATGAAGTAAATTAATAACCAAATCATTTAACTTTTTTGATGATGGGTATCGTAACGATTTTATTGGTGGATGTGCTGCCTTATCTGGCTTTGGCTGCGGCAAGCATCATGCTCGTTGAATACTGGATTCTTCGACCTGCGAGAGTGCGCACAGTAAAAGGTGTTGTAGTCTCCTACAGCTGTCAGGTTGGTAATGCTAGCGATATGTATGCGGAGCAATTTCGATTCAATACTGGCGAGTTGGAAATGTTCGTGACGAGTGATTGTTTTCAACCCAACAAAAAGTATCAAATCGGTCAGTCTGTCGTGGTCGAATATGAGCCGTTATGTGAAAGCCAAGCGAAGATTCGTACTTTGGGAAAGTATGCCTTTAGCCTTATCTTTTTTAGTTTATCTACGCTTGCAACCTTGATCGCGATTAGCCAATTTGGTCTCTCGTCATTAGGGGTAGCGGTGTTTTTTACCGCCTTAACTTGGTTGGTGATCCCAATTCTTTCATCCATATTATGATGGAGTTTTTGTCAGAGATGCTGCTCATTTGACCAGTAGACAAGATTCTTTTTAAATCGACGGAATTTTTTAGTCTTGAGTGTTGTCATAAACTTATCAACTGATTAATCTCAGAAAGTAGGCGACTCGCCTACGGTGTTTTGGCTACTCTTTACGTTGGCGAATTATGTTGCAGTTTTCAAGGACAATATGGATCAATGGCTTTGCCTTGCTGGCAATGCTTTGCACCAGTTTATCTGTGTTCAGTCCTGCTCCTGATCTATCCGCTGCCCAGCAACGCCAAATCGAATTGAGAGAACAACTCCATCATATATTTGGTATCAATGATGATTGTGTGAAAGGCAATTTGCATAGCGATACTCAAGATGTGGCCTCTCAGCAGAGTTGTAATTCTCACTGCTTGAATAAAATGTCGCCAACTTGCGGTTTTGTGGATTTTTCATTACAGCCTTATACTTTGGCTCTGATGGGCTTAGATGAAACACCCCATACCCAAGATAGAGTTGACCTACCGTTTCGACCTCCAATTGTTTGATTGTACAACCACTCATTAACGCCACTTCACTGTGGGGAAGCTCATTCAATCAAATATTTGGAATATATACATGTTAAAGAAACTAATTTTTGCTTTTACTTCAATGGTCATTGCTCTATCCGTTCACGCAGCGCCGTTCGAGGAAGGTGTGCATTACACCGTCATCGATAACGAAAAATCAAAACGTCCTACAGTGACAGAGTATTTTTCTTTCTATTGCCCTCACTGTTACAAGTTTGAAGCGATTGTAGATAATTTAAAGCCCTCTCTGCCGGAAGAGGCAACGTTTGAAAAAGTCCATGTCGCTTTTATGGGCAGTCATATGGCAGTGCCTATGGCGAAATCGTATGCGACTATGGTGGCTCTTGATGTTGAAAAAACCATGGTTCCAGCCATGTTTGCGCAGATCCACGATAAGCGCCAAGCGCCTAAAAATGAAAAAGAGCTTCGCCAGATCTTTATCGATTATGGGGTAGACGCTAAGAAATTTGATGCGGCTTACAATGGCTTCGCTGTGAATTCAATGCAAAAACGTTTTGATAAGCAGTTTGAGAAAAGCACGCTGACAGGCGTTCCTGGCGTTGTGGTAAACAACAAGTATGTTGTCAAAGCTCAGGGCATCCGCACCTATGATGAATACAACCGTTTGGTGAACTACTTGTTGACGTTGTAATCCTGGCTAGGTTGACAAAAATCTCATCGGTATGACATGAATGGCGACCTTGGTCGCCATTTTTTATTTTCACTTACAAGTTCACTTGCAACACGCACATCGTGCCTTTTTGCTGGGGGATCCCCAATTGATTGGGGTATCGGCGAACGACTGTGGCCTGCAATCTTTTGGCAATATTAATGCTACTGGTGTTGTCTTCTAAGCAGTGAAACTCGACGGTGTTAGCGTTGGTATAGCTTCTTAGGTAGGGACAGATTGAGTTGAGAATTTGATCGATGACTCGATGGCCTCTGGCAAAGTAGGCCAACCAATAACCCACTTCGGCAACGCCGGTTTCTGGATCAATCGATTTGATGCCAAACACGCCTGCAAATCGATCCGAAAAATGGATGGCGTACCAATGTGCTCCTACTAGGCCAGACTCTATGCGATCCGAGATGTAAATTTCGGCCCCTGAAAGGTCAGTCACTTGCTTCTCCCAAGGCATGGTTTGAGCAAGTGATTCACGAGATGAGTCGACTGCTTCTAGAAGCTCATTGCTATGCAGTCGACTTAAAGGACTAAGGGCAATATCATCTGAAACGAACATGGGTTTGGCTAGGTTCTTGGCTAATAACAGCGTTGCTTTTTTCCATGCAACGGCTTTGGATTCATTTTCGATAATAAACGAGCGCTTTAAAGAACGGTAGGTATTGGGGTTTCCTTCTGATATCTCAGAACTTAATACTTTGACGGCTTGATACTCTTGCCTAACATCTTCAAAGCTACGCAAATAGTCGCGAAAAGCGATGTGACGAAAGGCGTCGCATGAACCCTTCTCATAGACGTGAATATGATGAGTCAGATGCGCCTTGTGTTTGAAATAGTGTTTTTCTTGCACGGCAAGGCTATCGTTTAGTCCCTCTCCGCTGGTTTCGAGATCTTTATTGGTTTCAAGATCTCTATTAGCTTCAAGATAGCCATTGGCTTCGAGGGTAACTTGGTAATTATCTAATTCGCTTAAGTCGTGCACTTCCACAAGAATATCGATAATCGGTTTTGCCACTAGCTGGGGCACTGAAGTACTGCCGATATGCTGAATAGAAAAAATTAAACGTTTAGGCAGCAAACGTTCAAGACAGTACTTTTCTTGAATGAAATATTTCCCCCATTCACTTTGGTAGGAGGAAAGTGCTGTGCTGCAATTCATAGTCTTCTCTCTCGGGATAGTCAGCCGTGGACGATCGGCATTACTCAACGGTTTTAATGTGCGAAGGCCGTGGTCGGCTTATTGAAATTCCGTTAGTTCAATGTTTTCTAATTCGCACACCGCAACGATCGTCGGGTGTGTTGAGAGACGGCGTAAATAGGCACTAAGATTCGGAAAACTCATGGGCCCACGTTCTATAGGCATCGACCACAAAGCGAGCATAAACAAAAAGAAATCACAGGCTGTTAATGTATCACCGACTAAATACGAGTGGCGGCTTAATTGACCGTCGATGACGGACAATGCTTCACTGACTCGTCTGTTTTGTGCCGTTTGGATCCCATCAACGTGATGCTCATGGTCTGTATGGCGACTCGGATAATAATAGACCATTAATTCGGCCTGTAAGGTATTGTTTAGATAAGTTAGCCATTGAAAGAAAAGCGGTCGGTGTTTGTCGCCTATCGGGGGGAGCAATGCAAATTCAGGGTGTTGTTCGCACAAATGAATACAAATCGCTGGGCTTTCAAAAAGGGCGTTACCATCATGGATAAGGGTCGGTATACGGCCTGCGGGATTGAGAGCGAGATAATCTTGAGATTTTTGGCGGTTGTTTTTCTTGTCGACCAAGATCAACTCATAGTCTAGACCCATATGTTTCAAAAGAAAGTGCGGTGCAAGGCTCGCATTATTCGGGTAGTAGTAGAGTTGGTACATGATCCGCTCCTAGCGTCGTTTGACAATGGACGGCGATTCTATCCGCTATCCTCAAAGTGTAGTAGGGAGTCGCTGAAAAAGTTTGTGCTATGTGAAACACATAGCACAAATGAGGCAAATTGGTGATGTTATGCCAATTTAAGGTCGTGTGCTTGGCGGTATGCGACCATGTCTTCAATCGTAAGTACAGGCATGTTATGCAACTTGCCGAAAGCGATGATTTCAGGTGTTTTCGCCATGGTGCCGTCTGGATTGGTGACTTCACAGAGCACGCCAGCGGGTTGTAACCCAGCCATTTGCATCAGATCGACAGTACCTTCGGTGTGGCCGCGTCGGGTTAGGACGCCACCTTTACGAGCTCGCAGTGGAAAAACGTGCCCCGGTCGAGCTAGGTCTTCGGCAACGGCATTGGCTGCGGCGGCGGTTTTGATGGTAGTTACGCGATCTTGAGCTGAGACGCCTGTTGTAACGCCACGTTTTGCTTCAATGGAAACGGTGAATGCAGTTTGGTTGGCACTATCATTATTTTGTACCATTGGCGGCAGCTGAAGTTTATCGGCTTGCTCTTCCGTCAGGCAAAGACAGACGATACCGCTACATTCACGAATCATCAGTGCCATTTGTTCGTTAGTTAAAGATTCTACCGCGTAAATAATGTCGCCTTCGTTTTCACGATCTTCATCGTCTAAAAGAAGGACACCTTTACCAGCTTGCAGTGCTGTTAGTGCTTGCTCAACGCGAGCAATAGGGTCGCCAAATTCGGCAAGTAGTGAGTGCTGATTCATGGTTAACTCCAATTATTGACCAGAATCAGGGCGATTTTGAAAGTTACGAAGTGGGCTTCGTTTGATCGAAAACTAAGCCAAATACTTATAGAACGCTGGGAGGAAGTGAGTGCTCACTATTTATGTGAGTTCCCTGCTACAAGGTTCAAGTATATTCTCTTTCATCCGGACTATAACCGTCGGCTCTGGATTTACACCAGATCTGCTGACCTCGACGAATCGAGCGCTCGCGGGCTTCCTGTTAGGTTACCGCCGGTGGGGAGTTTCGCCCCGCCCTGAGAATGTTGTTTTACAAAATATGGTACGAACGAATCCTAGATAAAAGTCATTAATCAGACTTTAACGAAGTGAGTCATACCGCAGTTTAGAGAAGTTACCCTAAACGTCAGTAAGGTTACTGATTATTTTGCAGGTTGGGAAGAGGCAAACGGTTAACTGGGTAAAGTGTATACAATAAGTCTTATCATTCCCCTAACTCGTCTAAAACCATTTCAATGAATTGCCTCACTTTCGCTGACATATGCTTACGGCTTGGATAGACAAGGCAAACATCGGTTGTTAGCGCTGGGAATTCGTCAAACAAGACTTTCAGTTTGCCGTCAATAATGGCTTGTTGCGCGATTTGAATGGGCATTCTTGTAATGCCTTGTCCAGCGATACACAGTGCCAGTTCGAGATCTGGGCTATTAGTGACAACGGAACCGCACACCTCAACTCGAATTAATTCGGTTTTCTCATCGTAGTAATCCCAAACCTTCGGGTGTTTGTTATTGGCGTAGCAAAGGGTTTTGTGCTCTGTAAGCTCCATTGGGTGTAATGGAGTCCCATGGTGTTTGAGATAGTTCGGTGAGGCTAAGGTAACGAGATTCGAGCTGCGTAATCGTCGACTAATTAAGCTGGAATCGATTTGACTCCGAGAAGAGCGAATCACAATGTCATAGCCTTCTCCGATCACGTCAACATGGCGGTCATCAAGCTCAATATCAAATTCAACCTCTGGATAGGCATTCTGATACTTGATTATGATTGGACTGAGTTCGTTGACACCGAAGGCGATCGGGCAGCTTATTTTAAGTCGACCTCTAGGTTTAGCATCTTCTCCACTGATTGCAGCCTCTGCTTCCAATGCCGTTTCAATGACGGATTGGCATTGCTGGTAATAATATTCACCTTCTGGCGTCAAACTTAAACGTCGAGTGGTTCTGTGGATTAATCTTATCCCTAAGCGTGATTCCAGCTTGTTGATTTCTTTACTAATGTAAGATGTAGAGTGCCCAGTAATTTCTGCTGCTGAAGTAAAGCTGCCATGGGTAATGACCTGATGAAAAATGACGAGTCCTTCAAGGAGTCGGCTGTCTACCTGTTTCAACATACAGTGGGTTTCTCGGAAACATTAGAAGTCATATGGAAATAATCATTATCCATGTGGGGTATTAATAATCAAATGGAAATTGAATAAAGTATCATTATCAACACAGAGCAGAGGTTATCAAAATGAAAGTCGTCGCGTTTGGTGCAAGTAGCAGTAAAAACTCAATTAACCAGAAATTGGCTAACTATGCCGCAACATATGCCGCAACAAAAATCCCTCATGCTGAGGTTAAGCTGATTGATATTAACGATTTCGAGATGCCACTATTTAGTGAAGATCGTGAGAAAGAGCTCGGCTCGCCACAGCTCGCTCAAGATTTTTTTAAGCTGCTGGGTGAAGCGGATGTGTTAGTGATTTCGTTTGCAGAGCACAATGGCTCTTATACTGCGGCTTACAAAAACTTATTTGATTGGACATCTCGAGTAAATATGAAGCTATTTCAGAATAAGCCGATCATTATGCTATCAACGTCGCCAGGTCCCGGTGGTGCAAACAACGTCCTGACAACAGCGAGCAATTCTGCGCCGTATTTTGATGGCGATGTAAAAGCGAGTCTTTCATTGCCAAGTTTTTATGACAACTTCGATATGGAAACGCAGTCAGTCACATTGGCATCCTTCAATGAAGAATTAGCATCTGCCATTCAATCTTTATAAAAGCCTCTAGTCTAAATAAAAGAGTTGTGTATAAGAGCTAATCTTCAGATTGGCTCTTATAAATTGGACCTAGAACAAAAACGCATTGCTCAGTTGCTTATTGCATTACTGGGGAGTAAAAGAAATATCTCCATAGTATGCCGTGGCTTCTGTTTGGCTGTTATCTGTGTCTGTCATGATAGCGATAGCGGCAATATATCGGTAGCTGTCTTCGTTCGCTTCATCGCTGCCTTGATCACCGAAGGTGGCAATTAAATCTTGATAGACATTTCTCTTCTCCTCATACCATTGCCCTGAATGCGCAGTAGGGTCGCGAAGCGCCATCATTTTTACTTTCTTTCCGGCAAATGCGTTATCCCATATCGCTCCCGAGGTTTGAGAGCTCGACCACACGTAATTTAATGAGCGGGTTTGAAACAATGAGAATCCTGACAAAACGACATAAACTCGTGCAACATAGTCATCCCCTTCTTTTGAAAGCTCATTTAAAGGAGGCAACTTGTCTTTGATTAACCAAGACCAGTTTATATAAGGAGTCTCAACAAGGTCGATCACTTGGCTGAGATAGATAACGGAAGCATCACCCTGACTGATGGCTTGAATGGCGGCTCGATTTTGAAATTGAGTCGGCTCATAGTGGGTCTCACCTGCAAAGCTTCGTTTATGCCAGTCTTCGATACCATTTTCTGAAAAAGAGGTGAGGGCATTGCAAGGGTGGCTAGCAACTGCCGTGATGAGAGTGAAGCAACAGGCTGATGATAATCCGAGATGTGTTACGTTTTTCATTAACTTCTCCAACGGTTAGCTCTTCCATTATTGACTTAACTAACATTAGACCTTGTGGTCAGTCAGAATATTTCAGAAAAGAACAATGAAAGAGGTAAACGATGTAGAGGTATAGTCATGATAACGAATGGTTATTGAAACTGGATTTGATCTTCAGGTTTGTAAGGATTTTTGGTGAGTCATTTTTGGAAGTGGTCGTTGTAGTGGTATCGCTCAATTGCTGTGCTACGCTTTTAATAAAGTCATCACATCAGGAAGTGACATGAAGACACCGGAACGGCCTCATGACGAATCTCAACGTCTTGCTACCCTCCACTCGCTCAATGTTTTGGATTCAGAAGCGGAAGAAAGGTTTGATCGTGTCACTCGTTTGGCAAAGCGCTTATTCAACGTACCGATCGCTTTGGTGAGCTTGGTCGATGAAAATCGACAATGGTTTAAATCCTGTTTCGGCTTAGACGTCCGTCAAACGCCAAGAGACATCTCTTTTTGCGGTCATGCCATTTTAAGTAACGAACCATTTGTTGTGGAAGATGCTTCAGAAGATGAACGTTTTTCTGACAATCCTCTGGTCATGGGGGAACCCTATATACGTTTTTATGCTGGTGTGCCTTTAGTGTATGAAGATGGCTCTAAGTTGGGGACATTCTGCATCATAGATAGAGAACCTCATCATTTAAGTGATGAAGAAATGGTGGACTTACTTGATCTAGCGAAAATGGCGGAAAGAGAGTTAGCAGCGACTCATTATGCGACCATCGATGAACTCACGGGGATATCGAATCGAAGAGGGTTCTATAATCTGTCCGAGAAAGCGTTAAGTTATTGTCAAATGGGGAGCTTTCCTTATTCCATTGCTTATCTTGATCTGGATGGATTCAAAGCCATTAATGATGAGTATGGCCATGCCGCCGGTGATGATGCACTAGTCGCTTTTACGGATATTATGCGCGCCAGTTTTCGAGATTCCGACGTATTTGCCAGAATTGGCGGGGACGAGTTTGTCGTATTTATGTCTGGCGCATCAAATCAAGTCGCGCACATTGCGATCAATCGTTTTCGTGAATCCGTCGATCAGTACAACAATACATCTGGTAACCCATATGAGATTAAATTCAGTGAGGGGATCGCATCGGCAAGACCGCAAGATAAGTGGACAGTTGAAGAGATGTTAGAGCAGGCCGATCAGCTGATGTATCAATGTAAGAAGAATTCAAAATGATTTGACGAGAAGGCGGCAAGACAGTCTAAACGTTATAGTCATTTGACAAGGCTTCTTGGTTTGAATCATGCGCGGTGAGTGCAGGTTTGAGTCAAGTTGGAGAGGGCAAAATCCAGCTTTAATTGCCCTTATTTTATGCAGTATCAATATTCATGTTTATTTCATTTTGCGTTAACACTCTGTTAACTACACTCAAAGTGTGATTGATATCTATAACTTGGAGGATACGATGATCAAAGTACATAGGCACTACACTCTGACAAATGACAAACACTTACACGCGCATGTTGTTGTGAACCCTGTTGGCTTGTTTGAACTCGAAATAGTGGAATTAAATGAAAGGCACACGACTGACTTTGACAACTTACTGTTTGAGTCAACCAAAGCAGGAACCAAAATTCGCAGCAAAGAGCGAACGGATCCTTGGCAGGTTTTCTTAGCTAATAAAGATGCGAGAGAAATTACTCACCTTATTGATGAAGCGAATGAAGAGTATGAGGACTTAATGACTAACCTTGGTTGAATGACTCAAAAAGGGTCAAGTATCACCAGGTTTATTTGATATCACTTGAGTATAAAAGCGCACTTTGGGAGTTAAGTGCGCTTACGATAACCAATCAATAAGCAAGAAGTCTTAACTCAATGCCTACATACACTCGTTTTAACGGACATACTGGTGTCCGTTGAAAAAGTGATGTACAGGGCCGTGACCTGCACCGACTTCTAATTCATCAGCATGTTGTATTGCTTGCGATATATACTGTTTCGCTAAGTGTACCGATTTATGAAGGCGATTCCCCTGAGCTAGGTATGAGGCGATGGCTGAGGATAGAGTACAACCAGTACCGTGAGTGTTTTTGGTATCGACGCGTTTAGCAGTAATGGCTTCAACAGTCGGGACTTGGATAAATACGTCGCGACTAGAATCAGGATCTGAAGAGTGCCCACCTTTTAGCAATAACGCTTTTGCGCCTAAATTGGCCAATTGAATCTGAGTGTCGCAGCCAAGTGTTTGGTCAAATTGAATATCACTACCAATTAACTTTTCGGCTTCAGGGAGGTTGGGTGTGATGATGTCAGCAAGGGGGATCAACTCACTTTTGAGGGCTTCAATGGCTCCCTCTTCTAACAATGCGGAACCGCTTGTGGAAATCATGACGGGATCGAGCACAACAAATTTAGGTTGATACTGTTTTAATTTCTTCGCTACGGTAGAAATGATATTAGCATCAGCTAACATGCCGATTTTAACCGCTGCAATATTCAAATCTGTGAAAACAGCATCAATCTGACTTTCAACATGCTCTATTGGAATAGGTAAGACTGCCGTTACCCCTTGGGTATTCTGAGAAGTAATGGCTGTAATAACACTGCAAGCGTAACTACCCGTAGCCGAAATAGCCTTGATGTCTGCTTGTATTCCTGCTCCGCCGCCACTATCAGAACCAGCGATGGTGAGGACGATAGGAAGAGAGTCTTGCGTAGTTGGCATAAAAGCTCCAAAAACAAGACGTAAAGGAACATAACGCAACGAAAACGATGCGATCGATAGAACCATACCGAATTGGGTGTGATGCCATAGTTCCCTACGTCAGTATTAACTGAATCAGGTTCAACGGGTCTCGCAATTGCGATCTCAGCCCTAATGGCTCCCCGACTATGTATTAAATAGTATCAGCATCCTGATAGATGAGATACCGACAAATTGTAACGTGAGAATGAATTCAGTATGAAACCACCGAAATCAATCTACATACGTAAATCCAATTCATTTTGGATCAAAGTGACACATTGAGAAGCAAACAACATTTTCGGTCCGAGACTAATTTTTTCAGTACCTAGGCGTTTCAAGCTGTTAAATGACTTCTTTGGCATTGGGATATGGTCTGTTAATAAGAAGCATGGATTTGGCGCGAATTCGATATCACGAACAAAGTCACCTTTCTTGTCTAACATATAAAGCTGGTGGTCTTGAGCAAGCTCTTGTACCAAGCGTTCGAAACTAATGGTTCGCACAGTGATACCCGGTTCAACATCACGCTGTTGCTCTTTTGTCATACCAACGGAAGCATCGAGTGCACGTGCAACGGCATCAATTAATGTCGCTTCATGAAACCCACCAATGTTAGTAATGTCATTCGACCGAACAGTTATGGTACGAGAAAAGTCTTGTGTACTCTCTAATACAAGGTAAACGACGACATCTTCGCGATGTGACTGAGCGACGAACATCGTGTTCATCAAAGTGTGAGCTAAAATCTCAGTGTGAGCTTCTTGCCCTACGCCTTCTAATAAAGCTTTACTATTAGTCGGGGCTGCACGAGCGCGTAAAACGAATGAGCGCATTGGTCAATCTCTATCATGTAGTTCTATGTTGGCTGCAGTATACCTGTACTTATAGAGGTAAACCAAACAAACCAAAGGGGGATAAAACACGAGCGAACGGCAAAGATGAAATGATAGGGTTGGTTTGGACGTCATAGAAGAAGAGAAAAAACAATTTAAAAGTATAAAAAACGCCCTTAATTGGCTTTAAAAAGTACAATAAATGGACTTTTGGATGCAATGTAAGCAACTGAACGAGTTTTTTAAGTTTTTTTGCTTTTAGGGGTTGCCAATGTAAACCAACTCCCTATAATGCGCATCCACCGACACCGCAGACACCACAAGGGTTTGGCAGTGTTGGAGAGGTGAAAAACTTCTGAGAAAATAAATTTGAAAAAGTGTTTGACACTCTCAAATATCTCGCTAGAATTCACGTCCGCTTTGAGAGGAAAGCTTCTCGAAAAGCAAAGCTCTTTAACAATATAGACCTATCAATCTGTGTGGGCACTCGTTGATGATAATCCAAAATGATAGCTTAGCTATCAACTTAGATTTCAATGAACTGAGTGACCAATTAAGACTTCGGTCTTAGCACAGTCAAT
>JBHOHG010000006.1:23041-255235 GCA_043422575.1 bacterium sp. HQB-39 | reverse complement strand
TCTCCTTGCGGTTGGAGGTTTGATCTTATTATTCGTAATAGGCGATTAGAATGCGGGGTTTATGACGCGCTTACGTTCCACTTAATGCACCTAGGGAGACATGAAAGTCAAAAGAGAGCATTTCCAAAAGTGACACTGTTACAGTGTTGTGCGTGATTTTCACATTACTAATCATCAATTCATTAAACATCAATCGCAGCAAACAAAAAACGCGGCTTAAAACCGCGTTAGAGGAAACGTTCTATTCGGAGAGTGGCAAGATTGAAAGCTTAAGCTTCATTCTGGCCAAAAATAAACTTATCCATCATGGAAACCATGCGTCCGATTTCTGGTTTGGTAATCGTATCGTTAGCCCCAAGAGCAAGCGCTTTGGCACGATTATCATCACTCATTAGTGAAGAGAACATTACGATGGGTAAGCTACGGTAGGCTTCCGTATCACGAAGACGTTTGACAAGGTGCATGCCATCCATACGAGGCATTTCTACATCGGTCACTACGGCATCTAGTAATTCGCTAACAGGTAAACCTTCTTCTTTAGCAACGTCAATCAAACTCATCAACTTCTCATGAGCCTCACCACCGTCTTTACAAGATATGATGTTATAGCCTGAAGAACTTAACGTATCCTGAATGAGTGAACGAATAAATGCGGAGTCATCCACAACCATGATGGTTTTCGCATTACGCTTATTGATCATATGCTCATTGAGATCCACTTTTCTATCCGTAGTTACATCGTATTTTTCCATACTCAATTCTGGATTGATGTCAGCAATGATCTTCTCGAAATCCAAAATCATGATGAGGTTGCCATTTTGGCGTACAACTGCAACAACACAGTCTTGCTCACCCGCCTCTAGAAACTGGCTTGGGGACTCGACATCATTCCAAGATATACGATGGATACGGCTGATGCTATCAATCAAAAAGCCATTCGTCATACGGTTAAAATCCGTCACGATGACAAATTTTCGGCTCAAATCTTTGTTCGTTGGAACACCCAACCAGCCCGCTAAATCTACGAGTGGTGTTAAAATATCACGTGATGAAAACACGCCTATCATATGAGGTTGAGCATTGGGGTAATCCGTCGTTTCCGGCACTTGAATCACTTCACGTACCTTAGCAACGTTAATTCCATAATAGCAGGTTTTCGTTGAACCATCCGGAAGGACTTTCTCTAAGTGAAACTCTATGATTTCAAGCTCATTGGTACCACTTTCAGTCAAAATGGTGCTAGTAGATGTTGTCATGCTTACCACGTACGAATGCTGTTAATGTTTCAAAACTGTCTATCAGGGAGAGGCTCCCTGCATACTACTCAGTCAACTCACATCCATATAGACATCCACATCAAGTTAAACGATCCTTTACCGTTCAGCTTTGGCGCACATCAGAGCAGAGACTAGCTCTATGGGGTTGAGTCCGCTAAGTTACTCAGACTTAAATGAGTATACTGCAAATAAGGTCAGACAGGCAGAAATAAATCGCGTTTACGAGACAATTCTTTGCCATTTCCCAACTAACTCTCAGGAGAGATCACATTCAAATTCTGTCAAACATGACATTTTCGTTTTGAATAAAGACATCTAGCCAACCGATGACGTTGATTTACAGGCTAGGATACAAAAATTTTATAGTTCGTGTGCAAGGTACTTCCTCTTGAAATCAGAAGACATACCAAACAAAACAAGGGCTAAGAACGTAAATAAGCACCCAACACTGTACACCAGCTCTTCATTTACAAGCAGCTGATAGCAGCTCAACATAAAGACAGCAAGCACAATGACTAGGTTGAAACGGTGGATCCAAGGGAACTTCACCGAAAACATGGCATACAAACGACTCAATTTAAACTCCGACTTCCACAGTTAATTTATTCTTTTATCAATAATAATAAAGTCCAGTCAGAATGGGAATAGCACAAGCGAGCTTTTGAGGAAAAAGTCACACTACACACTTTCTTTCATATTCATCAAACATTTAACACACAACACCTCAAAAAATAACAGCGAATTTAATCAACATTAGAATAGCAATGAGCTAATATGACAAGTTATTGCACTTTATTAATTGAGAATCAGAATGTGTAAGTTTAATGACAAAGCTGCAATTTATAAATTTGATACATTCATTCCCATTTGAAACACTGAGTAGACGACGCTCTGATAACGACTAGACTCGATAAGAAGATACTAGTCTAATTCCACTCACCCTCCCTGTATTTCCGCTAATTTTATGCTATGAATTTGTTTTTTTGTGCTGAAAATCAAGATTGTATGTCTCATTACTAAAGGCTCATTTACAACCTAATCAGCGCTGAGTCATTGCTGTGAAAAATGTAAGTGAACTTTACAGGGTGTCAGGATTTATTGACACGGTTATCATTCATTACATTTGCTTACATCCCCCTATCAGAGGTATCATTTATCGACACTTTTGTTACTAATCGTATCATTATTTAACCCTGTGACTATATGAAGCTGACTATTATCAACACATTTGCGCCAACTTTCCTACTTGCCTCACTTGCACCAGGTATGAGTATGGCATTTGCTTTGAAGGCAGGTATTAGCCTTGGCTATAAACGTGCGTTGTCCTTGATGATTGGCGAATTGGTTGGGATTTCACTTGTGTCTATTGCCTCGCTCATTTTTGTGATTGAAGTGATGCAAAATTTGCCCGTGCTACATATTTCATTGAAGGTCTTAGCTTCTGCTTATCTCGTTTACCTAGGACTCGGTATGTGTATCAGAAGAACTTGTACGCGAAGTGCGAAAGACATGGCGCTACTTTCATCAAAGGGCTCAACGTTTCTGATTTATCAAGGCGCTAAGTTTTCATTGATCAACGCTAAAACTTGGGGCCTTATGCTAGCGTTACTTCCTGCCTTTATTGATAAACAGCAAGGGGTAATCCCTCAAGCTTGGTTATTGGTGTCGGTTATTTTAGCATGTGAATTTGTTTGTTTATCACTCTACGCTTGTGGTGGAAGTTCACTACATCAACTATTAAGCCAAAAGAAAAATGTTATCCTATTGAATCGCATTGCTGGTGCTGTCTTAGCATTGATTGGGCTAAACTTATTTTTCGATTGATATACCCAAGTGACCTCAAGATGCAGTATTCAGAGCTTTGTCACTGGTTTCAATTCAAGGCAGAGATGAAGGAAATAGTCATTCTATTTTCAATGTCTCTAACACAGAAGTGAAGCCAGTGACAAGCTCCCGAAGGGCGAGTCTGCTTGGCTCGCTAGCTGTGTTATCGCTTCTTGATTTAGAGCCACTAGATCTTCAAAGCAATGCCTTGCTATCAAACCAAGCAGTTCTCGCTGAACCTAGCATCTCGAGGTTACTTGGGTATATGACGACTCAGCGCTTGCGAAACGTCCATATAGGACCAATGAAGATCAATAATAAGTCCTGATACCAAGAGAGGCTTTTACCTTCTATACGGTAACCGATAAGTTGCAGCGTCCATAAGGATACGCATAAGATCAACGACAGAGCCAGTACGGGCAACCCCATCTGTTCTAAGCCCCAAATCAAAGCAACGCAAGCCAATGTGTAACCCAACATCATGATAAAAACACTCAGTGCTAACCGAAAGTAAAACACCCACAACGGCCATATCAAAATCCAAATCCAATTGATAGAAACACCAAAAAGTGGAAAAAGCGGGATTGCAGGAATTGACCAAATGATCCCCGCAAAAGAAAGAAACAACCCAGGTATCGCTACTTTATGTATCGTCTGATTGATCGGATTTTGATGAGTGCACTCATAATAATCGAGCCACTGAGCTAACGATTTCATATCAAGTTTCTTATCAAGAAGAATGTATTCTTTATAGCAGTAATCTTAGCAGTTCGCCTTCTCTGAGCTATGGATGTTACTCACCAATCCCCCCTCCACCTTCAACCACCCACTTTCACCGCCGACCGATGAGCATGACGCGGCTAGCGAGCCAAGCAGACTCGCCCTTTGGGATCCTATCAGTAAGCCGTGGTACTTTCTTATGAATTTAATAAATCAACTTAATATTTTATAGACAAGAACAAAGACTCTAATCAATAACCCAGACAAATATAAAACACTGTTCATAGAGGATTGAGAAATGAATTTAAAACTTTTACTTTTAAGTACCCTATTTGTATCACATTCTATTTTTGCCCAACAGGATAACCAATATGAAGGGTTTTATGTTGGAGCCTCTGTTGGTTAAACGACATTTGATGTAGAGAAGCTCGTTCATGGTGATGCAGATGGAGCCTCATTTCAGTTTTTAGGCGGCTACCAATTTAATAAGGTGTTCGCTATTGAAGCGCAATACAATCAGTATGGCAAAGTCACATTTAATGATTCAAATGTAACGTGGAAGCCAAGTGCTTTTTCTCTATTGGCAAATATTGGCTATAGCTTTGACTCAGGTTGGCGACCTTATTCGATAGTTGGTTTTTCAAGTATGGACTTAAATGAAAAAAACAACCTGATATCTACCAACAAAGATAATCCAATTCATCTCGGTTTCGGGGTTCAATACATCCCTGAATTCAAAAAAACATTGCGTTTAGAGTAGGTTATGATGCGGACTTGTTCAGTGTCGAAACCTCATACTCAAAAAATGGCTATGCGATTCGCGAAGACGTTTTTTATACGATTGGCTCATTTAATGCCGGTGTAAGCTACTCCTTTTAATGGAGCCTCATATTGTAAACCTCCAACTCCCATTAAATTAATGAGATCTAGGTTGTAAATAGTATTCATGCACTATAAAAAACATAGACAAGAACACGAAAATAAAACACCGTACAATTGATTTCGATGTATTAGGATTAGATTATGAAAATTAAATATCTTGCAATGGCTGTTATTGGTTTAGGTGTAAGTTCTTTTGCACATGCAGAATCACAAAAAATCAGTGGATTTTACTTAGGTGGTGCTTTGGGTAATACCACTTTCGATGCTGATACTAATATCTCTGGTAGTGAAGATGGTGGTTCATTTAAGTTTATTGCAGGCTATCAATTTGGTCGTGTATTTGCACTTGAGGGTCAGTATACTTCTTACGGTGATATTGATCTTGCAAACACAACTTGGAGTGCGTCTAGTATTTCACTTAACGCTAACTTAGGTTACACCATGGATAATGGTATTAGACCTTATGGAACAATTGGTGTCGGTTCGATCACAATTGATGAAACAGTTCAAACACTGTCAGAAGATACTGGTGGTGCAGCTCACTATGGCTTTGGTGTCGAATACGCGCCACCTAGTCTCGATGGACTCGCTTTTAGAATTGGTTATGAAGCCGACATATTCACTGTCCGCTCAACATACTGGAGTGGCTTCTCTCTCCACACAGAAGACGTCGATTACGATATTGGTTCGTTCCATGCTGGTGTGACTTATAAATTTTAAGTTTGACTCAATGCAGGCTGATCCATTCAGCCTGTCTTTTATCAACCTATCTTCAAACGTCTCCCCTCCTCTTGTGCTGTCACTTCTCCACCCAGCAATTTTTCTTACCTTTGCTTGTAATCTGTTCAATGCAAGCTAAACCTATAAACATAAATTGTTGGTTAGATTAGGCACGATAAGTTGTCTGCCTTGAATAAAAAGGAAGTGACTCCAATGAAAATACGTTGCGGTTTATTCTCCCTCTGCGCAATCATTTTTAGTAATCAAGCTATCTCTGATGGGCACCACTCTGGCTTTTACATCGGCGTTGCTGGGGGGAGTTCTGATATTGAGAGTGAAAACGTAAGTGGAATCGACATTCAATCAGAAGCCGAAGGAAGTGGATACAAAGCGATCTTAGGTTACCAGTTCAATCGTGTTTTTGGTTTAGAAGCGCAGTACAGCGATTATGGTGACGTTTCTTTCGGTATACCAGTCACGAACATGTGGTCCCCCACTTCAGCATCTTTAAATGCTAACTTAGGCTACTCATTTGATTTCGGACTTCGTCCTTACGCCTTGATCGGATATTCCATTCTTGACCTCAATGAAGAAAATACAACATTAAGCGATGATCAAGGAGGAGCAATTCATGCTGGTCTAGGGATTGAATATGCGCCAGAATCTTTAGGCGGCTTAAGTTTGCGTTTGGGCTATGATGCTGACGTTTTTGTAATCAAAACGACCACCGTTTCAGGCGGTACGTCGATCACCGAAGAGGTCGCTTACTCCCTTGGTATGGTACATGCGGGGCTGAGTTATAAATTTTAATCTATACCAACATGACTTCAAGATGCTGTCTTCAGTGCCTTGTCACTGGTCTCAATTCAAGGAAGAGGTGAAGAAAATAGTCATTCTATATTCGATGCCTCTAACGCAGAGTGGAACCAATGACAGGCTACCGAAGGGCGGTTTTCCTTGGCTCGCTAACCGCGATATCGCTTTTTGATTTAGCGCCACTAGCTCTGCAAAGCAGAGCCTTGCTATCAAATCACCTTACAAACAACCCAAGCCTTTCTGGCTTAATCTAGTATCTCGTGGTTACTTGAGTATATTTAGTTTACGGGAACTAGTTACTTCTGAATTTTCGAAAAAATGGCCCGCTCACTTAAGCAGCTTTTATTCATCGCTGTAATTAGCAGCAATTGAGATAAATTCTTTCTCTTTTTTCAAGAATGCATCGACCACTTCAGGATCAAAGTGACTTCCACTTCCTTCTAAGATGATTTGTTTTGCTGTTTCATGAGACATCGGGTCTTTATAAACTCTACGACACCTTAATGCATCATAGACATCCGCAAGGGCCATTAATCTTGCCGATAGCGGAATGGCATGGCCTGCAAACCCATTGGGATAACCCGTCCCGTCCCATTTTTCATGATGACCATAAGCAATTTCTTTGGCCACTCGTATAATTGGGCTTTGAATGTCCGCCATTTGCTCTGCTTTCTCCAGAGCTTTCAAACCCAATTCAGAATGACGCTTCATCACTTCATACTCTTCATCCGTCAATTTACCCGGTTTGAGCAAAATGGAGTCTTCTATACCCACTTTACCTATATCGTGTAAAGGTGCAGCTTTGTATAAAGTCGTAATCGTTTCATGAGTCAAGTAGGTTGCATACTCAGCTCGATAAGAGAGTTCTTCGGCGAGTATCTTCACGTAGTTTTGCGTTCTTAAGATATGATTTCCCGTTTCAGGGTCACGGGTCTCCGCTAAACTAGCAAGGGCGAAGACAACCGCATCTTGCATTTTTGCGAATTCTTTTATTCGTAAATTAACTTCCTTTTCTAAATAACCGTTTTTATCACTCAACAGATCTCTAGAGCGTTTATTTTGCAAATGTGTTTTGACCCGCGCATTAAGTAGCGGAATACTCACAGGTTTGTGTATGTAATCTGACGCTCCGAGCTCAAAGCCTTTTTTCTCATCTTCAATAGATTCCTTCCCTGTCAGTACTATTACAGGAACATCTTTTAACGATTCATGCGAACGCATAGAATCTAAGACTTCAAACCCCGTCATATTGGGCATGACTAGGTCTAGTACCACTACATCAATATCGAACTTCCGCAAAATGGTCAGAGCTACCTCGCCAGAAACTGCGGCTTTTACTTCAAAGTCTTGGGATAACCCATGAACCATGAATGAAAGGCTATCGACTGAATCATCTACCACCAAAATGGTAGCATCACTAATGGCATCTAGCGTCATAAGCACCCATCACACGTTAAGAATAAATTTATCAGCAAGCACACAAAAGTATTACTAATATTATCATTAATTATAGCTAATTCATGACGAAGTACAGTCACCCTTTGGAGTTAAGGCACAAACTATGCGTTCTATCAGAGGACTTTTCATCACTCTATTTATTGTCATGAGTGTCTGTGCGATCTCTCTCATGCTCCTCAATCAAACGTTATCTCGTCTAAGAGCCGATAGTTATCAACTGAAAGATCAACTTTATTCATTCTATCAATTGTCTCAAGAATTGAAGCAAAGCTCAGATCATCTCACAAAGTTTGCCCGCTCTTATGCCGTTACCGGCGACATCATATGGCGCGACCTGTTCGAGCATGTTTTAGCCGTTCGTGATGGTAAGAGCACGATTCCAACCGGTCATAACTATGAGTACTGGGACACCGTTATCTTTCAAGACCTCCAAGACTTGAACCGTTCTCACTCGCTTTCTGGCAATAATGTTAATGGCGGAGTCAGTTTGTTAGAACGATTACAAAACTCAGGCATTACAACGCAGGAATTCAATAACCTTAAGTCTGCTTTACAATTATCTGAGCAACTGGTCAGCCTTGAACGTCAAGCCTTTGATATCCTTGCAACTCACTCCAACTCAACACCTCGCACTGACTACAGCAACTTAAGAAAAGCACAATCGATTCTATATAGTAATGAGTACTTTCAAGAAAAAGCCAAGATTATGTCTGGAATTGGCTCTGCCCATGAACTGATTCTTGAGCGCATCACTTCCGGCATATCTGAAGCAGAATCAACCGAACAGGCATTACAACACCTTCACAACGCCCTGATCATCACTTTACTCTTATCGATCATTCTTTCGTTTATCCTGCTTTGGCGCTGGTACATCAATCCGATTGCAGGGTTACTCCGTACGGTTGTCGACCAAGTCGATAACGATAATTACTCTTTTGTCATCAAACAAAAGTCATACGCTGATGTTCAACGCTTTATCAACCGACTGAACGTCGTACTCAAACACATCTCCAATCAGCTTGAGTTTCAAACAGTAGAAAAAGACTTCAATATCTTGCTGCGAACCAACACAACATTAGAAGGCTTATGCCAAGAAGCCGTTCGCTTTATCTTACAGCGATTCCCATTCCAACAAGTCCGTTTATCTCTTTACCGAAATGGCCAATTGGAACGTATTGCATTGAGTGGCTTTGATGTCTCTACAGAGGCGATACTCTCAGAGGTATCGATACACCATCACGACATCGTTCGCTCATTAACTCCTGTTGTTTTGAAAAATCTGTCTGGAAAATACAGCGTAAATTCACAGGGCGGGCTATTAGAAATCAATGAGTTTTATTTCTTACCCCTCTCCACCAATGATGTGCCCATTGCCTTGTTAGAATTGGCAACGATTGCTGAGGTTTCAGAGCACGATAACCAGCAGCTAAGTAAGCTTCTGGACGATCTTTCTATCAGTATTCAACTATTACAAAACACCGAAAAACAACGAGAGGCGCAGCGAGAAGTCATTGAACAATCGCGCATAAATCAACAAGTGCTGAATGCTTCGCCGAACCCAATGTACTGCCTCTCAGAACTAGGGCGATATCTTATGGTAAATGCTCGATTTTGTGAGCTTGTTGGTAAGCATGCTGATGACATCATCGATTTGAAACCTTCTGATGTTTTTGACTCACCCATCACTGCGCAAAAGTTTGAAAATCATCACGAGTCATTGCGTGTCATTGCTGATATCACTCAATATGATATTCAACTTATTGACTCCAGCCAAAACCAATTAGATATGCTGGTAAATGAAGCCTCATACTCAAACGAAGAGGGAGAAGTTTCCGGTATCGTCGGGATTTTAATGGACCTTACTGACCGTAAACAAATGGAAGAAGCGTTAAGAGAGGCGAAAGATGCCGCACTTGCTATGAGTCAAGCTAAAGGCAATTTTCTCGCTAACATGAGTCATGAAATTCGAACACCAATGAACGCCATTCTTGGTATGACTCATTTAGCCCTCAATAGTGACTTAAATCCAACCCAACAAAAATACATCAACAGAGTGAATGAATCGGCGAAATCCCTTCTTGGTATCATCAATGACATTTTGGACTTTTCAAAAATTGAATCTGGTAAATTGGCGATTGATAACACTGATTTTCGTCTTGACCATGTTTTTGACAACTTGATCAATATTATATTCGTCAAAACCAATGAGAAAAACATCGAGTTTTTAGTTGATATAGACCCTAAAATCCCCATTCACTTGATTGGCGACCCACTTCGAATTGGTCAAGTCCTACTCAATCTTTGCAGTAATGCCATTAAATTTACCGATCAAGGTGAAATCATCGTCACCGTCACCCTGTTGGATCAAAATGAACAGGATTTATTGTTAGAGTTTATGGTCAGCGATACGGGTATTGGCATTCATTCGAGTGCTATAGAAACTTTATTTGATTCTTTTACGCAGGCTGATCAGGGCATTACTCGAGAGTTCGGCGGGACTGGTTTAGGACTTAGTATCTCAAAGCAGCTGGTTGAATTAATGGGAGGTAAGATACACGTTGTAAGTGAAGTGGGACAAGGCTCACGCTTTTCTTTTACTCTACCCTGCTCTGCTAAAGTCACTTTAGAGACACCAAGTTCAGTCCAAACGAGCGGCAGTTTCCAAAACAAGAAGGCATTGATTGTCGACGACAACCAATCTGCAAGGCAAATCTTGGCTCAACTTCTATCCCAACTAGGTTTTACCACCCATACCGCGCCTTCAGCGACACAAGCGTTGCAAACCCTTCACAAAGAAGTCTTTGATTTGCTCTTAATCGATTGGAACATGCCCGAAATAAATGGATTAGAACTCTTAGAATTGGCTAACCAACAAGGGGTAATTAATGATGCAAAAGTCACCCTCGTCACCGCTTACGGCCGAGAATTATCATTAACGGCAGATCAAAAACAATGGATCCATGCTCTCCTATTTAAACCTGTCAATCCCTCCAACTTACTTGATAGTGTCATGAACTGTTTTGGGTTGGATGCCACATTATCACCAGTGTCCAACCGTGCTACCAGCGTATGTCGTTTTCCTGATGCCAAAATTCTATTAGTAGAAGATAATTTAATCAATCAGGAAGTTGCTATTGGTTTATTAGAACAGTCACAAGTTAAGCTTGACGTGGCCAACAATGGTTCTGAGGCCATCGATAGAGTGCAGTACAATGATTATGACTTGGTGCTCATGGATATCCAAATGCCTGAGATAGATGGTCTGACGGCAACAAAGCGTATTCGACAATGGTTTACTGCGACAGAATTACCAATCGTCGCGATGACCGCCAATGCAATGCAATCTGACGCTCAATCATGTTTAGATGCAGGTATGAATGAACATCTGGCGAAACCGATTGATGTCGAACAACTTTATCGAGTATTAGAACGTTACTTAGGCCGAACCAACTTAAGCAGCAACCTATCCTCCAAACTTATACCCTCTAACAACCATCCTGCGACATCTTCATTTAAAGTACAGTCCGAGTCTGACCCGCTTCCTCGATTGACTGGCATGGATGTTGAAGCCGCAATTCGAAACATTGGTGGTGATGGTCAACGTTATTTTTCCATATTAGAACGATACCTATCAGGGTTGCAGGAAGAGCTAAATGCATTACATGATGAAATCAGCGCCGCCAATTGGACTGACGCATTACGTTCAGCGCATACGATTAAAGGGACGTCGAGTAACCTCAGCATTACTTCGATAGCGAGGCATGTCAGGCAGATAGAAAGTCAAATTAAGCCACTGCAGCACAAACCTTCGGTGGATAACAATGACCTCGAGCCCATTTATGGAGCCATCACGTCATCACAGCAAACAAGATTGCAGCTGTTATCTGAGCTAACACAATGGAAGCAAAGTGCCCAACGCGATCAGCAGAGTATCCATGAACACTCTAGCCTACCGATAGAGAATACCGGACAGCTTTATCACACCTTGGTAACTCAAATAGATCAGTACGACGTCTCAGCACAGAAAACCATGGAGTTACTTGGGGGGCAGCAGCTCTGGAATGAACAACAAACCCAAAAACTACTTGAAGCCATTGCTTCGTTTAATTTTGAGCGAGCAAAAACATTGCTTGCAGACTACCCCAAACCTGAATCAATGGGTGGGTGATCTGTATTAGCCTTGCCCTATCTAAGGATCGATTATGAATATAAACAGTACCATGAAACTGGTGTTTGGCGTTATCAGTGTCGGCATCATCATCAGTGTGGTCACCCTACTTCAGCTCCATGGCTTACTTCAACAAGTAAACCACATGTCGAACATCCGCTATGAATCTTACCAAGCTGCCGATGAACTACGCCAAAGTTCAGACGACTTAACTCGTCTTGGCCGCACCTATGTGCTTACGGGGGATGAAAAATACGAAAAAATGTATATGGACATTCTTGCGATTCGGAATGGCGATAAAGCACGCCCTGATCACTATCACACCATCTATTGGGACTTGGTTTTGAACTATGGTGACAAACCAAAGCCGGATGCCGAATTTATTGCCCTCGAAACACGGATGTCACAACTTGGCTTTACCCCATCCGAATTTAGCCACCTTAAAGAAGCGCAAAGAAATTCTGACGCCCTTGTCAATATGGAAGTCAGAGCGATGAACGCTGTAAAAGGGCTATACCCTGATGCTGCCGGAAATTATACCAAACGAGGAGAACCGGACTTGGCAATGGCAGCACAACTGTTACACAGCCAAGAATACCATCGTGAGAAAGCCAAAATAATGGCTCCAATAGAAACTTTTTTTAAGGAACTCGAGAAACGGACTGAAGCGCAATTTAAACAAGCTTCAGAAGATGTCCAAAACACCGTTATTATCGGGAAAGTCGCGCTCATTCTCGTATTTATCATTGGGATCATCGGTTTCTCTATGGTCAACCGTCGTGTCGTCAAGCCAATCACGGATATGGCGGAAACACTACAGAATGTGGATGACAATAATGATTTAACTTTGAGAGTTGATGAAAAAAGAGAGGATGAACTGGGAGTTATTGCGATCACCATCAACAAAGTACTTAAGAGCTATGCTCGAACCATTGGCAAGATTAATCAAGTCAACGCAACCATCAGTGCGGTGTCCCAATCCATCAATGACGTCACCAAACGTAACATTGAAATGTCTGGCCAGCAGAATCAAGAAATGGAAATGGCGGCCACGGCAATGGAACAGATGACTACTGCTTTAGCCAATGTCTCAGAAAGCACCACGATGGCCGAAGAGTTTGCTAGTAATGCCGAAAACGAAGGCAATACCAGTAAAGAGATATTCAACAAAACCACCGACGAATTCGATCAACTGGAAGGCGAATTCCATCACACTTCCACCACCATTACTCAATTGGCGGAAGAATCCAACAACGTAGGTAATGTGCTCGATGTGATCAAATCTATTGCTGAGCAAACCAATCTGTTAGCCCTCAATGCCGCTATCGAAGCCGCTCGCGCTGGCGAACAAGGGCGTGGTTTTGCAGTCGTTGCCGATGAGGTTCGCTCCCTTGCTCAAAGAACGCAAGACTCAACCGGTGAGATCGAAATCATTATCACCAAATTACAACAACAAGCCACCGCTTCCACTTCGACCATGCAGGCCAGTGCAGAAAAGATGCAATCGACTCGCGATAATATGGGGACAGCAGCCCAAGCACTGGATGCTATCCAAGGCTCAGCAGGTGAAATTCACCGGTTGAATTCATCCATAGCAGCCGCAACAGAAGAACAATTGACGGTAAGTGATGAAATCTCAAGTAATTTAGTGAATGTTAAAACGCTCTCTTCCGAGATGAACAGTGCGATTCATGAACTGGAACCCATGATTGCAGAGCTCACAAGTAATGTGAATGAGCTCAATCACTTAATATCGGACATTCGCACTTAGTCAATCCAACTCCCACCACCCCTAGGGCAAAGCGTTACGCCAACTTGCCCTAGGGGTATACATCCCCTCTTCACTGACTGATACCAAGGCTAAGGTAAATGGAAAATAGCGCGTCTGTGCTTTTAGTGTGAGAACTTTCAGTGTTAGAATTCGTCCCATGAAAGCGAATGGCGGTCGTCAGCGACACAAAACAAGACTAATGTTTGGTTTGGTTTTACCGCGTTCGATACACAGACATAGAAACAGGTACATCTACACATGGTTAACAGCAGCATTCAATGGTTTCCAGGACACATGCATAAAGCACGTAAGGAAATTGAAGAAGCGATCCCTCAAGTCGACGTCATTATTGAAGTTTTAGACGCTCGAATTCCATTCAGTAGCGAAAACCCAATGATCTCTCAGATCCGAGGGGACAAACCCGTGGTGAAAGTACTGAACAAACGTGATCTTGCTGACCCAGAGCGTACCGAACTGTGGATCGAACATTTCGAGAAAGAGCACAATGTTAAAGCGATGGCGATTACCACAACTAACCCGCAAGAAGTGCATAAGATTCTTGAGCTGTGTCGTAAGCTTGCTCCTCACCGTGAAGAGATCGGTAAGAACATTCGCACCATGATCATGGGTATCCCAAATGTGGGAAAATCAACCATCATCAATACCCTTGCTGGTCGCACCATCGCTCAAACAGGTAACCAACCTGCTGTCACTCGTCGTCAACAACGTATTAACCTGCAAAATGGTATTGTCCTCTCTGATACTCCTGGAATTTTGTGGCCAAAAGTTGAAAACCCACACTCAGGTTTCCGCCTTGCTGCAACAGGTGCGGTAAAAGATACTGCGATGGAATATGACGAAGTCGCCTTCTATACCGTTGAGTATTTAGCTAAAGCTTACCCTGAGCGTTTGAAAGAACGTTATCAGATCGAAGAGCTGCCTGAATCAGATATTGAAGTGATGGAAGAAATTGGTCGTCGACGTGGTGCTCTGCGTGCCGGTGGTCGAGTCGATCTGCATAAATGCTCTGAAATCCTTCTACATGAGTTACGCAACGGTACATTAGGTCAGTTAACCTTGGAACTGCCTGAAATGATCACTGAAGAGTTGGTTCAAGTCGAAATCGAAGCAACCCGTAAAGCGGAAGAAAAAGCGAAGAAGAAAGAGGAACGCCGTAAACGTTACCTAAAAAACAAACGCTAAACATCCGTTAAACACATACGCTGAAAAAAATGCCTCCGCTATGGAGGCATTTTTGCTATTTTTGGAAAACGTCGGTTGAGAAACATGAGTTGAAAAACGTAACTTGAAAACATCAGTTGTAAAAACAACAGTTAAAAAACGTTAATTCAAAAAATGTCAGTTAAACAACAATCGGAAAATCTGAGTTACACGTCCGCAGTTACGTTACTTGAAACAAATGGTTTCAAATAACTCGCCTTTTTCCAGAAGAAAATTTTCTCGGTGGTTTTTTCGCCATCTGGGGATTGACGTTCACGCTCAGGAAGCTCTTCACCGCCCACTGATTGGTAGAACTCAACAGCAGCCGTATTCTCTGCATTCACCTCTAAATAGATACCCGCATCTGGGAAGTACCTGTCGTTCCAGTCCGCCACTTGATCTAGAAGCAGCTTACCAATCCCTTTACCTTGGTAATTTTCATCGACATGCAGAGCATCGATAAACGACCCACGTTCAAAGTCATGATTACCAAAAAGACAAACAAAACCAATCAGTAAGCCCCCCTCCTCAATCAGTACCACATGCTGATTAAACGGCGGATTTGTTAAACGAATTTGCCAAATTAGCAACTTATCATTCAACACATCATTATCCAGATAGTCATCCGTTAACATCTGGCGGTAATGTTTTTTCCAATTTTGAGCGTGAAGGTGAGCGATCCTCTCGTAATCCTTATATTCCGCTACTCTGAAATCCATTCATTAGTCCTTTATTACTTCACTGTGCTTCTAATATTAGTTTTGATCCTACCCAATCGCATAAAAAAAGCAAAACATACTAGCAACAGTGTGACCAAAAGTTTGACTTACACGTGTACGCTGATATTCTGGCGCACAGTTGTTCGCTCAATTAAGGAAACACTGTGAAAAGCAAACCGCCTCTCATTTGGCTAAACATTTTTATCTTTAGCTTTACGTTCTTGCTCGCTGCGGTCGTCACGCCCATTTATGGATACTATTTTGGTTTTGGCTGGGAGCATGCGATTTGGCTAGTGATTGCATTCAGTTTTACTAACTTATCAATTACTGCCGGTTATCATCGCCTTTGGTCGCACAAAACATACCAAGCACACGCTTCATTACGGTTTATTTTTGCATTAGGCGGTGCTTTTTCACTTCAAAACAGTGCCCTTCACTGGTCTTCGGATCACCGAGTTCACCATAAGCATGTTGATCACAACGATAAAGATCCTTATTCAGCAAAACGTGGCTTTTGGTTTTCACACATAGGGTGGATGCTTCGCCATTACAATAAAGCGACTTACGACGACTATTCCAATTGTCGCGACTTAAAGAAGGACAAGATTGTGATGTGGCAGCACAAATATTACGTGCCACTTGCAATTTTGATGAATGTGGGTGTGCCGATCGCGATTGGTATCATTCACCAAGATATTATTGGTATGTTACTTGTTGTTGGCGCAGTTCGCTTAGTATTGAGTCACCACACCACTTTCTTCATTAACTCATTAGCGCACATTTGGGGTAAACAGCCATTTACCGATAAAAATACTGCACGAGATAATGGTATATTGGCCTTTTTCACATTTGGTGAGGGTTACCATAATTTTCATCATATTTTTGAAAATGATTACCGCAATGGCATTTATTGGTGGCAATACGATCCAACCAAATGGCTCATTAAAACGTGTTCATGGCTTGGACTTACCCAAAAGCTGAAAACAACACCCATCTTACGCATTGAAAAAGCACGAGCTTCGATGGCATTGAAAACCATCCAGCAAAAATTGTCACATACCCCAGACCGTCAGCACATCGTTGAACAAGTCGAAGCGGAATTTCATTCTCTGCTAAAAAACATGAATGAATATTATGAAGTGAAAAAACAGCTGTTTGAGTCTCGCAAAGACAATATGATGCAACGTTATGAGCATTCTTTGCTGAAAGTAAAACATGACCAAATGAAGCATGCTATGGCAATGCAGCAACAAAAGTGGAATGCATTAGTGGCTCAATATGCTTAAAGCATGTATAGCTGCGATGGTTTCTCGTTGACTCAAACAAAAACAGCAGACCTAGGTCTGCTGTTTTTTTAATATGGGATAATCCATTAGGCTGGATTTGCATAACCCGGCTTTGGTGTACGTTTTTGACGGTATCGAAACCACAAGTAGGTCACAATAATTGAGAAGTACAGATACGACAGAGAGAAAACAAATGGTGACGTCATCATCTCTGTGCGAAGTCCCCAAACCACACCAAGCACAGTCATTGATAATTTCGCCAACATACCTACAAGAAGCAATAGAAGTGCAAATTGCGGGAAGCGAGAACTACGAAAGGCAAAAAAGTAACAGCTACCGACCGCCATCGTCGCCACGGCTAAACCTAGTAAGAAAGAGTGGAAATGATCGGCAGATGCAGCGCCTGCTGAAATTGAAGCAATAAAGATTAATAACAGTTTCATATACACACCTCTCAGAATTGACTGAAATGCATCCTTTCATTTACGGAATCTCATTTTCCAATCTATTTTGCCACTAAAAAATAAGAGTTCAAGGGGTGCTTTTGTTTAAGATGTGTACAAATCTTACTCAGAACTAAAAAGTTAACAATATTGAAACAAGAATCAGCTCGTTGTGCGTTTATTTTTAAGTGCTTAGCTTGATTTAATCTCACTTAGAAACAATTTTTTACACTTAAATAACAAGTGAAATTATTTATCTTAATTTATTACTTTGCGGCACTTAGCACGTTTCTTTTTTGAAGCACGGAAAACCGACACACAGCCTTTGACCATCGAAACAACCACACAACTAAAACACAAAATTCACATAATTTTAACTCGAGATCATCCTCGCATTTACATTGACAAATTTAATTTGAATTGAGACCCAAAAAGAGATTCCAATCACATTTAGATTGGTTATAATCCGCGCTCGTTACGTTATGTGTTGAAAAACGCAAACTAAAGTTGAACTTATTTTTCCACCCTACCCCCTATTGCCGTTAGGCAAGAGGCAACATTGAGAATAATCATGAGCAAGATTGATAAAGCTATGCGTATCCTGCTAGCAGGTTTCTGTATCAACCTTTGTCTTGGCATCCTGTATGCTTGGAGTGTCTTCAACAAAGCCCTAGTGACTGACTTTGGCTGGAGTGCCGCTGACGCTTCTTCCCCTTACGCTATCGCAACTATCACATTCTCAGTTTGTCTTCTTGTTGCTGGTATCCTTCAAGACCGTATGGGTCCACGTAAGATCCTTATCTTAGGTACTACCCTAACTGGCCTTGGTATGATCGCGTCTGGTTTCGCTTCGTCTGTTCTGATGCTAAACATCACTTTCGGTGTGATCACAGGTGCGGGTATCGGTTTCGGATATGCATGTCTTTCACCTTCAGCAATGAAATGGTTCCATGCATCTAAAAAGGGCATGGTCAACGGTCTGATTGCAGCTGGTTTTGGCCTAGCCGCTATCTACCTTGCTCCGTTAACTTCTATGTTGATCACTGAAATGGGTATCCATACAAGTTTCATGGTTCTTGGCGTTGGTGTTCTTGTTGTTGCTGTGCCACTTGCATGCACTATCACTAACCCACCAGCCGATTACACGCCTGCTGAACCAAAAGTGAAAGAAGGCGAAGCGCCGAAAGCGGTTAAGAAAGTCAATGACATCAGCTGGAAAGCGATGCTGAAAACACCTCAATTCTACTCTCTATGGGTAATGTACGCATTTGCAGCTTCTGTTGGTCTAATGATCATCGGTAACATCACTAACATCGCTAGTGTTCAAGCAAACTTACCTAATGCGGTTTACCTTGCATCTATCCTAGCGATCTTCAACTCAGGTGGTCGTGTAGCGGCAGGTATCTTGTCTGACAAAATCGGTGGCGTACGTACGTTGCTGCTTGCCTTCATTCTACAAGGTGTGAACATGGTACTGTTCGCAACATTCGATTCTGAGTTCACTCTGATTATCGGTACGGCGATCGCAGCAGTGGGTTACGGTACTCTACTTGCGGTATTCCCATCAATCACAGCTGAATTCTACGGTCTTAAAAACTACGGTACAAACTACGGTGTGCTATACACATCATGGGGTATCGGTGGTGCGATTGGTGCAGCCGTTGTGGGTTACTCAATGGCGAATGGCGATGGCAGTTACAGCCTTGCTTACACAGTTTCAGCAGCAATGATGGCAGTTTGTGTGGTTCTAGCACTCTTGACTAAACCGGTTACTGAAGCGAAATCAGCAGAGCTAACAGCAAACGCTTAATTATTTGATATTTCATCAAAAAGGCTTAACCTAATGGTTAAGCCTTTTTTGTATCTGCAATTACAGCCATTTTATGTCAACGGAAATTCAGCTAGCTGACGATTACTATTTAACGAACTTTCATACTCTGTTGCATCACGCAACGTCTTTGTATGACGATCTACTCGACCCAACAGAAACGCAATGGATCGATGATTTTCAAGCCTTAAGCCCCAATGCACAATGTTTACTCGTCCGTCTCTATAGTCGCAAAGGTCCTTGGTATCGTAGTGATAAATTGCAGTATGCGGAGATTTCCTCCATTGATTCTGCTCTCGCTGAATTAGCAACACACTCCTTTATCAAGCTTTCTCCCTCACTCACTGAGCAAGAGCTTGTTCTCCATTTGCTGACTAAACCTGAAACGCTAGCATTGTTCCCATCCCTACCCCGCAATGCAAAAAAATCAGAATTAGTGGCTTTATGTCATACCTCCGAGTTTTCGCACTGGGATGCCCTTTCGTTTCAAGTAATCGAACTCCTAAGTCCTGAAATGGCACAGCGGTTACTGATTCTGTTTTTCGGTAATACAAGACAAGATCTGACGGAATTTGTTCTTAGCGATCTCGGGATGAGACAATACGAAGCTTACCCGTTGAGTCGCGATAGACGCTATTTTTCAAGCCGATCAGAAATTAACCAGCATATCTCGCTTGCCAAAATTTCCAATACGTATTGGGCGGGAAATCGCAAGTCTGTAGATTTCCTCAGCGAACTGTTCAGCTCAATTCCTAATTCCATTGGTCACCATCAAATCGACCGACGCCGTGAACACTTAATTAATGATATTGCTCGTGACTTTGAGCGTTTATCTGAATTCGATCTCGCGCTCGCCGCTTTTGAGACAACCAATGTGATACCCAGTCGAGAAAGGCGTTGCCGAATTTACGATAAGCTCGACATGATGGATGCGTACTCAACGACCGTAACGTCAATGATGAACGCCCCGATCGATGTCAGTGAGTATGAAGTTGCCCTGAAATTGAGTGATCGCCTCAAGCGTAAGCAAGGGATAAAGATCCCAAGAGTAAAGAAACCAACGTTAAACGAAATTCATCTTGACCTTGATTTGAGTGAACATCGTGTAGAACTCGCTGTTTTATCACACCTCACACAAGAAGGTTGGCATGTATTTTACAGTGAAAATTCGTTGTTAACGGGCCTATTTGGTCTGGCTTTTTGGCAAGTCATCTTCTCTCCCGTTGAAAATGCTTTTATCAATGCCTACCAATACAAACCGCTTGACCTGTATCATCCGGATTTTACTGAACGCCGAGCAAGAGCGATTGAAGAGGTTTTAGCGAAGATTGCAATTGGAAATTATCAGCGACTGTGGGATAACTTCCATCAAAAACAAGGGATTGCAAATGCCTTTGTCCATTGGACATTGATAAATGAAGACCTAATTAGGCTCGCATTAAAAACCATACCACCTCAAACACTTCACGCACTATTCGAAGTGCTTCTCAGCGACTTAAAGCTTTATCGTAATGGCATGCCTGATTTGATTGCCTTTAAAGACGATGAATTCATATGGATTGAGGTCAAAGGCCCCGGGGACAAGCTGCAAGACAATCAATGGCGCTGGATCCACCAATTTCAGCGCCTAAATGTCCCGTTTAAATTGTGCTTAGTAAACCAATAGCCACACAAGGTGACTCTTGGTTGCTGTAAGACATAGTCCCTGTAACATATAGCCGCTGTAACACATAATCGCAGTACTACGTAGCAGCAGAAGCACGTAGTTCACGTAACCTATGCGGTACGCTCTTCAAGAGAGTCGGATTTGCTTATCGTTTCTATCGTGGCGTTGTACTGCGGTAATTTTTCACGTAATGGTCGTAGTTTTAACTCCGTCAGCACAACACTGATTAAGCCATACACTGCAACAGTCACTACCCCAGCACAAAATAGAGTGCTGGTTGTATCCATACCCGCTAAACCGACGAACAGCAGAAATGCATACAATGCCGCAAGCCTCTTTTCGTTAGTTCTAATGTTAAGCTTTTGATTCCTTACATCATGAAACACGTACACCGTATTCGCAATACCATCGAGTGAGAGGATCAATTGGTTGCCATCTTGCTGTGACTCATAACCAGATTGTTCCAATAATTGCTGAAGCCGCTTCATTTTCTTCTCCCTGAAAACGATTCTATTTGTTAATCCTGCAAAAACTCGTGTCACTATTTTACTTATTGCCTACTGACACCTTGCTTCATAACCAATCTTGTTACATTTTGTCGATATTATTCTCACAACTTGGATTAATTATGTGACTTCACTCGTGCGTTCAACCTTTCATGCCACATACTAAATTAGGACGTATGTACATTTAGCTAAGTGCATAAATCTCATGGCATTCTAGTCTGGACTCTGAAGTTTTTGCCCAGCCTCATCCAATTTCTTATCCGATTATTTACGTCGTCAAAAAACATTGGCTTTAAGTAATACTGGATTTCGCGCAGATTAGCATTGCTTATGAAATACACATTTATGATAATGCGTTTCATTATCAATAAATGACTTTTTGACCATGACTCGCTCAACGTTGCAAAACCAGTCTAGTGCTTACCGCCTACACTCTGGAAACCAAGAGTTTAAAACTGCGCATATCCTGCTGGTGGAAGACGATTTCGATCTCAATCAACAGCTTTCAGACCTGCTTCAGCATCAAGGGTATCAAGTCACCAGCATTGATTGCGGTGAAAAAGCACTCCAGATATTAGGCCAAAAGCCTTTTGACCTTGTCTTACTGGATGTGAACTTACCGAGAGTCGACGGTTTTTCTATTCTCAATCATATTCGAGAGTCATCGTCTTTACCCGTCATTATGCTCACTGCCTATGGTGCAGAAGAACACCGTATCATGGGCTTAAAATATGGTGCTGATGATTACATTTCCAAGCCTTGTAACATCACTGAGGTGAATTTAAGAATCGAAGCCGTTCTGAGGAGAACGTGCAGGCAATCTGAGCAGCACACTGTTAATACTCTCGAATCCAACGAGTTGATTTTAAAGCGTCAATCTCATCAGGTCTCTGTTATTGGCGGCGACGCGACTCAAGAAGTATCACTCACTCCGATTCAGTTCAATCTACTATGGACATTGGTCGAAAACCAAGGAAAGGTACAGTCTAAACCTTATCTTTATCAGGCGGTGCTTGAACGCGAGTTTTGTCAATATGATCGCAGTTTAGACATGCATATGAGCCGCATTCGTAAACGCTTAATCGCAGAGGGCATGTCTCAAGATCGCATTAAAACAGTTCATGGCAAAGGGTACTTGTTTAAATGAAACGACTGTTATTTTGGCGACTATTTATCATCCTTGCCCTTGGCGGCGTGATTTTCTTCTCGTTACTTCACAGTGCGGCCATTCTTTCCGACGAGAAAATGAGTTATCTCGATGAAGCCCATCAGCAAGAAATTTTAGACTGGGGTAAACAAGCGCAGCGTTTGTATGATGCGGGAGATCAAGCTGCACTAGATGCGTGGATCAACAACCTCTCTGAACAGCAAGGGACTTGGATTGCCATCGTAGAATCAAACTTAAGTTTAACCAGTGGAAAACCGCTAGAAAAACGTTTTTGGGAAGGGTTTACCTTGGGAAGAGGTGTCGATTGGAAAATCCATCTCTACTTTTCTTGGAACCCCATCATGGAGGTGACTTTAATTCCCGATAATCAACATTTTTTGGTGTTGCTGCCTGACAGAATGAGACCGGGAACCTACATGTCTCATGCATTATGGTTTTTCCGGGTGATCCTACCTTTTACTACCTTACTTGCCCTGTCCATCTATCTGTATCGTTATGTAATGCGACCTCTGATGCATTTTAAAGAGGTCAGTAACGCTTTCAGCCAAGGAGACTATGATGCGCGAATCTCTCAACGTATGCCGCTCGGACAAGACGAAATCAGCCAAATTGCACGAACATTTGATCATATGGCCAATCGTACTTCACAAGTTATAGAGCACAATCGTAATTTGATTTCCGATATGTCTCATGAAATTCGAACGCCCATAGCAAGAATTGAGACCGCTCTAGATTGTCTCGACCAAGATATTCGTAATGAAGAGATGCGCGATAAAATCCGACGTGAGATCAATGCAATACGTACTATGGCAGAAGATACTCTGACACTGGCTTGGATTGAAAACGAACAGCCGCAGCTAAAAGATGAAGACTTTGACATGTCAGAGCTACTTGAAGTTTTACTCGAAGATGCACGGTTTGAGTTTCAAGATAAAATCGTTACGCTGGATATTCCAGAAAACATGCCAGTCAGCCAATCCAACCAAAGAGCGTTGGCGCAAGCACTGGAGAACATCATCCGTAATGGACTACGCTACACGCCCGAAAGGGAAACGCTCGCGATAAAGGCAAAGCTGGTCGAAACAAACTGGGTTATCTCAATCATTGATGGGGGCGACGGGCTGGATCAGTCACTACACCAGTCGATATTTAAACCCTTTTTCAAAGCCAATAATCAACAAGGTTGCCGAAAAGGCTATGGTGTCGGTCTCGCCCTTGCTAAACGCCACATTGAAGCCGTCGGTGGCACGATAAGTGTGGATAATGCTGACCAGATGGGGCTGGCCTTCACGATAACCTTGCCCAGATAATCGCAAAGGTTATCAACGAAAACGAGTCATAGATAAATCATAGGATTGTATGTATAAACTTGATATTTTCTGTCAACCGGAACAACAGGACCTTGTCCTTGATACTCTACATCTACAAGGTGTCGATAAAATTGGAGATTACGACCATTGCTGGGCGATAGGCAGCGTTATGGGTTCTCACCGTGCCCTAGACAAAGCGAACCCCATTTTTGGTGCAAAGCACACCATTGAAAACTATCCGTTGCTTAAAATCGAAATTAATGTGGCCAAAGATCAAGTTCAACCGATAGTGCGAAAACTCAAAGCGTGTTTAGGTTGGGAAGAGCCATTAGTTAATATTTTCAAACTTGAAAATGCCGAGTTTGATTTTAACTAAGTGCTAAACGCCCTTTCTGCTAACCGCCTTCAACTTGAAGCATCTTATTCATCGCGGCGACCTTAATCACCTTGATGAATAAGGGTTTCTCATAATTGTCACTCGATATGTAACAGTTGTAAAAGTCGTTTACTGTCTCAATTGAAAACAACAAAATCCCCCCGATAATAATTCTCATTAACAGTGGAGGTTTACGGTGAAATTCCCAACCGTATTTAAGTTAAGCCCATTAGCCGCAGCTCTTTTTGCTATCAGTCAGCCAGTATACGCTGAGCAAGATGAGACAGTAACAGTAACAGGTATCGCAACGGACGCGTCAGGAGCTCTTATCACAAGCGAAGAGCTGTCTAATGCTCAAGCGATGGATCTCAATGATATATTCCGTCAAATGTCGGATATCAATGTCGGCGGTAATACCAACCTTTCTCAAAAAATTTATATCCGTGGACTTGAAGACACCATGCTCAACATCACTGTCGATGGCGCTGAGCAATCCGGTAACCTTTTCCATCACCAAGGCCGTCTATCCATTGAGCCTGAGTTACTCAAGCAAGTTACAGTGCAGAGTGGTGTGGGTCGTGCAACCAACGGCCCAGGCGCACTAGGTGGTGCCATCGCTTTCGAAACCAAAGATGCCCATGACCTTCTTAGCGCGGGTAGCAAGTTTGGTGGTCATGTACACGGCGGTTATTACCATAATAACGAAGGTAAAAAGCTGTCAGCTAGCCTCTATGGCGAATTTAAACCAAACTTTGGTTTCTTGATCACTGGCGGTAATTTGAAAACAGATAAAATTGTTGATGGCACAGGGTACGAACAGCCTTACTCTGATGTCGACCAACAATTTGGTCTTATCAAAGTGTCAGGCGATATCAATGACTCGCACTACCTATCAGTTAGCTTTGAAGCTCGTAAAGACGACGGTGAACGCCTCAACCGCCCTCATTGGAAACCAAGCTTTAAAAACCCAACGCTAGAACAAGAAGCTGATCGTCAAACATTTAACGTCAACTACGCGCTGACATTCAACGAAGCCGCCAAACTCGATACCGTTGTTTACAAAACGAACAATCAGATTACTCACGTAAGTCACCCTCGATGGGGAACCAGTCAAGGTATCATTGAAACAACAGGTGCAAAAGTCACTCAGACCTTAGCTGTTGATCAACATGATATTGCCTTCGGTATTGATTACAAAGTAGATAAAACCGAATTTAACAGTACTCCGTTACCGGGTACAGGACCAAAAGCAACACATACTGAGAAAGGCAAAGTTCTCGGTTTCTTTGTACAAGATGACTTCCAAATTACCGATGCGTTGTTGCTCAGTGCTGGTCTTCGTTACGACCAATACGATTTAAAAGATGCGCAAGGTCTAAAGCATGATTCAGACGGGTTTAGCCCAAATGTTTACGGTAAATATACGTTAGAAAATGGATTAGGTTTCTTCGCTAGTTACGCAGAAGCTATCCGTGGCCAGCAAACACGCGAGCTATTTATCATTAGCTTCCGAGGCAACGATCCAAAGCTGGATGCGGAGCACGCGAAAAACTTCGAAACTGGCTTTACTTTTAATTCTGACATCTTCTTCTCCGGTATTACTTTCTTCGATAGTGAGATCGACGATGTCGTTAAAGTCGATTACGCAAGTGGCTTGTACAAAAACAGCGGTACACTGAAAAACCGTGGTATTAATGCATATCTAGGTCTTAACCTAGGTGATTTCTACACCAAAGTAAGTTACAGCCAAGCGCGCCCAGAACTTAATGGTCAGCCTCTGTCTGATGAAGATTTCACCATTGGTACCGCTATTGGTGACACTTGGGTCGTTAATGTGAACTATCAACCAACATCGAATCTCGATTTTGGCTGGAATGCACAATTGGTAGAACGTCTAGAAGATGTGGCACCGGGTGACCCAGCAGGCGGTGGATTCCCAGAGAAGTCAGGTTATGGTGTGCATGATGTCTACGGTCGCTGGTTGCCACTACAAGATGACACACTCGCCCTAACCTTATCCATTAAAAACGTGTTCGATAAATACTACTACGATCACGGCTCATATGTTCAGTATGTGGGTAGCCCGATTGCACAAGGTTTTGCAAATGCAGGTCGCGATGTTCGTTTAAGCGTCAACTACAAATTCTAAGGAATCTATATGTCTAAACTCACGTCATGGCTAGTGAGTGGTATGCTGGTGGTGCTTAGCACCACTGGCTTTACTGCCAATGCCAAACAAATCACCATTGAACACCCACTCGGTAAAACCACCCTAACTCAATCACCAAAACGTGTGGTGGTATTAGGTATGGATACCCTCGATGTGCTCGATAAACTCAACATTGAGCCTATTGGTGTCGTCAAAGCGCCGATGCCAGATTACTTATCGAAGTACCAAGATGACAAATATCAGGCGGTGGGCTCTCTATTCGAACCCGATTTTGAGAAGATCTTCTCACTTAAGCCGGACCTTATTTTAGTCAGTAACCGTAGTTCGCCTAAATATGCAGAATTAAGCAAAATTGCACCAAGTGTTGTGTTTATGGCAGATGCAAAAGACTACTGGGGTACGACACAAGCTCAATGGCAAATGATCGGTAAGATCTTTGATAAACAAGCTGAAGTTGATGCCATTATTGGCAAGATGCAAAAGCAAATTGATGATATTCGCTCAAAAACCTTTGGCTCTCAATACACGGCACTGACTGTCATGACCAATGGCGGAAATATTTCAGCCTTTGGTGCACAGTCACGCTACCGCGCGATCTACGACATGTTTGGTTTCTCAGAAGCCGGTAAGAGCACGAAATCCTCACGCCATGGCGAAGTGATCAGTTTCGAGTACATTGCGAAAGTAAACCCTAACTTTATGCTAGTTCTTGATCGTGACCATGCTATTGGTAAAAGTAGCCCTTCCGCTAAAGAGAAGTTTGATAATGCTCTTATCAACAAGCTAGACGTATTTAAAAATAACCGTATTGCATTTTTAAACTCACAAGCTTGGTATATCTCAGCAAGTGGCATTCACGCTACACAAATTATGATTGATGATCTGGCGTCTATCGTTGAATAATCCTTTCTGCTTTTCCTTGGGCAAGTTTTGCAGGGTCAATGGGCCCTGCTTTTTTCTGACTATTTTCTCACTACCTTCTATTCTGCACTCTACCGCATGTTGTTTTTATCCGTGTTACACTCTTAACTATTCACACAAATAAAAGCAATAATATGTCATTTAAACACTGGTTCATCACTGCCGTAGCCACACTTTTTGCTGGTTGTGCCACCTATGCAGGAATCAATTACGATCAGCTCTTCGGCGCACCTAAGGTTCAAGAGCGAACCGCATCGACTGGCAGTGCCTATGCTGAATTCTATTCAACGCAGGTTCAACCCATCATTGATAAGCGCTGTGTCGTCTGCCATGCCTGCTATGACGCCCCATGCCAACTCAATTTAGGTTCGCCAGAGGGAATCGATCGTGGCGCAAGCAAACAATTAGTTTATGAAGGAACGCGTTTGACGGCTGTTGGCCCTACGCGACTATTCGAAGACGCCCAAACCACACAAGAGTGGCGAGACGCAGGTTTTCACCCAGTACTCAATGAGCGCCAACAAAGTATCGCGGCGAATATAGATGCGGGTCTGATTGCTCGAATGCTAGAACAAAAAGATCGTCACCCTCTGCCTGATCAAGTCCAATTGGAAGGGTTTGATTTCTCCATTGATCGCCAGCAAACGTGCCCGACCATTGAAGAGTATGCGGATTATGAGCGAAAAAACCCAACTTGGGGCATGCCTTTTGGTATGCCAAACCTCAGTCAACACGAATACTCGACTCTCATGGACTGGTTGAAATCTGGGGCAATTATGAGTGAAGCCGAACCAGTCACATCAGAACAAAACCAACAGATTGAACGTTTCGAGCATTTCCTTAACCAACCTAGCCTTTCGCGTCAGCTTTCAGCGCGTTACATTTTCGAACACCTATATCTGTCACATCTCTACTTTTCCGAGTTGAATGACTTTTCCGAGTTGAATGACTCTGCCCAGACCCAACCTAGGTTCTTTGTTTTAGTTCGATCTTCCACACCTCCTGGTGAAGCAGTCAAAAGAATCTCGACTCGACGCCCATACGATAACCCACAAGTAGAACGTGTCTACTACCGAATCATTCCTGAACAAGGCACGATCGTTGACAAAACCCATATGCCTTTTGCCCTCAATCAAGTCACGTTGAACAATTGGCAGACTTGGTTTGATGATGCACTCATCACTACAAGCCAGCTACCGTCTTATCAGCCAGAAATCGCGGCGAACCCAATGACCGCGTTTGTTGACCTGCCGGTGAAGTCGCGGTTTAAATTCATGTTGGACAACGCTCAGAACACCATCATGGCATACATCAAAGGGCCAGTATGTCGTGGTCAACTTGCACTGAATGTTATCAACGACCGTTTTTGGGTATTCTTCCTCGACCCTGATAAAGCGGACTTGCCTGAAGTGAATGAATTCTACCGCTCTCAAGCTGATAACTTAACCTTGCCAAGTGAGCTGGAAAGCAACACGTTACCGATAGCGAATTGGGTTAAGTACTCAAGGCAGCAAGCCCGATACTTAGAAGCCAAATCCAAATTCATCAATCAGTGGTTCGAGAATGGCACTCACTTGACTACCGATGTGTTGTGGGATGGTAATGGCAACAACCCCAATGCAGCTCTGACCGTTTTCCGCCATTTCGATAGTGCCTCTGTGGTACAAGGCATGGTGGGTGAGATGCCCAAGACGGCATGGATTCTGGATTACGCGTTACTTGAGAGAATTCACTATCTGCTAGTCGCCGGTTTTGATGTGTATGGGAACTTTGGCCACCAGCTGATCACGCGTATGTTTATGGACTTTTTACGACTTGAAGGGGAAAGTAACTTCATTGCGCTACTGCCTAAAGAAGTGCGTCATCAAGAGCACTCTAGCTGGTATCAAGATCAACACCCTCAGCTCAGTGACTTCTTACAAAGAAATGTTGCCCCATTTGATCAACCGAGCAATGTCATTTACCGCACCAATGATCCCAAAGCTGAGTTGTTTGGGCTGATTCGCAACCGACTATCACCGATCCTGTCAGCTCGTTACGAGATTTCGGGCAGTCATCTTAAACCAAGCAATGAAAATCTACTTGATACCATCAATCAACTGTCAGGTGAAGGGCTAAAAAGTGTCCCGCAAATCACCATGTTAATGGTAACAACCGATACAGGGCAAGAAGAGCTGTTTACCCTGCTTCATAACAATGCCCATACCAATATTTCGAGTCTCTTCGACGAAGAAAGTAATCGAGATTATGCCAATGATGACATGACCATCGTTCGAGGTATTTTAGGAAGCTACCCTGCTGCGTTCTTTTCTATCAAAGAATCACAAATCCCTGAGTTCGTGAAACATTTTAGCGATTTGAGTAATGAAGCGGATTATGTGCGTTTGTTGGATAAATTTGCGATACGTCGATCTTCTCATCAATTCTGGTCTTTCAGTGATCGCGTTCATCGCTGGTATCGTAAAGATCAGCCGATCGAATTTGGATTACTTGACTATAATCGTTTTGAGAATCGATGAGGCTATCCCTCGGGAGGAGACTATGAGTATCCGCGATAGTATCGAAGCTCTGGAACAACAAATCTATATTGCTTGTTCCGAAGGTGACTATGACACTGTCAACATGTTGGAAACACAACTGGAGGATCTTCGCGTGCGTGCAGAGCACCCCTTTGACGACGACCCCAACGCCTTAGATGGCAATTCCGACTGGAACCGCTGGTCATAACGGCAGTAAACCAGAGCCTAGCTTTAAGTAAAAAACCTCCGCTTAGGAGGTTTTTTGTTTCTGATCGCTCTTAATGTGCTCGCTCTTAATGATGGCGACAAGCTGTGCAATCGTTACCACGCCTGCGGTCAAATGCCCCACGTCTGGATCAGTGAGAGGCTCTAAACTGTAGATTGTTTTCTTCAATGCAAGGGCATATCCCACATCCAGTGCGACGCTTTTTCCTACATAGCCTGAATCATTGAACACATAAATTACATCCGAGCATTGAATTCTTGCCAAACAGCCATCAACCCCGTCAGGTTGATGCGGATTAGAAAGGCGCGCATCAATTCCTGCTTCCTTTAACGCAGCTTGTGCTGCTTGCATTTGCGCGTAACGTTTAAAGCTACCAACAATATAGACACTTTCCATAGCCACCTCCTCTTGCTCAATTGAGCTAGGATACTAAAAAGGGTCTGAAAAACTTTGATCTCCCTTTTCCTATGGCGCGTTTCCCCATAAAAAACCACCGTTGAAACAAAGGGTTCTAGCTCTTAACTAGCACCTCATGTAATGCGACAATTGATTCATCAAGTACCGCGACCAATTCAGCATGACCGTCACCATAAGTTTGCAACGGCTGTTGTGCCGACTCGATGCGTTGACACATTGCCTGTAATGCTACTAGCCCCAAGCTCCCAGCGGAGCCTTTTAACTTATGCGCTAAGGCTTTTACTTGGCTCGCGTCTTGCTGTTGCTCTGCCGCTTCTAATTCATGCACAGTTTGCTGACTAGTAGTGGCAAACAGTTCAACAATCTGAGTCATTTTCTCAACACCTAAGATATTAATGTCGTTTTTTAGTACAGTAATATCAATAACCTGCGCAGTATCAGTAATCTCAGGAGTATCAAAAAAATCAGTTGATGGTTGCAACGCATCGGAGGAAGTCATGTCATTCAACGGGCTAATCACCTGCACTGCGGCTTGATTGAGGGTATTATGTATCGCGGCTTCTAATTGAGTCACCGATTGCTCGGATAAGGCTCGGTTTAACGCCACATTGAGGGCTTCTTTTTCCAAAGGCTTAGGTAGATAGCCATCGAATCCTGAATCCAAATAGCCTTGTACATCTTCGTTGAAAACGTGGGCCGATACCGCAATCATTGGCATCGGCTTAAGTCCGCCCTCGTGCTGCTTCAAGCGCTGTATCAAATCGACCCCATTACAATCCGGTAAGTTGATATCCACTAGCGCAATGTCAAAAGTGTTCGACTTAACTAGGCTTTCTGCTTCTGCGCCGTTTTCCGCAATAAAGACCTTGTGACCAAGCACTTTCAAGAAACCTTCCGCAACAAAACGATTCACGGGATTATCCTCAACTAAGAGTACATTCGCAGCAGATAAATTATGCTCACTCTCGTGCCGCTCCTCCGCTCGCACTTCGATACTCTCGCTCATCTTGAGGGGCACACTGAACCAGAATCGGCTCCCCTCATCCACTTGAGAGTCCACATCTAAGCGTCCCCCCATTTTTTCGATGATTTGACGACTGATTGCTAGACCTAATCCAGTACCACCATATTGCTGCCCCCCTTCAGCCTGAGTGAAAGCCTCAAACAAGTCTGCTAAGTCTTGTTTTGCGATCCCTATGCCTGTGTCTGAAACTTCGAATCGTACTCGATGAGAAGCGTCAGGATCTAAGCTGACGTAGATATCCACTTCGCCACTTTGGGTGAACTTAATCGCATTTCCAACAAGGTTATTCAACACTTGGCTGATTCGAGTCACGTCGCCACGCCAAAAGCGCGGAACATCACTTTCGATATGATAGCTAAACCCCAGTTGTTTTTCGCTAGCACGACTCTGCATTAAATCAAAGGTATCCTCTACCATGACTTTTAGATCAAAATCTGACTCCCGAATCGCCAAATGCCCCGCTTCAATTTTTGAGTAATCTAAGACATCATTGAGAATGGCAAGCAGGTTTTTACCACTTCGGTTAATGATTTCAGCGTAACGCGCTTGCTGCTTGTTTAGCCCCGAATCCTGTAGCAATTGTGCGGTACCTAATACACCATTCATCGGTGTACGAATTTCATGGCTCATCGTCGCAAGGAAGGCGGACTTAGCTCGGTTAGCTTGCTCTGCTTCAGCACGAGCTTTAGCATGGTTAAGTACCTCGTGGTTGAGCTTTTGGTTGGCAAGCTGTAACTGTCCCGTTCGCTCCATAACCAGCTCTTCAAGGTGGGTCTTATGCTGCTCGAGTTCTCTTTTCGCTCTCGCCTCACCTTCCGCGACGATGTTTAACTCTCTCGCGGTATTTTGCGCGGTAATAATCGCGCTGCCCATTTGAGCCAGTTCATCATTCCCTTTGACAGTTAACTGAACATCGAGCCTGCCTTGTGCCACTGACAGTAATGCAGCGGAATATTCCGTCAGACGTTTAACGACCGAGACGTAGACAACGCGCCACACAATAAATGCCACCACAATCAAGCCTAAAAGAGAAATAATGGTCAGGGAAAGTTGGGCAAAATGGAGGGTCTGAGTTAACTCATCGACCGCTTCACGAGTCGTACGATTAGACTCATCGACCAAGGTATTTACCGTGTTGTTCAGATCATTGAAAAGATCCAAGTTTTCTTGCATCAAGGCTTGTGACTGCTGATCATTTTCATAGCGGCGAAGCAGTATAGTGAATACAACCTGACGTCGGCTTAACTGCTCAAGCAGCTTAACCATTTGTTGGGAGCGAGTAGGATCTTCTACGGCCTGAACGCGGCGCTGCATGATGCTCAAATTATCATTAAACGCCTGCTGTACTTCGACAATACGCTCTGCATTGGTCAGTGTTCGCGCTTCTTCAATCTGATTCCTCATCTTGAATGCCAGAAGATGCAGCTCATGCAAACGTTCTGAGAGATCCATATCGACTTCGACAAGCGTGTCGAGCGCATTCAAAACTTGCTCACGCTCTCCTTGTTCGAGCAAATCATAAATATGCGTCACATTCGCTACCGCGATGGTGCTGGTGTTTAGCACTTGGGTACGGGTAAGCTGTTCAAGTTCGCCACTCAACTGTCGCATATCGGCAACGCGCTCTTCTACCTCTTTTGCCAGCCACAACTTTTTTTCAACCGTCACACCCAACTGTGCCAAGTTATCGATCACACTTTGAACATGTTGTTCAAGGCGTATTAACAGTTCGGAGTCAAAAGAATCCGCGCCTAGTTGCTTAATGTGCGAGAGAAGGGACGCCAACTGCTCAAACAAGAGCTTACCTGCTTGACGTCGTTCGTCCTCGTTTTTAGCATTGGATAAAGTCTGTACAGAAGCAATGATGCGGTTACTGAGCTCGGACACTTGCCTAGCTTCGATCATCGCTGGGAGAGCAGTATCAACGACATTCCTTTCTGTTTTTGCTACAAAAGAGAACCCTGATACACCGATTAACGCCGAAAGAAAAACCAACATCGCCATGGTGATGAATGAGAAAAGGAGCTTTCGTCCGATGCTGGAAGGCGCAATCCACATAGGCATACCTAAATTTGTATCTGTTTATAAAGGGAATATTAAGTTATATTTTGTGACGAACACCTAACAAATATCAATTTATCTTTAATTATGACTCAATTAAAGCCACTGTTCGGCTCATTTTTCACCAGTTTCATCATGTTATCGACTGGTTTTGCATCATCTGTTGCTTTTGCTAATCAGGCAAACCCTTCGTACAAAATCTGTGCGATATACCCGCACTTGAAGGATTCGTACTGGATCTCAGTGAATTATGGCATGGTTCAAGAGGCGAAAAAGCAGAATATCGAACTGCGAGTCTTAGAGGCTGGAGGCTACCCCAATGCACGCAAACAAAGCCAGCAATTGCAGCTGTGTACTAAATGGGCAGCCGATGCGATCTTGCTTGGCACGGTTGATCCGTACCACTATCAACATTCGCTGTCTGAACTGGTTGGCAGCACTCCTGTGTTCGCAACGGTCAATCATTTAGCCCTCGATGCACAACAAAGCCCGTTGTTAAAAGGTCAAGTCGGTGTCGATTGGTATTGGATGGGCTATGAAGCTGGAGTCTATCTCGCTGAACGTCACCCTAAAGGCTCGGGAACCGTTAACGTAGTCACGCTACTTGGGCCTAAAACCAGTGGTGGCACGAAACCCGTTGCTCGTGGCTTCAAAGATGCCATTAAGCAGTCTGACGTTAAAGTGATTGAGCGTCTGTATGCAGACAACGACAAGGAGTTACAGCGTAACTTAGTACAACAAACTCTCGAAATGCCAGATGTTGACTACATCGTCGGCAGTGCCGTTGCAATTGAGGCCGCAATCAGTGAATTACGCAGTGCTGAGCGACAAGACATTGGACTGATCTCAACTTATTTAAGTCACGGGGTTTATCGTGGTCTACTTCGCCACCGTGTTCAGTTTGCTCCCACTGACAAAATGGTGGAACAAGGTGAGCTTTCCGTCAAACAAGCGGTCTCTTATCTGAATAAAGATCTTTACTCCCCTGAGATATCGCCAGAAATAAGTGCGTTAACGCCAAACTCGCTCTCGATCACAACTATTGATGCTTCACTCTCACCTTCGGAATATAGACCGATTTTTAACGTGAAATAAGTTGAAGCGTCACCGTATATAGTGTTCTATTGAGTAGATTAATACCAACGTCAATTTTAAGGCATTAAACAGCACTGTTTGTTATCAAGAATTTGCTGAACGATGTCTGTTTGAGCTGGGTAGCAACAATTAGAGAGAATGGAAACAACCATGCAGAAAACAACACGAACCATGCCCGCCCACAAGCACGTCGCTCTGGTGGCACATGACAACTGCAAACCTGAGCTACTTCGCTGGGTAAAAGAGAACAAAGAAAAACTGCAACGTCATTTTTTGTATGCCACTGGTACGACAGGAAACATGCTAAGTAAGGAAACTGGGCTTGCGATTCGTAGCATGATCAGTGGCCCTATGGGCGGGGATCAACAATTAGGAGCTTTGATTTCTGAAGGTAAGATCGATGTTTTGATTTTCTTCTGGGATCCACTCAATGCAGTGCCACATGATCCAGATGTCAAAGCCCTCCTTCGCATTGCGAGTGTTTGGAATATTCCAGTCGCAACCAACCGTGCGACAGCGAAATTCTTGTTCGAATCGAGTTTACTTGAAGAAGAAGTCGAAATCGAAATCCCTGATTACGAAGCCTATCTATCTGAGCGAACTTAACACCCCCAGCAATTGATTGAACCACCATAATAGAAAAGCCACTGAGAACAGTGGCTTTTTTAGATTAGAATGATGTTCGCATCGACTGATACCGCTATCGCGACGAATTATTCGTCACCTTATAAACAACCCAAGCAGTTCTCGCTGAGCCTAGCATCTCGAGGTTACTTGGGGATAATCCCCTTGATGAAGCTCCTGTACAAACGACGACCCTTGGCCAGTGTGAGCAATCCACACTTGCTCTTTAGCTCGTGTCATCGCAACGTAGAACAACCTTCTTTCTTCCGCGTGTGGGAAGTCATCCTCAGATTCTGTTAACGCAGTATCAACATGAAGCTGTTTTTTCTTGGCGGGGAACTGACCTTCGTCAACAGAAACAACAATGACAAAATCGGCTTCTTTACCTTTACTGGCATGGCAGGTCATGAACTGAATGTTCAAACTCAAAAATAGTTTTTGCCAATCCGATAACAGTGGCGGCTTATGGTAATGATTTCGTCCCAAAATCAACACAGACTTCCTACTGGTCGCCTTGCGATTCAAGTCATCCAATACTTTCTCAATCTGATTATTGGCGATGGTGTGCACGCACTTCGATTTCTTCTGTTTAAAACTATTGAGCTCTTTCTCTAACTGACTCGGGTTCGCTTGGACAAAAGCATTTGCCACTGATCCAATCTGATTGTTAAATCGGTATGTCGTATCCAGATGATGCACCGTAGAATGCGCAAAACGATCGGAAAAACCCGTCGTCAAATTCACTTCTGATCCAGCAAACTGATAGATTGATTGCCAATCATCGCCTACTGCAAACAATGAAGCCGCTGCTTGCTTCTTAGTTTCCGCAGCAAGCGCTTCAATTAACGCAAGCCTATCAGGTGAAATATCCTGATATTCGTCCACCATGATGTAACGCCATGGAGATACAAACTTCCCTTTCGTCACATATTGAGTGGCACGGCTTATCATGGTCGGAAAATCGATTTGCCTTTCTTCTTTGAGCATTTTTTTCCATGCAGTAAAACACGGCCAACTCAAAGCCAATTCACTATTGAACCGAGTGTACTCCTCGTGATCTACCAAACGCTCTTGAATGTCTTTTTTGCTGATATACATTGCTGCGAACTGCATCAGTTGCTTATCCAACCATGCAATTAATTTAGGATTTTCAACATGATGTGCCAGCTCTTCATCACCGGTTAAATACGCAATCGGCCACTTCGTCAGATGTTTTTGCCAACGACGAAAGTTGGTGTCTGTGGCCCAATGTGATTTCAACCAATTTACACACCATGCGTGGCGAGCTTTCTCTTCGAGCGCAAGTGGTGACAGGGTCACACTCTGCCCTTCAACTTGGCTGATGATCTTGAGCCCTAACTGATGGAACGTATTCACTGTCACATTATCAGCGGCCATACCCACCTTTTCACCCAATCTTTGTTGCATCTCTTTGGCGGCATCACGACCAAAAGCTAACATCAAGATTTGCTCCGCTTGCGCTAGATGACTCTGCAATAAGTAGGCAACTCGGGCTGTGAGAACACTGGTTTTGCCTGAGCCAGCTCCTGCAAGGACAAGGTTATTATCGTCATTAAGTAATACCGCTTGTTGCTGACTGACATTTAAAGGGGAAGATTCAAGCTGATTAAACAACACTTCCCAATTATGCCTTTCTCGTTCAATCCAGATATGATTACGCTGAGAGAGCTGTTGTGAAGGTTCAACATACCAAGGGGTTAAAACGTCCATTCTTTCAGGCATGCGCTGTTGCGCTTCAAACAGCGTCATATCCATCTGCTCTAATTCACCTTCCATTTTATTGACCCAGCTCATGATGGCTGAGTGTGGTAAATAACTCGGTAGGTTTTTTAATCGAAAGAGCTCTTGTTCCCACTCTGGCAGGTAGTGGTTTAACTGGCGGCACTGTTCATTATGCCAATCCTGATAATGCTGAACCGATTGTTGGGCAAAGTCACGACAATCTGGCCACGGCAAGCCTTGTACTACCCAGACTTGTTGTTTGCCTAATTCTTCATGAGCGCTAAAGGATAACGATCCCCAAAACAAGCCTCTTTGAACCGTCACTTTTCCATTCCAAACCGTAAATGGAATTCGCTCTTCACTGCCTATTGAGCTTATCTTGAGTTGTGAGCCTTCAATCTCAACGTGATGATATTCATTTTGAATGAAAAACTGAGCAGTACTGGAAGCGGTTAATTGCATTAATGTAGACCCATGGCAGACAATTGTGGGTGTTATATCATGTTGTTACGGGATACCCAAGTCTCGATTAAAATCCATTTTATCAACAATTAATCTCGTCAAGGGAATAAACCTTGGTCTAAGTCATCCTTTTTCCAATCTTGTTTGCTAACATGGCCAAAGTCATCCCGCTGACATTACGTCAACTGACGCTCTGTGTTGTCACTGAATCAACACCTGAGGTCACTTAGGGGATCACTCACACTATCCTGACTCTCGATGATAGAAAAACATCATCTTATGGGGTTGGCAAAGTTTCACCATTTCTAAGAATAATAGGGTTAACGTGCCATTTACTCTCAACCTGCGCCTATTTTGGGCAAACAAAACGGTTAACTACAGCATTCTGATCTTGTTCACACTATTAGGTGTGGTTATTCCCGCATGGTATTTTGATCAAAATACGTTAATCACTCCTCTGATTTTGGGCATTATCGCAGCAGCTTTGGCAGAAAGCGACGACAGTTTTTCGGGCCGCATTAAAGCCTTGATACTGACTTTCATCTGTTTTGCCATTGCCGCTTTCTCGATTGAGTTATTATTCGCCACGCCATGGTTGTTCGCCATTGGCTTAATTGTCTCGACATTTAGCTTTATTATGCTCGGCGCATTAGGCCCTAAATACGCCAGCATTGCATTTGGTTCTCTGCTGATCGCGATTTACACCATGATAGGCGCTCACGAAAGCACAAATTATTGGTTCCAACCACTACTCTTACTATCAGGTGCGGCTTGGTATTATCTCATGTCGATGATTTGGCAAATGATCTGGCCTATGCAACCGGTCCAGCAAAGTCTTGCCAGCGTTTTTCTTCAGCTAGCGGATTATCTCGATGCAAAAGCAGAGTTGTTCCACCCTGTGACGGAACTGACGCCGCAGCCTTATCGTATCAAAGAAGCGAAACTCAACGCCGCCACTGTCATGGCGTTAAATGTCTGTAAAGCGACGTTGCTTAGCCGATCGAAACGAGGTCATATTGATGGCCCGAGTGACCGTTTTTTAAACATCTACTTTGTCGCTCAAGATATCCACGAACGTGTTAGCTCCAGCCATTATCGCTATCAAGAGCTCGCTACTGAATTTCAACGTTCAGATGTTCTATTTCGCTTCAAACACTTACTCGAAATGCAAGCAAAGGCTTGCCGAGAAGTCGCTCACTCTATACGTTTAGGCGCTGAATACCAACACAGTTTATCTTCCATTTCAGCGTTGGATGAGCTGCAAAGCTCGTTGCAACATCTTGAAGCCCAATCGCAACCGAATTGGAAACGACAACTTGCTCAAATGGGCTATCTCTTTAATAACTTAGCGACCGTTGAAAAACAGCTCAGCAACGTTATCAACCCTGATTGCTCACAACTTGAAGAAGACACCCTAGATGACACCAATCCACATACAGTGAAAGCCATGTTTCAGCGTGTGTGGGCCAATCTCAACCGAGATTCTATGTTATTTCGTCATGCGGTGCGTATGTCGCTAGCGTTAACGCTGGGCTATGCGATTATTCAAGCCTTTGACATCGAACGTGGTTATTGGATTTTGTTGACCACTTTGTTTGTCTGCCAGCCAAACTACAGCGCAACACGTCAAAAGTTGACGGCTCGGGTTCTCGGTACGTTGGCGGGTTTACTCATTGGCGTCCCTCTATTAACGTTCTTTCCCTCTCAAGAAAGCCAATTGGTCTTCATCGTTATTTCCGGTGTTCTATTTTTCGCCTTTAGAATCAACAATTATGGATTTGCAACTGGTTTTATTACCCTGTTAGTACTGTTTTGCTTTAATCAACTAGGGGAAGGCTATGCGGTGGTACTGCCACGCTTAGCGGATACTTTAATCGGGTGCTTGCTTGCGGTTGCTGCGGTGAGTTTGATCTTCCCAGATTGGCAATCGCGCCGTCTGCATAAAGTCATGTCCGATGCCATCAGTGCCAACCGAGATTACCTCGCGCAAATTATTGGTCAGTATCGCATCGGTAAAAAAGACAGTCTCAGTTATCGTATTGCTCGCCGTCAGGCCCATAACCTTGATGCTAACCTCTCTTCCGCAATCAGTAATATGTTGATTGAACCCGGGCGATATCGCAGTTCTGTGGATGAAAGCTTTCGCTTTTTGACCCTCAATCACGCGCTTCTCAGTTACATTTCGGCACTGGGTGCGCACCGTACTCGCCTCAGTGATGAAGCCACGCACCAATTGGTAGCGGAGAGCCATCGAGTGATACATCGTCATTTAGATGCGCTTGAACAACAGTTAAACCATCAGAATGAAAATTACGAGCAACTAGAAGCCGATCCACAAGACATTGAAAAACGACTTAACGAGTGGCGTGAAGATGAAGAAAGTTCAGTAAGAATGGTGCTACAACAACTACACCTTATTTATCGAATGCTTCCTGAGCTTCACTCACTCGCCGCAAAGCTATCGGTGCGAACTCAACCAAAAAAGAACTCAGCCGCAAGCTAACCTCACGTACTCATAAAATGCCAGCTCACGCTGGCATTTTTTTGGCAGATAATTTCAGTTCTCATGATAAAAAGTCAAAAATTTATCGTTTCTTGACAATTACCACCTATACTCAACTGGATGCAAAGTGTTATTGTGATACCGAAACCGAGCGCGCTGACATGAGCTTTTTTTAGCCCATCAACTCATGGTCATCAGTGATTGCAAGGGATAAAACCATCAAAGGAATAAGATGGTCACTACGAATTAGAACTAAACGACGTCAAGTAGAGCTTCACATGGACAATAAACAATTTTCGAATTTGAAGTACAAACTAGCCCAACTCACACCACAACAACTTGAGGATTTAAAACAAGAAATTGATGTAAAGATCAATGAACGTCGTCCGACTCTTCTCACCTGCGAGGAGCGGCGCGTACTTTCATCATTGTTTGTGTAATCTTTTTCGGTTGCTTTAGTGCTTTCTTACCTAATCTTTCACCTAAAGCAGCCTAATTTCCTTTATAGCTCAGTACACACCTTCCGCCTTCAGTTTGCGAGCAAAAAAACAACAAAAGTCTTGTGCCTCGGCTTGAATCCACCTAATCTTTAGTTAGGTCAATAAATGCGAGTCTTTTTATGATTACTTCAGGTGTTAACTCTGGATATCAGATGATTCAGTTATCTAATCAGATGGCTGATGAAGCGTCGCGTGAATTGAACCCCGCCAACCAACAGCCTCGTGATGATCTTTCTTTCAATCGCGTTGACCGTGGCAATGAAGCGCAACAAGGCCAGTTGAATAATGGTCAAGAACAAGACCAACAACAGCAAAATAGTGCTTCCCGTATAGTCACTGACCCTCAACAGCAGCAAGAAGCCTTACTTAAACTCAATCAAGCCACGGGCTACAACCGGATTGGCGCTTCAGTTGTGGAAAGAAACCAAGAAGTCATTGGTAGCTTACTTGACATTCAAGCTTGAGTATTTCTTACACAATATAACTTTCTCTAACACTTATTCGTGCTTTAGTAACCCTATAACGTAGGTTTTACTTGTTACAAGAGGGTTATTCAGTACAATTCATGGCACTATTTATTTGCTGTATTTGCTATGTCAGAATCTCTTCCATACCGCCAAGCCGATCTCTCAACCATTAATGGCTTAGCTTGCTCTTCTGAATTAGAACAAAAACTCCAACCTAAGCATGAGCAAATCGCTCGCCCTTTTTTGCCAAGTGCAAAATTAACGGAAAAGCACGTCGAAACGCGTTGGAATCAATTAGAAAACCAAACGGCAAAGGAACAGCTTCTTGACTCGCATACGGAAATGCAACAGGCGTGTTACGCCAAAAACATCGAGCACTTTATTGGCACCGTCAAAGTCCCTGTAGGGATTGCAGGCCCACTCAGAGTCAATGGATTGTTTGCTAACCAAGACTACCTCGTCCCCCTTGCAACAACTGAGGCCGCGCTCGTTGCTTCTTATAACCGTGGCTCACGATTGATCACCAAAGCTGGTGGAGCCAGCACTATGTTGCTCAATGAGGGCGTAACACGTAGTCCGGGGTTTGCTTTTCAAACCATCGTAGAAGCTGGGCAGTTCGTCGCGTGGGCAGCCACACAGTATGATGCTTTCAAACAAATAGCACAGTCCACCACCTCCCATGGCAGCTTAAAAGACATCAATATCAATATTGAAGGCAATCATGTTTACATGGTTTTCGAGTATCTCACTGGCGATGCGTCTGGTCAAAACATGGTCACCATTGCAACCAACATGGTATTTGATTACATCCTTAAGCACTCACCTATCGAGCCTAAAGTTGCGTTTCTTGATGGTAACTTATCTGGGGACAAAAAAGCCAACACACATACCCTACGTGGAGTTCGTGGTAAAAAAGTCACTTCCGAAGTCATTATTCCTAAAAAAATGGTCGAAAAATTCCTGCATACGTCACCAAGTCGCATGGTTGAATTTGGTCAAATGACAACCGTCGGTGGCGTATTGAGCGGTACCGTTGGTATCAATGCACATTATGCCAATGCCTTAACCGCTCTATACATTGCTTGTGGCCAGGACCCTGCCTGTGTCGCTGAATCCGCAGTGGGAATGACGAGAATGGAATTAACCAAAGAAGGTGACTTGTACACAAGTGTAACGCTACCAAACATTATGGTCGGCACAGTAGGCGGAGGGACGCATTTACCGAGTCAAAAAGCCTGTTTGGATATTTTAGGCTTGGCAGGCGCTGGAAAAGCGAGAGCTTTAGCGGAAGTATGTGCTGCGCTGTGCATGGCAGGAGAAATCTCTATCGTCGGCGCATTTAGTGCAGGTCACTTCTCTCGAGCTCACCATAAACTCGCTCGTTAAGGATAACAAACCTTCCCTACCAAGGTTAATTTCTGTCTGCTCGCCACTCATTCACTAGTGGCGTAGCTGAGTACCATCGATATCACTCGACCCAACTTACTTCTTAAATATCGTAAAGCCCCCTTCACTAAACCATCTTCAACAATCTCTAAACGCCGTTACGCTTCATATTGGAAGACATGTATTCAAAATGATAAATGCTAAAAGTTAAACGCTCAGGGTAACCACAGAAGCAACAACCAAAGGCAAACAAGAAAAAATCGCTCCATGGCTTTGGTATTTCTTCAAGACTCTATCTTGTAACGGCACAGAGAAAAACATAGTGGCAAGATATAACGTCGCGTATGCCGCAGGCATCACAACCAACAACACCGAGTGAGAAAAGCAATGTAAAAGCGCTTGGGGCTTTGCCACTTTTAACTTTAAAACCAGTATGATCGAGAAGGTAAGAGCCACAAGTGGCAACATGATTTACATCCTGAGTGATAATCATTATCAATTTCATTTGATGATAAATAAATCCCTACTATCTGTCTACTTTTAGTTGCTCCATTCCCTTCACTTGATGCTATTTTACCCAGTTATTTACCGAATCTATCAATACCAGCCTTTCCAATTTTGACGCAAAACGTTTGCGTAATCGCTAACCCTCTCTTAACCTTGAATTGAGGCTTTCATCACGTTTTTTACACTGATATATTTGGCCGCAACAACAGAGTGAAACCATTCGAGGCACGGAGCTTCCTCACTTATCTCAAGAAGAGAAGAATTGGTACCGACATCTATCGGCAGATTTAAGAGGGTCAAATTATGGAAATGAATATGGTTGAGATTTTGGGTTACGCGGCTTCTATCATGGTGGCTATCTCACTAATGATGAAAGATATCGTTCGCCTACGTGTTCTTAACTTCATCGGTTGTGCACTATTTACAGCTTACGGTCTTATGATTGATGCATGGCCAGTTGTTGTAACCAATGGCTTCATCGCGTGTGTTAACGTTTACTTCCTAGCAAAAATGCAACAGGAAAAAAAAACAGTAGCCGCTGAGAAAGCATAAACGTTCTTTCAACAGAATTTATTAATGATGGTTTTCAGGTAGTTGCACCTAGATCAGCCAACATTAAAAAAGCCAGCTCTATGAGCTGGCTTTTTGCTTTGAAGAGGCCGTGGATTAGCCCCTCTTGCCCAACACAGCCGAAAAAGGAATAAAACAGCTGCTAGGTTAAGTATAGGCAAACAATTTAATATTACATACCCAAGTGACTTCAAGATTCAGTATTCTAAGCTTGGTCACCGGTTTCAATTCAAGGCAGAGGTAATGGACTATTTTCAATGCCTCTAACGGACAGTGATAGGCTCCAGAAAGGCAAATCTTCTTGGGTATACCTACGTTGGCATGATTTTAAACGTGCCAATCTAAGATAAGAGTCTCTCGCCTTTGAAACATCTGCACATGGCTGACAATGATGGCTTTATGTTTTTCAAGCAATGCCTCTGTTTCCGAGCTGCACTCAATGGTTAACTGATGCGCCAACTCATCCACATGCATGACGGTCGTTCCGACAGGAAAATCAACTTTGCCAGTATGCTCATCCCATGTAGCAGGCACTTTACGAGAAAAATGACGGCACAAGGTTGCGAGATATTTGACGACATGCTCTGATTGAATCGTTGTTTTATGTGTAATCATAGTTTTATCAAATGGCTCAACCTATGCTGAGCCATTGTTCGTTTAGGGATTTTAGAATTGGTATGATGCCGACAGTTTAATGTTACGACCCGGCTCGTAATCGTCCGCCGCATTGCCACCACGGACCACCCCAGAGCGTGAAGCATGTGAGGTGTAAGCTTCGTCAAATACATTATCAATACCGAAGTTCACTGTTAGGCTTTCAGCAAATTGTGGCGTCCACTGCGCATAAAAGTTATGGACGGTGTAAGCGTCTTTGACGGATTGTCCCGGCTTCACATTATCTTCTTCAGTCACATGCGTGGTTTCAAAGCCAACGTAAGTGTCGAATGATGTGAAGTTATAGTTCAGACCTAAAGTGATCATGTCACCCTCATCCATACTACGTCCATTACCACCGTACACAGGCGTTCCATCTTTGTATTCGATATCCGATTTAGTGTAAGAAAGCTTACCGCTGAAATCATTAACAAAGTATGAGCCTGACACTTCTAAACCGTTAATCTCTACATCACCACTGTTGTAGAACTTATATACCCACTGATTATTCGCATTAGAATAACCTGTCTCTACGATGTAATCATCGATATCCGTTTTAAATAGGGTTAAGTTTGACGTGAAGGCATTGTTTACAAAACGAAGTCCGGCTTGCGAGTTCTGGCCCGTTTCTGCTTTTAAATCCGTGGTTGGGTCGACAACATCTTGGTATGAAATGTAAGTCTCAAGTAGCTCTGGGCCTTTAAACAATGTTCTTGTATTTGCGAACACTGATAGTGACTCATTTGCAGCAGCCTCAATACCTAATGCCCATGTCGCTTCATCGTATTTTGTCGTTTCATGCGTTGCATTGCGCTTGTAGTCATCCAAACGCATACCCGCCGTTAACTCAACTTTATCATCGAAGAAACCAAACGTGTTTTCTGCGAAGAGTGCTGCTGACGTCGTTCCTTCATCCATGTACTTAACACCGACATAAGAAGATTCGGTTGATTTTTTCATGTAATCCAGACCGTAAACGATACGATGACTGATCCCTCCTGTTTGAGCAATCGTCTCAAACTTAGCATTCAATCCTGTATTCTTGTTTATCGCAATATTGATTCCTTTACGATTACCCGGCCAACGACCTGTGATCTTCCCTTCGTTACGCTTAATTTCTGTTTCCGTAGCATAAGCAGTCACCTTACCTGTCGTGGTTTCCCCGCTTAATTCGTACCCTAGAGTGACCGTCATACGGTTGTATTCTGTTGGGATTAAATCATTTGCTGTTAGTTTTTGGTTCGTGCCGCTATTTAGATCAGGACGCGGGTTGTAATCACCCTCGTCTTTGTAAAAATCGAAAGAGGCTTCAAAACGGTTTTCATAGTCAGGCTCAAAACCAAACTTAAACAACGTATTACGCACATCGCCTTTTTGGCCGAACCCTTCATTACCGTCGCCGTCTTCAAAGTCGCCATTCTTTAGCAAGTTGGCATAAGCCATAAAATCAAACTGTTCATTAATTAGCCCGTACGCCGTTAATGAAGCTTGTCCATTTTTGTTACTTGCTAATCCCCCCGCCACACGAACGCCAAAATTTTGGTCGTAACGAAGTAGGTCTCTGGCATCTTTTGTTTCAAAGTGTACTGAACCACCTAACCCATTTTGCGCAACAGAGTTGTTACCAACTTGGATATCAGCACTCTTCAAAATATCTGGATTAAGCGTTAGGTTACCAATATGGTGGAACATATTCGCGTGCTGTGAAGCACCATCTAAACGAATATCAAGATCGGTTTCGCCAAGTCCGCGAATACTGATTCTCTGGTTCACTGAATGGGTACCACCGACATCGACACCTGGAATATGGCGTAACAGGTCAGATAAGTGATCCGCTTGACGAATTGACATATCCTCAGAAGCAAGGGTTTCTGAGTTACTCGAAATTTGAGTCCCCCAAACAACAACTTCTTCGTCACTGTCTTGAGCAAATACGTTTGCCGATAATGCCAAGCTAATCGCTAAGCAAACGCCTGTTGGTTTTAATTCTTTTACTAACTTTTTGTGTAACGGCTTACTTTCCATGAAAACGAATCCCGAATGTAAATGATAATAATTCGCAAGCATGATAAGTTTCATTTATATTAACTGGAAGCACAATGAGTTATGCTAAATCGCACAATAGTTATGAGGGAACAGCATTGTGACAAATACACAAACGACCAAGAATAAGCTGCACCGGATCGCATTAACTGAACAACTTGAAGAATCTGAAAAGCAGCTGATCGTCTCAAAAGGCCACACAGCTTCACATCAGTTAGTCGAAGGTAAACTGCTCTCTTATCGTTATTCAGATGCAATTTCCTTACATGGTGGCAAGAGTCTAGAGCTAGTAAACAGTGAAATTGTTTCAACCATCCCAAAAACCATCACTATCCTTATTTTATTGAAGGGAAAGTTAAAATTCGGCTTTGACGATCTTAATTTTGATTTAAATGCGTTCAGTAAACCTTTAGGTACGGTCGTGAATATTGCTCGCCCTGCCAACTTCCATCGTTCTTTGATCTTCGATAACCATATCACGAAGTTAAACATTACCATTCACCCAAGTTGGTTCGAAAAACGCGCTATCGATGGCGATCAGTTCCTGAATTTCATATCGTGCCATAAGAACCATTTGATGCTGACGATTACGTCTGAAATGGTTTCATTAACTCACCAGATTATCGACTTAGGGACACCATCCGAGCTTATGGATAAGCTTAAGCTTGAGACGCTGACCCATCAATTAATCACCGAAGTTTTGCTGCAAATTGAACAAGCCACTCTGATTAGCCATTCAGAAGCCCCCCCCTCGCCTCAACTAAGCATGGATGACGTGATCAGCTACCTCGAGACCCACCTTCAAGAAAACTTAACCCTTGAACATATTGCAGATAAGTTTTCTATGAGTGTTTCCAACTTACAAAGGCGATTTAAAAAAGAGTTTGATATCACCATCAATGGTTATATGAGACAAAGGCGCTTGGAAATTGCTAAACAAAATCTCGAACGTGGGGTGATGACAATTACTGAGGCCGCTTATGAATCAGGGTATAATCACCCTTCTAATTTTACTAATGCATTCAAACGCGCTTTTGGGGTCGCACCACAACATGTTGCGAAGAGATAATTTTTCTAATCACAAACTCAAGCGCCACAAGGTATTAATATGAATATAGGCACTGTATCCAAACAAACTGGCTTATCGGCAAAGTCTATCCGTCTTTATGAAGAAAAAGGGCTGATTTCTCCCCCGTGTCGCAGTGACTCCGGCTATCGCGAATATTCAGAAAAACATATCAATGAGCTAAACCTGATCTCAAGAGCGAAAAACGCTGGCTTTTCTCTGCAGGAATGCAAAGAGTTTGTCCAACTAGCGCAAAACCCCAATCGTAAAAGCAGCGACGTGAAACGACACGCTCAAGAAAAATTACTGGAAGTACAAGAAAAAATTGCTCATTTAAAAGTGATGGAAAAACAATTGAAGTCTTGGGTCTCTTCCTGCCCTGGGGACAATAACAGTCACTGCCCGATTATTGATGATCTGACTGAGTAGTTGGTTTCTATTAAATATGTGTCACTGAAACCTAAATCCACATTAACACCTAGCTTAACGTCGAAAAATTCCCTTTCAGAAATAGAAAAGGTCGCCTATTTGCTGAGGCGACCTTCGTTGAAACATCCGAATTAACCTTGTTATCCCCAAGTGATTAACTGTAATACGTACACATACGTTTACCACCCACTTCTATCACATTAAACGGTGTTTCATAAATCGACTGAAGCAGATCTGCATCAATCACTTCATTCACGGTTCCGTCCGCCACAATTTTGCCTTTCTTCAACGCAATGATGTTATCGGAGTAACATGCAGCAAAGTTAATATCATGAATAACGATCACCACCGCTTTCTGCATTTCATGCGCCAGTCGCTGGATATTTTTCATGATCTGTAACGAGTGCTTGATGTCTAAGTTATTCAATGGCTCATCCAAAAAGACATATTCAGTATCTTGCGCAATCACCATCGCAATAAAAGCGAGCTGCCGCTGACCACCACTGAGTTCATCAAGGTATTGATCTTGGATATCGGAAAGCCCCAAATACTCGATCGCTTGATTGATCGCCTCTAAATCCTCTTGCGTGTGCTTACCTTTTGAGTAAGGGAATCGACCAAAAGAGACCATTTCGCGCACGGTGAAACGCATGTTGATGGTATTTGCTTGCCTCAACACCGCCAATTGCTTTGCCAGCGCTGAAGTATCCCATTCAGACAGCTCTTTACCATCAATAAGGACAATACCACTGTCTCTTTTCACGAGACGCGAAGCCATAGAGAGCAACGTACTTTTCCCCGCACCGTTTGGTCCAATCACCGAAGTGACTTTTCCTTTCTCAAACTGTGCGTCTGCTTGGTCAACCACTTTTGCTTGTCCAAACGCTTTCGAGAGTTTTTCTAAAACAATCATTCCTGACCTACACCACTTTATTGCGAATTAACATATATAAAAAATAACCACCTCCGATGAAATTGATCACCACGCTTAATGTCGTTTCAAACTGGAACAGATTCTCGATCACCCACTGCCCAGACAGCAAGGCGACGATAGACAACATTGAGCACCCAATCAGTAACACTTTGTGCTGATAGCTGCTAAACATCTCTCTGGCCAGATTCGTCACCAGCAACCCAAAGAACATAATAGGACCAACGAGCGCCGTCGCGATTGAGATGAGAATTGCGCTTAAAGCCAACGCCTTAAATGTTTCTTTCTTAACATCCACTCCGAGACTTATCGCATTGTCACGATCTAACCAGAAGACATCGAGAACTCGGTTCATCCGGAACATCAAAACGCTGACCAACAACAATATAGGCGTACACAAATAAACCAGTTCAACTTTGGCATTGTTAAAGCTGGCAAACATGGTGGACTGTAAGGTGGCAAAATCATTTGGATCCATCACCATTACAAAAAATGATGCCACTTTTCGGAACAGTTGATCAAAAATCAAACCTAGTAGCAGTAAGGTCACAATTTGAGTCGCACTGCTTCGGAAATAAAACCCAAACAGCAGGATTGAGAAGCCAACCATCACCGTCGTCGCCAAAGCAAAGTTCAGGTAATCGTTCAACACCCAGCTACTCAAACCACCCAATAAGATAACCACTAAAACTTGAGTCAGCATATAGAGCGAATCAAACCCCATAATACTCGGGGTTAAAATTCGATTATTAGTGATGGTTTGAAATATCAGTGACGACTGAGCAATAGCGACACCCGCTACCACCATCGCCAGAACCTTAGGCACACGTCGTGACAAAAAGTATTGATAGTTATCGGCATTCAGACCTATACAGATGAACAAAGCCGCAAACAATAGCCCCGTGAGCGCCAATAAAATGAGTTTCGTTCTATCCTGCATGCTGCCTCCCTTTTAGGATCAGGAACACAAATACAGCACCACCGAGAATACTGATCACCATAGAAATTGGAATTTCGTAGGGGAAGATAATCACACGCCCGACTAAGTCACATGCCAATACTAATAGCGCACCATAAATGGCAGTGAGCGGAATATTACGTTTCAAATTATCGCCGTAAAACTGGCTAACAAGGTTTGGTACGATTAATCCTAAGAACGGTAACTCACCCACGATCATCACGACACTGGCTGCAGACATGGCAACAAGAAACACACCGAGGATGACAACCTGTTGATAATTTAAACCGAGGTTAATAGCAAAGTCTTTACCAATACCCACCGCAGAAATGCGCGCAGCATAAAGATAGGTCACAATACCAATAGGAATTGCAATATAAAGAAGTTCATAGCTACCCTGTAAGGTATTGGCAAAGTTAGCGACCGCCCAGCCTTGCATGTTCTGCAAGACATCGTATTTGTAGGCAATAAACGTCGCGACTGATTCCACCAAGTTGCCGAAAATGATGCCAATTAATGGCACAAAAACGGCATTCTTGAATTGGATGTTCTGAATCAAAACAACAAAGGCTAAGGTGCCAAGCATGGCAGCACCAAAGATAAACAGCAGATTATTGCCATCACCGAAAAAGACTAAGCTAAACACATAACCCAGCATGGCACATTCGATCGTGCCCGATGTGGTCGGCGAAGCAAATTTGTTTTGGCTAATCTGCTGCATGACCAGCCCTGCAATACTCAGCGAAGCACCTGCGAGCAAAATCGCGAGTAGTCGTGGGATTCGGCTGGTGATCAACAGATCCCATGCTCGTTCATCGCCATCGATCAAAGCACGCAAACTCATATCGCCAACACCGACAAATACAGAGCCGCACGCCATCAACAACAGCAGTACGATTAATTTTTTCACAACAACAACCTACTACTCTACAGCTCTGATGGTTTCACATCCGCTATCATTTTTTCAGTCGCCGTTACGCCTGAAATTGCAAGATACCAAGAATCCAAATCCAAAAAGGCATAGCGCTGATTTTGATAAGCTTTTGTTGATTTCACCAAGTCATTATCAAAATCTTTCAGAGTGGTGCTTTTTCCTTTATTAACCAACTTATCTCGATCAATAACGAATAACGTTTGCGGGTTTGACTGTTGGATGAACTCGAAAGAGATAAGGTCACCATGACGACTCGGTTTGATCCCTTTCACCGTCTCAGTAAATCCAAAATCTTTATAGATTGCGGCAAAGCGAGATTGAGCGCCAAAAGTCGTAATATTGCCACCTGAGCTCATCACGGTCAGCGCATCCACATTATTGTCTTTGTTAAACTGGCGAATCGCTTTAAATTGGCCATCTAACTCGGCAATCTTCTTTTCTACTTTCTCATCAATGGCAAATGCCTTCGCCAGATTACGCCATTGTGTTTGAGTGCTTTCCCAATAGCTACTGCCATCTTGGGCTGCAAAGACAAGCGTTGGAGCAATTTCAGAAAGCTCCTCGTAGCTGCTGGCACCACGCGGCCCCACGATGATGAGATCTGGCTTTTGAACAAAAATGGCTTCAAAGTCGGGCTCAAATAAACTGCCCACTGAAGGAAAATCTTTTGAGCTGTATTTACTCAGATAGGTAGGTAACTTCGCTGCTTTAGCAACCGCAATGGGTTCAATGCCAAAATAGTCCAGCGCATCAAGCGCACCATGACCAATCACAACCACACGTTTTGGCACCGAGTCCAACGTCGTTGAACCTAGGTTATGTTCAATCACAACCTCTTTGCCTTGAACACTTGTGCTTGCGCATAACGCAACCAACACAGCTAAAACACTTTTTTTCATATTAACCAACCTGAATGAAACCAATTATCATAAGCGTTTGCAATATACAGGTAGAGTTTTTTTTGTTCAATAGAAGATACCCAAGCGGCTTTTAGCTACCAACATTAAAAAATGAATTTTTATCCACACTCAGAGGCTCAAGCCTACTTGGGTATTAGTGACATTTATTTACCGTGTAAGCCCTATACTATCGAAAAACGGATTCGTTTATTTTTTTCAGGCATATCAACTTCTATTAATGGATCACTATATTCGCCTTTTTCAATGGCTTCACGGAGCTGCGTCAAGTCTGCCATGCTATTTACATCTGAAAATGCATTCGGAAATACCTTCAAAAAACCCTTAATGACATTGATTGGGATCTCAACAGAATTGATAACCTTTCCTTGGCGAGAAGTTTCAATTTGTAAGTTTGCCATAGTGCCTTCCTCTGTTTTATTGATAATTAGCAAACAATTATCGCGATTGGTATAAAAGAATATTGCTTAAGGTCAAAGGGTGGTTACACGAACGTTGAAATACAAGGTCGTTTTACGTACGACTCAATATCACATCGGTTTTTCATTTGTTACATAGTCAATCACTAATTGTGCAGCTTTGGCTTCTATCGATTGATGCCAATCATCAAGATCATTGATTTCATTCATTACCAATAACATCCGAAGCGAAGCTCTTAAGAGCCACTGTTTAAAGTTGGTAATGTGTTCAAAATACTTAAGATGGGCGACATTACCGCTGCGTGGACCTATAAAATTGGCGTAGATGGCCAACGCCATCTCCGTGGTTCCCCAAAATGGGGATAAGTCGATGATTGCCCAACGATGACCACTCATAGATAACAAATTATTAGGGTTTAGATCGCCATGGATCACTTGGCAATGACCAACGTCAATAGGTTCAATCAATGCCAACACTGCGGTTAAACTCGGTAATAACTTGGGACATACGTGAGCTGGTAATACTGGCCGCTCAGCCATACTGAATTGATGCGCTACTCCCCAAGGCGTTTTGTTATCATGTATCCAGTTTGGCTGAGGAATGGAGGCAAGCGCTGTATGATAATCCAAAATCGCTTTAATCGAGTTTTTGATCTGTTTCTCTGTTACTAGAACCCCATGTTCATGATCTATATATGACCATGCAGTCCAGCCATCCTCGACCATCAAATGACCAGATTGAGAACGCTGTAGCTGTGGGACTAAACAACCACAATCTGCCAAATGTCGATGCACCTGTTCGACCCAATCGATAATGGTCAGAGAATCGTGGTATTCAAAAGAGGTGGCTGTAATTTGTTTTAAAATTGAGTTTTCGAATCGATATACTTGCGTACTCCCTCCCTCAAGCATTTGTGGTTGACCGCGCAATGCAAACAACCTCGCGATTTGATCCAAGCCGCCATCTCTTTTAACCCTAACCATGTTCTTTCATCCACTCCTGCACTGTGTCCTTTAACTTTTTATCATTTGCTCTCTAGGTACGATGTTGAGCTGCTATGCTCATTGTTAGTGTTTAGACAAGCTAAAGTTTAGATATGAGAGCCATTATCAGTTTATTGAGTATCGGATTGACCTTTTGTATTCAAGCCGCAACGATTGAAATCAAAGTCATAACATTAAATCAGTTGCCGCTAGAAGCAGCGGTCGTCTCGGTTAACCCAGCAACCTTGCCCCAGCGCACTGATGATAAGCAAGTGACTCAAATCAAGTCTACAACGCCGTATACATTGGTTTTAAAACAGCAAGATAAAAAGTTCACTCCTTACATCTCCGTTGTGGCTATGGGTTCACAAGTTAAATTTGTCAATCAAGACGCCATTTCGCATCATGTCTACTCCCTCACAGGGGTACAGGATATGTCATTCATTATTAGAGCTAATTCAGAACAAACGCTCTCAGGCTTTGCGAAAACAGGTGTGGTGGCTATGGGCTGCAATATCCATGATTGGATGAGTGGTTATATCAAAGTCGTCGACAGTCCGTTTTATACACAAACGGACACAAGTGGTGTGGCGGTTCTCACCCTACCAGACGATTACAAAAACATTGAACTCGATATCTGGCACCCACAATTAAATGAACAACTCTCGGTCATTGCCAACGCCGGCGACTCGCTGACCTTAACGTTAAAGGAACCGATGAGTGAAATACCTACGCAAAAGGCCCCACAAGATATCGACTTTATGGGGACATACTGATGTTTCAATTTAAAAGCATTCAAACTCAGATTCTGTTTTCCTTTTTGATTTTGTTGATTTCTGTTCTCTGCTTTCTGTTCTATTTCTTATTGCAGTCCAACCTTGAAGAAAAATCAGAAAGAGCCGAGTTTCATTTAGACACAGCTTCTGAAGTGTTTCATAACCAGATGCAGGTTAGAGAAACCACTTTGTTTGCTTTCGCTCAAACCGTCGCAAAGGATTTCGGCTTAAAGCAAGCCCTGAACGAGGATCGTCGAAGTTTCTTAGTCGCACTCAACAACCATAGGCTGCGGATAGAAGCCGATCTTGCGATGGCTTTGACGCCACAAGGAGAAACGATCGGCACATTGACGTTAGATCCTATCAGCTTAAAAGTCCGAGCCGATCAAGACAGTGTTTCGCTAGCGCAAACCGCCAGCGAGCAAGCCGATCGCCGTACGTCCCAATTTTTAAAGAAAGAGCAAGGCATATATCAATTAAAACTCGTTCCTGTCAAAAGTGGTCAAACCGTAATTGCATGGATTGGCTTTGGCTTCGCGCTAGATACACGTCTTAGCCAGCACCTTGCTAAGTTGACAGGCATGGAAGTAGAACTCTATTTAACCATTCTGTCTGATGAGACCATCCAGACAGAAAGCGTAGAGCAAGCAGAATCGCGGCTGATAGCCACCAGCACACCAACACGTCAACAACTGGTAGGGAAAGTGCCACCCAACTTTGATCCAAAAAACTACATCACCAGCATCCAACAAATTGGTTTAATTGAAAATGGCATTTTACAAGCCAAAATGTTTCAAGACAGAGATGACCTGTTAGGCACACTGCAAAAACGTTGGCAATTGGTGATCATTGCGCTTGCCATTATCTTTACGGTAGCGATCCTATTTACTTTCCTTCTTGCCAAAAACCTTGCTCGTCCGTTACAAGCGTTCACTGAAAAAGCCAAACAAATCGCTCAAGGTGACGAAGGTTCTGAACTCGTGGTCAACCGAGACGATGAGCTTGGTACATTGGCCGTCGAGTTCAATGCAATGAACAAAGCGATCGCAGAACGCCAGAGCGCACTTAATTTTCTCGCATACCACAATGATCTCACCAAGTTGGCGAATAAAAAGATGTTGTTCGAAGATATCGCGAAACTGATGTTAGAGTCTTCATCTAAATTTATGCTTATCCGCTTCCGTTTACTTGAATTTGAAGAGCTAAATTATAGCTTGGGTAACGATACTGGTGACGAGCTGCAAATTGCCGCGACAAAACGCTTGGCGAAAATTGATAAACAAGCCAACTTTTATCAACTAGGCGCTGCGGAGTTTGCCATGTTGTCGCCTATCGAAGTGCAACACGACCAATCCGTATTATTGGCAAACATCGCCAATGGGGTAGAAGGTGTATTCAGGTTAAAACGCATCTCAGTGTCGGTGCATAGCGTTTCAGGTTTTTGTCGCTACCCGGATCACGGACATACCGCACGTGAATTACTTCATAATGCTGGTATCGCATTGCAATACGCCTATGTACAACGATCCCCTATTGTAGAATTTGCCACCACGATGGCAGACAATGCATTAAGTAGAGTCACCCTAACTCACGACCTGTTTGAAGCGATTCAAACGGGACAATTGGTGCTGTTCTATCAACCGAAACTGAATTTAACTAGCCATAAAGTCGATAAAGCCGAGGCATTAGTTCGCTGGTTTCATCCCGAAAAAGGCATGATCCCACCAGATGAATTCATTGGTATCGCAGAGGCTACAGGCCAGATTGACGCTTTGACAGACTGGGTATTAAGTGAAGCAATGAAACAAGCCAGCCTTTGGTTAGAACAAGGTATTGAGCTCTGCGTAGCCGTCAACATCTCTGCTATTAATCTAAAACAGGAAGGCTTTGACCATAAAGTGCTTAACCTACTTAAACAGCACGGTCTTAACGTAGAATCTATTACTTTAGAAGTGACCGAAAGTGCGCTTGCCGATGACCCTGAGCATGCTCTCAATGCCCTTCGTTCTTTGTCAGATCACGGGCTTGAAATCTCAATTGACGACTATGGCACTGGCTACTCTTCTCTTTCACAACTGAAACACCTCCCTGCCACTGAATTGAAAGTGGATAAAGCATTTATTCTGAACGTCGCCAGCGATACACAAGACCAAACCATCGCCAAATCGACCATTACCCTAGCCCACGAATTTGGCTTACGTACCGTCGCCGAAGGCGTCGAAGATCAAGCCTCTCTTGAATGGCTAGAGCAGCAGGGGTGTGAATATGCGCAAGGTTACTTCATTAGCAGACCATTGCCAGAAAAGGACTTTACCCCTTGGTTAACCAATTGGAACAAAGCGAGTGATAATCCATTAATACAGTCGGGTTAACGCCATACAATCAACGCTATACAATCAACGCTATACCATCCAAGCTCATTATTGGAGCTATGCCCAAGTAACCTCGAGAATACCCGAGTGACTTGAGGATACCTTATTTTTGATCGCCGCTTTATCTCGAAGCTCTAGGTGTAACAAATAGTTTACTGATACTTTTGTTCCTTGTTTTCGAACAATTTAACACTTTAGTTACACTTATCAGTACTAGCTGTTGTTGCCAGTATTACCGATGGATACCGCTCCTGACTGCGTTTTTACAGGACGATTTAACGCTCATCCATCGTATTACCGTGTTTCAGAGGATTATGATTGGATTTTGAGCTTGGTTTGACAGGCTCAAGGAGTCAGCCTCCAAGCACAGCTGGCAAGATTCTTTAAGCCACATCAAGTGGCAAGGAGTTTGTCATGCAAGTACAAACCTTACCGATGGAAAGGTACATCGATCACAACGGTCAACGTTCGAGACCGTTACCAGCCTGGGCGACGAATGCATGTTTGATCACTCTTTATCGTGATATGCAACTAACCCGCACTTACGACCGCAAAGCTGTGGCACTGCAACGAACAGGTAAGTTGGGCACCTATCCGTCGCATTTGGGTGCGGAAGCCATTGGTGTGGGAATTGGTCATGCAATGCACCCTAATGATGTTTTCATTCCCTATTATCGTGATATGCCAGCCATGTGGGTTCGCGGCATTCCGATGGAAAAAAACCTGCAATACTGGGGTGGCGATGAACGAGGCAGCGATTTCGTCCCAATCCACGACTTTGACTCATTCAATCTTAATCAAGACGCACTCAACACCAACAATGATGTGCGGCGATCCAACTTCCAGCAAGACAAATCCCGAGATCTCCCCTTTTGTGTGCCCATAGCAACCCAGTGTACCCACGCCGTTGGAGTCGCTTCAGCATTGAAAATTCAGCACCAGCACCAAGCAGCACTCGTCACTTGTGGCGATGGAGCCACTTCAAAAGGCGACTTTCTAGAATCCATTAACTGCGCTGGGGCGTGGAACCTGCCTCTGGTGTTTGTGATTAATAACAATCAATGGGCAATTTCGGTCCCGAGAAAACTGCAATGTGCTGCTGATTTCCTAGCCAACAAAGGCATTGGAGCTGGCATTCGTTCAGTCACTGTCGATGGCAATGATGTTGTCGCCATGTATCAAGCCACCTTATCGGCTCTAGATGCGGCGAGAAGAGGCAAAGGTCCGACGCTGATCGAAGCTATCAGTTATCGACTCAGTGATCATACAACCGCAGACGATGCCAGTCGTTATCGAGATCCCGATGAACTTGAGCAAGCCTGGCGCTTCGAACCTCTTGCGAGAGTTAGGGAGTACCTTGAGTCGCAACACCTCTGGGATCAGAACAAACAAAATGAACTCGAATCTTGGTGTCACGATAAAGTCGAACAAGCCGTCGACAATTATCTGGCCTTAATTAACCAAGCGCCAGAAAGTGCCTTCGACTTTCTTTACGAGCAACCCACGCCAGATCTACAAGCGCAACGTGATCACTTGATTGACAAAGTAATGCGCTTGGAAAAGTACAAGCAAGGAGGCAATCATGGCTGAGATAACTTTAGTAGAAGCCGTTAATCTTGCTTTACATTACGAAATGGAACAGGACGCATCCGTCGTCGTGCTGGGTGAAGATGTCGGAGATAACGGCGGCGTCTTTCGTGCCACCGTCGGTTTAAAAGAAAAATTTGGTCTCAAGCGTGTTATTGACTCTCCACTAGCAGAAGCGTTGATCGCGGGAGTTTCGGTTGGAATGGCTTCGCAAGGTTTACGCCCCGTCGCGGAGTTTCAATTCCAAGGCTTTGTTTTTCCTGGATTAGAGCACCTCATGTGTCATGCCGCCCGAATGCGCAACCGCACTCGAGGACGGCTGACGTGTCCTGCGGTGTTTAGAGCCCCATTTGGTGGTGGTATCCATGCTCCGGAACACCACTCAGAGAGTGTGGAAGCCCTATTTGCTCACACGCCAGGATTTAAAGTGGTGATCCCCTCCTCTCCTCAGCGCGCTTATGGCTTATTACTGGCTTCTATTCGCAGCAACGATCCCGTGATGTTTTTCGAACCCAAACGCATCTATCGCACCGTTAAATCCGAAGTGACTGATAATGGCGAAGCGCTCCCTTTAGATACCTGTTTCACCCTACGTAAAGGGCGAGATCTGACCCTAGTGACATGGGGGGCTTGTGTGGTGGAGTCATTACAAGCAGCCCAATCACTCTCCAAAAGCAATATCGAAGCAGAAGTCATCGATCTGGCAAGCATCAAGCCATTAGATATCAATACCATCATTAAATCTCTAGAGCGTACGGGCCGCCTACTTGTGGTGCATGAAGCATGCAAAACCGGAGGCGTTGGGGGTGAGATTATTGCGCAAGTGTGTGAAAAAGCGCTCTGCCTATTGAAATCGCCTCCAAAGCGAGTCACAGGTTTCGATACTGTGATGCCTTACTACCGTAATGAGTCCTATTTTATGATCGATCAAGAGGACATTGTCCTAGCCGCACAAGCATTAATGGAGGGCTGGAAATGAACACGTTTACACTACCCGACCTCGGAGAAGGGTTAGCAGAATCTGAAATTGTTCAATGGCACGTTCAAGTCGGTGATACCGTCAAGTTAGATCAAATCGTATTAACCGTTGAAACCGCAAAAGCTGTGGTGGATGTACCCGCTCCTTACGCTGGTACGATTGCCGCGCGCCACGGTGAGCCTGGCGACGTGCTTCAAATTGGCGATTGGTTGTTGGAAATAGAGGAATCAGATACCGCGATTGAAGGAGCCGGCACATTACATAAGCCAAACAGCAACAACGACCGTCACTCGTTGCGGCATCAAGAGAGTCAAGACGCGGCAACGGTCGTCGGTTCAGTTTCACAAATTACCCAACAGGTCGAAGTAGATGACTTCTGGGTCGGTGGCGTTTCTCAAATAGCCCCTCACCACAAGATCACCGCCATGCCTTCGGCTCGGGCATTGGCTCAAAAACTTGGGATTGATATTGACCAAGTTAAAGGGACTGGAAGCCATGGCTTGATCGTGGATCAAGACGTTTATGATCAGGCAGGTAAACAGAAACCGGGTACACAAGTACTTAAAGGGGCTCGTCGCAGCATGGCGATTGCGATGACAGAGTCTCATCAGCAAGTTGCTGCGGTGACGCTCACCGAAGAAGCGGTTTTAAACCACTTTAACCAAGAAAGCGATATTTCGATTATGCTCTTGCAAGGCATCGTTGCCGCCTGCCAAGCTGAACCTGCGCTTAATGCTTGGTTTGATGCTAGCACCATGACGCGCTGCGTCCATCAATCAGTGAATATCGGTGTCGCAGTGGATAGCGCCCACGGCCTGTATGTTCCAGTATTACGAAACGCGGATCAATACAGCAGCACTGATATGCGACAATGGTTAAGCGAAACGGCTCAAGGTATTCGAGAACGCAAAATAGCCCGAGAACAGTTGCAACACGCCACCATCACCTTATCTAATTTCGGCGCGATTGCAGGCCTCTTTGCCACGCCCGTTGTCAGCCCACCGCAAGTGGCAATTATTGGCGCAGGGAGATTGAGTGATAAATTAGTTCTTCAAGACGGACAAGTGATTGCTGTCAAGACGCTACCATTGTCCATAACCTTTGATCACCGAGCCTGTACGGGAGGAGAGGCGGCAAGATTTACCAAAGCCTTAGTAAGCAGCCTAGAAAGTAACCCACCCTAAGTTGAAGGGGGTGATGTTAATTTGAAAATGCTTAGGCGCATCTTCGACCTCGACAGTCAGCGCCTAAGGGAAATTTATAAATGTTTAGGGTACAACTCTATTCAGACTCCATCATAGCGTCGTTCTTAGATGATGAGCCGAATACTGAAGTAAACAGTTGATAGTTAGAGATATCACTTTCTGTCATTTTATACTTATAAACAAAGTGTGTCATAAATGCGAAATTCATGAATTCAAGTTGATATTCCTCATCTAAAAAATCATCGAAGAATCCACTAGTATCAACACTTTTCTTTATAATAAACATACCCTTGTCAATTTCTTTTCCAGCACTGTGAACGTAAATAGATTGATCCACTCCTATTCGAATTCGATGCGTTGCCGACATTAATATAAGTGGACAAGCCGAATTACATCTAGAAGAGAGTTGAATTTCAATTCCATTTTCAAAATACTTATCGGCAATACAGGTTGACAGTTTATTCTCTTGAATAAAGAGAATAACATCTCTCGTTGCAAATAAACCACCGCCGTTACTATTTATACAGATCGTTTTAATCTCAGAGTTATTCGCATAGAGTTCTCTCAATGGTTTAATTAAACTAGCATTAATACCAGAATTAATGATCAACACATTATCTAGGCAGTAACTTCCAGTTTGATCGCAAACTTTACCAATAAAAACGTCACTTTCTGAACCATATTTAGTCTGATAACTTTCCTTATAAACATTTTCATAGTCATTATCATAATCGGAAAGTGTAGTTTCAAAAAAAATATTAACTAATGATACAATAAAAAATATCAAAAAAGTATGCGACAGAATAAAAAATAAAGACAGCAACAATGGAGCCGTAAATCTAATCAGTACAAAGCTGTTCTTAAAAATGACAAATGAGTAATATGTTAACCATAAATAATGAACAAAAAAGTAATTAGCAATAAATGTATTTAAGTAAAAATTCAAGTTAAAACCTGTTTTTTTTAACCTAAGGGAATACACATTATTTGAAAAATTTTCAATATAAATATTATATTTGTACAACTCATGATAAAAGTATATAACAAAAGGAAAAACAGCAAAAAAAACAATACATACTTTAAACTTATACAACTTCTTATCCTTACAGCGTCATCCATGAACTTAAGCCTCAAAGCAACTTAACTTTCTTGCGAGGATGGTGAATATTTTAAACTTAAAAATCAACACCTTATTGCATGCTGGTTATTGATTCGTGCTTATAGACAACTAAAAGTGCGATGAAAATCACACTATAGTTAGATATAAACACTTAATATAAAATCGTAGAATTTATCATCCGGGTTACATATTTAAGTAGGTAGTAACACTTATCACTACCAATCGAAATTTTCCTCAAAGTCTAGCTGCGAAAAAGTACATTTCTGAAGGATTTAAAATAATAAAAATTGAACATTATGATGGGAAATAAGTTCGGTATTTCACACAAAAACATGTGAAATTTATGGGAGGTCGAAGTTCAAATCACTTAAATGATTTAACACAATAGTTACTTTAAATACGGATATGGCCGAGGGTAATTGGATACATCACTGTCAGTAATAAAGCGGTGCATATGTTCGAGATGCACCGCTACGCTCTTAATAAATCGCGGTGTAAGATCAACCAAAAAGAAAGTAATCATCCCAATCGATCACGATACAAGATTTGTGTGAGCTCACCCCTTTCGGAAAATGAACATCCACATAGCCTTTTCTCTCCACGTCGGTAAAATGTAAATCAAACAGCCCTTTTTCATCTTGCTCTTCAATATGCGATAAACGTGCAACGGCCGTTTTCTGTTCGATAGGATCTAAAAACACTAACTTGAGGCCTTTAACAGCCATTGCTCTTTGTTTAGGGCTCAAAGCAAATCCAACAGCTTCATAGCCAGAAACGGTTGCTTCAAAACTGCGGTTTCCATTCCCTTTAGGAATGCGTAAAGCGAATGCTTGTGACATGGTGATTCCTTTATATTATTCAATGCAAAAAATCAACTGCTGAGTTAACAGCCGTTGATTCTAGGTTTAATGATCAATCGCAGTAATTGCCAACAACTTTGTAATCACTAACTTCAACTTTTGAGTAATCGCCTTGATTATTTTCAACGATTTCAAACAGTGTGACACCACAAGCTTCCTTACCATTTGGTAATTCTACGTAATCATACAAGGCTTCATAGTTTGAATCTGCTTCTGGAGTAAATGAGACCAACTTGCGACACCAAGAGTACATAATCGAATCAGCAGGATTCGAAGCAGGAGAAAATCCAGCGATGCCCACACTAATAAATGAAAGTGATATGAATCATTTTAAAAATATAAATCATAAACTTATCGACAACAACCCTACGACTGGATTATGTTTCACTCCATAGCAGAGCCCCTGACAATGACAGACAGCCGCCCCCTACATAAATAGAGATCGTTTCATAAGCTGAGCGTCTTCACCGTAGTTTGAGCAAACGTCTCCTTCGACTATTGTGAAGCCATTTTTCTGCCAAAACACTTTTGAGTCTTGGACCGATACGAGACGGATTTCTTTGTAACCTTCAAAAATCGCCACGTTTTCTAAGTGTTCAACCAATTGGGAACCAATACCTTATCCCTTCATGTTTCATCCTTTGCCTTGCTTACGCAGGTATCGATTTGACACATGAGCTGGTGGCTTTTTCTCTACTTTTTTTCTTTCATGCCATAGGTGGCGAATGGCTAACCAAGGGTGGTGCAGTAACATTCTCGGACCAGCATAACGCATCACTTGATGCATTCTTTCTTTGTACGACTTTTTGTAACAATGAATGGGACACGTATTACAGGTGGGTTTGAACTCTCCATAAGGACAACGGTCAAGTCGAGCTAATGCGTACTCGATTAAGTCAGCACATTCATGACATACACTGTCACCTTGTTTTGATCCTTTATCACTTTTATCGCTCTGCTGTTGCTGATGATGCTTATGACAATACAGTTTCACCATGGCACACACGGTTTTAAACTCAATCGCAAGGTTTCGGCTCAGCATCTTTGACGTTAGCTTTTCCACACCCTTCCCCCTAACTCCTCAATTCAACATTGAGTGTATGCCTTCGTGTATTAGGGAGGATTAACCTTTATCAATAAATCGCAGTTTACTGACTTGTTAATTGGTAAAGATATCGCTAAGCTCGCTCACAACTTTAAGCACTCAGCCTTTCGAGCATGTTATGAACCGTAAAAAACGCATCAATCAAATTCTAAAATCAAAGCAAAAGAAGAAAAACGCCAAACTACACCGCTCAAATAAGCCGAAATACATCTCTAAAGCTGAACGCGAGAAGATGGAACAAGAAGCACAACTTGAAGCTGGCGTAGCTGTAGAGAACGAAGAAGTTGAAGCTCCTGAAGTCGCAAGCGACGCTCAATAAAACGCAGATAAAACAAAACCCCGATATCGGGGTTTTGTTGTTTTTAGTACTCGGCGGGTTTCGTTAAAGATCTAAGCCTTGTTGCAGCCGCTTTTGAGTTAAGAACTTAAGCCAGCTTTGTGCTCTCGAGTTCGCCTTCATCGAATCCGCCCTTTTTGCTGATGCTAATGCATGATCAAACTGATTCAGTTTGTAAAATGCGCGAGAACGCATCAACTCAATATCCTGACGTTTTTTACTGTTTTTCGCCAACTTCAAAGTACGAACAACATCAGGGTAATGTTGCAGTTGGTTTTGAATCACAGCGACATTCCAGTAATAGCTCGGATCGGTTTTAGCCAGTAACGTCCAAAAGTCGATCGACTCCTGCCACTCTTTTGCCATTTGCCAATACTGGGCCTGAAGCTTAATCAGTTTCTTGTCTGTTTTGCTCTTACTTAGGCGCGCTAGCGTTTGAGCGGCTTTTTCATACACGCCACGTTGGGCATAAAGTGACGCCAAGCTACGCAGCTCCCCTTGTGTCAGCTTAATGCCACTGATGTCGGCTAATGAAAGTACATCAAGTGCCTTGCGGTGGTTGTCCAACTGCATATACGCCGCATAACCCAATTGCCACCAAGCTTTACGCTTAGGCTCTAATCGAATTAACTGCTTCGACGTGCGCGCAACGGATTTCCAGCGACTCAAGTTATTTTCAGCAGTGATACGCATCGACAATGTGTTGATCGTCGCCGACTTGTACTTATGATGCTTACCCAATGCCGTAATCACCGACTTCCACTGCTCTAATTGATAATGTGCTTGCGCTATGTATAGCCAAACTTCGCCCAGATTGGAGCCGTACTGCTTGGTCTTATCCAACTTGTACAACTGTTTAAGGGCTTGGCTGTATGACTCTTGCACCAAAAGCACTGACGAATACATCCGTCTCAATTGCCATAGCTCTTTCTCAACAAAGAAACCCGAGTTCACCGCTAAACCAAGGTGTTTCGCAGAGGATTTTGGTTTTTCTATCTGCCAATACAGAATACCAAGCATACGATTCACTAAGGCTTTGTCCGTATCTCTACTGAGATCGAGCTTTTTTAGCACCGCAATAGCTTGCGAGTTTTTATCCTCATCCGCTAGCTTTTGCGCTTTGTGCATGTGACGAGCCGTATACTCACTGACCTCACCGGAGGCATTGGCGAGTGCGGGAGCAAACAGCAGTTGTAGTGAAATAGCAATTACCGCTAAAGATTGTTTATTCATCATTGGGCTAAATCAAACTCCACGGTTGTCACATGGCCTTTCACTGGAACCGCAACGCCATTGACAATGGTCGGGTTGTATTTCCAGCGCTTCACAGCCTGTATAGTTGCACGTTCAAAGTAACGTTTCGGCTTCGCCTCAATGATTTTGATGTTTTGCGGTCGCCCCGTTGCATCAATATCAAATTGAACCTTAACATAGCCTTCAACACGGCGCTTTTTGGCTTTCGCTGGGTATTTCGGCTTAACGTTATTGATCGGTTTTAAGTCCGTCACTGGCGCAACTTTCGCTGGAGCCACTGTCGGCGCTTTAATCGCAGGCACACTGATGGCTAACCCCGTTACGGCAAAATCAACCGCGACATCAGGGACTGCCGTTTGGATATCGACATTGGCCACATTTGGCTGAGACTGAGTCACAGGCTCTTGCGGAGGTGGCTCAGGCAATTTAGGCGGCTCAGGAACAGAGCGTTGACGTCGTTTCACCGCCTCCTCTTCCTCAACCATTACCATACTGAATGCCAAAGACTCTTCTCTTTCCGCCGCACGCTTATGACCATTATCAACCATCCAAGCCATCATCGCGAACAAAGCGAAACAAATCACCGCTGCGATTGGAAGAGATAATAATAGTCTGCCCATTTATGGTTTCTCCGCCGCAAGGGCAATGTTCTTCACCCCAGCCGCTTTCGCTGCATCCATGACTTTTACAACAGTACCATTGTAAGAGTGCTCGTCAGCTTGGATCACTAATGAAGCATCCGGTTGATCTAACAGTAAATGTTCGATTGCCGCTTGAACACGCTCTGCATCGACAACACGTTTATCAATGTAGATATCATTCGCCGCCGTAACGGCAATAAAAATGCCCGCATCCTTTTGGCTAACGACGTTCGAAGCTTGAGGGCGGTTGACTTCAACACCGGACTCACGGACAAATGAGCTGGTCACAATGAAGAAGATCAGCATGATAAATACAATATCAAGCATCGAAGTCAGATCGACTTGCGCTTCTTCTGTCTTAGCTTGTCTTCGACCTAATCTCATTCTTGACTCCTTAGAGATTGCTCTAATTTAACTTCACGGCGCTGACACGCCTTTTGTAAACGTGAATGGGCGAACATCCCGACAAGGGCCGCAACCATGCCTGCCATCGTCGGTAAAGTCGCAAGGGAAATCCCTGATGCCATTAATTTAGGATTGCTGCTGCCTTGATTGGCCATCACATCAAACACTGAAATCATCCCCGTCACCGTACCGAGAAGCCCCAACATCGGGCAAATCGCAACCAATAACTTGATGAAATTTAAATGCTGAAATAGTTGTAAATTTGCTTGCCCCAGCCAGCCTTCTCGTATCGCGTGTGCATGCCACGAAGAGTGCTCTGGACGAGCACGCCACATGTTTAACCAATCACGTCGATTTTTAGGAAATACAAACACTAAAAACAGTACGCGCTCTACGATCAGTAACCAACAAACCAACACAACAGCAGCAAGGCCCCAAAGGACTTGACCACCTTGCTGCATGAATTGATTCAAGGTAATAAAGGTTTCACTAGAGAGTAACTGCGGGGGTAGCCATCCCATAGAGATCACCCAATCCATTACGCTGCATTCCCTACTGGTGTATCTTGACTCGAATCATTAGTCGAATGAGCTGGAGATTGATCTTTTTCCGCCTGTTCAGCTACCAACGCGATGCCTTGTTTTTCTAGCAAGTTACGAATCGTTTCAGCTTGGCTGCTCAATAAGTTGTGAGCCAATAAGAGTGGCATTGCCGCAACAAGACCTAGAACCGTCGTCACCAACGCCATCGAGATACCACTTGCCATTACCTTAGGGTCACCATTACCAAATTGGGTAATGACTTGGAAAGTTTCAATCATACCGATTACAGTACCCAGTAGACCTAACATTGGCGCTAGCGCTGCCAGTAGCTTCAACATAGACAAACCACGCTCTAGTGAAGCTTGCTCGTCAACCACCGCTTCAAGTAAGCGCAGTTCCAAGGCTTCTACACTGCGAGATTTATCATCCTTGTAGACAGAAAGGATACGACCTAGCGGGTTGTTGCTTGGCTCATTCGGTTTTTTCAGCTGCGAACGAATTTTCTGACGCGTGACAGACAGCACAAGACCGCGATACAAACCAATCAATAAACCAATCGCCAAAAGACCGACAATGACTTTACCCACTACACCACCTGCGTTGAAACGATCCCCCAGCGTTGGCGTGTTTGCGTATTGCTGTAACATCACACCACGAGACGGGTCGACCAATACGGTGGTGAGCTGCCCTTGCTCGATTGCTTTTACTTGTGTCGCCGTGATCGAATCATCCGGGAGCTTCGGATAAGCTTTCGCATCCAAACGCGAACCATCCCAGTTGATATAGCCTTGTTCGGTAACCAGTCCCATCGCACCTAGACGGTGACCATCAATGGTTTGCTTTTCGCCATCACCAGCAACAAATGGCACTTTTACTTGAGAAATAGCACCGCTTGCCTCAATTTGAGACGTCATACTGTTCCAAAATCCAGTCAGTTGGCTCATCGAAGGCAAGGTTTCTGCTGCAACAATCTCATCCACGACAGTACGATCTTGTGTCTTATCAACACTGGTGACGGAATCGCGTAGGTCCGATTGAAACTCTTTGGCGTTTTGGCGAACCACACCAAACAACTCACCCAGACTGCCCGTCTCCAACCTCAATTCTTCTTCAAGTTCGGCAAGGGTCTGCTCATTCGATGAAAAATCATTGGCTAATTTATCGGATTCAAGTTGCAGTTTTTTCTTCAGAGCCAGCAACTGAGCTTTTTGTTGAGAAAGCTCTTTTTCTGTTGCTTTGAATCCTGCAATTCGCTCTTTATTGTGAGTTTGCTGCGTTTTGAATTCTTGGTTTGCTTCAGAAACCAAAGAGCTTGACCACGCGGCATTTGATAAACCGAGAGATGAAGCGAGGCACGCTGCTAAGGCTAAATGTTTGGCTTTCATTAGTTGCTCTCCTGCTGAGAAAGTGACACTGGCAACGTAAGCAGTTGCGGAGCAACACTTTGGTTGGCAACATCAAAGGCGAGATCGAGCTGAACACGCTGAGCAGAGTCGAGCGTTTGCCACTGCGAAGAAGACTTGTTCCATGCCCAGAAATTTTCACCGTTTAAACTACGTGCAACGAGAGAAACGCGCCCTAAGTGCAATAGTTCAACTTCTAAAGCTTTACCCGCGACTTGGATTGGACCTTGATAAACGCCGAGCTTGCTACCGTAATCGAGTTCAATTTGATATGCCTCTAGGATACGGCGAAACTTCTCCGCATCACTCACATCAGCACGCGGCATTAATTCTTGAAGTTTGGTCAAACGATCTAAGCGTTGGTCGCGTTTTATCGGCGCGTCATTTTCAATGATTTGCTCTAAACCATCGAGCATTTGATACATCAAAGGAACAATGCCTTGGCGAGTTACTTTAATTTGTTCAATCTGTTGGGAAAGACTTTGCTTTTCTTCGTCTTGGCTGGAAACGAGTGAAGATAAGTGGTCGCGATAGACAGTAAGATTGGCAATTTCTTCTTTTAATTGTTCAATTTCCGACTGTAATTCCAACGATTTATTGGCACTTTTATCGACTTTTTTCTGCGTCGCCGCAGCCGCCGCATTGGTTTTACTTTGTATGGATTGTGCTTTATCGATGTTCTCTGCGGACACTTGGTAAGTCACTGCAGATAGGGAACTGGCCATAATAACAGCCGCTATCCTAGCTTTTCTGAGAGTCATAAGTTCGTCAACTACTAGCAAATGGGATTATAAACTTCATTGATAAGCAATCTCATTATCAATGAGAATTGCATTCTATCGGAGTTTATTCTCAATACCAAGATGTAAACGGTTAGCGCAAGAGCAAGTTTTCATCGATCGGATGGTAGACATCCGCAACATCAATCAGATTTTGCGCTGTCAGTTGTGGTACACCATACACTTCCACTGGAATACCGAATCTTTGCTGAATTCTTTCCACCAACATATCAAAGTCACCGTCCCCAGAAACTAAGACAATGCGATCGACCTTCTCCGCAACTTCAATGGCATCCAAAGCAATGCCAACATCCCAATCGGCTTTTGCACTACCGTCTTTTCTTTGAATACAAGGCTTAAGCGCGACTTTGAACCCAATACCCCTAAGGATATGGTGGAATTGTCTTTGTGTACTGTCGTGTGTGTAGATGGCATAAGCCGTAGCGGATGAGACATGACGGTTGTATGTCGCCAGCCGCCAAAATTCATTGTAATCAAAATTCGCACTGTAGCGTTCGCGGCAGGTGTAGTAGACGTTCTGCACGTCAACTAAAATGGCAATGTTTTCCATAGCTATATTCTCAAGACAAATACGCTACACTATTTCATTACTCTCAAAATTGCGAGCATATCGACACTTCATTTTAGAGTTTCGTCGAGTTTTCATACTAAATCCTTCTTTTCAGGAGCATTAAAGGCACCCCGCTCCAAATCAAGAGAGGTACTAAGCAAATCCAAAATCATAATCAAAACTATAATTAAGAAAGTTTGAACAGGGGTGGGGTTGACCTGGTGACAACGTTGACGCGTACAAGCATTGAGTTTTAGTCAAAGGAGGACGTATGTGTAGCACCTATTTTCGCCAGCTTATTTATACCATCAGCATCACATTTGCTCTGAACAGTTCATTGGCTTTTGCATACCCCGGCTATCATTCCCATCGGAGCGTGATCTATTTTGCTCCTCAGAAAGACGATCGCGTACAACAATTCATCATAGGCAGTCATCGCCACGCTTGTGAGCTGGATGACCGTGACGTTGTCACCCTAATCATTACCGAAGATGGCATTTCTATTCCGACATGGCTTGGTGATCACTTTAGCTATCAACAATTGGCGGAGAGTTATTCCATTCATCCTGGCAGTTACACTGGAATATTGATCGGTAAAGATGGTGGTGAAAAATTACGCTGGAGTGAAGACACGGATTGGGAACGGATTCAAAGACTGATTGACGCAATGCCCATGCGTCAACGTGAAATGCAAAATAGAGTCAATCCTTGTGCCATCTAACTCGCTTCAGGCACGTTCAATTACAAGCTCGTTCAACCTCATCCACATTTAAGTGGCGTATTGCGTTAAACATACGAAGTTTCCATAAATCAACAACCTATATTGACTCAAGTCATATGCCATTAATTTCCTGAAGATATGATGACATCTCCATCCCATGCTTGCTCACACATTCTGTGAGTGAGTACGAACGGATTTCAGGATAACAAACCAATGACAACGAATAATAAAGATTACCCAGATTACAGCTGCTTAATGTCGACGACCGATCCTAACAGCTACATCACCTCTGCGAATGATGCCTTCTGCCAAATCGCAGGCTACGATGAAGATGAACTTCTTAGCAATCCTCATAATCTGGTAAGACATCCCGATATGCCAAAGGCTGCATTCTCGCAAATGTGGCAATACTTGGAACGAGGTGACAGTTGGATGGGATTAGTGAAAAACCAGTGTAAAGATCCTTCACAACATTACTGGGTGTCTGCGTTTGTCACGCCGATTCAAGGTGCGAATGGAAAAACTCTTGAGTATCAATCCGTCAGATCAAAGCCTAACCAAGAACAAATACAACGCGCTGAGAGTTCTTACAAGACGTTGGCTAAGGAAGAACAACAATCCAGTCATACAAAGTCCAAACTCACGGGGTTAAAGCGTCGATATCACGACGGTGTGGTTCTCATTGCAAGCCTGACCTCACTGCTCAGTGGAATCCAAGCCTTGTTTTCGCCCAGTGTCCTCTCGTTATCACTGTTCCTACTTTGCATGGTGATATTCACTATGTCACTCATTCAGAACAAACGCTATCGCACTTTGCAAAAGCGTGCTTACTCGGCATATCACAACCCCTTGATGGAGTCCTTATACACGGGATATTACGACGATTATTCTTGTGTCGAGTTAGCACTCCAGATGAAAGAAGCACAAACGCGTGCCATCAGTTCGAGGGCGGCTCAAACCAGTGGGAAAATCTTACTCTCTGCCGAGGAAGAATTCGCCATGGTGCAATCGATTGACCAAAGCTTAAACAAACAGTGTCAAGAAACCCAACATGTTGCCCAATCCATTGAGCAGTTATCCCAGTCGATCGAGCAAGTCTCCGTAGCCACGAATGAAACGTCTGAATTAACACGTCTCGCCAATCAGGGCACTGAATTAGGCGTCAACAGCATTGAAAACACCATTAATGAGGTGCAAGCCTTAACTCAAAAACTGACGGAATCGAGCGCCGTCATCCATCAATTAGCGCAAGATACGCAGGCAATCAATCACATTTTGGAGGTGATAACCGCAATTTCGGAACAGACCAACTTACTTGCGCTCAATGCCGCGATAGAAGCGGCAAGAGCAGGAGAAGCTGGGCGTGGTTTTGCCGTTGTTGCCGATGAAGTGCGCAACCTCGCTTCTAAAACTGGTCACTCCGCCAATGAAACTCAATTGATGATTCAACGTTTGCAAAGCACTGCTGAAAGTGCGGTGAACGCCATGGCAGAAGGCATGGATCTCTCTAAGTCATGCCAGCTGCGTGCTGAAGAGACGGGAACAGTACTCAATGACATCAGCCAAAAACTGGCAGGGGTATCCGAAGCCAGTGTGCAGATCACCTCATCCATCAACCAACAAGTGTCAGTCACACATGAAATCAATGGTAACATTGTCAATATTAAACGGTTAAGTGATGAAACCGCTTCCACCTCTAAGACCTCCATCGATCGTACGCGAGAGCTGGTATCCAATTTGGAGGAAGTACAGCGTCTGATGGCACAGTTTCAACGTTGACACAACGTGACTATCAAATGTTGTATCAAAAGTAATGCCGATTACTTTCGCACCTAACACCCTGTCCGTGATACATTTTATGTCATTATTTTTGAGCAAGGGCTTTGAGTTGTATGCGTAACACTGATGATTTCATCATCTTTTATCACTTGATACAGCATGGTTCATTTAGCAAAGCGGCGGAAGTCGTCGGTTTGACGAAATCCATGGTCAGCAAACGAATTACTCGTCTCGAGCAGGAAATGGGAGTACAACTCCTTTATCGCACCACCCGAAAGTTGTCGCTAACGGAAGCGGGTGAAACATTCTTTAGCCATGCTCAAGAGATCTTTCAGGCGGTAGAAAGTGCCAATGAAAGTATGGCCGGATTAGGCGATCGTTTGAGTGGTGAAATTCGAATTACGGTTCCAACCATCTCCGGGGAGTTATTTCTTCCCGAAGCAATTGCCAGCTTCTGTGCTAAGTACCCTGATATCCGTATTCATATGGATCTTGATAATCAGTTCGTGGATCTCGTAGACAAAGGCTACGATTTGGCAATAAGAACTGGTGTGCTACCTGACTCAAGCTATATCGCAAGAAAACTTATCGATATTCAATGGGTCATTTGCGGATCCCCAGAGTACTTTAACAAACACCCAGCCCCTCAAGTTTATCCAGACTTAAAGCACCACAACTGCTTGCTTTACTCTTATCAGGAAAATGGAGCAAATGAATGGCAGTTTCACGAACCGAATGGCACTCGCTCGCTTCGCGTTCACGGAAACTTTAGTACCAACAATGCTTCAGCACTGCGCAAATCCGCACTGTTAGGGCAAGGTTTGATCTATGTGCCGAATGTCTTGGTGGATAAGGACTTGCGTGACGGTCATTTGGTGCAAGTGTTATCAGATCAAGTCGCAAAACAACTCGGAATTTACGCTATTTACCCTTACACACGTCATCAGCCCGTCAAAGTCAAAATCTTCATCGAACATTTATATCAATGTTATCAAAAGCAGATCAGTGGCTAATTGACTAATTGGCCAAGAAGATAAACGGTTAAGCGCTCGGCGCTTAACCTATACCCAAGTAACCTCGAGATGCTAGGTTCAGCGAGAACTGCTTGGTTTGATAGCAAGGCATTGCTTTACAGATCTAGTGGCTCTAAATCAAGAAGCGATAACACAGCTAGCGAGCCAAGCAGACTCGCCCTTCGGGAGCCTGTCACTGGCATCACTTCTGCGTTAGAGGCATTGAAAATAGAATGACTATTTCCTGCACCTCTGCCTTGAATTGAAACCAGTGACAAGGCTCTGAAAACGGCACCTTGAAGTCACTTGGGTATATTGCTGCGACCCGCGTTTTATAAGGTCACCGTTTCGCAAGGTCAATCGCTTCACAAGACTAATGGTTTCGTCATCACTTCCTGTAATTGCCACTGTTCGAGATTCGGTTGGTAGGACAAGGTAAGGTAACTTAAGTCAGACAATGGCAGTCGACAGTTAGTTGAGCTCGCCTGATGCCCCATGATCACGTTAAACACCGCGTTCAATGTACCACCATGGGATATCACTAAATACTGACCGCTGCCTTTACGGATAACATTTTGTAAAGCGCTGGCAGCACGCGCATACAATTCCAGCAAACTTTCTCCATCTCCACTGGCAACATAGGATTCAAATGGGTCGACCTGTTTACGTTTTGGAAATCGTTGATCCGCAATTTCAAAATGCATGCCCGCCAAGCATCCGTTGTCCATCTCCATCCATTGCGGATCAAACTCAACCGCAACTCCGAAGCGCTCTGACATCACCTCAGCACAACTGGCTGCACGTTGTAATGGGCTACTAATGATCAGGTCAAACCGTCTTCGTTGCTCAATCCAATTATCCGCTCTCAATCTCGCTTGTTGGTGACCGACCTCTGTCAACGGCGCATCAAAACGTCCTTCTATTCGCCCTTGGTCATCCGCTGATGAACGACCATGCCTTAAAAACGTAATTTCTATCACTGTCTTCTCCAACGAAATCGCCAGCGATGAACGCTGGCGATTGATCTAGTAATGGACTCTATCCGTTAAAATTCACCTGAGACAGAGAAAAAGAACTGGTCTTTACCTAATTCGCTATCCAAGCCATTGGCGTAACCTACGGTGAGTGGCAAGGTTAAGTTGTACCCCATCTTTAACTCTATGGTCGCTGATATACCCACGCCCGTTAACGCATCGTATTTTCCACCCTCTTTCCAAGCACTGCCTGAATCCACAAAAGCAGTCGCTGAAATATCACCTAATCCAATTGGGTATAAGCCCCAATTTCGCTCAACACGCGCTAACCACGTCGAGAACTCAACACGCTGGGTGAAATAATGATTACCCGATTGCACGGTCTCATCGTAACCACGTAAAGCTTGCGTTTCACGACCAAAGAGTGAGGTTTCGTCAGCGGTATCACTTCCGCCAAGACGGAATGGTTTTGCCTTTTCATCGCTCACGCCACCAGCAAGTCTCAGTGAGAAAGTGGATTGCCCCGGCAGATCAAACGTTCCTTTCCACTGGCCTTGATACTTGTTGCCCTCGTAATCATTGCTTAACAGATCACTGGTTTCTGCGGTTAAGTCAAGGTAATGACCCCAGCCTACTCCAATAACATTCAAATACGCTTCTCTATTGTCGAAGGTTGCCGCTAAACCCACTAAGCTTTCTTCTCGCTCAACGTATGGGCTGACCGCAAACGTAGGCGCTTCGGCCTCACTCTCTTTTTCCCAAAATAGACCCGCTGCAATTGAGAAGTGATCGTCCCAAGCCGTCACGAGGTGATTACGTTGTACTAAAGCATTATCGCTTTGTTCAATGCGTTTTGACTCTTTACCCTGCTCCTTAAACGTCGTGAAGTCATAACTTCGACTTATCGCTGCAAACCAACGATTATCGTAAAGATAACCCAGGTTGTACTGTCCGAGATTATTCTCCGTGTCCCAAGCAATACTCGCAATGTAGTTATGACGACCAATCGCATCAGAACCGTTGGTCACTAAGCCAGCAAGGGATTGATTTTCATCGAGGCTGTAGACCGGAACCCAAGTTCTTGGGCGTAAACTACGCCAAGGCGAATACGCTTTCGCTTCAGACTTCACTACAGTCTCTGGCGCAGGATCTGGGTATTGATATCGTCCTTGGAATTGCGACACTGGCTGTTCATTCAATGCGATTGGAGTCGCCAATTGTCTCGCGGTATAACCTTGACTGTCGTAACTTTGGTAGATTAAACCAAGTTGATCAGACCATACGGGGGCGAATGCCCCTCCTACTTCTCGCGTCAACTGGCGTGTCACACCACTGGCTAAATCAAGCTGATAAATATTGAAGATGCCATCATAATCCGCGCTATAGATAACCGTGTTCTCGTCGGAAAACGTAGGCGCATGCTCTACGGCTTTGGTTTGCGTTAGGCCTCGCCATTGGTGGGCAGCCAGATCAAAGGCCTCTAAATTCCAACCTTCGTGTGGACGTTTTATACTGGCAATTAAGGTTTTCCCATCTGGAGAAATATCATAAGCACCGAGCACTGTATTTTCTTCTCCCAACCATAAACGTTGTTTATTGTCAGGATCATTAGGGTTCACTTGCCATAGTTCACTAAAGCCGTCGACTTTACGGCTCGCAATTACAGATTGACCATCGGGCATCCAACGAACTTGCTTAAAGCGTTCGCGATCACTTAAACGCTGCCAATCGCCCTCTTTCAGCCAAAAGATATCCGCAATACCGCGCCCATCGGCATAGTGCAATAGCCGAGAAGCGACGATACCAGACTCAGAATGAGCATCCATTGCCACGATAGACTGGCTATCAGTCAGCTCTGTTTCAGACCCATCTGAGTGGTACTGAATGATTTCACTACGATCATGACCATTGCGTCGATTAAATAGTACATCACCATCGGCGTTAGAGGCCGATACCTGCAAAAATGGCAAGGTTTCACCAATTGGCTTGCCCGAAACACGCTGCGCTTCTAGCTGTGCGATTTCGCCAGCAAAGCGTTGCGATAGATACGTTTGGAATTTCGGCCAAATCGCTTCAAATGATTCGCCAAAACTGTTGCGCGCAGTCCGATTTAGCAGGAAGAAAGGTAACAGTTTACGACTGTAATCGGTTAAGAACTTTTGTACCTTATCTTCACCATATTGCTCTACCAAGTAATCGACAAAGTATGCGCCATACAAATATTGGTAGCCCAATGGGAAATGCTTACTCGCGACTACAGCTTGGTTGAGATCCTTAAGTTCACCAGAAGCCACTTCCATACGCATTTCCATTGCGTAACTTGACCCTTGTAAACGGCCATAGCCCAACGCTTCATTGGTCTCCAGATAGACCGCAACCCCTTCCAATAACATCGATGGGGTTAACGTATGCGGATAAAGCAGTAAATTCCGCCCAAATATCTTACGTAAGAATTCAGGCGCACCGCCCCCCATTTCTAAATGCAAAATATGGACATATTCATGACGGATCAATAAATGCAACCACTCGTCATTACTTTCTAAGCTGTTCACATCATCAGGTGGCGTCATATACAAACGAATTTGTGGATAAGGGATGACGGTCGCCCAACCATTGGAGTAATCAAACTCGTCCACTAATACAATCTCGGTTTTATCCGATGGCTCATAGCCAAAAAACGGAGTCAGGTCTTTGTGTACCTGCTCTGCAATATCCAGAGAGCGCGCCGCTTGTGCTTCGTGTCCTGAACGATAATGGATTAAAAAATGGTCGGTTTCTTGTGTCTGCCAAACTTGATCTTGTCTGTCCCAGGCAACTGAAGCGGCAACAGCATCCGTTGAGATTAGCGGAAAGAGCAGTGACGAAGCCACTGATAACGCGAGTAAAGTTTTTTTCATTGTGTTGAGATTCCATTCTCAGGGCGAATTCATCAACTCTAAGCTCAATTAATCGGCTTTTGTATAGAGTTAGCTCAGCTATCCCCCGGCGATTGTATCGTTAAGGAGGCTGCTAATGACGCACCTTGAGATCACTTAATTTTCATTTATCAAACAAATGTACACTGTTTTATTGATAATTCAATCGTTGTTTTCTAGCCATCATCCATACTAGACTCATTTCACATTCAAGTGAATGCTTGTGTCGACCCATTGTGTTTATGAATAGGACAATTATGGTATACCCACTTCGATAAACCGCTCCCATTCCTTCAGCTTCAACTTTTTTCAAAAAAAAAAGCGGCCATAGGCCGCTAAAAAGACTTGCAGTGCATTAAATGTGGTTATTCATGAAGAGTCGTTAATCGATCACAATATTTTAATTAGCACTAGTTCAACGAGTGCCATCTCTTCAATTGACGTCAGTTTCGTGTGACAGTTATAGACTACGACCGCTAAAGTACGAAGCGACGATAATTAACCCCTGATTTCTCTAAACGGTCTAATTGATTAGGCAACTTCGCTAGGAAGTGCTGCCAATTTTTATTCTCCGCCAAGCTCCATCCGTTTTCCGCAATGGCAAACAATCTCGGAAAGACTAAATGATTTAAGCGTTGCGCATTTTCGACATATTCCGTCCAAACTTGGGATTGAATACCTTTGATCTTGCTTGCCCCTGCAATGGTTAGCTGCTCAGAAATCGGCTCATAGTGATAACACTTATGTAGATTAAGATGCCCCGCCCAAAGTACTCCCTGCTCATCGACACCGCGATTCCAAGCCATGTCTAAGTATGTGTACTCGGCTGGGGTCATCACCACAGAATAGCCTTGGTTGGCGGCATCAATCCCTGCACCCACTCCTTGCCACGAAAAGATCACCGCGTCGTGAGTAAGTTTATCTCCTTGAATTGCCTCCTCCCAGCCAGCAAAGCGGCGTCCCTTTGACGCTAAGTAATGTTGGAGCTCTGACAGCAGTAGCCCTTGTAATTCCCTTACATCGGTCAAACGCAGCTTGTCCATTTGCGCCAGTGCGGCTGGTGAGCCAGTCCATGACCCTTGCGGGACCTCATCGCAACCAAGGTGAATAAGCTGATTTGGAAACAACTCACACACTTCGTCAAGAATGTCTCTGAGGACGCGATACGTTGCTGGCAAAGCTGGATTTAACACATTGTCACTGTATTGCTGGATCGAAATGTATTGGGATCGATCGTCCGGTTCTACCAATAGATCTGGCAAAGACTTAATGAGCGCTCTTGCATGACCCGGAATATCAATTTCAGGCACAATTTGAATATGACGCTCGGTTGCAAATGCCACCACATCGCGAATCTCTTCTTTGGTATAAAAACCGCCATAGCGGTGCGGGCCAGAACCAAACTGTGGCGGCAACACCTCTTGTTCACCACGCCATGCCCCGATTTCGGTCAACTCTGGATAAGTATCAATCTGAATACGCCACCCTTCATCATCCGTCAGGTGCCAGTGGAAACGGTTCAGCTTGAGCCATGCCATCTGCTCCAATTGCTGTTTAATGGTCTCAACGGTGTGAAAATGGCGGACACAATCCAACATATGACCACGATATTCAAAACGTGGTGAGTCAGACAGCGTTTGACAGTTGAGGTATAAAGGAGACTGCTCAATGAGTTGCGCTAACGTCACCAACCCATAGAAGAATCCCGCAGACTGCGATGCGACAATACGAATGCACTCTTCCTCAATGGATAACTGATATCCTTCCGGCTCCGTATCTCCATGTTGGAAACAGACACGTGACAGATTGTTTTCTGGCTCCGACAGCAAAGCAATTTTGACATCCAGCTGCTGGTTAAACCAATTCAACCCTCTCAACACATCCTGCTTAAGCACGCCGTCATCAAGGTCCGCATTGAGGTTTAACGGAACCATAAATGTCCCCACCCCCTGTTCGATATTCGCGGGCTCTGGGATCACTCCGACCGTCGCCTCTGGCAGCGAGATTTCCCCTAAATCAATGTCTGGTTTAGTCGTCAAATTGTGGCGAACAAATTCAACCGGATAATATTCACCATGTTTGACGACAAATACTGCGATCGGCAATTCAGATCGGTTTTCCACGGTCTCGGTTGGGCTGTGTAATTCGAACGTCCAATGATGATAAGGGGCAATTGGACTTGCATCCGCTGGCGCAATCACACAGTGAGAGCCCACTTGAGAAACCAAGCGGCACCCTTCCAGCTTCTCTTCCGTCAGCTCTCGAGAGAAGTCGAAGCATAATTGAAAGTCTGACAAAGGTTTTTCTGAATGATTTATCAACTGAGCAGCAAGGTGAAGATTTCCTTTTTCATTCGCCAAAATCTCAATGGTCAATTCAAAGTTTGCTGATGTCATAGTCATGTTTCCTTGTTATACCAACTCAGGCTCTGAGACCAGCTGGTTCGTAATAGATTCAAGTACACGCTCTCGTGGCTGAATCACTTCAAACGACGCATTGATGTACTGTCTTGGGATTTGAAAAGGATCAACTTTCGCCATATCGGCAATAAAGCCGGGATTGGTGGTCACTGCGGTGCGGAAGCCAGCTCGACGACAGGCATTGATTTCTCGCAGACCATAATGACCATATGGATAGGCGAAATGATCCACTGGCACTTTTAATTCATGTTCTAAACGGTTCTTACTTTCTGAGAGTTCCTGCATTAAATCGACATCACTTAACGTCGGTAGACTCGGGTGTGATGCTGAAAGTGCTCCCACCGTAATCAATGGATTCGCTGCTAGCTTTTTCAACTGTGTCCAACTGATCCCCTGAGAAAGAGAGATGGGTGTACGATCACCTTGTAGCCCGGCGAAAAATCGGTCTCGCTCTTCACTGGCTACCTGCGACTCTACCAATTTGTACAATCGGCATAGTAATTCACGTTTCTCGGCCAAATGACGGCAAGACTCATAGTGCCAATGACCATCAAAATACATCTCAATCTTGCTGTTACTAAAGATGAACTCCGACAGGGTTGTCCAAGTATCGATGGCATTACGATCGGGATAGCCAGTCGCGACATAAACACAAGCCGGCGTCTGATATTTTTCTAATATAGGCAGTGCAACCTCTAAATGATCGGCATAACCATCTTCAAAAGTCATCACAACGTAAGGCTTGTCGTTAGATAGCGTCGTTGTGATCAAGCGTTCCATAGAAATGAACTCACCGCCGTCTTTCAAAAACTGCGAAATAAGTTGTTCTAAGTTATCAGCACTGACTTCTACCTCAGGAATGGAGATAACCTGCCTCTCTCGAGCGCGTTCATCAATCACATGATGAAAGACCCACATGCTAACAGAGCCTTTCTTCCATAAGGGCTGACGTATAGCCAAATCATTGAAGTTAAATAGAGTTTGTCCCACTAACCTACCTCCAGATGCTTTTGTTTTGTACTAGCCAATGAGCATTAGTATAAAAACTGAAACTATGAAGTCCGATGAGCTAGCATGCCAATCTGTTGTTCTAAACTATCATCATTATTGAGTTATAACTCTTTACCAAATGCCACCCCCTTTGATATTCGACTGACATCACTTTCTTTCCATATGCGCAGGTGACACACCAAAATACTTTTTAAAGCTGTGAGAAAAGCTGCTGGTTTCGCTATAACCCAAAAAGTTCGCTACTTGAGACACACTGTAGTGACGACTTCTTAGCATCGTCTTTGCCCGTTCCATTTTCAGCTTTAGGACATATTGCTTTGGGCTCATTTCGAAGTACTTGGTGCACAAACGGTGGAAATGAGGGACAGAGTAATGCAGCTTTGCAGCCATCTCCTCCACAGTCCACGGGTACTGAATCTGTCGTTCCACCCCCGAAAAGAGCTTCACAAGCTTGGTATGAACAAAGTCTTGCTTAAATTCATGCTGTAGAGAGGCTTCAACCGAGGATAGTAATAAGTGCGCACACTGCTGGTGGGCTACGGTATTCGTTGGATCACGTCGATACTCGTAATACAGTGCACTGATCAAATGGAAAATTGTGGGTACATAAGGAGAGATCACTGCGCCTAAAGGTAAATCCCGCAGATACTGCCATTTCGCCTCATTATGAATACTGAGCCACGCGAATTTCCAATGGGGAGAGTTTAGCTGCAAACCCGCAGCCTCTCCTGCTGGGATAATGCACGCACTCTGCTCATACAAAGGTTGGCTGGTATAGGGGTTGATTAAACTCCCCTCCCCTTCCATGGTGTAGACCAGTAACGAAAACTCCATCGTATGTTGACGACGAACATAATGCCCTCTTGCGTCAATGATCCCGCCTAGATAAATACCGGTATCACGTAGCGACTGTGATTCATGGTGACCAATGTAATACTGTTCGACATCCTTCCCCACTTCCAGACACGGCTTCCAATTCGCCATACTTTTCCCCAACACAACATGTTACTGGGATTATTATAAGAAGTTGCTCGTTAATGACAGTTTAAGGGCGAGAGATCCATCGCAAAGCTAGGGGTTACTTTTAAGTAAAACGAATAAAGAGTGACTGTTTTGCAAAGAGGCCACATCCTTACCAGCTAATTCATGCCCTTGTCAATACTCCCCCAAAAAAAGATTTGTAAACCTCGTTAAATGGCTAAGCATTCAGAAATGCTTCGTCAGACGAGAACAATCACATAGTCAATGTTGGCTTCACGTATCAAGTGATCCGTCAATCCATTAACAATGGATCCAACCTCACACTAAGTAATAAAATCAATGTTAAAATCGTGCTGTAAGTAAAAGACCTTAAGTTAAAGCAAGAATACCATAATTTTTCAAAGCGAATGGAGTATAAAAACATTCGCATACCGTTCTAAATATAAGGTTAAACGTTAAAAAAACCAACTTAACCACAATAAAAAAGTGTCTAAACATTTACAGACCAAATAGATAATAAAAAGTATAACACCCACCACTAAAATACCCTTATTTTTATAATGTTTTATATTTTTAATATCACAAAACCCACCAGTGCAATACTATTCGCAAATGTCGCAACTTAATTCACTTTTTTTGATATATTAGTAAATATATTTTCACCCACAAATAAATCACCTATCGAAAAATATTATAATTACAAATTTAAGGAGAAAAAAAATCAATACGAAACACTGTATAATCTTATTGTTATTTACGTAAGCCCGAGAGGTATTGCGATGAGAGTCACACTTAAAGTCTTGAATTGATTTTATATATAATCCAGAATTCACCGCGATTTTAATCATATATTAGTCAGAAGGTTATAATGAATAAACTATCATTTTCAATTGCTTTGGCGCTATTTGGAACAAGTGCCTTTAATACATCAGCGACAACAATTGTAAACCCTGAGTTCACATTTCTAAACAAGGGCGGTAGCAATATTGAGGTACATTTACCAGATTTTTGCTCAAAGGCCGCATGTTTTGAAAATCCAACTCTAAATGGGGGTTCAACCCACAATCCATTTGTAAAAGATGAGTTCGGTCCAGATATGGTAACCGATGTTGTGATTAAAGATCCTCGCATTCCATTAGTTTACCCAGCTACTGCAGATAACCCAATTTTTAATGGAATGGTGATCTCCGGTGTCCCATTAAGCCCTATGCTTAAAGAATTCCCACCTAAAATCCCTGACACACCTCATAACCCGTTATATCCGTGGACTCATGTTGCTAATGGGAGTGGAAGTGAATGTGAATCGAACTGTTCTTGGACGGAGGTCGCAGGTACGGCAGTAGAAGAAACTGGCGAGACAGCTAGAACATGGATCGAAAATAGAGGTGCAGCTATCAAGGACTACTTCTGGAGATTCACATACACACAAGGGGATACAATCACTACAAATCCAGATGGCAGTACAGTTACCCAAAAAGGGGGAACCTTTAATTTTCAGGGTGGTATCGGCGGTATTAATGTAGGTCAGCCATTCGATAAAGAAGACAAAGAAGACGAAAATAAGACTGCTTTCGGATCTGGAACAAATGGTGATGAAGGATTTGGAACTTCAAACTCTTTTACCGTGTTTACTGGGACAATTACCTTTACCACGGAATGGGATCAGTATAACGGTATTTCTTCCGACGAAATGCTCTTAGATAGCCCTTGGGGAGAGCTATTAAAACCATTTATAGATAATAATAATGTTAATGCTTTTACTACAGACGAAACGGGATTTGCCTTCAATATTTTCGAATATGGAGTTAACACAGATAGCTTGGTCTTTGCTGACGGTAATCACTGGGCACTAAACGGCTTGTTGAGTGGCTACACAAATCCATTGGATCTAACCTTGCTTCAGCTTGGTGAATTAGATCCTCAACTTAAGTTAGCAGACGCTATGTCGGACCCGGTCATTGGTGGAAAACTATCATTCCTTCCACTTACCTATATATATTCAGAGAAAGTCATTGAAGATAGATTGTTAAGTTTAATTGAAGATAAAGATAAAATTAACTTTATTCATTCGTTAAGTCATACGAACTTCGCTTACCTTTCAAATGCAGATAATTTCTCAGATGTCACTCTCCTTGAACTACTTCAAGACCCTAGTGTGCGTGAAGATTTTAAAAACTATAAGCTTAAACACCTAGCAAGTGCGAGTCTCTACAATCACATGAAGAAGTTTAAAGAAAGTGGGGGGAATACAACTTCAGGTAGTAATTTTGGTGCTGTCGATGTAGCTACACCGGACGATAGCCAAATTGACGCAAGTGCCAGTGCAAAAGATAGCGGTAATAGTTCAGGTATCAATGAATCTAGTGGTTCGGTAACTGGTCCTAATATGAAAATAAACTGTGAAACATTTTCTGCTTGTACTATAGACTTCGATGCTATTAGAGGATCGCTTAATCATTTAAAGTAAATTGCTAATTTTAATGTTTATATCAAATCATAATGTGATGATTAAGAACATTTTTTAGGATTCTTCTGGATTAAAAGAAGCCCCGACCATATTTGATCGGGGCTTCTTTTTGTCCCAACTTTCAAATGAAGGCGCGTTCCAAGTCCTAGGGCGAGAGCCTACTTTGATGGCTTTATAACCCAAAGAAGACTCTTGCTCTATAGTCACCGCTCGAGCCCGCTTTCTTCAGGTTCACTTTATGGCTTGGCGTACTACAGTCATATTACTTGAGCATATTCATTACAAAACGTCTAAAAAACGAGATGTTTTCAACGGATCCATCTAAAAGGTGATACGAGAAGTATCTTCTTTACAACAACATCCAAAACATAATTTTGGCTGTTCTCAATCCTCCGATGTAATAATACGTATCGATAGTGCCTTTACCTTTGATCACACGATGGCGTTTCACTGCTATGATATTTCTTACCGCCAGCTTTTTTCGCTAAATCGACTGGCAATTTAGCTTTAGTTGAAACACGTATCGCTCTTCGCTACGACCATGTTTTTCTCTTTGACTTCTGTGACTACTTTCTCTTTGCCAGCAGCCTGCCCCGTCTTAACTCTGTCGATCTCTTTTGCTTGTGGTCAAGCGGGACATTCACTCTTTGTCTTGCCAAAGAGTAAACAGAAAGGCGCTTTGGTTCCGTGTGCGTTGTCCGGTCGGTTTTTAGGCGTTCCCGACGCCATAAAACCTAATAATTCGTCCTGAATTATTACCTGAAGTTGTGGTTTCTATTTTAGATTCGTGTGAGTGGTGTAGTTCGTTGATGTGATGTCGAGCAATGAGATCATTTAAAGTTAGACACGCCTGCAGCCTGTCCCGCCTTAACTTTGTCGATCTCTTCTGCTTGTGCTCAAGCGGGACATTCACTCTTTGTCTTGCCAAAGAGTAAACAGAAAGGCGCTTTGATTCCGTGCGCGCTGTCCGGTCGGTTTTAGGCGTTCCCGACGCCATAAAACCTAAAATCTCGTCCTGAGATTTTTCCTCGGTTTGAGATTCATTTCCAAATAGTACTTCGGTCGTCAATCAAAGCGATCAGATTAGTGGATGATCAGAGGTTCATACCGGTGGGCTAAGGAAAGATCCTCAATATTTGTTTATCGTAAGTAATCTTTAACAGGCGGACAGCTCATATACGTTGATATGCGTGCCAACATGACACAACAGGAGATACCATTATGGCTACTACTTTGCCTCGCATCACTGCTAGAGTTGATGTCGATACACAAAACTTGCTTACCAAGGCTGCCGCGATCGCTGGCATGTCTAGCATCAACTCGTTTGTTCTAAGTGCTGCAATCGAAAAAGCTAAACAAGTCATCGAACGAGAACAAGCTTTAAAACTGAGCCAAGCTGATGCTATGTCTCTCATGGAAGCTTTAGATCGCCCTGCAACACCGAACTCAAAACTAAAAGCTGCTTCTGAACGATACGAGAGCAAAACTCAATGATGAATACGGTGCGAAACACTTCTATGAACGCTATGGTTTTCAAGCATTTGAGGACTCTGAAGATAAACTCTTCATTACCATTGCTGCTGTGAGAGCAAGCATAGGCTAGTTTACTGCTAACCCTTAGTAAACTAACGCATGACATGGTTGCCCCGCCCCCTTCACGATTATTTATCTATTACAATCAAAGAACTACATCGTTCGCGACTCTCTACCAGCCAATCGATGTAGAGGGAAAATCTCAGGACGAGATTTTAGGTTTCAAGGCGTCGGGAACGCCTAAAACCGACCGAACCACACCAGAGAACCAAAAGCGCCTTTCTGGTGACTCTTTGGCAAGACAAAGAGTTACTGGCCCGCTGGTATCAAAGCCAAATTGATCGAGAAACGAAAGCGGGACAAATCCATGCACGAAATCAAACGCCCCACAAATGCAAACTACGCATATAGGAATCAGAAACCATAACCACACAAGGTAAAAATTCAGGGCGAATTTTTAGGTTTCAAGGCGTCGGGAACGCCTAAAAACCGACCGAGCCACACCAGAGAACCAAAAACGCCTTTCTGGTAACTCTTTGCTGTCTTAGATTCAAGCACAAAGAGTTACTGGCCCGCTGGAAACAAAGCCAAGTAGATCGAGAAACGAAAGCGGGACAAACCCATACACGGAATAAAAGCGACCCACAAAGACAAACCACGTATATAGGAATCAAAACTATCGCCACACAAGAGAATCAAAAGTAGCTTTGAGATTGGAAAATTGAATAAATCCTTACTATGGAAATATAAACAAAAAGCCCCGACCATTTCTGATCGGGGCTTCTCTATTTCTCGCATCTCTCAAGAAGAGAAATGGAGGCGCGTCCCGGAGTCGAACCGAGGTCCACGGATTTGCAATCCGCTGCATAGCCACTCTGCCAACGCGCCAAACTGTAAGACTTGAATCTGAAATCAGCGTTCAAATCATATAAAACTGGAGCGACACACGAGGTTCGAACTCGTGACCTCAACCTTGGCAAGGTTGCGCTCTACCAACTGAGCTAGTGTCGCAATTCTCTTTAAGAGAATGGAGGCGCGTCCCGGAGTCGAACCGAGGTCCACGGATTTGCAATCCGCTGCATAGCCACTCTGCCAACGCGCCTTAGGTACTTAAAGTACTTCGTTCTCACTTTGATATCTATAATTGCTTCTTATGAGAACCAATCAACAACAGCCTTTGCCGTGAGAACGAGGCGTACTTTACCCGATTCGTCGCGTGGGTCAACCCTATTTTTGACATTATCATTCAGATGGTTACTTTAAACTCAACACGCTCACTTTTACGACGCAAAAAGTCGAAACTAACGGCTCACTCATTTCCGTCGAGCTCTGGTATTAACTGATGCCGTTACGTCTACCGACTCATTTTTAACCTATTGTTTTGTAATGGCTAAGCCGTCACATCATTTTTGATTGATTGTGAAAATCATTCTCATTGTATTTTTTGCGTGTTAGAGTCCTCGATCTATAATCACTGACTCAATGTTCACCATATTATGTTTCAACTTGTCGATGCGTCGTTTGAAATCGATAGCAAGACCATATTATCTCCAACGAACTTGACGTTTGCTGCGGGAAAAGTCACCACTTTGCTGGGTCACAATGGCTGCGGGAAGTCGACGTTAATGAAGCTTCTCAGTCGACAGAATGCTCCATCAACCGGGCAAGTCCTGTTTGAGCAACAAGCCGTCTCTAATTTCAGTCATTTGGATTTTGCCCATCAAATGGCGTATTTACCACAACATCCCCCGGTGACGGACGGCGTGACGGTGCGCGAACTTGTCTGCTTCGGCCGCTACCCTTGGAAAGGGGCATTTGGTCGTTATAGTAAAAAAGATTACGCCATTGTCGACCAAGCTATTGAAAAAGTAGGTCTGAGCCCGTTCGTTGATCGTTTCGTTGCGACCCTCTCTGGTGGTGAACGGCAAAGAGCATGGGTTGCTATGTTATTGGCTCAGCAAAGTCAGTGCATCTTGTTAGACGAGCCCACTTCTGCTTTAGATGTCGCTCATCAACATGAGTTATTAGCCTTGATCCGAGAGTTAAATCAATCCCTCGGTTTAACCGTCATCATGGTTTTGCATGACGTCAATATGGCCGCTAAGTTCAGTGACCATTTGATTGCCCTTCACTCTGGTCAGGTGATCGCGTCAGGTTCACCGAAAGATCTCATGACTCCAGAAACGCTGAAACAGATTTATGGCATGGAATTGGCGCTGTTTCAACACCCTGACACGGGTCATCCCATCAGTTACATCCCTTAACACGAAAGGATTATGTTGTGAAAAAGCTTCTTATTTTTCTCTCTACTGTATTCGCCTTCAACAGTTACGCTATCGACGTCCAACATGAAATGGGCACAGCAACATTCGAAACAACGCCTAAAAAAGTGGTGGCCCTCGATTGGGTGCTGACTGAAACCGTATTGAGTTTGGGGGTTGAATTACAAGGCGTTGCCGACACTCAAGGATATCAGCAGTGGGTTGTAGAACCTGCTTTGAATGCCGATACGCTTGATGTGGGTTCACGCCGTGAGCCCAACTTAGAAATGCTCAGCGAGCTTAAACCCGATGTGATTTTAATCAGTAAACATATGGCCGCAGCGTATGAGCCCTTAAATCGAATCGCACCTGTCGTTGTTTTCACTGTATATAACGAAGACAAGCAGCCTATCGAATCAGCCAAGTCCATCACACTGGCACTCGGGGAATTATTGAATAAGCAAACACAAGCCAAACAGGTGATTGAACAAACCATCCAACGCCTAATGGATAATGGCAAAAAAATCCAGCAATCAGGAAAAACTCTCAAACCTTTATTGTTCACTCGTTTTATCAATGATAAAACCCTGCGCATCCACAGCCAAGGTTCTCTAGCACAAGCGACCATTCAAGGCATGGGACTAAAAAACTCATGGCAAGAAGAGACCAATTTATGGGGTTTTACAACCGCAGGAACGGAAAAGTTAGCGGAACATCAACAAGCCAGCGTCATGATTTTTGGTCCATTAAAAGAGTCTGAACGTCAAACACTGACACAGTCACCACTGTGGCGAGCAATGGAATTCAGTCGAACCGATTCTGTCTATGAACTGCCCGCCATTTGGACTTTTGGTGGACTGATCGCTTCGCAAAGATTTAGCGACCATATCACTGAGCAACTCACTAAGTAACGATGATTACCGCTAAGATGCACCACCATTCTCGTCAGCGAAGACAGGTTCAAACAGCAGCGCTACTCAGTGCTGCTGTTGCTCTTATTGGTTTATTGCTGCACGTCACCGCGCCTTATTCTCAAGGTATCACACTTCTTTGGGAAACTGTTTTTCATTTTGATTCAACGAATTATCAGCACCTAATCACCCACCTCACCTATTTACCTAGGCTGACAGTCGCTGTGATTTGTGGATTCGCTCTCGCAGTCGCGGGTTGTATCATGCAATTTGTATTACGCAACCCAATTGCCTCTCCCACCACCTTGGGTGTCGCTGCCGGATCAGAACTTGGAATGGTTTTGGGTCTGCTCTTGATCCCTGCCCAGTGGGTTGTTCCTACTTTTATTCCTGCGTTTATTGGCGGCTGTCTAGCCACTGGGTTAGTCTTTGCACTGAGCTCATCGCGTGGTTTCTCACCACTGCATATGGTATTAGCAGGTATGGTTGTGAGCTTATTCTTAGGCTCCCTCAATACCATGTTACTCATCATGCATGAGCAAAAGCTCACCAGCATTTTCGTCTGGGGGGCTGGGGTATTAAATCAAAACGACTGGTCCAGTACTCAAGTACTACTGCCTTTAGTCAGTCTTCCTATTGTCTTGCTACTGATTGCCCAACGTCCATTATCGGCACTGCAATTTGGTGATAATGTCGCGACATCTCTTGGGGTAAACATCAAGCAGATCAAACTTATCTGTTTATCTTTAGCCATCTTTATAACGGCTGCCGTTGTCAGTGAGGTTGGCTTAATCGGTTTTGTTGGTATCGTTGCTCCGGCGATTGCACGAATGCTAGGGGCTAGAAGTTTGGTATGGCAGATACTGATCAGTGGTGTGATCGGAAGCGTGATCCTACTGGTGGTCGATCTTATCATTCAGCCATTTTCAGGAGTGGGCGGTGAACTATTACCGACAGGGGCCATGACTGCACTTGTTGGCGCTCCGTTCTTGTTATGGATGCTGCAACGTACCAAACTGCAGTCTGATCTCAAGGCACGCTCTGAACACAGCGAGCACTACCGACAGGTGCCGCCACATCGCGTCGTAACGACGATGTTAGCCCTTTTAGTGATCATCACAATTTTGGCTATGACAGTCGGCAAGAACCAACTTGGTTGGCGCTTAGAGCTGAATTCGTCATTATTCGACTTAAGAGCGCCAAGAGTGCTCGTTGCACTACTGGCGGGGGTCGGACTCGCGTTTGCGGGCACCATTATCCAGCGCGTTTCCAACAACCCGATGGCCAGCCCTGAAGTATTAGGCATTAGTTCTGGTGCTGCGCTTGCCTTAGTTTTAGGGACGCTTTTTGGCATTGCGGTCGAGCGCGAGCAACAAATGCTTCTTGGTACGCTTGGTGCAGCCTCAGTGACTGGGCTAGTCTGGTTCATTGGAAGAAAACATAAATTTGCCCCAACACAAACGCTGTTGACGGGTATCGCATTGAGTGCTGGTCTCGATGCCTTGTTACGCATTTCCATGAGCTCCGGACATGACAATGCCGCAGCTCTACTTACTTGGTTATCAGGTTCAACCTATTTGGTATCGGGTCACGATGTCGTATTACTGGCTGTAGGCGTTTGCCTTGTCGGTGGGATCGCTTTGTCACTCCATCGTTGGATTGAGATGATTGGTTTAGGTGAAGTCTCCGCCAACAGTCTTGGTATGAATGCGACGTTAGTTAGATTGGTGTTATTGCTGCTTGTCGCTGGTCTCACAACGCTATGTACAATTGTCATTGGTCCACTCAGCTTTATTGGACTATTAGCACCGCATATGGCACGTTCGCTCCATCAGTACCGCGCTATCCCGCAACTGTTAACCGCTGCTCTCTTAGGTGCCATGATAATGGTGATTGCTGACTGGATAGGTCGCACTTTATGGTTCCCTTGGCAGTTCCCTGCTGGGTTATTGGCTTCATTGATTGGTGGCGGCTATTTCCTCTACCTAATGAGGCGATAACTGCTTAGCTTCTCGGATACTGTTCATTGGGCACGTAATACGGGGTACTTAACATGGGGTACTTAACATAGCTATCTAAGCTCTCTGCAATGCTGGATATTGAATTTTCGCAACAAAAAAACAATAACTAGCATTGCACTCCATTTCTGTTTACTATTGTTTAATAACGAAAAGACCTAACAAAAAAGACCTCGTTTATTCAATGGACACGACAGCAATCACTCGACTTCAACAAGATTTATTACTCAAGCTTGTATCTCAATTAAAAGCAGATGATGCAAAGGCAGGTTCGAGCCTTAATGAATCTCTGTTAGCGCAGCAATTCCAAGTTTCACGAACGCCACTGCGTAAAGTCTTAGAACACTTAACGAAAGAAAATATCTGCAAGAAAGTGCCATATAAAGGCTTCATTCTTCGAATTGATGCGCAAGCCATTGTCACGTCGTGTGATTCTGAAACCCAACAATCGAACCAAGAACTCTTGTATCTGCGTATTTTAATGGATCTCTTTTTTGATGAGATTGGTTCAAGCTTTTCTGAGAATGAAATCCAGCAGCGCTATGACGTAAGTCGTGGGGAAGTACAAAGCATATTACGCTTAATGGAAAATGACGGTATTTTTCGACGCAGTCCCGGATACAAATGGCAACTTGACGGTGTGCTAAACACCCTTGAAAGACATACTGAAAGTTATCGTTGTCGCTTACTCTTTGAACCAGCAGCCTTGCTAGAGCCAACATGGGCATTAGACAAAGCCGCCTTGACAGCATGTCGTGATCGCCACATTGAAGCCATTAATAAGCCAGATAGTATCAACGCCAACCAACTGTTTGCTTTGAGCGCGGAATTTCATGAACTTCTTGCTGCCTGTTCTGGTAACCGTTTCTTTTTGGGGATCATGCAGCAACATAATCGATTAAGAAAAGCGACCGACCTTGTTTCGATGCATATTCAATCTTCTGTCACACGTTCATGTCAGCGTCGTTTAGACATCATTGATCTGGTGCTAAAACAAGAAAACCAAGCCGCAGCAGCAAAGCTAACTCAACTTCTTGAAAATGATGTTCGCGTCATGACACGCACCTATAAAGATTTGATCAACACCGCCCGAGAAGAGCGTGAAAACTTGATTCACAGTATTACCGCCCATCATGCCTAGCTCACTGTTGTAAAGTAAACGTAGCTGTAAGCATTGATATAAACATAGCAGTAAGCACGGTTTAAACAGGGCGCTCTAGATATGACTGCCCTGTCTGTCTTGTCTTGTCTTGTCTTGTCTTGCAGATAGTCTGCTACTCCACAACCAACTCCCTTTCTACAACACTCTGCTCCGCCTTCACTGTGACAGCTCTCATTGTCCCCCCTTCCCCCAAATCACATTTCAAACTAGGTTTCTGGCTTAGTTTTCATACTGATAAAAATAAAATTGAATTCACTCGTTGTATTTTCACTACAAAAATACAATAATAACGATTCTCATTTCTGGCAATCAGGTCAGACGCATTGAGATAACAAGCACATTCGAGAACAGTCATCCGTCCTATTCCGCCGTGATGAGCAGAAAGGTCGAAAGCCGAAACAATCAACTATAGGTCATCCGCATTCAGGCGAAGAAATACCTGTTGTTAGTAGACGTAGAGAAAAAAATGAAACTTAAAAAAGGAAGTTTAACCCTTTCAACTGTCGCAGTTGCAGTTACTGCTGCATGCACAGTGTTTACCGCTCAAGCAGACCAGTACAGCCCTACTGATGAAAAATTGGTGGTTGTCTCTAGCCGAACACCAAAAGCCATCAGTGATATTCCAGGCACCGTTTGGTACGTTGAGGCAGAACAGATTGAACAAGCGTATCGTGGTGGTAAAACCCTTGGCGAAATCCTATCGGCAAATATCCCTTCATTAGATATCAGCAGTGGTGCTCGCACAAACTTCGGTCAAAACCTTCGTGGTCGTAAAATGCTGGTCATGATTGACGGGGTTTCGCTTCAGTCTTCACGCTCTATTAGCCGCCATCTCGATTCCATTGATCCATTCAATATTGAGCGTATTGAGGTGCTGTCAGGCGCGACCTCAATTTACGGGGCAGGTGCTTCAGGCGGTGTCATTAACATCATTACCAAGAAAGCCGAGAGTGATGAACTTCAATTCGAGTCGTTCGTTGGTGGCACGTCTGGCTTGAACTCTGGTGAAGACTTTGACTACAAAATCGGCCAATCCATCTCAACTGGCAATGACAAAATTCAAGCGCGTTCTTCTGTCGTGTACACCGAGACACAAGGCTTCTTTGACGGCAATGGTACGATCGTCACTCCAGACATTTCGCAAGGTTCTTTGCAGTTCAACCGCACGATTGATTTCTTGAATACGATCAACCTGACGCTCTCAGACACTCAAAAGATCAATCTGTTAGCTCAGTACTATAGCAGTCAGCAAGACTCGCCTTACGGCTTGTATATTAAGGAACATAAGTTCATTGATGTGCGTAAAGGCTTTGAGTCCGATCGCGAACATGGTACAGAGCGCCTTATGTTCAGCGCCTCCTACGTCAATGAGGATGTACTTGGCCATCAACTGATCGCCGAAGCGTCTTACCGTAAAGAAGATCAAACCTACACACCTTATTACCAATCATCAGGTCAGCAAATTACTGATGTTCTCTCACTAAAATTGGCTTTAGCCAATCGCTTTGGTGACTTGAACATTGTCTATGGTCTAGACGCATACCAAGACACATTGGAAAGTAATCAAGCGCTATACGATCCAACAATCGCAAACAACTCAGGTAACTTGGTGAATAAAACTTATGCCAAAATCGGACGTTACCCGGGTGTTGAAGTCAGCTCTATCGCTGCCTTTATTCAATCGGATTTCGCGTTGACGGAAGATTGGTCAATTGAAGGTGGATTACGTTACCAGTACATGCTCAATAAGATTGATGATTTCGTCGGCTATCGTCAGCAAAAGAAAATTGCAACAGGAAGTGGGACAACGGCAGATGCCGTACCGGGCGGAGAAACCAGTTACAGTGAATTACTCTTCAACCTTGGCACGGTTTATCACTTAAATGAAAATTCTCAGCTATGGGCAAACTTCTCGCAAGGTTTCGACCTGCCTGACCCAGCTAAATACTATGGTCAGGGCCAATACACGTTGGTGGGCGATCATTGGGAACTGAATGACAGTATCAATGTGAATAGCTCGAAAATGTCAGGCATTAAAACGGACAGTTTTGAACTGGGTTATCGTCTAGATACCACTGACTTTAACCTTCAAGTAGCGACTTATATTTCTAAGTCAGACAAAGCGGTTAAATACAATAAAAAGACACTGTTGATTGAAGAGATTGACGATAAGAAGCGAGTCTATGGTTTAGAAGCTCTTGGTTCTTATTGGATTAATGACAGCATCCAAATTGGTGCCTCCAACCACTTTGTTGTCTCGCAAGTGAAAGATGATTCGGGTTGGGTTGACTATACGGCTGGCCAAACCAGTACATCAAAGGCCAGTGCATGGGCGGCATGGCAAGGCTCTGACTTAGCGCTAAAAGTACAAAGCCAAACCATGTTTGACTATGAAGATGAAGCGAAAAACAAACTAGACGGTTACACTGTTTTTGACCTGCTAGGCAGTTACCAGCTACCTGTTGGCAGCTTAGGCTTTGGTATTCAAAACCTGTTTGATCACGATTACACAACGATTTGGGGTCAACGAGCTCAAATCCTGTATTCTGCGCACTACGATGCAGCGGCCTATGATTATAAAGGCCGTGGCCGTACTTACACGTTGAACTATCAAGTCAGCTTCTAAGGGTTGTAGCCCGAATTTAGAGGGCAGAGTGATTATTATTTAACAGTTTGCCCTACCTTTGACAAGCGCCAGTCTCTTTAAGAGTTTGGCGTTTTTTTTGGCCTTTATTACAAGGAATACCTTTCTAGGTGTGCCGTCTGTAACACGTATTATCATTACCGCATAAGGAGATATACCCAAGTAACTTCAACATGCCGAATTCAGAGCCTTGCCACTGGTTTCAATTCAAGGCAGAGATGAGGAAATAGCCACTCTATTTCAATGCCTATAAGGTAGAAATGACGCCAGCGACAGGCTAAGAAAAACGAGATTTCTTGGGTATATTAAAAAACAGAAAGTCCAGACGAAAAAAAACCACCCCGTGGGATGGCTTCTCTAGAATATGGAGGCGCGTCCCGGAGTCGAACCGAGGTCCACGGATTTGCAATCCGCTGCATAGCCACTCTGCCAACGCGCCTGAAGTACTTTAGGTACTATGTTCTCTTTTTCCTGAGCTATCATAACAAAGCTCAATGAGATGGTGCCCCGGGCCGGACTTGAACCGGCACAGCGCGAACGCCGAGGGATTTTAAATCCCTTGTGTCTACCAATTCCACCACCAGGGCAACGCAATCATGCGATGGTAACACCACCTCTCAACGACATTTGCCGTGAGAACGAGGCGTACTTTAACTGATTCATTTTTCCCGTCAACACTAATTTTATCTTTTTTATTCAAATGATTAAAAAGCAGCCCGAGCGGTATAAAGCTCGATCAGTATGCTGAAAATTTGGACTAACCAAAATCACTACACGCTTGGTTAGCCCAACTGTTTTTATGTCTTTATGACTCGACACTCACCCAGACGGATACAGAGCCTCCATTGACAGGGAATTGAGCCCATCCATTGGCATCCGTCCATACTGCTTCTTTTCTAATACCGAGTTTATCCACATATCGCGTGCTTGGTGACCCCGTATACATCCACTTGTTTCCTCCTGGGCCGTCACTCATGATCACGGCCATCGAGTGAGGGTGTTCTGCGTTCCCTTCTCGCGTCCAGCCAATCACATCCCAATGGTCAAGGTACGAGTGCTGCTTACCGTAAGCGTAGTCTTTACGTAGACTGACCAGCTCTTCTATATAAGGAACTTTAGCCATATTGATATCGTGTCCCTTATCACTATATTGTGCTCCGTAATAATCGGCATAGAAAACGGACGGGTAACCCTCTTCACGTAATAAGATAAAAGCGTAAGCCAGAGGCTTAAACCACCAATCCACTGGCGACTCTAACGCCTGTAGAGGCTGGGTATCGTGATTTTCAACCAAGGTGACGGCTTTCATTGGATTGTCTTTCATTAAAGTGCCGTCCATGATTTGGCGCATATCGAAATGCCCACCCGATCGCGAAGCGCGATAAAAGTTCATATGCAATGGAGCATCAAAAAGCGACATACTGCCCGACGTTTTTTCAATAAAGTGATGGAGGTTGTTCACGTCATAATTCCAATACTCTCCGACGGTAAACAGTTCCCTACCGGTTTTCCACCGAAGGTGCTCGATCCACTCTTGTAGATACTGATATTTGACGTGTTTTACCGCATCCATGCGAAAACCATCCACTCCCGTTGTCTCGAGATACCATTCGCCCCAATCCTTGAGTTCTTGCTTTACTTCAGGATGATCTAAATCTAAATCGGCATACATCAAATAGTCGTAATTACCTTTTTCGCTGCTGACGTCCCAGTCCCAACCTTTTCCATCACCTTTAAATTTGAAGATGGCTTTCTCTTGACCGGCATCGTCCCAATCTACGCCATCAAAGTGATACCAAGACCATTGAAAGTCTGAGTACTTTCCATTCCGACCGGGAAAACTAAAATCAACCCATGCCTCAATCCACTTGTCACCGAGCTCAATATTTCGGTTGTTCCAATCAACCCGTTTGGTATCTACCCAAGATTTGCCATCAGCTCCTCCTCGATGATTGAACACGACATCGCCATAGATATGGATATGGTTGCGCTGCGCCGCTTTCACCGCCGCCAAATACGCTTGCTTGGTGCCGTATTTAGTCCGCACTGTGCCTTTCTGATCAAACTCACCGAGATCATACATATCGTATACACCGTACCCGACATCGTTACTTCCACCAGCGCCTTTATAGGCAGGGGGCAACCATAAGGCGGTAAAACCATTTTGAGATAAGGCTGGAGCACTGCTTTCCACTTGATTCCAGAATGTTCCGTCGTTAGGTACGTACCAATGGAAATATTGCATCATAGTGCCATTTTGCCCTGACAGAACCGCAGGGCTGAACAGCAAAGAAAGAGGAAGTAAAGCCGTGGTAAATTTGTGAGTTGCTGACTTTTTCGTTAGTAAAGGGGGTGTTATTAGATTTTTTGTATTCACTGATGTATCTCTATCTTATTGATAACCAGTGAAAGCTATCATTAGCCATCCCCTACATTTATTGAGGTATGCATCATTTATAAAACAACATTTCGCTAAATTGAGAGGTTTCTTCCAGACGCATCACTCAAAGTAGAACCCCAAAACCCTTGCGCTTGATGCTCTAAATTATGGATCAAGCCTATGGCTGGCTCGGGCAACAGATTAAATTCTTTCAACTGTTCTGGACGCAACCACAAAAACTCTAAATGCGCCTCTTGCGACTCGCACGTCTTTGCTGAAGACAAGTCTTCGATATCCACCATAAATAGTAAATTTATCTCAAAATGAACGTTGCCCCACTCATTCTCAATCGCTCCTAAAAAGCCTTTGACCTTAGCGTCTTTGCCGATCTCTTCCTTAATCTCTCGAGCAAGTGCGACTTCCGCCTTTTCGCCAATCTCAATATGCCCACCAGGAAGAAAGGTATTCTGCGTTCCCTTTGCTCTTGCAACCAAAACTTTGCCATCGTTAATCACGACGCCTCGTGCTAGATAATGAAATTTATTCAATGGATACCACCTTGTGTACTAGTAAATATGCCAATTAGCAGTGCAGCTTTTTACAAACATACTCATTCTTGAAACCTGAGCATTATACCTCAGTAACTTCAATAAAATGAGACACCTATCTTATTTATAAATAGGATATGGCTTTAATAAATATATAAAATACCAGCTACTAATAAAAATTCTTAATCATTACCAGCAGGAGCCTAGGTTGAATATTCTAAATCAATGTCCTAAAAATCTATCATTATTAGATCGAGCAAAAGGGTTCGGAGCCATCATGCTCATTACCGCGTCACTAACTGCCTGTGGTGGCGGTGATGGGGGTTCCGGTGCGAGCGGCCAAGTAGCCCTACAACAAAGCAATAGCTATTTACCCGCTCAATCCGATGTCACTTGGGACTACGGTCATGGTTTTGCTGACACCTACCCAAGCACAGTGACTTTTGCAGGCAAAGAAGTCACTGTCCTAAACTACCCATCAAGTGGGAAAGAGTATTTTCATACGACCGCAGATAAAGTGTCATTCATGGGGCTGCACTCCCCTTATGTGCTCGTCCCTAGCATTGGCAGCTTCTCGGTTGATTTTCGTTTTGATGAGCCTTTAGAGCTGTTCTCAAACAGTAGTCCTTTCGGGTCAAAACGCCTGACCACAACGGGCACTGCAAATATTTCACCTGACCATGGTTTAAAGAAAGCTACCATCAAGGCCAACGCTTTCGCCTATGGCGTAGAAAATGTTCATTTGAACTTTGGCACGGTAGAAGCGGTGAAAGTCAATGTGGAAATGGAAATTAAAACCATTGTTGATAATGTTGAAATCAGAACAAACATGGAACAAACTTTATGGTTTGCAGAAAATATTGGCATTGTGAAACGCTACGAGAACGGTCAGTTCATCGAGCTACTCAGCTATAACGTTCCAAGTAAAGAGTAACTCCGCCCACCTAACTAAGAGAGGTCGAGAATTTACTGGTAATTCTCGACTTTCCTCACATCTTGAGATCTTTCTCAACGATCTTCTGCTTTTTCAGCACACAAACTGCGAGATTGAACTAAGTTTATTTCGACCTCCAAATTTAGTCGCACCTCCCCCATGTAATGGCTGGCACGATGTTCATTACAGCGACTATCTTGGAGGCTTTGTTTGTATTCATTTTCAATGCGCCTCGGCTTTCTAGCCGGGGCGCGTTCGCAAGTAATGTATACCCATATAACGCTAAGGTAACCCTTTAGTAAGTCGCTCACTGGTTACCTAACACGTCATTTGGGTATCACGAATATCAGTTTGGCTGTCTGATTTTTATAAATTTTTATGACTTTATTATTGCCAGGAGGCAAAGATGGTTAAGGATTTAAAATTAGTATTGGCTTTGTTTTTACTTTCTTTCGCAGCGCATTCTCATACTCACACTGAGCTGCCAGCATTAAATGCGTCACCCGATCACACTTCAATATCTGGGCTCTCTTCCGGTGCGTTTATGGCTGCTCAATTTCATGTTGCCTTCTCTGAGGATCTCGTTGGTGCTGGGATCGTCGCAGGTGGGCCGTGGAACTGCGCTGCTTACAATATCTTCGGTAACCCAGTTGTGAACCCTTTTTTCAATGCCACCACGTCCTGTATGAACCCATGTAAACTGAATCCACTTTGTAATGATTCTGTTTTCCCAAACAGTGGCTATCTAGTCGACCTCGCGGAAGATAAAGCTAAAGCTGGAGAAATCGATTCACTGGAGCACTTGGTGAACGATCAAGTGTATATTTTCTCAGGGGAAAGTGACGAAACCGTACTGACTGGTGTGGTCAACACCACTCAAGAGTTCTACCAAAAAGTCGGGTTGGACAAAGCGCAGATCTTGTATAACAAGAAAGTGGATGCCGGACATGCGTTCATCACTGCCGATCCAAAAGACACCAAATGCGCGATCACTCAACCGCCATTTATTAATAACTGCGACATCCACCAAGCAACGAATATCTTTAAGCATATTTATGGTCCGCAGAACCCAGCAGCAGAAGAGCCGAAAGGTGAATTGATTGAATTTAATCAAAGTGAGTTTTTCAATAATCCGCTGATCAGTATGAACGACACGGCCTATGTTTATGTTCCTGAGAACTGCGCCTCAGGTAAAGAGCGCTGTAAAGTTCACGTTGCTGTACATGGCTGTGAGCAAGGGGCATCGGTTATTGGCACCACTTACGTCAAAGGGACTGGGTACATTGAGATTGCCGATACCAACAGCACCATAGTCCTCTTCCCGCAAGCTAAGAAATCGCCTTTGATGCCATACAATCCAAAAGGGTGTTGGGACTTCTGGGGTTACACCAGTGGTAATGTGCCGCCATTCACTTACTACAGTAAGAAAGCTCCGCAAATGGTTGCCATTAAGAAGATGATCGAACGTCTGACAAGCGACCCAAAAAAGCTCGCCAATAAATAGGTAAAAAAAGCGCCACCTATACTGGTGGCGCGATCGACTGAGAAAGTGGGCGTCGCTATAGGTTTAATCCTTGTAGATAATTGTCCAGCAATGCCGTCCATGTTTTAGGGTAAGAACCGACAAAATGCCCATTTACCCCAGCTTCCAACGAGATTTGATGAAATTTCCCTTTCCCTCCCGCCGCAATAAACTGGGAAAAGTTAGACTCGGAGTGATTCATACTGTAGAAGCTGTCATTGTCACCATAGAGCCAAATGGTTTCGGTATCGAATTTTGCGCCACGTACAAATAACGGGGCGTTAATTGCGTTCGCCGTCGGGCATCCATCGCCAATCCAACCACCGACAAAATTAATCACCCCTTTCATTGTATCTGGATGCTCTCCGGCATAGGCAGTACTGATGATCCCGCCACGTGAAATACCGCCGATCACCATTTTATCTGTATCCACAAAAGGCATTTTCTCGATGGCTTTCACCGCCGCATGTACGTCATCGAGCGCTCGCTGCGCTCCCGCCAATGAACGCCCCGATTCACAGGTGTAACCATAAAGTCGGTTAGTATCGAAACCTTCGTCGTAGAGCCCTTCTGAGCCGCCACGCCCGCGACGCATCGGAACCACAACCGCCCAACCACGATCACCAAAGAAATCGATTAGGTGATCAAAATAATCAATCTTAGCGGTGAAGTACTTAGGTTCGGTTCCCCAGCCCGTCGAGCCGTGATTCAAAATGACCGTCGGAAGTTTACTGCCCGATTGATAATCATCAGGCTTGTGGATGATCATTTCTAGCCTCACCGATTGCCCCTTGATATCAACAGGCACCATTTTCACTTCTTCAGCTGCAACATTCGATGTATTTGCCGCCAACAGAAGCCCGAATACCGCCGCGCTCAATGTACGTTTTATCATCCTCTCTCCCTTCCAACCTCATTTAGAAATTATAGGCCCATCCGCCCTGCTATATACCGATACCCAATGACTGCAAGATGCAGTATTCAGAGCAAAGTCATCGGTTTCAATTCAATGCCTTACTATCAAATCACATTACAAACAACCCAAGCCGTTCTCGCTGAAGCCAGTATCTCGAGGTTACTTGGGTATAAATAATCCTCAAGGTGATATTAAGCTTTTCATCCAGTTACATATAAATTTGCTAATTAGTAGAAGAGCACACCCAAGGGTTCAAAAACTGACCATATGTCCTTTAGTTAGAACAGCGCTAATTGAAAGTACTTGGCTACACATTCAAAAAGCCTCAAACGGGACATTCAAAAAGCCTCAAGCGAGACATGCCAAAAGCCCCAAGCGGGGGGCTTTATGATTCCTACTTAAGGCATTCAATGATCGATGTACCACTACGTATAAGCGCAATCACTGTGGCATTAGATCAATCACTGTGCATATGTTTGATTGGTACACATATATCGCGACATAACTTCAAATCCGCCTATTTTTTCGATGACTTGGCGCTACTGCCACATGAGTCACAGCCACTGCCACAGGCGGATTTTTTCTTAAAAATAATGCGATACAAGTAGTAGCCAGCAACCGCAATCACACCAGCGGTGATCAATACATCGAGTAAACCATAACTTTGTTGGTACATGCTTTCCTCTCTCTAATGAACCATCTTCACAGGGATTTCATCAGGCAAGAGGCGGCGCTTCACCCAATCTTTCACCCCTAATAAAATCAACAATATCAATGCACTGAAGTATGCTAATGACATGAGGTCAATTCCCGACATATTGAATCTTGTCCCGATACTGTAAGTCAGCGTCGCAACGGAAAACCCAATAAAAGTCGGTAAGAAAATCGACAGAAGCATCCATTTGTACTCCCCTGTCTGTACTTTAATCATCATCACCGTCGCCAAACATGGCGGATAAAGAATGAAAAACAGAATCAAGGCCACTGCCGCAATTTCTCCGTGGCTGGCGAACTCATCGGACTGCCCCATGCGCTGCTCTAATTTCTGGTTACTCTCTTCGTCTTGCTGAAATAGCACCCCTAACGTTGCGACACTGCTTTCACGCGCTGCGAAAGATGAGAACAAGGCGACATTGATTTTCCAATCAAATCCGGCGAATTGCGTGACGGGCTCTAATACGCGACCAAATTGACCAAGCATGGAGGCTTCGAGGCGCATTTCTTTCATTTCACGGCGGATTTTTTTACGAGCAGATGAGAGTTTACGTAACGCTCGGTTTGCTTTTCGAGCCGCTTTATCGCCTTTCGCGGGAACCACAACACTGAAGAAAGTTTCATTTCTTAGCTTAAACGTTGCATTCACTTGCTTCGAAGCCTCCGCGCCTTTGGCGTTGAGTTTGGCTCGTTTGAAGTCACTGTAGTAATTGACCAGTTTAGGCAGCGATGTCTCATCAAATTGCCCTGCATAGTCGGTTCCCTTCAATGAACGCTCAAATTTGCTTACCGCTTTTTCGGCTTGCTGTTGAAACTGTGCTTGCTGGTCTTGAGGAACGCCTGGAAATTGAAGCAACACAAAAATCACGGTGGAAACCGCTAACACGATCGTACCGACTTTACGCACATACATCCAAGTGCGTTCTAACGAACGCGTGATCACACTTCGAAGCGTCGGTAAATTATATCTTGGCAATTCCATCACAAATGGGGCCGTTTCCGTCTTGCGTAACACGGTTTTGGTTAATAGCTTCGCCACTAACAATGCCGAGATAATGGTGATCGTCGAGATGTAAAACATCATCAGAGATTTGTCTTCAACAAAGAAGATCCCAAGCAGCAGGGTATACAACGGCACTTTAGCTAAACAGTTCATGTACGGCACGGTAAGGATCGTCGCCAAACGGGCGCGATTATCAGGAATGCCCTTTGTGGCCATAACGCCCGGTACAGCACATCCCCCCGCAAAAACGCCCGCTAAGATCATCGGTAACGTGCTTTGCCCATGAAGACCAAACTTACTCAGTAGTCGGTCTGCGATAAAGGCAATCCGCGCCATGTAGCCTGAATCTTCTAAAATGGCGATCAGTGCGAACAGGATCAGAAAAATGGGGATATAGTTAAGCAAGGTATTAGCGGAATCCACAATCCAGAGTCCTAATGACCGCACATAGGGATCATGCAAAAACCCAGCTTCTGGCAGAAGACTAGCGATGATTTCTCGAAATGATGCTAAATAAGGCCACCAGTAATTGGTCAACTCATAGCCGTAGACGATCGCACACTGGTAAATAGTGAATACGGTTGCGACTAGAAATAAAGGCGCCCCAAAACGGTTAAGGACCAAGCGATCGAGTTTCTGGGTCAAGGTTGATTTGGCGCTGGCATTCTGGGTATAGACCAAGCACTTCTCAAGAAGAGACACCACGACCTTTTGCCGTTGCGCCACGATATAGTCCGCAATGCCCGCTTCTAAGCGCGTCTCTAACGTTTGACGCAGCGCATCCACTTTTGCCAACAAAGCGGTGACATCTTGACCATGTGTTTTGCTATGGCTTTCCTGTCGTGTTACTTGCTGTGTTAATGACGGTTGCGTAAATGTCTGCTGTCTAGATTGTTGTTGCGAATGCGCCTGATACGATTCTTGTCTTTTGGCTGCACCCGTTAACCAATCGATCGCTTCTGAGTCATCCTCCAGTAATCTGAGGGCCAACCAACGTAACGCAGGGCGTTCGTCAGTGCTGATCTTATGCATCCACTGCAGCTGATTGAGTCGCTCAACGAGCTGAGTCAACGTCGATTCTAATTCAGGGTACGCAATTTGATAGCCGCTCTTCTTCACATCAACAATGACTTGAGCGATGTTTTCGATCCCCTTCCCTTCGCGACCAATACATTCCGTGACTGGCACTTGTAACTGTTGTGAAAGGATATCAGCATCGATAGACAAACCCGCTTTATTCGCCACATCCATCATGTTCAAGAGAATTGCGACGGGCAGTTCCATCTCCAGTAATTGCAGTGTTAAGTGTAATGAGCGATTGATGTTCGCAGCGTCCATTACATTTAACACGACATCGGCTTGCTCTTCGCGCAGGGCGCGTCTGGCAACACGCTCTTCTAGTGAGTAACTGGTAAGACTGTACGTTCCGGGCAGATCCACCAACTGATAAGCGCCGTGTTGATTTGAAAAGTAACCTGTTTTTTTATCAACCGTCACCCCAGGGTAATTTGCTACATGCTGCCTTGCTCCTGTCAGCATATTAAAAATGGTCGACTTACCCGCATTTTGCTGACCAGCAAGCAAGATTTTTTGTCTTTGCATCATCGTGTTCCTAATTGGCTTGTTAACCAGCCATCATCATGATCTGAAACGATCATTCGCTTTCTACCACAATGGTCTCAGCCTCTGTTGCTCTAATCACAACATGTGTCAGTCCAACTTTTATCTCGACGGGATCACCCATTGGCGCATATCGCACAACTTGAATTTCGACATTTGGCATTAAGCCAAGATCAAGCAAGCGCTGGCGAATAGCACCTTGAGCTAAATGACGACAAATCACACCGCTATCATTCGGTTTTAAGTGTGTTAGAGGCTTAATCATAGGGGTCTTTGATATTTTTATTAGAAGTAATGGTTCATTGTAATTTCTTAAAAGTTATTGTTGTAGCCGTTAATTAGATTAGTTATTTCTCACTTGATCTCGGTCAATTCAAATGTAAATAGCAACAATTATCACTTTTAATTAATCGTTTCGGCTTTTAGCATTATTCAAAACAAAAACAACACATCAATGGATATAGCTTTTATAAGTTATATCCTTGTTTATTTTTATATGCTGTTAACATTGGTGGCAATTCTGTTAACAACATACTCTTATCTAAGGATTAATAATGAAGAAGCTAACTTTATCGCTACTCATTTCAGCTTGTTTGCCTAGTTTAGCCTTAGCGCATACCCCATTATTTGCGTGCTACGACTTCGGAGATAATACCATCCTATGTGAAGGTGGTTTTTCCGATGGCTCTTCGGCTTCTGGCGTCGAAATTCTAATCCAAGACAGCTCTGGTAAAGAGTTGATTAAAAGTGAAATTAACGAAGATGGTGAAATTGAATTCCAAAAGCCATCCGTAGACTACAAAGTTATTTTCAATGCTGGTCCAGGCCATTCGATTGAAGTCGATGGTAAAGACATCGTTGAGTAACTTACCCCGAACTTAGCCCTCAAGGCCGTAAATCAAGTGACTTGAAGAGCGAGTCTGCTTGGGATACTTGGGTATATACCCAAGTAACCTCGAGATGCTAGGTTCAGCGAGAACTGCTTGGTTTGATAGCAAGGCATTGCTTTGCAGATCTAGTGGCTCTAAATCAAAAAGCGATAACGCGGCTAGCGATCCAAGCAGACTCGCCCTTCGGGAGCCTGTCACTGGCATCACTTCTGCGTTAGAGGCATTGAAAATAGAATGACTATTTCCTGCACCTCTGCCTTGAATTGAAACCAGTGACAAGGCTCTGAAAACGGCATCTTGAAGTCACTTGGGTATAAGTTCACCGAGAACGATGCACGTTTTTATCCATACTCGCACCGTTCTCAATCAATTTTAGGAAAGATAGAAAATGAAAAAAATTGCTTTAGCCGCTGGTGTTGCCGCACTCGCTATGTCTGCCGCTTCTCAGGCACACTTCCAGCTAATGTACACACCGACGTCACAGCTAGAAAAACCCGCAACTCTTGATATGAAGCTTGTCTTTGGTCACCCAATGGATAACGGTCATGTGATGGATATGGGCCAACCTGAAGAATTATTTGTCACGTTCAAAGGTAAGAAAACTGACCTACTGAAAGACCTCAAAACCATTACTTGGACGGGTCACGATAACAAAGCAGCGGCTTACCAACTAGACTACAAAGTTCGCCGTAACGGTGATTACATCTTCAGTATGGTGCCAGCACCTTACTATGAAGGCGGTGAAGACATCTACATCCAGCAGATCACCAAACGCTACATCAATAAAGGTGGACTACCAACGGGTTGGGAACAGCCGATTGGTCTAAAAACCGAAATCGTCCCACTAAACAAACCGTATCAAGTCTTTGCTGGCAGCACCTTTACAGGGCAACTGCTTTCAGAAGGCAAACCAGCGGCTGGCGTTGAGTGTGAGATTGAGTTCATCAACACTAAAATCGATACCAAAGCGAACGCATTCTCTCAAGATACCTTCCGTGAGCCACCAGCATCTGCCATTGTCGCCATCACTGACGAAAATGGCCTATTCACCTTTGGCATTCCGACTGCAGGTAAATGGGGCTTCGCATGTCTAGGTTCTGGCCCAGATAAAGAGTTCAAAGGTAAAGAGCTGTCTCAAGACGCTGTGCTTTGGATTGAAGCTCAAAACCTATAATGTCAGCTGAGTTCATCACCTCGACTTAACTGGTACAAGCTGGCCCTGCGCCAGCTTTTTTATTTGAGCCGACTGATACTGATATAACCATCGATAAACAACAACTTAAGAGATTAACCAATGAACATCAGCGGATTACACCGATTGGTTAGGAACACAACGCTTGCCCTTAGGAAGACAACGCCTGTCGCGAGGTACATTTCACTTGCTTTAAGTATCGCTTTTAGTGCCACTAGCATCGCTCATACGGCGTTAATGTCCTGTTATGACGAAGGTAACGGTTACATTCTTTGTGAAGGGGGCTTTAGTGATGGTGCCAGCGCCGAAGGGGTCGAGTTTCGTATTGAACATAATGGCGCAGTGGTCATGCAAACCAAGCTCGATGAATACGGCGAGGTCTACTTCCAGAAACCACTAGGTCGCTTCACTGTGGTTCTCAATGGTGGTGAAGGCCACGTTGTTCACATAGACGGGCGTGATATTAGCGAATAAACCACGTAATTTGGAATTCAACCATGCAGCACACCACTCAGCCAGTGATCCGCATTCGTGATCTCAGCCATCGTTACAGCAGCAAGGAAATCTACCGAGACCTCAATTTGGACATCGAACCCGGCACGACATTTGGTCTACTCGGAAAAAATGGGGTCGGAAAATCAACGTTAATCAATATCTTAATGGGATACCTCAAGCCGCAGCAAGGAGAGTGCTTACTCTTTGGTGAACACGCCAATCAGCTCTCTCCATCTGCTCGCGCTCGTATCGCCTTGTTATTTGAAGGCTTTATCAGTTACGACAATATGAATGTTGAGCAAATAGAGCGCTTCTTCTCCCCTTACTACCCTCGTTGGCAAAAGCGCTATTTCACTGACTTAATCAAATTGATGGACATCAGTCTCAAGCAACCTTTGTCCTCCTTGTCTTTTGGGCAGAAATCACAAGTCATCCTTGGATTACTCTTGGCGCAAGACGCCGAGTTAATGATTCTGGATGATTATTCAATGGGGCTCGACGCGGGTTATCGCCGCCTGTTTGTCGATTACTTGAGTGATTACCTTAATGGCACAAAGAAAACCGTATTAATCACAACTCATGTTATGAGCGACTTGGAGGGGTTGGTGAACGACATTGCCATCGTAGATCGCAGTACCGAGGTGTATCAATCCAGCATGGAAGCCTTCACCAAGCACTTTCGCTGCTTCACCACGGCAACTCAGCTCAACGCCACCGAAAGCCAACAGCTCAGCCAACACCCGCTGCTACACCGAGTAGAACACTATCGAGGGCAATCACACCTCTACAGCTTTGCCAGCCTCGATGAGCTTCAACCGCTAACACGTCTGGCGCTGACCGAGCAGCCTTTATCATTTGAAGACCGCTTTCTCGGTTACGTAGGGAAATACTAACCATGACAACGCCGTTAACCTCAGTGATTGATCACCCGATCCACCGCAAAGAGTGGCTCAAACTCAAGTCGTACTTCATCATCGCATCGTCGGTCTGCCTACTACTCGGAGGCTATTTTTGCCTAGATCTTGCTGGGCAATTTGCCAACATCGAACCCGAGTCCATGATGTGGTATCGATTTACCCACCTTAACGATAGGCCTTATCAATACCTACAATACGGTTTTATCCTCATTGGCGCACTGACCGCAGCATGCCAGTTTGTGCCAGAAATGGTGGGAAAGAAAATCCGAATTTTGGCTCATTTACCAATCAGCTATAACGAGGTCGTGTTACGCCATGTGGGCATTGGCCTTTTGCTTACGCTTTGGCTCAATGGGCTGATTTCGGCCGCTGTTATCGCCTGTTTTCACCATTATTACCCGAATGAAATCACGCAGTTCGTTGCACTCGATTTGCTCTTGATTCAGTGTGCGTCTTTCTCTGCGTATTTGACCGTCAGTGCCTGTATCATTGAGCCGAAATGGTCGAGCAAGGTACTGAAAGCAGGATTAGGTACGCTGCTCACTTGGGCATTCGCCCTTTCTAGTCAAACGCACAACGTCCTCACGGTCACTGTCTCCATCTGCGGGCTCGCTTGGCAAACCTTGCTCGTCAAAGACAGCTTTCTTAGCGTAAAGACTCGTCGTATTGACCACCCAATTTTCAAATTCAGCCTTCCTGTTGTAGCCCTTAGCTTGTGCTTGTTTGCAGGGTTTACGATTAAGCAGCTCTACCACGTCGATAAGAGCCAGTTTTATCTGTTTTATTCGCCGACACTGGATGATTTCGTCTTCCAACACAATGGAGAGCATCACCAATTCCGTTACGGCACATCAGAAAGCAGCTTAAGCAAAGCGGAATTCGAGCAATCCTTGCCTTTTGTCTATTGGAAGAATTTAGATATTCAAGGTAAGCTGCCCATACAAATTTCGGGGCGTACTTTTGATAAACGCGCGATTCGCGCATCCAGAATGAGCTTACAATATCAGCCAAATAAGCTGCGACAACCGCCCGTCGATCTTTATCCGCTGTTTAATCCTGACAGCCGAAAAGGGTCTATTCCATTTCCAGAACAAGCACTGGCATTACTACCTAATCAATTTATTGTTTACGATGCAGAAACCGCGCAAGAGAACGACGAATTAAGCCGAGAAATAAATATACTCTCTCAAAATCAAAAAATAAGATTTCCAATTCGATCGGTTTGGGGAAAAACCACTAATATGAAGCCCTTCGATTGGGGATATTTTATAAAAGACGACAACAATGATATTTATCACTTAATCCGTTCTGACCATAAAACCTCACTCAATAAAATCGATTTACCTAAAGACGTGGGAAACATAGAGTTTATTCAGGTTTCAGAAAATCGTCATAAAAAATTCTACGGCTATGCTATTTCGGAATATAGTAAGGTGTATTTAATTCAATATCCAGACTATACATTACTACCACTTGAATTAGATAAGTTTGATTATCAATCGATGTCGTTCCAATTTTTATCGGATCCCTTGCATTATTTACTTCGATACGATGATGGCACGACGTATCGTGCGGTTCTTTTTGATAAAAACTATCGTAGGTTGAAATACTTTGAGATTAAGTGACGGTGTCACCTTGCAAATAACCTCTCCTATAAGAGCCGAGGCTAAAGGGGAGGTAAATTTAGCGAGTCTTCAACTCAATGCCAACGCCTTGGCTAAGGTTCGAGCTTCTTCCATCGCTTTCTGTTTGGATTTCTGATGACGCTCATCACCAAACTCTTGATATTCAGATGCCACTTCATGCAGGGTGGACGCGCCCAAGTATGGGGCTAAATGCGCGATGTGGCTCGATAAATGATTCAGGTGGTGTTTAGCCTGCCCTGCTCTGAATTCAGCCTCTCCCCAAGACGCAAGTAAAACCAAAGATTTACCTGACAGGATCGGTTCAAGCGGGCTATCACCACGCGCTAAATCAAAGCTGAAAGTTTTGCCCACTCGGATCACCAGATCAAACCATGCTTTCAATGCCGCTGGCATGCCGTAATTGTACATAGGGCTGGCAATCACAATGATGTCAGCCATTTCTATTTCTTGGATCAACTTGTCTGATTCAGCCAACACTTGGCGTTGCGCTGGCGTTGGTTCACCTTTAGCAAAAGCGGCAGCAATGAATGCCTCCGTCAGTAAGCTCGGCGGCTCGATGACAAGATCTCGATAGATTACTTCTGTTATCTCATGAGTTTTAAACTCAGTTAAAAACTGATTGGCAAGTTGACGTGTAATTGATTGATGCTCATTCTGCTCTGGGTCGCACTTTCTCACGCTACAGCTCACATATAGGAGGGTTTTCATCGCTTTTCCTGATTCGTTGATGGATGATTGGCCATATTGCTGGCCAGTGCTTTCCATATTCAGAGAAAACGTCATCGGCGACAAACGAGTATTACCTTGCTATAGATCAATTAAACTAACTCATAACCCTTTCATCATGCTCAGTCAAATCCACTCCCTTAATGCGCTACGTACTTTTAGCCTTGCCGCTCACTATTTGAGCTTTAAAGATGCGGCTAAGGCACTTAATATCACCCCCGCAGCCGTCTCTCATCAGATAAAATCTCTTGAAACGCAACTTCGGTTAAGCCTGTTTCATCGCGAAACCCGCTCCATCCGATTGACTGCGCAAGGAGAGCGGTTGGCAGCTGGCTGTTTAGAACACTTAGGTCAGTTAGACCACTTGATCACTGAACTGCAAACCCCTCAATCCGATATTACCGTGTCCTGTTGCCACTCCTTTGCAGCCCTATGGTTGACGCAACGTCACGGTGAAATGCAGCAGCGATTCCCCCATCACGCATTAAAGATCTTTGCTAGTGACTCCTTGATCGATCTTGAACGTGAGAAACACATTGATATTGCTCTTCGTTACGGCGAACAGAGCTCTAATCACCGAGATATCCATTTAATAACGGAACAGATGGAGGTCTATTCAAGCCCTATTTATCAGCAACAGCTTCTGCAAAATCAAGCGATCCAGAAAGGTAAGAAAGAGCGACCTAAGCTTTTTGTTACTCAATGGGCAGAAAATGGACTTCTACCCAACATCGATTGGCGAAGCTATTTTTCTGAACAGGATTTCGAGGTGGTCAGCTATCAGCAGGAGTATTTTGTAATGCAGGCTGTGATGACGGGCCAAGGCTACGGTTTATTAAGCAATGTTCTGGCCGCGAATGCCTTGAAACAAGGCTGGTTGACGGCCACTGACTTCCCCACTTTCACTGGCTATAGTTATTCGTTGCGGCTGAATCCCGAGCGCGCTGAGAGTGTTGTGATTCGTCAATTCTGCGAGTGGTTAAAAGCTGTAATCAAAACTGGTTAGAAGCAAGTCTGTTTTATTAATTGCACTGTGAAAAGGTAGGAGTTTTGCGGGAAATGGAGTGAAGAACGGAAAGCTCAAAAGAAACAACCCCACCCTAGCCCTCCCCTTCAAAAGGGGAGGGAAAAGAGCCCAATACCGTCGATGTTACTGGAAAAACATGCCACGAATACGAACAAAATTCCTCCCCCTAGTAGGGGGGAGGTTTGATGGGGGTGGATACTTTATCACCTAACTTGGTGTCCGAGCTCATTAAACCACTGCACCATCAAAAGGCGAGGGGAAAAAAACCGAAACCGTCGATGTTACTGGAAAAACATGCCACGAATACGAAACAAGTTCCTCCCCCTAGTAGAGGGAGGTTTGATGGGGGTGGATACTTTATCACCTAACTTGGTGTCCGAGCTCATTAAAACACTGCACCATCAAAAGGGGAGGGAAAAGAGCCCGATACCGTCGATGTTACAGGAAAAACATGCCACGAATACGAAACAAGTTCCTCCCCCTAGTAGGGGGAGGTTAGGTGGGGGTGGAGATTGCTATTGGTTACGACTTGTTACGACCCGCCGAAACAACAGCCTCGCTAAACTCAGGTGGGTTATTCAACAATTCACGTCCATTCGGGCCTTCATTGTACATAATCCAATCCGACATATAGGCACTACTGAAACTGAGCTTTTTACCAGTGCGATCAAAGTAAGTCGCAATGATCCCCATGATATGCCAGTGAAACAAAGCGTTAACGTCGAGATAACTTTCTTGAATGTCTCCTACTTTGGTTCCATTTAGGGCAGCTCTTATATAGGTATAAGCATAAAAATTAGCTTGGGATGCCTCTTTCACGGCTTGTTCAACCGCCTGATGATCCCCCTGCCAGATCTGTTCAACGATTTTACACAGTGAACCAAACAAACAACGATACTCCTTCTCGGCTCCCTCATAAATTGACATAGTTTCGATGTACCCAGTTTTCTGTACTGGGATTAATCCATCCAGTAACTCCTGTTGGACTTGAGAGTCTTGCTCGTTCAAATAGAACGCCTTCAGGATATTATAGTGCGCAATATCCGTAGGCCTAAATTGAGGGTTCATGCATCGAAAGTGATTCTCGGGCAGCTGGCAAATACTGTTGATCGCTTGCTGATCTCGAACTAACGCATTTATTGAAACTGCATCTAGCCACTCCTCAATGGTACCTTCATCCAAGATGCCCTCAGCCCTTGTCACAACGATTGAAGCCCCTTCAAAAGTCAGAGTAATAGGCTCATCTCCCATCGCCCAACACTGAAGCGACAACTTTTGCAGTTCAGCGGCGCGAGCTAATAGAAAAGCACAATGTGCATCAGGCCAATCTATCAGTAGCGCATTAATTAAAGTACTTAAATACGTACTTTTACTGTGGCTCGCACTGGAATACACCGCTAGGTGTGGCTTGAGCCACTGATTATCACCGCTAATCATTTCTATCTTTGATAGCATACTTGCCGATGTAAACTCATAATCGTCTAGTTGACTCTGTTTACGATGGTGGCATGTTAAGTCAAATTGTTGGGTGGTCATGGCTGGTGGTTCCTTTTTGTCTTTGCCGATGATTCTCTAGAGTTGCTTTCAAGCGGTGGCGCATGCGGGACGTTTACCTTGTACCGAAAGGATGGCATGTCTGTCTCTTGTAATGGCAATTCAATTCTATGAACTTCTTATTCCGACTGGAAAATGTCGCAGTAAACCCCACCCTAGCCCTCCCCTTCAAAAGGGGAGGAAAAAGAGCCCGATACCGTCGATGCTGTGGGAAAAATATGCCACGAATACCAAACAAGTTCCTCCCCCTAGTAGAGAGAGGTTAGGTGGGGGTGGATTGAACCTTAAACCCTAGGATTGACTCGCGTGTTTTTCGATAAAGTCGTAACACAGCTCCGGAACTTGATTCTTATAAAGCAGTTCTGGAACATAATCGGTTTCAAAACCAAGGGTATAACCATGTCGAAAGTAAGCCACTTTGGCTAACGTTGTTAACACTACGGATAGGTGCCCCGGCAAATCCTCATCGAATCCAGGTCGTCTCCAAAACTCATGATAGTTTTGTACAGCGAAGTGCATGGAACGTTGATACTCAACTTCACTGCCACCGCCGAACACTTTCATCATCACGTCGAGACTTGGTAAATAGTTACAGGTAATAACATTCGAATAATCGCTATTTGGAAGATCTTTAATGCCGTCAACATAGTTTTGGATCAAATCCATAGGGTCTGCATCGATGAAATTAAACAAACTTGCCGTCAGATTGATATAGATTTTATCCAGATCAGTAATACCATCTACATTTGGCTGGCCTAAATAGGCATACAATAACTTAGCAAAATCCAAATCTTCATACAGTACCGCTGACCACATACCTATAATTAACTCGCCACGTGTAATCGTTTGCGAATCACGAGGTAAGTGTGGGAAAGTTAGGGTCCCATTCGGTAATTCGAACGTCACTTTCTCGTCACCTTGCAACATGCAGTATTCTAGTCTCTTTTTGCTGAAATATTGCCACGCAGAAAACATCTGAAGTGTCGACTTTTTATCCACATTTGAGTGCAATGCAAACAACAATATCCGATGTAGACGGCTATTGGCACTAATGGGAACATAGTTCCAATCAGAGAACTGCCTAAAGTCATCAACTAAACCATCAAAAAGGCCACCGAATGGATAGCCATCTCTTTTAAATCTGTTATTTATAATTTTAATCGCAGTAAGTTCGTTGGTGTTTGGCATTGTTAATATGTTGCAGGGCTGACGTTAAACGACTGTTGTTAGAGCACTTTTATGTGTACCTATAACCACCCGTTTCAATCGCGCTGTGTTTGAGAAATAGATAGTGTTCAGTCTACAAATCTGATCATTGATGTCAAAAATGATTATTTGATATTTGCACCCCACCCTAACCCTCCCCTTCAAAAAGGAGGGAAAAGAGCCCGATACCGTCGATGCTGTGGGAAAAACATCCCACGAATACGAACCAAGTTCCTCCCCCTAGTAGGGGGAGGTTAGGTGGGGGTGGTTAATGAAATTCGAGGTTATTTGGAGAGTTTATCTAGCTTGGTATCGCTATCTGACAAGAAAACCAAATCGGTTGTTTCTGACATTGAGGCCATAAAACGGGTCACATGCACCACAGCATAAAAGGCTAGGCCGTGATGAGGAGCGAGCCCAGTTTCGACAAAAGGTCGGACTAACTGCTCCCAGATAGAAATGAATAACACCAAAAATGCCATGGCCAGTTCAATACGGGGGAACCGAACCCAGCCGATCAGCTTTTGAGCACCGCGATGCATGGTTTTATTTGCCGCTTTACTGGCAAAATAGATCGCTTCCATTAGCTCACCCGCTGTTTTTACTAGGATCATTGCACCAATCACAATCAAGTTTAGGTGCCACACTTGCCCAGACTGTGTCTCAAGTTGGAATTCATGAGTGGCTTCGGTTATGCCTATCACCACCAGCAAAACGGCAATCAATAAGTGAATAGTGACAGTAATTTTATTGCTATTTAACCAACGCGGTTGTTGACGCCCATAAAAACTTTGTGCGGAGTCCAACATTAAATCAACACTTTCAAGCAAACGCAAAATGGCTCTTAAGATGACCCAGCCACCGAGTAAGAACAGCCCTTTCGCTCCATCAAGTTGATGTGCTTCTTCGACCGTAAACTCAAACACGGCGGTCACTAAAACAAACACACCAATGACCAAATCCACCCATGGATTTTCAATCCAACGCACCAAGCCTCTCCGCCATGTCGTCAGTTCGAATTGAGCCATAGATTGCCCCTATTTCGTTGTTCTCTTTTTTCCATTGCATAAATGTTTGATGGTTCACTGCGCTCGTCAGTGAACCACCAAGACACCATTACGCGTACAGTGCTTCTTCAAGGCTCGAATACAGTGCGATTTCACTCAGCATCTCACTGTTTTGAATCGCTTGCTGAACTTGATCATTGACAGCGACCAAGCTCAGTTTCGCATCGACAGGCAGTTTCTGTTTGATGAACAAGACTTCACGAACGGCGGCGGCACTGATGCTGTCAAGTTGAGAACATTCCAAGATCAAATGTCGGACGTTTTGCAACTGATTGGCGTACTGACTGAACTCAGGTAACGCCCTAACATCGAACTCTCCTGACAAATGCGCAATGTAGGCTTGGTCCGTTTGTTCCACGGTCACTTTAAAATGATACACGCCACTGGTTGGGGCGATCTTCACTTTAACACTGACGCGTTGGTCACTGTGTGGTAGCTCAACGGTTAAGTTGGCAGCGTCAAATTTATCGTAAGCTTTACCATCAATCTCAACAGCAGCAATCTCAATCGACCCTGCAGGCAAGATATCAGGGGAAACACGTAAGATACGGTCTTTAAACCCATTTGGCAGTGGCTTGAAGTGGAAATCCATTGGTTGCTTGTGAATCAACAGATTGCCATAGACAGCGGCAAGGTAACACAGCTCAAATGAATGATATCCACTCATACTGTGGCTGCCTTTCTCACGTTCTTGCCCCAGTAAGTAAGGCAAGCCATTCGCCAGTACGTTAAAGTAAACGCCACCGTTATCGTTATCAAGGAACCACGCATTGTAGAATGACTGCGACTCGCGCGCGTATTTCAGATATTCCTCTTTACCGAGCGTGCCATGTAAGATCATGTAAGCAAGGATGCCCTGCTCTTGCTGCCACCACGCTTTTCGGTCATGCCATGCGAAGCGATGCGCAGTTTCACCTTGCGCTAATTCGCGCTCAACAACGTCATACCAACCGGTACGTTGCTTATCCATGCCGTGTTCAGGCATTAAGCTGGCAATGTGCTCCGCCATCTCTTGGTAAGCGCCGTCTTGTTTAGCGGAAATAATACGCATAAGGTTCCACGCAATTTTTAGGTTATGCCCCACAACCGCTCGGTTTTGCTGCCAACCCCATGTCTGGTCTTTGCTCCAATCTTCATGAAACTTTTCTTGGACAAAAGCACTGTTTTCATAATCTTGGAAATGATCCACGACAGTATCAGCACAGTAAGTCAACATATCTAAATGCTGCTGCTCACCAGACGCGAGGTACAGGTTGATTAAGTAAGCCGGTGCATGGTCGCCAACAGAGTTCCAGTTTTTACGAGCGCGATTATGGGTCAGCGCATCCGACTTTGGATTAAACGTAATTGGGTCAATGTGGGAGAAATAGCCCCCTTGTGCATCATCTTTGTAGTACTTATCAAACAAGTTGATCGTCATACGGGCATCATTATAGATCTCTGGATCACCACTGATACGATACGTTTGGACTGGGCCTGCCAAAGCATAAATCTGCTCATAGGCTGGGATAGCATTGAAGTCGTCACCAAATTCTGAAGCCAAGATCTTGCGAGTTTTGCCCCCTTTCAAATCGACAGCATGATACCAGTAAGCGATATCTTGCTGGTTATCTCGTGCGCGTAAGTTATCACGTAAATATTGCGTTCCTTTTTCTGCGGCTTCTAGATACTTGTCGTTACCAGTGAGTAGGTAAGCCGATGCAAAGCCGTACACTAACCTTGAAATGGTATCAGTTTCTTGTCGCATATCGTCTTCATGGCGACCGCCAAGGGTCAAATGGGTACGATATTTCTTATAATCGATTTCACCTTCACCAAATTGCGCTTGAATGTAAAAGTCAGCCAATTCACTGATCTGATCGATCCACCAATTTTGTTTTTCAAAGCGATATTCACCCGCATTACGACCTAAAAATACCAAATGTTTCGCTTCAAAAGGTTTGTCGGTTTCAGAATAGAAAACGCCATAGACAAAGACAAAGCGTCCCGGCTCTAACATGTCGCGTATATTCGCGGTGCAGTCTTGATACGCTTCACCAAGGTTACGGACCACTTCAGCAAATGCGGTGTCCGTCAGTTTGACTTGAAACTCACGTCCATCAGAGGTTTCCATTACTGCCACATCGGTTTTGAAATCAAATGACTGCACATAGCCTGCAATCATGTCTGAAAAGGTAAAATCTACGTTTAACATTTTGCTTCTCCTAGCAACTGATCGTTTTTGTTTTGTTGACTATTTTGTGTTGGTATTCACCAATACCACTATGCTGTGCCCTGACACCTCAAAATAACGCTCGTTCACGAGAGAGGTCAGTTGGGCTGGGTAAAAATCGTGAGGAGCAGGCTGGCTGGTGTCGATAGCGACTTGCCATGAGCGACCTGAAATTTCAGGTATCTCAAACACTTCTTTGTCTTGCCACATGTTTATCATGATATGCAGATCCGCTTGTTCCCCTTCTCCAGCAAGGGTGTAAGAAAGCACTCGTGCCTCAGGATCTTGCCATCCCGGTTTGCCTAGCTCGATACTATGCCACTGCACCTGTGGGATACCACGTTGGTTAAGTTGGTCATTAAAGAATTCGTCTGCGTGTAGCACAGGATTGGCTTTACGAAACTCAATCAACTGAGTCACAAATGACAGCAGGTCCGACTCAGACTTGGTTTTACTCCAATCAAACCAACTGATGGCATTGTCTTGGCAGTAGGCGTTGTTATTCCCTTGTTGAGTTCGTCTGACTTCATCCCCCGCCACAAACATAGGTACACCACGGCTGAGCATTAACAAGGTCATAAAGTTTTTGACTTGGCGAGTTCGCAACGCTTGGATATCTGGGTTATTGGTCTCTCCTTCATCTTTGCTATCGCTCCAGCCACAATTCCAGCTCATGTTGTCATTATTGCCGTCATTGTTGTCCTCGCCATTGGCGACATTGTGCTTGCGGTCATAGCTCACAAGATCATTTAAAGTGAAGCCGTCGTGGCAAGTAATGAAATTAATGCTATTTGCAGGTGAGCGTCCTGATGCTTGATAAAGATCCGAACTGCCAGATAAACGACTGGCAACATCACCAATGATCCCCGGTTCGCCTTTGACAAATCGACGTAAATCATCTCGATATCGCCCGTTCCAATCCGCCCAGCGATAGCCTGGGAAATGCCCTACCTGATATAAGCCAGCGGCGTCCCATGCTTCCGCAATGACTTTGGTATCGGCTAAGACTTCTGAAAGTTCGATCTGCCAAAGCACGGGCGGATATTCCATTGGGCTGCCGTTGTGATCTCGACTTAACACAGACGCTTCATCAAAACGGAAACCGTCCACATGCATCTCTTTCACCCAAAACTCTAAGCTATCGACGATCAGCTTTTGCGCCACAGGCATGTTGCAATCAAAGGTGTTCCCGCAACCGGTATAGTCCATGTAGTACTGAGGTTGATCGGACTTCAGATCATAATAAGTAGGGTTATCGATCCCTTTAAAATTGAACGTTGGTCCTTGATGATTACCTTCATCGGTGTGGTTAAAGACCACATCAAGAATGACTTCAATGCCCGCTTTGTGCAGTGCTTTGACCATATCGCGAAACTCATTGATGTGATCGCCATCCTCTGGTGAGACACAATATCCGGCATGAGGGGCAAAAAAGCTGATGGTGCTATACCCCCAATAGTTGGTGAGCGGCTCGCCTTCGGGGTTGTCTCTGAGTGGGGTCTTACCATCAAAATGCATGATTGGCAGTAACTCAACGGCGGTCACCCCCAGCGATTTCAAATATGGGATTTTTTCAATCACACCTTGATAAGTGCCCGGCTGTTCTACGTTTGACGTTTCTGAACGTGTAAAGCCCCCCACGTGCATTTCATAAATAATCGACTCATTCATCGGTCGGTTAAGAGGTTGATCCCCTTCCCAGTCATAATCCGCGATGTCGATGATGACATTGCGCATTGAAGTCGCGAGATTGTCGCGCTCTCCACAGGCATCTTCTCGAACGAACAACGATTCCGTGGCACCAAATCCATAGGGATCTAGCAGCACTTTGTTGGGGTTAAATCGCATCCCCTGCTCTGGCGCATCTGGACCATCAACACGATAGGCGTAATGCATGCCCGCTTTCAGTTTTTCAACATGGATATGCCAAAAGTGATGGGTCTTGTTCAGTTTTGAATCCAGCTGAATGACTTGAATTGGCTCAATCGAATCATGCTGATCAAAAATCAAAAGCTCTACTGCTGTCGCATGGCGAGAAAACAAAGAAAAGTTGACCCCAGACGTATCCACACGCGCGCCTAACGGATACTGTTTTCCTTTGTTCGTTTGATAATATTCTGCAATTTTTCTTGTGCGTGGCGCAGCCTTACGCTCCGCTACACAGGTATCGGTCGTGACACGAGTCATGATATTCCCTCGAAATGAGGGCTAAACGACGTACAGAGTACCTGTACATTAACCCTTGTGTTCTTGCTATGCCTCGTCCTCAGACGGGCACTATTGGATTTAGTCGACAGTCAGTTCGGCTTCAAACTCCGGCGGATTCACTTCATCACGATAGCCCTGATTCAACTCTAAAATGTTGCCATCAGGATCTTTCACCCAAGCGACTCGCATCCCTTCAATGTATTGACTCATATCCAACGGACCTAACGAAATATCAACAACACCTGTTAGCTGATTCAGTGTGTCTTGCAGGTTATCAACCAATAAACAAAAGTGGCGAAGACCAGAAAATTCATAACCGTCTTTCTCGGGTGGATCTAACGGCGAGTCCCCATGTGCAGGAAACAGCTCTAGATAGCATTCCCCTAAACGAATCATAACCACTTGATGTTCACCCGGATCATAGACTCGCGCACGTTCAAAACCGAAGTACTTACAGTAAAACTCTTCTGTCGCAACCGGATTGCGACAATTTAGAGCCAGATGAGAATATTTAAAGCCCGTCATCTTATTAAGCCTCACTTTCATTAGCGATTTCTTGCAAAATCTGCTCTGCAAAAACATTGCAATGCAGCCCCGTTCGGGCCGTGATCAAGTTACCGTCAACCACCACATCTTGATCAACGTAATCGATGCCATAGGCTTTCGCATCTCCCAACAAATTGTTGTGTACTACGGCTTTGCGTCCTTCGATATGTTCAACAATCGGAGCCATCAACCACATCCCGTGACAAATGATACCGACCTTGAGATGAGGCAAAGCAAACGCTCGTTTGAGTAACTGGCAGGCTGGCGGTAGTCCTTTAATATCATCCGTGTAACGAAGGCGATCGGCAACGATGCCCGATGGAACGATCAAGGCATCGTATTCTGCCAGCTGTTCATCGGTTAACGTTTCGAAACTCTGATCGCACTCAAAAGGTACTTTGTATTCATGACCAGTGAACTCAATACGGTCTTGGCCCCATAATCGTGATAGAAAATCCACTTGGTATCCCGCTTCAGGAAAACGAAGCTGGTAATAGAAGATCTCTTTTTCAAAAAAATCACTTTCAATTAATACCGCAATCTTCTTTGTCATGATTACATTCCTTGTTTCTTGAGTTCGTCCAAAAATGGCTGCAGTGCTTTACTATCAAGGTAATTCTTCTGCTGCTGAATCTTACCTTCGCGAATTAAGTAGACGTTACAGACGTCCACTTCTACCGCATTTCCGCTAGCGGTCACGGCTGAAATATGGGTTTGCGCACAGGCTTGCTCGCCATTCACAAAAAACGACAGCAGATTGTTTTGGAAACGGGAGTACACTTTGTCGAGCACTTTTGTTCCGTCAGTCAGCGCTTCGATCCCTTCGATTCTCCCCATCGGTTCTTCGAGCGTGGCATCATCAGCAAATAAACTTAGCCAAGTCTGCCAATCACCCGCATTGACTGATTCAAAGTATGTCAGCACTACTTCTTCGGTGGTTTTAGTTGCTACGTTTGAGGTCGTTTGTGTCATGGGAGTCTCCTTACTCAACACTAGTGAGAATCTTAACGATGCTCGCTTTATCTAGCGGTCGTGCTGTGCCGACGGCACCAAAACGCATGGTGCGCTCTGCGATCGTCGGTATCAGCGAAGTATCCACGCCGCTCGAGGACAGAGACAGGTTAATCCCAAGCTCACGCCAATATTCTTTGGTCGCTTCAATCGCCGCTTGACCATAGGCTTCGTCACTGCGCCCATTGCGCGGTATGCCCCAAATATTCTCCGCCATGGCAACAAAGCGATTTGGAATTGACGACTGAACGTGTGGCATCCAACCGGAATAAATCATGGCCATACCATGACCGTGATTAATGTCCGTCAAAGCGGTAAGTTCATGTTCAATTAAGTGCGACGACCACTCTGGAATGGATCCACACATGTTCTGGTCACAACACGCCCAAGCCGCCGCATAAAGTAGATAAGCTCGCGCTTCATAATCATTCGGGTTGTCCAACACTTTGCGCCCTGACTCAATCACAGTGCGAACCAGTCCTTCCTTGACGCGGTCCGTTGCTAAAGTATTTAACGAGGGTGAAAAGTATTGCTCAAGGTAATGAGTCATGATGTCAGCCACACCAAATGCGGTTTCATCTTCAGGCAGAGAAAAGGTCAGTGTTGGATCATCAATACAGAATTTGGCATAAATGTCTTTGTTGATCACCATCAGTTTCTCTTTGGTCTCGCGACGAGATAGCACCGAGGTGTAATCGAATTCTGACCCTGTTCCGGCTTTGGTCATTACCACGGCAAATGGGATCACTTTGCCAACAGGATATTGAACTGGGAATTCTGGGTTGTGCATCGCGCGGTTAAAATCTTCGTACACATCCCAAACGTCGTATTCGAGTGGCGCGCCAACGGCGATTGCTTTTGCTGTATCACTGACACTGCCTCCCCCAACGCCCAAGATAAAATCAAGCTTGTGCTCACGAACCAGTTCTATACCAGTCTCGACGAGTTTGTACCTCGGATTGGGTTGAACTCCTTCTAGCTCGACCCACTCAATACCAGCCCGCTTGAACTGATCGGTGATTTTTTCGTAAAGCCCCGTGTTTTTGGCATGATGTTGCCCATACACCAGCAAGACACGCTGACTAAACGGCTTAATTTGCGCTGCCAGTTGCTCAATTTGGCCGTTACCAAAAAGCATGCGAACAGGGTTAAAGTAATCAAAGTTTTCCACGTTTATGCCCCCTCAACTTCATAGGTAATGCCATGAACCGTGTTAGAGACTTCAGCAGCAAAGCCTGCCGCTTCACGGTGCACTGGATGATGGAAGTAAGTATGGTAATCTTCCAAATTCGCAAAGTCGGCCAACACACAGAGATCATCCGCATCAAACACCGCTTGGGCGTCATTGTGGTTGGTACACACTTCAATGTGTTTGATCGCGTGAATGGAATCCCGCATGTGTGCAACATTGCGTCTGATCTGAACTTCAATTTCAGATTTGTTTAAGCCGTTGACGTTATCTTTTAGTCGAAACAGTGCGACATGTCTTATCATTGTTTTTCTTCCTGATTATTATTTTTTAGCTCGACAACTTGGTATTCGGCAATACACCAACCTTGTTCTTCTTTTACCACTCGCCATAATTGCATCGCGTCGAAATCGAGGTGTTCGGATTGGGGCTTATCCTGAGTTCTTAACTTGGCTTGCCAGTTCACCCAAACCACCAAAAACGCCTGATTAGCATCGATGAAATTGATGTCGAGATGGCGAATCAGATGTTGTTGGTCAAAAAATTTCTCTTTTACACCTTGATACCAGCTGGAGAACCCAGCTCGGTTACTCAAGGTCGCTTCGGGAAACTTCAGCTCAAACTTTCCGGCCAGTTTATCGAGCAGAACCTCTTCCGATTGCTGCATGGTAATCGCAAAGAACCATTCGCGTACCAAACTGGTGATCTCCAGTTTTCTTTCGCTGATAGCTTGCTTTTCTTTCGCTTCTGCCTTGCTCAATTCCAAAGGTGCTTCTGGTTCCGCTAAGCCTTGATTACTGTCCACATTTCACCCCCACTTGTGATGGGTCGTAATCCCCATCAAGAATTAGTTCGATCAAAAATGGTTTGTCATCAGACAACATTCGATCGACCGCAGCTGGTACATCCTCCCTATGCTCAATCCGCAATGACTCGACACCCATCGAGTTGGCGATTTGGCAAAAGTCGATGGCTGGGTATGAGAGATCAAAGCAGGTTGGGTGGCTATGCGGGTCCATCGACTGCGTCTGCCAATAATTGTCGATATTGAGCTGTAACAGACGATAAGAACGGTTATTACAGACCACAAATTTCGCCCCCACGTTGTGGCGCACCGCCGAATAGATCGCTTGAATGGTATACATACTGCCCCCATCGCCACTGAAGCCCACCACACATTTATCGGGTTGTGCCAATTTGACGCCGATGGCTCCCGGGAAGCCGACACCTAACGAACCGCCGCGAGTGATAAAACTCTGGCCAGTTTGCGAAGGCTTGAAGTAATGGCCAAGCTGTGGCGAGCTTGTGAGTGCTTCATCAAAGACCACGAGATCTTGCTGAGGAACAGACTTTACCAATTGCTCAGCAAAATCCGCCATGCACAGCTGGGTGTGATTTTGCTGCGTTGCAATCTGAGTTTGTTCAACCTGACGTCGCCTTTCCGCCTCTTTACGCATCTGTTTTAAGCGATCATTCGCTTGTTGCACTTGCATATCGTTTTGATACTTTCGGATATAATCCACAAGGGCTTGGACGGTCACTAGAGGATCGGCGACAACGCCGATATCCACACGATGATTTTTGGCTATCTCATAAGCATTTAGATCGACATGAGCAATAGTGGCATCATCAGAAAAAATATCGCCGAGCTCAGGGAAGACTTCGGGAACCATATAGGTTCCAATGACAAAGTTCATATCCCCAGAACGTAAGATAGGTAAGCTGTGCTCTCCAAACATATGCCCTGTCATACCTTGCCAGCAGACATGACGGTTATCGAGATTCACTTCACCTGCGTCAACACCCCACACTTGCGCGCCAACTAACTCCGCCAGACTCTCTAATTCCTTTGCTGCTTTCGAATACGCCACACCATCACCACAATAGATCATAGGTTGTTTGGCTTGCATCAACCCTGTAGCAATCTCCGCGATAGTGTCTTTGTCAGGAAGAACGCGAGTTGAAGGCATCGAGGTTGGAACTAAGGTTTCTTCGTTCACGGCATCGAGCACATCTGCTGGCAGGCAGATATATACCGGTCCCATAGGCGGCGTCGCTGCAATCTTAATCGCGCGACGTAATGTGCGAAGCAATGAATGACGATCCAGCACCATAGTGGCATACTTAGTTACTGGCTCCATCATAGCGACCAGATCCCCTGCCATTTGTGCATCCATGTTCATGTACTTTAAACCCGCATCTCCACCAATCACGACTAAAGGCGAATGACCCCGTTTGGCTTGGTAGAGGGCACCGACAGCGTTGCCAATACCTGGAGAGCTATGCAGTTGCACTAAGGTCGGTTTTTGTGTCGATCTTGCATAACCGTCCGCAGTCATCACAGCGATCGTTTCTTGCAAAGTCAGTATGTATTTGATGTCTGGAAATTCATCAAGTGCGTCAAGAAAGCCTTGCTCAACGGTTCCTGGATTGCCAAACATATGATCGAGGCCGTCTAGCTCAAATTGAGCCAGTATGGCCTCCTTGCCTGTTCGTTGTACCATTGGTTACCACCCGTAACGCGTCAAACCTTGCTCTAATACTTCCACCATCTTTTCACCACATTTCACTGAAGATGCAGTGGAACGGCTGGTTAAAAATGGGTAATCAAGAATGACACTGGTACGGTTGCCCACATTGCTGTGATACTGACCTTCAGGGCCTGTGGCATCGCGTAAAATGTACTCTAGTGGATAAGGCGGTGGCCCCATATTGAAATCCACCCCAAGGAAACCCGTCCCATCTTTATAGTCGTACTCTAATGGATGACCAGTGACATGCTTACCCCAAAGGAGACTTTGCTTATCTCTTGGGTCGCGCGCAAAAGCCAGCACTGCGACGCCGTAACATTCCGCTGCAATCAATTTATTGGCTTTATAGAAGGCAAGTACGAGATCGTGGACGCGTTGGTTATTCACCATATCAACAACCGGGCCGCTTCCTCCGACCAATAACAAGGCGTCATACGTGCCTAGCTCTTGTTCCGCCATTTCCAATTGGTGGTAATACTCTTCCAATGCAGATAAATAGTTCTCACGGCTCAAGTAAGGTCTTTCTGGAATCAATTGATCCAATGCTTTCGGATTGTCCAGACGATCAGAAGCTTCTAATGCCTTAACGGCTTGTTCCATTTCAGGGGAGACCACCGTTCTTCCCAAGGGGGGATCGATGTAACTCGAATCCATGCTTGGCGGGAGTGCATGAGGACGTTTACCAGTCGGAGTGACAAAATCTACACTGTAATCTTGCTGATCCAGTGCCTGAAGTGGGCCGACTAGCTCTTCGCCCCAATACCCAAATTCTGACAATACAGCCAGTATTTTCATAGCCTTACTCTCTTACTTTTCTGTTTTATTAATTTTTTATTCTCGTCGTAAGTTACTGATATTAAGATAAACAATAACTACGCTGACGTTGTTGCCCTTTGAGAATAGAACAGCTTAGTGAGAGAAAGTGGTGTGTATATGAACAACAACTATGCAATTGTTGGGATATAGATCACTGTCCAAAAATGAGAAGTACAACTGAGAAAATCGAGAGATAAATTGGCGAAGTCAAATTTATGTACTACCGAAAGGCTTTTCTTGGTAACAAAAACTCTAACGTTCGACGCAAGATAAAGAAAACCAATGTTAATCAATATCAGTTAAGTGACAGAATATTCTATTTAATAGAGTTAAAGGACTAAGCTTGCGTAAAGTGTGAGAAATCGAGTCGATTGATCGCTAAAAAACAAAAAACGTTCCAATTGGAACGTTTTCTAAACTATGTATTTAGCCCGTCAAGTACTCTATAAGATCCGCTTTTAACCGGCGTAACTCTTGATAATCCGATGTCGTGTGCGACATGGTTCTAATGCCATAAATCCCCATGACGAGAAATTGACCAAGTTGTGCAGCTGACTTTTCAGTACAAATTTCATGATTGTCTTTCATAAACTGCACTCTTTCGACCAAGTGACCCTGCCAGCTGTTTAACATTTGTCCGATCAATGTCTCAATTTCTTGGTCCTGCCGCGTGACTTCATTCAGTGCTTTAACGAGTAAGCAGTCTTTTATTTGTTCCGTTTCGCACTCCGTGAGTACTTGCTCTAGATAAGCATTGATGCCTTCTAACCCTGTAGGTTTGTCAAAAATGACTTCGATTTCACTCTGCTTGTCTTGCTGATATTGCTTGAGGGCCGCAATCAGTAAGCCTTTTTTGTTATCAAACGCACAATAAATCGAACCGGGATGCAGTCCTGTGGCTCGTTTTAGATCCTGCATACTGGTTTTGCCGTATCCCTTTTCCAGAAATATCGCCATTGCTGAACGCAACACCTGCTCGCGGTCAAATTCTGCAGTTCGCATATCGGTACTCTTTTGCTCTTGATGTACGGCATTCTAAACAAAGTTGAACACACATTCAAAAATAATACTTGAATGATCGTTCAAAAACCTCTAATTTGAATGCGCATTCAAATTAAAAAGAGAACCGATAAATGGACAACCTGTTTCAGCCGTATAAGCTCAACGATACTCTGACTCTTGATAACCGCATCGTCATGGCACCTTTAACCCGCTGTATGGCGGATGACGATCTTGTTCCAACACAAGCAATGGCTGACTATTACGGCCGTCGTGCAGACGCAGGGCTTATTATCAGTGAAGCTGTTTTGATCAGCGCTGATGGTCAAGGATATCCAAACACCCCTGGCTTATTCGCACAAAAGCAAGTGGAAGGTTGGCGTAAAGTGACTGCTCAAGTGCACAAGAAAGGAGCGAAAATTTTCGCGCAACTTTGGCATACTGGGCGTGTTGCTCACCCTGCATTCTTTGGTGGCGATAAAGTAATGGCACCAAGTGCCGTTGGCATTGAAGGAAGCGTGCCGCGCATGCGACATCTCAACTACGTCGTCCCGACACCAATGAGCCATCAAGAAATTACACGTGTTGTTAATGACTTTAAACAAGCCGCCATTAATGCCATCGACGCTGGCTTCGATGGCGTTGAAATCCACGGAGCGAATGGATATTTGATTGATCAATTTCTTCATCATCACACTAACCGTCGTACCGATGAATACGGTGAATCGCCAGAAAACATGTCGCGCTTCGCGCTGGAAGTTGTTGAGGCTATTACCGATGGTATAGGTGCAGACCGCACTGGTCTACGTTTGTCACCAGCGGCTTACTTTAACATTGACTCCAGTGTCAAAGACCGAGACGTGTTCGATTACCTACTTGCCGAATTGAACCACAAAAATTTGGCCTACCTTCACGTCGGCATTTTTGATGATAGCCAAAGCTTTGAACACCTTGGCGGCACAGCATCTGAATATATGCGTAAGCAGTATCATCATACCTTAATGGGTGTTGGCGGCTTCACTGCAGCCACTGGTAGCCAAGCCATTAAAGAAAAGAAATTTGACCTTTTGGCGATTGGACGACCATTCATTGCCAATCCAGACTATGTCAACTTAGTTCGCAGCAACGAAGCAGTAAAAGAGTACGATGAATCTATGCTCGCCGAGTTAGTGTAACGTTGCCTCATCGTTCGCCTTGAACTTCGGTGCAAGAATCAAAAAACCCGAGTGTTTAAGCTCGGGTTTTAATTTGTCTGTCGTTGATTATGGATAGCTTACAGCACGTGATAGACAGGATGCTTTGGTTTATAGCCATCACGAGGCATAGAACCTGCGATACAGCTTAGTGTTAAAATCACCACAAACAATGCTGCATTCGCTGCTGGATGGAGGTTGAAATCCACAAGAATGTGAACACACATACCAAAGATTGCCATCATACAACCTAAAGCTGTCCCCTTCATCAAGCCACTGTTACGAATTCTTATTGTCTGGATTGTACTGCCCAAACAGTAAAGAACAGCAAAGGCTAATAGCCCTGTGGCAATCACTCCTGACTGCATAATGAATTCTATATACTCATTGTGCGCATGATCGAAAAAACTACTGATCGAATGCTGATGGTAAGCTGGGAATACACTGTAAAAACTTCCGGCTCCACTACCAAACCAAGTAAAGTCTTGAATGGCTAACATACTCCATTCAACAATTTCAGGCCTAGCTTCTGTCGCAAGCACCGTACTATCAAGACGTTCCTTGACTTTCTCAACACCAAAAATTGCACCGATGAGTAGCGCATCAATGACCAATATACTAATAATCAAAATCAATAACGATCTCGGCTTTCGTTTATAAAGGAAAAGCGCTAAGCCAGTACAAACGATTGTCGTCAACATGAATGCAGTGTTACCCATACGAGAGCGTGTCATAATCAACGCAATCACCATGATCACAAGACTCATACGAACCAGCATCTTATCACTCAAGAGCATACTGGCTACACTGGAAATACGCTCTGACACACTAGTATGAAACGATTTATCGCTAACCGATAGACGAGCAACAATCACACCGACACCAATACTGAGACAAAGCATCAAGTAGTTTGCCAAGTGATTGCGATAAACGAATGAACCATTCGCACCACTGCCCGTTGGAAATCCAAATACTGGACTTGCCCCTGCCTCACCTAGTGCCAACATGGAGGCATAGAAACCTTGAAGTGTTCCAGAGACTACGATCGCTATCATCACCGAGTAAAGTCGATGCCTGCTTGTCACCAAAATACCAACATTTAAGCAAAGCAAACAATAACATATACCCAACCACAACATGACTTGTGTTTGTCCAGGGTCAAGTGACAACGGGTAATAGCCCTCTCCAACCGTCTGATAAAAGCTCGCCGCTTTTGGTGACAAGAGCTCAATCAATGAGATAGGTAATGGGATTAACTGAAACGCGGTATAAATCTGGAATAAAACTAGCGGTAACAGTAATGGCAGTAAACTTTTTAAACGCTCCCAAGGGAGACCACGGCGATATTCGTAAACTAATAATATTGTCTGCAATGCCATAATGACCTGAAAGATTGACCACGCCCAAGGTCTATTTGACCCTAGAGGTATGGGAAGCCAAACAATCAGGCCAAGTAATATAGCAAAGCAGAATGACTCTTTACGGCTCGTCATTCTTAACCCTTTAAATTAGTTAGGTGAAGCTGTACCACCACCACCGCCAGTACCACCACTACCAGTGCCTGGGAAAGTTGGTGTTACGTCGTTATCATCTCCTGAAGATGGGCTGCCGTCGTCACCAGCGTCATCATCACCTGAATCATCATCACCTGAATCATCTGAGTCTGAATCGTTATCGTCACTGTCGTCGGAATCATCGTCTGCGTCATCATCCGAATCATCGTCTTCAGAATCATCATCTTCAGAACCATCGTCGTCATCGCTGTTACCTGCGGCTGTCGCTAGGACATCTGAAGCCAGTTCCGTCGGGTCAACACCGTTACTGATTGCGATAGCAACAATTTCTTCAGCATTGGCGACAGATTGTGCTGCCACTTGAAGTACTTCTGTCGCTTGTTCAGGTGCCGCTTGAACTGCCGCTTCTACAACTGCCGCCTGATTTTCTGCAGGGGTAGCGGAGACCGCGCTAGCGACAATATCTTGAGTAACCGATTTCGGAGCAGATTCAAGAGCTGAAGCCACGACATTGGCTGCTTCTTGAGGCGCAGCTTTGACCGCAGCTTCAACAATATTTGCAGCTTGAGCATTTGGTGCTGCTTGAATCGCAGTCGATACGATATCTGATGCGGCACTTGGTGCTGCAGAAACAGCACCATTTACAATCGCTTTAGCCTGTGAAGGGGAAGCATCAATTGCGGTATTAACAATAGCCTTAACAGCATCAGGCGAATTTGACACTGCCATCGCAACGGCCGCAGCCACTTCGGCTTCACTGCCTGACTGAGCAATAGATTTGATCAACTGTAATAGTGCGTCCTCTGAGCTTCCTGCTGCTTCAAGAATTTGCGCTTGCACATCAGCAGATAAAGACGTGGCATCTACCTCTGCGAAAGCTAGAGGTGAGACACATGCCATCGCTGTACTGGCTAATATAGCCGTATATATTTTATTCCTTTTCATTTCCCTATCTCTATTATTATCGACGTTGATAGTGTTTCATTAGCGTCATATTGTTATCTGGACGAAGAACATCGTGTAAACCACTTGGGCATAGCTCAAACACCTGTTCAGGATTTCGCTTAAACAACCTCTCGGAAGTCTCTTCACAAAATCTTTGTGAGACAAAGTAATGAGCTTGCTGCATTTGGCAGCTTCTATTCGTCATATTGTGAGTATCTGATGCAACATAATGCACCTTATTCTCGCTGATCAGTTTGATGGCTAGTTCTGCAGCTGAATCTCGAAACTGTCCAACTAAAGAACCAGCGGTTACCTGCGTTAAACAGCCCATGTCGATGAATCGCTTCAATCCAGAGCTGTTTCTCTGCCAATATTTATATCTTTCAGGGTGCGCAATCACGGGTATGACATTATTGCCAATCAACCATTTGCATAAATTGATTGCCGCCACTGGTAGCTGACTGGTTGGAAATTCTAACAGTAGAAATTTTTTCTCTCCGTCAACAGCTAAGTAAGGCAGTTGGTCTTTTTCAAGCCAAAGCATAATTTCCGAGCATAAATGAACTTCTGCGGCAAATTTAATTGGCAGTCCATTCACTTCATGATCGGCGACATGGGTTACATATTCATGAAAGCTGCTCTGAATTGAATCAATATCATTCTCATACCGGCCTGGATACATATGAGGGGTAGCAATGACCCCTTGAATGCCTTGCGATAACATATCTTCTGCAATTGCGACACTGTGATTGACGGACTTCGCCCCATCATCAATACCAGGTAGGATATGAGAATGAATATCAAACATCTTAAGCCCTTTTATTGTTCACACGACTTCATCGTGTGACGAGCAATGGCCAACAAACGGCAAGCCATTCCCTTAGATTCACGGTCTAAATCATTCAATACAGCATTCAATTCATACTGGCCTTTATCAGACGAAGCCAGTTTGAAAAGACTTGAAGACGCTACTATTTTTTGTTCTTTGGTCAACTCATCCCATTGCGGAAAGCCCATGCTGACCCATGCGCTGTGACTTTCCATCATATGAGGCCCAACAGTAAGCGCTTGAGATAACCACTGGGATGGGTTATTACCTAAATAGCCGTCTATTTTGGCTAAATTTATGTAAGTGTTCGGCCATGTTGGACGGAGTACCATGCTTTCTAAAAGCAAGGACTTAGCTTGATTCAAATGCGCATTTCGTTTTTCAGGCTCAAATATGGATAGCCAGACATAATGTGAACTCGCCAAACTTAAGTAGTGTGCCTGATCCGGATGTAAGCCCAGCATGCTATCAACGACATACGTTAAGTTACTTCTTTCACTTTCATCTGGTCCTTGGTTCACCTGATACATTCCCAACCAGCGATTATGTTTGTAACTAATAATTTGAGAGAGACCATTTGCGCTGCCCCAACACACTGCATTAAACAACAGCACGAGGGATAGCAAAAGGACACTGAGTAACACCGAATTCGATAGAATGGTGCGCACATTTGGCTTAGCAATGAATGCTAAGCCTTTCGCTTTAAGCTTCAAATGCAATACTTGCGTCGTCATTATCTCAACTCTGCTGCACGCGGCTTGTAATAATCTTTATACTCAGAATAGTAACCGTAACCTTTTTCATGTTTTGGTTTTACCCCGTTGAGGATAACTCCATCAAGTTGGATCTCATGTTTAAAGAGAATATCCATTACATGCTTAAGTTGGTGTTTTTTCGTCTTATTCGCACGAGAAACGACTATACCTGAGCCCACCTCACCTAATACTGAAAGCGCATCACTAAACAGCAGAATTGGCGGAGTATCCACAATTACTTTATCGTATTCATTTTCCAGCGCTCGTAGCACTTGTTTGAATTTCTCGGAAGATAATACTTGGTGTGGATTAGGAGCAATAAAACCAGCAGGTAGAACATCGATCCCAAGCTCTTCATTGTGGTGAATACAAAGGTCTAAATCATAATCCATTAAAATGTGGTGCGTTAGACCCGGTTCAGAGTGATCTAGACCAAATCGACCTCCTAAAGATGGACGGCGTAAATCTGTATCTATTAATAGGACTCTTTCTGTACCAGCCATGGCGAGACCAAGATTGATAGAACTTGTGGTTTTACCTTCACTTGGCAGCGCAGACGTCACCGCATACATTTTTCTCTCATTACCCAAATTCCCTAACACTAGGGACGTACGAATAGATATGTAGGCTTCTTTGAATTGTGCATGTTTATCATCATTAAAGATATTAACGCCAATCAGTCGACGATACTTTCTATCGACCACAAATGGCACACTGCCCAGTGGAGCTAAACCAAACTCTTCGATAAAGTCACGAGTGGACAAGATCGAGCTTCTGAAGACTTCGAGCAGCAATACACACGCAACGGAAACCATCCCGCCAAGAAGCGCCGCCAAAACAACCATCAATGATTTTCTCGGTTTAGAAGGTGCTAAAGGTTCAATAGCATAATCGGTAAACCGTACGGAAATTGGCGTAAAGTCACTGGTTGCATTCGTTTCTTTTTGTCGCGTTAAGAAAAGTTCAAACAACTCTCTATTCGTGTTCACCTCACGCTTCAAAATATCGTAACGTGCTCTTTGAACCGCAAGGTCTTGGAATTCATCTTTCTTATCTTCCATCTCTCTGTTCAGTGCTTTTTCAAGCTGACGAACACTTCTCAGTTCTTGCTCGATACCTTGCGCTAGCTGAACTAAAAATCTTTCTGATTTTTTCTTGACGGCTTTATGTTGAGAGACGGCTTGAATCATTTTGTCATGTTTTGGGCCGTAACGCTTAGCCAGCTCATTGACTCTACTCTCCGCATCAATTTCAAGTGCCAGCATCTCTTTCACTTGAGGGTGATTCGCAATTTCAGATACCGATGCCATGCTGACAATATCGGTATTTTTATTGTTCTTGAGAACTTTAGCAATAGATTCGGCAGCCACTCGACGGCTTCGAGCATCCGACAAACGCTTGTTCAGTTCGGTCAGCTCATTGGAAGTCAGACTATCAATACCACTTGCATCAATGAGCCCTTCTTTTGATAAGAAGTCGGTTAAGGCCTCTTCTGAGTTAGCCAGCTGAGACTTAAGTTCCGCTGAACGTTTCGTTAACCAAGAGTTGGCGTCTTGAGTCGCATTCACTCGAGATTCCATGGTGAGATCAATGTATGCTTCACCAACAGTGTTAGCCACTGTCGCAGCAAGTTTAGGATCTAAAGAAGAAAAGCTTATCCGAACAAGTTGGGTTTTCCCTACTGAACTAATGCTAAGTTGTTTCTTAAACTTACCTAGTACACGCTGACGAAGGATCTCTTTTTCTCTTACTGGGTCAAAGTCCACTGATGAGGTAGCAAAGATCGCTTGATATACGGGTAACGTTCGATACACATCTTTGATCTGGCTGATAATGCCAACTTTTTCTTCATTCACTGCACCGTTGAATTCTGGCAGTTGTTCTAACCTCAATTGCGCGATGACTCGCTCAGCTAATTGGTTAGATTTTAAGATCTCTATCTGAGTAAGAAAATATTCTTTTTTTGTATTGTCAACGCCCACGACATCTTCGATAGATACCGTATTCGTTTGTTGACTATCAAGTAACAAGGTCGCTGAGGCAGTATAGGTTGGCGCAATTGTTCTTACGAACAACATTGCTAATGCCCCACACAAACCAGTGAACAAAATAATGCTCCACGCTCTTTTCCATAAGATCCGGAAAAGTTTGGATAGATCAATTTCGTCTCCAGCTCCTTGGCTTTGATTTAATGCCATACGATTGTCAGTACTGCTGTTCAAAATGAATGTTCCTGTAAATGATCTATGGTTGCGTGTTAGAAGAAAGAGTCGTCAATAACAATGATGTCGCCCGGCTGCACTGAAGCACTCAGCGGAACTTTTCTCGTTGTTTTCTTATTAGAAGTGCCTGTAGTGACTTCAATGTCAGATTTATTGGCTCTATCAGTAAACCCACCCGCTAATGCGATGGCTTTTTCAACTGTGAGCCCAGGCTGAAATTGATATCCACCTGGCTTTTTTACTTCACCATTGACATAAAACTGTCGGAAGGAAGTCACACTCACTCGGATCTTTGGTTGCAGTAGGTAATCACCTTTCAGTCCATCGTGAATCGCTTGTCTTAGCTGATGAACCGTCATATCCGCCGCTCGAACCGTGCCTAGATATGGGTATTCAAACTTACCACTTGCATCAATCATCAGCTCCATAGACAGGTCGTCTTCACCATAAACATCAATTGCAATTGAATCACCTGGACCCAAAACGTAACCGCTTTGCGAGGCCAGTACGCTTGCTGAAATCAGCATCATCATGGCAATAAGAAAAAGACTAAGCGCACGCTGAGCTCTAGAAAATAAAGTCATCATGAACCCTAACCTAAATTGTCAATTTGAATGAAATGTATGAAACCGTCTGCTCGTAGGCAAAACCTGAACGGTTAGACGTCTTATCATTAAAATCAACGCCGAATGAAACTTCAGACCATCGGTTTATTTGGTAATCTGCAGAAACGCCCCATGTATCGGTTTGGTCTTTTCGACCTCCTGATGTGTAATCTTCATCCGTTGTCCCTAGAGATACTTTGGTGGAGAAGTCCTGTTTCCATTGATGTTTCCAGAAACCCGTCCATTTTGTCGTATCATTAGTTCCATTGCCTACACTTGGGTCTTCTGCCAATTTCGATGTGTCTAGACCTATCGTTGCATGTTCAACCGGCTTCCAAGTTAAGCCCACAGCCCAAGAAGCACTGGTAAAATCTTTATAATCACTTTCGTAACTCTTATCCTGCCAACCTAACTTGGCTGTGCCCGAAGTTTTGCCCGAAAAGTCCCATGTTGTACCGACGTAATAAGTGTTATGACGACTATCTTGCGAAGCATCAAATGGGAATTTGGAATCTTTAGTTGAAATGTCGATAAACCAGAACCAGTCATCACGAGTTTTAACGTCCAACTTAGCTCCTAGCGCTAAGACATCATTATCTTTAAATCTCGTGGCGCGTGAAGCAAGGTTTCCATATAAGTAACGGTAGTTTTGATATTCTTTAATCGAATAGTCCGCAGAGAAGCTGAGCAGTCCTTTCGAGCCTTCTGAACCATATTGGTACAGGCTTTTCAGTGCGAACTCATCGTAGACCAATACTTCATCCAACTGATCTCCGGCACCTTCAGAGACACCATCACCTGGCTCGTCATGGGTATAGTTATATCCTGCTTCGACGAACAACTTATGCTTGCTTTCAAGCTGAATGGAAGCATTACCTTTAATGAAGTAGTCGGTATTGTTAAAGCTACTATCAAGAGAGTACAGCTTGCTGCTTAGGCCGGCTTCGGCATTGACCCGATGCGGTCCTCGCTCTCCTTTCGCAGTAATTAATGGCGAAACAGCGGTAATCCAAGTCGACTCACCACCATCGGTCTTAGTGAAGTTGTTATCGTATGACTGCTTAAGTTCGAGATAAGGCGTGATTGTCAGACCATTGTCTGTCACATAAGAATTTGGTTCTAGAGCAGATAGCGCCGGAAAGGCAACGGCTGAGCAAGCAAAACTCAATACAAAGGACGCTGGTGTGCTGTAATGTTGTAAACATTTCATGATGAAGGCTCTTCAATTCGTCTGGGCCGCATTAGTTAAACGACTCTCAATCTATATCGGCCTATGCTATCCAGATTAATCGCGGCTAATTCCTCAAATCGCTTGCGTATAAAGTGTTAATTATCTCTACAAATCTTGCTCAAAATGTTTAAAGTTGCTTTTACACAGTCATTTTTACCGAACCCAGATCTCGTTCCTCTCCAATTTTGCTACTTGCCTGCCTATCTTCGTTACATCTTGCACCAAAAAAGAGATATGAGTCGTATGTATAGAGGATGTATTATAATTAATGCTTGAATGGCTCATAAAATAATATTTACTAAACGAAAAGATACTTTAGTACCAATGAGCCTGCAGAAAACTCAATCATTTAACATTAATAATAATAGATGACGTCACGTAGAATGAAATCCATTTATCTAATCACTAAGCTGAATGTCCAGTCGGAATGCCTGAGAGCCTCACTAACTCAGTCTTTGGGTATTGATTGCTATTTAATTGATATTGAGAGCTTAACTGCCTCTGTCCCTTTAACCGGATATGATTCTTTTAGCATCAAGCCTAACTCGTTGCTCATTTTAGATAATCAGTACTCGACAACAATTACCCACTGCGCTCTGATTGATTACAAAATGACGACTTCTTACCAACTATCACTTGCTCTGATTAATGATGATTCAGACCAAGTTCTTGATCACTTTGAAAATTGGCCTAGCCTTATGGGGGTTTTCCAAAAATCCACTTCTTTTACAAGGCTTTGTGAAGGCATTAAAGTCATAATGCAAGGTGAACTTTGGCTGTCACGTAACTTGCAAGCCGAGTTAATCAACCGTTTGAGAAATAAACCTCATGCCAACACAGTGCCCACAAAGCCAGAAGTGGAAACGCTTTCTTCAAGAGAAATGGAAATTCTGAAACAACTTTCTGAAGGGCACTCCAATTTAGATATAGCGGATAACTTGTTCTTAAGTGAAAACACCATTAAGTCCCATTTATATCGAATCTATAAAAAGATTGAAGTAAAGAATAGGACACAGGCTATTAAGTGGTATGAGAAGCTTGAAATCGTCTAATTCCTAAGATGAAAATATTTTCTTCTCTGAAATTAGGTAAGGAAGGTGTGGCACCTTTCTTACCTTATAGAAAATTTACCGCATATTTCCGGCTACTTTCTAAATCGCCAAATCAGTCTGGCTAAGTACCATTTTTTAGACCATCCCGTAAGTTCAGATGTCTCCACAAGGCGCTTAATGACGGATTTCTTAACATCATTGACAACATGATCGACAAACTTGAAGTCCCTTGACACTTTCGTCAGGTGCTCAAACTCCAAATTTTTATTGTTATCTCGGGAAACTTGATGCCTAAGTATGATCTGAATAAGCTCGTACATGTTTTGTTCTATTTCACCTAGCTGACCCTGATCGATATTTCCAAGAAGCTCTATCGGCAAAGTCTCACCTTGCATCAACAAATGGTAGCCATACCAGACTAAACCGCGCTCAAAAGTATCGTCTCGTTCTGACTCTAAATAGTTTTCCATGCAATGATTATAGAATTGGTAGTCCTTCACTTGTGCGGAAGCGAAAGCTGCATGGAAATAGATATAGCTCCTGACACCAATCTTCTTATCCAGCTTCATCTCCTTATAATGCGCTATCGCCTGATAAAATTGTGAATGGTGAAGTAATAGTTGTCCTTTCAATCCTGATAGATGTGGATCAAGTAAGATTTGATCATGATGCTGATTCCAGAATGCTTCAGAAGGTAAGGCATCACCTTGCAAACATTTATCAAGATACAATTCACAGATCGCCTTCCATAAATATGATTCTTGTTCCTGAGCCAAGGTATACTCAAACTCCTTAAAGTTTAAACCTTGATATCGATACTTCACATAAACATCAATAAGGTAAGAATCTGATTTGGATGTCAGTTTCTTTTCAATAAGGCTGAGCATATTTTGGAACAACACTCTGCACGCCTCAACATTATGAACAAAACTTAGCGGGTTTTCGTAGATCCAAAAATTATGACATCCACTGTCCACAATGTTTTCATATAGCTTCAACGGGTCGCCGATATCACTATTGTTGAAATCGACGGCTAAATGGAACTTCCTCGCTTCTAGCCAAGGCCCTTTGTGAAAAGCTGCCATTGCATCGATTAAGTTAATTGCCTTGTCTACTTGCGCCATTTCAATACAAAAATCCAAATATTCAAATGCTGTGTTTGCATTCGTCGTATCGAGTAAATAGGCTTGATGGAATAGTGACGCTATTTTTCCTTCATTGAATTCGCCATGGTCACGGTAAAACTCAATCACAGTTAACAACCTGCGTTGATCATCGTATGAAACGGCTTCTAACCTGTCAGCACTGTGTTGCGCATCGCTAAGTTGCTTTAACTTAATTTCGCTCTTTAACTTTAATTCCCATAAAATTGGAACATTGGCGTTTACAAGTGAAAGCTTAACAAGAATTTCAAGTGCCTCTTGATACTTTCCTTGATTGTAGAGTGCTTCTGGTTCAGTTAACGCAATCGTAATTGGTGCACTTCCTCCCCACTTGCTATCGCGGACTAGTCTTGATAGTTGATCGATTTCACGATTCACAGCATACAACAACGCTAAATCGTAGTTTGCCCCAATATGAGTCGGCTGAATGTCCAACGCTTTCAAGAGATGCGATTTTCGTTGAGTGTGATCCTTGGTCAACATTGCCGAAATGATCCATGTATCGATATTATTCGGATACTCTTCAATACGCTTTTGCAATACCTGATTCCAAACCTTGCCTCCATCAAGGTATTCACTTAGCTTTTTCAGCTCCTGCCAAGCAAACTCATAGTTAAACTGGCTTTCAACAGCTTCTATGTAGAGCTCTAATGCCGTTTCATATCGTTCAAAGTGATTGTAGCAAGCTGCTATATAGACCAATAACTCAGCATGACCTTCGTTGAATTTTCTAGCCATTTCCAAAATGGATAAGCCTTGTTTTATATCACCGATTTTTTCAAAGTAACGGTAATATTCAATCGCATAAACGGGCCAATCTCTCGCAATTTTATGGCCCGTTGCAAACGCGGTTTCAGCTTCTCTATTTTTATCTAACAAGCTGTATATTCGGCCTTGCTCTAAATAAACCCTTGCAACTAGAGGAGCACAGCTCACCGCTTTCCCTAGATCATCAATTGATAATTCTAAATTTGAATTCATTTCATGACGGTAAGCACTGATCACCCAAGCGCACCAACTCGTGGGGTGCTTATCGGTGATAGCATTGCAAAAACTATCAAGCACTTCAGCCGATAGCCATAATTTGGCTGTTTCCCAAAATGCCCAAAGACCTTCATTAACGCTCGGTGCATTCTCAAAAAACTCTACTAACTCTTCTAACAGCTGCTTTTTCGACTCCGGGCTCGGTACAGAACGCATCAGAACGTCGAAATAATATGAACGGTTTGGCGACAGCTCAAAGCCTTTGCGTGCAAACTGTTTTGCTTCGCCCCAATTCGCTTTCCTCTGAGCAATATCTGCCGCTAAGGCCCAAACTTGTGGATTACCCTTGTCTTTTTCGATCAAGGATTTGGATATAAGCTGAGCTTGCTCCATCTCATCATTGTAAAGGTGGATATAAGCTAACTGGATAGCACTGGAAAATGCTAGTGGAAAGCGCTCAACTATCATATTGACAGCATGCTTAACTAAGACCGTTTCTTCCCCTTTATCAGCGACCAACTGTAAAATAGATAGTGGAGCTTGAGGGCGATCAACTAAATCCTGCAATAATTCGTTCGCTTCTTGCTTTAGCCCTTGGCGTTTTAATGCTTCACAGAGATTCGACAACGATTCAACATGATTGGGTTGTTCTTTGAGTAACTGTTTATACAGGCTTACGGCCAGTGCATTGTCACCTTGCTCAATCGCCAGTACGGCTTCCATTTCTATCCGTTCTCTCGCAGTAAGCCCCGTTTTAAATTCACCAAAGACCTGTTGAGCTTCCGCTTGCTTACCATGAGAACATAATTCGCTAAGATAATACTTTAAAAGACGATGATCCGATGGGTGATGTTCTAGTGCTTCACCTAGTATAGAGAGGCCCTTGAGGAATTGATCATCCATGCAATGCAGTCGATACAAGCTATATGCTAAATCCGGCGAAACATGAATGGCACTTTGATACAAAGATTCTACTTTATCTAATGCTTCTTGACCGCGACCTAGTTGATTTAATGCTAAAGCGTATTTTTGAATGTTAGTTGAGTCACTTGGCTCCAAACATAAAGACCAGAAGTAGAGCTTCGCAGCACGCTCTTTTTCTTGCTCCAACCAAAATTGATCCGCTTTTAACCTAAAGAAATCCGCACTGTCCCACGCGACATTTATCTTATTGATTTCATCCCTAACAGGATCAGTCGAAGACAGCGCTTCCATGTCTTCGAGCAATACTCGATACACTTCACGAAAGCCGTATTCTTTAAACTGCTCATGCAACCATAAATAAGCCGATTGATGATTATCGAGACGCTTCTTAGACTCATACATTGATAGGATTAAAAAACACGTCCCTGGGTATTTTTCAAGTAGTAATTCTGTCCAGTAGTGAACTTGGAGCTCATCATTCAACATGATGGCAAAACTGCGTTCTGAAAGCTGCTTTAATCGATGTTCGGAATCCACTTCCGTCATTCTATCAATGGTTTCACGAGCCAAAGCAATGTTCTGATGACCGAGGAAATGTTCTACTTCTTGGCTCATCCGAATGAGATCACTAGCTGGAAGAGGGTCTAAATTGCTAAACAACGCTTTTTTATTTTGTGGAACAATAGCCCGACATTTCGCTCCATTAACCCCCTCACTTTCGATCGTTTCAGCTAACAAAATCTTGCTTTCCATCGCGCATGAAGGATCCATTAGGTATAAATACCCAGCATCTATATCAATGCCTTTTACAACTTGTAAATGAGACGTTAATCCGGACGTCGTGACCAAAGTAAATGGAATGCCAGCACTTAACACTTCGATAGCAGCAGCTTCTGTTAATTCAAAGTCAATAAAATGAAGACCATTATGTGTTAACCACTCTCTTTGCAAATGATCTGGAGAGCCATCAAAACAGATCTCGGATGCAATCTGATCCTCATGAGTTGCCATACCCCAGAATTGGCAAATTGCAGCTAGCGAAGATGGCGCACACGTCATGTGCTTTTGAGTGATATGAGGAACGGGTAACTTTATGATCGGAGTTAAACAATGTTTTCCATCTAACTTAGTTTTTATTCTTTCTGAAAATGGATCGTCCATCTGAGCGAGATAGTGGTTAGTCAAAGATAAGTCCCTTTGTTCGAGACCTATCTGAACCATACTCCAAGCTTCAAATTTATCCCCCTTATCCACGCCGAGAACCTGAAGTTCCGCAGATTTTTCAAGGTAGAGTTTAGCTTTATCCAATAGACTAAGCTCTAAGCAGCATCTTACCGCTGCACGCAATAGTGACAAAACTTCAAAATCATCTTGGCTATTTTCAATTAATGTCAATGCGGCACCTGAGCCAGAGACACGCTGGGTAAATTGCACATAGAGTTCAAAGAATCTAGGACTTCCTGTCGCTAAATAACGTTCCTTAGCAATAGCCAAAGCTTTTTCTCTATGCCCTTCCTCAGCAAACAAAGTAATTTGAGTTCCCAGTGCCCAATCATAATCCGGTCGACGACTGAGCACATCATCTATGAGAGCATGCGCCGTTACAAAATCTCGCACACGAGCAAGAACTTGTGCTTTCAAAATCAGCCAATCCGCTGAGTCAGCAACATCTGGAGACTTGTCAATCCAAGAGTCAATGTATTCCAATGACTCCAATACACTAAGGTGATGCTTGTTCGCAAAAAAATGATTCAACGCTAAATTAGAGTCATTCGGAAAGCGGCGATGCAATACAATGTCTAGGCATTTAGCGCTACGATGTCGACCTAGCCCTCGATTTATTCTCCGTAGAGTGGATAACTGCTCACGTTCTTTCCACCCATCAACACTTCCCCAGCGTTGTTCTGCGGCTCTAAGGGCCGATTTGTATTGCCCTCGATCAAGCAAAACGCTTAACTCTTCATGTTGTTCAATCACTACTGACGTCATTGTTATAAAACCTTGTTTATCTAATTTGACTGATAAATCAGAGTGTTATTATAGCAAGTAAGAACTGCTCTCCTAGCGAAAGCACACCTTAACTTTCTTGCATGAGAGCAACTTCTCAGCTTAAATTAAGCGCATACCTACTGCTAACAACATGTTGGAAAAACAAACTCTAAATTCAAGTCAGATTTTAATATTACAAATGTGCACGGGTTTACGCTTTATTTTCAAGCTACAACCAATCTAATACTTCATGTCGATGGCCGAACCAACCTCTACCTGTGCTCAATCTCTATCAATATACTCAAGTATCTTCAAGGTGCAGTCTTCATAGCCTTGTCACTGGTTTCAACTCAAGGCAGAGGTGAAGGCAAAAGTCATTCTATTTTCAATTCCTCTAACGCAGAAGTGGTGTCAGTGGCTGGCTCTCGAAGGGCGAGTCTGCTTGGTTCGCTAGCAGCGTTATCGCTTTTTGATTTAGAGCCACTAGATCTGCAGAGCAATGCCTTACTATCAAATCACCTAACAAACAACCCAAGCCGCTCTCGCTGAACCTAGCATCTCGAGGTGACTTGGGTATATACACCTCAGTGATAATAAGCCCGCCCCACATGAGATCTATATCACAAAACTTGAACTTTTCACCGCTTACTCTCAGTGCTATTCATACAAATCCACGATTTTCTGATGTTAGATCAAAGCACTTTCTAACTTTTTTATATAGCTCATATTATGCTCGAAAACATGACAAGATAATGATATATTTATCACCACTACATCAAATATGTGAATGAAGATCACGTTTAAAAAAATGGATTTGATTTGATGATACGCATAAAATTAATGAGTAAATCACTAATATGTCTATTAAAAATCTATCCATTACGAAAAAGATCTCTCTTTCATTCTTGCTGATCGGGATCATCAATATTGGCTTCGGTCTATTCTTGTCTTCAGAGCTCAAAGGAATTAAATCAGAGTTACTGAACTTTGCAGATGACACGTTACCTGCGATGGAAAGTGTCGATGCGATTCGTGACTCCATGTCTACATGGCGTCGCTCTCAATTTGTTGCTTACTCATTCAAAGAAGAGCACAAAATACGACGTAAAATTACTGATAATCTAGCAGAAAGAAAGCAAATAGAACTCGCTATAGCCGCTTATGGTAAGACCGTATGGCCAGGGGAAGAACAAGAAGCATTTGATCGTTTGATGCACAACTGGGCCATTTATGTATCGACTATGGACCGATACAATCAAGCGATGCTACAAAATAATAAAACAAACGCGCACTCTATTTTGGCCAACTCCTTGGGTGAATTTAATGCCGTTGATAAAGAGTTAAAAACATTGGTGATGATTCTTCGCTCTGCGATGGACAGTAACCGAGATAACATCTTAGACTCTATCAATGATCTGAGTAACTCTGCGATCGCAAGCAATATCGCTATTCTAGTCGTCATGATTGCAATGACATACATTCTAACTCAGCTAATTTGTGGTCCATTAAGACTCGTTGTAGAACAAGCGAACTTAATTTCAAATGGTGACCTTTCGAAAGAACTTAATCGAGAGAGCATTGGTTCGGATGAATTAGGAGAGTTAGCCGACGCGACGACAAAAATGCAAAGTGACTTACGTCAGATCATTGAAAATGTGATCGCGGCAGTCACCCAATTAACCAGTGCCGTTGAAGAAATGAATCAGGTATCTGAGTCTTCAGCTTCTGGCATGAAAGCTCAGCAACTTCAAATCACTCAAGTCGCTACTGCTATGACTGAAATGAAAGCAGCAGTTGCAGACGTAGCTAGAAATACAGAAGATTCGGCTCTTCAAGCGGATGTTGCGAATAAGCAGACCAAAGATGGCGTTGAAGAAACTTCAAACATGGTTAAATCGATTCAAGAAGTTGCTTCCGTCATTGGTGCTGCAGGAGACACCGTGGCAGAACTTGAACAACAATCAAATAAAATCAATGTCGTTGTCGACGTTATCCGTGACATTGCCGAACAAACTAACTTGCTTGCGCTGAATGCTGCAATTGAAGCCGCGCGTGCTGGCGAATCCGGGCGAGGCTTCGCGGTGGTTGCTGATGAAGTGAGAACCCTTGCAGGTCGTACCCAAGACTCAACCAGCGAAATCACCACCATTATTACTCAGCTTCAATCACTCGCAGTAGAAGCTAAAGCCGCAACTGAGTTATCACGAACTAGTATCGGCGAATGCACTTCACAAGGCACACATTCAAAGCAGTTAATGACCGATATTGAAACCTCTATTGCAGAAATTTCAGCAACGGGTTCTCAAATTGCGACGGCTTGTCACCAGCAAGATTCTGTCGCTGAAGAGCTCAATCGTAACATTGAAAACATTCATTTAGCGTCACAGGAAGTAGCTGTCGGGTCAGAGCAAACCTCTCAAGCTTGTCGAGAGTTATCTCAATTATCGATCTCACTCCAAGATTTGATGACTCGATTTAAGCTGCGTTAGAAACCCACAAGCGCCCCACCTTCATACCCCAGCTCTGTCTGGGGTATTTTTTAACCTCGAATGTCTTTTTGACCTCTGATATATACAAGTGACTTCAAGATGCAGTATTCAGAGCCTTGTCACTGGTTTCAATTCAAGGCAGAGACAGGTACCCGAAGGGAGAGTCTGCTGGCTCGCTAGCAGTGTTATTACTTCTTGATTTAGAGCCACTAGATCTGCAAAGTATTACCTTGTTATCAAATTGCCTTACAAACAACCCAAGCGGCTCTTGATGAACCTAGCATCTCGAGGTTACTTAAGTATACAACGTAGGCCTTACCTTACTGCTTTGTTCAAGCAAACTTGACTCCAATCTGGGCAGGCTCTCGCTAACATGTTCGAACTAATGCTGACATTGCTAGCGATTTGGATTACATGTCACAGGAAAAGATTTGTAAGTACACTCAATCAACTGCTGTTGCAGAGTCAAGTTTCTATCAAAGAATCAAGTAAACGCCATGAGCATGTTGCAGAGAATTGCATACAAAAAAGGCCTGACATTTATGTCAGGCCTTCGTAATTCTTTCCCACTAAAAGAGAATGGAGGCGCGTCCCGGAGTCGAACCGAGGTCCACGGATTTGCAATCCGCTGCATAGCCACTCTGCCAACGCGCCTTAAATTGCTTGCCGTAGTCTAAGGTAACTACATGTCTCTTAAGAAGAGAAACTGATGGTGCCCCGGGCCGAACTTGATGGTCCGACACTCGGCCGGCACATCGTGAGCATGAGGGATTTTACCTTCAACCAAACGATAGTTTTGATGGTGCCCCGGGCCGAACTTGATGGTCCGACACTCGGCCGGCACATCGCGAGCGTGAGGGATTTTACCTTCAACCAAACGACAGTTTTGATGGTGCCCCGGGCCGGACTTGAACCGGCACAACGCGAACGTCGAGGGATTTTAAATCCCTTGTGTCTACCAATTCCACCACCAGGGCAACGCAATCATGCGATGGCAACACCATCTCTCTTACGACGTTTGTCGTGAGAACGGGATGTACTTTAATACAACCAAAAAAAGAGTCAATACAAAATTAAACTCTCAACGTTCAATTGATCAACATATAACCCTTATGTATAAAAATGGCTCACAATGGACATTTTACCTTCGACATCACAAGCCATAATAACGCTGCACGAAATTAATTGTTAATTTTAGTTTGCTTCAGCAATCTCAGGCGTGTTGGTTTCAGCGTGTAGTTTCGCCATAGTGCGAATATGGTTAACACAATAATCAACGGCTTTATCCAATTCACGCTTCAGGCCAACTCCATTTTCAAGCTCTTCATAGCTTGGCGCTGCGTTTGTATCTTCAAATTCTGGCCAGAATAGACACACCTCTTCTGCAATCACTTTTTCCGTTGCAACTTCAATTAATCTGGCATGAGTTCGGTACGAAACAATGTAGTTGTTCCAGTCAGAAGTAAAGTACATAGAACCCCAGCCCAATGACTTAACATCTAAAATATAATCAAAATCACTGTGAAGCTCTATCAAGCCTTTTACTTTTGTCTTTAAAGGAACTTGGTGCTCAGTTGTTGCAATGGTAACCTGATAATTATCAGTGATTCCTTCGGCTAATTTCTCAGCAACACTACGTGCCGGATCTTCAATTTTATTGTTCTCAATGATTGTATTGCCATTCTCGATCGCCGTTAATGCTCCAATCAAACCAAATTGTACATTGACAGCAGTTGTCGCAGAAAAGTCTGGCAATTCATTGTACTGGGTTAGTACCATGGACTTATCTTGTAGCTGAGTCGCCTCAACTGCGGTCAATTCATCCGTTTTGATCGTTGCACAGCCTACCCCTACTAGACTCGCTAGAGTTACAACTGCTGCTTTAACTACTTTTTTCATTTGGCCCTCAATTCATCATAAAGTACAAAGTTGGTTAAATTTTATTTAACTCATTATTGAGCATCAAATTTACGTGAATTAGTTATTAAAATGAAATTTATTTATAAAGATTGAGCACACCTCTCAATTTTATAAGTTTCAAAATATAAACATATGCACTTACACCCACTTGATTGTGGTTATTTATTACACATTTAATACTAAATCATGCCTTTTTCGAGTTTTACATCTACTTTAATCAAACTTTAGTCACTCCTCGCTTGTACCAAGTAATCACTTTTATTTCTTGAAAAAAAAAGCAGCCACTGGCTGCTTTTTTAATGAACGTGAAATCTCTTTAGACTTTGAAAGAGTTTACCAACTGATTCAGTCTCTGAGCCATGTTACTGAGCTGTTCACTTGACTGACTTGTTTGTAATGAACCGCTTTCGGTCTGCTCCGCCACTGCTGCGATGTTGTTAACATTATCATTAATGTCCATCGCTTGTTTACGCTGTTGTTCTGCGTAACCATCAATCTCTGACACAATCACGTTAATTGCCGCTACCGCTTCTTCAATTTTCGCCAGTTCAAAACCACACACATTTGCTTTATCGATACCTGCTGCGGTGTAGGTTTCACAATCACGCATCACATTTACCGTCGTATCCACATCGGTACGAAGATCCGTGATCAGCTCCTGAATCATACCTGTAGACTCTTGGGTACGAGACGCAAGGGTACGTACTTCATCTGCAACAACCGCAAAACCACGGCCTTGATCTCCAGCTCGAGCAGCTTCAATTGCAGCATTAAGGGCTAGCAAGTTGGTTTGCTCAGCAATTTGAGTAATGACTTCAATGATGTCGCCAATTTTATCGGATGACTTCTCAAGGTTTTCAGCCGTTTGAACAGCACTCTTCACCTTTTCTGCAGCTGAACCAATCACTTCAATATTATCCGTGATGCTCTTATTCGCGCTTTCTGCAGAAGTCGCTGCGTGGGTCACACGTTCAAGAGCTACGTTGGCTTTCTCTGTGACAGTTTTAGAAACATCGGCCAAATCAGTAACACTTTGTGAAACCTGCTCGGTCTTTGCCTTTTGCTCAACTACACCTGACTGGATTTGTACCGTTACTGTTGATAACTCTTCCGCCTGAGATGCTAAAGAACTGGTGTTTAAGTTAATGTCATAGATAACCGACTTGATGTTTTGATTCATCTTATTGAAAGACGTAGCCATCGTCGATAATTCATCTTTTCCACGATTCTTCATTTCAATCGTCAGATCTTTATCATCTGCAATGGTTTCCATCGTACGCGTCACTTTCTGTAATGGGCGAATGATGTTTCGTGAAATAAGGCTCGAGATGATGATAAGTACGATCAGTACACCACCAGTATAGATGAGTGAAGACAACAGCTGCTGCTTAAATGCTTCTTCAACATCAGAAAAATAAACGCCCGTACCAACAACCCAATCTAACGTACTGGTCTTTTTAACAAAAGAAATCTTCTTTTCTAGATCCGTACTTCCTGGCTGTGGCCAATCATAAGTAACAAAGCCTTCACCGTCTCGTTTGGCAACTGCAACAAACCCTGAAAATGCATCACGAACAAAGGATTTTGGGTTAGCCAGCATATTCTGGTTGTTAAGATTAGGTTTGATCGGGTGCATGATCATTTTGCCATTGAGGTCATGGACAAAGAAGTATCCATTACCGGCATAACGAACCGTTTCAATCAAAGCCTTGATTTGGTCTTCGCTGAGTTGACCACTACGAGAGGCATGATCCACCTGACGCACAATTGTCTCAACCAAAGATTGAGCGGCTTTCTGACGCTCTTCAAGAATGTCCTCTTTTTGCTTGATCGCTGAGAACACCTCGATCCCGATAATAAACAAACTTGATAAGATTATGATTAATCGGATCTTTGATGCCACTTTTAGCTGATTCAAAAATGCATTAAATAACTTCATAGATAAATATACCCCTACATTGGATGCGGGCCATTGTAAGGTGATATGTTCGAAAAACAACCTTAGTTTCAAAACGGTCAATAGCAAAAATTGATAAAATTCAGCCACATATAACTATAATCATCATTTTTTGAAATTGTAACCATGCATTAAATTCCGCTAGTAACATCAGCTTAGGCAGGATAATAAACTAAAGTGTTATTGTCATTACTGTCAATACCACTTGAATATTCGAATCATTGCCCTTAAATAGACACCAAGATACATATGACTACACACAGTTGATAACGGGAAGCATTTGCGGTTGAGTGCAAGAGTTCGAAGTAATTCATGTTTTATAAATGTGAGTGATGGCAAATATTTTGACCCTTCAATTTGTAACAAATCTATTCATATTCAATGTTATGATTTAAGTTTCGTTCTGATTCGTTAACAAATGATAAATTAAGCTACTTTTATTCAGACGTACAATAAGAACAGTCAAGTGACTCTGGCTGCCTATCAACACTACACACTCACACGCAGGAGAAGTATGAATATTCCTGAACAATGGGATCGTCAGGCGCATCAATTATGGCTTGGGGGTAAAAAAGTGAGCGCCATTCAAGCAGTGATTCAGCAGATCAACCAGCATGGCGCCAAAAAGCCTTTTCATTATGTCCAACAGGTTGGTTTTTATCTCTTCCTTTTTGGTGATTACCAAGGAGCGGCAAACATATACTTATCGCAGTTAGCACACTACCCTGACAATCCAGAATTGTTACTGAATTTAGCGGTGAGCTATGGCAGAGGTTCTCGGCCCAAAGAAGCCATTACCTACGCCGAGCGAGTGCTAGATCTTGATAAAGATAATTTTGTGGCTGCCGATACACTCAGCGCAAGCTACCACAAGGTTGGAAATCCAGTGAAAGCTGCCTACTTTGGTAACCTGTCCCTCACAATCAAAGATGCTCAAACCCAAGGGCAATCAAAACTCGATTTCCCTGAACATGGTCGCACTGAGTTTATTTCGGGTAAACGTAACATTATTACTTTCTCTTTATGGGGACAGGATCCGAGGTACCTTGCTGGAGCAATTAAAAATGTCATCATATTGAGAGAGCTTATGCCAGCATGGCAAGTCAGAATTTATCTGGACACATCGGTACCAGAAGACATCATTGACGTTTTAAAGGACTTTAAAGCAGAGTTAATCTTCATGCCGGACGGACAAACAACAAAAGAAAAACTGACATGGCGTTTTCTCGTTTCTGACGATACTAGTGTGGGACTGTTTTTGGTACGTGATATTGACTCACTTTTCAGCGTTCGAGAAGTGATTGCGATACAGGAGTGGGTTGAGAGTGACTGCTGGTTCCATGTGATCCGTGACTGGTGGACACATACGGATCTTATCCTTGCAGGTATGTGGGGCGGTGTTGCTGGTGTTTTACCCAATATGGCTAATTCTATCAGTTCATATATTCCTAAGCATGTCGATACGCCGAATGTCGATCAGTGGTTTTTGCGAGACCTTATATGGCAACAGATAAAACCATCTTGCTTAATTCATGATCGGTTCTTTGGTACTGAAAATGGTCGCTCATTACCTAATATTTTCAATTCTGACAATCATCATATTGGCCAGAATGCCTTTTATCTAGGTATTGACGACCCGCTACTTGCTTGCTTAGCATCCAAGTGCCCGAGCTTAAAATTGCAGTAAATCTTATCCAAAAAACACAAGCCGACCTAACATTAACCAGCCTGAATCCGTCTGTCAGGCTGGCCAGTCATCGCCACTGGGCATTACAGATTGGCGATTTTCTTGTCTAATTCATATTTGCCATCAGTTACGATTTTCTCTAGAACTTCGATACGCATGTTGAGCTTCTTTACTTCATCAAGTAACTTTTCTTGTGTTTCATCTTGCATCACTTTTGCTTCCGCTAACTCGATTCTCTTCATTTTTTCTCTGTGATTAAAAAACACACGTAAGATGCTGCCACCAAACAAACATATGACTAAGATGATCCAAAATATTGATTCCATAATGTTCCTATTTACCGCATTTTTCTCAAATTTCTGACGTTTCACTGTTTGATCATAGTTCTATCAAACTCGTTGTCTTTTTATGTCGTGAATACAATTATTTAGCAATAAAGTTAATCATATACTCGTGCTCCAATAGCGTGGCCTCAGAAGTATACTTTTTAGACATTCGTCGAAAAATTGTTTTGGTAGATCGTCCTTGTATCCCTGAGTCTTGCTTGTATGCTTTGAACGTCATTAAATCGTCATCGTTTCTTTCTATTCTTATTGATATCCCTTCAGCCATCGTCGCAATGAAACCTCTAAAACGATACCAATATGAACGTTACGCTGTGTTATGTAGTTTGGCTTACCCAAGAGTGTTTAAACAAACGAAATACGGGTTTGACCCAAATGGTCAACGCGTGGTGCGTAATCAATTCGGTAAAATCATCGCTCGTGTACTTTGGAGTGGCGAACGTGATGAAGTCATCGTGGTTATTAAAGGATCGCACAGTCTCGCTGACTGGCTGCTTAACTTAGCATTATGGCCAAAGTCATGCGCTCGTCTCGGGCTTAATTACTCAATTCATGCTGGTTTTCATCACCTACTGACACAAGAGAGTCAACCGACCAGAAATGAAGACAAACTGGGAGTGTCTGTCCTCACACGTTTGGAAACTATCGTCCTGCCGCTTATTGATGCTGGTAAACGAGTGACGGTCACAGGCCATTCATCAGGCGGTGCGATTGGCTGTGTTTTCGCAGATTATATGGAAACCATAAGACCGAAATCGATCAAGAGAGTCGTCACCTTCGGGCAACCTGCAATTGGTAGTTGGGCATTTAGGCGTAATTATGCACTGAGCCATAAGACGTATCGAGTTTGTTGCGACTTAGATATTGTCACCTTCATGCCCCCAATCCCTTTGCTTTATTGGCATGTCGGTAAAATGCTTTGGTTATACAATGGAAAGATTTACGAGAATACGCCGCCACTTTTACGTTTAGCTCGCTCGGTGATCAGCTGGATTTTAAGACCTTTTTCCTACCATCTGATGAGTAAGTACATCCGCAATAAAGATTTTTTTGATGAAAGGTAGTTAAATCAAGAAGCGATAATACAGCTAGCGAGCCAAGCAAACTCGCCCTTCGGGAGCCTGTCACTGGCTCCACTTCTGCGTTAGAGACATTGAAAATAGAATGACTATTTCCTTCATCTCTGCCTTGAATTGAAATCAGTGACAAGACTCTGAATACTGCATCTTGAAGTCACTTGGGTATACAGGATAATTCAGTATTTGCATTCAAAGCCTGAACACTTAAAACACCTTTAGAATTTCTTTTTAAAGAATCGACCGACAATTGAAGGATGGTAGGACCAACAATGATCAAACATACTCAACAACTGCGGGTTGCCGAACTTAGATAAGCTCACAGCATGGAATCGGTTGTGCCGCTCCTTAAGGGTTGCGACTTTCTGTTCTACTTCTTCTGACTGCTTTGGGGCAATAAAATCCGACACCACAATCATATCCGCATTTTTGTATTGGTCCTTGCCCATCACATCAATGGATTTCAGTACGACCTGCTCAAAATCCGTTCCGCCATGAAATGAATAACTTAAAAAGTCAGCCGCTTCTCGTAACCCATCTTGCTTGGTCAACTCATAGGTGATGAGTTCTGAAGAAAACAGAATCACATAACATTCTCGGTCTTCTGCTAACGCAATTTGCATTAAAGCATACGCCATTGCTTTGGCCGCTTGTTCAGGGAAACCACTCATAGAACCAGAGGCATCCACACAGAGAACAAATGGCCCTTTCTCAATGTCGGCTTGTTGGTTGTCCGGGGTTTGAGCTCTCACCTTACGTAAGGTTCTCGACTTTCCTTGAACCTTGTAATTCATTAAACGCTTATCAACTAAATGTTTATAGAACACCACTTCTAATTCAGGGTAGGCCAAAAACATCGTCTCGTTCGGCAGCAGCTTGTTAAGATCATCGCTCTCATGAATGCCCACGATATCATCAGTGGCTTCATCGCTGCGTTCCTCAACCATTTGCAACTCTTCGTTTGGCGACTTGATTAAATCAGGATCATTCACATCCTGAGCCATGCGCCCTAGCTTTTCGGCGATCTCTTGAATGCCGCTATGTTTTTTTAAAAATTGAGCATGGGTTTTAATGACAGTAAGATCTCCTCGACTGAGTTTCGCTGCCGCCATATCCCACAGGCGTCCGATACTATTTGCATCACCAGACTCGGACACCTTATCCATGTTTTTCATGGTTTCCATACGCTGGTAAAGGTCATTCAGGGCTTTTTCTTTGTTCGCCTCTAATTCTGCAATCTGTGCGTCTTTAATCGCATCAGCCAAACTTTGATACCACTGATCACAGAAATAATGAGGGAACATGGGATTGTTGATCCCTTTATTCTTTTCAAGTAGACGACGAGCTTGCATATAAAACGCTGAATGCCACTCTAATTTCTTAATAACCGTCTCAATCTGATCGAAAAATTGAGCTTCGTCCCAATGAATTACCTCTTGGTAAAGCGCTAATTCGTGTCTAAACCTTTCGGTTTCACACACTTTCGTCACTCGCCGCTGCACCTTACCGCGCCATTTCTGGAGGTGCTGCTTTACCGAGGATTTCATCCCCGGATTCTCTGCCATCATCATCACTTGAGAGCGAGCCATCAAATCATTCATCGCCCCCTCGACCAACCCCGAATCGGCAATCATAATCGCAAGGTTTAAACTATCAGCGCCTAACATAATGACTCCTTAAGCAAAGAACTGATTTAAATGTTTAAATCGCATAATGTTCTTTTCACTTTCTGTCATGGTTGATTCCAACAATTGAGTCACTTGCTGTAGGCTGTTTTCCATTGCTCGTGGTAAGTCAGGATCAATAAAACTGTGTGGCAGTGCGCCATGAAAGTCTGATTTTACCTTTCTCAGTTGATGTTCAGCATCAGCTAGCTCTTTGACCGCTTTTTCACATTTCTCAATCCAACTGTCATATTTCGAGTTATCAAACCCGTCTCGAGTCACTAAGCTGACAAGAACAGAACGATTAGCGATATCTCGGATCACTAATCTTTCGGAGGCGTCGAGATCAAAGCGAATTCGGCACATATTGGTGTTTTGATTGACATAACCATAAACATCACCACCACTTTCTTTGATCACTTTATCAAGCTCATCTTTGGGCACGAATACCCACCGGCTATCCCCTCGTTCTCCCTCAGAGACAGATAAGTTGCTTTGTAAAATAACTAACTTAACCAGATTTTTGGTGGGTCCAACCGAATACAGTTTGGCACTACTGGTATCAAAAGCATGAATTTCTTTACGTAGTAAACCCGTCGTCGAGCCAACCGACAGCGTCATCGCATATTGGTCTTCCAATTCTTCTTGGATGTCACACAGCTCATCTCGGCACATTTCGATCTGTTGCAGTACTTCCTGCTGATCAAACGCATTGTTCAAAGCAAACTCTTTAATGACTTGAACAATCACTTCGCGGGACTCTGGGCTATTCCATAAACAATCTTGTAGCAAAAGGAGGTCCAAAGGACTAATCTCATCGCGGCCATTGAAAAAGGCACTGGCTTTAAGCAGTTTCACTGCTTTTTTCCAACGGCGATCAGAAATATACATGTCTTCTTCGGTAAGGCGTGCGCTGTGCTCTTCAACCGCTTGTTCTATCGACGACTTCAACTGATACAGCTTTTCAAACACAACATCTGAAAGCTCCAACTTTTCTAGCAGCAATTGCCATTCATGATATTCATCATCCGTAATGGCTAGACCTTCAGGAATCTGCGCCTCTTGTGTCGTACCCACCGTCAGCATCGACTTAAAGTTCTGTTTGTTTTGAATACGATTGACAAACACGCGCACTAACATTCGGTCATACAGCGCCTCTAAACCACTGTCTTCATCTGGAAGTTCATTGGATGCAGAGATCAATAAACGCATAGGCACACGTTCGATATCACTGCCATTTTTGAATGTTTTTTCGTTCACCACGGTCAGTAAGGTGTTAAGGATGGCAGGCCCTGCTTTCCAAATCTCGTCGAGAAATACCACTTGTGAAGTCGGTAAGTACCCCTCGGTTAAACGAACATAGCGGCCGTTATCTTTCAATTCTTGGATACTGAGTGGACCAAACACTTCTTCAGGGGTTGAAAATCTTGTCATCAAATATTCGAAATAGCTGCTATTGTCGAATGCTTGAATTAAACGCTTAGCAATCAAACTTTTAGCGATACCCGGAGGACCTAACAAGAAAACACTTTCTCCTGACAACGCCGCTAGAAGACAAAGTTTGATTGTATACTCTCTTTCATAAACACCATCGCTTAAGGCTTGCGAAAGCTTATTGATACGCTCTGAGAGTAACGCTTTTTGCGCGTTTGACGCATACTGAGTGTTGTTCATGCCGCTACTCCTGTTTGATTTTTCTTCTTTGTTATATTTTTATACATTTGTTATTGCTTTGTTACAAGTGTCATTTTGTGAGGCTGCCGAACTTATAGCACACGCTATATTGACTCGAGTCACGGAAATCATAGATTGCATAATTGAGAGACAAATCACTTATGGTGAGCAGGGTTTATCGCAAGTTGCAGAATTTCTCTTTTGTTCCGTTGACTTTATCGGTAAGGTGACCGAACAATAATTAAAGTCAGTTGGAAAAGTTGTACCCCATGAGAAAAGTTATCCATCAGTGGAAGCGCATCTCGTTAATCGAAGAGCAAGTCACCTTACCGAACGGTAAATGTATCGAACACACCACCATTCAACACCCAGGAGCGGCTGTGATTCTCCCACTAACGGATACAGGTAAAGTGGTATTAGTTCACCAATTTCGCCCCTCTCTGAATAAATGGTTATTGGAGCTACCTGCTGGTACCAAAGAAAACGAAGAGACTCCTCTAGCATGCGCAGAACGAGAGTTGGAAGAAGAGACAGGCTATAGCGCCATGCATTTCAAACCTCTTGGTCAAGTAACACCACTTGCTGGTTTCTGTGATGAAATTCAATATCTTTTCGTTGCCAAAAAGCTATCCAAAACACAACGTTACGAATGTGATGATGATGAAGTTATTGAAGTGGTCGAGTTAACCATTGAAGAGTTGGAATCTAAGATAATTTCAGGGGATATTAGTGACGCAAAAACCATTGCCTGTCTCAGTAAAGCCAAGTTGTGTGGTTACTTAAATTAAGGATGTTTTGCCCAGTGCCCGCACAAGGAAACTTGTTTGTGGGCACCGTAGACTCTTAAACATTCTATTTTTGCGGAGTGTTCGTTTGAATAGAGTGCTGGTTTGAATCGTAACCACGCTCATCCTTGCTGTATCGCCCAATTTTACGATTGACGATAAAGTTGAGTAACCTACTTGCCAAGTTTGAATATGGAGCATGAAACAAAGTGGTCAATGCCAATGACGACTGCTTTGTCACCGGCCGCATTTTGGATAATCGTTCAAAACCATGGATACCATGGTAGTGCCCTATACCACTCTCGCCTACCCCACCAAATGGTAAATCATGTTGGGCCACGTGGATCATCACGTCGTTGATACAAACTCCCCCAGATAAAGTGCGGTTCAACACGCTTGATTCCACGCTTTGATCCCTGGTGAATAGATACAATGCCAAAGGTTTCGGCTTGGACTGAACCATTTCAATCGCGTGCTCTATGCTATCGTATCCAATCACTGGCAGAATCGGACTGAATACCTCTTGCTGCTCTACCAACATGGTGTGGTTCGTATTGGTGACTAAATGCAATGGAAACAATCGTGAGCTGAGCTCTGGTTGATTCGCTGGGATAAGATTATGTACTGAAGCCCCTTTTGAAACTGCGTCTTTCAACAACGCCTGCGCTCGTTCAAATGCCGTAGTATCAATCATACTAGTGTAATCAGGGTGATGGATCGTGCTAAATCGCTGCGCCATGATCTGCTGCGAAAGCATCACGACTTGCTCTATTTTCGTTTTCGGCACTAATAAGTAATCTGGAGCCACGCAAGTTTGCCCTGCATTGTATGTTTTACCCCCAATCACTTTACTTAATGCCTGTTTAAGGTCTGCGTCAGGTGCAATAATCGTTGGCGATTTACCACCGAGTTCAAGAGTCACGGGGACTAGGTTTTCACTAGCACTACGCATTACTTTTTTCCCAGTTTCCGTTGAACCCGTAAAGAGTAAATGGTCGAATTTCAGCTGAGAAAATATAGCACCGAGGCTTCCATCATCGTCACTATGGATGGAAATAAGATCATCAGGAAAGTATTGGCGAAACAGGCTTTTTATCAAGGTAGCATAGTGGCGACTTCTCGGGGAGAGCTTAACCATCGCATGGTTACCAGCCGCCAGCGCTGAAACGAGTGGTGCCATGGTTAACAGCAGTGGGTAGTTCCAAGGCACCATAATGCCAACCACCCCCACTGGCTGTGGATACACTCTATTTTTCGCGGGCAAAAACCACAGGGACGTATGATGTTTTCGTGGCTTCATCCATCCCTTAACCCCACGTTTTGCATCGCGAATTGATTCCAAACTGGTCAATACTTCTAGTGCACCGGTTTCATGATGAGATCGCTGTCCAAAATCCTTCTCAATCGCTTCACAAATGTCACTTTGGTGTTGGGTGACTAGAGTTTCCAGTTGGGTGAGTATGTGTCGCCGCTCTCTGAACGTCTTCTGTCCTGATGCCAACCATAGCTGGCGAGACTGAAACAATTGCTGTTCGAGTTGTTCTTGTAAGTGATGATCCGTCATTGACAGTGAGCTTCCATGGCAGGTACTCAGCGGGAAAAAGGGACTCTTGTTCCGTCCAAGCTAAAGTTAGAGTTTTTACACACCCGAAATTACCAACTGATAACAATTTTTACTAGAGTTAGTCGTCAATAATCACTAATCTAAGCGGCACGAATCATGTAAATCCACGGCTGTCATATCAATAAAAGTCGCAGATGATAGCTTGGCGACTGAACTTGTCTTGTTTTAGGAGAACCCTCGAATGCCTACAGAATTCCTTGATGATGTACTACAAGGCTGCCCTGTAATTCAATCATTAGACGTCAACGACTTACCTGCTGGGGTTCATAAATTCTGGTTTCGAAGCAGTGACAATGCCTTAGCACATGATCAACATATGCCAGTCTCGGTGTTTAAAGGCAGTAAGCCAGGTAAACGCATCATGATCACGGCTTCTGTTCACGGTGATGAATACAACGGTGTCTTGACAGCTCACCAAGTTGCGCGCGATTTACTGGATCGCTCTCTGGCTGGCACCGTCACCATCATCCCGAACATCAATCCAATTGGCATGCTCAACCACAGCCGCCATTTTTTCTCATCTGATCCCGATTGTGCTCCTGCCAATCTTAACCGCCTTTTTCCAGGAGATCATTCTGGTAATGAAGCACAACGTTTTGTATACAGCATTTGGCACAAGTTACTAAAAAACAATGCCGATCTTGCCATTGATCTTCATACCCAAACCTCTGGTGTCACGTATCCCCTGTATATTTTTGCCGATTTCCGCTTACAGGACTCTTTAGAGATGGCGCGGCGTTTCAACCCCGATGTGATTCTTAACGATCCTGGCGATCCTGGTATCTTAGAGACGGTATGGAACCAAAATGGCATCCCAAGTATCACGGTTGAGGTAGGCATGGGACGCTACACTCAGATGGACCTTGTTACGCGTTCGGTGGAAGGGGTGCATAACGTATTACGCTACTTTGACGTACTGCCTGAAGAGAGTCAGTCTGTGGTTCCTTGTTTGGAAGGGCAATCAATCATAAGCATACGAGCTGAGAAAGGCGGCTTTATTGTTCCTCAGGTTGAGTTGATGCAAGTCGTAGAAAAGGGGCAATTACTCGCGATTCAATATGGCGCTTTTGGTGAGGAGATCTGCCGCTATACCGCCCCCAAAGCCGCGACCGTCCTAAGTCATAATGTCGAGTCTATGCGTGCCGCTGGATCTCTTGTGGTTCGTTTGATCAATTAATTTGCTATCTGAGCGAGCTTTAAATAAGAGTTTACCCAAGTAACCTCGAGATGCTAGGTTATTTGGGTATATCTACGCCTCTCGAATACTTATTGAATGGATTCAAAATACTCTAATAACGCCTTACCGTATATCACTTCTGTCTGCATATGGACGACGATCAACCCTAATGCAAAAATTCCGCACCCAATGTTAAACCACTTGGTCACCTTAGCCCTGACCTTAATGTCAAAGACAAACATTTGTAGTGCAACGAGAACAAAGGGATAGCTTATCAGGACAATAATAAAAATACCGAGATAGCCCGTTATCGCCATCTCTTCATTGCCAATTTTTGCCAACGTTTCCTCATTAATATTTTGCATTTAACTACCCTTATCGCTTTTATTGATCATAGCGAGGCGGCCACTCGCTGAGAAATTTCCATTTAGTTTACTTAACTCCTATCCCTAAAAACTGACCCAAAATGCAATATTTGGATATATTTATGGGCGGATTAACAGGGTTGAAATAATGGCGAAATGATCCGAATCGCTCAAGGCTTCCACCCGAGAGCGCTGACATATCTCAAGATGTGGACTTTTCAGCCATAAATGGTCAATGGCAATACTGGGCAGTAAATCACTCAATGTTGTATTTCCCCAATTTGGCCAACTGCTCACCGCCGCCGTTTCAAAATCGTTCAGAAAAGTGTTAAAGCGTATTGTCGTTGATGAGAGATTAAAATCCCCCACCACCAAGGTCGATGGTAATGCGGAGAAGCGGCGCAACTGCTCAACTCGGTCCAATACCTGATTGCGCTGTTGCCATAAGGATTGCGTTCGAGGTGAAGGCGGATGCGCCGTGATCAACGAAATTTCATGCCCATCCGCTAAACGCCAAATCCCATGAATCACTTTATCCCTCGGCGATACATTATCGATTGCCAGACCGTATAAGGGGGTCTTACTCAGTATTAGCTGTCCACTGGGATACCCAACCAATGGCTGCCCACCATACCGATAGGGATAAACTGAACCCACAGCCTCGATCTGTCTTCCACTCTTCGGGGATACCTCTTGTAGCACAACCAAGTCGGGCTGGTTTAAAGTTAACCATTGATTTAATGCTTTGATGTTCTGATTATCAAAGTTCAGGTTATGCTGGAATACTTGAATGCCTTCAGAACAGTCTGCCTGCCTTACGACAGTCTTAGTCGGTACATACTGCATAAACCAGACCGCAACCAACCAAAGGGCAATACTGCTCCACCAGAAACGCCATATAAGAAAAATCAAAGCAAGAACCAGATAGACGCCCGTCATGAGCACCGGAATCGAATGAAACAGTTCAACCAACCATAGATGTGTGACGTCTTGCGTCAAGAGCCAAAGACAAATCGGGGCGAGAGCAAAGCCCCACCCCAACCTATATTGTAATTGTCTAGCAATTGATTTTTTCTTCATCCTTGAAGATTAGTCCGATTTAGCACTTAAACAAACGATAAACAAAAAATACAAGGCATTGCTTTCAGGGCCTTAAGGCTTACCTTGATGTGACTTAGGTATGTTCACCTCTAATTCTCTCCTTCAGTCCTCAACATCACTATTGACGTTAGCCTCAGGTAAAAGCGCTTGTAATGCTTCTGGAAGCGATTGAACAACTTTAGGATCTTGCTCTATCAGTTCTTGTAGTGTTTTAAGTGCTAACTCTTGCTTGCCCTCAGCGACCAGTTGTTCGATCTCGGCAATCTTTTGTGCAGTTTGCTCCGTGATTCCTCTATGACTCACTGTATGAGGCTGCTGAGGTTGTCGCGGAGCGCTGGCATCCATTTGCCTTTTCACAGCAGGCACTTTAAGGGAATCACTTGGCGCCGAATAGGATTCGATGGAACTTGATACACTTTCTAACTGAATCTTCGAATCACGGCTAGCGTGACCCACTTTTTCACGCCTAATGCTTTCGGTAGCAATGTTTTCATGAACAGTACTTTCATGATCTATGTTTTCATGACCTATGTTTTCATGGCCTATGTTTCCATGACCTATGTTTTCATGAACAACGCTTTCTGGCGTTTTCTGTTTGATTGCTTCATGGTCGATATTCGCAGGACCATAAAACAGCTGGGACGACTCAGCCTGAATTGAATTCATTTCAAGGGTATTAACCTGCGATTTTTGCAATATACCCTCGGCCTCAGGCATAGCTTTGTCTTGCCACTCCCAAGGGGCAATCACAGTGACAAGGGCAACACTTGCAGCAACACCTAAAATTGGACGCCAATCGCGATGCCAGCTTCTCTTGGAAGGTTGACGTTCAAGATCACTGCTAAGCGGATTGTCTAAGGATTGATTCTCTACGCAGGATGCAGCATGCGCTAAGATTCGTTCATCCAACTGTGGCGAAGGCTCTTCATCAGCTGTTTCTTGATAGAGCGCTTCGATGTCATGATCTGAAATGTCATGGTCCGAAAATGGTTTCGTCATGAGCGTGCTCCCAGCTTGTGCGTTAAACATTCTCGCAAGTTATCCAATGCGTATCGCAATCTCGTTTTGATCGTTTCAGCTTTAGCCGACACAATCTCACTGATCTCGGCATTGGAAAATCCGGATTCATTTTTCAATAAAAACGCTTCTCTTTGTAATGGGGCTAATCGCCCCATGCATTCGCGTAATGACTGGCGCTTTCGCTCTAAGAGATCGTTTTCATCTAACCTTGTTGGGTCAGGTTCATCAAATTCCCCTTCAACTGGATTTTCTACCACTCCCAACCTTAAACCTTTGCGATGCTCATCAATCACTAAATTATGCGCAATCCGATACAACCATGTCGTAAACTTTGCGGTCACTTGATAGTTTTCACGATGAGCAATAACTCGATACCACACTTCTTGGTACAACTCTTCCGCACGCTGCGATCGGTTCGCTGGTAGCTGACGGCAAAAATATCGATACAAAGAGGAACAATGTCTGCGATACAACTGTTCGAATGCTTTCGCTTCACCATGGCGATAACGCGACATTAATTCTTCATCGGTTACCTTCACTGTTTGATCTTTGATTGAGTCCATTAAGATTCCCATTTTTGCCTCTGCTTGACGTCCCCCAGCTCGAATTAACCCGGTTCGAATAAATCCCAGTTATAGGCTTGCAGCCATCTCAACAAGGCGAATAAACTCACCTCGATAGTGGTAAGGATCGTTACCCTTATTTTCGGCAGCAACTTGGGCAATATCTGAATATAGGTAGTCACTAACATACCCATTTTGCTTCAGTTTTTGTGAAAATGCAGCAACAGAAGCGGCAAACTTAAAATCTTGACTCGCTTGTTGAAAACGGCTTTTGACATCCGATTGCAAAACGACCGACTTTAGTAATTGACTCTGCTTCTGTTCAGGCAGTTTATAGCGCACTTTTACTTGCAGAAGTTCCTGTTGCAGCTCGTTGGTCGCGGGCGCAAGTTGTGTTTGATATTTTAAATCATCAACGCGGCCGGGCTGACCTTGCAAAGTGAGCTCATAAAGCGCAGTGACTGCATGCCCTGCACCAATTTCACCAGCATCGACATTGTCGTTGTTAAAATCTTCATCGCGCAGCAAACGATTCTGATAGCCAATTAAGCGGTACTCTTTCACATTCGCTGGATTAAACTCGACCTGAATTTTCACATCATGGGCAATAGATTGGAGTGTGCCACTCATTTGACGAACGAGCACTTTCTTTGCTTCATGCAGAGTATCTATGTACGCATGATTACCATCGCCAATGTTTGCCACTTGCTCCATTAATCCATCGTTATAATTGCCTTGCCCAAAGCCGAGTGTAGACAAAGAGATCCCTTTGTCTCGTTGCGCAGCAACGTAGTTCTTGAAGCTTTCAATGCTGGTTTCGCCAACGTTAAAATCCCCATCGGTTGCCAATAATACGCGGTTCACGCCGCCTTTAATAAAGGCTTGTCGAGCTTGATCGTATGCCAGTTTCAATCCACTTTCGCCATTGGTTCCTCCCCCCGCTGTTAACTGTTCTAATGCCGATAAGATCGCCTGCTTTTGATCACCTTTTGTCGGCTTTAACACCACTGATGATGTTCCTGCGTATGTGACTAAACTGACACTGTCATTCGCATTGAGTGATTTAGTCAATAATGACAAGCTTTTAATCAACAATGGTAATTTATCAGGTGATGACATCGAGCCTGAAACATCGATTAAGAAAACAAGATTGGACGGTTTTCGCGCTTCTTTGGGAATGTCATAGCCTTTCATCGCGATCCGCAACAGCTGTTTATCTGCATTCCATGGTGCAGGGGCTATTTCGGTATTGACAAGAAATGGCTGCGACTTGTCGGTCGGTGTGGCGTAATCATAGTCAAAATAGTTGATGAAGGCTTCTTCTCGAATCGCATCTACAGGAGGCATACTCCCTACATTGAGGTAGGAGCGAACATTAGCGTAACTGCCCGTGTCCACATCCACTGAGAATGTCGATAACGGAGTCGTACTGACTAATTTCACCTCATTGCTAGGCGTGTCTAGGTAATTGGAAGTATCTTGAGGCGACAAAAGTGGATTTTGTTCCATGACGGGCTGAACCGCCATCATTTTTTGAACGGCTATATGGGTGTACCCAATCGACTCACTACGCTGCTGCGACCTTGCGGCTTGATCAGATTGAGCACCATCATTGGTGTCATGACTACAGCCCGATATCAAACCGATTGCTGCCATAATCGCAAGTGTTAATGACTTTTTATACATTCTGTTACCCTATTCGCTATGATTTGTTGAGTCTCAATACCCAAATGACTTTAGTGCAATGCTTTGCAAACCAAGCAGAGCAAGCTGCACTCGGCAACTCGAAGTTCAAGTTGAATTTAGGGGTATAAACGAGCCATTTTCAAAACGGGGTGACTTTTTTTTAATTTTTTTCATCGAGCTATTTCTGTCGTAGAATACCCCATAAAATTCAGCATCTTGAGGTCACTGTGCCAGAACTAAAAACAGTCGGGTTATTTGTGTTAACCGCCATTGCCGAAATCGTTGGCTGCTACTTACCGTATTTATGGCTCAAAGAAGGAAAGACGATTTGGTTGCTCGTTCCCGCAGCGTTGAGTCTTGCACTATTCGCGTGGCTGTTAACATTACACCCAACCGCAGCGGGCAGAGTCTACGCAGCCTATGGCGGGGTCTACATCTTTGTCGCCATACTATGGTTATGGTTAGTGGATGGCATTAAACCAACGGTGTGGGATGTGGTTGGCGTCTTGACTGCCATGGTCGGGATGGCAATCATCATGTTCGCACCAAGAGGCGCGTAATTTCTGACACCGCTGAATCTCTTAATGTCGCGAAGTCAGCTAGATGTGGTTGAGTACCTCAGATATGGCTGAGAAGTTTAGATTCTGCTGAGAGACTGACTATCGAACAAATGTAAAAGGCGAACACACCGTTCGCCTTTTCGTTTTTGCATTCAGCAGTTTAGTTCGATCGCCTTCTTGGTTTCTTGGCTTCTTGGCTTCTTACTTGGGAGCCTTATTTTGGAGCCTTAGCAATAACAGCATCAATATCAGCGGAGGAGTGACGATTTTCAAGTTGTTCCCACGCTTCTCCCCACGTCCGGTTCACAATGCGACCTCTTTGAAGGGCTGGACGTTGGTCAAGAGCCTTTGCCCAACGAAGGACATTTTTATAGCTGGCAACATCCAAAAACTCTTCAGCATTGTAAACTCGACCTAGTACTAAATTGCCATACCACGGCCACGTCGCAATATCCGCAATACTGTATTCTCCTCCAGCAATAAACTCTTTGCCTTCAAGTTGCTTGTCAAGCACATCCAATTGGCGTTTGGCTTCCATGGCAAAGCGGTTAATCGGGTATTCAAATTTTTCTGGGGCGTACGCATAGAAGTGACCAAAACCACCACCTAGGTAAGGCGCAGAACCTTGTAGCCAAAAGAGCCAGTTCAACACTTCTGTTTTTTTGTGAAGATCTTGGGGTAGGAAGTGCCCATACTTTTCCGCGAGATACAGTAAAATATTGCCTGATTCAAAAACATGAATGGCTGGCTCAACCGAATGATCGACAAATGCGGGAATCTTCGAATTTGGATTCACACCCACAAAGCCGGAAGAGAATTGATCTCCTTCGCCAATTTTGATCATATGCGCATCATACTCAGCAGCAGACACCCCAGCAGCCAATAGCTCTTCGAGAAGGATTGTCACCTTCTGCCCGTTAGGTGTTCCCATTGAATAAAGTTGCAGTGCATGTGAACCTACAGGTAACGCTTTTTCATGGCGAGCACCTGAATCAGGGCGGTTAATACTCGCCCATTGACCGCCGTTACTGTCATCCATTTTCCACACTTTTGGTGGAACGTATTCATTTGCCATTGTCATTCCTTATCTTTGTAATTACAGACAAACTAAAACGAAGCTAAAATGATTAAGTCGTCTTATGTGCAAGCTCAATCAATTTCGACGAGTCAAGTTAGCTTTGTTAACCTAACGCCACTGAATATATTAGGATATGCTTACGTTGTCTAAACCTGAATACTATTGAATAGATCAAAAGGTTTTATAAAAAAATGAACTTCGCAAACTAAGCCACTCCGCGCCCAGCAAGTGGGTGATTGGGTGTCATTTCCAATAAATCCCAAAGATTGCCATAGAGGTCTTCAAACACCGCTACCGTCCCGTAATCCTCTTCCTTTGGCTCTCTGACAAACTTGATTCCCAAGTCAACCATACGTTCATAATCACGCCAAAAGTCATCGGTATTTAAGAAGAGAAACACCCTGCCTCCCGTCTGATTGCCAATCACATCAAATTGTTCAGGTTTAGAGGCTTTGGCTAACAGTAGAGTCACTCCATTGGATTGCGGTGGCGATACCACGACCCAGCGTTTATCTTGATCCGGTTGATAGCTGTCTTCAATCAGTTCGAATTTGAGTTTTTTGACATAAAAGTCAATAGCTTCGTCATAGTCTTTCACTACCAAAGCAATATGAATTATGGACTGTTTCATGTTTATCCTGCTGATTTTGATGTATACCCAAGCAACCTCGAAATAAGAGTTTTCGTACCTCAGCGGTTTTGATCGGTGAGCCTGGGTAACCTAGCGTGGCTAGGTGCTGCTGGGCACTGAGTAAAATCGTAGCATGAGACATCATTTAGACACCTGTTTTCGACAAAAGTAATCTGAGTCCGTAGTGCATCTTTCAAAGGCTTAGTTGTATAATACAACCAAGTCACAGCAAGAAGCACTCTTGTTCGCCGGTATCGAGAGGTGACTTGCAGATTAACTCGCTATATATTGTGGATATACAAATCATGAATATCGATAACCAAGTTATTGAAACCCTAGACGAACTTAACGCTTTCCTAGTTGCACTTGAGAGCGGGGCTCTTGGCTTACAAGGTGTTGCTGGCGTGGCACTTGCTACGAGCAATGCTGACGGTCGACCATTCATCGCAGTGCTCGATGACAAACATCAACTTATTTTGGGCCGTTGGGTTTCCCAAGTTGTGTACGAAAATGGCAAAGACATGGTTCGAAACGGCCCGCAAACGAGTCATTAATCACGGCTATATTCAAGTGACCTCGTATAGCTAAATGGTCTCGATTAGAAGCGACTAGCACCAAGTAAATTGCTCATAAAGAATTGCTCATAAAGAAAAATTTGGTGTAAACCGCTCGAATCCCATCACTTCAAGGCTAATTTCAAAGACTTGGAGTGATGTAATCTGATTTCCTAACTTACACAAAGTCAAAGCACTTTGCCGTTAATTGCCAACATCCAATGCATTGGCATCAGCTCTCTGATTTCTCGAAACGTTAACGTATTATCGGGCGTGCTTACTGCAGCTCGTACATCGCCGCCCCAAAATGAAAGGCGTTCGCGGCAAATACCACAGGGGGATAAAATCATGAAAGGACTGTGTTCATCTTGACGAGATACACAAATTGAGTGAGTGACGGTCTCATTCAGTTTATGAGCCTCAAGCATTGCACCCACTTCCATACACAAACCAAGAGCATCGTTCAGTGTATCCGGCGCGACACTGGTGAGAAGACTTCCTTCAGCAGTGAACAAAGCTGCGGCCCCTGCCCAACCAGTTGGGTATCTTTTTTCCGCTAATACGACTGCCGCTTGATACAACTGCTCTTCTATTGTCATTAAACAACCCCTTAAAATCGAATTGGTAACACATAAACCCATGTGATGATCGCGCCTGACCACAACAACCCATGCGCTCTCCAACGTCTAATTACAAATATCAAAACCTAAATACACCACATGATTGATAGTGAACAACAGTAATACCGCATTCATGACATGCCTTTACTTTGATTCGCCCAGAGACTTTCCGTAATGATTTGAACCTATTACCTCATACTTGTATATCGATAAAGATCCAATGATGTGATGTTGGTTAAATAATTCGTCGATGCGATACAGTGCAAATTATGCTTAATAATTACTGAAAGGGTTGATAATTCGATAGAATTGAACTCATTGGAATACCACGCTCTAAGGATGATAAAAGTGGATTTGAACCTTATCGTTAGCCTACCGCAAATAGTGGTTACACGCGGAGACTTTGACTACAACTTAGCATCTCACCTTAAGGCAATTCATGATTCAGCCAATCAAGGGGCAGATCTGGTGGTATTTCCAGAACTGTCTTTAACTGGTTACGAATTAGACATCGCCAGAGAATGGAGTCCAGTTACTGCTAGCTGTATCTTTGCAAAGCTCGCTGAAGCAGCAACTTCCTATAATGTCACGCTACTCGTAGGCTGCCCGATTCACATTGAAAACAGTGAAAAGCCAGCAATTGGTGCGGTAATCCTATCCCCTTGCGGTCAACGTGATCTCTACTTAAAACAGCACCTCCATACGGGAGAAGAAGAGTATTGTATAGCAGGAGATAAAGCATTCTGTCTGGAATTAAATGGGTTAAAACTGGGTATTGGTATTTGTGCTGATTTTACTGTACCGCAGCACGCACAATCAGCCAAACGATCAGGTTGTCATGCATACCTTTCAAGTGCATTAATTTCTGATGAGGGCTACGTAACTGACGCCGAAATTTTAGCAAACATCGCTAAGGACAACGCGTTTCCTGTACTGCTTTCCAATCACATCTCGAAGACTGGTGGCTGGCTGGCCTGTGGTAAAAACAGTGTTTGGGATCACCAAGGTCGATGTCAAGGTTCCGCTCCTGAATATCAAGTGGGCATTTATTTGGTTAACATTACCCGTGTGAACAACAGCAAGCAGTCCGCTCAAATTAACAAGGTTGAATGGATCGCCAATAGCGCTTAGTTCAGATGGATATAAAAAACCACCTGCTGATGAGGTGGTTTGATAGTCCGATAGCTCGTTAACTTATAACCTTGTTACCACATGAGATCATCTGGAACAACGAAATCAGCGTATGGATCGTCTTCCGCAGGAATATCTGACTCAGGCTCTTTTTGATCAATGATCGTTTCTTCATCGCGCTGAGCAATCTTGTTCGCTACTGCACTCGGGATCACAGCATAACCATCATTAAATCGTGCAATCGCAAGTACACCGCTAACCAATTGTTTACGGACAGTTTCTACAACGTAGAGTGATTTAACCAAAGTTCCATCAGTAAAGTTGTATTTGATTTCACCATCACCTAAATCAATTTTATTCATCTCAACCAATTGCTTGATTTGTGATTTTAATTCTTTCGATAGGCGGGCTTGATTTTGCTGTTCGCTCAGCTCTTTGTCTCGCTCCTGCTGCTGGCGCTTGCTTTCTTCAACTGCCGCTTTCACTTCTCGAGCTTGTACACGTGATTTCTTTGAGCCTTTCTTAGCTTTCTTTAGTTTCTTCTCATTGACTAAGCCTGCTTTTAGCATTTGTTCTTGCAGTGATAGTTTTGCCATGATGATTCCATAGGTATGATCGAATGGCGGTATTTTATACCTAACTGAGCACAACCTTCAATTCTCTCTATTCGACTCGCTCTACTCGACATGACTCTGGGTTTGTAACGTACTTTAATGTGACTGTCCCTTTTTTCCCTTTACCTTGTGTTAGAAATGTACCCCACCATCGACTTCAAGCACTCTGCCAGTGAAATAGTCGTTCTCGAAAATGAATTTTACCGCTTGTGCGATTTCGTTCGGCTCACCGAGGCGACCCACGGGGATCATACTTTTCAGGCGCTCTTTGGCTTCGGGTTTCATTTGGTCGGCCATGGCCGTTTGAATTAACCCCGGCGCAATTGCAGCCGAGCGGATCCCATATCGAGCAAGCTCACGAGCCCAAGTCGTGGCTAATGTAGCGACGGCCGCTTTGGATGCAGCGTAATTAGACTGCCCCATATTGCCAGCACGAGCGACACTGGAAATGTTGATGATCGCACCTTGGCTTTGAGTTTGGATCATGGCTAAAGCGGCTTCCCGACCGCATAGAAAAGTGCCCGTTAAGTTCACATTGATCACTTGATTAAATTGCTCTAATGACATTTTGGAGACCTGATCATCTTTGACTTTCACTAGTAAGGCGTCGCGTAAAATTCCCGCGTTATTAACCAGACCATTGAGTTGACCAAATTCGGTGACGATATCTCGGAATGCCTGTTCCACTTGCACTTCGTCGGTGATATCGATGGCATAATTGACCGCCTTTGCACTCAACATACGGCACTGTTGCTGCGTTTTTTGTAATCCTTCTGGATTCATATCAATCAAAGCTAAGTCAGCCCCCGCTTGTGCAAGAGTCACGGCCATCATCTGCCCCAATCCTTGCCCCGCGCCTGTTATCGCGATGACGCTCCCTTTCAAGTCCATGAATCGTTCCTATTGTTTAGACAGTTTTTGATAAAACTTAAATAAGCTGGAAAAGTCCAGTTCCCCATTACCATTAGTGTTGTGATAGGAATAGAGGTTTCTGACCAATGACCCAAGTGGGATTGATGATTGGCTTTTCGCAGCTGCATCCAACCCCAAACCTAAGTCTTTTAGCATCAACTTAGTCATGAATCCCGGTCGGTAATCGTGACTGGCTGGCACGTTATCCATTATGCCGGGGCACGGGTTATACAATTCCAGTGCCCAATTTTTACCCGAGCTTTGTAACATAATTTCTGACAACACTTTTGGGTCTAACCCATTGTCGATCCCCAAATTGAGCGCTTCGCATGCTCCCGTCATTAAAATCCCTAGCATCAAGTTATTGCAAATCTTCGCCATTTGGCCGTCACCGGCACCACCTGCATGCAGAATTTTATTCCCCATATGGTTAAGCACCGTTTGGCTGCGTTGAAAGGCTTGCTCTGTCCCACCAACGATAAAGGTCAGCGTCCCAGCTTGCGCACCTGCGACCCCACCTGATACAGGCGCATCCACAAACTCGAATCCTTTACTGGTCGCTTCTGAAGCGACTTTTCTCGCCATTTCAGGATCAATGGTGGAGCAATCGATCAAAAATGTGCCCGCTTTAATCAGAGACAGTAACCCTGCTTCTTCATCGTGACCTAAATACACTTGCGACACATGCTCACTGGCAGGCAACATGGTCACAATGACATCAACATCTTCAGCAAGGTGTGCCAAACTTTGTGCAACCGCCGCGCCTTCACTGGATGCGACGGCGAGCGCAGAGGCGTCGAGGTCATAGGCTTTCACTGAGCAGCCCGCATGAATTAAGTTCACCACCATGGGTGACCCCATATTTCCTAAACCGACAAATCCAATTCTTTGCATGACCATTCTCCAATGTTCAAGAATCTCTGTTAATCAGTCCCTAATGACTTAAGGGGGTGCATCTGCTCTGTCCATAATGATGAAAACAGATCATCGATAATGCTTTCATCCACAGCCTCGATAGACTTGTACATCCACGAAGGGCTACCATCCTTATCGACCAATCGCGCACGTACCCCTTCCTCGAACTCCCCAAGTAGAGAAGATTGCACGGCTAACCCCAATTCGACTTGGAAACATTCCACCAGCGACGCTTCATGTAACTCTCGCAGCTGTCGAAAACAGATATGTGCCGTAATTGGACTGCCTGTCGCCAATCCTTGTTGTGCCTTGATTAACCAGTCCGTCGTGTCACTTTCTAGGGGTTCAATCGATGCGATTTTTTCAGCAACTTGTGGTAATTCTTCTTGAGCACACGCTGCCATGATTGGGTTGAGGTAAGGCATAAGTTGCGACTCAGGTAGCTCAGCATCGGCCAAGTACGCCAACTCTTCTAACAATTCGGATACCACAACGTAGTGATCGTCCACAGTATCCCAGTCGGTTATTTTCAATTGATTCAATAGGTCAGCGCCGTGATCTTGCAAAATCATATGATTAGCAAGTCCTAACTCAAGCGCATCGGTTGCATTCAGTAAACAGCCAGTTAAACCGACAAACAGACCGAGCTGATGATCTAGACGATTTAAAAACCAAGTGGCTCCAACGTCAGGAAACAGGCCGATCGCCATTTCGGGCATTGCCATCTTACTGCGTGGTGTCACCACCTTGTGACTCGCCCCCATAAACAGCCCCATGCCGCCACCCATTACAATGCCATCACCCCATGCGATGATGGGTTTGGGAAAAGTATGAATCAAGTGATCACACTGATATTCGAGAGTGAAATATCGCGTACAAAACTCTCGTGTTTCCTGCTTGGAAGTGGCACTCATCACCGTATGCATCGCTCTGACATCGCCACCCGCACAAAACGCTTTGTCGCCTGAGCCTTGCAGCCATACGCACATGACATAAGGGTCATCTCGCCATCGTTCGAGTTGCGCGTTCAAGTCATCCAACATGTCGTAAGTGAGTGCATTTAACGACTTGGGGTTGTTTAACGTTGCGATAGCGACTTTATGGATACCGTTGGTACACATTCTTTCTTCAAACTCTATTTGTCGCTCCATTACTCCTCCCTTACTTGATCATCGATTCATCCACTGCGGTTTGCGCTTTTGCAAAAAGGCTTGAACCCCTTCCTTCTGATCATCAGAATCAAAAAGCTGCATAAACTTTTCTCTTTCATTGACTAACCCTTGCTGGTGGCTGGTGCTGCGTTGTCCATTAATGAGGGTTTTACAAGCGCGAACGGAGACGGGGGATTGGTGCGCGACCTGTTTTGCTAATGCCTGAGCATGAGCCAGCGCCTCTCCCGTAGCCACCACCTCTTCAACCAGTCCAATTTCCAGAGCTTTACGCGCATCGACCTGTTCACCGCATAAAATCATACGTTTTGCCCACCCCTCTCCAACCAGATTGGTCAGGTTTTGTGTGCCTCCTGCACACGGAAGTAAACCCACCTTTGCTTCGGGAAGTGCTAACTTGGCATGTTGCTCGGCGATGCGAAGATCGCAGGCCAATGCAGCTTCCAATCCACCTCCCATGGCATAGCCATTGATCGCCGCGATCGTCACGCCACCGAAGTTCGCCAAGGTTTCAAAAGCGGCGCTGAAGGCTTGTGCCATATCAAACGCTTGGGATTTATCTCCTGACGCAAACACGTTCAGATCCGCGCCCGCAGAAAAGAATCGCTCCCCTTTTCCGGTTAACACGATCGCATAGATGTTTGGGTTGTCAGCCAGACAATCGATCGTGCGCTGAAGCTCCAACAGTAAGTCTAACGTCCAGGTGTTCGCAGCAGGGTTATCGATCACTAAGGTCGCGACGCTGTCTTCTATCGCTAGGTGTATTTGTTCAATGGATTCGCAAGTCATGACGCACTCCATAGGTAACTTTGTTCTTTGAGCAGACGTCGAGCAATGATTAAGCGCATAATCTCATTTGTTCCTTCAAGGATCTGATGAACACGTACATCACGAAAGTAACGCTCCATTGGGTACTCTTGAATGTAACCATAGCCCCCAAACATTTGTAGTGCTTGATCACACACTCGAAAACTGACATCGGTAACATAACGCTTCGCCATGGCGCAGTAGGTTGTGGCGTCTGGATGCCCGTTGTCGAGCTGACTCGCCGCAAAGTAGAGCAGCTGTCTCGCGGCGGTTAACTCGGTTGCCATATCCGCCAAGCGAAATTGCAGTGCCTGAAACTCCGTCAAACGTCGACCAAACTGTTTACGCTCTTTAGTGTAGACAAGGGCATCTTCCAATGCCTGCTGCGCTGTACCAAGGGAACAACTGGCAATATTTATTCTTCCGCCATCTAACGCTCGCATTGCCATTTTGAATCCATCCCCTGCCAAACCAAGCCGATGACTTAGGGGGACAGTCACTTTATCAAAGCTGATAGTTCGGGTCGCTTGACTGTTCCAACCTAGCTTGGGTTCACGTCGCCCGTAGCGGATACCTTCGCTATTCGCGGGCACGACGAACGCTGAGATTTCATCTTTTTGCGTCTTCGCCATCACCACCAGCACGTCACTATCACCCGCTCCTGAAATAAAGCACTTACTTCCCGTAATTAGGTAATTCTCCCCCACTCGTTCAGCTTTACTTGATAAGGCCGCCGCGTCAGAACCCGCTTGCGGCTCAGTCAAGCAGTAAGACCCCAAGGCGTGTCCAGCGATCATATCGGGACAGACACTTTTTTTAACTTCGTCTGTCCCGTAAGTACCAATCATCCAAGTAACCATGTTATGAATCGTCATATAAGCGGTTGTCGAGGTGCACCCTTTGCTCAACTGCTCAAAAATCAATGCCGCGTCCAATCGTGCCAGCTCCATCCCGCCGACGGCTTCTGGTGAATACAGCCCCATAAATCCCAGCTTTCCTGCTGACTCTAGGACATCTTTAGGGAAAATATGCTGCCGATCCCACTCAGCCGCTTTCGGCTTTAGTTGATTGTCTGAGAACTGCTTCGCCGCCTCGACAAACGCCTTTTGGTCATCGCTTAGCTGAAAATCCATTGGTTACCTCCGCAGGCTACGAATCAAGGTCCACCGTAAAAATGGCAGGGATAAATACCATCTGGCAAACCGTATTCATTTCAGTTGGATCGTCGTATTTGGCGCGTCGACAACATCATCATCAAACCAACGCGCTGTCACTGTTTTCGTTTCTGTGTAAAAACGCACCGCCTGTTTGCCGTACGCATGTAAGTCACCATAAAAACTGCCACGCCATCCCGTAAATGAGAAGAAAGGCAGCGGGACTGGGATCGGTACATTCACGCCAACTTGACCAACTTGTACTTCCGTTTGAAATTGTTTAGCTGCCGCCCCACTGGCAGTAAAGATCGACGTGCCATTTCCATATGGATTGTCATTGATGATCTCAATTGCATGCTTTAGGCTATCTGCCGCAATGCATAAAAGGACGGGACCAAATATCTCTTGCTGATAGATCGTCATCTCTGTTGTCACATCCGTGAATAATGAAGGGCCAATCCAATTCCCATCAGGCAAATGAGATGAAGACCATTGGCGGCCATCAAGTAAGCAAGTCGCGCCTTCGCTTTTGCCCTTCGCAATTAAATTAGAGACACGCTCTAAAGCACTACGACTGATCAAAGGTCCATAAGCAGCACCTGAGTCATCCGACAAACCGGGCCCCATAGTTTGCATCGATTGTCGTAAATCGGACGTCCAGCTTACTGACTCTCCAACCAATACCACCACTGAAATGGCCATACAGCGTTGTCCTGCCGCTCCAATTGACGAACCAACTAATTGGTTGATGACTTGTTGCTTATTGGCATCAGGCATCACCACCAAATGATTTTTTGCTCCAGCAAACGCTTGAACACGTTTTCCGTAATAAGCAGATTGTTGATAAATGTACTTCGCGGTTGGGGCGGAGCCAACAAAAGAGATCGTTCTAATTTCGGGGTGTGCCAATAACGCATCCACTTGAGGCTTTCCACCATGGAGCACTTGCAAAAGCCCTGGAGGCGCTCCCGCTTGGGAAAAGAGTTGAGCAAGCTTCATGGCTGTGAACGGAACCTGCTCGGAAGGTTTTAAGATAAATGCGTTTCCAGCTGCGATTGCAAGCGGGAACATCCACAAAGGGATCATGGCGGGGAAGTTAAAAGGGGTGACACCTGCACAAACGCCGAGAGGTTGACTGAAAGAGTAAGTATCAATGTCCGACGCAACGTTTTCTACCATTTCCCCCATGATTAAGCTTGCGATATTGGCTGCTTGCTCAACCACTTCAATACCTCGCCAAACATCCCCTTTTGCGTCGGCATGAGTCTTTCCCGTTTCGCTGGAGACTATTCTAGCCAGCTCTTCATGGTTTTCTTTAAGGAGGTGTTGATAAGACAACATCAATCTTGCGCGCTCTGGAACTGGCGTGTTTCGCCACATTTGAAATGCTTTTGAAGCACCGTTTACCGCAAGCTCAATCTCTTCATTTGTTGCACAAGGCACTTGACCAATCACTTGATTATTAGTTGGGTTCGTCACCTCAATCCACTCATCACTGCTTGATGGATGAGCATCTCCATTAATATATAGCGGTAATGTTTGGGACATATTCCCCTCCCCGATTCGGTGTTGATTCGCCATGTCGCGAAACCGTGGTTAGTTTTTCTGGGCTGCAAGTCAGCTAGGCAGCTCAATCGCTACCGCCGTTGCTTCTCCCCCGCCAATACACAGAGACGCTACCCCTCGGGGCGGTCGATCTATTTCAGTAGAATTGGCTTGAGAACCCGCTTGAGCGGCTTTCCATTGGTGTAATGAGTGGATCAAAGTAACCAAGATGCGCGCGCCACTCGCGCCAATCGGATGACCGATAGCACAAGCCCCACCTTTGACATTAACGACATTAGGAGATAACCCCAGTTTCGCTATAGCAATCTGAGTCACGACAGCAAAAGCCTCATTTATTTCCCAAAGATCCACTTCATCCCGATTCCAATCCGCGAGAGATAACACTTTTTCAATCGCATCAGCGGGGGCTACTGTGAACTCTTCTGGTGATCTGGCGTGAGAGGCATAAGCCATGATTTTAGCTATCGGCTGATAACCATGAGATTGAGCGTAATCGCCATCCATCAGTAATAATGCAGCTGCGCCATCGGCAATAGCACTGGCATTAGCGGCGGTAATGACACCGTCATTTGAGAAAGCTGGCTTAAGTTTAGGAATTTTTTCTGGGTCAATACTGGCTGGTATTTCATCGCTGGTTTTATCATCGAGTGGGCTTATTTCGGCATCGAACAAACCTCGCTCTTGCGCTTCCATCGCTCTCTGCCAAGATTGTTTCGACCAAGCATCCATCTGCTCGCGCGACCATCGCAGCTCTTGGCTAGTCCTTTCTGCAAACACTCCCATCAGATCCCCTTGATAAGCATCCTGCAATCCATCAAGGAACATATGATCGTGCGTTTGTTTATGACCCATGCGGTGACCGCGACGACTTTCCCTCAATAAATATGGCGCATTAGTCATGCTTTCCATACCACCAGCAACAGCAGAAACTACCGTGTTTAATCGGATCTGATCACACGCTAGCATCACCGCCTTCATTCCAGAACCACATACTTTATTCACCGTGGTACAAGGGGTATCTAAGGCGATCCCCGCACCTAATGCCGCTTGCCTTGCCGGAGCTTGACCGCATCCTGCAGGTAAAACACACCCCATTAGCACTTCATCAATATTGCTCTTTAAATCAGGATATTGGTTAAAAAGCGCATCGATAGCATGAGCTCCAAGCTGAGGTGCAGAATAACGGGACAGGCACCCTTGGAACTTGCCAATTGGCGTTCGCTGCGCTGCCACAACCCAAACTGGTTTAGCCATGATCTCCCCTTCACTCTCAAAGGCCTCAGAGATGACGACACAACCTTTCACCAAGTGAGGCTTTCTTGACGTTTACGTAAGCATAGCACTAACATTTACGTAAACGTAAAGAAACAATCTGACAACAAAAAGGTCATCTGTTTAAATTCCTAGACAGTCTGGCACAACGCCCCGACAGCTGAAAACGAAATAGAGCAGGAAAGAGCAGGGCGAAAAACGGGTAAAGGGACAGGCGGATAACAGACAAATAACGGGACAGGCACATTAAGAATCCAATATCTTTTGGGCTTCACTTAACTAATATGGTTCGCAATGCTTTTGGCATCAGAAATTAGCAGGACGAAAGTAAGAATTTAGCGGGACAGTCACTTTTTGGTTATGCGAAATGCCACCGGATTTATGAGGGAATAGTTGTGGGTGAGACATTTAAGATCAGCGATTTGGCTCAAGAATTCTTAGTAACAACACGTAGTATTCGTTTTTACGAAGATATGGGGCTACTGCACCCGCAACGTCGAGGAACGGTTCGAGTTTACGATCACAAAGACAAAACACGCCTTAAACTGATCCTCAGAGGAAAACGCCTAGGCTTTTCGTTAGCAGAAATACGTGAGCTGTTCGAGCTTTATGATGCTCATCAGGGACAGACACAATTGCAGCGTATGTTATTGATCATAGAGGATAAGCAAAGGCTACTTAGAACTCAGATGGATGATATCCGCATTGTGATGGTCGAGCTGGAACAAGCGAAACAACGATGTCAGTCAGCATTAGACCGTCCTCCAACCTAAGAGTAAGTGACGCCGTCACTAATATGGAGCGTTGTGATGAATACAAGCTACCCCACCCTTAATTTTGCCCTCGGTGAAACCATTGACTTACTGCGCGAACATGTTTTCTCTTTTAGCCAAGAGCACATCGCACCGATAGCGTCACACATAGATGCAAATAACGAATTCCCCCGCCATCTGTGGCCATTAATGGGTGAAATGGGATTATTGGGAATCACTGCTCAAACCGAGTTTGGTGGTGCCAATATGGGCTATCTTGCACATGTCATTGCAATGGAAGAGATCAGTCGGGCCTCTGCCAGTGTCGGGTTAAGTTACGGCGCTCATTCTAATTTATGTATCAATCAGTTAGTACGAAATGCTAATTACGAACAGCAGCAGCGCTTTCTCCCCAAATTGATCTCTGGTGAACATGTCGGTGCGTTGGCAATGAGTGAAGTCAATGCAGGGTCAGATGTTGTCAGTATGAAACTGCAAGCCGAGCCCTCCTCTAACGGTTTTCGTTTTAACGGTAATAAAATGTGGATCACGAATGGTCCAGATGCTGACGTTTTAGTGGTGTACGCCAAAACCGATCAGGATGCAAAAGCACACGGTATCTCTGCATTCATCATTGAACGAGAGTTTGATGGATTTTCTACGGCGCAAAAATTAGACAAACTAGGAATGCGAGGCTCCAATACCTGTGAACTGGTTTTCAAAGATTGCTTCGTTCCCCGCTCAGCCCTCATCGGAAAAATCAATCATGGGATTGAGATTTTAATGAGTGGTCTTGATTACGAACGCGTTGTACTGGCTGGCGGCCCTTTGGGCATTATGCAATCTTGTTTGGATCTGGTACTGCCTTACATCCATCAAAGAAAACAATTTGGTCAATCCATTGGCGAATTTCAGCTTATCCAATCTAAAGTCGCAGACATGTATACCCGTACTAATGCGGCGCGTGCTTATGTCTATACCGTTGCTCGCGCTTGCGATCGCGGTGAGTCAACGCGCAAAGATGCTGCTGGCGCTATTTTGTATGCGGCAGAACTCGCCACTCAAATCGCGCTTGATACTGTGCAGTTACTTGGGGGGAATGGCTACATCAATGAATATCCCGCAGGTCGACTGCTACGTGACGCGAAGCTCTACGAAATTGGGGCGGGTACGTCTGAGATTCGTCGTATGCTCATTGGACGCGAGTTGTTTCACCAATCTAGCTAATGGTATTCGGAGTGTTTTATGCAAGTCATTAAGAGCAAAATTAAATCCGATTCTGACCTATTCCGGCGTAACAAGGCGGCCATGGAGACTTTAATCACTCAGCTGAATCATAATCGGACTCTCGTTCGAAGCGGTGGTGGAGAAAAAGCACTTCTACACCAAAATAAAAAAGGGAAGTTAGCGGTCCGTGAGCGTATTTCTATCTTATTGGACAAGGATTCAGATTTTCTCGAAGTTGGGCAATTTGCAGGGTGGCAAGTTTACCCCGAACCAGTGCACTGTGCTGGTGTTGTCGCCGGCATAGGTTGTATCAACCGAATTCCCTGTATGGTCATCGCGAATGACGCTAGTGTAAAAGGGGGAACGTACTACCCTCTAACCGTTAAAAAACACTTACGAGCCCAAGAAATCGCGCAGAAAATGCAGCTCCCCTGTATTTACCTAGTCGACTCTGGCGGCGCGAATCTCCCCTATCAAGATCAGGTCTTTCCTGATAAGGAACATTTTGGACGGATCTTTTACAATCAAGCTCGAATGTCCGCTCAAGGGATCCCGCAGATTGCAGTCGTTATGGGTGCTTGTACTGCTGGGGGGGCCTATATTCCGGCTATGGCGGATGTCTCCATTATAGTCAATAAGCACGGCACCATTTTCCTAGGCGGTCCGCCACTTGTGAAAGCCGCCACAGGCGAGGTCGTGACAGAACAAGAGTTAGGCGGCGCTGATTTACATTGCCGAAAATCAGGCGTGGCTGATTATTTTGCGGAAGATGAACAGCACGCGCTCGCCTTAGCGGGACAGGCACTTTTAAGTTGTCAACAAAACGCTAACAGCGATACCTCTTTCATGTACTCCGACCGATCTCGACACCTCTCGCTTCAGATGGAACAATCAATCCCAAAGGCTACTCCTGAAAAATCAAATCCAAAGGGACCAAATCCAAAAGGACAGGCACTTTTATCTCCAAAGCTTGAACAAGACCCATGTTACTCAGCTGAAGAATTACATGGCATCGTTAACGCAGACTTACGACTGTCCTTTGATGTCCGTGAAATTATTGCTCGTTTAGTCGATTATTCGAAGTTTGACGAGTTTAAAGCGCTCTTTGGTCAAACTCTGGTATGCGGCTTTGCACACTGGCATGGAGTCACCGTTGGTATCATTGCTAACAATGGCATCCTGTTTTCCGATTCGGCTCAGAAAGGAGCTCATTTTGTTGAGCTATGTTGTAAGCGCAAGATCCCATTAGTTTTTTTGCAAAACATAACTGGTTTTATGGTGGGGAAACAGTTCGAAGAAGGCGGCATTGCCAAGCATGGCGCTAAACTAGTCATGGCCGTTGCCTGTGCCGAAGTACCTAAGTTTACTATTATCATTGGAGGGTCTTACGGTGCGGGAAACTATGGCATGTGCGGTCGTGCCTATGACCCAACAATGCTATGGATGTGGCCAAATGCGCGCATCTCAGTCATGGGAGGCGAACAAGCAGCCAGTGTTTTAACCCAAGTAAAGAAAGATGCGCTTTCAAGGCATCAATCCCATTGGTCAGAATCTGAAGAAATGGCCTTTAAAAAGGGCATTCGTGAACAATACGAAACACAGGGGAACCCGTATTATGCCAGTGCGCGTCTATGGGATGACGGCATCATCGCCCCCATGGAAACCCGGGATATTGTCGGTAGAGCTTTACGTATCGCTTTACGAATCCCCATAAAAGACACCCAATTCGGGGTCTTTAGGATGTAAGGTTTACTCTCTAGGAGGTTGGCATGAGCCTGTTCCAGACCATCAATATCGATCATGATGATCGTAATATCGTCACTATTTCGTTGAATCGACCAGACAAACAAAATGCTTTCAATGCCCAAATGATCAAGGAACTCAATCAAGCCTTAGATCAACTCATTATCAATAATGCGGTCAGAGCACTCGTGCTACGAGGAAATGGTGAGCACTTTTCTTCAGGCGCCGATCTTATCTGGATGCAAGAAACCGCAACGCAACCTATTTTAGATAATCAAAATGATGCATTACAGCTGGCTCACCTGCTTTATCAACTCGACAACCTTCCTTATCCAACAATAGCAAAAGTTCAAGGCCATGTTTTTGGTGGAGCCTTGGGGCTAATTTGCTGTTGCGACATCGTAATTGCTGATAACAACTGCGTTTTTTGTCTCAGTGAAGCAAAGATAGGATTAATCCCAGCGACCATATCACCTTATGTCTGTCGTTCAATCGGAGTAAAACAAGTTCGCCACTTAGCTTTAACAGCAGAACCATTTGACTCTGGAGTAGCACTCAAGCTTGGACTTATTCATAAAGTGTCAAACCAAGAATCAGCCCTCGATGCCACGTTAGACCGCATCCACCTTTGTGCTCCACAAGCCTTAGCGGACATAAAAGCACTGGGTCGTTACTGCGAAACACACAAGATAGATCACCAAATGGTGTTAAAAACCAGTCAATGGATAGCGGAACGTCGCACTACACCTGAAGCGCGTGAAGGCATAAAAGCTTTCTTCGAGAAGAGACAAGCCAATTGGTGTAGGCTTCCCGAGAAGAAGGAATCTTAAAGGGAGGGAATCTTAAAGGGACAGGCATGTTAAAGCTTTAATAAATTGACCGATAAAAGAACCTCAAAAGGGACAGGCACTTTTCAAGCCATACACAAGGGAGGAAAATATGATTGGAACGCATGCGGCTAAATATCCCGACACAGTTCAGATCTATGAAGTCGGTCCCCGGGACGGGCTCCAAAGTGAGCATTCCGTTTCTACACAAGCCAAAGTTGCTTTGATCAACGCACTTTCGCAAACAGGTCTGTCCCACATAGAAGTAGGCGCGTTTGTCTCGGATAAGTGGACACCTCAAATGGCTGATACTGAACAAGTTTTTCAACAGATAGAGAAACGTCAAAATGTCAGTTACTCGACATTGATACCGAATTTAAAGGGTATAAAGCAAGCTATTGATTCTGGAGTGGAAGAAGTGGCTGTTTTTACAGCTGCATCAGAGCAATTTTGTAGGTGCAACATCAATTGCTCTATCCAAGAAAGCCTAGAACGCTTTGAACCGGTCGTCACTTTGGCTCACAAACATCGCATTAAAGTCAGAGGTTATGTCTCTTGTGTCATTGACTGCCCCTATCAAGGCGCCACTTCGCCTATTGAAGTCACGCACTTAACTCAGGCTTTGTTAGATCTCGGCTGCTATCAGGTTTCTCTGGGCGATACCATTGGGACAGGCACTCCCAATAAAATTTATCGCTTATTAAACGACATACTGCGTCACTTACCACCTGACCGAATTGCATTACACTGCCATGACACTTGGGGGCAAGCACTTGCTAACATCCATCAAGCGCTGGCTATGGGCGTCTTTCAGTTTGATTCCAGTGTTGCCGGTTTAGGTGGGTGTCCCTACGCTCGAGGAGCAAGTGGAAATGTTGCGACGGAAGACGTCGTCTTTCTATGCCAGGGTTTAGGGATTACCACTGGTGTCGATTTACACGCTTTAGCCCGTGCTGGTCAAGATATTTGCTCCGAATTGGGAAAAGTCAGCCCCTCGAAGACGCACCAAGCCATTCTTACGCAGGAAGTAACATCCAGATAAATTATCGGAGATTACTTCCTACCACCTTGAACAGATCAGACTGGTTACCGCCCCACTTAATTCTTAACACTCGCCAATAAGTCCTTTCTAAACTCTTCTCTAGACGCGTATCCGTACGCACGCCAAGCCTGTTCCGTTTCAATTTGGTAGCCTAGGCTGATTAGTCCAATCCACTCTCTTCTATTGTTTTTTATTAAATTTTTTACTGAATTCATAAAGTTACTCATAGAACCACCTTTGATTTGTATTTACGAATTCAGTGTACCCCTTGCTTGCTCGCATATAAGTATCGGACGTTCACCATCCAATACTATTCGTTCAATAGGCTGAAACCACTAGACTTCCATGATTGTTGATTGCCGTTGCCGACCAAATAACAGCAAAGTACTTCGTTCTATTTTAACTGTCGAAATAAGGTTACCCCGTTTAAGTCTATGGAATGCATTCATTAACATCGATCGCTCAACAAGCTCTTCTTCTGATTGCTCTCTCTCCAAAAGTAAGCGGCCACAAGATATTTGGTTGGGTATTGGGTTTAAGTGTCGAAGGAAAGAAAGGTAGCTTTTGAGAGTAAATGGAAGTGAGTCACCTGATGCTGAAGAGCAAAATGGGAATAAGTAATTGGCTTTTTCCGATGTCATCCTTTGCTTTATCGATGTATATTCAGCCGTTTCGGGCTTATCCGACATGCCAGCTCTCACTGGGTTTAAATCCACGTAAGCCATCGCGGCTAAAAGGGCTTTCTCATCCATTAATGCTTGGCTCTTGAAACGCCCTTCCCAAAAATGCCCCGTACAATTGTCTTCCTGATTGGCTAGCTTTGCGATGTGCTGATTAAGCAACCGCATAAACCAGCTGATATTTGTTAATCTCTCTCGCCAAATTTCAATAATGTTTAGGGAGGTTTCTAACTCTTTTGCTGTTAACCGCTGCCCAGAGAGCCATTTTATAATGATTTCCGGCGCCTTGTGATGCTCGAGCCAGCGTTCACACACTTCGCGATGATTCAACGCACGAGATTTTTCCAAATTTATCCGCAGTACAAGATGATAGTGATTGCTCATAATTGCATAGGCACAGAGGTCGATACAAAAAACCTTTGCAAGATCAATTAATCGCTGCTCGATCCACCCCCTTCGATGCTCATAAGAACGACAAGATACAGCGTCTTCACCGCACAAATAAGATCGTCTAACACACCTCGAAATACAGTGGTAATATCGAGTCGCTTCAGGAACAATCAATGTCGCTCTGGCTTTGGTCATTGTCTCGCCTCTTAAATCTATACCTTATCCACTTTAATTAATAAAATCTGTATATAAAAACAGTATCATTAAAGTTGAGATCGAAGCTTGAATCAAATGAAAATCGCACGTCTATCATTTATGAGCAACTGCGTAAGTGACAAACGGGACAGTCACTTTAAACACAACCCCATCCCCCGAAGAATGGCATCCCTGCCTTAGGTCTAAAGGACTCGATTAATTCAAATGTGTCTGTCCCTTTTCACTTCACTTTATGTCCCGCTTTATCTGTAAATATGCCTGTCCCGCTATCTTCGTATTATGTCCCGCTTTATCTGTTAATATGCCTGTCCCGCTATTTTTTCCGCTATTTTTTCTTACCTCAACCGCTTCGCTTTCCCCTCGGTTCATCCATTAAGCCTTTGATCAAGGATACTGCCGCAACTAAAAGAACAACAGCAAATGGGAAACCAGCAATGACGGCCATGGCCTGAGCAGCCGCTAAACCTCCTCCTAGCATCAGTGCAATGGCCACTAGCCCCTCAAAACAGCACCAATAAATACGTTGTGGAACAGGTGCATCGACTTTCCCACCAACGGCAATTGTATCAATAACGAGCGAACCTGAGTCTGCGGACGTGATAAAGAACAAGACAACTAAGCACAAGCCCAAAAACGACGTCAGATCTGAAAAAGGCATAGCGCTCAACATCGCAAACAGCTTTACGGGTAATTCAGCCTCAAATACCGCTTGATAGCCATCCGTCACATATTGATAAATTGCAGTACCTCCAAAAACCGTCATCCACATAACACAAACTGCTGACGGGATAACTACCACACAAAATAAGAACTCCCTCACAGTCCTACCTCGCGACACTCTCGCAATGAACATACCGACGAATGGTGACCAAGAGATCCACCAAGCCCAGTAAAAAGCCGTCCAACCTTGTGAAAAGTTCTCATCTTCTCGACTAAATGGCTGAGATATCGGGAATAGGTGTTCAAAATATGCCGTTAAATTATTGAAATAATTCGAAAATAGCACTTTTGTCGGGCCAGCAAGCAGCACAAAGCCTAATAGAAGAGCAGCAATAAACATATTGACTTCAGATAATCGCTTAACCCCACCATCAAGCCCCGCAAGGACAGACAGTAAAGCCAACAAGGTAATTGCGATGATGAGCGTAACGTTTATCCAATCATTGGCAGGCATATCAATCAAAAACTCAAGACCGGAAGACACTTGGGAAGCGCCATAGCCTAATGATGTCGCAAGGCCAAAAATGGTGGCTATTACGGCTAACGTGTCAATCCAATCTCCAGCCTTTCCCCAAACTCGCTCTCTAAGAATGGGATAAAACAACGAACGAATCGTCAGCGGAAGCCCTTTATTAAAAGAGAAAATGGCTAACCCTAATGACAACAATGCATATATCGACCACGGATGTAGAGTCCAATGATATAAAGTTGCTGCCATCGCTAATTTGTGCGCACTATAGGCATCATCTTGCGCCCCACCTAACGGTGCCCAATCACCTCTTTCTTCCCCTTGAATATCTATGCCTTGTAACGCCGTTTGGAAGTGAGACATCGGCTCTGATACCCCAAAAAACACCAATCCAATCCCCATCCCCGCAGCGAAGAGCATCGCTAACCATTCGGGATACGAGTAATCCGGTAATGCGTCTGTCCCCCCAATTCTGACTTTACCCAAAGGAGAGAGCATGAGACCTAGACAAATCAATACAAACAAGTTTCCGGCTAAAATAAAGAAGCTGTCTAATGTACTGGTTAGCAGTGCCTTAGCGGTTAGAAAAAATAATTCTGCTGTCTCTTGAAACAGAATGGTAAAAACGACAAACATCAAGACAATGATTGATGATGCCACAAAGACTCGGTTATGTACGTCAAAGCCCATACCCGCCAATCGGAAAGACATATTGTCTTGTCCAATGGTGTAATCGGTATTTATCGGGGTTACTTGCCCATCAGGATCAGGGATCCCGCCATTTCGATTTATCGCCATCGCAGCATCAGCCCTTTTTTATTAATGCTCAGCACTTATTTCATGCTTTAGAAAGACATCACACGACAAAGCTCAGAGGATAGCTGTTAAATATCTGGCCTCTGTTTTTTACTTCGAGTAGTGATTACGACTGGTCGAAGTGTAAATCTCGGGTATAATTCCCAACAAATCAAAATGTTTATTCTATCGATAAAAAATTTTAATCTTTGGACAATGAATGTTTAATCTATTCTATTTACAATTAAATTTTCTTCATATCATCGATAAAATATAGCAAGCTACAATTCATAAACGCTCTGAAACTCTTGGTGACGGTGAATGAAAGGTTATATGGAGAAAGTTCCTCAACGAATTGGAACATCTTGGCGATATAAAAAAATCGTAGAAGATAAAAAATCCTATGGTTGGCATCGACACGAGGAGTATGAAATTGCCATCCATCGACATTTTACAGGGCACTTGTTTGTCGGTCACAACGATGTACACATCGATCAAGACCACATGGTTTTGCTCGCTCCACACTTACCTCACGCAATCTATTCAACGGAAGTGACACATCATTGTGAAACACATGTTATTTGGTTCAAACCACTCTGGTTTGAGCAAGTGGCATCGCTGTGTAATGAACTTAAGCCATTGCAATCACTACTAGAAAGCAGTCAGAAAGGGATTAAATTTTCCCCGAAAACGGCGAAATCCGTAGTCGAGATTTTAGAGAGCGTCACTTCCGCAACGCCATTAGAGCAGCTCGCTAAACTCCTTCAGATATTCCAGATCATGATCGACGATCACAGTGCCTGTCCCGTTTTGCTTGATATCCCTCAAAACCCGGTCGCTGATAGCCAAACTCTAGTGAAGCTTCAACGCATCGATCAGTTCCTACTACAACATTATCGGAAGCCGATCCAACTGAAAGATATTGCTGAGCATTTATTTACCAGCGAGAGCAGCGTTAGAAGGCTGTTTGCAAAGCACTATAATGAAAGCTTTTCTACACACTTGCAGAAACTTAGGCTAAATATTGCGTGCGATCTTCTTTTAAACACAGACCTACCAATCTCTATCGTAATGGAAAATTCTGGTTATCTGAATCAAGCTAACTTTAATCGTCAATTTAAGCGTTATAAACGAACCTCTCCTTTAGATTACAGAGAGAAATTGAAATCCTTTGTAAAATAAATGAACAAGTTGAGAGGGACTTCACTACCTAACCAAGCTATAAATATGCAAAAATGTAAATAAAACAACGTTTAATTGGTATAGGTAATTCTCATGATGGAATCAAACGTGTTCGCTCGTAAACATACGACCGATACAGAAATAAGTGCAAACTTATATAATCTCACAATAGGTGCCGTACTTTGTTGGGGCTTTTGGGTTAACTGGTTAATGGTTTCAACCATCCCCGTTGCCTCAATCATAGCAATACCGACTTGGATGTTTTTCGTCGGCTATTTCGCCAGTTGCTTCCTTGGTGTTTATCTATTCAGCAATTCTGATAAACCCATCATCAGTTTTCTTGGTTACAATCTCGTTGTCATTCCATTTGGCTTGATTATTAACCTCGTCGTTTCTCAATATGACCCAAGCTTGGTCGTCGATGCCATGTTAGTGACGGGATTAGTCACTGGTATCATGATGGTACTGGGCACACTTTTCCCTGCATTCTTTAAACGTATATCTGGCGCCTTAAGCGTTGCCCTGATTGCGGTTATCTTGGTCGAATTATTTCAAATTTTTATTTTAGGTATTCATCAAACTTGGATTGACTGGGCTGTCGTCGTGATCTTCTGCGGTTACATCGGCTATGACTGGGGAAGAGCCAATCAGATCCCGAAAACCTTAGATAATGCCATTGATAGTGCTGCTGCGCTTTATATGGATATCATCAATTTATTCCTAAGGATATTACGCATTATGGGTCGTAAGTAACTCCTCCATCTTAAGTGTCGTAATCGGCTGCTTTATTTAACGCAGCCTTTTTCAAATATCACCTTGGACTTTAAATGAAAAACTACCAATATTACTTTTTTGATATGGATGGGACATTGGTCGATTCCGAACCACTAAAAGGTCAGGCGCTCGCGCTTGCATGTAAAGACTTTGGTGCTAGTGTCGATTTTAACGTGTATCGACAGGTCATGGGACAAGACTGGAAAACGGTTACCCATCACTTTTTCAGTGTCGGTAATATCAGCCCCAGCCTTGAAACATTCAACATTGAGTTCCGCCGTCATTACGAAGCCCTTTTGACCAAAGAATTGACCTTAATTACTGGTGTTGAGCAGTACTTACAGGTACTTAAACAACAAGGCAAAACGCTAGCCGTTGTGAGCTCAGCTGCTACTTGGATGGTTGAACATATCCTTGATGCTTTGAAGCTTAACCATGTATTCGATCTCATCATTACCCAAGAAGATGTCATAAAACATAAGCCTGACCCTCAAGCATATTTACTCGCATTAAAACGCTTAAATGCCTCTGCGCACGACTGTGTCATCTTCGAAGATTCGAATGCTGGCGTAACTGCAGGCTCACTCTGTGGCTGCGACGTCATCGCCGTTAACCACAGTTTCAATGGCAATAATGATTTGAGCGCAGCCATGACGTCTATCCAAAACTATGAATCATTGATAAATGAATAACTTCTTTAAGCCGTAAAAAAAGTAAAAGGACAGGCACTTTTATTCTGCCTGTCCCATTCCGCCGCTCCATTCCACCGATATAGGCTTTCTCCAAGCCTAAATACCGCCCCCTAATCACTCCACTCACAATCCATTCAAAGATAACCTAAGTTGGGGTGTAAATGGGACAGACACATTTTCTGTCGAACCTATTGAAATCAGTAAGTTTCAAAGACTCCACTGTTATAGTCCTGAATGGTTTGCTCTATTTCCTCCATAGAGTTCATGACAAATGGGCCGTAGTGAACAACGGGCTCATGGATTGGCTGCCCCACAAAAATTAAAACGCCTGACTCTTCTCTTTCCAAAGGTGCCTGTCCCTTTAGATTTTCGTCAGGTTGAGAGATTAACGATACTGCATCACCAGTCGACAATAGCGCCATTTCACCACGACGAACCTTTCTCTCTCCAATAACAAGGTCACCTTTGTATACGTAAATCATCATTGATTGCTGCGAGTCAGGTTTTAAATCTAGTAGATCGCCAGCTTGAGCTCGCCAATCGGCAAAGGTGACAGGGACACCAGTTTGGTTAAGTGGCCCTTTTACAATTGTGCCTGTCCCGTTTTCGTTTTGATCGCCGTTTAACCCGCTCACCTCAACAGCCAATTCACCCGCAATCACGCGCAATAATCCATTGCCATCGTGTTCCCATTCAGTGATAGAATCAGATTGAAAATCATGATACTTGGCAGGTTTCATTTTGTCTTTGGCAGGTTGATTAATCCAAATCTGAAAGCCATGAAGATCGCCCTCTTCCATCATTGGCATTTCACTATGAATCACCCCTCTCCCCGCAGCCATCCACTGTGCGCCGCCACTTCTGAGCTCTCCAACATTACCCATATGATCTTTATGCTGAAAATGCCCTTTAAGCATATAGGTTAACGTCTCTATTCCGCGATGAGGATGCGGTGGAAAACCACCAACATAATCTTTGCTATCGTCTGATTTTAATTCATCAACCATTAAAAATGGGGAGAAAGCAGCGTTGTTAAAACCCGCTATACGGCGAATATTGACACCATCGCCATCGGATGTAGCGCGGGAAGGAATGATTTGTGTAATTTCTCGTTGATTAGTCATTATCGAACTCTCCATCTCAATCTGATGAGCTCATTCTAGGTGCTCGATTGACTTCCTATCAGCACATAAGATGGACAGAGATGTTCGAAAAATTTGAATGTCATTGCTTGGTCTGCTCCAGCCAAACTGGACACTTCAATTTATAATGAGGTGTCTTATTTATCGTCTTCGAGCCACTTTTCCATGAATAAAAGCGCCCAATCCTCACCTTGAAACTGGCGTATTCCTGTTTCAAGCGCCACAACCTCAAACCCCAAACTTTGATAGCACTTTATAGCAGACGTATTGTGTTGAAAGACCCCCAAACCCAGTCTTTTACAAGCGTATTCCGATTCCGCTTTATCCATTAACTCTTGTAGCATCACATTGGCCAGCCCTCTGCCACGCCAAGCATGACTGATTAATACCCGGCAGATGCGATACTCATTTTCTTTTTCATGAAAGAGCTCCACATAACCAGCAGGCTCACCTTGATGTATAAATAAGAATGGATGGTATTTATCTTGATCACAGTGACTAGCTATCTGCTCTAAAGTAAGTGGATATTGATAAGCGGGTCCCCCCCAAAGGTAGTTGATCTTTTTATCATCAATCCACTCAACTAAATATGGATAATGTTCTTCTTCGAATGGCAGCAGCATCATTGAGCCTTAAAAAGTAAGAGTGTTATGTATTTGTTACTTTAACTGAACCATCAATTACAGCCCATGATTATTGTCATGAATTGAACAATAATTGATTATAAAAACCTATACTTAATCACGATCGCATTAATGAATCAAAAGATACTTATATCGCTAGCTTCTTCTTGCTTTTGTAAAAAACAAAATCTAGTCTTGGTCAAAACATTCATCAAGGCTTATATATGTTTAAAAACCTGTTAATCGTAGCAACGTCTGTTTCATTCATGACCGCTTGTAACGGTGATACCAATAGTAAAACCTCCCCACAATGTTTTAACAATAACATCCGATCCGCTTTAGGTAAGCATGTTATTCACTTTACGGAGGTGTCATCAGAAAGCAGCCAAGCTAAAGAGGTTGTACGTAACTTTACGGTTAGCGAAGGTATTTGGCGCGAGAGTCAAGTTTACATACATCAAAGCGAAGATGATTTGAATACAACTCATAGTTACCATCAGTTTAACCCCCATTCTGGTGAGTATGAGTTTGTAGGTTTAACCGAGTGGGAAACAAAATATAAACACAGTAGTGATGGTACAACATTACCACTGTTTGATCTTGAGTACACTCTTACCGCAGACAACATTGAGGGGCATTTAATGGCCTATAACCTTGATTTGGGTGAAACATTAAATGTAGATATAAAATTCTCAAGTCGCACTGAACTAAAGAATATCGAACCTAGCGTAGACATCGCTGAATATAGTCACCTAGAATCGGATACAAAGCCAGTGAGCCGCCTGACTGGCAAACATTCATTTACTGCAATTGAAGAAATAGAAACCCCAAAAGGACTTTTAAGGGCATGCCGGTTCGAATCCAAACAGACCATTTCCTATGAAGGGGACTACGCAGATTTCGTTAGCACAAGTACGATTTGGACTTCGATTGATCACGGTTTGCCGATTAAGATAATAGAAAAGAGTATCGACAATGGCGAGCCCACAACAACAACCGTTTTTCATAGCTACACCATCGAAGGCGTCGAACAATTATTATAAAACTTGCTTTATTTAAGGCTGCATCTCGCAGCCTTTTTAATAGAAAAACAAAATATAAAACACCGTTTTATTTCAAGGGAAACAGGTTAATTAAAATTAACCAATGGACGCACATCACAATTTATTTTCATGTCTTAAAATAAAACATTTCGCCATTGTCTACAGTCTCAGCAACTCCTAACCTTGAATCAAATCATATACAAGGTAGTTAAAATGTTAAAAAACACACTATTAAGCTGTGCTATTTTATTATCAATCTCAGGATGTAATAGCTCTGATGACAGTACTGACGCAGTAAATAACACAAGGCAAGGAGAGTCTGCATTACAGTGCTTTAATGCCAATCTTTACATGGACTCTCAGCAAAAAACCACCTATAAAAATGTAGATACAAGTGGAAAAGCGTATATTTATAGTTCTAACTTGACTATTGAAACCACTGATGTTGATGGCGTAGAAGCGATTTCTATCAGTAGCACTTCGGAAGAGTCCAAATCTGTATCATTGTTTGAGTCCAAATTAAAAGATGGATACGTAAATTTAATCACATCAACAGAGATTGAAACCTCTTTGACAGAAGCTCCCGTAACAGTCTCTGGATTTTCTCCTAGTTTACAATTGTTTAACTTTAACCTTAATTCAGGGGAAGAAGTCAATCAAGACGGTGATATGAATCACTACGAAGTCAACACCTCAGATATGACAAGTCTAGTATCATTAGATGAAACTAAGTCTGTTAAATTCAGTAGTAACATGAAGTTTATAGGTGTCGAGACTATAACAAGTAAAATCGGAGATATCGCTACCTGTAAGTTCACTCATACTTTATCTTCTAAAAATCTGAATTCTGATGGAAAGACTGCTTCGATGACCACCAATTCATGGTTCAGTGTGGACCATGGAGTTGAAGTGAAGTCAGAAACCATAGTAAATGGCAAACTAATAGCGAAAGAATATCTTGAAAGTCACTTACTCAATGGTGTAGAACAATTTAACTAAGCCAATGGGTTCTTTTCTTATACAAAAATAGCCACCAGATGGTGGCTATTTTATGAGTGACATAAACTTAAGCTATTGCTTTAGGATTATCGCCAAAATCATTACTTTCAGTTTCGCTATCACATGCTAGGAAGTATATCAGTATTAAGCTAACCAGTGGAATAAGCCCAATAAGTAACCACCAGCCAGATCGGCCTGTATCATGTAAACGACGAACCGCCACCGATAGGCTTGGAATGAAGACTAACAAGCCATAAACCATTGTCAACACTGGAACACCAGTCAGTGCATCGATGAAAGTGAGGGCAAACATCACTAAAAGATTAAACAGGATAAACATCCAGTATTCTTTTCTTCTCGAACGTCCTGAAAATTGCGCAAATTTTTTCCAGACTGCTAAATACGAATCCATGTACGGCCTCTCTTGAGTATTGGTAACTAATTTTTATGGGTAATGACAAACTTTATTATCAGGGAAGCATAATAGTGACTTATCCTGATTCCATCCAGAGAATCACCATCTAGATATAAATGAAATGATTGTTTTTTGTATTTCATCGCAAATTACAATACTGATTATTATACAAAAATCAATTAACTGATTCTAATCTCTTGTTCGTCGCCCCTTAGATTTTACTTAAGTGGTTTCACGACACTGTCTAAGCCTTCAATTTTTAACGCCAAGCAAAGCTGTAGCAATTGACCTAACTCTCCTGCAGGCCACCCTTTTTTGTCAAACCACAATAAATATTCTTCGGGCAAATCAATCAGGACACGCCCAGCGTACTTTCCAAAAGGCATTTTCACCTTCGCAAGTTTTAAAACATTTTCTCTTTCTAGCATGCTCAAATAGCCTTGTTTCGAGGTTCGAGGTTCGAGGTTCGAGGTTCGAGGTGAAAGAATAGCATCAAGACCTTCCAGCCAGCAACGAGTCTTACTTTGAACTTCTGACGAAATTCGAAACTCGTGAGAAGTTTAATTCTTCCATATTCAACTTGTCTTTCTAACTTGCCAGTTCGACATCAAACATCGACAACAAACTGACACTTTTAAGTCAAAAATAGAGCAAAAGATCTACTTGAAGCACATAACTCAATCATAATTAACACACAAAAATCCTTAATATACATATAGTTAAAATGACCACATTAACATTATATGACATTTTTTTGACAACAAGACTGATGCATTATGTTGCGCAATTTATCCAAACTGGTATGGTTCGCTCACTGTTCTTATAGGTAGTTGTGAACAATGAAAACTCCATGCATCGCCGCGTGTAAAAATAACCAAGGTATTTGTTCAGGTTGCCACCGCACCATGAGCGAAATCATTGAGTGGCGTAATTACAGTGACGAACAACGTCAATCTGTCATCGATAAAGTATCTGGCAAGATAAGCTCTCATCAGTGCCCAAGCTGCGGTGAGCCCGCTTTCTGCGACTCGGCCAACGGAAATGCCTACTGTTGGTGTTTTGAGTTGGAAGCCCGCGCCATCCCTAAAGAGCTTCAGGGACAAGGCTGCTTATGTCGCAAGTGCTTAAGCAAACTGCCAGTCGCTTAGATGTTCCCAACAAAATCGTCATTTCCCTGCGGCGAAGAAACGCGACACTGTGAATTGAAAGTAAGCATCACCTAGTTCCAACTCTAGATGATGCTTTAGAAAGACAGATTAACGAAGCGTTAAAGCTTCTCTAGAGAACTCTACGCCTTCCCAACCCTGCTGCATGAAATTACGAATGTTCTGATGGTCGTTTGCTTCTGGATGTTTCAATACATCCTCAAAATAAAATCGACCGAACAGCTTTAGTGTGTCTGATACACTCAGCTTGTTCACCAAACCAAACGCTAGAATTTTGCAAGACCCATTATTTTCACCGACACCATTTTCTGTCTCACCATTGCGAAAAGCGGTTGGGGTGAATTCATAAAATTGCTCAATGACTGCCATTGTATCTTCAAAATCAATAGTATTAGGCTCTGATTTAACTGCATTAATTAGTTGCTCTACGTTCATTTTCTCTCCCTGATTGATTTTTTCTATCAAACTCATCACTTAAATAACTGGTTACACTTTCCATAACGATGAATAAATGTTCAATATCGTCTCTTTTTTGTGAAGTGACATCAATTAGTCATAAATTCAGCATCTGACTGTCACCCTATGATCATATAGTCAGCGTCATCTTTATGAACTCACTCACTTATCACACAAGGATGAAGTATGACTACCTCAGTCAAAGCCTTAGGCATTCTCACTTTGTCAGCTCTCGCTGTCGCCTGTTCTAGCACACAAACACTACAAACGAAATCCCCTTATAAAGGCGATGCATTCAATGTTCAGTGTAATGTGCCACAAACAGCCTTAGAGGGTGAAACTTCAATTTCCGGTTTAGATTATGTCGGTAGCTTTATCGCTAATTCACCATTCGACTCTTCCGCCGCCGAAATTGTGAGTTACGATGGATGTACCGATAAGCTTTATGTCGTGAACGCACAATCAAAGCGTATCGATGTTCTCGCTTTGTCTGAAGATTCTAAGCCTGTACAAAAGGGACAAATTGATCTATCAACTGCAGCAACTCACGCTGGTATCAACATCGGTGCGGCAAACAGTGTTTCAACTCACGAAGGTTTTGTTGCTGTCGCCATTGAAAATGCTTATAAGCAAGCAAACGGTATTATCGCACTTTATCGTTCAGACACTTTAGAACTGATTACGACATATCCAGCAGGCGCACTACCAGATATGGTCAGCTTCTCAAAAGATGGTCGCTTTATTGCAAGTGCTAACGAAGGTGAGCCAAGTAAAGATTACTCTGTCGACCCAGAAGGCAGCGTCACTTTGGTCGATCTTAAGCGTGGTCCTTACCAAGCAAAAGTCACTCAAATCGACTTTAAAGATTTTAATGACAAGCGTAAGCATGAGTTAAACAAGCACGTTCGTATTTCAGGCCCTAATGCAACAGCAGCACAAGATTTTGAACCAGAATACTTGTCATTTGGTGACAACGGAAAAATCTACGTTGCCCTGCAGGAAAACAATGCGCTAGCAATCGTTGATGTATTCAAAAAAGACGTGACAAAAATTCAAGGCCTTGGCGAAAAGTCTTGGAGCTACTCCAAACTGGATGCGTCTAACAAAGACAAAAAAGCGGGTCACTTTAGCACTTATAGTCAGCTAGTTGGACTTTACATGCCTGATAGTCTTGCAACTTTCACCATTAACGACACAACCTACATTGCCACAGCAAACGAAGGCGATGGTCGTGAGTACGGCTATAAAACAACACAGAAAGAGTGTGATAAAGCTGGCTTCACTTGGGACGAAGATGACTATGCAGGTACTGTTGACTACGCAACCAAGTCTGGCACCTGTTTAAGCCATATCGACGAAGTTCGCGGTAAGAAATTGGACATCGATAGTGACCACGCTCTAGCCAATGCGCTTAAAGATAAAACAGCACTTGCCCGCCTGAAAGTGGTTAAACCAAACCACACGCTTTCTGCTAGCGAAAACGTTCAGGCTTATGGTTCACGTTCATTCTCGATCTGGGACGAGCACGGTGAGCTTGTTTACGACAGCGGTGATGAGTTTGCTCAAATCGTTCAAGTGGCTCAAGCCGATTACTTTAACTCAAGTAATGACAGCAACCAAAGCACCGACGACCGCAGTGACGATAAAGGCGCTGAGCCAGAAGCTCTTGAAGTCGCAACCATCAATGGTCGTACTTATGCCTTCATCGGTCTAGAGCGACAAGGTGGCATCATGACGTATGACGTGACAAATCCGAAGGACGCTCAGTTCCTAAACTACACAAACCGTCGTAACTTCGAAGAAGATGTCTGTACACGTGTCAATGACGATGGTGAGTGTACCAACGAAACGTATAACCCAGCTGCGGGCGATTTAGGCCCAGAATCGATTGAATACTTCTCTCGTAATGGCGATCACTTTATTGCCGTCGGTAATGAAGTCAGTGGCACAACGTCTGTTTTCCGTATCAAACTTTAATTAGATGCGAGTCATCATACGTGACATGTAAAAATTCATAGCCTGTGTTGGTTCCATTTGTGGAAAATACTTAAAAGTCACAGTGTAAATATGGTTTTTATATAGTGTAAGGGGGGCTATGCCTCCCCTTTTATTCCATCAATTTCACTTCATATCTCGTCAGATCTCATAATTTAGAATGGATTTTGATTCTGATTTACTTCACGCTGTCTTGCTATTAGTATTCGTTTTATAAATACTTTTATTGACTTAGCGCTTTTTTGAGAAACTTATTTAAACAACGTGCTTATATTAGCATTTGGCTGATTGGCCTAATGGTATCTTTGGCTTGTATCTTTACCATCCATAGCGTGGAGTCCAAACGTCAAGAAGACCAGCTCAATATTCTTTTTGACAGTAAAACTACGGCTTTACAACGCGCAACTGACGAATTGGTTGCCCTTGTGAAATCTGTAGGCGCTTTCATGGTTAATGCTAATACGCCAACCATCGACCAATACAACTCCTACCTCAAACAGCACACCGACATCGGCTCAGGTATTCGCTCCGTAAGTTGGGCTCCTAAAATTGCGACTGATGAATTACTTAGCTACAGTCGAATGGTGCGACATGATGAAGACTTCAGCTATTACGTATTTCCTAAAGAACAACACTCTTTAGATTGCCTCGTGCCTGTGGACGAATCATTAAGCTACCCAATCCGTTACGTATCTCCTGTCTTCGAAGGGAGTGATATCAAAGGCCAGCGCGTTGAATCTATCTGTGAAAATCGAGTCGCCATTGCCAGCGCGGTGAAAAGTAAAGACCTGATCGCTGTCTCTTACTTCAATGAACATCAACTTGGCATCCGTTTACTCTATGCCGTTAAAGATGACAACAATGTTGTTTCTGGCATGATCTCTACGGAATTGCAGCTTCATGAATTTTTGAGTGAAGCTTGGAGTGAAGTCATCAACTCAGATTATATTGAGATACAAGTTGAAACACAGAAAGACAACCAAACATTACCTATTTTCACGTCGCACCTAAATACCCAGTTAGTCGGCAGTAAAACGCTCAAGCAGTCTGGCAAAGTCCATCTCAATAAAATTGATCAAACTTGGACGGTCACCGTTTCTATTGCTCGTGACACCCGGGGTGATTGGATCTATGGCACAACGGCCGCCTTCTTCGTGTTCTTAATTACCTTATTTGCTCACTTTGCAGTGAAAATTTACTCTGCGAGACTGGCTAACTCTCACTCTTTGATTCGCGAGAAAACGAAATCATTAGCCGAGCTTGCCGTCATGGATAATCTTACCATGTTGCATAACAGGCATGCTCTCAACACTCATATCAATCGTTATCTACGACGATTAGAGGAAGACGATCGAAAGACTTTTGCGATTTTGTTTGTCGATTTAGACCGATTCAAGATTATCAATGACTCGATGGGTCATATGGTTGGTGACCAACTGTTACAAGAGGTGGCTAATCGACTGCGTAAACACTCGCGCTTCCAAGATCGCTGCTATCGTTTTGGTGGTGACGAGTTCATCATCTGCGTTACCGAGTTTCAATCAGAACAAGAAGTTCTGAACATCGCTACGTCGTACGTGAACCAACTGTCAGAGCCATATTATATTGATGGTAGAGCGTGTCATATCGGTGCAAGTATTGGAGTCACCATGGTGGCGGATGCGAGCTATTCTTTATCTCAAATTATGCGAGAAGCGGATACAGCAATGTATTGTGCCAAGCAGGGAGACGATGGCAAAGTGGTCTTCTTTGACCATGAAATGTTCGCAAAAAGTAAGCAACGCTTCTTATTAGAGCAAGCCATTACCCATGCTTTAGAAGATAATCAACTTCATTTGGCCTACCAACCTATCTACGACTCCTACAATGAAGAAATCATCGCAGTAGAAGTATTGATTCGTTGGCAGCATCCCGATCTCGGTTTTGTCTCGCCTGCAGACTTTATACCGGTAGCCGAAGAGACAGGGCACATACTGCCAATTGGCGATTGGGTTGTCCAAGAGACCTGTAAAGCGATTTCGCAACTTATCGCTCGTAAACCGAAGGCAAAATTACCAAGGTTCAATATTAATGTATCCGCGAGGCAATTTGCTCATCGCCACATAGTAAATAGCTTAGAAAATCACCTTGCATATTCTGGCATCCCGGCTGAACTAGTGGGTATCGAGATCACTGAGAGTGCGCTGTTGCGTGATTCAAGTGACACTCTTAGACACCTCAATGACATTCGAAAACTGGGAGTTAGCGTTTCACTGGACGACTTTGGTACGGGTTATTCGTCTCTTTCAATGCTCAATAATTTCCCAATTGATGTCGTGAAAATGGACCGAAGTTTTGTACAAGATATTGAGCATTTGGGCGACCGCCCAACTCAGCTGTGTGCCGCGATTATCAGTATGGCCCACACGATAGATATGAAAGTTGTTGCTGAAGGCGTTGAAACGCAACAGCAACTTGAATTACTCAAACAACTGAATTGTGACAAGATTCAGGGATACCTTTTAGCAAAACCACTCCCTTTTGAAGCTTTGCAAGGAAAGATCGAACGAGAAGTGCCTCGCTATCAACCCGTCGATGAAACAAGCAAAATAGAGATGGAGCATGCATAACGCATAGCTCCATGGATCTTCTATTCAATCGCTTGATCGCATTTGGCTGCACAAATGAAATCATTTTTGTGCAGCCCTTTAATTTTATGGCTCCACCATGTCACCGTCACTTTCCCCCACTCTAATAAAATCTCAGGGTGATGGAATTCTTGTTCCGCTATTTCAGCCACTCGATTACTAAATTGCCATGCTTGCATAAAGTTTTTGAATTTGTACACTTTCTCTAACTGGTCAATTCCATTCTTTTCCACCAGATGCCAATGGTGTAACTCAACTAGCAAGCTCTGTTGCTCGTCGGCCGTCAGGGCCTTTGCGTCCGTAGTACAAGCTTCACATTTAAGTTCATCAAGCATGTTTTCGTTCCTTTCATTGATAAATCGTCGAAAATAAGCCGCGCAGCCAGACTGACATATCGAGGAAGTTACGTATATAGTGGTGGCAACAAACCTTTATTCATCGCCAATGTCACATCAGCCATAATGTCTCGCTGCGTCAGCTGATACAGGTGATCGATATCTTCTAATACATAGTAGATAGGCTGCATAATGTCGATACGATAAGGCGTTCGCAAGACATCTTCTAGGTTAAATGCGGTACGCCGAGCTTCAACGGAGTCCAATGCATACCGAGTTTCTCCTGGGGAAGATAAAATGCCACCACCATAGATTTTCAGCCCCTCGTCCTCTCTGACTAACCCAAACTCAACCGTAAACCAGTACAGACGTGCTAAGTAAGCCCTTTGTTGTTTATTTGCCGCTTTGCCTAATTGGCCATAAGCGTGAGTATAGTCAGCAAACTTCGGATTCGTTAACATCGCGCAATGACCAAAAACTTCATGGAAGTAATCGGGTTCTTGTAAATAATCAAACTCTTCTCGACGACGTAGAAAAGTAGCGACAGGAAAACACCGCTGTGAGAGCAATTCGAAGAAATGGTCAAAATCGATTAAAGCGGGGACAGGGACAACCTGCCAACCTGTCGTCTCTAACAACACTTTATTCAATTCTGGAAGTTGAGGAACTCTGTGTAGTGGCAATTCAAGTAAGGATAATCCTTCAAGGTAGGCTTGGCAGCCTCTTACTTTAACCAAGTCTTGCTGGCGAGAAACCAGTTCGTGCCAAATCTTGTCTTCATTTTCTGTCCAAGCAACAAACCCAGAAGCATCAACTGTTTTAGATTGATATTGACTCATACTTACCTCCGCAGGTACATCGCATGACTGGCTTCGCTGTTTCGACAAACCGCTTTGCTCTACCGAGAAACAACAGCCGCCATTCCCTCTACCCCAAAGTGGTCCCCGCATCTATAGATTACTTGGGTATATCATTGAAGTAACACGATTTCATACCATTAAAGTGTCGTCTCTCTATCTCAATCACGCCATGGCTCGAACGTAAACGGCTCCAGATACAATGTATTTTATTATTTACATCGTGATGGAAAATAGAGAAATTTCAGCAAGCTAAATCCTTTATTGAACGGGGTTAAGTTTGACTTTACTTCGATCCAGACCAAAACTTTCAATATCGCAGCAATTTGCCGATCATTGAGGACGTTATGGAATCATACGAGCCAATCTGGAGCCCGTCACAATTCAGAATTGACCAATCGAATTTGACTAAGTTCATCCAGCATATCAATATGCAAGGCGAGGCTATCGAAACCTTTCCAGAACTTCATCAATGGTCAATCAGTGACAGTAAACGCTTTTGGCTGGAAATCTGGCAATTCTGCGATGTGATCGGGTTTCAAGGCGACTGCATTGTCGGTGAAGCCAAACCTAAGTGGAAGACATATGTCCCAAACCGCGACACTTTGTGGTTTCCGCAAGCTTCCGTCAACTATGCCGAAAATTTGCTCTCTTATGCTTTTCAAAAACCTCAAGAGATCGCTATCTGGTTTGAAAACGAAAGTAAAGAGCAGCGAACTTTGACTTGGCAACAGCTTTGCGATCAGGTTTCTTGTGTACAACAATGGTTGCTCCGAAATGGAGTTGGCGAAGGTGATGTTGTCGCAGGTTATCTGCCTTACATACCAGAAAGCGTGGTTGCCATGTTAGCGACAACCAGTCTCGGTGCTATTTGGACCTCAACCTCCCCTGATTTTGGTATCGAAAGCGTGGTTGAACGCTTCGGTCAGGTACATCCTAAAGTCCTTTTTTGCTGCAATGGCTACCAGTTCAATGGCAAAACTTACATCATGCGAGAGAAAAACATTGCCGTGTGTAATGCCCTTAGCGGACTAGAGAATTTCTGTGAAATCCAATACAACACCCAAGCTATCGATGACGCGAATAATCAAAGCAAAAGTGATTTTTCGTCTTGGAGCGGAATCTTACAAAATTACACCCCCAAAGGGATTCAATATCTAAGAGTGAATTTTAATGACCCGCTTTTTGTTCTTTACTCCTCAGGCACAACAGGTAAACCGAAATGCATCATTCACTCTGTTGGTGGCACGGTTCTCAATCACCTCAAAGAGCATCAATTACATTGTGATATTCAGCCAGACGACAAAGTGTTTTTCTATACGACATGTGGTTGGATGATGTGGAATTGGCACGTCTCCGCTTTAGCCAGTGGAGCAACGCTTGTGATCTATGATGGCAGTCCAACTTACCCTAGCTATTCCAGTCTCTGGGACCTCGCTGAAAATAGCGATACAACGTTATTTGGTGCATCGGCGAAATACCTAGAAGCGCTTGAAAATGAGCACTATGAACCTGCTCTTTTCCACCAACTTAACCACCTTAAAACTCTCTGCTCGACAGGTTCAGTACTCTACCCAAGTCAATATGATTACGTTTATCAAAACATCAAACAAGATCTCCACCTTGCCTCTATCTCAGGTGGCACCGACATCTGCGGCTGTTTTGTACTCGGAAACCCAATATCGCCTGTTTATCGTGGAGAGAGTCAGTATGCTGGATTAGGTATCTCCGTTGAAGTTTTTTCGAAGCAGGGCAAATCACTCGTCGCCGAGCGTGGTGAGCTAGTGTGCACCAATGCCATTCCCAACTTCCCTGTTGGTTTTTGGAATGACAATGGCGAGCGCTATCATCATGCCTATTGGGATAAATACCACAATGTCTGGCACCACGGCGATGAAGTCGTCCTCAATCCACGTGGAGGAGTGACATTTTTTGGTAGAAGTGATGCCACATTAAATCCAGGCGGAGTGCGTATTGGCACGTCTGAAATCTACCAACAAGTCAACGTGATCACTGGTGTGGCGGATTCGATCGCCGTGGGCAAAAACGAAGCATCGAGTGAAGAAATCATACTCTTTATACAAACGTCACCAGGCACCAGCTTAACCACCGCGATGATTAGTGGAATTAAACAAACATTACGTGATAAATGTTCACCTCGCCACGTTCCCAAATACATTTACGAAATCAGTGATATCCCTAAAACCCGTTCAGGTAAATCCGTCGAGGTGGCTGTCAAACAAGTCGTTAATGGTCAGCCTATCGAAAACATGGCGGCGATTGCCAATCCAGAGATATTCGATGAGATTAAATCTTTGCTTTCATAGAGGGGAAATAAGTTTAAGAGTAAATGCTAAAGGCAACGAACAAAAAGCCACGCGCTATGGCGTGGCTCGATTTAAATCGTATCTGGAAGAGTACCGTCCTCACGACAGCCCCATCGTTTAGCGCTGACCGCGACCGATGATCACTTGGCGCATTCCTTTACCGGTATCAATTTCAAATGCAGGTTCAACAATAACTTGGTCGAAGCCAGCGTTTTGCAAACGGCGAGTTAAGCGCTCAACCGTAAATTCATCATCATCAGCCCAGTCCCAATGCATAAACTGCGATCCAGGGTTCAGTAAGCTATAAATGATGTCTAATGCGGCATCGAAATCAGAAATGAAACCACATACCGATGAAGCAACGACAAGGTCAAATTGAGAGCGAAATGCTGGGTGCTGCGCTACTAAACCTCGCGTCAGTGAGTCCACAACTGGCTCCACATTGTTGAGCTGTTTTTTATCCAGTTCTTCAATCATGGCTTCGGAAGCATCCAGAGCGACAACATCTTTTACTTCATTAGCTAATTTTTGTGTCAGCGTTCCTGTACCACAGCCAAAGTCCAGCACATGAGTGCCTGCTAAAGACACATGTTGGGTAATTTGACGAAAAACCGAAGCAGCAAACTGCTCCGTTGCAGGGTTCTTTTCCCATTCCTTGGCGTAATCATCCCAATTGTCCGCCATAATGGCCTCCATTCTTTGTTTTATAGCAATCTGTGCATGAATAGAATACCGCAAATAGTCAAAAAGTTCATAATGTTATTATGGATAAGTGCTTACTCACTTCACAGCAAAAGTGTTCACAATCTCTTTATGCGATGAGCAAGTTCAATCCGTAACCTTTCCCCAGCCTGCTCCTTGCTCAATATGAAGAACCACGTTCACAATGCATCGTTTTCCTGCCATGATGGATGGCAATACAATCTCTAAGAGTTAAGAATTCCAACCATGAACCTTTCGCAAATTGAAGCTTTTTGTGCCATTGCTGAACACGGCTCGGTGTCTGAAGCGGCGAGGCAGCTCGATTGTAATCGCACTAAACTAAGTATGGCGGTCAAAGCGCTGGAGCAAGACTTAGCAACAGAATTGTTTATCCGCACAGGGAATCACCTCACGCTTTCAGAGGCGGGTAAGGCCATTTTTAAAGATTGCGAAAATATGCTACTCACGGCCAAGCGCATTCGACATACTTGTGCTAACGCTTCTGGGGAATTCAACGCCGAAGTATGGATTGCGCGTGATGACTCTTTACCTGATGAGTTATGGCATCAATTTGCCCACCAGCTTAAAGCGAATTACCCTGCGACCGTGTTTAATCTCGTATTAGCCTCTAGTGGTGATCTTGCTAACTTAGTTGAAACCAGTCAGGTCGACTATGCATTCGGGGTCGATTATGAAAGATTCGATGACCCTCGTCTCGCATTCTATCCGCTGGGTAAAATCCGCATGATGTCGGTCAGCGCGTTTAACCATCCCTTAAGAGCCATGCGTCGTGTTTCTGATGAAGAGTTGAGATCCCATGTGCAAGCCCTGATGGTCTACCTCAATGAAAAAGATAACCCTGATCTTGAACCATTTTCCTTACGCCACATTGGGTTTTCCTCTTTCGACTATATGCTGCGTTCCATTTTGGATGAGGGGTCTTGGGGAGTACTGCCCGAACCCTTAATTCGACGCTTGTTGCGTGAGCAACAGTTAGCCGTTATCAAACATACTTATGGTCTCACTCAAGAGGATTATTGTATGTTTACCGCTTATGGAATTGACACCCATCCTGCGATGACTTGGTTGTCTGACCAAATCAGTGACTATTTATTCGACTTTTAAATCGCCGATTTTATTTAATCCCCCGCAGTCAGTGTCAATATTTCTGACAGCAATAATCTAAGCTAAGCATTTGAAATTAAATCAATTAGATATATAAACCTGCTCAAAAAATGGGACACGAGTGGGATTCCCATTGCGATTTCAACCTATCAAGCAAACAATAAGACGACTGAATCAATGGAATCTTGTTATGTGTGATAGTAAAAGCCAGCAGCAAAGTCAGATCTTACTTTTCTCAGCCCTTTTGGCGCTTGGCTTTGCTGTCGGTGGGTTATTGCTTGGCTGGTGGGTTGGCTCTCTTGTCATAATGTTTGACGGTGTTTATTCTTTACTCAGCTTGGGGCTCACCTTGCTTTCGTTAGCAACTGCATTTTATATCAACCGCCCATCGGAAAAAGAATTTCCGTTTGGTAAAGCGATGCTAGAACCTATTGTCATCGCCATTAAAGCCACTGCCATTCTTAGCGTCGTTGCCGTTTCGCTATATTCTGCAGTCACTGCCATGTTTCACGGCGGCCGTGAGGTGGATGCATCCATTGCCAGCCTGTTCGGAATTGTGAATGTCGTAGGTTGTGGTTTAGGGTGGTGGTATATCCGTACCAAAAACCAATCCGTACAGTCAGGGTTGGTTGAAGCGGAAGCTACCCAATGGAAAATGGACGCATTGTTAAGTGTTGCTGTCACGCTTGGGTTCTTAGTCGCGCTCGCATTACAGCTGAGTCCTTGGCAACCATTGTCGGTGTATGCCGATCCCATGATGATGATTTTAATGTCATTTTACTTTATCAAAGTCCCCTTCGATATGTTGAAAGAAGCCATTCGCGAACTGTTAATGATGACGCCGAAGTCTGAGCTTAAACAGCAAATCAATCAGGATGTTCAGTGGGTGGATCAAAACTGCGATCAAGACATTGAATTAACCGCGCTAACGAAAGTCGGTTCAGAGCTACGCGTAAACATTGATGTTCATATAGCTGATCGCTCTGTGCAAATGGCTGACATCGAGCGGTTGAAATCCCGATTGCGTGATCGTTTATCCAAGCACCCATTTAAGCTCGAATTGCAACTTAACCTTGCGTTATAAAAAATCCTCCTTGCTGTTACAAACGACTTTCCGTAATAGGTCGTTTGTTTCATTGGAGATGTTCACCACAGCGTGATATTTACCGCATTGCAACTGTAAAAGCCCTTTTTCCTCCCCTTCAATGACCGGAGATATGATCGCAAGCAAAGTGAGAACAGAAGAAGCCGCTTATAACAGAGTGAAATCTCACCATGCTGTTCACTCAAGGAGTGGTTATGAAACATTTTCTACCATCGAGTTTGATGCTAACCCCATTTATGGCTCGTGTTCATAGACGAGATGGCGATGCGCCTGACTCCACGTCGTCAAAGAAACTCTCGGCTTCACAACAGGACACTGAAGAGACTCCATCCATGACTCAGGCGGAATTCGAACGTAAATCCCAGTATGAAACTAGCGATAAGACCTCTTAATTGCTCTATATAACCTCACCGCAGGTATCGCCGACAATGTATGCTCGATTGTGTATGCTCGACTGTATATGTGCAGTTTCTAAGGCGGTGCCTGCCCTCTTTTGCTCACTCTTACTAAGTCTCAAACAAGTGACATGGCTCCGATTCCTGCTTTTTGCATTCACTTGGAAATAAACGATCGGTTAACTTATTTAATCTGATATCTAAGACCTAAACCCACTAAATTTGAAGTGTTAACGTAAGCAGCTACAAACCTCCATGAATAATGTGGATGGTATGCTCAAAGATATCGCGTCTTGACATACTTTTGTCGCTGATTATGCATCATCATTTCAAGTAATGAGGGATACCCACAACTAAAAGGGAATGATAATGAAAAAGGTAGCAGTAATTTTAAGTGGCTGTGGCGTCTTCGACGGTGCGGAGATCCATGAGGCAGTACTCGCTTTACACGCCGTTGAAAAAAATGGCGCTGTATGGCACTGCTTCGCGCCAAATGTTGAACAACGCCACGTCATCAATCATGTGACTGGTGCTGAGATGACGGAAACGCGCAATGTTTTGGTGGAATCGGCGCGAATTGCGCGAGGTAATATCCAAGATGTAGCCAAGTTAGACATCAATCAATTTGACGCACTATTACTTCCTGGTGGCTTCGGTGCCGCAAAGAACCTCTCAGACTTCGCCATAGCGGGTTCAGATTGTGTCGTCCAGCCGGATGTGGCGAGCGCTTGTCAGGCCTTTGCCGAGGTAGGTAAACCCGCTGGCTACATTTGTATTGCTCCAGTGCTGATTCCAACAATTTATAAAAAGGGAGTAAGTGGAACAATAGGTAATGACAAAGCCACCGCTGCTGCCTTTGTCCAGCTGGGAGGGACGCATCACACCTGTTCAGTGGATAACATTGTCTATGACGAAGACAATAATGTGCTTTCAACACCGGCTTATATGCTGGCTGAAAATATCTCTCAGGCGGCATCGGGAATTGAAAAGCTTGTTGCTAAATTGATTGAAGTGGCTTAATCGAATACCCAGTCACTTCGAGCTAAATGACTGGGTACCTTCCTTTCTCCAATAGCTTTTCTCTTTCATGACTTTTAATTAAGTGGTGTTTTCTTGTAATCATCTATTTTGTCAGTTTTTCACTGATTGATGCCTTTCCTTTTATTTATCAACGGCCACCAAACCGTTCGGCTGATAAATATCAAAAACTTACATAAGATAATGATAAATATAATCTTTCTCATTTCACCCTTGAGAAATCGATTACGATCACACACGAATTTTTTTCATATTTTCACAGAGTGTTCACACAAGTTGATGTGCAACAAGACCCAATTCACAGAATAATCTCAAAAATAATTCAGAATTGCTTAATTTGTCTTAGATCAAGTTCTTATAGCAAGTCATTGTGCCAAATTAATTCCAGACACAATAAATACAAACTTTGGAGAAACCCAATGACAAGTGCATTTTTTATCCCTACGGTAAACCTAATGGGCGCTGGCTGTTTAATCGACGCAGTTGACAACATTCAGTCGCAAGGCTTTAAAAAAGGCTTAATTGTCACCGATAAGATCCTGAATCAAATCGGCATGGTTAAACAAGTACAAGATCTACTCACTGATCGCCAGGTTGAAACGGTTGTTTTTGATGGCACTCAGCCAAACCCAACAATCGGTAATGTAAATGATGGTCTTGCGCTACTAAAAGAAAATGAATGTGATTTTGTTATCTCTCTAGGTGGCGGCTCACCACACGATTGTGCAAAAGGTATCGCGCTGGTGGCTTCTAACGGCGGCGAAATCGCTGACTATGAAGGTGTGGATCAGTCAGCGAAACCAATGCTACCGCTTATTGCTATCAACACGACTGCAGGTACGGCTTCGGAAATGACGCGTTTCTGCATCATTACCGACGAAGAGCGTCATATTAAGATGGCTATCGTTGATAAACACACAACACCACTTGTATCAGTGAATGATCCTGAGCTTATGCTTGCGAAGCCAGCTTCTCTTACAGCAGCAACGGGTATGGATGCATTGACTCACGCAATTGAAGCATACGTATCAACCGCTGCGACTCCAGTAACCGATGCCGTTGCGATTAAAGCAATTGAATTGGTTCAAGCTCACCTGCGCACTGCAGTTGAAAATGGCGAAGATATTGAAGCACGTGAGCAAATGGCGTATGCCCAATTTATGGCGGGCATGGCATTTAACAACGCTTCTCTTGGCTATGTACACGCGATGGCTCACCAGCTTGGTGGCTTCTACGATCTGCCACATGGTGTTTGTAATGCCATCCTATTACCACATGTTCAACGCTACAACGCGCAAGTATGTCCTGAGCGTCTTCGCGACGTCGCAAAAGCGATGGGTGTGAATGTTGAAGCGCTAACACCTGAACAGGGCGCGGAAGCGGCAATCAATGCCATCGTTGAGCTGGCAAAAGATGTTGGCATTCCTACAGGTATTGAAGAGCTCGGAGCGAAAGCTGATGACATCCCGACTCTTGCGGATAATGCACTCAAAGACGCGTGTGGTTTGACCAACCCGAAACAAGCAACACACGAAGAAATTTCAGCGATCTTTACTGCTGCATTGTAATCTTACCCTTACTGACCAAAGCGCCTCTTGAGGCGCTTTTTTTATATCTGCTTTCAATACACTAAACCCAATACGTAGCTTGTTATCGCCATGAACTATGCTTTAAACACAAACAAAATAGGTGATACATAATGAATAAAACTTGGCTGGGAATGGTAGGCTTCTGGCTCGTTTCACTACTCTGGGCTCATACTGCGCTAGCGAAACAACTCAAAGCCACTCAGGTATTGGATCAATTACAATCTCCATGGGGCTTCGAGTTCATTTCTGATGACAAAGTCCTCATCACAGAGAAACGTGGGAACTTGAAACTGTATGATCTCAATACGGGAAAGTTCACTTTGTTAAACCGGTTGAAGGTAAACGCCTCTGGTCAAGGTGGGCTCCTAGATATTGCCTTCCACTCATCGACTCAAACACTTTTTGCCACATACAGTAAAAAGACCAGCCAAGGCACAACCCTTGCGTTAGCTGCGGGGCACTTAGCAGGATCACAGCTAACTAATTGGAAGGACCGTTTTGTCAGCAATGCCTACACTTCAACAGCTCAACACTTCGGTAGTCGAATTCAGATTATTGATGATCATATTTATTTTACGATCGGTGATCGTGGTAAACGAGCCCTCGCTCAAGAACTCGATAACCATGCCGGCAGTATCATTCGCTTAAACCTTGATGGATCTATTCCTCGAGATAATCCCTATAATGCCATCTGGAGTTACGGCCATCGCAATCCACAAGGTCTATTTTTTGACCAGCACTCCCAGCAAATGTGGTCGATTGAGCATGGACCACGTGGCGGTGATGAAATCAATCTCATCACTAAAGGGGCGAATTATGGCTGGCCAAAAACATCCCATGGTAAAGAGTATTATGGCCCAATCGATGCCGCTGACCACCGTTCACTCCCCGGCATCATCGACCCCAAATTGGTCTATATTCCTTCAATCGCGCCTAGTAACCTTCTCCTTTACCGTGGATCACGTTATCCGAATCTAGATGGAAAAATTTTAGCCGGTGCGCTCAAGCTCAGGCACATCAATGTCGTGTCATTTCATGACCAAACACTTCGCGAAGAAAACAGACTGTTTGAATCACTTGGCGAAAGAGTGAGAGATATCGGAATGAGCCCTTCGGGATTGATTTTCTTTATCACAGATGCTGGTCATTTATATCGAATTGATGTACCCAAGTAACCTCGAAATTTAAGGTTCAGGGAGAACAGCTTGAGTTGTTTGTAAAGTAATTAGATAGCAAGGTATGGCTTTGCAGATCAAGTGGTTCTATATCGAGAAGCGATAAGGTCGCTAGAAAGCCTAGCGAGTCACTTTGGTAAAACAAGTTACTTTAGGATAGCTAGGCTTTCATTGTTGGGATAACTAAAGAATTAGAATAGATCGAGATGCACTCTCTCTTGTTCGGTCAGCTGCTGATATAGGCTAGTATGTTCTGCAATGTCTAAACTGCTCACCATTGGCTCAACTTGAGCGCTGAGGTTCTGTTTTCGGCCACACACATAAACATGGGCCCCCTCGTCAATATAACTAGCCAGTAAATCGCTATGATTTTCCACGACATCTTGGACATAACACTTGTCTAAGCCGTCCCTAGAAAATGCCGTTAAGCAATGATCCAATACATTAAGATCGAGACATGTCTGGATAAACTCATGGTAGGCGTAATCTTTGTTGCGGTACTTTTCTCCAAAAATAAGGACCACAGGCTGAACTTGGATATTTTGTTTAACCGCCTGCAACCTCGATTGAAGAAACCCAATAAATGGAGCGATGCCAGCCCCGGTTGCAATGAGTATCGCAGAGTGAGCATCGTTAAAATGGAAGTGACTGTTGTTGCGTACAAACAGCGGAACCGTATCTCCCAGCGTTGCATCTGCCAAATAAGCTGTCGCACACCCGGCAATCGCCTCTGAATCACTCGGTTGGCTCCATACTTCTCGGACACAAATTTCAAGTTTCTCATCTGCATACGCCTGACTTGACGCGATGGAATAGGTTCTAGGCTCTAATTGAGGTAAACATTCAGCTAAACGATTCGCATCTATGCTGTTTGGTGGATAGAAATCTCGAACAACATCGATGACTTGGTGCCGGCTAAGATAGTCTGTCAGCTTGTTTTTATTTTTGTTTTTCAACAGCTCTTTGATGTCTGGATTTGGAAACATCCCGACAATCTTTCGTAATGTCGGCTTGCTGATCCTAGCTATCTCACGCTGAGAATACCAAGCAAATGCCTGTTGTGGTGGTATTTGAAACTCATCGACGAATGTATTCAGCAATCTCTCATTATTGTTCAACATTAAATGAACAATATCGCCAGGAAGATATTGAATACCACTGGCTTGAATAGACAAAGTATAACGGTAGAGACAAGGGAACGTTTCCGTTAACTGGGTTTTCTCCATTAATACAGCGGGAAATGGCTGCGCTTCGTCATAAGCACTGATTGAAATATCCAGTGTTTCTGCAGCACTCCAACTGTTCTGTAACAAGCCTTGTTTTAATGCTGATAGCCATTGTTCAAATAGAGGCTGATAATTTAAATCCGCATCCACCAGATTAATACGTCGTCTAGCCCCTTGCTGTGACCATAGCTCGTCGACTCCTTTGGTAAAGCCGCAAAAATGCGGGTAAGCCGTATCACCTAAACCAAACACACCGAAATCAAACTGTAAGTTATGTGGATTCTCTTGTAGAGATTGCCAGAATGCTTCGCCATTGCCTGGTGGCTCACCATCTCCAAAAGAGCTGGAGATGCACGCGACAAACGTTGAACCATCTAAGTGCTGATATTGAATTTCATCGAGAGTACATAGAGACATCTCGAAGTGCTGCGTAAGTTCATGGTCGGAATAGAGCTGGCGAGCCAGCCCTTTAGCATTTCCAGAAACAGAACCATACACAACAACAATGTTCTGAATGGTTGCTGTCATCGATTATGCTCCTTCGTAGTATTCGTCAAATACTTCCTTGGAAAATTCTACCGAATCATAATCTGCCATCAAGTCGTTAATCACTCGACGTACACTGATGTACTCAACGATTTCACCATTGTCATCAAATATAGGCTGTACAGAAGTATCAACGACGTAGATCTCTCCGTTTTTACCTTTGTTCGGTACGATTCCTGTCCAAATTTTACCCGCTTTAATGGTATCCCACATATCTTTATAAACCGCTTTTGGCACCTGCTCTACACGAACGATGTTATGCGGTTGCCCTAACAATTCATGCTTTTCAAACCCAGTCAGCTTGCAGAATAGATCATTGACATAGGTGATTGTCCCTTCGAGATCCGTTTTAGAAACGACCATAGCGTCTTGAACAGCGGTTAGGATCTGTTGATTAATTTTCTCTTGGTTCATAGGTTATCCCCTTCATTATTATGGACATTTCCAATGTATTATAAGTTGTATTTTAAATGCAACTTTAGATCTATAAAGTAGATCATCAGCAACAATTGATAGTTAGGTTTGCATCATCCATACATTTTTATGGGACGGTCACAAAATAATCCCTATAAAATTGAGTGATAAATAGATAATGAGTTCATTGATAAAATTGCATGATTGGAAGTCCCGATCGTCATGGGCAAGCCGAGACAACAATTATTCAATAATGTTCGGAGAGGTAGATAGAAGGAGTGGTAGATAGAAGAGAATGGCAGTTAAAAGAGTGCGAAATGACCTGAGAGAGCCATCGTCAAAGATTTGTGTAAATCGCAGTACACAAACCTTTGATCTTATTACACCGCTCTCGATACCAGCTTTTGATACCAAGTGATCTAGATTACAACGACACTGTCACATTACGTTGCTCAAAGTCGATTGTCATTTGGCTACCTAAAGGCACCGTCAGCATCGGGTGGGTATGGCAGCTATCAAAGTCCCATAAAATTGGAACTTCTTGATCTGCCAATACTTCTTTCAAGACATCAATGGGCTGTCGACCTGTCCCTTTATGGTTAAATTGTTCATGTTTACCTAACACGATGGCAGACACTTTATCGAAGATCCCAGACAGCTTGAGCAGATTAAAAGAGCGTTCCACCACTTCAATACCCTGTAAACAATCTTCAATCAGGAGAATATCTCCTTCTTTAATCTCAGGCATATACGGCGTCGCCCAAACCCCTTTCATCGTATTTAAGTTGCCGCCAATCACCCTTCCAGTCACGACCGATGTCTTGTTATGTTTCCATTGTTCAGGAAATTCAAAGTGCCATTGATTTGGATACGTGTTTTTCGATTCACTCTGCTTGGCCCAATCGATCCATTCATCTGTCCATTGCGGTGGCATCTCGTATTGATGATTGAGTGATTCAAGCTGGCTCAGGATGTCCTCAAAGCTGGCAAGTGTTTGGTCGACAAGGGGAGGAAATTCCCCAAATGAAGCAACCAATGCCGGACCATAAAATGTCATCAAGCCCGTTTGAGCATAAATCCCCATTAGTAAAGCAGTAACATCAGAATAACCGATAATTATTTTGGGATCCGCACGCAGAGCTTCGTAATCGATATAAGGCAGTAAGGCGTTACTGTTGTAACCCCCTATCGTTGAAATGATACAACGCACCTCAGGATTTCGGATCAGGCGATTCAATTCTTCAGCTCGCTCCTGAATCGTCCCTGAACGATAATGGTCATGCTTCCCAGTTAACTCGCCAGCTTCCAGTAAATAACCCGCTTTAATCAAATATGACTTAGCACGCTCAAAACGTTCATGCGCGAATACTGTTGCAGGTGAAGAGGGTGAGAAGAAGCCAATTACATCGCCTTTCTTCAATGAAGGAGGAATGATACTCATATAGATTCCTTTATTCTATTTCTTGCCAAAGCCGCACTCACTTTCTGATGTTAAGCCAGTCTTACCTCAACATGCCAATATGAGTGAACCTGTCTCAGTCAGAACACGTATACTCAAGCAACTTACCAGTATTAACATGACAAAATACAGAATGACTACTAATATAAATCAAAGAGTTAGACATCACGCACGCGGAAAACCAATTCACTCAAATTTGATAAAACTATCGGTAATTTAACAAGGACGGAAATCTAGAATGACGCCAATTCGACTCGATGTAACTCAATTAAAAGCCGTTGTTTTTGATCTTGATAACACCTTAGTGAGTTCTTCAATGGATTTTCAATGGTTAAGGAATTTAATTGGCTGCCCAAGCCAGCAAGACATACTCGCATTTGTTGAAGAACTCAGCACAGAGGCGGATAAGCAACACGCTTACGCAACGATCATCGACTACGAAATGACAGATGCTTTATCCAGCCATGTGCTGCAAGGAGCAAAGGAACTTCTGCACTATTTAGGTGAGCATCAATTTCATACCGCAATCGTCACCAGAAACTGCATTCAAGCAAGCCAAGAAAAACTCGCGCGCCACGAATTATCCGTTAATACACTCATCACCCGCGATGACTTTCCAGCTAAGCCTAACCCGTCTTCCCTGCTCGCTTTAGCCTCACAATGGGGCTTACAGCCTCAGCAAGTCCTCTATGTCGGTGACTACCTCTACGACTTACAAGCAGCATACAATGCAGACATGCCTTCTTGTCTAATTCATCACGGTACGAGTTTGCCTTTTGAAGAACAGGCATCGGTATCATTGAGCCAGCTTGATGACTTACAACAGCTATTGGAATCAAGTCGATAACCTACCTCCACAATTTACTGTTGACCTTTGAAACCCCAAGCGGCATCTTGAAATCCCAACCTACTGAGAGTAACGCCCTCTTGTTGGCTTGGGGTAAAGTGATGCTCATGGCTATTGAAACGGATGCTTTAGAGGGACAGGCACTTTAGCGTCATTCAGACAAAAAAAATCCGACGCATAAGCGTCGGATTCAAAATCACTGATTACGTGCGGAAGCTTATGCTTCGTCGCGACGACCGTGACCACGTTCACCACGGTAGTTACCACGGTTATCACCACCACGGTTGCGGTCGAAACGACGCTCGCCACCACGTTGGTTACCACCATCACGACGGCCACCTTCGCGGTTGCCACCTTCACGGTTACCACGGAAGCCACCTTCACGACGACCGCCTTCACGGTTACCACGATGGCCACCTTCACGACGACCGCCTTCACGGTTGCCACGGTAACCGCCATCACGACGACCACCATCGCGACGACCGCCGCCGTCACGACGACCACCACGAGATTCGCGGAAATCGTCAAAGTCACATACTACCGCACCCACTTCTTGCTGGCGGATACGCAGTTTGCTTAGTTTGCTTGCCGCTTGGCTGCTCATTGCTTTAGGTAGCTGAACAAATGTGTGGCCTGGAGCTAGCTTAATCGCACCGATTGAACCTTTACCTAGACCCAGTTCGTTCGCTAGAGCACCAACGATGTCTTTAACTTGAACACCTTGCTCACGACCAACCTGTAGCTGGTAAGTATCCCAATCTTGGTTGTTGAACTCACGACGACCACCGTTCTCACGACGATCACGACGGCGTTGCTTATCACGCTCAATCGCTTCGATCATTGGATCTTCGCCGATGTAGAATAGAGGACGCTTACCTTGCTGACGCTTAAGAAGCATCGCAGCAAGTGCTGTTGCGTCAAGCTCTAGTGTCTCTTGCAGTTTTTCAACTAGCTCAGAGAATTTATCCAGTGACTTGTGCTCTTTTTCAGCTTCTAGTTCAGCACCTAGCTTAGCTAGACGCGCTTCCGCTACTTTGTCACGAAGAGGAAGTTGGATTTCTTCCATCGATGACTTAGTAACACGCTCGATAGTGCGTAACATACGAATCTGGTTAGTACGAACCAATAGGATCGCTTTACCCTTACGTCCAGCACGACCAGTACGACCGATACGGTGGATGTAAGATTCAACATCAAATGGGATGTCGTAGTTAAATACGTGTGTGATACGTGGAACATCAAGACCACGTGCAACCACGTCTGTTGCCACTAGGATGTCGATAACACCTTGTTTGATGTGATCAACAGTACGCTCACGTAGAGACTGAGGAATATCACCGTGAAGTGCCGCTGCTTTAAAGCCGCGTGCAGATAGCCAGTCAGCTAGGCGCTCAGTATCTTGACGGGTACGTACGAATACGATTGATGCGTCTGTTTCTTCTGTTTCAAGTAGACGAGACATTGCTTCGTCTTTTTCAACACCTTTAACAACCCAGAACTGCTGTTCTACTTTATCTACGGTGTGGTTTTTACCCGCTACGTCGATCGTAACTGGCTCACGCAAGAAACGCTCAACAATGTTTTTCAGCATTGGTGGCATCGTTGCAGAGAAAAGAACGCGCTGTGCAGATGCTGGTGCGTGCTCCATGATTTCTGTTACGTCGTCAACAAAACCCATGTTTAGCATTTCATCCGCTTCATCAAGAACGAATGTGTGTACTTCATCTAGCTGTAGACGGTCACGGTTGATTAAGTCTTGTACACGACCCGGAGTACCAACAACAACGTGAGCACCAGATTTAAGTGCGCGCATTTGATCTACGATAGAAGTACCACCGTAAATTTCTAGCACTTTAAGGCCTTTAACATGGCGACCTAGGTTTTTCATCTCCGCAGCAACTTGAATCGCTAGCTCACGAGTTGGCGCTAGAACGATAGCCTGTGGCTTACGCTGAGAAAGATCGAGTTTGTTAAGAAGCGGTAGTGAGAACGCGGCAGTTTTACCTGTACCTGTCTGTGCTTTACCTAGTGCATCAACACCCTTTAAAAGGTGTGGAATTGCAGCTGCTTGAATTGGTGTCGGAGACACAAAGCCCATGTCATTAAGAGACGAAAGAATAGACTCATTTAGCTCTAAGTCGCTAAATTGAATTTGAGAATCTTGCATTGGGATCCTACTGTAGTAAATCTAAAAAACACGGTCCCACAAGCTCTTCCTATTCAATACTGATCCATCCGATACCAAATCCATTCAGAGAGGGAAGCAGCACAGTACAAAAACACTTAAAGCCATTGGGGACGACTAAGGGAGGCGGATTATTCCCTAAATGTATAAAAAAAGCTAGGAAAAATTGAAATACATCACAGATTTTTCTCAGAAAGAGCTAAAGTGAATAAAACATCATCAAGATCGTAATTACATTCAGCTAACTCCTTGTCCTTTTTGGCGCTTTATTCTACAGGAGTTAGGTGTCGCACCGCTTCTGTAAGTATTTCCGCCACCAAACTTCATATCCAATGAATTACATAAGCATTTGGTACGTTAAGACTATAATGTGGCGATATACTTTCACCACATTAACTAGTACCATGTGGCAAAATCGACTCACTCGAGAATATGAAACTCGTTCTCGGGAAAAGCAGAGGCTATCGCTTGCCTCTATGGCCAAACAACATAGAAGTGAAGAATGTTTCAAGACAACCCACTACTTGCACAATTAAAACAACAAATCCAAGAAACACTGCCTAAAAAAGAAGGCACGATTAAAGCCACCGAAAAAGGATTTGGCTTTCTAGAAGTTGATAGCAAAAACAGCTTTTTCATCCCACCGCCATACATGAAAAAGTGTCTTCACGGCGACAAAGTGGTTGCCATTATCCGTACTGAGAAAGAACGCGAAGTTGCTGAGCCTCAAGAATTGATTGAGCCTAACTTAACGCGCTTTATTGGTCGTGTAAAAATGTTCAAAGGTAAATTGAACGTCACACCTGACCACCCAGTACTCAAAAAGCAATCTCTAAAAGCTAAAGTAAAGAAAGGGTTAAACCCAACTGACTTTAATGAAGGAGATTGGGTCGTTGCGCACCTCATTCGCCACCCATTGAAAGGGGATAACTCTTTCTTTGTTGAGATCTCGGCAAAAGTAACAGACGCAGACGATAAGATTGCTCCTTGGTGGGTCACTCTTGCCCAAAATGACCTTCCTAATTCAGAGCCTGCTGGTATCGAACACTGGGAATTAAAAGACGATGCGGATCTGGAACGCATCGATATGACATCACTGCCACTAGTTACGATAGACGGCGAATCGACCAAAGATATGGATGATGCGCTGCATGTGAAGAAAAATGGCAACGGTGACTTCGAACTCACCATCGCCATTGCGGACCCAACCGCATACATCACCCCTGAAGATGACATGGACAAAGTGGCCCGTGCTCGCGGTTACACCATTTACCTTCCTGGTCGTAACATCCCTATGTTGCCACGCGATTTAGCGGATGAACTCTGCTCGTTGATTGAAGGCGAAGAACGTCCAGCACTTTGCTGCACTGTAACCGTGAGTAAAGATGGGGTGATTGGCGACGATATTCAATTCTTCGCTGCTAACATCAAATCTCACGCTCGATTGGCTTATGACCATGTCTCTGACTGGCTAGAAAACGGTCACTCGGATGCGTGGCAACCAACGGATGAAATCGCTACTATCGTTCGCGAGTTGCATGAATTTGCCCAATCTCGTGCCAACTGGCGTGAAAACAATGCCGTTGTTTTCCCTGACCGCCCGGATTACCGCTTTGAATTAAGTGAAGATAACGATGTCGTCGCCATCCATGCGGATATGCGCCGTAGCGCTAACCGCTTAGTTGAAGAAGCAATGATCACAGCAAACATTTGTGCTGGTCGTACGCTTCGTGAACACTTTAACCTCGGTGTCTTCAATACCCACTCAGGATTCAAGCCTGAAAAGCTCGAAGATGTTGTCAACCTTGTTAACCCAGAAGGTGACCTTCCATTTAATGCTGAAAGTATCACCACTTTAGAAGGGTTTGCCGAGCTTCGCCGCTGGTTGGCGAAACAAGATACGTCTTACCTAGACAACCGTATCCGTAAACTTCAAGCTTACAGTGAGGTGGGTAATCAACCCCTCGCTCATTATGCTATGGGTCTGGATATCTACGCGACTTGGACATCTCCAATTCGTAAGTATGGCGATATGATCAACCATCGTATGTTGAAAGCACACATCCTTGGTAAAGACCCTGTGCAAACGCCAGATGATGAAGTGGGCGAAGAGTTAGCAATTCATCGTAAACATCACAAAATTGCAGAGCGTAATGTTTCTGACTGGCTGTACGCTCGTACTTTATGCGATGACGTTGAAGCGAAAACGCTATATACCGGCGAAATTTTCGATATCAACCGAGCAGGTATGCGCATTCGCCTTATTGAAAACGGTGCTTCGGCCTTTATTCCTGGTTCTTTGATTGTTGATAATAAAGAACGTATTGAATGCAATGGTGAACAGGGTACGGTATCCATTGATAAAGAGCAGGTGTATCGCCTCGGTGATACTCTTGAAATCCTTCTGACAGAAGTGAATCAAGAAAATCGCAGCCTCGTTGCGAAGCCGACACAAGTGTTTGCTGCGCCCCCAGTCGAAGAATCGAACGAATAATTTAGTGTTTATCATCAAAAAGACGCTCCATTGAGCGTCTTTTTTGTATACTTAGTTTTATTGTTTTCGTATCAGATCTCCATAAGCCTAAGACACAATGACTGATATTCATTTATTAAAATTCAATCACTTTGCTCCTCGCCAACGTGAACGTTATCCAGCGACCACTAACGGTTTATTTTGGGTTAGAAAAGGGAAGCTTTCATTTAATCACGATGATGGCCGCGCTCATGAACTCTCTGAAGGAGAGTTTATGTTTTATAACTCAACTGAGCTCAAAGAAGCACACTCTATTAGTGGTGAAGAAGGCTTTGAAGCCATTGCCATCGTGCTCAGCATTGAGCTCCTCAATCACTTCCGCACCATGCTCCGCATGAAAAATAGCTATGACGAGCCGCGTGCATTTTGCAAATTTGACCAAACAAACCAACGATTAGACCAACTTAAAAACCTTCTGGTTGAGATGGTCGATAATCAAGAGGTCAATCATGTAACGCAATACCACCTAGCCATCACATTGTTGTCGGCCATGGTGGATGTTAATCCATTGGTTCAATACGAAATCAGCTATGCTACTCAGCTATCGGCAAGCCAAAAAATTATCCAATACATTGAAGATAATATTAATGAAGACATCTCATTAGACTCACTAGCAAACTTTATGGGAATGTCTATCGCCACACTTAAGCGACGTTTATCAGCGGAGGGCATGTCTTTTTCGCAGCTGTTAAAGATCAAACGTGTCACTTATGCCGCGACACAACTTAGAGTCAGCAGAAAATCGATCACCGAAATCGCCTATGAATCAGGCTTTAAAAGTGCAGCGCATTTCAGTACAGCATTTAAAGCTGTGCACAATATTACTCCGAAAGAATTTCGCAATCGTGTGATGAGTTAACCAACGTTAACTAAAGCCAAATCATTCTGTGAGGATCTTGCTCTACCTCGCGTAACAAGGAAGTCGCATCGAGAGAGCTTGGAAGCGGTGAGTACACCTTCCAAGCGTATCTCTCATTCATTACGGATAAATACCGTTCTGCAAAAAAATCCGATAGCTGTTGCTGGTGATACTCCAACAAGCTCTCAAAGCCGTGGTTCACAAAAAAGCATCGCCACCCTTGTTGCTCACTGTCCAATACAATTTTCGCTACTGGTGACGAAAAGTCACTGTGCATGGAGTCGAGTTTGAAATGTGAAAAATAAAACACCACACCATCATCACAACGTTCACACAAGCTCTTACCTTGTTCAAAACATAAGTTGGTGTTTCTTCGGCTGCACATTTTGACGGCATCTCGATGCAACCGACATACACTTAAATCTATGACAGGCGTGTCCATGCTGCCCCTACTCCAATCCGTAATCATCCTTAATAAAGTATAGTCAACCACTCGCATCTCTTAACCTCATTTCAACCCTCGTACGTGACTTGAGAATGTGAACACATTCTTCGCACCGACAACTCTCACTTTGTGTTTAGCGCTTCACAAAAATGTCATCTCCACGAAATATGATGTGCGCTGCTTTAATAGACTATGGAGAAATCTATGTTTCGAGTTGCCATCGCCACTCTTTGTGCTCTTTCACTAGGAATGGCACATTTTACTCACGCTAAGGAAGTCAATATCTCTGGCTCAACCTCCGTCGCCCGCGTGATGGATGTACTTGCTGAAGAGTTTAATAGTGCTAACCCTGACGGTTTTATTGCCGTCCAAGGGATTGGTTCCAGTGCAGGGATCACTATGGTTAAAAAAGGAGTCTCGGAACTCGGAATGAGTTCGCGCTACCTCACTGAACGTGAGCTTGATGATTCTTTAACTGTATTAGCCATCGCTTTTGATGGCTTAGCCGTCGTGGTAAACCGCTCTAACCCTATCTCGAACTTAAGCCGTGAGCAGTTGTATAAGATTTATAAAGGCCAAATCACCAACTGGAAACAAGTCGGCGGCAACGATCAAGTGATTGCAGTGGTTACTCGTGAAGCATCGTCAGGGACACGTTATAGCTTCGAAAGTTTACTCGGACTCACTAAAGTGATTAAGGACCGCCTTGTCTCAGACATTAATCCGAACAATCTTGTGGTGAACAGTAATAGTATGGTGAAGACTTTGGTGAACCACAATCCACATGCTGTGGGCTTTATATCCGTGGGTTCAGTCGATCAATCAATCAAAGCCATACAATTTGAAGGTATCGCGCCGAGTGCGGGCAACATTGCTAACAAGAGCTATCAGCTTTCGCGACCATTTTTAATGCTCTATAAGCACGAAGAAATCACGGCTGAAGCCACTTCATTTATTCAATTTGTCCGCTCTCAAGCTGGACAAAGAATCGTCTCTGAATACGGCTATATTCCTGTTCTACACAAGTAACTTCGAGAGATACCCAAGTAACCTCGAGATGCTAGGTTCAGCGAGAACTGCTTGGTTTAATGCCAAAGCATGATTTAATCAAGGTTATCCAGCACTGCCATTCGTTGCAGAGCTGGATAACTCCAAACACTAAGCGGGAATCAAACCGTAACTCGCACCTGCAATGTTTCGACTCCACCAGCTTAACATGGCATTAAATCTCCCAATCAGACTGGTAGGTCCTCGGCCTCAATAATGTGCACAGTTCCTGTTTTACCTGCATCGACTTTTCCAATCGACGCTCCCTTTCTTCTATCAGTTGGTCATCTTGCCAATGGCGATTATGCACGTAAACGTTATAGGGGTTGATAATACATTTAAAGTCCAACATCAATGCGTTCGCCATAGCACCATGAGACATGTAACTATGAGCCACCCCAGCGGCGCAAACAAAGGTCACCACTTTGTCGTATAAAGCGCCATGTTGACGCCCTGTCGTTGACCCCACCATTTCAATAAATTTTTTCACTTCAGAACTCAATTCCCAGTTGTAAACAGGTGAGCACAAGACGATGCCCTCTGCTTCCTCGACTTGTTCATGAAATTCGTGATAGATCTTTGTTTCATAAATCGTATGGTTATCGAAGTTCGGAGTCGAGTACTCTGAAAGATCCAACCATTTTGCCTTCGCGCCATGATTGATTAAATTTTCTAAGCACTTTTTACCTAACTTACGACTACGACTGTTCGGATCCAAGCTGCAACTCACCACTAAAATTGTCATAATCCATCCCCTTAGATCTTGTAGTCGTTACGTAAATCGGCTTCATTTGATAGGTATTCAACAAACTCAAACTGAATCCCGTTTGGATCGATATAGTAGGCACTTCGGCGATGTGGGTGCTCCCCGCCCCTATGATCCATCTCAAATCCTTCTTTATCTAACCTTTCCATTACTTGTTCTAGGTTTGCGACCACAATACCAAGATGCTTGACTCCCACTTGATGCGACGTCCAATGAATCGCATCCCCTTCACCGCCTGAACTCAATGCAACATAACTCCTGTCGTCACCGATGTGGTACCAAGTGATTGGCTTGCCAAACCACTCTATGTCGCCAAAACCACGAACCTTCCATTTCGGTATCGCGGCTTGAAGAAATGAGATCGTTTGATGAGGGTCTTTAACGGTAATGTTTGCGTGTTCTACGATAGCTGTCATGGCGTTTCCTTTCAGTAATCATGGGATCGCCATCAACTCTAAAACCTCATGTTAACTTGAGGTAAAGACTTCAAAAGACACATATGAGAACAACATCACATAATTAACGCTGTTTCATAAAGGCAACAGCCAGCCCTGAAGCAACGAAAGTCATACCCGCCGTAAAGTTTAAGCCGTTAACCAAGCGTGGCATTTTTTGAAACCAATGGGAAAGGTATGAAGAAGCCATCCCCATTAAACTGAAACCAACGGCAGTCAGTACTGCGAACCAAGCGCCATAAACCACCATTTGCTGTGTAACGGATCCAAGTTCTGGATTAACGAACTGCGGCACAAACGCTAATACAAACATTCCAGGCTTAGGATTCAACGCGGCGGATAAGAATCCAGTGACAAAAATAGATCCATAAGTTTGTCGCTTGGCAGGCTCTAATGTAATCAAGCTCCGAGAGCGCAACACTTTCAGACCTAACCAAATCAAATACCCAGCTCCTATAAATTTCACCACATAAAATGCCATTTCGGATGTCTGAATCAAAAGGGTTAGACCAAATGTGGCAGCCATCACATGAAACATGATTCCCGCTCCCGAAGAGCAACCACTCAAGCAGGCGGCCAATTTTCCTTGGCTTAACCCACGCCCAATTGCCAATAAATTATCTGGACCGGGTGATATGACTAATAGTAAACATGCCAATGTATACGGCATAACAACCTCAAAGGGAAACATCACTTATGACTCCAATAGTTTAGAAAATTTAAAAACCACTGTAGTGAGATAACATAGACGGGTATAAGTTTCACATTTTGATTAAAAAACGCTCAATAAAAAAGAGCGCTTAGCGCTCTTTTTTAACCGGAGAATAAGTGGGTACTATTGCATTTTCTGCTGAAGCAATGCTTCGGAAATGGAGGGATCGGAAAAAATTTTCTCGAAGCGCGCTTTATAGATCATCTGCATTTCATTGCCTAAATCCATAAAACCTGGAATGTCATCTTCCCCTTCAAAATTTTTAGATATCACTTTATTTCCTAAGCGATCTAACACGGTAACATTTACATCATACCAAGAAGAATCCATTAGAGGGTGGTAATCGTATTTCCATTCATGAAGCGCAATCACCACGGATGGTTTACCATCTTGCGACAAGGTATTAATCAAATCAGAAAAGCTCATCGACAGATTTGTTGTCACATGGGTAGCATCTACACCATGCCTGATAAACCCTTGTTCTAAGCGTGCTCCCAGAAAAGTTGCCATAGGCTCAAAATTCCGGGTCGAGTAACTGGTAGGGATACCGAAAGAACTCCGTACTAACCCTTCAAAAGCAGGGTTCTTATCTTTGTTTAATACATAGGGGCGCTGATCAAGTACAGCTAAAGAAATGGCTTGTAAACTGGCAGGAACATTGACCTCTGGTGCCGCTTCTTGAGCAGTCATGAACTTTGCGCAACCTAAAAGTTGGAGAGAAATCAATGCCACAAGAAGCCAACGTAGGCGATGAATCATAATGAGTCCTTACTGTATTAATCCTTATTGTGAAAGCCACCAAGAATTAATCAACATTCGGATTTAAATTACAAGTAGGAAATAAAAGTGCTAGATACAGCTCAAATTATCGCTTCATTTTAATGATGCTATTTATTGGTACTACCTAAACTTAACGATGAAGTAATTTAAATCCTACTTAAAAATAGAATAAAAAGACTAAGGTTATCATCACGAAAATGTGACTTTCGTAATCAAACCATCTTCTACTTGATAAGCAGCAATCACTTTCACACTTCTCTCAATGTCATCTTTTGATGTTGAGCTCGATTGCGCAAGCTCATGATCAACTAAGGTCTGACCTTGCACCATTCGAGTCAAAGAACGGGCATTGAGGTAAGCCAGTTTCTCAAACACTTTTCCGTAGCGCTCAACCAGTGTTGATTTGCCTTTGTAGACTAAGCCTTTCGAGAATGAATGGATCTCAATGTCATTATGGTAGGTTGCAGCAAAGGCTTCAATATCTCGGGCATTGTAAGCTTCAAGTTGGCGATCCACGATTTCGGCGGTTTGTTGTTCTATATCCGTATACATCTTACTTCTTTTTTAACTTGTATCATCACTAACAATAACGATCGAGTGGTACAGTCATTATTGCCTTTACAAATAATAACTTAATACTCGCTGTCGAGAGTCAAACATTGTTAACAATGTGGTGTGTGCAGCACCATAAGCTGTATTCGATGCAATTAATTCGGCACCGACCACATTATCAACCATGAAAGTGATCGCCGAAGCCTAAACGGTCTTTGATGATTCCCGTTTATAAGTGACTCACTCTTCTACACTCATTCTTCTATCGCTCATTCTTCTATCGATCATTCTTCCGCGAGAGGCTGCCAAGTACCGTAATGAACTAATCCAGCGCTCAGTGCCACTTTGTTAGAAGCAATATGATCGGTTTGGGTACGATATTGTAGTACAAACCCCTTAGATTCCATCTGTTCTGATGCATACTTTACTAACTCAGAAGCCAAGCCTTGTCCGCGCCTTTCAGGTAAGACGATCACACCTAGGTCTGCTAATTGAGTTTCCGCCCAAGGGTACAAGCTGCATACTGCAACTAAAGCATCACCGTCAAATAGGCCATAAACCGCCCAATGGTCTAGCTCGACATAAGCATCATCAAGATCCTGTTCGCTATTCTTGTCACAAAACGTTTTGAATAGCACTTCATCTTCTTTCCCCAAGGCTCGACAAATCCAATTTGAGTGCTGCCAAGGCTTAATCGATGGCTTTGCATAATACACATTATCAGGGCTATGGAGTTTAAGACCTTTCTCATTAAGCATGGTAAGGCATTGCTTTGCGCTCGCTAATTGAGAAAAGCTGGTTAAGTTCCATTTTGTTAACCAATCCCCCGCCATACTGACTCGGTGGACTCCATCTGGTCGAATGATCAGAAAAAATTCATCCGGATATCGCGGCGCGGGATTAATATAGATTTCAAGGTCGTCGGTTTGCCATACTGGCTGAGTGGAAAAATATCGCTCTTTCCAACTGCTTTCAAATACATCCATTAAATTATCCTTATTAAAAGCGTCATTCAAACGATCAAATCTCAATGTAGGTTGACGCTGATCCAATATATTGAATCAGCTTTAATTATCTACTATGTTCATCTATCTTCCAGTGGGGTTGCGCTTCAAATCACCATACATACCCATGTAACTTCAAGATACCGTATTTAGAACCTTAATTCTGGTTTTAATTCAAGGCAGAGGTAAATGGTATAGTTCATCTATTTTCTATACCTCTAACGCCGAAGTAAGACTGGTGACAGGTTCCCGAACTGCGAACCTGTTTGGATACCTGAGTATAAGCCTAGAATTTATTGGCTATAAATAGCTTTCATTAACACAGTCAATACCTTTTGATTTGTCTCTTTCTTTACTAGGTCTTTGAGCACTAACTTCAAGTCTGGGTGTTGCTCAACTTGCCTTCCAATGGCTTCTATTGCCGCAAATCTAATGTCGCTTTTTTGATCAGATTGAGCGTAATAAAACAATGCCTTAGCTTCAGTTTGCATTAATTCATGCTTACCTATCGAGCGTAATACCGTTGCGATATTCCTACTCTTCGTTTCCACAGACAGTTGTGACCTCAACAGCTTTAATCCTTCTTCAGAAGGCATCCTTCCAAGCGCTTCTGCTGCTTGGGAGCGCACTCGGCTATCTTGACTATTCAAATAGTTTGCCACTAAAGCAACATGTTGATCATCTTGGGTATTACCCATCGCTCCAAGTAAATAGGACTGACGTACTGGATCCGATTCTAACTCTAACTCTTCAGCCAGCTTTAAGGTCAATCTTTCAGCAAATTTAGTACCCGCTTGGTTTTGGATAATGATTCCCAACACTAAACGTGCGCTACCCGCCAACCTTATTGATTCTTTACTGACAACTTGCAAGTTAGACTGGTCGGAGTGTAACAATAAGTCGACTAATTCATCATCCAATGGCGTCATTGCATACTTTAATGCCATTAAGCTGCGAAAGCGTTGTTTACCAGAAAAATCACTGTCTCTATAAACTGCCACTAACAACTGATGGGCAAATTGAGTATCATTTTTTCCAATCAACATGAATAAGCGGCTCATCGCCTTATCTTCAATCGGTTGATTTTTCATCCATTCTTTCAATTCCGGTAGATACCTCTGATTATCGTAAAGTAGTTGTGCTACCTTCTCATCCTCTTTCCCCGACAAATCTTGCTTGATTAAAAATTGAGTGAATTGCTTTACATTTTGGACTGGCTTAGGCAAAGGTTTGGGGTAAACGATGTGTTTCGGTGTCACTTCCCATTGAAGTGGATCCATACCAAGCAACATGATTGTCATATCTTCCGGAACAGGGGCTGTTCGATGATTAAAAGACAAGGTTTGTATCACTGACACCCGAATATCATTTGATTTACTAACCACCTGAGTTTTATTTCGCCCCTGAATAGACATCAAACCACAACTGTCCAGTTTGAGCTGGTAGCTGTCTTCTTTTACATTCGGTAATTGAAAGCCTAACATCCCACCAGCAGGATCAATACTGAGATATTCTAGTTTACTTCTATGGATGTTTATTGATCTCGCAGCAGGTGAATTACTCGCAACTTTCGAATACCTTACTGAATAAGTGCCTGTGTTATCTTGTTCTTTCATAATTTTAGACTGAGACAAGTCCAGATACTTCAAGGATTCAATGTGCAAGCTTTGATAAATCGCCATTAATTTTTGCCGATCATTAGCCTCTAATTGTGCCGCAAAATGATAATCCAAAATGTCTCCCGAAGTACGGCGAATCTTAACCGCAAAAGGCGTTGAATAAATATGGGTATCAATCTTCACATGATCAAGTACGACACTAGGCTGATGTAACTGTACTCCAAGCCAATAATATTCGGTCGTACTCTTTAACGAACGAGAGACCCATTGCCCACTGAGTGATAAATCACTATCGTTTACTCCACCGAGAGTGTGAATTTCCGTGGTTGCATGAGTCTCCATGTCTCCCCAACGATTACACTGCATCTCTGCACCAACAGCGCTGCTTGACAGCGCTGTTATTAACCATATTAATTGTCTAACCATCAGATATTAATTACTCGTCTGAAATGTGCCGTTATAATTCAATAAAGACCATGTTTTATCGTAGAGTGCACCTGTATTGTAGATCGTTTTCGTGGCTGTTTTTGTTGGGAACGAACAGCAGAATTTATAGCTCGGATATTTCACCCAAAGGTAAAACTCACCTTCAATTGCCTTCATATGATTGCTGACATCAATACCCCAGTCTATTTCCCCTCGGTCGAGGAAATTGGCAAAACCGGTGTAAGCGGTAGCGTTCAAAGTGTCTCCAATGATCAAGAAGTCGACACCAATGCCACCACTCGCAATGAGTAGATCCACTCCAGCGGTCGCATAAGCACTCAATCCAGCACTCAAAACGTCACCACCGACACTAAACTGAAAGTCTTCAAACACCAAGTCAGCATTCAAGCCAACTTCGCCTTTTACCCCAGCCGAAACAGTAATCGGAACGATAACGATGGTGAATGTCGTAGAAAACAGTTTTTGCTCTTCTGTCCAATCATATGGGTATGACTCATTAAGCGCTTGAACTTCTTCATACTCAAAAAATAGCTGATTTTCCAATAAGTATGCTGCAACTCCGTAAGTAACTGTCGCGTTTTCTGCGGTCACTAAACCTTCTGCTGCAACCTCAAATAAACGAATATGATTATTGAACATGTAAAGATCAAAGTCCCCTTGCGTCTTAATTTCGGCAAGGCCGCCTCCTTCACTGGTCAGCAGGGAAGAAGCATAAAACCTAGCATTAACGGCAACTTTCGATTTATCTCCATACAATGCATCATATGACTCTCGAGCAATAATCCCTTTAGAATAACTGACAAATGTACGATCCATAACACGAGGTTGCTCAGGGAGATACCTCGCCTCGGCCTGAGATGTACCTGGCTGCTTCCATTTTTCTGGGGTTTCAACTTGATACAGACTATAGGGAACACGTACTTTCATACTGTTATTGTCTAAATCTAATTCATTATGAGCAGATTGGTCATGCAGCGTAAGTTCGATTTCCAATACGTTCTCAGTCACATTTGAGTCATACGCTTGTTGGATTTTATCCAGTAAATAACCATTCACAGCGATATCAAAAGGGAAATAATGGCTTTGCTCATGATCTGCAAACTCAATGACCATCCGCTCTGCATAATGCTTTCCAGTTTCTTGCCAAAAATGAGCAGGATAGCCTTCTCCATCGATAATCACTGTTGCACTTACTTCGGCTCGGTTTACATCAGTACCAAATTTTGACGCATCAAAATGACCAATGATATCCGCACGCTTGTGGTTAGGATTAATACCATATGTTGAGTCACGCTCATCAAGCATGGGAAATAATACAAAGCCATCACCTACCACTAACTTATCTATTGCAAAATCATGATATCGCTCACTCACAACCTCCATCTTAGCGTAAGTTCGAAAATCACCAACTTGATAGCCTCGTGAACGGTTATCATCAAGTGTGAGCTCATCTTTAATTACTTGCATGCTATCAACGTAAGCGGCTATCACATACGATCCTGAAACCATGTCTGTGTTAGGTAGCATTAAATGCGCGGTTCGACTAAGTTCACCATCCTCAAGTTTTTCAATGTAATGGTTGCCCAGTAAATAGCCTTCTGGGTCTTCATGAGTTTCCAATTGCCCTACTTTATCAGCAGGTATCGCCATAAAAGCTACTCCCACATGCTCATCACTGAGACCATACGAAGAAACTGTAAATGGAATTGAAATGGGTTGGCCTGGCTGGTATGGAGATAGTTGAGGATCACTTAGCTCAACCAAAGACACATTCTGAGTTGTTGTTAAGTCCAATGTATCGTCCCATTCCATACAACCAGTAAGTAGTGGCACTGATGAAATACCTGCGAGCATTGCTTTATTCAACATAGCCGACCATTTGCTTTGCCTCATTTTGATTAATCCTATTTTCACTGTACAGGTTAGGATGTGGTAAATTCAAACGTGGTTAAATAACGGTTAGAATCATAGGCACTCAAACAAGCTCTTCGGATGAATGCAATCACATACTGACAGCTAGCACTTAAGTTTAGTAACCACATTGTAAATTATATTTTTAAAATAAAGGACTGACCTCTATATACGCACGTTCTTAAAATGACGTATTCGGTTCCTTGTCACTGATTTTATTTTAAGGGACGAGTAACGGTATTTATCGCCCTATTTTCAATGAACTATAATTTTAAATGTAGCGCTCTGTATAATGCACTCTTAATCATATTGATGATATTGATCGCAAATTAAAATGGACTTGGAACACTCGCTATACTCAACCGATAGGATAATCAGATTGAATATATTTAGAGTTAGCATCAAATGGATCACGACATCATACTCATTCGAGGTCTTTTCAGAGGCCAATTTCATTGGGGAACTTTTCCAGAGAAGATTCAAGCCTTATTCCCACATAGAAAGGTTTTCTGCCTCGATATACCCGGGGCTGGTGAGCACTGCCATCAAACGTCTCCAACAACGATTGCAGGAATGGTCGAAGCATTGAGAGCTCAGCGAGTCAAAATAGATGGAACTCCCTGCTCTTCTAAGGTTGATATCATCTCGATTTCTATGGGTGGAATGATTGGGTTAAAATGGGCCGAGCAATACCCTACAGAAGTCTCCAGCGTGGTGTGTATTAATACCAGTGCTAAAGGTTTTAGCCCTTTTTATCAACGGCTAAAACCAAGTTGTTACCTCACATTGATTAAAGCGCTCATGTCTGCCCCCATCACCAGAGAAAGCTTAGTCTACTCCCTTGTCTCTAATCTTCCACAAGATGACAACGTAATATCCGCTTGGGCTGAGATTGAAAAGCGATATCCAATGCAACGTGAGAATTTTTTTAAACAGCTCGGTGCTGCAACTCGCTTTGAGATCACTAAACCCCAGTGTCCATTGCTCTTCTTCTCATCAACTCAAGATCACTTAGTAAATGGACATGCTACCCGCGCCATCGCAAATCAATGGCAATCCGATCTGATAATCAATGAATCCGACGGGCACGATATCCCGCTGGATAACCCTGAATGGCTCTGTGAACACCTAAGCGCTTGGTATTCCAGTGTCCAATAATACAACAGCCAAGCCATCATGCTGGCCTTTTAATTTAGATTGATGAGTTCTTGGTTTTACTGTGAGACATTAGCCATTCATAGATGCTTTGGTCATAAACATCAAAAGTCGGGTCTCCTTTACCAAGGTAGTTTAAATTTAAAATGTCATCATCAATTACGTGCCCACCACGCTCAAAAATTGTCGTTCGGTGTTGCACTTCAATGCCGTCACATTGAGCAGCCTGTTTCATTTGGTGCGCTAGGAAGTCATGGGAAAATATCCCGTCATTGCGTGCGATAAATGCCCAAGTGGGCGTAGTGTTCAACTGACAATACTGATATATCTGATCCGAAGCCATAGGTACAATAGCAGCAGGCTTCTCGGGAAAAGTTTCCGCGTAATTAAAGGTTAACGTTCCACCATTGCTTAAACCAGAGATGTATATTCTTGAGGAGTCCACAGGGTAGTGGTGCTCAGCCCATAAAACAAAGTCATGTAAAGATTGGGTTGTATCTGCTCCTAAACTGACATTGCAACGTTGTGGCACTAGTATGATCATCGGTAGATCTTGCGGGTATTGATCTTTATTCAGCAATACGACTCCATTCGTCGACTCCATCGCTTTCATTCCGCCATTATCAAAGGATTTGGAATGCATCGCCCCATGATTAATGATCAGCAATGGGTACTTAACATCTGGTTCTAGCTGATTTGGCAATTTTTCATAGTATTCCCATATGGCATCAACTTGATTAAAAAAACGTTTAGAGAATCGCTGTGTGGCTCCCTCATTATGCACTCGGATGATTCGATAGACAGGTATGGCTCGATGACCATCATCATCCTTGACCTCATATCGAACCAAAAAGTCACCAACCGCTTGAGTCGTGAGGCTGTCGACACCTGTAATGGTAACGCGAGACGATAAGTCTCCATCTTCGGCATCCAACGCGACGGCACCTTGCTCTATGTATTCGCCCCCAATTGGCAGGTTAACAACCTTATTTCCCATCAATTTCAAAGTGGGCTGACCTGCGGCGGCCGTAAAATTGACGTATTCTGGCTTGCATTGTGATTGATTGTGATCCCGTTTGTCGTTATCACTGCCTGAACCATTACATGCCATAAGAATACAGCTTGATAAAAGGAGGAATGGATACTGAGTCAATTTCATCACTGCTTTCCTTTAATAGTGCCAATTGTTTAAGGGATGTATTCTTAACCCTAATTAAAAAGGTGATATTTAACTGAGATTCAATCGAGAGTTATATATCGAGACCAGTGATGTGAGTCGGGAATTCATAAACTTTTCTCAAAGAAAAAATAAGCCCCGACTGCGAATGTCGGGGCAATAACATCGATCCTATAGTGAACGTTACTGTAAATACTCCGCCATTAAATCACTACATCTTCTCTCTCAAGATTTGTAAGGGTGAGGTCGTTTAAACAAAAATCATTGAATTCAACGTAGTGAAAATCAATCACGATTAAAAGCGAGTACTCAGGGACAAGTAACCTCATTCCAGAACCAACCCGAACGATTTGGGGTATCCCAAGAACCCGGAGTATTTTTCGCCACATAACAGTTGCCCTTGTGGACAACCTTATCACCATTCTTGACCTTCGTTTCCCCTGATATCCACACGATTAGATCCGACGGCGGTGTAACTGGTAGCTCCGAGACTGGCGGCTGTGGTAGTGGCTGCGGGGTTGGTTGAACGTCGACTACACGGACATTCGGCCAAAATGCGTGCGAGCCATAATGATTCGTGACACATTTCTCATAATCACTCGGTACCAATGCGGAGTATATGGTTCGGAACCCAACCAGATCACATTCGAATGAGAAGCCTTCTGGTCGATCTGGCGAGTATTTCCAACTGACATCCCAATAGGTATAAAGTGGATCTTGAGCACCATCGAAGCTTAATGAACCATATGGTGTTTGCTGATCACAGCTCTCATTTTCATCGGCATGTATCGTCACTTGGAAATAGTCTGCCAACCCCTTCCAGTTCTCGGTACGATTTGATGGCGTCCGTGTTTGACCATTTCGCTCACCGCATTCCAAGCCACCATTAATAATATTGGTGGTTGTACCAAAGCCGAAACCAATTCCTGCCTTCAACTCACTTGGTGTTGGAGCCCAAGTTCGGTCGATAACATGCACAATCGAAGGCTTAGGAGACTCTGGTTTTAAGTAATACCAAACAACGGTAGCTAAATTGAGCCAAGAATCCGCAACAAGATCCGGATCTTGTAATAAAACACTGGCATCCCCCTCATAAATCACTTCCGAAAATTCGCCATATTGATAATGATGCGTTAAGAGTTGAGCCCCTCGACCGAAATAAAATTGACCTGGGTAACACGGCCAACGTGCGTTTGCTCCAGTATCGGCATTACATTGATTCCAGTGCTGGTTGAGATCCCAAAGCCAAGCATCTTCACGAGCCTTCACTAAGCCCTGTTGCCACAGTTCAAGACCCAAAGGGTTGTTTGCCACATCATCAACGGCCAACTTTGCTCCATTATCTTGCGCTAAGTGGGCAAAAACGGTCAGGATCAGCTTCTGACAAATCGCATCGGAATCTTGGCCATCACTGTAGGCTTTACAGAAAGCCGGAAACTTACCAATGGCTTGTAGTAAACGTGTGTAGGTATATTCTGGAGCCGACATTTGCGTCAAATGGTTCCAATCGTTTTGTGTAAACACTCTTTCAACGCGCTTAACATTATCTGGATTCGATAACGCATTAGGTCGGATTAAATCAACAATATGGTTCGGTATGGTCTGTAGATCTTGTGCCCATTTGGCGTACATTGGGTCGGCGGTTTTTGCTGCTGCTACTGCTTGAACTTCCGCTTTGCTAATCACATATCCACTGGGATCCAACGGATCGGGCTGTACGCTCATTGCCAGCGCATTTGCACTAAAAATTGATCCAACGAAAAGAGCGATGTTACTTAGTTTAGCCATTGTTTTTCCTCGAAAATATTATTATTTGAGTTAAAACCTCTAAACCGCAGCATTTTGATTCAACTTCGTCGGTGATAGGCCTACTTAGTCTCTGTGATTCCTAATGCTCATTTTACGAATTCACAACTTTCAAACCGAGCTGGCTCATCACCTAAAATGCAATTAGATGATTATTTACAGCAACTCATTCCTAGCGATTGATCTAAATTCCATTATCTAGAACTATTGTCATCACATGCACTAGAGATTTCATATATACACACCCAAAACAAACCGAATTTATAAAAAATTGAATGCATATCTACTTATCCCCTCCCAACAGTGAAGTGCATCGAAAATGAGCGGTGTACCAACCGTCCAAGACATCGCAATTTGCCATATCGGATTTCGTACTTTCTTAAAAATTGACAAAACAAATCAATCGTATCGATACAAAAAAGCCCCCAGCAGAGTGCTGAGGGCAATAGGTAAGATGAAGGATTTTTCTAATAATACCGGAAATTATTTACAAGAAATCTCATCCCAGAACCAGCCTGACTTCGATGGGGTGTCCCATGAACCTGGACCATTCTTAGCGATAAAGCACTTACCACCGTTTGTCACTTTTTCACCGTTTGCAACTTGAGTAATACCCGGCTGCCATTGGATAAAGTCGGTTGGTGTCGGCTCAACCACAGGCGGTTCAGGTGTCACGACTGGCGGCTCTGGCGTCACAACTGGTGGCTCTGGCGTCACAACTGGCGGCTCTGGCGTCACAACTGGCGGCTCTGGCGTCACAACTGGCGGCTCTGGCGTCACAACTGGCGGCTCTGGCGTCAC
>JBHOHG010000006.1:0-22941 GCA_043422575.1 bacterium sp. HQB-39 | reverse complement strand
AACTGGCGGGTTAGTTGGTGTACCGGCAACCAATTCCCATGGTCCACCTTGAGAAGGCTCATCGCCCTGAGTCCACCACTTCGCAGCGTAAGTCGCCCCGTTGAAGCTCGCTTTATCACCTTTCAGATACACTTTGTTCTTATCCCAGCCAGCAACACCATCAACTGGAGGATCAACTGGCACGGTTGGATCCGTCGGAAGCGGCTTCTCTAGTACGCGCACTTCCGGCCAATTTGCGTGTGAACCGTAGAAATTCGTTACACACTTCTCATAGTCTCCAGGGACTAATGCGGAATACGCCGTTTGGAAGCCCACTAATTCACATTCAAACGAGAAACCGCCTGGACGATCTGGGTAGTATTTCCAGTTACCATCCCAGTTGGTGTACAACACATCAGTCGCACCATTTAGGTTTAGGCTACCGTAAGGGGTTTGTTGCCAACAAGTATTTTTCTCGTCAGCTTTGATATCAATTTGGTAATGCTCAGCAAGCCCTTCCCAGTAACGGATACGGTTAACTGGCTGACCTTTCGTCTTGTTCTGTTCGCCACACTCAATACCACCATTGATAACGTTGATGGTCGTACCGAAACCGTAACCAATCCCTGCATCTAATTCACGTTGAGATGGCTTCCATGTACGGTCAATAACGTGCAGCATGGCTGGCTTTGGCGCTTGTGGCGTCAAGAAGAACCAAATAGCCGAAGCTAAGTTCAACCATGAATCTGCAACTAACCCTGGATTTTTCAACAGAACCGTCGCGTCACCATCAAACATCACTTCTGAGAAGGCACCGTAGTTGAAATGGTACGAAAGCTGTTTTGCACCACGACCGAAGTAACCTTGACCAGGTTCACATGGCCAACGCTTATTTTGCCAATCATTTTGACCACAACCTGTGGTATACCCTTCTTGGCCTTCAGACCAACCCATTTCACGCACATGTACAAGAGCTTGTTGCCACTCTTGTAGTGCTAGCGGGTTATCAGATACGTTATCAATGGCAATGTGGCCACCCGTTTCTTGTGAGAAATGAGCGAAGGCAGTCACGATTGACGTCTTACAGATTTCGTCGGAATTACGACCGTCGGTATACTCACCACAGAATGCAGGGAATTTACCAATCGCACGTAGGAATCGTGTGTAAGTGTATTCATGAGTCGCCATTTGAGTCAGGAATTCCCACTCCGATTGCGGGAATACACGCTCAACACGCTTTACGTTATCAGGGTTAGTCGATAGACCTGGCTGGATAGCCTCAACGACTGTATTTGAACGAGTTTCTAATGCTTTAGACCAAATCGCATACATTGGATCCGTCGTTTGCGCATTACCCGCTGCTTGGATGTCCGCTCTAGAGATAACGTAACCAGTCGGGTTCTCTGGATCGGGTTGAATGTTCATTGCCATTGCATTCGCAGACAACAAACCACCGATCACAAGGGATAAATATCCTTTTTTCATCATTGTGTTTCCTCGTTAAACATATTCAGCTCTAAGTAAAAGCGGCCCAAACAACGACAATCTATAATGAGAGTTCCGTTTTAGAGGCACTGAAGAAATACTAAGAGTCTCAACATTGCGAAGGCAAATAGATAATGTTGTCATTAACATTTATTCGACAAAGTTCGACCCAATGAATACAGAACGCCAATCCAAAACAAAATAATTGAGGCATCTATCACTTTTATTTAGAGGTTATTTCAGGACGTTTATGAGCCCATAAATTCCGCGCTTAGTCTATGCTTATGCATCATGATCACAATGCCCTACCCCAACTATTATTAAACATAAGATTTTTATCATTTGTGTGAGCCAATCATGGGAAAAATAGAGTTAAAATGAGTGATTATCCGATTGTCATAAAGATGAGAGAAAGCGAGATTATGTCCCAATCCATTGCCACTATTACCTTCAACCCAGCGATTGATTTAACAGGCTCCCTCAGCGATCTTCACCTCAATTCTGTCAATAGAATTGAAGAAAGTGATTACCATGCCGCTGGAAAAGGGGTCAACGTGGCGAATGTCCTGAGCCAACTTGGAACTAAAGTAACAGTTTCTGGGTTTTTGGGACGTAATAATATCCAGCCATTTACCTCACTATTTGATCAAAAAAATATTAACAATAGATTTATTAATATTTCTGGAAACACAAGAACAAATATCAAAATTATCGATCGCAATCACCAAGTCACGGAAATGAACTTTCCAGGTTTTGAGGTTCATTCACTCGATATTAATAATCTTGAAAAAATGATCAGTAAACTGAGTTTGCATTGTGATTGCTTTATTATTTCTGGAAGTTTGCCTTTAGGTATGGCTGCCGATCAGTTGGGAAGTATTGTCGACTCACTAATCCAGCATAACAAACGTGTTTATCTGGATACCAGTGGAGAAGCTTTACGCGCAGGAATCTGTTCCACTCCTTACTTCATTAAACCGAATTTGGATGAACTGATTGATTTATTAGGCTGCGCTGTAGATTCAACAGACGCAATCGTAGATGCCGCATCCTCACTCAATCAGTCAGGTATCGAACATGTCGTCGTGTCGTTAGGTTCTGAAGGGCTCATTTGGGCACATCGAGGTAACGTCGTTCAAGCTATCCCACCCAAAGTAAAAGTGGTCAGCACCGTCGGTGCGGGTGACACCTTGGTTGCCGGATTTTGTGAAGCACTAGAAAAAGCTGATGTAGATACACCATTAACCGAAAAGGCAATGTTAGCAATTGCAGCCAACGCCACTGCACTGTCGGCCGCTAATGTACAGAGCGTAAATGTAGACCTCCCAGAGCAAAACGTCATCGACGCATTAATCAGGGAGGTTAAGGTTCGAATCATAAAATGATTCTTACTGACCCTCGCATTTCGAGGTGACTTGCGTATAAAAGGCCTTAAGCAAGCATCTCAATCTGTTCATATGGCGCAAAAGCCTGTGCACCACACTGCTCTAACAACAAAATGATGTCTTCAGGCAAATGGGGTTTCAATGTATACAATAGGGTTGCATGAGTAAAATCACGATGATTTACATCTGCGCCGGCAGCAACGAGTTGCGAAACCACTTCAATGTGTTTTTCACTTCTCGCCAACGCAGAAAATAGCGCTGAATGATTGTTGCTATCGCGTCGATTCACATCAGCCCCTGCGGTTAACAATTTGGTAATGGCCCAATCACTGTGTTGACGCCCACAAGCTTCAACCAGAGCAATCATACCATTTGACGCTTTCTCATTGATTAATCTAGGGTTTTCAATGCATTGTTCAAACAACTCTAAATGACCACACAGCACCGCTGCCACCAGCCAATCAGCATTATTATTTGGATAAAAGCAGTGGTGGTAATCATTCACCTTTTGCAAGAACTTCTTTAACTGTGAAAACTCGGTTTGCTGCCAGTTACCAGAGCCCTGCTGTAAATGGGATTTGGCCGTTGGAGTGAAATTGGCAGAGTGTTTCAGCAGAGCAAGCTGTTTTCGAAGTTGCTCATTGAGCCATGCTGTCACGTGGCGTTTACGAGCGTGGGATAACATCCAGAAAAAATTATCGTTTTCCGGAGATACTGCGGCTAACGTTGCCGAATCTACTCTCGCGCCAAGCTGTAATAAACGATTTGCAAAGCCCTCATCATTAAATGACACCAAGTAGCGTTTCAAAATCGAGTTTTTGTACACCTCTGAAAACGTTTGAAAACGGCGTTGATCAAAATACTCTTCGAACGACTGTTTCGATCCCATTTTGATCAATGAAACCAGTACGGAAAACCACTTATCATTGTCATAACTCAGAGCCACTTCTTTTGATATCACCTCAGGGAACAAAGTAGCGAACCGCCGCGAAGAGACAATGTTCAAAACCCAATAAAACTGCTGATTACTATTAAACTGCGCGACATGTAATTCCAAGACTTTCCCTTCCTCAGCGAGTTGGTACAAGTCAGAATACGTGCTGTGAGTGCACTGATAGAGCCTTTGATCCATGTTTCCCTCCGACGTTCACGCGTTAATCCTACGCTCATCGACTCCACCTCGATAAACCAAGGAAAAGCCGACAAAAGTAAGGTTTGTGCTGTTTTAATTGGTCTTAAGCCCGTTTACTTCCAAATGCCAAATTCAATCGGACAAAGCCTACATTCGAACCTAGCATGTCATCGCAAATCGGTTATACGCACAAATACAAAATAGATTGCATATCATTAAAGAGCAAATTTAAAGCTTTTAAACAGACGGATTGGGTCACTTCATTAGGGAATAACACTGAAACCCTCACGGCTTTACATTAAAGTTTTTCGCTTTGGTTCAATTGATAAATGTGATCATCAAAGCGTTGACCACCAATCTCATAAGCTAAAGGATCAACTTTCACTAAATCAAAACCGCATTTTTTGAGAACTTTCTCTGAAGCAATATTCCCTTGGGTAACAATCGCGTTGTAACATTGGATGCTATGAACTTCAAACGCCCACTCCAACACCGCTTTGAGTGAACGTGTCGCATACCCTTTTCCATGATGTTCAGGTAAAAACAAGTACCCTATTTCCGCTTCACCTTGTTCTAGAACGAAGCCAGTCACGCCATAAGGCTGGCCAGTCTTTGAATCACAAACGACGAAACAGAGCCAGCTTTCGCTTTCGGGAGTCCACGGTTTCAATCTATCTTCAAACTTATTGCGAATATCTTCCAGTGTTGGAAGGTTGAAGCATTGTCGAATCACTTGTGGATCTGTCAGTAGTTGATGAAACAGATCCCAGTCTGATTCTTCAATTAATCGTAACGTTAAGCCGTCAGTATCAAGTGTATAGTTTGGTCTAGCCAATCTGCGTTCTCCTATTAATTATTCCCCAATACGTTAAGACACAGAGAGCAAAATGGATAGACACCCATAATGAGATTGCTATTGATCTGCTCACAACGCATGGGCATGTTCAAATATGCCACTTTACATCTGGACAGCCATTCATTTGCCATTGGTGTCCATGCTATTTGTGGGTGTCTACTTTAGTAAGGCTGTCAATTGTTTCTAATGTCTATTATTTCTAATGGTTGAATCAAGACGTCAAAGCGTCAAAAAATAGCTCAAGTAATGGGTGTCTTTCTCGTAGCCCAGTGACTCATAAAGTGCCTGCGCATTGTGGTTATCATGTGCCGTTTCCAAAGCAATCCCTTTCGCCCCAGTAGTACGCGCATGATCTTTCGCCCCATTGAGAAGGGCTTTACCGATACCTTTACCACGACACTCTTCAATGACAAATAAATCATTCAGTATCCACGTTTTTTGCGCCGAAACCGACGAGAAGCTCGGATAGAGTTGGGTGAAACCGATGGCTTTTCCCTTTTCATCTTGCGCAAGCAAAATGACGGACTGGTTGTGATTCAAGCGTTCGGAAACGAATGTTAAAGCGAGAGATAAATCACTTGGCTGACCATAAAACACTCGATATTGGTCGAAGAGAGGGGCAACTAGGCTAGATTGCTGAGCTGAAATACGTGTAACTAACATGTTTACTTCCTTGCATATGCTGAACAATTCACCATAACTCAGAACATAAACAAATGATAGTTAACCTTTTTTAATCATTGCCTTGGCATTTTAATAACAACATAAGGTCTTAAATTTAGCGACAAAAAAACCCACGCACATGGCGTAGGTTTCTTATTTTCTTAGTTCGCTCGTAAAACTAGAAGTCCCAATCTTCGTCTTCTGTTGCAACGGCTTGTCCAATGACATAAGACGAGCCTGAACCTGAGAAGAAATCATGGTTTTCATCAGCGTTCGGTGAGAGCGCCGACATGATAGCAGGGTTAACTTGACACACTTCATCGGGGAACAGTGGTTCAAAGCCTAAGTTCATCAATGCCTTATTCGCATTGTAGTGTAGGAACTGTTTCACCTCTTCCGTCAACCCCAGGTGATCATACAAGGCTTCCGTGTATTCACTTTCAACCGCATATAGATCAAACAACAAAGAGAAAGCAAAATCTTTAATTTCAGCTTGCTCTTGTTCATTCAATTGCTGGAAACCTTTCTGGAATTTGTAACCAATGTAATAACCGTGTACAGCCTCATCACGAATGATCAAACGAATCAGATCCGCTGTGTTAGTGAGTTTTGCACGGCTTGACCAATACATTGGAAGGTAAAAGCCAGAATAGAACAAGAAACTCTCTAAAAATACGCTCGCAATTTTCTTCTTCAATGGCGATTCCGTGGCACGGTACTGCTCAAGAATGATCTCTGACTTGCGCTGTAAATGCGGGTTCTCTTCAGCCCAACGGAAAGCATCATTGATCTGCGGCGTCGTACATAGAGTCGAAAACACAGACGAATAACTACGGGCATGCACCGCTTCCATGAAAGCAATGTTGGTTAATACGGCTTCTTCGTGCTGCGTAATTGCATCTGGCATTAGAGCTGGTGCACCAACAGTATTCTGAATCGTATCTAATAGCGTAAGACCCGTAAATACACGAATGGTTAACTCTTGCTCTTTCTCCGTTAACTGTTGCCAGCTAGGGATGTCGTTCGACAACGGCACTTTTTCAGGTAGCCAAAAGTTAACCGTTAGACGGTTCCAGATCTCCAGATCTTTATCATCATCTAAGCGGTTCCAGTTGATTGCGCGTGCAATCGGTGAAACGATTTGGTCAGTCATTATTAAATCTCTTACAAACTACAAGACACACAACCTTCGACTTGAGTCCCTTCAAGGGCTTTTTGGCGAAGTCGAATGTAGTAGATGGTTTTAACACCTTTTTTCCAAGCGTAAATCTGAGCTTTGTTGATATCACGAGTTGTCACTGTATCAGGGAAGAACAGTGTCAAGGATAAGCCTTGGTCGACGTGTTTCGTGGCTTCCGCATAAGTATCTATGATGGCTTCAGGACCGATTTCATAAGCATCACGGTAGAATTCCATATTCTCATTGGTCATATAAGGCGCTGGATAATAAACGCGTCCAATCTGACCTTCTTTGCGAATTTCGATCTTAGAAGTAATCGGGTGGATCGAAGAGGTCGAGTTATTGATGTAACTGATGGAGCCTGTCGGCGGAATGGCTTGGAGGTTGCGGTTATACAAACCGTGCTCCATTACGCTTTCTTTCAACGCCTGCCATTGCGCCTGTGTCGGGACAGCAAAATCAAATTTTGCAAGAAGCTGTTCGACCTGCTCGGTGCGAATTTTCGGTGTATCTTCGATGTAGCGGTCAAAAAAACGGCCGTTCGCATAATCGGATTTTTCAAACCCTTTAAAACTCGCCTGACGTAATTTTGCCAACTCATTGGATGCGGTGACGCAGTGGAAAAGTACCGTTGCAAAATAGATGTTCGTGAAATCCAAAGCAACATCACTGCCATAATGAATATGCTCTCGCGCTAGGAAGCCGTGAAGGTTCATCTGACCAAGACCAATCGCGTGACTTTCATCGTTACCACGTTTCACCGACGGTACACTGTCGATGCTGCTCATTTCCGACACTGCGTTCAGTGCGCGAATAGCAGAATGCACAGATTGTTGGACATTACACCCGTCCATAACATTCGCGATGTTTAATGAGCCCAGGTTACAAGAGATGTCGGTCCCTAAATGCTCATAGCCAAGATCATCATTAAAGGTGGACGCTTCATTCACTTGCAGGATTTCAGAACACAGGTTTGACATAGAGATACGACCGTCAACTGGATTAGCTCGATTGACTGTATCTTCAAACATGATGTAAGGGTAACCTGACTCAAACTGGATCTCTGCGATTGTTTGGAAGAACTGACGTGCATTGATCTTGGTCTTATGAATACGAACATCATCCACAAGATCATTGTAGTGCTCTGTGACTGAAATCTCAGAGAATGGCTTTCCATAAACGCGCTCAACATCATAAGGCGAAAATAGATACATCTCTTTATTCTGCTTCGCCAACTCAAACGTGATATCAGGGATCACGACCCCTAAGCTCAACGTCTTAATACGAATTTTTTCGTCAGCGTTCTCACGTTTCGTATCGAGGAAACGCAGAATATCCGGGTGGTGAGCATTCAAGTAAACAGCACCCGCCCCTTGGCGCGCACCCAGCTGGTTAGCATACGAGAAACTATCCTCAAGCAACTTCATTACAGGCACAACACCAGAGGATTGATTCTCAATGCCTTTAATCGGAGCGCCATGTTCACGTAAGTTAGTCAGCATTAACGCCACACCGCCACCACGACGTGATAACTGCAACGATGAATTGATCGCACGACCAATACTCTCCATGTTGTCTTCAACACGAAGAAGGAAGCAAGAAATCAACTCACCGCGACTACGTTTACCCGCATTGGTAAATGTCGGAGTCGCTGGTTGGAATCGACCCGAAATGATCTCTTCCATCAACTCTAAAGCCATTCCTTCATCACCACGAGCAAGCAGCAGGGCAGTCATCACTACACGATCTTCAAAACGTTCTAAGTAACGTTCACCATCGCGAGTTTTTAGGGCATAAGAAGCAAAAAATTTATAAGCGCCCATGAAGGTTGGGAATCGGAATTTACGTTCATACGCTTGATTCCAAATCTTTTCTTTAAATTCCCAAGAGTACTGATCTAACACTTCTGACTCGTAGTAATTTTCTTCTACGAGATATCTCAGTTTCTCTTTCAGGTGATGGAAAAACACCGTGTTTTGATTAACGTGCTGAAGAAAATATTGGCGAACTGATTGCTTGTCCGCATCGAACTGCACATGACCATTCTCATCCAGAAGATTGAGCATGGCATTTAAGGCATGAAAATCCAGTTTGTTGTGTGTCTCTGTCATTGTCCTGCTTTAGACCAGAATTGTTTTAAACCATCTCGTACTCGCACCAAATCGGTTTCGCAGCCAGAAAGCTCGAAACGATAAAGCACAGGTATTTGGCACTTTTTGGCGATGATATCGCCAGAATAAGCGAAGAATTGTCCAAAGTTGCGATTGCCCGTTGCAATCACACCTCGGATTAACTGTCTATTTTCCAATTTATTTAAAAATTTGATGACTGATTTTGGCACAGCCCCCTGCCCAAAACCGTCAGAGTATGTCGGACAGATCAAGACATAAGGCTCTGAAACATTTGGTAACGCAAATTCTTCTTTGATTGGCAGACGAACGGCGGGCACGCCAAGCTTCTCAACAAAGCGTTGAGTGTTACCCGATTCACTCGAAAAATAGACAAGTTGACTCATAGCGCGTTGATCATATCTGGTCGGAAGCCAGACCAATGTTTTTCCCCAGCAACCACTACGGGAGCTTCACGGTATCCCATCGCAACAACCTTCTCCATCGCCTCTTGATCTTGAGTCAGATCCACGCTGCGGTAAGAGATTTTCTTAGCTTGCATCGCTTTTTGAGTGGCAACACATTGCACGCATGCAGGCTTTGAATAAACGACGATATCCATGATTTCTCCTTGCAACATAGAGCATACAATACAACTCTATGTGTTATTGTTATAAATACAAATAAGACTGATTATCATTATTCATCTATATCTTGTGTTTTCAAGTTATTTTTGATCTATATATGGGTAAGATCGCGATTTAGATTCAACTGTTACAAATAATCGCTAATCCCCTACAATTTCATGGTTGATCTAGGACTGATAATCGTTATCATTTGCAAAATTATTTTCAGTAAGGACGTGCCATGTCGGAATCAAGCCAAAGTGTCGGTGAATACTCCCCAGACCAAGCTCAATGGCGAGGCGTATCGCTGTCTGAGCCAGCAGCAAAGCGTGTCAGTGAGCTGACAAAAAACGGTCAAAAACTGAGGCTGTCAATCAAAGTTTCTGGATGTACTGGTTATGCTTACGTGTTAGAGCTGGTAGACCAACTCGAACTGGGCGACCTATCGTTTGAATCCCACAAGATGTTTATTCATGTAGCCGTTGACGCTATGCCTATGCTGGATGGCACTGAAATCGATTTTGTTAGCCAAGGGCTAAATCAAACGTTTATTTATCACAACCCAAATGTAAAAAATGAGTGTGGTTGTGGCGAAAGCTTCGGAGTTGAATAATGAGCCAAGTTGATATGCCCGAACTTGATCAAGCGTTTAGTCAAAAGTACAAGGAAGGTTTCTACACCGAAGTTGACAGTGACACGCTAGAAAAAGGGGTCAATGAAAAAGTTATCCGCGCCATTTCTGCCAAAAGAAATGAGCCTGAGTGGATGCTTGAATTTAGATTAAAAGCCTACGAGCAGTGGCTTGAAATGTCTGAACCCCATTGGTTGAAAGCGGAATACCCTCCTCTCGATTACCAAGATTACAGTTATTACTCTGCTCCTCAATGTGGTAAATGTGAGGCAGGTGAAGGCGATGCCTCCAGCGATGGCTCCAATGAGTTTCTGACCAAAGAAGTTGAAGATGCCTTTGACCAACTTGGTGTGCCAGTGCGAGAAGGTTCTGATGTCGCTGTTGACGCAATCTTCGATTCCGTATCGGTAACAACGACCTACCGTGAAGAACTGAGCGAACTCGGTATTATCTTCTGTTCATTCAGTGAAGCGATACATGAGCACCCTGAGTTAGTCAAAAAGTACTTAGGGACGGTGGTTCCGCCAAAAGACAACTTCTTTGCAGCATTAAACGCGGCGGTTGCTTCTGACGGCACATTTGTTTACATCCCACCAGGTGTTCGCTGCCCACGTGAATTGTCAACTTACTTCCGTATTAACCAAGCAAAAACAGGTCAATTCGAACGTACCATTCTAGTGGCGGATGAAGGCTCTTATGTTAGCTACATCGAAGGCTGTTCAGCACCTGTGCGTGATACTTATCAGCTGCATGCTGCAGTTGTCGAAGTTATCGTTCACAAAGATGCCGAAGTAAAATATTCCACAGTACAAAACTGGTTCGCTGGTGAAGAAGGCAGCAAAGGCGGCATTCTGAATTTCGTAACCAAGCGCGGTCTGTGTGAAGGCAAAAACAGTAAGATGTCGTGGACTCAGTCAGAGACTGGTTCTGCAATTACTTGGAAATACCCAAGCGTGATTCTTCAGGGCGACAACTCTGTGGGTGAGTTTTACTCGGTTGCGCTGACGTCTGGTGATCAAAAAGCCGACACGGGTACTAAGATGATTCACATTGGTAAGAACACCAAGTCAACCATCATTTCCAAGGGGATCTCAGCGGGTAAAAGTGAGAACAGTTACCGTGGTTTGGTGAAAATCCTTCCTACGGCTCAAGGCGCTCGTAACTTCACCCAATGCGATTCCATGCTTATCGGTGCGGAGTGTGGTGCACATACCTTCCCTTCCGTGGAAGTGGGCAACCCAAGTGCCCAAATTGAACACGAAGCCACCACCTCGCGCATTGGTGAAGACCAATTATTCTACTGCGTGCAACGCGGTATCAGTGAAGACGACGCTATCTCAATGATCGTCAACGGTTTTTGTAAAGATGTATTCTCAGAGCTACCGCTTGAATTTGCAGTAGACGCGCAAAAACTTCTCGCCATCAGTTTAGAACACAGTGTGGGTTAACCCAATCATGTTAGAAATTAAAGATTTACACGTACAAGTTGAAGACACCGCCATACTTAAAGGCGTAAACCTAACCGTTAAACCAGGTGAAGTACACGCAATCATGGGCCCTAACGGCTCTGGTAAAAGTACTTTATCCTCCACACTGGCGGGTAAGGAAGATTACGAAGCAACGGCTGGCTCCGTGACATTTAAAGGCACTGACCTACTTGAGTTAGATCCAGACGAGCGAGCTGGTGAAGGTGTTTTCCTTGCATTCCAATACCCTGTAGAAATTCCAGGCGTAAGTAATAAACTTTTCCTACGTACTGCTCTTAATGGCATCCGTGAATACCGCGAGCAACCTGAACTGGATCGCTTCGACTTTGAAGATTTGGTTGAAGACAAAGCTAAGCTGCTTAAAATGCCGGCTGATCTTCTAGAGCGTTCCGTAAACGAAGGTTTCTCTGGTGGTGAGAAGAAGCGTAACGACATCCTTCAGATGGCCCTATTAGAGCCTAGTTTGTGCATCCTTGATGAAACTGATTCAGGTTTGGATATCGATGCACTTAAAGCGGTATCAGACGGGGTAAACTCATTACGTAATGAAGAGCGCTCTTTCATTGTTGTAACCCACTACCAACGTATCCTTGACTACATCAAGCCAGATTATATCCATGTCATGGCAAACGGTAAGATCATCAAATCGGGTGACCACACCTTGGCGAAAGAACTTGAGGAGAAAGGCTATGGCTGGCTCCTTGACGATTGATAAGCCGACCCCAACTCAGAAACTACAAGATTTGGTGCCAAACACGCTTTGGCACCGTGCTCACTGGCATGATTTTGTAACTCAGGGTTTGCCAACGGCAAAAGATGAAGACTGGAAATACACCGCAAAAGCGTTAGAACGTTTTTTGAAACGTGATTACGCCGTGCCTCAATCTTTGAGAATGCGAGACGGTCAACTTGAAACGTTACTTGAAGCGTACTGGCAAGAAGAAAGCTATAAGTTAGTGTTCATTAATGGTCGCTTTTCTGTCCGTCTTTCGGATTGGATCCCAAAAGTAGACGTTCAATGTATTGAGCATCGTTTTGATGACTTGGATTTTATCCATGACAGTGCCGTGCAATCAGAAGTCTTCGCTGCGCTCACCAATGCGACGGCTCAAGGCGGTGTGACCATTGATATTCCGGCCAAGCTTGAGGTTGATAAGCCGATTCACATGATTCACTACCACAGTGGTTACAAAGGTGAAGTCAGCTCGGTTCGTCATCATGTTACACTGGGCGATTTGGCAACTTGTGAAATCATTGAACAACACATCTCCTTAGATCACGCGGAAGCGGTGACTTTGTCGCGCTTAACGATCGATGTTGGCAATGGTGCAAACGTTGAGCACACCAAGCTGGTCGAAGAAGGCCCTCAGCAACAACACTTCGGACACAACGATATAAAACTTGGTCGTGATGCCAATGCGAGTAGCCATACCTTCATGCTGACTGGTCAGCTGATCCGTCACCATACCAGTGGTTTACTTGGTCACCCAGGTAGCCATATCGAGATGAACAGCCTTGGTATTCCTGGTGATGATCAGAAATACGATACGCGCACATACCTCCGTCATCAGTCGGCCCACTGTACCAGTGAACAGCTGCACAAGATGGTCGGTTGTCAAACGGGACAAGGTGTATTCGATGGCATGATCTATGTAGCTGAAGGCGCGTTAAAGACCGATGGTCAAATGGATAACCATAACCTGCTTCTGAGCGACCACTCACGGGTAGACAGCCGTCCTAAACTCGAAATCTATGCAGATGACGTGAAGTGTAGTCATGGCGCGACCACTGGCCAGCTAGACCCTGATCAAATTTTCTATTTGCAAGCGCGTGGCATTAGTAAGCATGAAGCAGAAAAAATCATTACCCACGCTTTTGCTGCAGAAGTATGCGATAAAGTTGGTCACAAAGGTATTCGTAAGTTCTTACACGATCGCCTTAATGTGCAACTGGAGGCGATTAAATGATAAACAGCCCATGGCGCAGTGATTTCCCAGCTCTTCAACAGGAGTTTGAAGGTCAGCCATATGTTTATTTAGATACCGCAGCAACCGCTCAAACACCCATTGCGGTGATTGAGCGTATGAAGCGCTTCTATGAAGTGGAATATTCGAGCGTGCACCGTGGGGTGCACCGCTTGAGTGGTGAAGCGACCACCAACATGGAAGATTCACGCGAGCTTGTTCGCGAGTTTATCAGTGCTCCATCCACTGATAATGTCGTATTTACTAAAGGTACGACCGAAGCCATTAACCTTGTTGCTAACACGTTCTTGCCAACTTTTGCCCAAAAAGGCGATGAAATCATCGTTACCGAAATTGAGCATCATGCCAATGTCGTTCCATGGCAAATTCAGGCAGAACGCTTAGGTCTTACTATTAAAGTATGGCCAATGAGTGATGATGGGCAATTACATATTAAAACCTTACTACCACTGCTTAGTGACAGAACCAAACTGCTCGCCATTAGTCATATTTCCAATGTTCTAGGCAGTATGGCGCCACTAAAACTGGCAATAGACTTGGTTCACAAAGCGGGTGGTGCTGTTCTGGTTGATGGCGCTCAAGCGATTGCTCATGCACCTGTCGATGTGCAGGAATTAGAATGTGATTTCTATGCTTTTTCTGGCCACAAACTTTATGGTCCAACAGGTATTGGAGTCCTCTACATTTCTCCGAAATGGCTCGATAACCTTCCACCTTGGGAAGGCGGTGGTGCGATGATCGATAATGTGCAGTTACCTCTCGGCACAACATTCCAACAGTCACCTTGGCGATTTGAAGCAGGAACCCCAAACATCGCGGGGATCTTGGGTCTTGGTGAAGCAATTCGTTATATCAACTCGATTGGCTTTGAAGCCATTGAGAAGCACGAAAACGAATTAATGAACTACGCAGTAAACCGTTTAAGTGAAATTCCTAAACTCACCATCTACGGTGATGTCGAACAACGTTATGGCGTGATTCCATTCAATCTTGGCAATCATCATGCATTTGATATCGGCAGTTTTCTTGACCGATGTGCTATAGCAGTTCGAACGGGACACCACTGTGCGATTCCATTAATTCAACGTCTCGGTGAGTCTGCTGTTTGTCGAGCCTCTTTCGGCTTATACAGTACCTCTAAAGACGTAGACATTTTTGTCGACCGATTAAAACATATACAAAAATTATTAGGATAAGCAGCAGCAATGACTCCAGAAAAGTTACTGAAAAATTTTCAACGTTGTAAAGATTGGGAAGAAAGATACCTTTACCTAATGGAATTAGGTGAGCGTATGTGTAACCTATCTGAAGAAAAACGTACCGACGAAAGTAAACTTCGTGGGTGCCAAAGCCAAGTTTGGGTCTCCCTGAGTCTCGATGATGGAAACATCAAGCTCGACGCATTCAGCGATGCTGGTATCGTCCGTGGCTTACTGGCTTTGATTATCATTGCTTATAACGACACTCCTATTGATAACGCTTTGGATTTTGATATTAAAGCATGGTTTGAGTCGCTGGACCTCGAGCAGCACTTAACGCCAACTCGAACAATGGGCTTAAATGCCATCGTTAAACAAGTCCAGCAAATGGCACAAGTAAACGCTTAAAAGATCAAACTTCAACAGCAAAGTAAATCATGCCCCTGCATTAACGTGTCGGGGCATTTTTGTTGCTTTAATTAGATCGTTATAGACCTCTAAACCTGGACACCCACTTTTCAAAAAAGACACCCTTCTCTTTAGGTGGACACCCATCTAAATCTTCTTCTTTTTTTGCATACCATTTATCGTTACGTTGGCGGCAATACTTCTGCAAACTCTTCATCGTACATAGATAAAACACTATCAACGCCAAACCTAGACACCCAGCCGAGCTCTTTGGTCGCCAGCGATGAGTCATAAACGCGATCTAATGACACGGGTAATACCCAACCTCGAGCATCGAAACAGCTTGCAACTTCTGGAGCTCGTTGACGAATCACGGCTGCTGCATCGTTGCATAAACCCACACTATCCTGAGGGTGGAATGGCGTAGTTGCAGAAATTATAAAGCGGCGAAAGCCTGTCAATCGCTTCTGAACTGCCAAATGATGTGCTGCCGCCACATCCCTTGCATCCACACCTCGATTCAGTCGATAGATAGCCATCAAGTCAACCGGTTCAGGGAAGCAACGAGACATCTGTAATACCGTTACAGGCAATTGAAATAGGTGAGAAATCTGTTCAAGCTTGTGTTCTGCTGCAATTTTACTTCGATGGTAGATGGTTTTAGGCTGAGGAAGTACAGATTCATTAATCCATGCTGCTTTACCCTGTGTCTTGGATGCATAGCCATACAAAGCCGTTGTACTAGTAAATACAAATTGCTTTACGCCCGCCTGAACTGCCGCTAATGCAAGTTTCTCTGTCGCTTCAACATTAACTGCTTCAAATTCCTTATCCTCGACACGACCGACGTGCGGGGCGTGCAGCGCAGCAGTATGAACCACCACATCCACTCCGCATAATGCACTTTCTATCAATTCAGAATCACGTAAGTCGCCGACATAGTCAGCGGTAGAGCAAGGCGTTTTATCCAAGCCTACAACATCATAATAACGCATTAAATGGATATAAATCGCGCGTCCTACTCTGCCCGCACTCCCAGTTACCAATATTTTCACGACAACAACCTAATGACGTTATTTACATAATATTGATCATATCCTTTTATAGATAAAAGGAAAGTTATACCACCAGCAATTCGGGTTCAAATGACGTATTCTTGAGTAGCACTTTATTTAGGATTACGGACATAGTGCGAACCAGCTGATGAGCTTTAGCGGACATGCATCATTTTACTATGGGTGTCTATTTAATTTTCACTCTTCTTAAGTCTTGTACCCGTTAAGCCATAGTCAATAATCATGCAGTCACCCCATCAACGCTCTCGACTGCGATAATCCGTGAACTCGCTTACTTCCAACACTGGCAGAATAATTCCTTAAAGCTAACTCTTTACCAACACCACCGGAGAAGTGCTTTTCAAACCCAGTACACAGTTTTGTCCAGCTCTCGAGTTTTAAGCCAATTCTTTCAAGAATACCTGTCATCTTACCATTAATATAACCACTGGTATTATCTCGAATTACCCGCCCCGTAGTATCAATTAAGTGTAAATAGTCCTGAAAGGGTATCGGTATGCTCGGCGAAGCATGTTTAGCCTCCGTTGGAGTCGACTCTTCGGCAAATCGCATTAAGGAGGTCTCGCTTTTTCTTGTTTTTAAATCTGAAATTCGACGCTTTAGACTTGTGAAATGACTATTTTCAGGCGTGTTTGCTTTCTTAGCTCTGATCGGATTTAGATCTACATAAGCCATACACGAAACGATTGCGGTCTCATCAAGGAGTGCTTGTGATTTAAAACGTCCTTCCCAAAAACGTCCTGTACATTGGTCTTCTTCATTGGCTTTCCTAGCTATTGGCTCATTTAACATTCTCATAAACCAACTGATATTTGCCAATCTAGAACGCCATTCACAAACATAATTATCAAGGGTTTTTTGTTGAGTACTATTTAGACGACTGCGTTGCGTGGTATCCAACCACATCTTCGAAAGAAAGTTTCCATGGCTGACACGATGCCATCGTTGAATGACCTCTTCACTAGACCACTTCTTAGAACTTTCCTCATCAACATGTAACACTACGTGAGTATGATTACTCATTACCGCATAAGCACAAACATCAATCGCAAACACCTTCGCCAAAAACAATATACGCTTTTCAATCCATCCCCTCCGATGCTCAAAACTTTTTCCTGTCACTGGATCTTTTCCACAAAGAAATGCTCTTCTAACACATCTCGAAACGCAATGATAAAACGGGGTATCACTCAAGCTAACTTGGTTCTTCCTTGAAATTGGCATGATAAGCATCCTTCACTGTCCGAATATCGCTATTATTAAAGGTCGTTTTATCAAGCCTATATAAATATCCAGTAGTGCACAAAAGTATGAAAATTTGATAGGTAAGTTTGATTATCTAATGACAATATCATGGGTGTCCAAGCTATTCGTTGGATGTCCATTTATGGGAAAACAACAATTTCGCTACTAACTTACTGATATGTGAGCAATTCGAAATAATGTGAGGGACAAAGTTCGTAGTGTATACCCAAGAAGCCTTAAGGGGCTAGGTTCAGCGCGCACGGCTTAGTTTTATAGCATGGTATTGCGTTGCAAGATTATCAGTTCTAAATCGAAACGCGATAACGCAGCTTGCAAGCGATCAGACTCGCCCTTCAAAAGCCCGTCACTGGCTCCACTACTACGTTATCGGAATTGAACCCAGTGACAAAGCTCCGAGGACTCTACCTTGAAGTCACTTGGTTTATTAATAGAGATAATATTGCATTTGAGGTTTTCATGAATTTGAGTTGCAAAGGAAAGGCTCAACTTTCCGCAATCTTACTGATATTATTTTCAACGTTATTATGGCTGGATATTGCAGGTCTGTTCTCATTTATGATGGTGGTTATCGCGACTTTTACTTTCATCACGCAAACAGCACTGCATTTATCTGGCTATCGCAACGGTGATGTATTTGAGGCTTATGAGGATGCGGAAAGGACCGAAGCTCAAGCCATATCAAACCTTATTAAAGAAAAAGAGAAACGGTGAGCCAGCGGCATGTGCGCTGACTCTATATCTCGAAAGTTACTCAATGATATCCAATGTAATTCTTCCGAGGTATGTTGCAGAGAACTGAACTTGGTCGCCCGCCTTCAAGTATCGGTCGCCCCCTAAATTTTCTCCGATGTATTCATCAATAATAAAATCTAATGGGCTGGAATCTAAGAAAGAAAATGTCGCGATCCACTTCAGCCCCTTCGATACCTGATACCCCAATCCCGGTGCATTGAACACCACCCCCTCTGGAGTGCCAGTGATAAGATTCTGCCCAGCTCTAATATAAGAAGATGCTAACAAACTGACTGGTTTTTGTTGGAATCTCCAATCTGCCTCAGCCCCAACATCCAAAATCCAACCCGTTAACTCTAAAGGCGGTTTGATCATCTCTCGCCCCCAAGCACTTTGCCTCAACTCACCATTCACCCAAGTGGATAATTTTATTTCATTAACAAAAGATGACCAATCACGCGGAACCACTATGTACGGTCCAGTAGGAAAGCGACCTTTTCCACTCTTTGCATCAGTAAAACCATGCCCAGAAGCAATATCGTCTAAATTGAGATTACGTAATAAAGCGGCTCTATCGGTCATATCACCACAGACAAATAGACCAGCTTTGTTGGCTTTCGCTTGTTGGATTGAATGTATGTCTTCAGACCAACGCATACAGAGCTCTACCTCATAATCCAATAAACCATTTGGGTTGTATTCCATCGAAGTAACAGCAGGGGTCGCCATTGAATACTTAGGAAATAGAAACACTTCATCAATATCGGCTTCTTCTCCATGCTCCTTGTAATTCGTCCCCGCTGCAATCGAGCGGTCATTCATCCCCCCTGCGGGTAATAGGGATTCATACGAATAGCTTTGAATCGTCTCATTTGAAATCATTGATTTGAGAAAGTCATAGTCTTGAGTTGCAAACAAATTGAGAGCATCGTCGGGAAATTGTCCAAGTAGTTGGCTGAGGTTGACCGCTTTTATAAAACTAGACGTATCTTCTACCACGAGTAACGTTTCATTTTGACCTAAATCGTTCTTTATTTGTGCGAGTGTTAGTGCCTGTTCGAATGGCGCCAATTCATTTGCTGATACATTAAGAGCCAATATCATGGCTGCTAGAGGCATTGCAGTTGTAAGCATATTTTTCATAGTGAATCTCCTTTTGGCTGATGGACTCACCTTAACAATGCAATTGTCGCAATTAGGTCACTAAAAAATGGTTAAGGGAGTAAAACGGTGAGAGTTTTGATTGTTGATGACAACTATGATGCAGTAGCGAATATGAGCGACTTCCTAGAGCTTCATGGTCACGAAGTCGATGTTGCTTATCATGGTGAAGCGGCCATATCACTTCTAAAAGACTTTACCTTCGATATCATCGTTCTGGACATCATGATGCCAATCATGGATGGCTTAACGGCATGCCAACACATTAGACAATTAACATGGGCACCCATCATTTTTGTCACTGCGCGAGATACACTGGAAGATAAGCTTGATGGTTTTAATGCGGGAGCTGATGACTACCTCATCAAGCCGTTTGCACTTCGAGAGCTTCTCGCACGAATTGAAGCCATGCACTTACGCGCTTCAGGAAAAAACCGCAGCTCACTCAGCTTTGGCGAACTCAATTACAACTTAAGCAATGATGAAGTCTCATTTAAGAACCAATCGATTGACCTCGACCCTACACAAAAACAAGTTCTAAGGCTGTTGATGACGAAAGCCCCTAACACCGTTGACAGTCGGGACATTGCTTATGAAATTTGGCAAGAGCAAGACATTGATAGCAGCGCACTAAGAACGCAAGTATACCGACTGCGAAAGGCTCTACCTGAAGGGCTACTCAAAACCGTGCGTGGCAAAGGATACCGATTACACGAAGTGACTGTTTGACGATACAAAAGCAAATAGGGTTACAACTGTGTTGGCGAGGGACGTTGTCTTACGCACACACCTCACAGACACCTCTTTCGACAAAAAGAGAACCAAGATAAGTTGCGAAACTACCAATGAATAGATGGCGCCTCACCAGCTTGAAAAACCAAATTTTTACAGTTATCGCAGCACTCAGTGGCGCAGCAAGCTTAGCGATCATTATCATCGCTTGGGCAGCCACAGAACTCGCTGCCGATTCATTCATTAATCAACGCCTCACCGAGTTAGTGAACACTTACGAGCGGAAAAGCCAAGTGCCCCCTGCTTCATGGACACCCACGATATCTGCCGTTCGAGAATCAAATCACAATGCTTCAGAACTAAGTCCCTCTTTAGCTGATAACCAAGCCAATGTTAGTCCATCGATGGGTGTCCATGCTAAATCGTGGGTGTCCGCGATAAACGATTCACTAGATCTACCCCATTACCTGAACCGGTACGATCAATACAGTGACAATATGCCCAATTACCTAGCAGGTTTACAGCAGGGTATAACAGAGCTTGAAACTTTGGATGTACACGTATTACTCAAGCCAGCAACTTCATCTTTTCCGCCTCAATATTGGGTATACCAACCAAACCTCGATCCCACGATTGGGGCTTACGGTGAAAGTGTCCGCTTATACGTTGCCTTAATGGCCGCGTTGGTTTTTGTATTAGGCGTCTTAACGGCTAATTTTCTGGCCAAAAAACTGATCCGCCCAGTGATTGAGTTGCAGCAGCTAGTTAATAAGGCAAGTTTAGACTCTCCTCCAAAGCATCTTGGCAGGCAGGATGAATTGGGGGATCTGAACCAAAGTTATATTGATAACTTCCAGCGTCTAGCAAAATTCATTCAAAGAGAAAAACAATTTACCCGTTATGCCAGTCACGAGTTGAGAACACCAGTGAATGTCATACGCGGTACCACAGAGCTATTGAGTACACTGCATTCGGACTCAAAAACCCAACAATGGCTCGCGCGCTTAGAACGAGCACATTTCGATATGGACAATTTGATTTCTACCTTTTTGCTGTTGGGAGGAGAACAGGAAATTCAACAAAAACAACATTGTATCCAGTCCACACTGACTGATTTATTGAATGATCTGAATCACCTGATAAAAAATCGTGAGATTGAGCTAGACGTGACCCTTTCTAACCCGCCTCACTTACCCGCGATTTATTCCCAGGTCTTATTACACAACTTACTGAGAAATAGTCTGAGCTATTCGCGAAAACATATCTCAATCAGCATCGCCGCCAACCGACTGCTGATCACAAATGATCGTTCACATAGCACCGAGCAAGGCTTTGGTCATGGACAAGAAATTATCACCGCTATTTGCCAACAAGCGGGATGGCACTTCCATACAAAAGCCAATCAAACGCACTTCTATAGCCTTATCTACTTCAATTAGGCGACGCTGCTCGCTTCATGTGACCCTGTTGTGACAATCGTTCCTTTAACATCCCTCATCAGAAGTTCATGAGAATAAGATCAACCAAGGGAATCACAGTATGACTCAACAGCTGAAACGACCACAAGCTAAAGCGAATAATCACCCAATACCAACTCCATCAGGTTCTGGCTTAAAACATACTCATCGAGTGAAAAGAATAAATAAATGCCTAACCATGGTCGCATTGATGAGCATGACAGCTCCATCCATCGCCGCCCAGCAAGGGTTTCACGGAGATATAGGAATATATCTTGGCATGAGCAGCACCAACTCGTCCCTCAGCACTGAGCAAGAGGCAATACAAAGCCAATTAACAGGAGAGCAAACAACTCAAGAGGAAGCGTTGGTGATCCCGATGTGGAACATCAGTTACACCAAAAACACGCATTCGTTGTACTACAAAACAGACATCATTAGCATGGCAAAAGACTTTTACAGTCAACTCGGCTATCGCTATGAAATTAATGATAGTTCTAGTATAAGCTTGGGATACATACCGGGATTGTTAACAAAGGAAGTCTGGAATGACCCTTATGCGACCCAAACAGACAGAGTCAAGACGGATCTCAATTTCGATGGTTGGGTGATGGACTGGAAAAACTTCATGGATACGGGATACTCTTTGCAATTAGCCACCGGTTCTATCGATATCGAAGATGAAATGTCCGGTCAACAAACGCTCCCCCCATTATCTCAAGTGGAATTGGATCGTCAGGGACAAGTATATTACGGTGCAATCAGCCGTAGCATCAGCCTTGTTGACAATATTCAACTGGAATGGCAATTGGATTACTTACAGTCCGATTTGGACGGCAAAGCCAAGGAAAATCAAGGCATTGGCGGAGAAACGGAAGTCAGTATCAACAATGGTCGGCACATTACTCAGCTTGGTCTTAGTATTAACAGTAGAAACTATGAAACCGCCCACCCAATATTTAACAAAACTCGCCAAGATACGGATTTGGGCCTATCCGCCACTTACATTTATGCTGCGCCCTTTGATTGGCAACAAACGGCACTGGTAGCAAGAGCGGGATGGGATACCACGGAGTCAAACATTGATTTTTACGACTCTGAACAGTGGCTGCTGACTGTTGGTATAAATCATAGGTTTTAATTGAACAACAAGGAAACAATAAGCGGATGTCGAAAAAGGTCCGCTTGTCTCCTTGATATTGCTATTAACCCAACATGAGCCTAATCCAGCTCCAACCCTTGTGAGAAATTTCTGTCATTTTGGGGCAGGTATTTCTCAATATACGTCATCGTTTCAGGCGGAATTTGGTTTAAAGTGTCAGCGCCGATGTAAAAATGACCCACTAACGTCGATTTAAAATTGACCCACCTGAGGCAAACTATCCGTTCGTAA
>JBHOHG010000063.1:0-1007 GCA_043422575.1 bacterium sp. HQB-39 | reverse complement strand
CGAAATTCATTAGATCAGAATGAGCGATGTGCGTCTAGACATTGTTTTATATAAAGATTATGAGGGGATTCGTAAGAGCGCGGCGTTAGGCATTACGACATCGGGAGGTTAAGTGGGAAAGATAACAGAAGCGCAAGTTGAGATGGCGTACTTGATTAGCAAGCGGGTATTTGCTGGAAAAACTAAGAGAGGTGATGGCGCTACACTGTTGGCTACTGAGTATAAGTTAAATAAAGCGAGTGCTGGAGACTTTATAAATTGTTTTAAATGTATGACTGAAGGTAGGTTGTTTCAACGTGCGATGAGCCACAAGGCTATGGACTACTTTCTCACAAATATAACGAGAGATTTTTCTAAGGAAATTTTAGAAAACTCGCTTAATGCACTCGAAAAACATATAGATTACTGGGAAGAGCAGTATAGTACGAATGCGATTTCCATGCGCAAAGTCTTAAAGAAGCACCGTACTATTCAATCTGGAAATACAACAATCGAGTTGGTGTTTGAGCAGTTTAATAGTGATGTAGATAGATCTTTAACTTTATCTTCTGTTCAAAGAGCTCATTACATTAACTCCGGTGACTCTAAGCCAAAGCAAATGGTTGTTAGTGCCAAAATCTATCAGCGTAATCCTCATGTAGTCGCTGAGCGACTTATCATCGCAAATGGAGTCTGTGAAAGATGTAAAATGAAAGCTCCTTTTTTAAGAGCAAAAGATGGTACACCTTATTTGGAAGTTCATCACATAGAACGACTGAGTGAAGGAGGGTTGGATACACTAGCGAACACAGTTGCCCTTTGTCCTAATTGTCACCGAGAACTTCATTTTGGCTAATTAATGCCTAACAAATAAGGATTAAGCGCTGCGTCAGCCAGCGTTAAATCCCGAGTGTTGAACAAGCCCGAGCCCCTTTATTAAGCAAATTGTGTGAAGATGTTCAGATGTGGTCTCGCTTTGATGGTTTACTCAAGGCGAGCGCCATCGTGATAAAGCAGGTTGTTCTGCA
>JBHOHG010000062.1:0-1197 GCA_043422575.1 bacterium sp. HQB-39 | reverse complement strand
TGTCTAAAGAAAAATTTGAACGTACGAAACCGCACGTAAACGTTGGTACTATCGGCCACGTTGACCACGGTAAAACAACTCTAACTGCTGCTATCTGTACTACACTTGCTAAAGTGTACGGCGGTGAAGCGAAAGACTTCGCGTCTATCGATAACGCTCCAGAAGAGCGTGAGCGTGGTATCACAATCGCGACTTCACACGTAGAGTACGATACTCCAACTCGTCACTACGCACACGTTGACTGTCCAGGACACGCGGACTACGTTAAGAACATGATCACTGGTGCTGCACAGATGGACGGTGGTATTCTTGTAGTTGCTGCAACTGACGGCCCAATGCCTCAGACTCGTGAGCACATCCTACTAGGCCGTCAGGTTGGTATCCCTTACATCATCGTATTCATGAACAAATGTGACATGGTTGATGACGAAGAGCTACTAGAACTAGTAGAAATGGAAGTTCGTGAACTTCTATCTGAGTACGACTTCCCAGGTGATGACCTACCAGTTATCCAAGGTTCTGCACTTGGCGCACTAAACGGCGAGAAGCAGTGGGAAGACAAGATCGTTGAGCTAGCAGAAGCTCTAGATAACTACATCCCAGAGCCAGAGCGTGCAATCGATCAGCCATTCCTAATGCCTATCGAAGACGTATTCTCTATCCAAGGTCGTGGTACAGTAGTTACTGGTCGTATCGAGCGCGGTATCCTAACTGTAGGTGACGAAGTAGAAATCGTTGGTATCAAAGAAACAACAGTTACAACTTGTACTGGTGTTGAAATGTTCCGTAAGCTTCTAGACGAAGGTCGTGCGGGTGAGAACGTTGGTGCACTTCTACGTGGTACTAAGCGTGACGAAGTAGAGCGTGGTCAAGTACTAGCAGCTCCTAAGTCAATCAACCCACACACTAAGTTCGAGTCAGAAGTATACGTACTTTCTAAAGACGAAGGCGGCCGTCATACTCCGTTCTTCAAAGGCTACCGTCCACAGTTCTACTTCCGTACAACTGACGTAACTGGTAACATCGAGCTACCAGAAGGCGTTGAAATGGTAATGCCTGGTGACAACATCAAGATGACTGTTGAGCTAATCGCACCAATCGCAATGGACGAAGGTCTTCGTTTCGCGATCCGTGAAGGTGGCCGTACAGTAGGTGCTGGTGTTGTTGCTAAGATCTTCGACTAATTCTTAGGAATTA
>JBHOHG010000061.1:0-1206 GCA_043422575.1 bacterium sp. HQB-39 | reverse complement strand
GCGCCGTTAATAAAAGTAACTTTGAGAGAACTACTTGGTTTTCCGAGACGTCGGAAACCGCTATATCGGAAAATCAATTGGAGACATCATTATGTCAGTGAATGTAAATACAAACGTATCAGCGATGACAGCACAGCGTTACCTAAACAACGCGAACTCATCAACTCAAACTTCGATGGAGCGTCTTGCTTCTGGCTTTAAAATCAACAGTGCAAAAGATGACGCTGCGGGTCTTCAAATTGCCAACCGATTGAACGTACAGAGCCGTGGTCTTGATGTTGCGGTACGTAACGCAAACGACGGTATCTCGATTGCGCAAACGGCAGAAGGTGCGATGAATGAAACCACCAACATCCTGCAACGTATGCGTGACTTGTCACTGCAATCTTCGAACGGTTCGAACTCGAAATCAGAGCGTATCGCGATTCAAGAAGAAGTGACGGCACTGAACGATGAGCTAAACCGTATCGCGGAAACCACATCATTTGGTGGTAACCGTCTACTGAACGGTACTTACGGTACTCAGTCTTTCCAAATTGGTGCAGATAACGGTGAAGCGGTGATGCTTAACCTAAAAGACATGCGTTCTGACAACAGCATGATGGGTGGCACCAGCTACCAAGCGGAAGAAGCGAAAGACAAAAACTGGACCGTGTCAGCAGGCGACAACGACCTAACCATTTCACTGACAGACAGCTTTGGTAAAGAGCAAGAGATCGAAATCAACGCGAAAGCGGGTGACGATATCGAAGAAGTCGCGACTTACATCAACGGTCAAACCGATTTGCTAAAAGCATCGGTAGGTGAAGGCGGCAAACTGCAAGTCTTCGCAGGTAACAACAAGATTGAAGGCGAAGTTGACTTTTCTGGTGGTCTAGCAGGTGAACTGGGTCTAGGTGACGGCAAAAAAGTAACCGTAGATACCATCGACGTTACCTCGGTTGCCGGTGCACAAGAGTCGGTAGCCATCATTGATGCGGCGCTGAAATACGTAGATAGCCACCGTGCAGAGTTGGGTGCATTCCAAAACCGTTTCAACCATGCAATCAGCAACTTGGATAACATCAACGAGAACGTGAACGCGTCGAAGAGCCGTATCAAAGATACCGACTTCGCGAAGGAAACGACTCAGATGACCAAAACACAAATTCTATCGCAAGCGTCAAGTTCTATCCTTGCGCAAGCGAAGCAAGCGCCTAACTCAGC
>JBHOHG010000060.1:0-1330 GCA_043422575.1 bacterium sp. HQB-39 | reverse complement strand
CTGAAGAATCCCCTAATGATTTTGATAAAAATCATCAAGTTAAGGTAGATTGCACACCTTGTCATGTGATCAAATGGTTTCGCCAAAAATCAATAACCAGACAACAAGATGTGCGAACTCAATATTTTACACGATTCTCTTTACCAATTCTGCCCTGAATTGCACTTAAAACGACTCAACAGTTTAACGCTGGCTTGCCACGCATTGCTTGACTGTAAAACGCTCACTCTTACGGAGCTTGGCCGTAACTTGCCAACCAATGCTAGAACAAAACATAACATCAAACGAATCGACCGATTATTAGGTAATCGTCACTTACACAAAGAGCGACTCGCCATATACCGTTGGCATGCCAGCTTTATCTGTTCAGGTAATTCGATGCCCATTGTCCTTGTTGACTGGTCTGATATTCGTGAACAAAAACGCCTCATGGTGTTACGATCTTCAGTCGCACTGCATGGTCGCTCTGTTACTCTTTATGAGAAAGCATTCCCGCTTTCAGAGCAATGTTCAAAGAAGGCTCATGCCCAATTTCTAGCTGACCTAGCAAGCATTTTACCTAGTAACACTACACCGCTCATTGTCACTGATGCTGGCTTTAAAGTACCATGGTATAATGCCGTTGAAAAATTGGGTTGGTACTGGTTAAGTCGAGTAAGAGGTAAAGTGCAATATGCAGACCTAGGAGCAGAAAACTGGAAGTCTATCAGCAGCTTACACGACACGACCTCAAGTCGCTCAAAGACTTTGGGTTATAAGAGGTTGACTAAAAGCAATCCAATTTCATGCCAAATCGCACTCTACAAATCTCGCCCTAAAGGGCGAAAAAATCAGCGTTCGACACGAACTAATTGTCATCATCCGTCTCCTAAAGTTTACTCGGCTTCGGCAAAAGAACCATGGGTTCTAGCAACTAACTTACCCGTTGAAATTCGAACACCCAAACAGCTTGTCAGGATCTATTCGAAACGAATGCAGATTGAAGAAACCTTCCGAGACTTGAAGAGTCCTGCATACGGATTAGGTCTCCGTCATAGTCGAACTAGCTGCTCAAAACGTTTTGATATCATGCTGCTCATTGCTCTGATGCTTCAACTGACATTTTGGCTTGCTGGCGTTCATGCTCAGAAGCAAGGTTGGGATAAGCACTTCCAAGCTAATACTGTGAAAAATAGAAACGTACTTTCAACAGTTCGCTTGGGCATGGAGGTTTTGCGGCATTCTGGCTATGGAATAACAAGGGAAGACTTGCTCGCAGCGGCAAATCTGCTTACTCAAAATCTATTCAAACATGGCTGCGCTTTGGGGAAATTATGAGGGGATCCCTCAG
>JBHOHG010000005.1:225669-256304 GCA_043422575.1 bacterium sp. HQB-39 | reverse complement strand
AAGAAATTTAGTGTGCGCCCAAGTAATGGGAATCCCCCACCAAAATAAGCGAAGCTAGGTGGGGGAGGATGTCAATAGGGTCGTGTTCGATGGCTTGTTTAGTCGGATTGTAGAGGCGTATGGTATTGATGCCAGTCACACTCGCTTGCATTTGAAATTGTGGGTAGTGAATGCCCGGTTCGAAGTCTAAAAAGAGACGGGCTAAGTGGTGCACTCCATCGCGCCAATCAAGATTGAAGTGATGAGTTAAGACACTGACCAGCATGGCTCTCATCCGGAAATTGAGGTAACCAGCTGTATTGATGGGGGGACGTGGTTGCCTTCTCAGCACTTCATCCCTTTTATTGACACTTTACCCCCTTATATAGCATTTCGTCGCATAGCCGAACTTATCTCTGCCAGTCCCTTTACTATTTACTGCATCAAGCAACTACGTAAATGAAAGGGCAATCAAATGGACAAAGTCATCGAGCACAACAATCAGGAAGACCACATTCTGGCTCAGGTAAAGAAAATTAAAGGTTTCTACTCACATTTAACTAACTACTTATCGGTAATTTGCCTATTATTTGTCATAAATTTTGTGACTGGAACGGAGGACCTTTGGGCGGTATACCCTGCTTTGGGCTGGGGAATTTTCATCGTTTCCCACGGGATTAAGGCATTTGAACTGTTTAATTTCTTAGGCCATGACTGGGAAAAGAAAGAAGTGGAAAAGCGTTTAGCTAAACTCAATAAATGATCGGTCATGCATCATTTAGGGGGTAACTCGTGATGCTGGGTATAGAGCTGGCGCTAGATTTTTTGATGATTCCACGAATGACAAATCAGCGCCAATGGTCCGTCCATCACCTCGTTCTTAATCAAACTCGCATCGCATCGTAACTGTAATTTATAGATAAGGTTCTTATGGCAAACATCGTTTTTATTGCAACCAGCCTAGATGGTTTCATCGCCGATAAACAAGGCAAGCTTGACTGGTTACATTCAGTCCCAAATCCTGACAACATCGATACTGGTTTCTTTGCGTTGATGGAGCGAGTTGACGGCTTGGTGATGGGGCGTAATACCCTCGATGTGGTCCTGAGCTTTGATTGCGATTGGCCTTACACGAAACCAGTGTTCGTATTGAGCAATACCATGAAGACAGTGCCTAAAGGTTATGAAGGTAAAGTCTTCTTAGTAAATGGAGAATTGAAAGACATTCTCACGGATCTAAATGCTAAGGGGTTTCATGATCTGTACATCGATGGTGGCATGACGATTCAAAACTTCCTTAAAGAAGATCTGATCGATGAAATGGTGATCACCCGTTTTCCTATTCTACTTGGCGGTGGCGCATCTCTGTTTGGTGAGCTAAAACAGCCATTGAATTTTAAAGTAACCAAGAGTGAAGTCGTACTAGAATCCTTGGTTCAAACTTCATATGTGCGAGAGAGATGACTTCGATTTTAGTATCAAAGTCGCCCTTTTGACAGAATGAAGGGCGTTTTGACGTAGAGTGAACTGAAGGGAGCGTTTCCTATTTGCTCATGTATTGATGAGGGCTCTGTGTCCCAATTTCCTTTTGTTTTACCCGCTCTCTCTGAGTTACCAAGCCCTCTGAGCTACCACCCCCCCCTGAGCTACCAACCCCCTCCAACTCCCCCTTATATTGACGTCTTCGCTCTCATTGGTTCAACGCTCAAGGGGGAGAGCAGTTGGTCATTCGCTGGGGAGGGATCGCATGTAAGGGCGGGTTGGCTGGATCGGTATGGTGAAGAGTTAATGGACAAAGGAAAGATAGGCAGGGCTTTACACTTAAGTGGGGATAGATTGGTTGTCCTAACCAATGGGTTTGCCTTCGAATACCTACCCAATCTTATCGTTTTCAATTCTAGTGACTAGCCTCGACGACGGCTCTGACGACTTGGTTGTACCTCATAACGGATATGCTTCGCTGCGTTTTTGAGTTGTACGCCTGCTTGGCTAAATGCCTTCTGGATAGTGGCGGAGACATGCTGTTGTCCTTCGCCTGCTAAAAAGTCGGCTCGATCTTGGCTGGTTTCGAAGACGCAGATTATCTCTAAACTTTGTGGGAACGAAGCGTGTTTGACTGCATGAGTGACCCAAAGAAAACCATCGTAGCCTTTCAACGTTTCTTCACATACGTCGGTTAACACGTCTCTAATGAGATTCTCGATTTTCTTATCTGATTTACGCATAAAGCACACTTCCTATTCAATGCAATAAGCTCTCATTCTACCTTGTTCTAAACGCAATGGGTTGGGGGAATTGTGTCGATAGGTTATCGGAAGGGCTTGGCATCATTTGGCAGTGGGGAATGCTCAAGGAAAGCTGTCGCAAAGGGAATCAACGGCGGAATAAAAATCCCCGCACAGATGGGCGGGGATTGTGTAGGAGGTAAGGTGCGAGGTTAAGCCGCGATGAGTTAACCGGAATCTCGCAAATTAGCCTTGCTTCTGTTGCTCAGCTTGGCAAACGGCAGCAGTAAAGACCACGTCAGTCGAGCTGTTCAGAGCGGTTTCTGCTGAATCTTGGATCACACCAATGATAAAGCCAACGGCCACAACCTGCATTGCAACATCGTTTGAGATACCAAATAGGCCACAAGCTAGAGGGATCAGCAATAGAGAGCCACCAGCAACGCCTGATGCGCCACATGCAGATACTGCAGCTACGATGCTCAGTAGCAGCGCTGTCATGAGGTCAACTTCAATGCCTACAGTATGAACCGCAGCCAGCGTAAGCGTCGTGATGGTAATCGCAGCACCACCCATGTTGATGGTCGCGCCCAGTGGGATAGAAACTGAGTAAGTGTCTTCGTCGAGGTTAAGCTTCTTACACAGGGTCATGTTCACAGGGATGTTTGCTGCACTTGAGCGAGTGAAAAACGCGGTGACACCACTTTCACGAATACATTTGAACACCAATGGGTACGGGTTTTGTTTGGTCTTGAAGTAAACAATTGCAGGGTTGACCACCAAAGCAATCACAGACATGGCACCGAGCAGTACCGCGAGCAGATGCGCGTAGCTCGCTAATGCCGCGAAGCCCGTTGTGGCAAAGGTCGATGCAACCAGACCAAAAATACCAAATGGCGCAAGACGGATAATGAATCTCACCATGTGAGACACGCTGTTGCTGAGATCTTCAAACACGGCTTTGGTTGTGTCAGAGGCATGGTGCAGAGCCAGACCAAGACCCACACCCCAAGCAAGAATACCGATGTAGTTGGCTTCCATTAGCGCGTTCACTGGGTTATCCACCAGTTTGAATAACAGGGTACGCATGACTTCTGCAATCCCTTGAGGTGGGTTGGTGCCTTCAGCGCCGGTGACCAGTGCCAACTCAGTTGGGAAGAGGAAGCTGAGTGTCACGGCGGTAAGAGCCGCAAAGAAAGTACCCGCTAGGTAAAGCACCACAATTGGGCGCATGTGGGTGTGTTGATTTTTCTTTTGGTTAGCAATAGAAGCGGCGACAAGAATGAAGACTAAAACTGGGGCGATCGCTTTCAAAGCACCGACAAAAAGGCTGCCTAGGATGCCAGCATCTTCTGCGTGACTTGGAGACAAGGTCGCCAAGAGAACACCGAGAATGATACCAGCGAGAATTTGTAGAACTAAGTTACCGCGCGCAAAGCGGGCAACGAGCGAGTTGTGTTGCATACAGGGTTCCTGAAAGTGTATGTGTTGTTATGCGTTGAGGATTCATCGAGCCATGGTACTGCCGAGCCTAATCTTGACGCCGCGTTCCAGATGGGATCCGCTTGGCGCAGGGATGATTGAGTCGCAACGGTCAGCATACAAAACCATCAATAATAAGATTAGATGTCGATAAATCTATTCATATAGTAACTTGATGATATTTTGTGTCTAGTTTTAGTTTGTTTTTGGTTTATTTGTTTGCTTTATGTAAATGAAATGGATTGAAAGTGTTCTTTGTGAGAGCGGGGAATGGTTTGCTTTTTAGGATTGGTTATAAGAAAGGGAGCCTTTGCTCCCTTTAGTTATTTATCGCATGATGATTGATAAAATACTGATGAAAAAACCAACGATCAGACTAGTCGTGTGGCGCACGTATGCCCTTTTAGTACCTGCTTTGTCGTTTTCGTTTCTCTGATTGAACATTTCGATACATTTTTCCCTGCTTTTTAAACAAGGCGCGCTTCTCTGCAAGGCTAGCACTGTTGAGGGCTTGCTCACGCAATAGCTTAAGGTAGTTGTCATAACGACGCTGCTCTATGTTGCCATTGGCTAACGCTTGTCGAATAGCGCAGCCGGGCTCGTTGGTATGCTGACAATCGTTGAACTGGCACTGGTCGACCAACTCTTCGATATCTGCGAATGTAGAAGAGACCCCTTGTTGGCATTCGGCGAGCTGCAACTCTCTCATTCCGGGGGTGTCAATGATGATGCCACCGTTGATCATCAAGTGCATTGAGCGTGAGGTGGTGGTGTGGCGGCCTTTTGAATCATCTTCTCGAATTCCTCCTGTTGCTTGAATTTGGCTTTCTAAAAGCGTGTTGGTCAAGGTGGATTTCCCAACGCCTGAAGAGCCTAGGAACACCACGCTCTGCCCCGATCTGCACCAAGGTTTAAGTTTGCTGACGTCTGCTGGGTTTAGGGCATTGACGCTTTCGACCACTAGCATGGAGTCCAACGCTTGTACCTGTTGTGTGCGTAAGGTGGCTTGCTCACACAAATCCGCTTTGGTGAGCACGATGATAGGTTCCACCTGCGCTTCTTTGGCGATAGCAAGATAGCGTTCAATACGACTTAAATTGAAATCGTCATTTAACGAGCAGACTAAAAAGGCCGTATCGACGTTTGCGCAAATCAACTGTTCATAGACTTGGCTCCCTGCGGCTTTACGGCTGAACTTTGAAAAACGTTCAAGAGGTCGCACAAACTGCTGTTCGTGAGTGACGAGTATCCAGTCGCCAACCGTTAATTCAGGCAGCCGAGGATGCGCATTGAGGTGGAAACTCCCCGTTTCCGTCAGGCAATGGTAGCCGCTGCGGTGATGGGCTGTGATGCGCGCAAAACGACAGTTATCGTAATCTTCTAACGTCAGTTGTTGTTGGAAAAACGGTTTCCAGCCAAGTTGAGATAAAGTGATTTCAGTGGTTGTTTCAGTATTTAAATGATGTGTTGTCATTTCGAATTATCCCAGGCGCAATCATGCACCCTAATAAAGAATTTAAGGGTCTAATTCGTGTTTCGTTTCCGCGTGTTTTTAACCGGTATGGTGTAAAGTTACGTGAATTTTAAACGATGAATAATCCCCAGTATGGTTACTGGGCATCGAAGGGGGGAGGTGTTTATAAACACCAAGCAAACTCTGTATAGATAAGAGTGTGCGACATGGCATATCAATATAAATACCAATATCAGTGATATGCGTGACCAAACCCGCTATGGGGGCGGTTTGGTGATTGTTCGTTGTGATAACGTTTGGTTAGGTTAACGAACAGAAAAAGCGTAAGTCAGTTTAGTTCCCTGCGATGCCTTTGTGTGTGTTGAATACAATCATAATCTTCCTCCAGTTGAGTGTTTATTCGCAGTTAGGTTAATACTTTGACCGCGCAAAGACAAGGGATTTAGATAAGCTTTATTTGAACCTGTTGCATATAAAAAAGGAGCGTTACCGCTCCTTTATACCCAAGTGACTTCAAGATGCAGTATTCAGAGCCTTGTCACTGGTTTCAATTCAAGGCAGAGATGAAGGAAATAGTCATTCTATTTTCAATGTCTCTAACGCAGAAGTGAAGCCAGTGACAGGCTCCCGAAGGGCGAGTCTGCTTGGCTCGCTAGCTGTGTTATTACTTCTTGATTTAGAGCCACTAGATCTTCAAAGTAATGCCTTGCTATCAAACCAAGCAGTTCTCGCTGAACCTAGCATCTCGAGGTTACTTGGGTATATCATTCATCAGATTACTGATAAGAAAATTTAGTGGTGATGATGACCGTGATCGTGCTTTTTCATGCCTGCCATGACTTTTTTCACTGGCGCTTTGAAAGTTTGCGTTTCACCATTTTTAAAGGTCACTGTGACCATGATGTGCTCCCCGTCAGCGAGCTGGCGCTTTAGATCAAACAGCATCACATGCAGGCTGCCCGGTTTAAGTTCTGTTGTGCCGTGTGCAGGGATCTGAATATCGCTGACTTGGCGCATTTTCATCACTTCGCCCTCTTTGATGACATCGTGCAGTTCTACTTTGCCAGCCGCTGGGGTCGTCGCGCTGACCACGGTGCGAGTCGCATCGCTGTGGTTCATCAATGTCATAAAGACAGCACTGGTTTTGGCACCGGGTGCCATCGCACGAGCATAAGCATCATGAATGTGGATGTCGGACTTTGCCGCAGCCAATGGGCTTACCACTAGTGCCGAAAGAAGAAGAGTTTTCAGTAATTTCATCACATTATCCTTTGGTCACGGTTTTAATCGCTTCGACAATCGGTGCTGGTGTCAAAGTGTGCGGCACTTTCGTGATTAATGTGCCGTCTGGTTGAATAAAGTAGAAGTAAGAGCTGTGATCGAGGGTGTACTCGAGTTGTGAGTCTTCCAGCTCAGTGCGACGGAAAATGACGCCGTATTTATTGGCAATCGGCGCGGTCACCGTTAACGGTCCAGACAAGCCTTCCATCAGCGGGTGGAAGTATTGAGCGTAGACCGCAGAATCATTACCACCATCACGATCCGGATCGAGAGAAATGAACATTGGGCGTACTTTCGCTTTGGTTTCTTCATCGATCTCGTTCAACGCACCGGCCAGCATCGCTAGAGAGGTTGGGCACACATCAGGGCAACGGGTAAAGCCAAAGTAGACAATGCGGATACGGTCATCAGCAGTGTCAAAAAGGGGCACAGGTTTGTCGTCTTTGCCGAGTAAGATGGATGCTTCGACACTGGCTTGGGATTCAGTGTTTGTACCCACTGTAGCTTGTTGGTCAAGGTAGGTTTTAACCCCAACACCTAAAGCGAACGCGGCAGCCAAAAATAGGGACCAGTTTTTACTCATCTTTGCATCCTCATTGCTGGATTGACGGTGAGAGTGCCGTCGGTGAGTTCACCCACCCATGTCATTTCATCGATGGTACAAACAGGGAGCATCACTTCCCCTTGGTAGAGACCTGAAGACTGCGGCGTTAAGTTAAACTTAACCACGCCCATGTCCATTTCATGCCCTTCCATTGTCAGTGTTAATGACTCGGCTTGATGATTTGGCCACGTCACAGAAATTTGGACCGGGACCAGTGCTTGAGCATTATCTGCACTTAACGTCATGCTGACATCGTCTTGCACACATGCTGTGGTTGAGAGCATGCAGTATTGGTCATGCAGCGCGCGGCTTTCAAAATAGGTGCGAAAGCCATTAAGTATGTCCTGAGCAAAAAATCCTGACAGAAGTGCCAATACTACTGTAACGAATTTTAATAGGTTAATCATTAATCTAGTTAATATAAAAATTTGCTACGCATCCTACCACATTCGAGGAATTAGGTAGGACGGTATACAAGAAAATGTGCGTCAATTTGTGAATGTTTCATGAGGTTTGAATTAAACCATATTTATAAAGCGGTTTTATTTATGAACTCAGCTAATGATATTTTTGAAATAAGTAGCACTTTTGAGCATATCGCCATAAGCCATAATTAAAAAGTATAGGGTTCTCATTATTAATTTGTGAGATCTTAACTTTGAGAAACTAAACTAATGTATTGATATGTATGCAATAAATTAATGCGGATTGATGGCGTTGATAGAGAGTTTGCGCTAGCGCATTTGCTATCGTGTGAACAGTTTGTATGTTTATAGTGTCATATTAAGTTGGTTAGGATCAAAATGATGAAAACAAATGAGAAAGGTGTGGCGGCGCTGCTGGCTGAAAACAGCATGCAATCGTCTTTACTCAAAGATTCTATCGAGGCATCAAGTCAATTAAAGCTGAAGATTATCTCTGCGGGACGAATCAATCGCACCGATTTTTCGCAGTTCGATGTTGTGATTGTCGATAAAGCGACTTGTAATCAGGAGTCGATCGATCGTTACTTACAAATTAGAGCAGAGCAAGGTCTATCAGCATTAGAAGTGCTGTTAAATTGCGAATCCGATATTGCTCATAATGAATTGCTTCTTTGGCAAAATTTGGCAGGTGTGTTCTACACCTCTGATTCCCTAGAGCGTTTAACCCAAGGGTTGGAAAAAGTCATCCAAGGTGAGCTTTGGTTGAGTCGTCGTATTTTACAAAATTGTTTGATGTTTTATCGTGAGCGTCAATCGTCGGTATCGACACCTGTGTATTCAAACTTAACCCCGAGAGAGAAAGAGATCATTAAACTCTTGGGGGAGGGCGCATCAAACAGTGAAATAGCGAATGCACTTTTCGTCAGTGAAAATACAGTGAAAACCCACCTACACAATGTGTTTAAGAAAATTAAAGTCAAAAACCGATTACAAGCGTTGTTGTGGGTGAAAGACAATATCGCGAGCCAAGAATTCAGTTAATGTGTCTGGCTTGATGAGAAAACAAAAAAACCGCCTGAAGGCGGTTTTTTTATGTTGGCACATTCACGGGGAACGTGAGCGATTATGGCTGTTGTGTCTTGCCATTGCCCGCAAATTTTTCTAGTGCTAATACCAGAGCGATCGCTGAAAGCATCATGACGGTCGCCAACATCCATTGCGATGGCTGCTGGGTTAAGGCTTCAAATTCAAACGGGGATAAGTTTTCTTGAATTAAAGGAACTTGTTCTCCTTTGGAATTCGTGCGCCAAGAGATGGTCTCTTTCCACGGCCAAATCTTAGGCAGCGTACCGATCATCAAACCCGTTAGGAACATCAATGTGATGTCTCTGAAGTGACGCAATAGCCATGATAAGACATGTGAGAAAGAAAGCAGGCCCACCACACAGCCACATAAGAACAAGGCAAGCATATCGATTTGGAAACCTTTCACAGCAGCAAGCACAGGGGCATACATGCCAAGTAAAAGAAGAATAAAGCTCCCCGAAATCCCCGGTAGGATCATGGCACATATTGCAATGGCGCCAGCCAACAGAATATTGAGATAGCTTGGTTCTAGGTGGAGTGGCTTGAGCACGGTTATCGCATAGGCGAATCCGACTCCAACTAACAGCGCACCGAAGCGAAGCACATCTTTTTTCTCAACCTGCTTCAAGATGTGGAAGACAGAAACCAGTATCAAACCGAAGAAGAAGGACCAAATAGGAATAGGATGCTCGACCAGTAGCCAAGAGATCAGTTTGGCCAGGGTTGCGATACTGGTCAGCACGCCACCGAAGAGTGAGATCAGGAAGAAACCGTTGATATGAGCAAATGCGGCTTTAAACCCATCCTTTTTCCAAATTGTTAGGACGCTTGGATTAATGCGGCGGATGCTTTCTAACAAGGTATCGTAGATACCTGTGATAAAGGCGATTGTGCCTCCCGACACTCCGGGAACAACATCCGCTGCGCCCATTGCCATGCCTTTAAAGAATGTACTGAGGTAGTTCATAATTCCGGTTGAGTAGCAAATAAGTGTGAGAAGTATACAAATATTCATGTCAAAAAAGTATGAAAAACAAAACAATACCCTTATCAGGTTGTTCGAAGATGGCTCGTAATTTATACATGATAAGCAATATGCGCCGTGTTTTTATAAAAATGCATTCAATTCGCATAATGCAATTGCAGTTCGCACTCCCTTTATGAAAAAACGCCCCATTTTGAGACATTATGCCCAAAAATAGGGCTTTTCAAGTTGGCATGTTTAATGCATAATACTTCTCGACCCTTATTAAGCCGAGGGTCACCTAGCCAACTGACGTTGTTAGTGAATGATTATTGTTCACACCATACATAAGCCAATCGCGGTTATTGCGATTGGCTTTTTTTCTATTTGAAATTTAGTCTCAAATAAGAAACGTTTGCGTTTAATCCGTTTGTCTTTTGGTGTGCAAAATGCAAATTTGACGTGCATCTGATGTCATTGGCAGAGAAACACCCAGATACAAAAAAGGAGAGCCTATGGCTCTCCTTTTTACGTCGACTCCATCTTCAAGTAGGTCTTAAACGACCTGCTTTCCGTTTTTCCTTGGAAGCGTTATCGCTGATCAATACCCCATTAATTGAAGTAGATGCTCCGCCGTGCTAATGGCCTCTTTACGATTTGCGATATTCAGCTTTTGGTAGAGATTTCGAATATGGGTTTTGATGGTGGTACTTGCAACATCCAACTCTTGCGCAATCTGCTCATTGCTAAAACCTGAGTAGATCAAACCCAAAACTTGCCATTCCCGCTGTGTCAGTGGACTGGTACGCACCAGCTCGGGCACATTTGGGTGACTGACGAGCTTCTCGATAAACTCTTCGTCAAAATGAACGGATCGGCTACGTTGATTGGATGAAATGTCTTTCATCAGTTGTTGAGCGCGATGACGCTCTAAATCACCTAACTCATTTTTCCCGCTTAACTTTTCGAGAAGTTTGCCGATCGTTGCGCCTTCTACGAGGAAGTTGCCGACCATGCCCGTTTGGTTGGTTAACACTAAGGCTTCCTTGAGCAAGGTTTTGGCGCGATCTTCATCTTTCAGCTTCACCGCGAGAACGGCTTCTACGATTAAATTACGGTTTTTATCCGTGACTAACCCACAGCGGTCTGCTTCTTGGTGTAAGAAATCGAGGGCGTCTTGGGCGGCATCAAACTGCGCTAAGTTGATGTGTGCTCTTACAATGTTGCGCCACTGTAATTGGCAGAAATGGTTGCTTGCCTTTTCCGGTCTTGCAGCACTGTTAAGCCACTCTGCAATGGCTGAGGTGTTGCCTCGTGCTTGCCAAAATAGCAGTAGAGAGAGTGAGGCGTTTGCTGTCCAATCTACATGATAAGTTGACTGTTTTTGCAGATGCTGAATGTGCTCAATGTATTTCGCGGCTTTGTCCAACTCTCCTCGGCCCACAGCAATACGAGCCAGCATGGAGTAGCTGTGCAGATGTTTACTTGGTGAGTGATTGCCAAGGATATCGAGCCCTTTGAATGCGGCATCTTCCGCTTCATCGAGTCGATTCCAGCACCATAAAATTTGCGCTCGTGTGCGCAGCAAGAATTCATGCAATGGCACGTACTGCAGCTGTTGATCTTCGATCAATTTAAAGGCGGAGTCTTGCACTTCGTAAGCGGCTTGGACATAGCCTTGAGCGATCAGAATTTCGCTTTGTTGCATGATGGCCCAAAGCGCTTGGTGGTAAACTTGATATTGCCGCGCTAACTTTTCCGTCTGTTGCATCATCGGCAGTGCACGATCTAACTTGCCAAGCACGTGGTTGACTTCACCCACCACTGATGTCGCTACAATACGACTGCGGTAATCGCTGGAATTCAGTTGGCTCAATGCCAACTCTGCCAGTTGCAAAGCCTTTTCTGGATCATTGCTGTTAATGGCGACCTGTGCCATTAAGGCATTGGCTTGGCCTTGATATTGAATATCGAGTTCAATGTCGCGTTTTTGATGCTCACTTTCCGCTTCTGCCAATAGGGTTCCGACTTGATTGTATCGATGTTGACTCTGTGCAAGCCATGCCCGCAGTAGGCTCAGCTTTGGCGTGCTGAATAGACGGTCTGGTTCAAGCAATTGGATCGCGGCTTCTAAGCTTGATAATTCCCCTTGGTTGAACATCTGCCAACCGAAGTCATTAAGAATATGAGCGACGAGATCGCCATCGTAGGCTTTTTGCGCGTGTCTTAATGCTTGATGAGGAGATTTCTGTTTTAGCCAAGCCAGTGCGGCATTTCGGTTTAACTCTTGTTCGTGTTGAGGAATGCGCGCTTGTCGTTCATGCGATAGGAATTCACCGAACAAGTTGTGGAATCTAAACCAGTTTTGCTCGCCTTCGAGCGGGTAGATAAATAGCCCAAAGCGATTGAGTGACTCTATCATTCCCAGAGCATCTTCGCGTTGGGTCAGGGCGTAGACAAGTTCATCATTGAAGTGATCCAAAACGGAGCACTGCATTAAAAAATGTCGTGTCTCTTTATCAAGCAATTCAAAGACTTCTTCGACCAAGTAATCCCAAAGATGACCGTGATTAAATTGAGAGACAGATTCGGCGGACTGAGCCAAGGTGCGTTTTTGATGTTGCGCTTGCAGCGCAATTAATTGTAACGCTGAAGGCCAGCCTTCGACATAGGTGCGTAAGTTATTGGCGGTATCTTCATCAATACCGTCTGCGACCCGCTGGTTAAAGAATCGGGTGGTCTCTTCGGTATCAAAAGCCAGCATTTCATTGCCGATTTCGATCATAAGATCGCGTACGCGCAAATTGGCTGTGCCAAGTGGAGGGTTAGCGCGACTGGTGACAACGAGGGTTAAGTTATCAGGCATATGTTTGAGGAAGAAACGCATTGCCTCATGAATGTCGTCATTGGCGATGACATGGTAATCGTCAAGGACGACATAGCATTCTTGTTGGCAGTGAGCCAGTTCGGCAAAGACTTCACTAAACAGTGCGTGCAGGGAGGAGAACTGTCTTTTTTCAGCCAATTTCTGCGTGTCTAAGCAGGCATTTTCAGTCGCTTTGTTGATCGCTTGAAGCAAGTAGTTGACGAACCGAAACTGATCGTTGTCGCTATCATCAATGCTGTACCAACCGACGTTGGGTTTATCTGCAAGCCATTGTGCCGCCATGGTGGTTTTTCCGTACCCAGCTGGAGAACGAAAAAGCACAAGTTTGTAGTAAGGCGCTTGTTGTAGTAGGTCCAACACTCTCGGTCGCAGTATGGCGTTATGCAATCTGCCCGGGCGAGTGAGTTTTGAAGGAATCCACATTTGTAGTTATGTCCTTTTTAAGGGGGTTCCGCAGTCTATTCCATAGGTTTAGATGATCATGGTTCAATGTTGAAAGAGTGAATGTTTTCCCTCTCTTCCACTGACTCTTCTACTGGATTGCTGCTTTCAATGTTGAGTGCCAACGTAGTAAGCCATGACGCTCTAGCACCGCAAATCAGTAGTAAATCATCTCGTTTTATATGGATAAAACGGCCTAATCAGCCGCATGTTACGTCAATCAAAAGTGAAAAGACTATGATCCACTTCCGAATTCTTAAGGACTGGCTATTCTGACTGTAACTACGCCCTAATTTTGTGAACTGCATCAATTTTATATATTTATTCATGTTTATTAACAAAGTTGCTTGCGCAATTTGATGCAATATTTTTCAAGCTGAGAATGTTTTGTGTGACCACGCGTACATATTTTGATTTTCGAAATTCAATTGTAATTCGATGAGGTGACGGCTCGGACTACAGTTATTTTGGCTAGGCATGTGATCACTCTCACTGAGCCTTAATGGTTCCGCTGGCTTAGGTGAGATTTGGATCACTAAGTGGATGGGGGTAAGCCCTCTACGCCCTTGCGTCTCCTCCTTATCTACGCCCAGATTAGGAGGATGTTTGTCAACGAATATCCATGCCACGATGTATACAAGATGGATTTGAACCAATAAGTGAGATTTCGTAATGAAACCTGCGCAACAAAAAAAATTCGATAAAAAGTCATTCCAAGAAAATGTAAAACGTCACCTATCCGCAACGTATGCAAGCACCATTGAGACGGCTGACAGCCGCGCTTGGTATCTGGCGATGGGACGTGCGCTCGCTGAGCTAACGACGTTCGACATGTTGGCGACAGAAAATGATCCAAAGATTAAAAACGCGAAAAGCGTGAACTACCTTTCGCTTGAGTTTCTTATCGGTCGTCTAACAGGTAACAACCTGATCAGCATGGGTCTTTATCAAGATATTGCTGACTCGATGGAAGAGCTAGGGCAGAGCCTCACCGACCTTTTAGAAGAAGAGCGCGACCCATCATTGGGTAACGGCGGTCTTGGTCGTTTGGCTGCTTGCTTTATGGACTCTTTAGCGGCGCAAGAATTTCCTACCGTCGGCTATGGTCTGCACTATGAGTACGGCCTGTTCAAGCAATCATTTGAAGATGGCCGTCAGCAAGAGGCACCAGACGCTTGGCGTTGTGTTGAAGGCTACCCTTGGGAAGTGGCTCGCCCTGAGCTAGCTCAAGAAATTGGTTTCTACGGTCACGTGGAAGTCTATGAAGAGAATGGTAAAGAGCGTCGCCGCTGGGTTCCGGGAATGTCGGTGAAAGCCATGCCGTGGGATCTACCAATCGTTGGCTATGAAAGCGATACGGTTTACCCACTTCGTTTATGGGAGTGTCAGGCAATTGCACCATTCTCATTGGCAAGTTTCAACAATGGCGATTACTTCGAAGCGCAACACGCATTGATTGATGCCGGTAACATTACCAAAGTTCTCTATCCGAACGATAACCATGAAAAAGGCAAGACGCTGCGTTTGATGCAGCAATACTTCCACAGTGCGGCATCGGTTCGCGATATCCTTCGTCGTCACGAAGAAGCGGGTCACACGTTAGCATCATTACCAAAGCAAGAGACCATTCAGCTCAATGACACCCACCCAACCATCGCTATCCCTGAATTAATGCGTATTCTGATCGATGAGAAAGGACTTGAGTGGGAAGCGGCATGGGACATCAGCTCGAAGACGTTCGCTTATACGAACCACACTCTATTGCCAGAAGCGCTAGAGACGTGGAGCGAGTCCTTGATTCAGCACTTACTGCCACGTCATATGGAGATCATCTACCAAATCAACCATCTGTTCTTGCAAGAAGTGCGAGAGAAGTGGCCGGGTGATGTGGAGAAGCAACAGAAGCTTTCCATTATCCAAGAAGGTTTCCACCGTATGGTGCGTATGGCGAACCTTTCAGTGATCGGTTCGTATGCCGTAAACGGTGTTGCGGCTCTGCACTCAGAGTTGGTGAAGCGTGATTTGTTCCCTGAGTTCCATCAGCTTTACCCGACACGTCTGCATAACGTGACCAATGGTATTACGCCACGTCGCTGGTTGAAATTCTGTAACCCGGGTCTGACTCAGCTGATCACGGACAAAATCGGTGATGAGTGGCCTGCGGATCTGGATCAATTAGAGGCGATCGCAAAATACGCAGATGACGCCAAATTCCAGCAGTCATTTATGGCAGTGAAAAAGCAGAATAAACAGCGCTTGGCTGACTGGGTCAAAGACAACATGGATATTGAACTCGATACCAATGCGATCTTTGACGTACAGATCAAGCGTCTACATGAGTACAAGCGTCAGCACTTGAATATGCTGCACATTTTGTCGCTCTACTACCGCTTACTCAACGATCCTGATTTCGATATGGCACCTCGAGTGGTCTTCTTTGCAGCGAAAGCGGCACCGGGCTACCACTTAGCCAAAGAAATTATTTTCGCTATCAACAAGATCGCGGAGAAGGTGAATCACGATCCTCGTATCGGGAATAAGCTGAAAGTGGTCTTCATCCCTGACTACCGTGTCAGCATGGCTGAAATCATTATTCCAGCGGCTGATGTATCGGAGCAAATCTCAACGGCAGGTAAAGAAGCGTCAGGTACCGGTAACATGAAGATGGCACTGAACGGCGCATTGACCATAGGTACGATGGATGGTGCGAACGTTGAGATCCGTGAGGAAGTCGGCGATGACAACATTTACATCTTCGGCTTGGAAGTCGATGAAGTGATGGCACTGAAAGCCAATGGCTATAACCCATTTGATTACTACCACGCCGATCACTTGCTGAAATCGTCGATGGATCTGCTACTTGGTGATGAGTTCACTCCAGGTCAGCCGGGGCTGCTTCGTGCCACATTTGATAGCTTGCTCGACGGCGGTGACCCGTATCTCTGTCTTGCCGACTTCGCTTCTTACGTGAAGGCTCATGAAAATATGGATGCGCAATATCGCGACCAAGCGGGTTGGGCGAAGAAAGCGATTCTGAACACGGCTCTTGTGGGCAAATTCAGCTCTGACCGCAGTATTCGCGATTACGTAAATAATATTTGGAAGCTGGACACGGTTTCACGCTAACCAAAATAAGGGTTGCTTTTGTCTGCCTGAAGGATGGGAGCAACCCTGCTTCAATAACAATGAAACTTTGAGTCAATGTGACTCAATATGTTGCCGGGATGGGCATCTAACCCTACATGGAAGGTAAGCAGCTTTGCCTTCGGAGAGAGCGATGAAAGAACAAACAGTATTAAAGAAAGTCGCAGAAATGGCTCGATTGGCTGACAGCTATGTCAGCGCTTGGGGAGATGAAGCACAAGTATCCGATGATACCTTGACTCGTCTTCTTTCTGCTTTAGGTTACGACACGAGCAGCGATGCTAAGTTGCTTGCTTCAGCAGAGAAAAAACATAAGAAAGACGTGCTCGAACCTGTGCTCGTCTTACGTGATGGTGAGCCTGTAGAGGTTGAGCTAAATCTTGGTGCGAGTGCACGTGAAAGCGAATTCAGCTGGTGTTTGGCGACGGAACAAGGCGATGTGTTAGAAGGGTATCTGCAATCGCAAATTGTACGTGATGAACGTGCCGACGGTGGTCCGCTGGTTTTTGCTTTACCGCAAGATCTTCCTTGGGGTTATCACACATTGACCATCACACGTAAACGTCGCAAAAGTCCTTATGAAATGACGCTGATCATTACTCCGAAAGCGTGTTTCAAGCAAGGATCGTTAGAACAAGAGAACAAACTGTGGGGTCCAAGCATTCAGCTGTATACCCTACGCACTAACCACAACTGGGGTATTGGTGATTTCGGTGATCTGAAACTCTTGATCAGCGATATTGCGTCTCGTGGTGGAGACTTTATTGGGCTAAACCCGATTCACTCTCTTTTCCCTGCCAACCCTGAAGGGGCGAGTCCATACAGCCCATCGTCACGCCGCTGGTTAAACATCATGTACATTGATGTCAGTTCCGTGCCTGAATTCTCATTGAGCGCAGAAGCGCAACAGAAAGTGGGTGGGGCTGAATTCCAACAACGTTTGCAAAAAGCGCGTGAATCTCACTGGGTGAATTACACCGAAGTGTCTGAACTGAAGATGAGTGTGTTACCACTGTTGTTCGCTGAGTTTAAATCACGTCATTTAGACCACAACACAGAACGTGCTGCGGCTTTCCTCGACTTTGTTGAACAAGGTGGCGATAGCCTATTACAACAAGCAACGTTTGACGCCCTCCATGCTCAGCTACACGCGGAAGATCAATCGGTGTGGGGCTGGCCAGTATTCCCAGAGCAATATCGCCGTTTCGATGCGAGCGCGACGCAAAGATTCATTAAAGATCAGAAAGACAGCGTCCATCTCTACATGTATTTGCAGTGGATTGCGGATAGCCAGATTCAAGAAGCGCAAAAGCTGGCTGAAGATAAAGGCATGTCAGTTGGTTTGTATCGTGACTTAGCTGTGGGTGTCGCTGACTCAGGCAGTGAAACGTGGGCGGACGACGGGACGCTGGCATTAGACGCTAGTATCGGAGCGCCACCGGATGTTCTTGGCCCACTAGGTCAGAACTGGGGATTGCCGCCGCTGAACCCTCAAGTGCTGCAAGCCACGGGCTATGAAGCCTACATACAGTTACTTCGTGCCAACATGAAACATTGTGGTGCGCTGCGTATTGACCACGTGTTGGGCTTACTACGTCTGTGGTGGATCCCGAAAGGTGAGAAGGCGACGGAAGGGGCGTATCTCTACTACCCAGTAGAAGATATGTTGGCGATTCTTGCTCTGGAATCTCATCGTCACCAATGCAGTGTGATTGGTGAAGATTTGGGAACCGTACCGGATGAAATTGTGGCGCTACTACGCGATGCGGGTGTGCATTCTTACAAAGTGTTCTTCTTCGAAACGTCGAAAGAAGATGGCGGATTTATTTCACCGACTCATTATGCCTCACAGTCTATGGCTGCCTTGTGTACCCACGATATGCCGACCTTGCGTGGTTTCTGGCACTGCGACGACCTAAAAATGGGGGCGGAAATCGGCTTATACCCTGATGAACAGCAACTGCAACAGTTGTTTGATGACCGTTTGAAGTGTAAGCAAGGCATCCTTGATAGCGTGCGCTGGCATGGGTTGCTACCCGAAGGCATTGGTCATGACGCGCAGTACGTACCGATGGACAGTCACCTCAGTGAAGCGCTGCAACTTCATGTTGCCGCTGGTTCCTCTGCGCTATTGAGTGTCCAGCTGGAAGATTGGCTCGGTATGGAGCAGCCAGTGAACATTCCGGGCACGGTCGATGAATACCCAAACTGGCGTCGCAAACTGTCGATGAATCTGGACGAGATCTTTAGTCGCGCGGAAGTGAATCGTATCGCTCAGCGCCTTACGGAAGTGCGCACGAAGGCGAGCCAGTAGTGAAATATGCAACAAAGTCATGTCTATCCCCAAACTTTGTTGCATTCGCCGACACAGTAAAGTCGGCGTTAGGTCACTCAAAATTCATGATTAAATGGGATACTGTTAAATGCCTGCGCGTGCTGCGGGCATTTTTTATTTCTATATTTTCTTATCTTTTTTATAGATAAGAGAAGACGGGCTGAACTTAGAATTCATCCTAGTAAAAGCTCAGTAATCAGCCATTGTAAATAGTTTCTCAAGGGGCTGGCTATTCCTAGTTGCATATAGCATGCTAGGAGCACTTTATTTGACGGTCTTTCAATGATGAACCGTAAAAATAGGGGTTATACCCAAGTGATTTCAAGATGCCGTATTTAGTAACAGGCTGCCGCAGAGCCAGTCAGCTTGGCTCGCTGAACTTAGCACTTAGAGGTCATTTGGAACTATATAAAAACAATTTAATTTTTTAACGTTTGTGTGTTGGTAAGGGAGAATGCTTTGAAAACTAAGGCGAAAAAAACGTTGCAGATCATCAATCAGTTAGCACATGCTGACTATTCTGATCCTTTTGCATTTTTAGGTCCATTCATTCCTGAGAAGCAAGGTTCGCTTAGGGTCTGGATGCCGGGGGCAGATGGCGTCGAGCTATTGGTTGAAGGTCAAGAAAGAGTTGCTCTTGAGCGAGAGCAAGACAGCGCCTTTGTATTGAAGCAAGCGCAAGATTTACACCTCACTCATTACCGCCTTGCCGTCGACTGGGCTGGGGTGGAACAAATTATTGATGATCCGTATCAATACCACAATATTTACGCAGAGTATGACCACCTTCATACTCCAAAAGAGATGTATCACTACATGGGGGCACACCTTGTCACCGTTGAACGTGGTGGAGAGCAGATCTCAGGCGCTCGCTTCCTTGTGTATGCGCCTCATGCGCAGTCGGTGAGTCTCATCGGTAGCTTCAATGAATGGGATGGACGACGTAATCCAATGCAACGACTGGATTACGGGATCTGGGGGCTATTCATACCAGGCTTAGAAGCCGGTGCCCAATACAAATTTGAGATGAAAGGTCCTGATGGTGCTGGGCTACCGCATAAAGCCGATCCATGGGGCTTTTACTCGGAGCAATACCCTTCATTCGCTTCTGTGGTTTATGATCATAAAGCTTACCAATGGCAAGATACTAAGTGGCAAAATCGCCCTGTGACTCAGAAGCGCCAAGAAGCCCTTTCTTTCTATGAACTGCACGCTGGATCATGGAAGCGTAAGCCAAATGGGGACTTTCTTAACTATCGTGAATTAGCCGATCAACTGGTGCCTTATTTGGTGGATCTAGGCTATACCCATGTCGAGTTAATGCCAGTATCAGAACACCCATTTTATGGCTCATGGGGTTATCAACCTGTCGGCTTATTTGCGCCAACCAGCCGTTTTGGTTCGCCTGATGACTTTAAATACTTTGTCGATACCTGTCACCAAGCGGGGCTAGGCGTTGTCCTTGATTGGGTGCCTGCGCATTTCCCTTCCGATGATCACGGTTTGGCGAACTTTGATGGCACGCCTCTATTCCACGACCCTGACCCTCGTCGCGGTTGGCATCAAGATTGGAATTCTTATATCTATGATCTCGGTCGCGAGCATGTTCGCCGTTTCCTTGTGTCGAATGCGCTGTATTGGTTTGAACAATTCCATATTGACGGTATTCGTGTCGATGCAGTGGCTTCAATGATTTACCTGGATTATTCGCGCAGCCATGATCAATGGATCCCGAACGTGGATGGGGGCAATGAAAACTATGACGCTATCGCAACCTTGAAGTGGATGAATGAAGAAGTGTACAAACATTTCCCAAATGCCATGACGATTGCTGAAGAGTCGACCGCTTTCCCGGGAGTTTCAGCGCCAACGTTTGTGGGCGGACTCGGGTTTGGCTTCAAGTGGAATATGGGGTGGATGCATGACAGCTTGTCATACATTAAAGAAGATCCGGTTCATCGTAAATATCACCATAACACCATTACTTTCCCGCTCATTTACGCACACAGTGAGAACTATGTTTTGTCGTTATCTCACGACGAAGTGGTGTACGGAAAAGGCTCCATTCATAATAAAATGCCGGGAGATGAGTGGCAGCAAACCGCTAATCTGCGAGCATATTTAGGTTACATGTATGCGCAGCCGGGTAAGAAACTGAACTTTATGGGCGCTGAGTTTGGTCAGACGGGTGAGTGGAACCATGACGATCAACTGCAATGGTTCTTACTTGACTATGAACGTCACCAAGGTGTGAAAACCTTAACTCGAGATTTAAATCAACTCTATCGCAATGAAACGGCATTATATGATCAAGATTGCGAACCTGCTGGCTTTGAATGGCGTCTACAAGATGCGGCAGATGCCAGTGTATTGGCGCATGAGCGAATCAGTGAGAAAGGTGAGCGAATTTTAGCGGTGACTAACTTTACGCCTGTTCCTCATGACTCTTTCCGCCTTGGCGTACCATTGGATGGTGAATATGAGTTGTTACTGAATACCGATGACAGTAAGTACTATGGCAGTGATTTTGATGTGCTGAGTGTGGTGGCTTCAGAGTCGATTGAAAGTGAAAGCCAGCCTCAATCGTTGAACCTGCGTTTACCGCCGCTGGCGACGGTATTCTATAAGTTTAAAGGGGCGAAATAGCCAAACGCCTCAACCGTTAAGCGATAAGTTAAGCGAAAAAAAACGACCACGTATCGTGGTCGTTTTCGTTTGATGAGACAAAAGACGGAATCTAATGATTCAATGCTTATGCTATTACTTTGACTGCATCTTAGCGCGTTGTGCTTCTTTGCGTTGACGCTTTTCTTCTTTGCGAGCAGCAATCGTTGCGGCAGTGTCACCGCCGACGTGGGCTTCACCACGTTCATTCGCCAGGTTAATTTGCTTTTCGCGTTCACGGAATCGCTCTAGCTGCTCTGCTGAGTGCTGGCCAATACATTTTGGACAGCTAACGCCTTTTTCGTAATGTTCCGATGCTTTGTCTTCTTCTGTGATAGGCAGACGACATGCGTTACACACATCGTAACCACTTTTCTCTAGCTGGTGGTTTACGGCAACACGACCGTCAAATACGTAGCAGTCGCCTTCCCACAAACTTTCTTCTTCAGGCACGTCTTCAAGGTACTTCAAGATGCCGCCTTCAAGGTGGTACACCTCGTCAAAACCTTGCTGCTTCATGTAAGCCGTCGATTTTTCACAACGGATGCCACCGGTACAGAACATCGCTACTTTCTTGTGTTTCTTAGGGTCCATGTTTTCTTTTACATAGTCCGGGAATTCACGGAAAGTGTCGGTTTGAGGGTTTACAGCATGTTTAAATGTGCCGATCTCGATTTCGTAGTCGTTACGCGTATCCACTACGAACACTTCTGGATCCGCGATCAGTTCGTTCCAATCTTCAGGTTTAACATAAGTACCCACCACGTCAAGCGGGTCAATGCCCTCAACACCGAGTGTTACGATTTCTTTTTTCAGCTTCACTTTGGTGCGGTTAAATGGCTGCTCTTCAGTGTAAGACTCTTTGTAGACTGTCCCTTTGAGGCGAGGCTCAGCGTCAAGCCATGCAAGAAGTGCATCGATACCAGCTCGGTCTGATGCCACCGTGCCGTTAATCCCTTCACCTGCAAGTAGTAGTGTGCCGCGAATGCTGTTCGCTTCCATCAGATCACGTAGGGGCTGTTGAAGCTCGGTGTGATTGTCCAATGTGACAAATTTATAAAGGGCGCAGACGACAAACTGGCTCATGAAAAGATCCTTATATCTATAACTAGACTGGGTAAACCTGAGGAGGAATCTCGAACCTCGTTAATACAAAGTCGATATTCCATCGGTAACTTGTAAATTGGCGCACAGTATATATGACTGTTCCTGCCTTAAATACCGACAGAAAGAGGGGTTATTACGCCTAGGTTTCCCCTTGGCTTCAGAGCCTTAAACCTCTGCGGCGTGGATTACGAATAAAACAAATCTCAAATCAATAGTTTGCTACTAGACTCAATGAGTGATGTTTAACGTTTGATGAGGAATAGCTCTGCTTTGGTTGAGCGGTTTCTGGGTGGTAAAGCTTACTGATCCCAACCTCTAGAGGTGCTATGATTGCTGCTCAATTTATAAATGAAGTAGAAGTTATGTCATTGCCTCCATGCCCTGAATGCCAATCTGAATATGTTTACCCAGATCAAAATCATCTTGTGTGTCCTGAATGTGCCTTTGAATGGGACCCTGAACACATCGAGGAGGGTTTTACTGTCAAGGACGCGAACGGTACTCAGCTCGCGGAAGGGGATAAAGTGACGTTAGCGAAAGACCTCAAGGTGAAAGGCAGCTCATTAGTGCTAAAAATCGGAACGAAAGCACTTATTCGCCGCATTGTTGAGGGTAAAGATCATCAGCTAGATTGTAAAGTCGATGGCGCTGGGGAAATGATGGTAACCGCTCAGTTCGTTAAGAAAGCCTAGCGTCGTTGACAACTTGTACACCCTCGACAAGCTTGTCGGGTATGTCTATCTAATAGTGAGCGTTGAATTTTACAGTAGGCGTTCTTCAATGCCCTTCTTCCAGAAAACCAGTCATCTGGTTTCGCTAATAAAATATTTCCGTTAAATCGTTTGACCAGTTCGGCTCCATGTTGGTCTACAAAGGATTGCGTGTAATCGATTTCGAAATAATCCAATACTTGATTTATTGACGAAAAGCCCTTCATTTTGTCGCGAAAGTCCCTTGCTGCAGGGGAAAGAGATTGAGTCATGTTGGGTTATTCAAAGGTTGCGGTATCGTTCAATGTATCACTGGATTAAGGTGGATTTTTTGGGTTAGATCAATAGGGAAGTGTCAGGAAGTAGGGTTGCTCGATAGATAAGCACCAGTACCTCAAGTATGAATTGAGGTACTGGCTGAGTTATAGCCAAGTGATGTCAAGGTGCCGTATTCAGAGCCTTGTTAATGGTTTCAATGCGATACCTATATAAAACCATTTTATTACTTCAGAATTAAATGGTAGGCACTGAGCTTCGGTACATTAATGGTGGCTTTTGTCTCGGTGACTGTTCCAATAAATGGCATAGTTCTAACGGTGGCATCTTCCTCGTTAAAACCATAGAGGCTATTAAACTGGTAAGTCTGTTCAGGCAGCGGAATATCGAACTGGATGGTGTCTGTCAGTGATTTGTTTAAAAGGATTACGTGGAGCGCCCCTGTTTTACTGTGCTGCGAAACCCAGACGGAAGAGTCTGATAAATTATCGAATTGTGTCGGTAGCGCGATGTCTCCATACGTTGAGCGGTTTCCGTCATAATTACGATATAGTTGGAAAGCGGCATCAGTATATAGACCTTGTTCTTTGCGGTTTAAATCCCAGCGTGTCGCGATTTCCACCCCACGTTGCCCCATAAGTCCGAGTAAATCTGACAGTGCGATTCCATGAGAAATGTCAGTATCGTGACCATAGTCGTACTCACCAATCATCATTTTGGTTCCCGGATTGTATCGATCTATGGCGTATTTAAATCGGTCTAAGATCCGTTGATCCTCTCCACGAAGTTTACTTCCTATAATCCAACTTGGTTCGTTATACATGCTATCCCACATCGATCTTGGGAAATCCATGCGTGTTTTGCGAATGATGTCTTCGGTGGACGTGCTTGCTTTGACACTGATACCATTTTTATCAAACTGTCCTTTGGCATTAATTTTATGCTGCGGGTAGTTATGAATTGAAACAACATCCACGAGGCGATACCCGACTTCGTCGGAAGCAATTTTTAGCTTTTCTAGGAAATAGGCAATAAACCATTCATATTGATTTTGAAATGGTTTCCATGCTTCTGGGGTACCTAGATCGTAGATACTAATCCCTGCAAAGTCGCCAGCAATGACTTGGATGTTGGGATCGACTTGTTTTACTGCTTTCGCCGCTGCAATCACTTTGTTGATGTATTCGGATGCAGATATTGGCTCAGGCTGAATGTACTTATGAGTAGAATCCCAAAGTGCTGGTTCATTACCTAATGCAATGTATTTGACTCCGGTTTCACTGGTGGCATCTCCGAAAGTTTGCGTTAAGAAGTAAATGGATTCATCAAGATAAACAAATTCATCCGATGTATCTGGTGTCAGTGAGAACGGCGAGCCTTTTTCATAGACTAATTTTTTCCATCGAGAGCTGGTTGGGGGCGTTGTATTATCCCCGAATTTATCGGCAGCAACGTACCCTAATAGTGGGACGGTAATGATGGAAGTGATTCCAGCATCTAGATTGGATTGATGGAAGACCTTATACACTTCCCCTGCGGTGTCTTTATCATTCCATAGGACACCCGTAAGAGCAGGGATACGATTGCCATTACTGAAATTACCATCGTGCCCCGAATTTGATGCTCCATTTTCCCAGTTAAAGGTCGATAATCGATTACCACCTAAACGACGTGCAGTGAGATTGTTAAGGCTGCCTGCTTCTTCGTGATCTTGGTTGTAGCCGTAAATTAACGGGCTGATTGATTGGGGATTGAGGTAATCAACCTGAACCTTTGTAACCTGAGTGTATCCGTTACTCGTGTCGCCGCTGTTGTCGCCGTTACCAGTGCCGCCGTTGTTGTCGCCGTTACCAGTGTCGCCGTTGTTGTCGCCGTTACCAGTGCCGCCGCTGTTGTCGCCGTTACCAGTGCCGCCGTTGTTGTCGCCGTTACCAGTGCCGCCGTTGTTGTCGCCGTTACCAGTGCCGCCGCTGTTGTCGCCGTTACCAGTATCGCCGTTGTTACTGCCGTTACCAGTGCCTCCATGATTGCTGCATTCTGTTGCTTCTCGCCATGCATGCTCCCAATGGGTTCCTACTCCTGGTTCATAGGCCCATGATGAGCTGATATTTGAGCACCACCCAGACACAAGGCACTGATAGGTTTTATTGTTATTGGAGGTGAGGCTGTTGTTTAAATATTGAGTGCCAGCGGCATATGGGGTTGATTGATTACAGTTGGGTTGAGGTGAAGTGTTACCAGCCCCACCTCCTGTTCCTATAATATCGGTATCGCCGCTGCCATTATCTAAGTTTGGCTTTTGAGTTGTGATATTAAGGACTTTTTCATTGGAAAAGGCACATAGCTCTTTGACGCCTTTCGTGACACATAAGGCGATTTTAAAGGTGTACTTCCCCGCTTGATTGAACGTCAATTGTCCTTGGGCAGACTGAGCTTGGTTGCCATTTTCAGCGATATCGTTACCACTATCGATCGCTTTTCCATCAAGGTAAGCATACCATTTAGTGCCATTTTTACCCCACCACATATTCCATTGATAAGGGACAGAAACAGATCCTTGGTTAAGTTCATAGTTGCTCGGTAACCAAGCAATACTGGGTTGTTTTGGCGGCGTGATTGCCAGCACAGTAGCACTAGTCAGCAAGGTGATTGGTGCAAGACAGAGTGAAGAGTATTTCATTACAAAGGTCAATCCATTAGAGCGTTTTTAAGATGCCCCTCTAAAGAGTAAAATAGCATTAACTAGATGATAACTAAGTAAATATTATCTATGGAGGGAAGTGTGCTCAATATGCCATTTGTTGTCTATTGTGGGGGACGTTCAGGAGTGTTTTTTCACTGAGTGGAGTGCTTTTTGGGAGCAAGATATCAATTTGTTGAGGAGAAAAGTCAAATAATCTTAATCTGAATAAATTCAATTGCTTATATTTTTTTGATTTTTCTGGTTCTTCCTAAGTGCCCATTTGGGAAACGAACAATCTAACTTTGTGTAATAAAAATCTATGTTTAGCAAAACTTTGCGATTTACAGCGAACTTTTAGACCTATTTCGATAGGGGATAAGTTTGATATGTTTGTGCCGTTTATCAAAGGAGTGTCGTATGAAGTTTCGCAAGCTATTCATCCTCTTGGCTTTTTTCTCAGCCTCAAGTCAAGCTGATGCGGTTTTAACCGAGTTTAAACAGATTGAACAAGATGCTGTTCATCTGAGAACCGTTGTTGTGCAGTGTTATGTGCAGATGAAAATGAAAAAGGCCAAAGGGTGGCAATCTCAACAGTGCCAAACCTACCAAGATGTGATGGCGATGGATGGGGTGGCGTTAAGAGCAAACTTCCAGCGAGTGAACCAAGATTTTAATAAACGACAAAACTCGGGACGATATTCTACGAGGCAAACCACACAAGCGATGGAGTTGATCTACTCAATTAAAGGTCATCTTGATGGGATTAAAAGTTTGCCTGCTGAAATCAAAGAGATTAAAGAAGGTTAAAAAAGCAGCAGTTTAGGCTGCTTTTTACTTGCGACCAATGAACCGCCCCTTGCGGTGGCGATTCATTGCAGTCGCTGCGCTATGGGCAAGCGGTACATTCAGCGGTAGCGCCGAACTTATCGACAATGGAGCAGACTTGGTCAGCTTCAGACTGCATGTTAGCTGAGCGGTATACACAAGCGGTCATACATTGAGTGCTGACCTGCACGTCATCAGGGCTTCCAATCCAAGCACTTTCACAATTGGCATTATTGCCTCCCGTTGAACCGCCAGTGCCGTTACTGCCACCGGTTGAGCTCCCGCTTTGCAAGTTGGCAATCTCGGTGACAAATTGGCTCAGTTGAGACGCGGGCACTCTAAGCTGATAACCGTAATCGTCCAGAGTGAAATCATTGATGGTGGCAACCTCATTGGCATCGAAACCAAAGAATTGGAGTGCAGAACCACTCGCCACACTGCCAAGTCCATTGTTATGCAAGTTGTAGGTTTTGAAATCAACCCCCTGACCATATTGGCTTTTTACTTTTTTCTCAAAGTATTCAACTAAGTGACCGTGTTCAATTTTGTGAATAAGCTTACCTTGGCGGTCGTAAACAACAAAATGGTAGACGCTGTCATATCCATGTCCCAGAGAATTACGCTTGATGCTCTGCTTTATGGTGATCACCGAGCCATCTTCTAGTGTATAGAAATGTGAACTTGGTGAACGACGTACCCAAGTGTAGCCGGATTCAATCTCGAAATTGCGGGTGATCGATTCTTTTGTGGTCAGGTCGTAGCGGCTAAATGAAACGCCACCCCAAGTCACCCCCATAAAGCCTTGATCGAGAGTGTATACTTGATTGCCAACAATTCGAACATGTGATGCTAGGTGGTCGAGGTCAATCACTCTATTACCCGAGCCATCAATCAAATGTGAGGTTCTTTTATCAATAGAAACAGCGAAACTGCAAGTTAGTAAGTAATACTCTTGTGGCTTCACTACCTGGATATGCATCTGTTTAACTTCCACTCCTGATCCACATAGACCTTGATGTATCTGGGAATCTAGAGTTAACGAGTCTTTGAAAGTATCTGTGTAACCACCCCAAGAGTTTGAATAAATGCCGTCTCCACCTATTCGATATTGATAATGATAAGTGTCCCCCCAGTTTGCAGGTAAGGGCTCAAGTTGCGTTGATCTAAATTTTTCAATCTCTTCACTGAACTCTCTTAAAGGCACTTTACTTAATGAGATTTGTTGGTCATGGGTTGTGCTGCCTCCTGATGAGTTTGATCCAGAATGGTTACCTGAATCTGTAGAGGGCGTTCCTGTTGATGATGAGCCTCCGCCTCCGCCTCCACCGCCACAGGCGGTAAGAGTGAGTAGAAGAGTCGATAGCGCGATGGTTTTGGTTAACTGCATTACTTTCACTGATTAAATGATTGACTGATTTTCGTTTGGCAAGATCTCGCAAGTTTACCCTTGCTTATGGTTGCCAATCTTGTTCAGTTCTCGGTTTAAAAGTCACAAAACGCGCAATGCTATTGATAAAAATATTCTTAATCAACGATATAAAATACTAAATTTCTCCTGAAAATAATAAGTCATTGAAAGCGTTATGACTTCCTACTCCCCCCATTCGACAATTCTGTGATGATGACCAACCTTTAGGGCGTAGTGCGCACAGAGGAGAGGCGAAAATATGAGGAATGATGTAGTGAATCATCCATAGGAATACCATGATATTGGAAAAATAAAACAAAACACATGCTTAAGCTGTGACTCTCTGTGATTGCTGATTTAGTGCTTGCACTAAGGCGAAATGATCATCGCAGATGAGGGGCCGCAGTGCGGCATGCCAATGGACGGAAACATGAAACTGAACATCATTACTTTGGGATTGCTGGTGGCCTCTACTACGGCTGCCGCCGATCCAAACCTTACCATAGCGACAGGAACCAATGCGCGAGACTTCCCACTCAATAGTGACTCTCCCTTAGTCGTCACTTTGACCAAAGATAACTACACGCTAAAAGTTTCAGGCATCGATGGCGACTGTCAGGCGCCTGAAAAGCAGCGTGTGAAATTTAACAAACCGCTGCAACTGAACTGTGGGGAGACAACGGAGCTGCCATTAAAGATTCGTTTCACTGGGGATTATTCGTTTGCTTATGATGAGCAGGCGAAAACCTTACGATTTAAGCGTGAGCCTAAGAAAGTCGCTAAAAAAGAATTCAAGCGACCGATTCCTAACGTGCAGTGCGAAACATACGCTGGCGGTGAAGTGAGCATCAGCGTTGGCGAGGTATTTAAAGAAGGAGAAAGCCTGCGTGATGCCTATTCTGGGCAAGTCGTGACCGTACGTAATCGGCAGGTTGCACTTACTCCCGATCCTCGCTCGGGAGGTGTAGTTTTACTCGAACCAGTAAACCCCAAAGCCAAACCGGATTTCGATTATCGTAATGCCAATATTTACTTTGTGATGGTCGATCGTTTTAACAATGCAGATCCGAGTAATGACCACAGCTATGGCCGCCAAAAAGATGGCAAAGATGAAGTCGGGACATTCCACGGCGGAGATTTACAAGGTGTGATCGCTAAGCTCGACTATATCCAAAGCTTAGGGACAGATGCGATCTGGCTGTCTCCGATTGTTGAGCAGGTGCATGGCTTTGTTGGGGGCGGAGACAGCGGCTCGTTCCCATTCTATGGTTATCATGGTTATTGGACTCGTGACTTTACCAAGATTGATGAAAACTTTGGTCAAGATAAAGATTTAAAAACCTTGGTGGAGGAAGCGCATCAGCGTGGGATCAAAGTGTTGCTCGATGCGGTCGTAAATCACACGGGTTACGCCACTCTTGCCGATATGCATTTCGATAAGATTGCTGTGGGTAAAGCTGGGCAGTTACCTGCGTCCTGGAGCCCGAAGCAGGGCCAAACTTGGCACAGCTATCATGAAATGGTCGACTATCAAAGTCAGGACTGGCAGCAGTGGTGGGGCAGTGATTGGGTGCGTGGAACCATGCCGGGTTATCAAGCGCCGGGAAGCAGTGCCATTACCCTTTCGTTAGCGGGCTTACCTGACTTTATAACGGAATCGACAAAGTCAGTGACCCCGCCACAATGGTTACTCGATAATCCGGGAACACGAGTGGTGGCACGAGATAATTTCACCGTTAGCGATTACCTTGTGGAATGGCAAACCGATTGGGTGAAGCGATTTGGTGTGGATGGCTTCCGAGTGGATACCGTAAAGCATGTCGAACGCGACGTTTGGTTACGTTTGAAAGAACAAGGGCAACGGAGTTTGGAAGCTTGGCGTCAGCATAATAACCAGTCAGGTGAACCGTTTTGGATGATGGGTGAGGTTTGGGGGCATTCCGCTTACCGTAGCCCATATTTTGATGATGGGTTTGATGCACTGATCAATTTTGATATGCAGAAAAAGCTGGACAAAGGGGCGGCGTGTTTTAGTCAGATGCGCGATACGTATCAGAGCTATGCCGATACCATGGCTGAGCACCAAGACTTTAACCCAGTGAGCTACATGTCTTCCCATGATACAGAGCTGTTCTTTAGCCGATTCAAAGACTACGGCATGCAGCGTAATGCCGCGAATGCTTTGTTATTATCGCCGGGTGCAGTGCAAGTCTATTATGGTGATGAAGTCGGTCGCAACATTGGCCCATATGCCGATGATTTCCACCAAGGTACGCGAAGCGACATGGTCTGGAATTTATCTCAGGAGAAGCAACAGTTGCTCGCTCATTGGCAGAAGCTAGGGCAATTCCGCCAAGCGCACCCTGCTGTGGGGGCTGGTGTTCATCAAGAGATCCCGCAAGAAAATGCGTATGTGTTCAGTAGGAGCTTAGAGGGCGATAAAGTGGTGGTGGCTTTTGTTGGAAAGGTTGCTGAGTAGTTGTTTTTTGGTTCGTTGTCTTAGTATGTCCCGCTTGAGATTGTTTGATCTCAAGCGGGCTTGATGGTAGCGGGTCAGTGGCTCTTTGTCATGCCGAGTTGTCATGAGAGATGGCTTTTGGTTTGATGTATTTGTTTGTCCCGCTTGAGTGACTCG
>JBHOHG010000005.1:0-225569 GCA_043422575.1 bacterium sp. HQB-39 | reverse complement strand
GGCTCTTTGTCATGCCGAGTTGTCATGAGAGATGGCTTTTGGTTTGATGTATTTGTTTGTCCCGCTTGAGTGACTCGATCAATTCGGCTTTGCTGCCAGCGGGCCAGTATCTCTTTGTTATGCTGAGTTGTCATGATTGATGGCTTTAGGTTTGATGTATTTGTTTGTCCCGCTTGAGTTACTCGATCAATTTGGCTTTGCTGCCAGCGGGCCAGTAACTCTTTGTCTTGCCAAAGAGTCACCAGAAAGGCGCTTTGGGTTCTTTGGTGTGGTTCGGTCGGTTTTAGGCGTTCCCGACGCCTTGAAACCTAAAAATTCGTCCTGAATTTTTACCTTGTTGGGTGGTTAGCTTGGATTTTGTATTCATTATATGGTGAAACAGTTGTGATGTTCATAAATGGACAGATCTAAGTCAGTGATCAGGGCGTGTTTCATTTAATTGCGAAAAATTAATAGCGTTAATCTATAAATTGAGTACCCACCTTCCAATTGTCTAGGCTAATGAATTTTATTGGGGCGATGTCAAATTTTTTCATAATATCAACAATGGACTTATGAACCATAGTGTATCCCATCATTGAATTATCCGGTACAAAAATTAGCCTATCATCCAATGGGGTACTTATGACTTTTTCATAGCTGAGCGAATACTTGTCAATAAAGTGCGAAGCTTCATCAGGTTCAAATTCAAATATGTCACATTTACTTAGGTTAAGAACGTCAAGGCGCTCATGAATATTAATCACCCAATAATTGTCATAGTGTTTTTTATTATTAATAATGACGACTGGAAAAATCTGGACGCCGTCATTTTCAATGAACTCAATTTTAGACTTTATGTCATTACTTATTATTAAACTGTTCATGCATAAGTGTGCATCATGGAGTTGAAAGTCTAAACTTGAATCTAATTCTTCGTTGGTATTTTCGAGAAAAATTGGCTCTCCCAAATCGTATTTTTTGTAAGCTAAGTATCGACTAGAAGATCTTAAGGCTAAATCTAATGTTACAGAGCTGGCTTCCCTGTTTGGAAAGACGATAAAGTAATCCTTGTCATAGTTATGCATGTTTTACCTATATTGATTATTAACCTTGTTTTATAAGAATTTATTCTATAAATTGAGTGCCCACCTTCCAATTGTCTAGGCTAATGAACTTTATTGGGGCTATGTCAAAGTTTTTCATAATATCAACGATGGACTTATGAACCATAGTATATTCCATCATTGAATTATCCGGTACAAAAAGTAGCCTATCATCCAATGGGGTACTTATGACTTTTTCATAGCTGAGCGAATACTTGTCAATAAAGTGCGAAGCTTCATCAGGTTCAAATTCAAATATGTCACATTTACTTAGGTTAAGAACGTCAAGGCGCTCATGAATATTAATCACCCAATAATTGTCATAGTGTTTTTTATTATTAATAATGACGACTGGAAAAATCTGGACGCCGTCATTTTCAATGAACTCAATTTTAGACTTTATGTCATTACTTATTATTAAACTGTTCATGCATAAGTGTGCATCATGGAGTTGAAAGTCTAAACTTGAATCTAATTCTTCGTTGGTATTTTCGAGAAAAATTGGCTCTCCCAAATCGTATTTTTTGTAAGCTAAGTATCGACTAGAAGATCTTAAAGCTAAATCTAAATCAACAGAGCTAGCTTCTCCGTCCTCAAATACGATAAAATAATCCTTGTCATAGTTATGCATGTTCTACCTATATTGTTTATTCACTTTTTTTAATGAGAATTTATTCTACAAATTGAGTGCCCATCTGCCAATCGTCTAGGCTAATGAACTTTATTGGGGCGATGTCAAAGCTTTTTATAATATCAATGATGGATTTATGAACCATAGTGTATTCCATCATTGACTTGTCTGGGACAAAAATTAATCTATCATCCAGTGGAGTATTCATGACTTTATCATAGCTAAGAGAGTAATTACGGATATAGTGGGAAGTATCCTCAGGATCAAAGAGTACTATGTCGCACTTAGTGAAATCAAGAACGTCAAGGCGTTCATGAATATTAATCACCCAATAATTATCATAGTGTTTTTTATTATTAATAATGACGACTGGAAAAATCTGGACGCCGTCATTTTCAATGAACTCAATTTTAGACTTTATGTCATTACTTATTATTAAACTGTTCATGCATAAGTGTGCATCATGGAGTTGAAAGTCTAAACTTGAATCTAATTCTTCGTTGGTATTTTCGAGAAAAATTGGCTCTCCCAAATCGTATTTTTTGTAAGCTAAGTATCGACTAGAAGATCTTAAAGCTAAATCTAAATCAACAGAGCTAGCTTCTCCGTCCTCAAATACGATAAAATAATCCTTGTCATAGTTATGCATGTTCTACCTATATTGCTTTTTTACCTTGTTTTAATGAGAACTTATTCTACAAATTGAACGCCCATCTGCCATTCATCGAGGCTAATGAACTTTATTGGGGCGATGTCAAAATTTTTCATAATATCAACGATGGACTTATGGACATTGGTGTAACTCATTTTTGTTTGAGATACATTCATGACTAATCTATCATTCAAGTCTATGCTCTTGACCTTGTTTTTATCAAGAGAGTATTTTTGAATATACTGTCGATGAGAGCCGGGTCTGAAATTTCTTATTCTGCAATTACTTAAATTTAGTAAATCTAAATCAGAATAAATATTGATGATCCAATAGTTGTCATAGTGATTTAAATTATTTATTATGACGACAGGAAATATCTGGACTCCATCATTTTCTATAAGCTCAATTTCTTTTTTTAAAACATTGCTTATTATTAAGCTATTCCCGCACATATGTGCGTCATGAAGTTTAAAATCTAAATTTGAATCTAATTCTTCGTTTTGATTATCAAGAAATAAAGGTTCACTGTGTTTGTATCTTTCATATCCAATATAACGGTTGGATGATCTTAGAGATAATGTTAAATCAACTGACTCTTCAGGTGATTTAAAAGCTATAAAGTATTCTTTGTCATAATTATTCATGATGACTCTGGGTTTATAATTTTTTAAATTAGAAATGGAGGCAATAGTAATGTTTGTATCGATCGTGTATCAAGTATACGGCTAGTAAAATCGACCAATGACGAAAATTACTGAAATAAGATGTAACTATGATGTTTGACAATAATTAATAGTTATTTAATCGTAATATCTAGTCCTTTGTGATTGGCCATACCGCTCGGCTATCTAGGTAGAAACACCACACACATTAATCCAAACTAGAAACCACAACGCTAGGGAAAATCTCAGGACGAGATTTTAGGTTTTATGGCGTCTGGAACGCCTAAAATCGACCGGGCAGTGTGCACTAAACCAAAGCGCCTTTCTGTTTACTCTTTGGCAAGACAAAGAGTGAATGTCCCGCTTGAGCATTAGCAAAATAGATCGACAAAGCTAAGGCGGGACAGGCTGAAAGCATGGATACATAATCGTCGAAGGAAGAGGATTACTCTGCAATATCAGTGGCCATACTGCTAAGTTCACCCTCGGCTACCTCGGACAGACCACACCACGCACATTCATTCAAAAAAGAAACCACAACGCTAGGGAATATCTCAGGACGAGATTTTAGGTTTTATGGCGTCTGGAACGCCTAAAATCGACCGGGCAGTGTGCACTAAACCAAAGCGCCTTTCTGTTTACTCTTTGGCAAGACAAAGAGTGAATGTCCCGCTTGAGCATTAGCAAAATAGATCGACAAAGCTAAGGCGGGACAGGCTGAAGACATGGATACCTAATCGTCGAAGGAAGAGGATTACTCTGCAATATCAGTGGCCATACCGCTAAGTTCATCCTCGGCTACCTCGGACAAACCACACCACGCACATTCATTCAAAAAAGAAACCACAACTCTAGGGAAAATCTCAGGACGAGATTTTAGGTTTTATGGCGTTTGGAACGCCTAAAACCGACCGGAGGGTGCGCATGAAACCAAAGCGCCTTTCTGTTTACTCTTTGGCAAGACAAAGACTGAATGTCCCGCTTGAGCATTAGCAAAATAGATCGACAAAGCTAAGGCGGGGCAGGCTGAAGACATAGATACCTAATCGTGGAGGAAGCGCTAGGGAAGAGGACTTGTAACCCTCCCCTAAAAACGGCTCATTAACAATGATAGTTTTGCCGTTTACACTCGAACTTGATAACAAAAGACGCCCTTAAAAAGGGCGTCCCTCTGCTACTTGATTTTTAACCACGACTCCCCGCCACCTTTTCGCGAAGAATAATTGAACCAAAGGTTATGCTTCAGGTGGTGGGGGACTATTGTGGTCCTCTCGACTATGCATTGGGCACAGTACGTAGTGATGACGCTTATTAAACTTGATGTTTAACAGGAGCAGTAGCAACAACGGTACTAGGGTATAAGGCTTAGGGAAGCTATAGAACAATCCCCCCATGATGATCAGCAACCATTCCGCGCCTTTCAGTAGCATATTTGTCTTTACAGGATAGATGTCTGCGCCGAGCTTGCGATGAAAGCGAGCGATTTCTGAAATACCGTGACAAATCTGGATATCAATTTCGCCGGTGAAGATGTTGAGCACTTTAGTGCGAACGGTATACCACTGCCCGCCAGTGATGAACACCGTACGTTGATGGTCTTTGGTATTCATCTTGTAGTCGTCAACTTTTTCCTGATTGACGAACACTTGCATGCGTCCAGATAGTCCCAACTTCAATTCCAGCTGGCTCTCTTCCAGCATAAAAGACATGGTATGAGTTTTAGTAAGGAACGAAGTCTCTCTTGAATACAAACACTTTGCTTGGCCTGAGCTGCGAATTTCTTCAGGGATTTCATCTTTACCGTGGGCGGAGATAAAGAAGTTTACCTCGACTTTTTTATGGGCGAAAAAAGCCGCTAGCGACGTGTTCAGTTTATCGAGGTAGGCAGGAGTATCCTTGATAAATACATTTTCTGTTGGACACACCATTACCAGCGGGCTTAATTCAGGGACAATCATTGAAATTCTTACTTCACCAGCAAGGCCACGCTCTGTGTCCGGCTCTGAGTCGTGCTCAAATCTTGGTAAGGCGTGCTCGCTTTGTACCCATTCGGAAACCAAAGATCCTAACTCATCGAGTGAGATTTCGCTGCTCGATGGCGCAGGGATACCAATGGTAAATTGAGTATAATCGCAGTCGTTTTCAATACTTTCATCGTTGAGGTTATTGAGGAAGTGTGCGCGAAGGTTGTATTGGCTTGAGAAATGCTCCCCTGAGATGGGTACAAAAATGTCAAAGGTTTCTAATAAGCCAGTTTGATGCTTTTGAGCGTAGTTGAGCGCAGCAATTAGACCACTTTGCTCGTTAAGGTCATAGCGGTTACGGATCGACTCTTGGTTAAGTTGCTCTAACAGCGCAGCAATGTTCTCTGCTCGCACGTAAACCCCAGAACGATAGTTAACGTCACCCGATTCAGCGCCACTTGCTACATTGGGGAAACTGTCGCGAAAATCATCATAGAGTTCGAGTAAAGACTGAGATACTTCGCCGTTCTCATACGCAAGATTAAACAATGACATTCCCCGTTCGTAATAGTACGGGCGCAAATAAGCGAGCACGATACTGGCACTAAATCCTAAGTACTTGTCGAATGCTTGTTCCTCTGTCAGAGACAGCAGCGTTTCGTAAGCATGCGCTCGCAGAAAGTCGCGATTATCATCGGCTGGAGTCAGTTGATTGATGCGCTGAGCAACCAATTCGGGTTGTTGGATAACATCGTTGATGTAAAAGTCGATATCTTGTTCTTTAACGGGTATGTAAGCGGTATCTAATCCCATGATTACCTTGCCAAGTCCAATGTTGTCACAGCCAGTCATGCTCATGACGAAATTCATTGGTGAGTGATTAATGATATGTGAACGGGATAATATCAATACGATCAATAATAATAAATGCAGGTATACATCTTACGCGATAAATATCAGTAAGGTGGTTAAAATAGCAACGTTTGAGTGTGTTTGTGTTTGAGCTTGAACTTGTGCTTTTGGTTTCGGTTTAGGAGCCGGATGCGCCTAGGTTGGGCATGCGTTGATATAGCGAGTGTCTGTTGGAGCGATTTACATTGTAAATCGCTCTGATGGTGCCGGGGCATCCTTCAACGAGAGAGGCACTAAAATGGAGACCGAATCCTATAATTGATTGATATGACTGAGTAGCGATTGCGCTTTGTTGAGTACGGCGGCTTGCGCTTCAGGAGTGCGCTTGTTCCAATTGGCATAGACCATGCGATTTCGGGGATTGCTGGCAAAGTTTTCTTGGTGAGTCACCATAAAGTGCCAGTAAAGGGAATTGAGGGGGCAAGCATTTGACTCGGTTGTTTGTGAGACTTCGTAATGACAGTCACCGCAATAATCGCTCATCTTCTTCATATAATTACCACTGGCTGCATACGCTTTAGATCCGACGACGCCTCCATCGGCGAATTGACTCATACCGCGAGTATTCGGCATTTCAACCCACTCAATCGCATCAACATAAATGCCTAAGTACCAATCGTCGACTTGGTCTGGGTCGATACCTGCGATCAGACAAAAGTTCCCTGTTACCATAAGGCGTTGAATATGATGAGCATAGCTATGAGTCAGAGATTGTCCTATCACATGTTGTTGGCAACGCATGTGTGTTTTACCACTCCAAAACCACTCCGGTAAGTCTCGTTTAGCGTTTAGGGTGTTCAATGTGGCGTAGTTGGGCATATTCGCCCAATAGACTCCTCTGACAAACTCTCGCCAGCCGATGATTTGGCGTACGAAACCCTCAATTTGTGCAATCGTGATCGCAGGGTTAGCACGATAAGCGGCAATGGCAGCGTCGACCACTTGGTGTGGGCTCAGTATTTTGGCATTGAGTGCAAATGACAGGCGTGAGTGATATAAGCTCCACTGTTTTTGCTCTAGTAGGCTGTCTAAACGACCGGTCATCGCATCTTGAAATCGACCAAAGTTGACCAAGTTGTAACGGCAGAAATGATCCAGCAATTCGAGCGCTTGCTTTCGGGTCACTGGCCACAGTAATTGCTGCTGAGCTTCGCCTATGGTCTCAACATGATGCCGTTCTAATCGCTCTAGAATGTCAGACACATCGTTAGCAAACAGCAATGGGCTGGGCACTGCGTTAAAATCCGCAGGTTTGAGCTTGTCGCGATTTTCTTTGTCGAAGTTCCAAGCCCCGCCTTCTGGGTTTCCCTCTTGCATTAAAATCCCAGTGCGCTTGCGTATTCTGCGATAAAACGCTTCAAGTTGATGGCGTTTATTAGCAACAAACTCTTTAGCGATTTGTGCTTCCGTGAGATAGAAATGCTCAGTTTCTGTGTACCGACAGGAGATAGCACGCCCCGTTTGGTCGAGGGCCTGACGGTCAGATGTCACTTTGTCTGGATTGGGCTCTTCTAATTGGAGTTGGAGGCAAAGTTGACGTAACTGATCGCGAAGACGGTACTCATCAGGCAATTGGTATTCGAAACGGTGAGCTTGGTAAGCTTGTAGCAAATGGATAATGAGTGCATCGAGGTGATCGAAATGGGCAGTATCATCAAGCGTTAGGTGGAGAACTCGGTGCCCCGCTTGTTTGAGCGCATTTGCGAAGGCTTGCATCGCCGAAAAAAATGCGCACACCTTTTGGACATGGTGCTTGGTATACCCGGTTTCTTGATGCAGCTCTGCAATCACGTAAACCACGCTATTGTCTTTACTGCGAAACCAAGAGTGTTTCGCATTGAGCTGATCCCCCAGAATTAATCGAATACACTCTGCCGAGTGTTGCTCAGTGGGAGAAAGAAGGGTGTTATTCATCATCGCTTCCTATGTATTTTTATTATCTCAGTCATGTATAAGCCCAGTTACTAACAAGCTCGATGATTGAGGTGACGCTTACCCGCACAACGCTTAGAGCAGTATTTGACCTCATCCCAGTGCTTTTCCCATTTTTTACGCCAAGTAAATGGCCGCTTGCAAACGACACAGATTTTGCTTGGTAAATCCCCTTTTTTGACCGACTTTGTGAGTCTGATTCGTGTCATATTTCCAATCCAATCCAATCCAATCCAAAGCTACGCTGCCTAAATTACGTCAGTGGCCAATCTGCGGCATCCACGCTATCGAGTTGTCCGAGTTGGCGGTCGCCCTGCCAGCGGCGAACATAATCCCCATTCGGATCAAACAATTCGGATTGTTTGGCTAAATTGAAATGACGTCCCCCTCTAGGGTCAACGCCCACGCCCGCAATGTATTGCCAGTTTCCCCAATTGCTAGCCACATCGTGGTCAATGAGATGGTGTTGAAAATAGGCGGCACCAAAACGCCAATCAACCGCGAGTTCATTCACTAATGCGCTGGCGACGATTTGGCGAGCTCGGTTGGAGAGGTATCCCGTTGCTTTAAGTTGTTTCATCGCGGCATTCACCGAAGCATAAGGGGTGCTACCTTGAGTCCACATAGCAAAGCGTGAAGCTGAGAACGTCGTCAGTGGGGCCTGTTTCGCGATGCCTTGAAACTTGAACAAATTGGCCCCTTGCTTGAGCGCAAGCCATTGAAAATATTCTCTCCAGAGCAGTTCAAAGTAGATCCAATAAGTCGAATCGTTGGCAACAACGTGTTGCTCATAGTTTTTAAGCCTCTGCCAAATTTGAGTTGGAGAGAGGTTACCTAAGGCGAGGAAAGGACTTAATTTGGTGGAGGAATCCCAATCATCAATGGCATTTCGAGTCTGTTTATAGGTCGCGGCTAATGAGCCGGAGAAATAGTCGGTTAGGTGGCGCACTGCTGCCGTTTCACCGCCATCGAATGGGACGTCTGCCAGCACAGCTTGGAATGCCATGCTGCTGGGTAATGAGTGCGTGCTTTTGAAGGAATGATTTTTCACCACTGGAGGTGGGATTTGCTCAATCAAGAGCTGCACACATTCTCGTGGTTTGAGGTTTGCTTTTTCGACTTTGCCACGAAATCGTGAAAAAGAGTCCCAGCGTTTCTGGGAAACACTTTGATGAACGGAATGATCGGAAGCACGGGTGTGTGTATCGCAAATCTCGCGTTCAAATAGCCCCAGCTCTACTAACTGCTCTGGTTGAAATAGGGTATGTTGCCAATCAGAGGTCACTGTGACTTGACGGCATTGTCGAGTCACTCGCTCAAATGCTTTTCGTTCATACCAACCGACCTGTTGTGCGAAGCCGAACTCATTGATTTGATGGTGCTGAATGTAGTCAGTCAACAAGCTAGCGGTGTCACCATAAAGGATGGTGATCCTTTGCCCTTTGACGGTGAGCGACTGCTGAATGTCTTGTAAAGATTGCAAGACGAACTGCCAGCGCTTTGAGCCATAAGTCGCTAATCGATGGTCGGGGGTGGTGGGCGTCGATGTTTGCTGTTCTGAAAGCGGATTCGGCGGTGAGGTCGGGTTGCTTTGCCATTTAGGATCAACAATGTAAACCAAATCAATTTGGTCACAACGAAGGCACAGTTGGGTCAAGCTTGGGTTGTCTTGCAGGCGTAGGTCATGTGTGAAGCAGTAAAGCCCTCTGTTCATCTTGATTTATCCTCTTTTCACATGGGAACGCCTTGTGAATGACACTGTGATTTTATATTTGGTGCTGAGTGATTCGGTCTGAAACGAAGTCTATTGAAATTTAAACTTGTTGATGTTCGCTTCACCAATTCACGGTATCTTGAAGCCATTTATTACGAAGATGGATCGAAAAGAGAGCATAAAAAAAGCGAGTGAAGAGCACTCGCTTGGAAATCGGTTATTGCCATTTGAATAGTCCATCAAATGTTGTGCAATTTTCTAAGGCGTTTTCAGCGTCAGGAAGAAAAATTTGTTGTGCCTCAGATACGTCATAGGTGAGGTATTCAGAACATTTGGCACTTTGACCGTTACCCACCACCACTTTGGTTCCCGCTTTTAATGTACAGCTGACCAGTTTATCCAATGGGGACCATTGATAGCAGATTTCATAGTCCGAGCGGTACTGAGCGACTTTTCCAAAAGGTTTGTTCCAAGCCCACCATTTACCGAATTGGCTATAAGGGTTGGTGCTATTCCATGCTCGATAAAGAATGACTTGAGAGTCCGCTTTCGCTTGATAAACCTGTCCTTGGCAAAGCTTTCCTTGCTCAGGTTGTCCCAAAGCACTATTCAGTAACGTTGGGTCGTTGACCGCAACAAACTGAGTGGCGATATGGTCGGGCAATTCAGTACTGCCAAGGCAGTTTTGCTCGCCAGCTGTCGCCGTTGAATGTGAAGAAGCAGAGTGAGTCTGGTTCTCTTCACTCGCGGTAGAGGCATTTTCTTGGGTCAGAGTACAGCCAGAAAGCGCTAATAACATGAACGTGGAGGAGATTGACTTTACATAGGTCGTCATAATTTACTTTCCTTGTTGTTGAATATACCCAAGTAACGCAAATGATGAGCAATAGAAGTGGCTCATTAAGTAGGTAACTTAGGCTAATTTGAAGAGCTGGCGACAATATAGTTTAAATAAAACCAATTGCATATGTTGCGTTCGGTGATCTCTGACTTTTTGTGGAAGTTTGCTTGAATGGTTTTCTCGCGACACTATCGCTGTTCGCTTGAGAGTCGTGAGCTTGGCAACATACTGCCTGACTTGCCAAACAAACAGTGCTTGCTGAACCTAGCACCCAGAGATTACTTGGGTATATGATATCGCCTATATTGATCCGTACATGGAAGAGCTGGATGAAAATTTCTGAGCTGCAACAACACATTAAATCTTTTGACTTCAAACCTGAGCAATCAGATGCTTACCTTCTCAAATTGGTCGAAGAGGTTGGGGAGCTCTCTCGAGCTATGCGCCAACAACCAAATTCCAACCTCATCGATGGCCAAGTTGTATCTCAAACGTTGACGCCAGAAAACATCAAAGGCAGCGTTGCAGAAGAGATCTATGACGTGCTTTATTACGCTTGTGCGCTGGCAAATGTGCATGGTGTTGACTTAGAAAATGTACATGCGGTAAAAGATGAATTAAACCGGAGAAAGTATCCGAGATAGTGTAGAAACGACTCTCGGCTGCTTGGGTACGCACTGACCGAAGAAAAGGATTTCAACATGATTACCGTGTATGGTCGAAAAACCTCATTTAATGTTCAAAAAGTTTTGTGGCTACTGGAAGAGCTGACGCTTGACTTCGATCTGGTCGAGATCGGCGGGCGTTTTGGCGGGCTGGATACCCCAGAGTTTGTCGCCATGAACCCTCAGGGCAAAGTTCCTGTGCTTAAAGATGGTGATAAGGTGATATGGGAGTCCCACTCCATACTTCGATACCTAATTGCCCAATATGGCCACAATGCGACAAGCGACGGCGTGAGTTGGTATCACACTGACCCATTTGAGCGATCACGCTACGAGCGTTGGTGTGATTGGGCACACTTGACGTTTCAGCCTGCATTTATGGGCACTTTCTGGGGCTTTTATCGAACCCCCGCGACGCAACGAGATGGTCATCAAATCGAGTTGGCTAAACGTGACTGTGAAGCCTGCCTAAATACCTTGAGTCAGCAGCTTGGTCAGCACGGTTTTCTTCTGGGTGAAAGTCTTTCCCTTGCTGATGTGACTAATGGCGCAATCTTGTACCGACTAGTGACTCAAGGGATTCATATTGAGTTACCCGACAATGTGGACCGCTGGTATCAACGCTTGCAGTTGCGAGCAGGGTATAAAAAGTGGGTCATGAGTGATTATACTGAGTTAAAAGGACGTGAAACCTTTTAGTCACTGGCTTGTAGCCGACTGTAGCGATTGAGCTGCCGTGATTTGGTCTCCACCACCGTTTTGTACCATGGTGTCTTCACTAAGTTGAGCGAAATGCCCCTCAATGGGGTCGTGTTTATAGAGGAAAAGGGTCATATGTTCGGAAAATCATTAGGCGTTATCACGATGAGTATTGTGTTGACGGGATGTGAAGTGGACGATCCGGTGGGTGAGATGCGCTTTGCTCAACAGATTGAAAACCAGCATGGCATTGATTCCACTATTGCGTTGGCGTTGTGTCAGTCCGATGGAGTGCGTTGTCGCATTGATGGCTCAGGCCATGCAATTGTGTCTGTGGATCAGTCCAGTTTAGCGGGAGATGGTGATGATTACAGTCTGGAACGACGTCCTTCGGAGGTAACATGGAATGTGACACAAGCACGAATGTCCTTCAATGTTGACCATAAGTTTTACTCTCCTTCACTTGCCATTAACCCGAATGATCCAAGGCAGATTGCATCCTATCAACTTCACCGTCAGCCGAGCTTTGCGTATCGGACTCAGCAGCAGTCAAACTATTCTGGTGTGGTGAATTTACCCAGTGCTATTCATGTTGCAGGCAGCTCATTGTCATTTGGTCAGCACTGGTTCACGGTCAATTCCCAAGTGAGTTTAAACTCTGATAACCTCAGCCAAGTATTATTAGCGGGCCTTTTGGTTTCGAGCATCACGGGCGACGCTTCGGCGCTGAATTTCTTTCTTGATAATGTGACGTTAAATTACCAGTCACACCCTTCGGTTGTTACCCCTTTGAGCCTCTCTGTTGAGCTACCAAAAGCTCTTTTACTCCTCGCAATCTTAGAGAAAACATGGCGTTGATGACTCAATTGCAATTAGTTGCTTAAGGTTTTGATTGGTGATTTAGATCAAAGTTTTGACTTGGGTTGCTGGATAAATTGGACTCACCTTTTCTATTGGCCCTGTGCTGAACGATTCAAATAACCTTATGTAAATGGCTTTGTGTCGTGTGTTTTGACGGACTCACGCAAGAGGTCAATTACGAGATAATTAGAGTGGTTTGTTTACTCTAATTTAAGTGTGTTTCTGCGTCATTTGAAGTCGTGATGCTCACATTGGTTTGCACTTTGAGACTTCAAGTGCCTTTCCTATTCAGAGTTGGCTTTACTGAATGGAGTGTTTTCAGTGCGGGTTTCTTAAAGCGCTTAGAAAAAGGTATCACTAATAATCAGAGGAATAATAATGTTAAAGAAATCAGGTGTGTTTCTATTGTTGTGCGCGTCGTTAGTTGGGTGTGATTCCGATAATGATAAGGAACCTTATACTGAAGTCAGTTTTTCCCAAAAAATTGCGAATGATCATGGTGTATCAATCATTGCTAGCCAAACGCTTTGTCATGCATCTTTGACTCACTGTTTAGTAAATAATGATGGTCATGCTGTGATTAAAGTGGAGCAACAGGCCATCGGATCAACAGGTGGACTGTTTAGTCTTACTCATAGCCCCTCAACTGTCGTTTGGGATGTTTCACAAGCCAAGATTCGCTTCAGTGTTGAGTTGCAATTTTCGGAACCAGTAGAAGCGGAAGGGGATGAGTCGATATTCTCATCGGTTGTGTTTAGTGACCAGTTGCCATATGCCTACGGTGAGTATGGTGATCTTAAACCAGAGCAGAGGGTCGTGTTGAATTCAGGGGTTAAAATCACGAATACTGTGTTCAATAAAGGCTTTCAGTGGTTTAAGGTCGATGCTGAGGTTGAGTTAAGCCCTGAAAATATGTCTAAGCAAGAATTGCTTGCTCTCGTGCAAGATAGCGCTCTGAGTTTCAACTTTATGCTTGAAGATGGTACCGTTAATTTCACCAATAAAGAGCCAAGAAATTTCAAAGTGACCGCGCATCCAAGCTTTTTAGCGGGTGCTGAGGTAGAAGAGTTAATCAATAAGACGTGGCAATAGTTGATGGCATCTCTTCGTTTGTAAGTTTTGGGTTCGCGAGGGACCTGAGCTAGTTCGGCTATAGCCTAAGAAATAGCGATGATAGATGATCACGCAACATAAAAGAAAAGAGTGGTCATGTTGAACATGACCACTCTTTTTATTAGGTGTTTAAGCGGGGGTACAAATTAAGCGTTCAGCATACGACGAGCAGCATCAACCACCACGGTGATTGAACGCTCTTCAGCTTGCGCTAGCGTTGCGTGATCAGGGATCTCATCTTGGGTACGGTTGATGATCACACCGGCGACACAGCCAGCTTTCAAACCTTGGCTCGCACACATCGTCAGTAGCGTTGCTGACTCCATTTCGAAGTTCAACACGCCCATGTCTTGCCACTCTTGCATCGAGCCTTGGAAGCGACGAACTACGCGACCTGAGAAGGTATCGTAACGTTCCTGACCTGGGTAGAAAGTATCACTAGATGCAGTCACACCCGTGTGAACCGTTAGGTCTTGCGCTTTTGCAGCTTGATGCATGGCATGTGCAACGTCAAAGTCTGCCACCGCTGGGAATTCCATTGGAGCGAAGTGCAGGCTTGCACCGTCAAGGCGCACTGACGCAGTCGTTACGATCATATCGCCAACATTAACATGAGGCTGGATCGCACCGGTTGTGCCGATACGAAGGAATGTGTCTACGCCGAGCTGAGCAAGTTCTTCAACAGCGATTGATGTTGAAGGACCGCCGATACCTGTTGAACAAACCACAACAGGCTGACCCTCAAGGCGAGCCAGATAAATCGTAAATTCACGGTGCGCCGCTAGAAGTTCGCCGCCTTCCATTTTGTCGGCGATCTTTTTCACGCGGTTTGGATCGCCAGGTATGATAGCGATGGTTGCACCTTGAATATCAGATTTGCTAATTCCCAAGTGGAACATTTTGTTCTCGTTAGACATGGGCATTCCTTATTTCGTGTTATTGGACTGAGAGGAACCTTACTCAAGCCGTGAGAGAAGCTCAATGGCACTTGTTATGCGTTTGTTAATGACTGACTGGCTTAGACGTTTTTTAATCTAAGTCATTGATATTAAGTAATAAATTTTTGTGATCAACGTATTGTTTTCCTGAGGGAAAAAGAGTTTTCTCTCAGGAAAATTGAACGGTAGCCGTTGAACTTACTTGATGCTGTGTGAGAGGTGCTTGTCCCAATATGCGGGTTGCCCAATATGCTGTTTGACATGATCTATGATCAGCGAGATTCTCGCGGGTAAGTGCTGTTTCCTTGGATAAACGGCGTAAAGTGGCATGTTTTGGCACGCTTCCCAATCGGTGAGAACTTGAACCAGCTGTCCATCTTTAAACTCGTCCTTTAATAGATAAGTAGCGATATAGCCGATGCCTTCTCCGTCGATGACCGCGTCTTTGACAGCTTCTGCGAGGTCTACGCGGTAGTTGCCTGAAATCGTCACCTGCTGCTTTTCTCCCTCTCGCTTAAACAGCCAATCGAGATAGCTACGTTCGCGGCTGTGATAAGTGATGCAATTGTGTTGCGCCAGTTCTGCGGGGTGGTGAGGCACGCCATGCTCAGCAAGGTAATCAGGCGATGCTGCGACGACAAAGTGACTGTCAGCAATGCGCTGAGCCACATAGCCTTCATTAATATGCTCATGGGTGGTAAACCACAGGTCAATGCTTTCAGTAAGCATATCGACATTGTGGTCACATAGGGTGACTTCGACATTCAGCTCCGGATGCTGTTTTTGTAAAGCGCGTAGCGCGGGTAAAATATGCAGCTTGCCAAAAGAGTGCGACATCGCAATGCGGATCTGCCCCTGCAATGCATTTTGACTTCGATACATAGCTTCATCGGCACTGCGAATCAATTGGGTCATCTGGTGGCAAAAGCGAGCATAGTCCTCACCTTCTTGAGTCAGCGACCACTTACGCGTGTTGCGGTTCAGCAGCTGTACTCCCAGCTCATCTTCCAGTTTCTTGAGTTGTTTGCTGATATGAGAGACCGACACCGACAAGATCTCAGCGGCTTTGGTTAGGCTTCCTTGTGTACATACAGCGTGGAATATCAGCATTTGGTGAGAGCGATCGATCATGGTTTTAGAACTGGCTTATTGTCGATAAGGATTCGACAGTTTATCTGAAAAGCAATCTTCAAGTCACTTGGGGTTATCAAGGTTTATACTTTTTTAAGTAGCAGAGAGGGGGCAGGATGTTTTTTCGAAGCGATGAATTTGACCCAGATAAAGACCCGTGTGTGAGAAATTGTTGTTTGGATCAGGAGGATGTTTGCTTAGGCTGCTTTCGTCATGTCGATGAAATTTGTGGCTGGTATCAGATGTCCAAACGTCAAAAAGTGAAGGTTCTAAAGCGTTGTCAGCAAAGGCGTGAAGCAAAGTCGCAAAGCTAAGCCGCAAAGCTAAGCCGTTAAGCTAATACGTGAAGTTAAGCATAAGCTGTGTGGAGGGTGATATGGTCGGTACTGTCGAGGTATGGGAATAAAAAAACCTCAGAGTTCATCTGAGGTTTTTTTGAGGCTTCAAGCTGACTTAAGCATGGGTTAAATCGACTTTCTCTTCTTTTTCACCCGCTTTCGGGTCATTGAAACGGGCTTCATCCAGTGAGTGTTCAGATTTAGCAACGATGACTGACACCGCGCTATCACCTGTGATGTTCACGGCAGTACGGATCATATCCAGAAGACGGTCAACACCCATGATCAGAGCGATACCTTCTAACGGTAGACCTACTTGGTTCAATACCATCGCCAGCATCACTAGACCAACACCAGGAACACCTGCAGTACCAATAGAGGCAAGTGTGGCCGTTAGAATTACCGCTATGTAGTCACCCATGGTTAGGTCAATGTTGAACGCTTGCGCAATAAATGCGGTTGCCACACCTTGCATGATCGCCGTGCCATCCATGTTGACGGTTGCACCGAGTGGAACCGTGAAAGACGCGACTTTGTTATCGACACCTAGACGGTTCTTAGCCGTTTCCATCGTCACTGGAATGGTGGCGTTTGAAGACGCGGTTGAGAAGGCGAACATGACCGCATCTTCCATCTTCTTCAAGAAGGTGATTGGGCTAAGACCCGTAAGGCCTTTCAGCATCAAGCTGTAGGTCACGAGACCGTGCAGTAGCAAAGTACCTGATAGAACTAAGAAGTACTCGGCAAGGTTGACGATAGCGCCCAGACCTAGACCAGTAAACAGTTTAGCCATTAGGAAGAACACACCGTAAGGCGCTAGGTTCATCAGTAGCGCAACCAGCTTCATGATCACTTCGTTGAGATCACGGAAGATAGCGGCGATACGTTCACCCGGCTTGCCCGCCGCGCTGATCGCAATACCAAAGAGTAATGCAAAGACGATCACTTGAAGGGTTTTACCTTCGGCCATGGCGCTGATTGGGTTGGTTGGGAACATATCAATGATCACTTGACCCAATGATGGCGCTTCGGCGGATTTAAATCCGCTTGCTGCGGTCAGGTCGGCACCTGCACCTGGCTGGAACAAGTTACCCATGGTCAATGCAAGTGTGATTGCAATCGCCGTGGTTGAGACATAAAAGGCCAGCGTTTTACCGCCCATTCTGCCTAGGGTTGAAATGTCTTTGAGAGAGCTTGTACCACAAACCAATGAGACAAAAATCAAAGGTACAACAAGCATTTTCAGGCTGGCAATGAATATCTTGCCACCCACTTCGAATAATCCATTAACTATGTATGCATCGACAAATCCGTTGTCAGCAAAAAACGCGCGAATCGCAAATCCTGTCAAGATACCCGCTATCATACCGATAATGACGCGACCGGTTAGCGACATTGGTTTCTTGGTATTCATTCTGAACACTCCTTATAGTTATCCGCCTTGAGTTCAGTTCAAGGCGAGCAGGAGAGTATCAGTAGGGTGGAAAAATAAAATACCACACCGTAATGATAGATTTATTTGTGTGATCTGGATCGTCATTTTTTAAGGTTGTTTAACCTATTTTTAACCAATTTATAGGTTTTATGTTTCAGTATCTCCGTGTTTTTAACTTATTTGTCGCGACTGTTTCGTTTTTTACCAAATGTGTCACATAAGGCTCTATCTTGTTGTTACAAAGAATGGTGATTTAAATCCCATCTATAGGGGGCACTAGTCCCTAATTAATTTATGATTTTTAGATGGTTACCTCATGACGGCGGATATCACTGTCTACACTGAATAAAGTGTCATTCATTTTGTTCTTGTAAAAGGGTAGTCAGCGATGGAAAAATTTTTTGGTCAGCTTTCAGTCACCAGTCGCCTGGTGACAATAACCACGGTGGTGGCAGTCGCAATGGCATTGATTGCCTTTGATGTGGTCACCACGTTGGAAAAGAATAAGCAAGATGGCACCGTCATCAACGTAGCAGGCAGACAGCGAATGTTGACCAAGAAGTTTGCCAGTGAAGTGATGCTCTCGATTTATGAAGGTCATAAATCGCAACATGCCCAACTAAATTACGAAAACACCATAAAATTATACGAATTGACACTACAGGCCCTTAAAACGGGTGGACGCACTTTCTCTGATCTTGGGATGAGTAACCCGATATCCATTGTCCAAAGCAACGCCACTGAGTATAAAAAGCAGCTTGTCGTTGTGGAGCAACTTTGGCATGCGCAAAAGCAGATGGCTCAACGATTACTGTCTCAAAAAGAGCCTCCTACGGAAGCGCAGGTGGATGCTTTTATGCTGGAAAACCATAAAACGCTCGCGGCGATGCACAAAGCGGTACTGAGCTACAACGCCTATGCGGTCAATAATGTCACGGATTTGAAGAAAGATGTTGTGACCATTTCAGTGGTGAGCTTCTTGATGATTCTTATCTTATCGTCACTGATTAGCCGCAGTGTAATCAACCCATTGAAATTATTAGTACGGGTAAGCCGTGAAACCACTCAAGGGGATTTGGAAGACAAGCCCTATGTCGCTGAATTGGAAAATAAGAGTGAGTTGGGCAAGCTGGCGTCGAACATCAGTGGTATGCGTCATGCGCTTTCTTCGGTCTTAGTGGGCTTAAAAACCAGTGCAGATAATATCACCAGCTTATCGGGGCGTGTGGCTCAGATGTCCCAAGAGGTCAATGAGAGTTACAGCGAAGAGCAGCGTAAGTACGATGAAATCACTCAGTTATCTGAGGGCGTTGTTAGCTCTTTCGATCAAGTTTCTACGGTCGTCGAAGAGACCTTATCAACCGCAGAACACAGTCAAGAGTGTACTTCTCAAGGGTTAAAATCGGTTGAAGCCAATTTGAAAGCGGTGGATTTAGCCAGCCAAGAATCGCAAACCGTGACGGAAAATATCCAAGAGCTGAGCTCAGTGGCGGAGCAAGTATACAGCATCATTGATGTGATTCAGACGATCGCTGAGCAGACCAATCTACTGGCGCTCAATGCGGCGATAGAAGCGGCTCGCGCAGGTGAACAAGGGCGTGGTTTTGCAGTGGTGGCTGATGAAGTTCGAATGCTAGCAAGTAAAACCAATGACTCGACGGAAGAGATCAGCAAATTGCTGAACAGTTTGACGGAAAGGGTGAGTGTTGCGGTTGATTCTGTGGATGCGTTGCAGTCACAAGTCGCCGCAAGTCGTGAGTGCAGCAAAGATACCGCCGAAATGATAGAGGCGATTTCTTCGGCGATAGGTCAAACCGTATCGAGCCAAGGTGAGATCTCTGATTTGATTCGTCAACAAACCACCAGTATTGATCAGTTAAAAGAGGCTCAGGATTTCCTCGCAGGGTTACTGCAACAAACTCGCAGCAAGATAGATACCAGTTCGCAGATTGCGGTGGACATGAGTGAAATGGCGCAAGGCATCACCTCGACGTTGGATGAGTTTAGGCTCTCGAAAAGTCAGAGGTCATGATAAAGATTCAGTTATGAAAGTCAGAATTTACAACAGAATGAAGGCGGGGCATCGTCTCTGATCTTCATCAATCCAATCACAATAGAAGCGATTTATACTCGAGTGAGAGACGGAATCGAAAAACCTCACTGAGCGATAAAGTGAGGAAAAAACAGGGAGCAACAATGTCAACATCAGTCAAATTAAAAGCAGGTCACCCTTTTCCTGAAGTACGCGCCACCTTACTAGGCGGTGACTCCGTAATTCTAGGTGCGCCTCTTGGCGACGCGTCATGGCAAGCCATTTTTGTGTATCGCGGTCAGCACTGTCCACTGTGTACTAAATATCTAAATCAGTTGGAAGATTTTAAAACGGCTTTTGCAGAAGCAGGGGTTGAAGTGGTTGCCGTGTCTGCGGACTCTGAGCAGCAGGTTCGCGGACACTTAGAGAAGCTGGCGGTCAGTTTCCCAGTGGCTTACGATTTGTCAGAACAATCTATGATGGAGTTAGGTCTATACATTTCTAACCCACGTTCAGCACAAGAAACTGATCACCGTTTTGCCGAGCCAGGGTTGTTTGTTGTGAATGAGCAGGGCAACGTGCATGTGGTGGATATTTCAAATAATCCTTTTGTTCGACCTGAACTAGGAGCACTTGCTCGTGGCTTGGCTTGGATTCGTAATCCGGATAATAATTATCCGATTCGAGGAACGTTTGATTACTCGTAAATGTTTTCCCTTCAAAAACGCCCGCATTATGCGGGCGTTTGTTTTTCAAGCAGAGTCGTCACTTATTTCGTGAGTGCTCAGTCGATTTAAGCTTGCTGATTCGCAGCGGTCTGGTTACCCATAGCAATTAAGGCATCAAGAATGCGCTCGCCATCGGCACGTAAACCATTGTGCTCAAACTCATTAGTGATCCACGCTTTCGCATTGGGCGTGTGAGCAATGGTTTCACGGCTGATGTCCATTTCGACAAACATGTCATCCGCATACACCGCGCAGCTAACAGGGACGGTGTTGTTTGCCAACTGCTCTGCATTGTACAGCGGCGACCAGTCGCTCTTTTTCGCTAAAATCTCAGCGGCTTGTTGCAGTGGTTGTAAATTGGTGTACTGCTCAAACATCCATGGGAACACCATTTCGCCAGTAAAGAAGAAAGGCTGACCTTTCTGGTAGTTGAATTCAGTGTGCTGCTGGCGGACTCGGTGCGCACTCCAATCCGATGCGAAACCTTGGCAGTAGATAGACTCATGCAAAATGGCGTAAATAGGATTGGTGTGGAAGGATTGCTGCTGGAACATTTCGTTGAGGAATTCGTAGCGTAAAACGTGCTGACCATCAATTTCAACGAAGGCATTTTCTAGAGCGTAGTAAGTCGGTAAGAAGGTTCCGCTCATGCCGAAGTTAATGCCAAGTTGTTGGAACTGTTCAACCGTAAAGCGCTGACCGTTTGGCAAGAATTCGTCATTCTCTAAAAGATGATCGGCAATGCGCTGACACATAGCTTGCGCTTGTGGAAACTGTTCAAAGAAGGCTTGGTTCTTCTCTTTGGTGCGCTTAAATGTCGCTTGATAAACATCATCAGGGTGGCGTGAAATGGAAGGCACACCGCCAGTGATGTAACTGCGCAGCAAGCTTTGCGGGAACATAGACAGGTAAGTGAGTGAACAGAAACCGCCGAAACTTTGACCTAGGATAGCCCACTGTTTTACACCGAATTGCTCACGGATAAACTCCGCATCACGCACGATGTTATCGGCGCGGAAATGACTTAAATACTCCGCCTGCTGTTCTGGTGTTTTGCCTGCTAATGTCTGGTGACTGATGACAGTGCTGTTTCCTGTACCGCGTTGGTCGAGTAGCAGAACTCGGTATTCACTGAGGACACGTTTGATCCAACCGCTGTGACCATTTTGACGCGGAGAAGGGAAGCCCGGTCCGCCTTGGAAATAGACGAGCCAAGGTTTGTTGCTATCACCACCATTGGCGTAGTCTAGACTGCGCGCAAAGACTTGCAGCGTGCCTTTACTAGGGTCTTGATAATCTAGCGGTACATCAAAGTAGTGCGGGGTAAATTTTAGTCCGTCATCGACGAAAGTCAGGCTGTTATGAGTCATGGAAATCCTTGTTACCTTCTCCATAGAATAAAGAACCCAGTCTGTATGGTGTTATCAACAGACAAGTCTTCATTGAGCAAAATGGGTTCCTATCTTGCCCGACACTGTCGATGGGCTCAATGAAAGCGTGGAATTCAAGTGGGTTAAAAGTGTAAACACAGCAGTGAGTGGGCACGAGAGAATGTAAATGTTTCATTTTTGTAAATGGCTTGTGATCTCATTATTTGAAACTTCTCATCAAATGCAATCTGAAATACTTTACCAATCTTAACAAGGGCGTATAACCTTTTAGTACCCATTGATTTCAAGATGCCGTGATTGTCGACAGGTTCTGAACTCGCCTGTGCTGAGCCAATCATCTTCGGTGACTTGAACCCGATAAGCCTATTTGAACAAGGAGTTGATATGACAGTGATCACTTCCCCTGTTGTTAGCCAAGGATTTCATATTACGACCTTAGAAAGGCGAACGGATTGGACGTCGGAGTTGTTCAGTTTGCGGGTCAGCGGTACTTCCCTGCCATTTAAAGCTGGTCAGTTTACCAAATTAGGTTTGATTGATGAGCAGGGAGAATTGGTTTCACGGGCTTATTCCATTGTCAATGCACCGACTCTAACAGGGGATTGGCTGGAGTTTTTGATTGTGACGAACGAGAACGGGCGCCTCACCCCTAAGTTGCATCAGCTGACGGAAGGGGAGCTGGTGTACGTTGCGAATAAATCTTATGGGCATTTGACGGCTGACGCGATTCCTAGTCATACCCAAGATCTTTGGTTATTGGCGAGTGGAACAGGCATTGGGCCCTTCTTATCTTTGCTCGATGAACATAATGGTAAGCCTGATTGTCCGCATATTGTTTTGGTGCACTCCGTCAGGCATGAAAAAGATCTGGTTTATCGATTCTTGATTGAACAACTGCAAAATGAATTCGAAGGGCGGTTGTTGTATGTGCCTATTGTGACTCGGGATGCCAATGTAGGCGCACTTAATCAACGTATCCCTTACTTGATTGAGTCAGGTGAATTGTCTCGACTGCTGAATATTTCATTTACCCCTGAACATAGTTTTGTCATGTTGTGTGGTAATCCAGAGATGATCGTGGATACGAACAAAGCGCTGTTGGCTCTCGGCTTAACAAAATATGGCCGACGTAATGGTGGAAACATTATCTTTGAGCGTTATTGGTAAGTTGGCAAGTTGGTAAGAATTCGTTATTCCTCATGCATGACCTCTTTGGATCTTGCTTGTTCTTCCGTTTTTGACAAAGAAAACCCACCTTGTCATGGGTGGGTTTATTGGTCGTAAATAGGTTCACAGCCGCAAATGGTTTAAGTTGCCGCAAAATGATAGATATTTTACGGCGTATACCAGCTCTCCAATCCCATCTGTAATCGCTTGGTGGCGTCTTGAGGGGTCATTGTGCCATTGATTACACCAACACTGGTCTCCCAAATTTCAAGTTCTAAGCTGGGTTTACCTCGGTTTAAGATCTGATAGGAGTTACGAATGGTCGAGTCACATTGGTCACGCCAGCCTATCATCGCTTTCGCGGTTGGATCTTCCACATCGATAAAGTGATTGGAGAGTGAGAAGAAACCGGGCAATGCATTAGTAAACAGCCCCGCAAATTCTTCACTTGCCATCCAATTAAGAAAAATCATCGCTTCTTTTTGGTTACTGCTTCCTGTATTGATGCCGATCCCTATGTCGGTGTGGTCACTGATGAAGCAGTCGTCGTCGGTATTCGCCACCGTCGGTTTAAAAACACCCAGATCGATTTTGGTGCGAAATGAGGAGATATCCCACGAACCTGCAGGATAGATCGCGGCTTTACCGCCACCAAAAAGTGCAATGGCATCGTTATAAGTTCGGCCTTGGTAGCCTTCGCCCATGTATGGCCCCCACTGAGCCAGTTGCTCAAACACGGCGACGTATTCAGGATTGGTGAGTTTTCCTTCGCCATCGAGTAGTGCAAAACGCCCATCTTCACCTACCCAGAAGTTGGGACCAATATTTTGAAACCCCATGGTGGCCGCTTCCCATTTGTCATGAGTGCCCATCGCAATTGGCGTATATTTTCCGTTTGTTTTGATCTTGTCGAGTGCAGCAAAGAACTCAGCGTTGGTTTTAGGCTCATTTACGCCGACCTCTTTAAATATGCTCTTGTTGTAAAAGAACCCATGAATCACTGACGCCAGTGGCATACAGAAGGTTTCAGCCCCATCATCGGTTTGCCATGCCGACTTTGCAAAATCAGGGAAATTATCCATGCCATCCATATCCGTCAGATCACTGAGGTGTCCTGCTTGATACAGTTTGAGGGAGTCATCAAATGGTCGGCAAGTAATGATATCGCCAGCGGATTTGCTTGCTAATCGGTCCTTGAGCTGACTGTTGTAATCTGTCGCAACGGTATGGCGGTAACTCACATTAATGTTCGGGTATTTGGCGTTGAATGCAGGAATAATTTGTTTATTCCAAATCTCGCCATCTTCGCGCCAACTCTCGATAACCAGATTGCCCGCAGTAGCAAGCGTAGGTAAACCACACATTGCTAATAGACTGAGCTTTACTATAGGTGTCATTCTTTTCCCCTTCTGATACAGGCAAGCCCTTTAAACGCCCCTTCATGGCATGTAAAAACGCGAACATATCTTTTGAACAGCCGTTTTTTGGGCTTCATTTGCCAGTTACGATGTAAGCCGATCGACTTAAATTTTGCAGGCTCTAAGTCAAAATGGCCTTGAGTTACAGTTTGAAACGTTGCACTAAGGTGCGTTGTTTTTCCGCCAGTTGCGCAAGTACATCACTGACTGATGCCGCGCCTTTGGCCTCATCTTCGGTCTTGGATGCAATTTCGGAAATTTCATTAATGGTCTGAGCAATCTCTTTGCTGACCGAAATTTGCTCTTGCGAGGCGTGCGCCACTTGTTCACTCATTTCTTTGATGGAGTGCATGCGTTCAACCACGGTTTGTAGCGTTTCATCGGTGACGCGGCTTTGTGAGACACAGCTTTCGGTTTTTTCTTGGCTGGTGGCCATCACGGCGACCACTTCATCTGAGCTGCTTTGCAGACGTTCAATCATGGTTTGGATTTCAACGGTTGATTGCTGGGTGCGGTTTGCCAGAGTTCGCACTTCGTCGGCGACCACCGCAAACCCTCGACCATGTTCACCTGCGCGAGCCGCTTCTATCGCCGCATTCAGCGCCAGCAAGTTGGTTTGATCAGCAATACCGCGAATGACGTCCAATATGCTGCCGATGTTGCCAGAGTATTCGTTTAATTTTTGCGTGATGTCGGTGGCGGTATTAATGGCAGCGAGCAGCTCTTCAACCAGATGTAAATTACTGGCGACTTGTTGACGGCTTTCTTGGGTGTATTGGTTGGCGTTTAACACTTGCTCTTGTGACTGCTCTGTCGAGCGGAATACTTCCGTGACGCTGCTTTCCATTTGCGAAATCGCGGCGGCAACCAGTTCAATTTGTGCGCTTTGTGCTGAGACACTGTCCATGGTGGCTTCACTGATCCGTGACGCGTTTTGCGCCTCGGTTGCGAGACTGTTAGAGCCGCTGTTGATTTGGCTCAGAACATGTTTCATTTCGCTGACAAGTTGGTCGATAGAACGTGAAAGCTCACCAAATTCACAATTGGAGTCGTAGTGTACTTTGTGGGTCATATCGCCATCGGTCATCAGTTTGAGAACTCGATTGATCATGGAGATTGGGCGGTGGATCGATTGAGACGTCATGTAGCCAATGATGATGGCGACTAAAGCAGAACAAGCGCTCATGACCAGAATGAAGAGTTCGGCATTGGCCACAGAGTCTTCAGTGACATCACGGGCTTGATCCATATTTTCTAAAGCATTTTTTGCTAGGCTGTCGAAGGCTTTTTCAAGGGTGCGGCTCTTTTGTTGTGTTTGACGAATCAGTGCACGGATCTGCTCTTGTTGATCTTTTGATTTGATCATTAATGGCAGCATACCTTGCTCAGAGATACCCGCTTTCTCAAGGCGACCGATCACCGTATCAAAGCGTTTGATGAGCCCTTTACTGACTTTGATTTTGTGTATGCCTTGCTTAGCTTTGGTAATGTTGCTGGAAAAGTTTTTCATCAACTTCTCCAGATCCATATCAGGGTTGGCGGCGCGTAAGGTTCGTAAGTCGCGCTTCACGCCACTGGTCAAACGGTCGACTTTATTACTTTGCGAGCGACTTTTGCTCAGCTTAGATAGGAGCTGTTGCGTGATTTTCTGGAAGGCATCTTCAAACTTAGCGAATTCTGCTTGGGCAAGGTACAGCTCTTGTTGCGCTGAGATAGAGGATTGGTGCAGTGACATAATGCGTTCTGCATCTTGGTAAAACGCCTGAGTTAGGCGATCCACTTGGTCAGTAACGGCATTGTCATTAAGGCTGCTGGCGACGGTCTTGAGCGTATTCGCAAAAGCTTGCTTCTCTTCATCATAGGCTTTGCGAATCGGGGGCAAGCTGTCCAGTGACTCGAAAGTGAGGTACTCCAACAACAAACGCTGACTTTTCAGAATGGAAGTTTGCAGGCGAGAGCTGTCCACTAGCAGTGGAGAGGCCTCCAAGGTGATGTGATTGATGTTGCCATGAACGCGAGTGAGATTGCTGTAGCTTACCCCACCTAAAGCAGCAAGAAGCAAAAACATCACGAGATAGCCGAGTATGGTGCGCTGGACAATACTGAGATTCAATTTCATTCGGTCAGGACGCTGTTGAGTTAATTAATAATAAACCTAGTCCAGAATCTGAGAATGTACCTAGAAATTGTCTTTATTTAGCTCGGCCAATTCAAAAGGCATAGGCGCGATTATTCTTTCCCCGCAACAATACAGTTCCTTCCGTTATCTTTCGCTTGGTAGAGGTACTTATCGGCAACAGAAATTGCGTTAAGGAAATCGCCTTGTTGCCAACAGGTCACCCCAATACTGACGGTGATGGCTTCCATCTTGTGGTCAGGTAAATTTCTCACTAGCTTTTCTTCGACGGCGGCTCGGATGCGTTCAGAGATGCCTTTACCTGCCTCAAGTGTGGTGTCAGGTAACAACAAAGTGAACTCTTCTCCTCCTAAACGGCCGAAGATATCGTTACCACGGATTTCACTTTGGACAATCAAAGCAAAGTCTTTTAGTACCGCATCGCCGACCGCATGACCATATTGGTCATTGACCTGTTTGAAGAGGTCGAGATCCATCATACAGACCACGACGGCTTTCGTGGTTGGACGGTTTTTGTGGGCAGCATCAATGACCGCTCTGCGATTATAGATCCCAGTAAGGGAATCAAGGTTAGCGATCAAAGTCAGTTGTTCTTCTTTACTTCGAATGGTCGCAGCCATCTGGTTAAAGGCATCAAACAGCTCACCTATTTCATCATCTCGGTTGATCGGAGTCATGTCAGGTTGGCGTCCGCGCGCAAGGGCTCGTACCCGCTTTCTGAGTGCTGAAATCGGGGTGGCGATGTAGCGCGCTATATACAAAGTGAGTAACAAAAAGAGCAGTAATGCGATGAGTTCATAACCTAATACTTCCTGCAAAATAGTTTGGTTATTTCGGGATAGCTCGCGCTCAGTTATAAACACAATCAAGCTGATGCCAATTTTTGAGGGCATTAACCCCGCTCTGATTTCAGCCGCGAGAGTGGTCATGAAATATTTATCTAAGTTAATGCTCCGATTGGTCAGTAAGCCACCAAGGTCATCGCGAAAGGTGGGGGTGTCATTGGGGTTGAGTCCGTATTGCTCAAGCTCGTGTTGTTGTAAGTAGCGAGTCTCTGTGAGTAACCGCATATCTTCATTGCGAGCAATGGCGACATCAACTTCCATCAAGCCCCCGTCGTTAAAGGTTTTTTTGATCAAATACAGTAAATCCTCCATCAGGGTACGATCGAGTACCGCGATGTAGTACGCCACGAGGTGTCCCTGACAATCGAGGAGGGGGCGTGAAAAGAAGTAGGTGCTGGAGTCGAAAATAAGCCCAAGGGGGGCGACTTCTTTCTCTTCTGCAATCGTGACCACGGTTTTGGGAAGGTTATTCACAGATCGAAGCTTTACCAGTTGCTGCGTGAGATTGCGGCTGGCAAAAGAGTTCTCTTCCCCTCGGGCATGTAATGCTCTGATCCGGGCCATGATTTCCATCTCTTTACGAGCGCGTTCAGGCTTTTCGATTTGCCAGTTTCGATAGGAGATTCCGAGGAAATTTTGTGTGTGTTCGGAGAGTATTTTGTGCCCTGTGATGGATTGGCGTAGTACGTACTTGTTGCTGGCGTTGGCAGATAAGGTGAATTGTGTGATGTGCCCCTCGAGGTCGGTGAGCATTAATGCAGAAAACCCCGACGTGAAGCTCAATGCGCTGACCATGTTTGAGGCAGTCAGCTTGTCATGGCGACATAAGCTTAACCCTTGGCTGATCTGATCAAACTCGGCCAAGCGCCGCTCGGCAAAGTGACTCATTTCATTGGCACTTTGGCTGACAGCCAGATGACTAGCCTGCATGATATGATCTTCGACAATGGTTTTTTTCGCGATATAGAAGCCATAGCCAAACAGCATCAGCGAGATGGCTAACGGTAGCAATAATAGAAACAGCTTACCTGTCAATCGATTCATGGGTTTGCGATTCTTTGATCTTCTGGGCGTATAGTGCCAAGTTTGTCAATCACCGTCAGTTCACCATCTAAAAATTGCCCTAAAAACATTGGCAGATCAAAATGGTGGTCATTTCTTAAATGAATTTGGTTTGGCCCTGAGTAGAGCCTAAGGTCTTCGAGGTTGGCCATGATTTGAGTTTTATCTGCTTGTCCTGCGCGCTCTAGTGCCAGTTTGAGAAGCATGACAAGGTCATAATGGGCTTTTGAAGAGTAGGTCGCTACTGATTCTTGGCCATGAAATTGGCGATACTCTTGAACAAATTTCTTCGCAACAGAATTATCAAGTGAACTGAAAAAGTGCAAAGCGGTCATGACACCTTCAAGTTCGTTTGGTGATAAATGCTCTAGGTAAGTTTCATCAGCAGCAAAAGCGATAATTTGTATCTTTCTATTAAAGGGATATTGCTTGAACTGTTTGAGGAAATGAAAACCATCGCTGCCCGGTAAGATCAGCATGAGTACATCGGTTCCAGAACGCTCAATTCTCTGTAAAACCTGCGAATAATCTTGGATGCCAAACGGTGTAAATTCGACCCCTGCTATGGTGCCATTATACTGTTCAACATTGTCGATGATGTGTTCGGTCATACGGTGAGGCCAAATGTAGTCGTAGCCAAAAATGTAGTAGTTTTTGAAACTTGGCATTAACTTTGGCACGATCGGCTCGATGTAATGTTCAGGAATGGTGCTATAGCAGATCAGGTAGTCGGAGTAATGGCGCCCTTCATAGTCAATACCGTAGAGCATCGGGATTTTATACTCCTCAGCAATTTCACTCATGGCATAGCGGGAAGACGAACTGACGGGGCCGAGTAGGGCGTAGACGTCTTCTAGATGTACCAACTCGCGGCTGTATTTGACGGTCTTGGCTGGATCGGTTTCATTGTCTTTGACCACGAGCTCAAGCGGCCTTCCTAACACCCCACCATTTTGATTGATCTGTTCGACAGCGAGTTGCGCGCCTTTCAAAGCTTGTTGACCATAGACGCTGAATGTTCCGCTAAGAGGAAGGACCGCTCCAATCTTAATGCTTGGCGTTGGCTGCGAGCAGCTCATCAATAAAAAAAGGGTCAAGATAGCGAAAAAACGACAGTTCGGTGCCATAAGCGCAGGTTCCAAAAATGACAAAAAAGACTGCTGTGATGGTGAGTGTATTAAGCGGATGTATTTCCCTTAGGAAATTCAGGTAAGACCACGCTGACTATAAGTGAAGGATATACAATATGAATGACACAACTGTCAGGAGTTAAAATCCTACGTTAAGTACTCTCAGTCATAACACAACTATTATTAATCTTGTAATTAAGCATAATCCATTTAATGGAAAGCGCTTAAAAATGGCATGTTTTTTAGCTACAAATTTATGGATTGTCATCACCCAAACGCATGAGTAACCAACTAAATCATTAGTTTGATATGCCCAAGTGATTTTAAGGTGCAGTATTCGTAGCCTTGCATCTCGAGGCTACTTGTGTATATGTCCAAATGTATATAAGTTCATTTTTGGCTGCTTGCGATCGCAATGATTTTCCTGATCACCTGAGAAGAGGTGATGCTGCTATTGCGATAAAAACGATAAATTTCTGCATTAATCGCTTGTTGCGCTACTGGGTTGACGGCCATGGAGTCGATCATGGTCGGTACTGCCAACCCATGCTCCATGGCGTATTGAAAGTCGCGATAAGACTGCTGTTGGCAGCGAGAAAAATCAGATATGGCAATGTCTTTATGGACGGGAATAGACCCTTTTGCTTGATTGAAACGTAATTGAAACTGTTTGTCTGCCAAGGCGTTGGCGACTTGTGTGGCTAATGGGCGTTCAAATTGTTTACTCGCCATAAAGATTAAACTGTCCATATTGTAGACGAAAGCGCGATGAGACTGAGGCGCGGCGACGCAGTTAATGTGCGTCGGGATACTGACGTTATGAGCCAACAATTCACCAAGGATCCAGTCCCCTCCTATTTGAAACAGCGCTTTGTCTTCAATTAACTGAAGGGTGGCATGCTCCCAGTTTTGGATCGTAGATAAAGGTAACTCTTTCGGTAGAGGTTGAGCCAAATCGCTCAAACGTCGCAGTTGGGCGAGGGCATGGCGCATTTGTGCAGAGTCGATGTTGTTAACGTTCAGCTCAACCAACGCAGTGCGATAAAAATCAACCCCTCCTGATGCGATGACCAAGCTTTCAAACAGTTGTGCGACTTGCCACGCTTGTTCCCCCACTGCTAAAGGGTTGATCTGGTGTTGCTTGGCTTTTTCCATGGCGTGAAATAGATCAGGCCAAGTTTTTGGTGTGTTGAGTTCAAGTTGTTGAAGGAGTCGTTGATTGACCCAAAGCCAATTGAGTCGGTGTAGGGTCAAAGGCAAGGCCACGTAACCATTTTGGGTTTTGTTGATCTGAGCCGTCAGAGGATACAAGCTCTGTTCCCAATGGTGTTGTTGAGCAATTTGGTTCAACGGATGCAATATGCCAATGGCATCCCATGATTGGATACTTGGCCCTTCAATTTGAGCAAAGCTCGGGGTGTTGCCCGCCAGTGCGCGGGCTTGCAATACGGTCATGGCACTGTCTCCGCCACCACCCACTACAGCGGAAGGTTTTAAGTGGATTTGGTGCTGGTCAAGCTGCTGCTGCAATACACTGAGAGAGGCTTTTTCACCTTTTGATGTCCACCAATGCAGAAACTCGACCTCATGGGCCGTGAGAGGAAGTGAAAGTAAAAGTGACATTAGGGTGGCAACGTAGCACGGTGCTTTGATCATCTTGGTTTTTCTTCTCTTGCTGATGTGTAAGTCGTTGAGTCATGGTTTATGAGTAATGGATTTTGAATTCTTTGTTTTGAGTTCTTTGTTTTGAGCACTTTGTTTTGAGCATTTTGTTTTGAGTACTGGATACCGAGTATTCGGTGTTGAGTTATTCTTCGCTGGTGGCGACTAATCTCGCGGGAAAATCAGTTCAGCACATAAACCGCCTTGGTTTGCATGCTGTAGGTGGAGTTTTCCGCCATGAGCTTTGGCGATGCTTTGTGAGATGGTTAGACCTAATCCATTGCCCTCTAGTTGCTCATGCGCTCTAAAATAAGGTTGGCACAGCTTTTCTAGCTGCTCGTCGCTGACCCCATTACCCTCATCAATCACTTGGATAACCAACTGGTGGCGGGTATCAAGCACGCATATTTCGGCACGATCGCCATATTTGATGGCGTTATCGATAAGGTTTTGCAAGCAGCGTTTGATGGCAAGCGGCTTGCCAATAAAAGGAGCGGCTTTGACGCCCGTTTGACGCAGTTTTTCGTGGTGAGGATCAACTGCCATGGCGATGTGATCGATCATCTGATTGATGTCGATAGGTTCGATTTCTTCATGAATATCGGTCTCTTTTATGCATTGCAGTGCCCCTTTAACCATCAAGTCGAGATCATTGGCTAGCCGACAGAATCGCTCTCGGTCTATCGCATCATCAAGCATTTCAGCCCGTAATTTGAGACAAGCAATGGGGGTTTTGAGATCATGAGAGATTGCCCCAAACAACATTTCACGGTCATTAATGTGGCTATCGATACGACGGTTCATTTTATTAAAGGCGCGGATAGCAGCAATGACTTCGGCACTGCCTTCTTCTTTCACCTCAGGTACTCTCAAACGGCTAGACATTAAGGTGGCGGCTTTGGCGAGTCGGCGAATGGGGTTGATCTCTCGTTGCACGACGAACCAAGTACAGATCAAAAGGAAAATGGCGGAGAGCAGGAGTGTGATCCACTCTCTCAGCTCGAAGTAGGAGGTTTCTAACTGTATATAGGGCGCGGGGAGCACCGCCGCCAAATAAAACCACTCTTCAGGAGCCACCTCCACTTGAATCACTAGAATTGGCGGGTTGAGGTCGCCAAATGAGAGGGAGTAATGGGCCCACATTAAAGGCAGCTCATCGATGGGTAATTCATTGTTAAATACGCGAAGTGAATCACGCAGAGTGAAGTCGACATTGATGGTGGTTTGGCCGCGCAGTTCTTCACTGAGAACTTGTACCACTTGATCGATGACTAAGAGTTTTCGTTCGCTATCAGGAAGCGAGTTAACGGGGATTGGGTGATTGTTGAGGGACACAAAAAAGCGAGTGCCCCCCATGTTACGGAGCTGGTCGAGGATCAGATGGCGATATTCAGAAGGCAGAGTTTGGAAAAAAGCGATGGTGGACGCAGCACTATGAGCCAAACTTTGCACTGTGGTGATCAGCCCTTCGGTGTCTCGTTTACTGGCATGTTGATACCAAATGATTCCCGCGAGGACTTGCGCCAAAATGATAACGAAAAGCAAAAAAGTACTGGTTCGAAACGCAAGGGATTTTGACCAGCGTTTAATGACCATATTGAACCCCAGTGGTCAGCATATAGCCTTTATTTCTTACTGTGAGGATTAAGGAGCGTTCCTTATCGTCAAGATGGGCACGAAGGCGGCTGATCTGTACATCAATGCCACGTTCGAATGGATCAGCATCACGTCCCCAAATTTCACGAGCAATATCATCACGGGACAAAATGGATTCGGCTTTGGAGATAAACAGGCTCAAAAGCGACATATCTGCTCCGCTTAACTGGCGAGTGGCTTGTGTCGGGATATGCAATAATTGTCGAGTCACGGTATCGAGCTGCCAATCGGAAAAGCGAACTTTTCTGTTCAAGCCGCTTTGGGAGGCCTCTTGCGGTGAAGCTTGACTCGCCGCGAGGTGGCTGCGGCGTAAAATGGTTTTGATTCGAGCTAATAACTCCCGTGGACTGAAAGATTTGGTGATGTAGTCATCGGCTCCCATTTCAAGACCTGCAACGCGGTCAGCTTCTTCCGTGACGGCCGTGAGCATGATGATCGGTACTTCCGATTGTTTGCGGATCTTCTGACATAAAGTAAATCCATCATCGCCAGGCATCATGATGTCTAAAATGATCAGATCTGGCTGTTTCTGTTGCAGTCGCCGCCACATCACTTCGCCATTTTCAGCCCCAGAAACATCAAAGCCTGCTTTGCCTAAGTAATCACTCAGCGCTTCTCTAAGATCCTGATTATCATCGACAACGAGAATGTGTTTGCTCTCCATTGTCTGCTCCTATGTTTATACCGCCCGTCCGTTGTGTTGATGTCGCTCATGTCTGCAGATCCGTGCCGTATGTGTTTGGCTCGAACTCGATTAAATTTCGTTGCAACCCAGTGAGGTGACAGCATGAGTTATCTTGTCTTGTGCTTCTAAACGATTCAATCGATAAGATCGTAATTTGCTGCTTACAATGAAAATTTTTGTAAGTGCCCGCTTACAAAGCTATAGCCATTTGTAACCTTCGGCGACCTGCACCGCACTAAGATCAGACCAACATCAATGAATAGGGTCGCTTCGGCGAAATGACAACATGACCAGTGAGAGCCTGTCGGCACTCGAAAGTCATTAACTCCAGTTGGGAGGGAATATGTTTGCAAGTGCGTTTGGAGAATTACAAAAAATAGGGCGGTCATTAATGCTGCCCGTGGCCGTCCTGCCTGTTGCAGGTTTGATGCTTGGTATCGGTAATGCAGGGTTTGCTTTTATCCCCGATGCGTTAAGCCAAATTATGTTGGCAGCCGGAGACGGTGTATTTGGCAATATGCAGCTGATGTTCGCCGTGGGCGTGGCGCTTGGCTTATCAAAGGGGAATGATGGGGCGGCTGCACTGGCGGGTTTAGTTGGGTTAATCATCATGAATGGCGCTTTAGGTGTGGTCACTGGCTTAAGAGGGCTAGAAACCGACGCCACCATTATGGGGGTTGATACTCTGCAAACGGGGGTTTTTGGCGGCATTATCATGGGTGCCGTTGCGGCCTTGATGTACAACCGTTTCTATAACATCCGATTGCCTGAGTATTTAGGCTTTTTCGCAGGGAAGCGCTTTGTGCCAATTATGACCGGATTAGTGTCTATCTTAGTGGGCGCTGTGTTGGCTTTCTTATGGCCTCCTGTCGGTCAGATGCTGGATGCATTTTCTCATTGGGCGGCATACCAAAACCCTGTTCTCGCTTGGTCCATTTATGGTGCAGGTGAGCGCTCACTTCTTCCGGTAGGTTTGCATCATATATGGAATGCCCCATTCTTCTTCGAAGTCGGCAGCTATATTGACCCAGAAACGGGTAAAGAAATTACAGGAGAACTGACCCGTTTCTTTGCTGGCGATAAAACAGCAGGGTACCTTGCTGGTGGCTTTATGTACTCTATGTGGGCACTGCCTGCGGCGGCTTTGGCCATTTATCACTGCGCGGATTCAAAGCGTAAGAAGATTGTCGGTGGTTTGATGATGTCGGCGGCTCTAACGTCTTGGCTCACGGGCATCACAGAGCCGATTGAATTTACCTTCTTATTTGTCGCCCCAATCTTGTACATCATCCATATCTTCTTAACTGGGTGTGCATTTGCGCTAACGGCTTTCTTAGAAATCAAACACAGCACAGACTTTGCTCACGGGGCTATTCAGTTCTTCTTGTACTTCCCGATGTCGACCAATGCTTGGATGTTCTTCATCATTGGACCTATTTGGGCATGCCTCTACTATGGATTGTTTAGATTCTTGATCATCAAGATGGATCTAAAAACCCCTGGACGTGAGAAAGAAGTGGCTGCGGTTCAGCTTTCTGGCAGCCTAGACCAAGTTGCGGTTGATGTGATTGCGGCACTGGGCAGTAAAGCCAATATCAAGTCAGTGGATGCCTGCATCACACGACTGCGTGTCACCGTTAAAGACATTAACCACGTTGACGTGGTGAAACTGAAACAGCTTGGAGCGAAAGATGTTTTGGTGATTGGAGACAGTCTTCAAGCGATATTTGGTACTCAGTCTGACAACATTAAGACGGAGATACATGAAGCGCTCGCGGTTTCTTAATCGAAACGAATGAGCGGCATAACTGTGTTTTAAAAAGAGACTCAGTGATCCCCCTAGCTATACGCTGAGTGGCGTCGCCAACCTCGTAATGAGGTTGGCTTTTTTGCAAGTAAATAGCGATGTATGGCTCTAAATCAAGAAGCGATAACGCGGCTAGCGAGCCAAGGTGAAGCACTTTAGGGCTTATCTTACGTTAGGGCTTTGATGAACTTTATGCCGTGTCTGTTGCTAAATGGGCTTGCGGCGTTTCACTTTTGGGCGAGAGAGGTTGAGCCAGTAAACGCCACATCACCCAAGTTGCGCATAACATGATCACGGCAGCAATCGCAAAGCCGTATCCCGTCCATCCATAGTGGGTCAAAACGGCAATCAATACATAGCTCATACTTTGAATCATGGTCGCTATCATGGCTAACCCTCCGTCTGCGCGTCCACGTTCTTCCACGGCCACGGTATGATGCATCCAATTTGTGCGCGCGATGCGATTGAGGGCATTAAAGAAGCCAAACAACAGGGTAAAGAAAAGAAGATAGATTGGATGAGTGACGAAACTCATACCCACTAAGGTTAAGCTCACAATGAAGGTTGCATAAGTCATGGTGTTGTCCAGTGTGGTCATTGTGATCAAACGGGTCACGAATACTCCGGTGACTAATGATCCCAAACCAAAAGCAAGGTTGTAACCAGCAAGCCACTCTCCAGAAATACCTTGTTCGACAAACCAAATGGGTACCAGTTTCCCCAAAAACGTCAGGATCGGATAGGACAACGCAGATAAGGTCAGAAAAAGATAGAAACGGGGATGGGCACTAAATATGCGTCTGCTCTGTGTGAGTTGAGCCATAAACGGCAACACTTGCGACGATCTCAGTTTACGGCGGTACGGGCTGGCAATGTAGCTAAAGGTTGCCAATGCCGATGCAATAGCTGCGAAAGCTGAAAACTCCAACATACTCCATGCTTCCAATAAGATGACACCTAGTGCCCCGGCCCCAAGAGTGGTGCCCTGCATGATGATCTCTTGTTTGCCTGATATCGACGCGTATTCATGGCTCTCAAAGTTTTCTTGAGTAAAAGCGTTGTTCGTTGACCATGCGAGGTTACTTGATACCCAAAATATCAGCTGTGCGGCTGCCAGTAGCCAATGTGATCCCAAGTCTAACCAATAAGCAATAAAGACGAATGCTGCGGTACTGGTTTGTATCACCTGATTAATGACCAAAAGGGCTTTGCGAGAATGGCGGTCAATCAGGGTCGAGAACCATGGGGTAATCACAAATGAAACCAAGGTACATGTTAGTGCCACCATCGCCACGAAGGTGCCCATATTGGGTGTTTGTAGCATGATCCATGGTAAGGCCATCATAAATAGACCTGATGAGATCCCATCAAAGAAGCGCCCACTTAAATAAGGCAAAGTGCGGTGTTGAATGAGTCCTGTGTCACCCATAACTGACATCTCCATATCGTTTGTTGTGTTTTTTTGCTACTTTAAAACCTCAAGTTAGGTTGAGGTAAAGAAGTTTTTTCAAGGAAGTTAAAATGGATATGTCAGTCGGTGAAGTCGCGAAACGAGCAGGCGTGCAAGTGTCAGCGCTGCATTTTTACGAACAGAAAGGGTTGATCACAAGCAGGCGGAATGCGGGGAATCAACGTCGTTACCACCGCAGTGTGATTCGTCGCATTGCGGTGATCAAAGCCGCCCAGCAGGTGGGGTTGTCATTAAAAGAAATTACCGATGCTTTGTCGCATTTACCTAAGGAGCAAGCGCCGAGCAAAAAAGAGTGGGAGTCAATGGCTACGGGCTGGCACGATATGCTGCAACATAAAATTGAGCAGTTGCAGGCACTTAAGAAGGATTTAGGTGGTTGTATTGGCTGTGGTTGCTTATCAATGGAGAGTTGTACTTTGCGTAATCCGCAGGACGTAAATGCGAAAGACTATCGCGGGGAGAGCCACTTGACTCAACCTGAGACCTTGTAGGTCGCTTGAGAATTTGAAGTGAGAGGATTTTTAATCGGTTACATTTTACAAAATAAATATGCATGCAAGCTCGTAATTGTAGGTGGGAGTGATTGCTGCTTGACATAAGCTCATGTATGAATCACTACCCAAGTGAGTTCACGAGTTTGGATTTTCATAACCAATCTTCAGTGAAAAGTTAACTTATACCCAAGTAACCTCGAGATGCTAGGTTCAGCGAGAACGGCTTGGTCTGATAGCAAGGCATTGCTTTGAAGATCTAGTGGATCGAAATCAAGAAGCGATAACGCGGCTAGCGAACCAAGCCGACTCGTCCTTCGGAAGCCTGTCACGGGCTTCACTTCTGCGTTAGAGGCATTGAAAATAGAATAACTATTTCCTTTACCTCTGCCTAGAACCCGTGACAAGGCTCTGAATACGGCATCCTGAAGTCATTTGGGTATATCAGCAAAATGGAATGATTGAAATGAATGGAGCGGGTGGTACGTCAGGTGGAGTCGGTCAATTTTTTATTGGCTTAATCATGATGTGTGGTGGCTTTTACATGCTACTGAACGCGATCTCTGTATCGTCAAGTTTTGGTTTCGGTAATCGGTTGTATGGTTTTTCGATGATGGGATCCAGTTTTGGTATCACTGGCGGGATGGTGATGATCCCATTCATGTTTGGTGTCGGGTTGGTCTTTTTTAATAGTAAAAACATTCTGGGTTGGATTTTGTCACTAGGCTCAGTCACGGCTTTAATCTTTGGGGTTATTTCTTCAATTCGATTTAGTTTCCAATCCATGACGGCTTTTGAGCTCATGACGATTCTGGTCTTAGCCATTGGCGGCTTAGGGCTGTTCATGCGCTCACTTAAGTCAAAATAGTTTGATTCAACTGAGCAATGTCGGGCCTGTTGATGGCCCCATTTTATGCTGGCGGCGAGGAAATCAGCTGCGGTGTGTTAAGAGAATAAATTCAACGAAAAGGTAGGATGATGAAGCCTTTTGCAATTTTAGCGACCTGTATACTTATTGTTGGCTGTACATCGGTATCAGAAAAAACATATCTTTCCGGCTCGGAAGCCTATGCGGAAGGGGATTATGTATTGGCAAAACAAAAACTGACGCAGTGCGCGGAAGAAGAGTTTTTACAGTGTAATTACATGCTAGGGAAAATTGCTTACGAGCAAGATGGACCAAAAGCTGCGATCCCTTACTTCAAGCGTGATGCTGAAAAAGGCAGTAAAGAAGCACAAGCTCAACTCGCTTTATCCATATATGACGTCTACAGCCAATTTAAATCGAGCAATCAAAAAGTGCCGAGTGATATTGATTTATCGGAGGCTATTGCATGGATCTCAGTTGCCGGTAAACAGGGCTTTACAGACACTGACAATATCTATGAAAAGCTGGTGACCTCTTTTGCGCAAGAGAAAAAACTGCCACCCAGTGTTGTTCCCGCACTTATTTTAGAGAAGATCAGTGAATACCAAAGAAAGTATGTCTTTGAATAATCGATATAGAAAAGGAAAAAGTAATGGAAATTTCTTCAGGGTTAATCAAGCTTCATAAAGGTTCAGAAGAGAAGGTCGCTCATTGGCAAGAGGTCATGTCGGCAAGAGTCGATGAAATCCTGGAGTCACTTAAGGCTGAAGGGATTGAGCTTGAATCATGGTTTAAAGTCGAGCTCGCAGGAGACACGTACTTACTTTGGTACATGAGAGCTGAATCTATCGAGAAAGCGGTAGCGGCATTCCAGCAATCAACTAAGGACATCGATAAGTTTCATTTCGAAACATTGTCTGAAATTTCATCTCCTGAAGGTTTTGTCATCGCTGAACCATTGCTTGATGTTCAGAGTCGCGGTTAACTATGAGCAGAGTGCTTGCCCTAAGGGCGTAAAGTAGTTCTGAAAAGCGGAGAAAATCTGATGTCTGTGAGCTAGGTCAGGGTAAACGGGCTGAATATCCTGTCTGCTTGTTCCTGAAACAAGATAAGGGTTCTGGATATCGGAACAAGACTCGATCGCTGCTTCAAAAGCTCGTGCCATAATTTCAGTCGGTTGCGAAAAGTAGCTTCTAGCGATCGCTTTATCTGCGGTTACGCTGCGAGCAATATACTCGTGTCTGTCCGAACCATCTTGAGTTAGAAAAACGGTATTGAACACGGCTATTAAACGTTGGTTTAAAAGGTGGGATTTCTGTGGCGTGTCTTTAAGCCAACAATCACTGGCAAAAATAACGGGGCGTCGTGTATGTGAAGAGGAAGTGATACTCGTCCCTTGCTCTATAAGAAAAGCTTTCTCTGCGATGTAATGATCAAATGCGTGCCAAAACTCATGAGCTAAGGCGCCTGCGCCTGCGTTTTTTGCCAGAGCTAGTTCTCTTTGATAAGGAGCGTAATGAGCTTGCACTCCCATTTGCCCTCCGGTACCAAAAGCAAGGTTCAATGTGCCTCTTAACCCTATAGCCTCAGGTGGCAAAGCGAGGATATAGGCTAAGTCGGCCAATGAATCAAAGATTAAGTTAGCAGCAAGCTCTTTTTCCTCACCCGTCACCCAGTGACCAACATGTATATACCCAAGTGACTTCAAGATGCAGTATTCAGAGCCTTGTCACTGGTTTCAATTCAAGGCAGAGGTGAAGGAAATAGCCATTCTATTTTCAATGCCTCTAACGCAGAAGTGGAGCCAGTGACAGGCTCCCGAAGGGCGAGTCTGCTTGGCTCGCTAGCTGTGTTATTACTTCTTGATTTAGAGCCACTAGATCTGCAAAGTAATGCCTTGCTATCAAACCAAGCAGCTCTCGCTGAACCTAGCATCTCGAGGTTACTTGGGTATACATTCCTAATCCAAACGTTTGTTTAATGTCTAGGAAAGTCACCGAATCGCCATGTCGGTAATCCGGGCCAGTTCGAGTCTTGTATTTAAAGCTGGTTAACTTCAAGGTAAGCCTAAGAGTAGTGCGGAAGAAGTTAGGGTATATTACATACGTAATTGATGTCCAATATAATAGTAAGTTTCCGACAGCAGCATTTTTAATTGCGCTTCGACACTTTGAAATCGACTTGTGGTCGTTGGTGACGGTTTAATTTGAGACATGATTTCCTTAGCCATCATCATCGCTCGTTTCATATGGAGAGGGTCACTGACCAAAAGTGCCGATTCAAGCTGATGCTTTTGCATTAAGTGGTAGGCATTATGAATATTTTCTAAAGTAATGGTTGAGGTTTCCTCAATGAGTATGTCTTTACTTGGCACGCCATGTAGAACCGCAAACCTTTTTGCAACAGTCGCTTCCGACTCTGTATCCCCATCTCCAATGCCCCCAGTAAAGAGCAAGGTTTTAACCTGCCCACCGTGGTACAACTTGATGGCATGATTGATTCTTTCTTTGAATACAGGAGAAGGCTGGCTCTTCCAGACCGCAGCGCCTAACACAATCGCGACATCAGCATTAGAGGCCGTGGTCTGTGTCGAATAATTAAAGATGGCTGCTGCTATATAGATAGGATATCCAAGAGCGATCGCGAGGATAGCCCAGTACCGTTTTTTCATTATTTACTCCTTATATACCCAAGCAGCTCTCGCTGAACCTAGCATCTCGAGGTTACTTGGGTATACACAGTGACTTCAAGATGCCGTATTCAGAGCCTTGTCACGGGTTTCAATTCAATGCCATCTATCACTTTGTTGCCTTGATAAAGATGCGTTATATAGAGGTTACACTTGGAAGCAATGCGTTCAAATGTAGGGTGGCAAAGGTGTTAAATTTCCTCGGCTAAGTCGCTAAATTTACAGTTCGAACTGATAGAACTATTTCTTTGAATAAATCCAACCATAAAAGTCTCAATAGTGATTCGTCTCATCTATAAGACGAATATTTGTTATGCTCGTCGCACTTTTCCGTACCTTGTTTTGCGAATATTTCGATTTATTTCTATCTACAGCTCGATTTGTCTTTTCATTACTTGTTTTGAATTGATTAGAAAAGGATTCTCGAACTTTATTATGCATCCCGTTTTTTAGTAAGGAATAGACGTGTCAGAGTTTGCGCCGCTGTACAGTAAGAAGGAAAGACTAGTCCACCTCTTAAAAATCGCTTCTTGGGGTGTACCGCTAGTTGTTATTTCAAACTGGTATCTTATACCGAATATGACTCGCTATATTCAAGTGGCGCATTGTGATCAAATACTTGGTTTTAATGGATTAACGGCAACGTTTTACCTGCTTTTTTCTATAATTCCTGCCCTATTCGGAATGACTCTCCTCGCCATTGAAGGGCCTAGAGCACTCAAGGTGTTCAAAGTTGGACAAAGCCCATTGCCCGGAGAGAAGGTGCTAAGAAAAACACGCTATCAATATGGTTGGAAAGCAAAAGTTAAGCCCACGATTATGATGTTTGTTGTTGGAGTGTTTTTTTGTATTGCTGTGTTTGGCCATTTTGTGATCCAAGATTTGATGGCAGATTTCGATAAGTCGAGCTTAGAGTTGTGCGAGTATCAATATGGGGTCGACGTCAGGGGGACAAATTAGTGCGACGGTTTGGTGAACACTTTTGGGTCTTCGATGGGGAATGCGTCCCTTTTTTTGGTCTGCCCTTTCCTACTCGAATGTGCGTCGTCAGACTGAACGATGGTGCGCTTTGGATTCATAGTCCTATCGCATTGAGTGACGAATTAAAGGAACAGGTAAAACGTCTCGGTGATGTGAAATATCTTATCGCCCCTAACCACCTCCATCATTTGTTTTTGCCTGAGTGGTGTTCGGCTTTTCCTGAAGCTCAAGTCTATGGAACCGATGAACTGATTAAGAAGCGTAGGGATATCGAGTTTGACTTTTCATTGAATGAAGCGCGGAACTGGCCTTGGAAGAGTGAGATTGACCAGCTCATGTTCACGGGCTCACCTCTCCTACAAGAATGTATCTTTTTCCATAAGCAGACCGAACTTTTACTCGTAACGGACTTGGTTGAGAACATGCCCGGCGACAATTTTAATGTCTGGCAGAAGTGGGTTGCTAGGGGGGCTGGCATTCTGGCTCCTCATGGAAAAATGCCGCTTGAGTGGCGGCTAAGTTTTATGTTTAGCAAGAGCCAAGCTCAAAAACACTTAAAAAGAATCTTAGATTGGGATCCTAAAATATTAATCATGTCCCACGGGAACATTGTTGAAAAAGATACGGTTGATTTTATTTGCCGCTCATTTCGATGGCTCATTAAATAGCTCGGATTTATATTGATTGTTTTGTAATTTTAACCCGAATTTTGTTAAGTTTATGAGTATAGAGCATTTAATCTAAAGATTGTGTTTTATATTTGAAACGAAAAAATTTTTATATTTAAGACTAGGTTGATTTTCCACGTTTTATTAGGAACCTTTTGGTAGCACCAAGAGGTGATAGTGGTTAGATTACCTACGCATTTAGTTTAGGCGCTTATACCCATTTTTTATTCGAACTTCTGTTGTGAAAATATCAGTTTGAGTCGTGTTGATATATTTCAGTATAAGCATAGTGTTCATCAAAATAGGACCCAATTATTTTGGCTACTATCAGTAAGAGCCGTTATCTCGGTTGTTTCTTAGGGTTAGCAATAGGCGATGCTTATGGCGCACCATTTGAGGGAAAGTTATTAGAGCGTCTGTTATGGAGAGCTATCGGTAAAACGAAAGACGACAAGTTAAGATTTACCGATGATACTCAAATGTCGATCGATCTCGCTCGTTCATTGCTTGGTCATGGCAAGGTTTGCCAGCAAGATTTGGCAAAGTGCTTTGCTGAAAGTTATCAGTGGTCCAGAGGTTATGGGCCAAGAACAGGACGAATGTTAAAAAAAATTCGCAGAGGCGCCAAGTGGAGTGAGGTAAATCGTAACCCGTTTAGCTCTGGTTCCTTAGGCAATGGTGCAGCGATGCGAGCGCCAATTTTAGCACTATGTTATCCAGATAATGGTGGGGAATTAAAGCAACAAGTCGCGCTGGCATCCGAAGTGACTCATTCCCACCCATTAGCCATTGAGGGAGCACAAATGGTTGCGTGGACAACCAGTGCGGTGTTGAATGGTTTCTCTTCCAATGGAATCGTTGAGCGCCTTCGAGAGGAGCATACTTCGGAAGAGTATCAAGAGAAGCTGCACACATGCGGTGTATTACTACGAAGTAATGAGAAAGTGGAAGTGAAAAACATCCGCAAAAAGTTAGGCAATCGAATCACTGCTACTGGTTCCTGCGTAACGGCCATTTTCTATGCGCTCAAGTATCGTGACTCGAGCTTTGATGACATGCTAGAACAGATTATAAAGCTTGGTGGTGATGTTGATACGATTGCGGCTATGGCTGGGGCGATTTGGGGAGCGGCTAATGGAAGTGACGCTTTTACATCGAAAAAAAGCAGTATTGAGGATGCGTCAACGATAGAAGTTCTCGCGGAGAATCTTTACGACTTGATGTGTATTCGCCGTGATAAACTCGGTGCTTACTGAGAATTTTAGCCAGCCGAATGTATGTGACGAGGCTAGGCTCGATAAGCGCCTAGCCCAATAAGTACCTATCCCAATAAGTGCTTTCTTTCGTTACTGAAAGCGGCTACGAAGAGCGGTAACGGGGAATGAAGCTTACTGAAAATCTGAGAGATCTAATCCAAGCTCTTGTCGTTTGCGTTTCGTTAGTTTAGCGACAACCAATTTGTACGACTCAAACAAATAATAGGCGAGTTCCTCATCTTGCTCGGGTTCACCGTCATGTTGTTGAATCCACTTCATTCCACGTGTGGCAAAGTAAGGGGCTGGTCTGTAACCTTGCTCTTCGCTAAGAAACAAGTAGTTCTGTTCCGACGTTTTAAAGGTATAAGCAGGTTTACTCTTATCAGACCATCCTCCAATCGCAAACACTTTTCCTCCCACTTTCCATACATGAGAGTCACCCCACTGCATTACATAGGTTGCGCCTTTTAGCTCTTGGCAAAACCGATTAAATTCTTCATAGGTCATAATTAATCTATTTGTAATTAGAAAATGTTTTAAATAAAGATACACACTTTAGATTTATTTTAATACAGATCTCTTTGGGTAGAGCTTGATGCTGACTAATGCTCGCTCACTTATAGAGTAAAAATACGGCTTTTATTTATTGATATATAAGAGTTGTGTAATTTTTAATAGTTACCTTATCTGTTGAAAAATAAAGATGAAACGCAGAATGATGACAATGGTTGAAATACCAGATCGAATACTGAGATCTTTGTCATTTACTTGGCTAAGTTTCGATTTACTATTTATACGTTCCCTATAAAAAGTAGTCATATTACAATGAAATTAATCAAATCGACTCTTGCAGTACTGATTGGCGCTGCTATTTTAACCGGCTGTGAAAATACAAACGAAGAAACTAAAGCTACAGAATCTAATACACCTGTTGCAAGCAATGTGAAGATTGCAACTTACAATTTGTCTTTTGATCGCTCCACTTTGCAAGATCTTGTGGCTGAAATGCAAATTACACCAGAAGAGCAACAAGTACTGGTCACTGCTTATCTTGATGGCAGCATTGATGAGGCTGACAAAGATAAAGCGGGTAAAGTCATTCAGATCCGCAATGTTTCGGCAGTCATTCAGCAAAACCGTCCTCACGTGTTGATGATGGCGGAATTCAATAATGATGGTACCGGTGACAACACGCTTGCTATCGAAGGCTTTCAAAAACATTACCTTTCTGTTGCTCAAAGCTCGGCAGGAGCGGGTGGCGAAGCTGACCTTGAACCGATTGAATATCCGCATTTTAACTCGTATGCAACGAACACTGGCCTGTTTAGTGGCTTAGATTTGAACAATGATGGTAAGGCAGAAGCTGGCCCAGGTGATTCGTGGGGCTTTGGTTTCTATCATGGTCAATATGCGTTTGCGTTAATGTCACAATACGATATCGACGAATCGAATACGCGTACCTTCCAAACGTTTAAATGGAAAGACTTAGAAGGTGCTAGCATCCCGACGATCACAATCTGTGATAAGCCAAGTAAATTCCCAACGGGTATGAATTGTGGTGATGAGTGGTATTCACAAGAAGAGTGGCAACAAGTTCGCCTTTCTTCTAAAAACCACGTTGATGCACCGATCATTATTCCAACCAAAGATGGCGAGCAAAAAATTCATTTATTGATGTCTCACCCAACGCCACCGGCATTTGATGTGGGTAAAAATAAAGCTCAAAACGCGGCGGAAGTTGAGTTTTGGCATCAATACATCAATGGTCAGACTTCAATTTATGATGATGCAGGAGTACAGGGCGGTTTAGCTCAAGGTGCGAATTTTGTGATTATGGGTGACTTAAACCTAGATCCAATCACGGGAAATGGTGATGGGGCAGTGATGCAAGCGCTTCATGATGATGCATTGTTAAATCAAGATGTTACCAATGGTAGCTTGTTCCCAACTTCGAATGGTGCCAAAGAATTTGCTAAAGGCTATAACCGTTTCGAACACACAAAAACAGAGCGTTTAACGGCTGAATTTGGCTTGGCGGTTGACTATGCATTGCCGTCATCAACGTTGAACATCATTGATTCTGGCGTTTACTGGCCTGCAAGTGATGAAGCGGGCTATAAGCTGATGAAAGACGAGCGTGTTGGGGGTGGTAAAGGTAAGGATGTTTCATCTGATCACCGTATGATCTGGGTTGAAGCAAAATTCTAATGATTAGGCGTATATCTGGATAAAAATCCTAGTAAACAGACTCGCGATTCGCGAGTCTGTATTTTTATTGGGTATACGATTTCTGAATGTACTTCTGGATAGGTTTATGGGCTTACCAAGGTATAGATTCGCCTTGGTAATCTAAAAAATGCCCGCTATCTTGAGGGGTCAATTCTGCCAAAATTGATAGCAAAGATTGAGCGACATATCGGCCGGAAAAAAGCTTTCCCTCAGGAACATTTTTTTGAAAGGGTTTTGACAGTTCTGAATCTGTCGTACCGGGATGGAACGCGATGACCACGCCTTTTTTTATGTATCTGGACCATTCAATACTTAAATTCTTAATTGTCATATTGAGTGCTGATTTGCTGATTCGATAGCTGTACCAACCACCAAGCCGATTATCTTCAATACTACCTACCCGCGCTGATAGTGCGACGAATCTAGGTGTCTCACTGCGTTTTAAGTGAGGCATAAAATACTTAGCGAGGAGTAGTGTTGGTAAAGTATTGGTCTGGATTGATTCCAAGAAAAACTCAGTATCGAAAGTGCGTATGTTTTTCTCTGGAGAACGTTCAGGGGTATGGAGCATGCCTACGGTGTTAATCATCCAGTCAAGCTCTGGGATGGATGTTGCGAGATGCTCAATGTCCGACTCTTTTGTGATATCTAAGTGGTGCCAGTGTATCTTGTTATTGCAGAGTGTTTTGTCTGGGGTATTGCGACGCCATGTCCCGTGCACCGTAGCATCTGGGTACTGTTTTAACACCTCGTTAGCAATACTTAAACCAATGGCTCCGTTGGCGCCTAAAACAAGTACATGCATGGTTTGATTCTCACCCTGTGATTGTGCATTTTCAGAGTGTTACGAGAAAATGTACACATCGATCAGGTGAGGCTTTGGCAAAGTTTGTCACTAATGAGGCAGAAAAGACGCGAGTCGTAAGTATTCTCTTAATGCCGTTTTATCTGCGTCAATATGAGCGGCCATCTCCTCGACGGGCTTCCAAAGTAACGCTTCGGCTTCTAGATTTTGGATCTCACCTTCCCAATCTGTCACAAGGTAATAATGCAGTAGCTGAAGCTCGCTTGTGGGGTGGTATAGGCTACATAAAAATTGGGACGATACAATGTTAACCCCAAGTTCTTCTTTGACTTCTCTGTGGAGGGCCTCAACTTGGTTTTCGCCATTCTCTATGTGCCCACCTGGAATGCAAATGACATTTGGATCACTCAGTTTGTTTTTTGAGCGCTGTTCAAGTAGAACGTTACCGTCTTGAATGAACATAAATGATACGCAGGGTGAGACCGTCATAAATATATTTCGCTTTTGTACTGATTTGAGTGAGGAAATTATACCTCCACTTGTATGAAATGTGCTCATTAAATCAGTTCGATCCTACTGTACGGATAAAACGTCAATACAGATATTAAGTATTTAACCTTAGCAACATTCGCTAATAGTTAGCATTTGTGACCAGAATAAACCTTTTAAAGAATGCATTTTTAAATTTAAGTTGTTGATATTTGATGGCTGTATAGTTGGCATGGGGTTTGCGAAGACCGCTATGGCTTGAGTATGCTGTCACACTTTGTCCAACAAATATTATGAGGTTTATGGATAATTTAAGTTATGCCATTGTCCGAGTGATACGTCAGGCAAATAATACAGATACTTATCACCTGTAACTACTGATGTTTTAATCGAGTAGTGTTTGATTTCAACAAGTCGTAATTTCGTATACCAGTAGTAGTGATAATCATAAAAAAGGGAACTCAATGTTAGTTAAAACCGTTCGTTGGCTAATGCCGCTTGCTATTTTAGGTGCAGCATATGGAGGCTTTACTGCTATTGCTAGTACGAGCCCTGAAGGGGACGCTAAAGCCCCTGAAATCACCGTGCCTACCGTTCAAATATCACAGCTATTCCCGACTAATCACAATGTCATGATCAGTTCATATGGAGAAATGCAGCCATTTGAATCGACACGCTTGTCTGCACAAGTGTCTGGTGAAGTTGTGAATTGGCACCAGAACTTTGTGGTCGGGGGAATCGTTAAACGAGGTGAAGTCCTTTTCACCATTGAACGTGATAATTATGAAGCGTCCGTTTTACAAGCCGAAGCTGGGTTAGCGAGTGCCAAGGCGGCGTTGATAGAAGAGCAAGCCAAAGCGAAAGTGGCTGAACGACAAGCCAAGCGACTTAGCGATAAACAAGTGACAGACTTGTACTTAAGAAAACCACAAGTATTAAGTGCACGTGCTCAAGTGAAATCAGCGCAAGCGGCACTGAAACGTGCTCGTCGAGATTTGGCCAATACTAAGGTTGTTGCCCCTTATGATGCTTTAGTGATTTCTCGTGATATAGGTGTAGGTCAGTTCGTAAGCGCAGGGTCACAAGTTGCAGTGCTCAATAACGTTGAGGCAGCGGAAGTTCAAGTTCCTATTGCTGGGTTTGATAGTGCGTTCTTACCGGAACATTTCTCAGGGGTTGAAGCTCGAATTGTGCAAGATGGTATACAAAAGATTGAAAGGCAAGGAGTGATTGCTCGTGATCTTGGCGTCATTGACACCAGTACGCGCATGGTGAACCTCATTGTCAGAGTCGATGACCCTTATGGCCTAGACAGTCAAGAACCGGCCCTAAAATTTGGTGCCTATGTAGAAGTTCAGTTCGCCGGAAAAGAGCTGGAACATATCTATAAGCTGCCTCAAGAATTGGTCAACAACCGCACAGTATGGGTAGTGGACAGCGACAATGAATTGCAATCTCGTAAAGTGAATGTTCTCCGTGAAGAAGGCGAGTTTATGCTCATCGCAGGTGGGATAGAAGCCCGCGATCAATTGGTATTGACCGTACCAGAGTACCCTCGAAATGGTATGGAGGTTCTTGTTGCTCAGAACACATCAGATGCTGAGACAGTGGAGCAGTAATTCATGACGGATCAGAAAAAACCCACAGGGATAATAGCCCTGTTTGCGAATAACTCGGTAGCAGCAAATCTCTTAATGGTCTTTATTGTGATCATGGGGATTGTCAGCTACTCCATTATTCAGCGACAAATGTTTCCTAACTTAGAAATTAACTACATTAACATTCACGCTGATTACCCAGGTGCATCGCCTCAAGTTGTTGAAGAAAGTATCGTTTTAAAAATCGAAGAATCGCTAAAAGATGTTACTGGTATCAAGAAAATGCAGTCGTTTGCCAATCGAGGTAATGCGCATGTCACCCTTGAAATTAAGGTTGATCAAGATATTAAAGATGTACTTGATGATGTAAAACAGAAAGTGGATGCGATTGCGAGTTTTCCCGCCGAAATGGAGCCGCTTAATGTCTATCAAGTTGAGTATCGCCAAGACGTCATTGAGCTCGCTCTGATTGGTGATAAAAGTCTGGAGGAGTTAAAACCACTGATCAAAGGCATTGAAGACGAGTTACTGCAGCTGAACAATGTGATGCTGGTGAGCTTAAATGCCCCTGTAGAAGAAGTCTCAATTGAAGTGGCCCCTAGTGTTTTACGTAAGTACAACCTCACGCTGAATGACATTTCTCGCGCAATTGGCCAGTTTTCGGCTAACTACTCAGCGGGTGAAGTGAAAACCAATGCGGGTCTCATTTCAGTACGTATTGAAAACCAGTATTACCGTGGTGAAGAGTTCCGCAATATTCCCGTAAAAATTGGGGCAAACGGCGCTAAGGTTTTACTCGGAGACATCGCAACGATCAAAGACGGTTTCACTGACGAAGAGCGCTACTTTAAGTTTTCTGGACAAAATGCCATGCATTTATCCGTCAAAGCGACCAAAGATCAGAATATGATCCCTGTAGCGGATTCGGTGAAAGCCTATGTTGAGGAGAAGAACCAAGAGTTGCCATCAGACTTAAGATTGGAAGTCTTGGTGGATATGACCTACTACCTCAACGCTCGTCTTGACATGATGCTTAAGAACTTACTGCAAGGTGCGGCTTTGGTTGCCATTATGTTGAGTATTTTCTTACGTGTACGTCTAGCGATGTGGGTCATGATTGGTCTGCCTGTCTGCTTTCTTGGCGCGGTGATGATGATGCCTTTGGTCGGCATCAGTATCAATATTGTGTCTCTGTTTGCCTTCATTATGGTGTTGGGTATTGTCGTTGATGACGCCATTGTTATTGGGGAAAGTGCCTACACCGAAGTGGAGAAGTACGGTGGTGGAGTCGACAATGTTGTCCGTGGCGCACAGAAGGTCGCTACACCAGCAACTTTTGGTGTACTGACAACGATTGCGGTGTTTGCCCCATTTTTGATGTCACAAGGTATTGAAAGTGCCTTCTTTATCAGTATCGCTTCCGTTGTAATTCTGTGTCTGATCTTTAGCTTGATTGAATCTAAGCTGATTCTTCCAGCCCACTTAGCGCATACAAAGTTCTCTCCAATTAAGGAAAACAGTTGGCGTGACCGTTTTAATAAAGGCTTTTTTGGTTTTATTAACGGACCTTATCGTCGCTTTGTGGAGCGGTGTGTTCACTGGCGTTGGTCTGTGCTGGCATTCTTTATCATGTTGCTCGCAACGAGTTGGGCATTGATCAGCGCGAATCACGTCAGAATGGTTCCAACCCCCAAAGTGCCATTTGACTTCCCAGCGATCATTATTGAAATGAACGACAATGTTTCTAGTGAGCAAACGATCGCTGCGCTGAAGCAAGTCGAAGCAACGGTACTAGACATAGAAGCGAAAACCATTGAGGAATCTGGTCAAGGTATGATCAGAGATATTCTGGCTTTCAATGAGGGACGCATCAAAGCGGAAATGGTGGTGCCATTGGTTGATGAAGAGCTTCGACCTTATGACACTTTTGAGCTGTCAAGACGCTGGCGAGAAGCCATGCCGACCATTCCGGGCCTGAAACGCTTTACGATTATTGATGATCCTAATGGCGGTGCGGGTGGCGATGAGTTCGGTTATGTCCTCTTTGGTAGTGATATCGAGACCTTGAATGAAGCTGGTAGAGATTTGATTTCACGTCTACAAGCAAAAGAAGGGTTATTCGACATTTCATCGTCAATTGATGCTGGAAGCCGCGACGTACTCTTATCATTAACGCCAGTTGCTTATGATTTGGGACTTAACCTTCAAGACATTGCTGTTCAGGTTGGTGGGAGTTTCTACGGTGGTGAAGCGCAGCGCTTCATCCGTGATGGTGAGGAAATCAAGGTGATGGTTCGTTATCCTCAGCTGACCCGTGAAGCTTTCTCATCATTACGCTATGCCGTAGTGACGACACCTGAAGGTAAGAAGGTGATGTTGGGTGATGTGGTCAACATTGAAGAAAAGCCGGGTGTGAGCAGTATTCGAAGAGAAGATGGCTACCAGATGGTGTATGTGTACGGCTCTATTGATGAAGAGTTGGTCGAGCCGGGTACAGTGGTTGATGAAATTCGCGATGTCATCTTACCTGAGCTTCAAAAACGCTTCCCGTCGGTTAAAACTGAGCTGGGTGGTGATATTGAAGAGCAACAAGCACAGCAAAATGAGCAGATCATGTTCTTCATTGCTGGCATGATCATCGTCTATATTTTGTTGGCTGTCCCTCTTAAAAGTTATGGTCAGCCGATGATCATCATGTCTGTGATCCCATTCAGCCTGACAGGTGCGATCTGGGGACATTACGGGTTTGGTTTAGCATTAAGTTCGATGTCATTTTTTGGTCTTATTGCTGCGGCAGGTGTTGTTATCAATGACTCGCTTGTGATGACCGATTATGTAAACCAAGTGCGTAAGAAAGGCTTGAGCGTGAAAGAAGCGGTTGTAGAAGCGGGATGTGCGCGTTTCAGGGCGATTACGTTAACTTCGATCACTACGTTTGTTGGGGTTCTGCCAATCATGTTTGAAACCAGCATGCAGGCAAAATTCGTGATTCCGATGGCGGTGGCACTTGGCTTTGCTGTGCTATACGCAACGGTGCTTACGTTGGTCTTGGTACCGTGTTTGTACTTGATCCTTCAAGACATCACTCAACTGTTCAGTAAACTCTGGGGGCTAAAACGCTTCCTCTCTCGTAAATCAACAGAAACTGTGACTGCCGAGTAATCGCAGCATAGTGATTGATAGCAAAAGCCGATGTCATTCAGACATCGGCTTTTTTAAGTCTATGATTTTTTAACCTATGGTTGTTTTTTTAACCCAGGAGGGGGTTACTGGACCATAGCCACAGCTTCGCGAGTTAATTCAGCAAGCTTATCCCATGCCCCAGCATCTACGAGTTTTTTATCAACCATCCAAGTCCCGCCACAAGCTAGTACTCTTGGCACCGCCAAATACTCTTGAATGTTGTTGGCATTGATCCCGCCAGTCGGCATTAACGAAACATCACCGTATGGGGCAAGTAAGGCTTTGACCATTGCAACTCCGCCGGAAGCCTCCGCTGGGAAGAACTTCAATGTCGTGAGCCCCATTTCCAGTGCCGCTTCAATGGTGCTTGGGTTATTGACACCAGGAACAATATCAATACCGATTTCACGACATGCGTTGACGGTATTAGGGTTAAAACCGGGTGCAACTACAAAGGTAGCGCCTGCCTCTTTGGCTTGCAGTGCTTGTTCTTTATTCAGCACAGTTCCAGCCCCAATGAGCATGTCGGGGTAAGCATTTCGTAGTAATCGAATGGCTTCGACGGCAGCATCAGAGCGGAAGGTAATTTCAGCGGCAGGTAACCCATTTTCGACCAATACTTTACCCAGTGGCAAAATATCTTCAGCGCGTTCAATAGCGATCACAGGCATAATTTTTAATTGTTTGAGTTGCTCAGCTAAATTCGGCATTGGAGAGCCCTTTTTAATTTAAGATAAGCACTACCATAAACGCTGTGATACCAAGGGCGAAGACTTTTTCTCACTGGAATGACAAGGCGTGAAACGAGTCAAATTAATCATCTAACTTCAGTATGGTTTTTAAACGTCGAATCAGCTCATGCCCACAAGCTTGCTCTAAATCAAGAAGCTATTTCTCCAGAGAGACGATGCAGCGCGAGAATATACCCAAGTAACCTCGAGATGCTAGGTTCAGCGAGAACTGCTTGGTTTGATGGCAAGGCATTGCTTTGCAGATCTAGTGGGACTAAATCAAAAAGCGATAACGCGGCGAGCAAGCCAAGCAGACTCGCCCTTCGGGAGCCTGTTACTGACCTCACTTCTGCGTTAGAGGCGTTGAAAATAGGGAAACTATTTCCTTCACCTCTGTCTTGAATTGAGACCAGTAACAAGGCTCTGAATACGGCATCTTGAAGTCACTTGGGTATACATTGTTCAGATAAAAGAAAACCCCGCCTGATTTCTCAGGCGGGGCTTATTCTTTTCGCAGCAATCCGGCTACTAAATAGGTGCTCCCTGCATCTATCCTTGATTTGGCTAAATCCTTTAACCTTATCCTTAACGTCGCCTTCCTAGGCGGTGTCCTTTCTTGCCTGTCATCCTGACGGGCTTGCTCAATCCTAGAGCGAAACTTCCTTGCTAATTAATCATCCTGATTAACTACATCTTCATCCTGAAGAGACCCAATCCATCGGGGTTTTCCTGTTCCTGCCAACATCCTGTCGACAAATTCAGTATCCACATTTCCCAATGCATGTTCAATCTGTTCATTCACTTAAATATTCTATTAATAAAATTAAATATAACAAAACTCATTTAAAATCAATAATTTGCATTTTTGTGGTCATATTGCCTTACCCAATATAGCGTAAATGCTTACATTCTTTGTAAGAGATCTCGCACAAAGGTATGGGCGAAAAGCGTTATTGCTTACGATGGCGAATTTGCTAAATTGAAGTCTGAGGTCAAGTTTTAATCAATAAGTTACTGTCCTCATGCATTGAAAATGGCATCAAACTGCCATGTTTCTGTCATAAGTACTCGGTAGTGTGAAATCTGGCTAGGCAATCCCATGACGCGATAGGAATTTTCGCTTGTGTTTCCGTTCGTGTCGTCGCCTTGTTGTGAAACTAATCACAGATAAACCGAGACAACCTCGTTAGATTAATGAGGTCAATAATCCTTAGTCTAATAAGCTCAAGAATGAGCGATACCAACTATGAGGGAATGGCTATGAAAAAAGTAAGAAGAGCCCAACTGCATCGCATTCGTATTCAGTATTGGAAAGACACAAAAGCTGCAGCGGCGAAAACCCCAAGTTCTAAATAAAGCTTTATAGAACAACTCAAACCGCGTCTTTGACGCAACCAAAAAGAGCTGGCATGAAAACAATGAAGTATCGTTTTCAAAATGCCAGCTCATTTAGTTTCTATACCCAAGTCACTTAAAGATGCAAATATTGCAATTGGGCTTTTATGGTCTATTGACCATAAATGAGAGTTATAGGTAGTTTGCGTCTACCAGCTCACCTACTTGCGCGTTTTTCACTTCTTCACGAGCTTCTAGCCAAGCAAGAACTTGCGCTTTTTGCTCTTCAGTTGCGCTGCCGTAACGTTCTGTTGAACATAGGAAACCTTCGAAGTACTCAAGACCACCGCCGCCAAAGCAAAGGCCAATTGAATCGATGTAGTCAACGAACGCATCAACGAACGCATCGTAACGCTCAAAATCTTGGATATCCGTTTCGCATTGAATATCGAAGCCTAAAATCGCGAAATCGCCTAGGTATAGCTTTTTCAGAATACGGCGTTTTTTGTTGTCTAGTCTTTCTAGTTTCATCTTGGTCTCTCTTTGAGTCGAATGTCTGAAGTATAGCAATGATGGCTAAGGTTAACCTTTGATATACTCTGAATGACAATATCCTATGTTTGCCAATTTAACTCAACATTTGCTGCCCTAAGTGTAGAAAATGTCAGCAAAATGCTCTGTAATTCTACGTTATTGTGAGGCTTGCCACTCACAGCGGCTGAGACCGTAGATGGCATGATCTAAATATTCATCCCCGATCTTTTCATTACGAGTAATAATGCCCTCTAAGTTCATGCCTAGCCTTTCTGCAACAGAGCGGCTAGCAAGGTTCATGGTAGCCGCTTGCAATTGAATTTTTTCTAACTCTAAATGCTCAAAGCCGATTTCAATCATCGCGTTTGCCGCACGAGTGATGATGCCTTTACCTTGATGTGATTCAGATAGCCAGTAGCCCATGGTTGCACGTTGGAGATCGTCATTGATCTCGTTAAAGCTAATGTTTCCGACCAACTCGCCCTCATACCAAACAGAACAAGTGAGTGACTTACCATCGGCGTAATCATGGAGAGAGCGTTGGATAAACAGGCGAAAGTCTTGTGGAGATTGACAAAATCTTGGCCAAGCTAGCCATTGGCATAGGTAATCGCGGTTTCGAGTCGCTACCTCTGAGAAAACCTCAGCCATTGAATAATCAATGAGCACCAGAGCAATTTCGTTATCAACATCAAGTTTAAACATAGTCCAATCCATTCTCCATTTCGCATGAGTATACCAAGTCACCTCGCGATGCTAGGTTCAATGAGCCAAGCAGACTCGCCAATCGGGAGCCTGTTACTGGTTTCACTTTTGCGCTAGAGGCATTGAATTGAAACCAGTGACAAGGCTCTTAATACGGCATCTTGAAGTCACTTGGGTATAAACCCTATCATGTGAATGCGTATAGACACATAACAGAAAACATTGAAATGTTGGGTTTGTGCAGTTCACATCGCTTTATCTGCAAGTTTTGCGCAGTGCAACTTTTGCTCTGCGTGCTAATGAAATTGGCACAGTAGGCGTTTCAAATCCTGTAAGCGCTGCTCGTCGTATCCCATGATATGGCTGGTGGTGATCATGCCTTCCATTGCCACTATGATGGCATTGAGCTTAGCAGGGGCTGCGTCGGATAATTTCGTTTGAATTAAACTGGTGACGGCCGCTTTATGGGCTCGACAAAATTGGGCGATTTCTCCATCCATTTGATGAAATTCGGCAGCGGTATTAATAAAGAAGCAGCCTCGAAACTCTCCAAGTGGTTCTGCATTACTTTGGAGCCACTGTGATAACCCTTCAAACAGATATTCGATCACTTCTTTTTCAGATTTAGCCTGATTGAGCGTGTGCTCTAGCCAAGTCATAAACACTTGATGGCGTTGTTCAAGTGCCGCCATGATGAGCGCTTCTTTGCTCGGGAAGTGGCTATAGAGAGTTCGCTTAGCCACACCTGAAGTGGATAGTACCTCGTTGATACCTACCCCATGGATCCCTTGTTGATAAAACAAAGTTAACGCCGTATCGACCAGTAATTGCCGCTTTTTACTCATTGGCTGAATGCTTCCCTTGAATGTTCTATAAATCCGATCTTGACAAAAGTAGACCGACTTGTCTATTTTAATTTGTAGACAGATTGGTCTACTTTGGTTTAAATCTCATTATGGAAGGAGATAAGGATGAATCATCGATTGATTACTCCAGCGATTTTAGCGGGGATCGGTACAGCCAGCGCTATTGGTATCCTTGCTGCACTACAAGATAACGTTTTGGGCGTTGTTCTATTGATGGCACCATTTGGCGCGACCGCTGTTTTACTGTTTGGCATCACAGCGAGCCCTTTGGCTCAACCTAAAAATGTGATTCTAGGTCATCTTATTACGGCACTGATCGGGGTATGTTTTGTCCAGTGGGCTGAGATCAATGCATTGACTCTTGCTTTGGCAACGGGCCTGAGTGTCTTCGCGATGCTTATCACCGGAACCACTCATCCACCTGCGGGAGCAAACCCAATCGTTATCATGTTAAGCGGGGCAGGTTGGTCTTTTTTACTCTTTCCAGTATTCATTGGGGCAGTAGGGCTGGTCGTCTTTGCCAAAGGGTATCAAAAGGCGGCAGTGCACATACAGGAAAGGGTATTAACAAGCCAAAAGTTAGGTGGGCACATTACATCAAGAAAGTAGGGCAGGGTAAGACCTCACGGGGTGATCCCTTAAAGCTCTTTCCCTTAAGAAATAAGCCACAAGGGAAAGAGCGATCTAAGTTTTCTTAGTATCAAGTTGTCCGAGTACAAGCTCTCTTTGTATGAGGTTACTCGGGTATCTAGATTAGTGGCAACAGCTGCAATTACGTTTGTATTTGCTCATTTTACCGATACCTGGGTTGAAGGTATTGGTTGGGTCAAGTTGATGATAGAACTCTTGCAAGGTATTTTCGGCCTCATATAAGTGACCGACATTATGTTCTGCGGGATATTTGGCGCCTTTTTGTTGCAATAGCTTGAGCATCAAGGATTTGATCTTTTTGGTGTCAGCGCCTTTTTTAAAGATGTAGTCTTGATGGAATACATGGCACATAAAATGGCCGTAGTAGAGTGACATCACCATGTCTTTGGTAATTTCTTCAGGCAATTCTTCGACCCAGTCTGGATCGTTGCGACGCAATGCAATGTCCAATGCCAGAATATCTTCCACTTCTTTAGCATGAACGGTTTCGTAGCGAATAGCGGCACCCGCTGCGGCGAATCGGTGCAACAGAGCTTTTTTCGCTTCATCAGGTGTGCACACGAAAAAGCCATTCTCGGTATTATTGCCCCATTGACTCTCAAGGTACTGCTTGGCTTCTTCAATCCCCTCGTCACTCATTTTTAAGATCAAATGGTGTTCATATTTATCTCTGAATTCCAACATACGTTGCGGTAAATGCTGAGGAAATAATTTGCTGGCGTAATAGAGCACGCTGTCTGGCAATGTGTGCGATATGAGTGGTAATCGTTTTAGTAGGTTTTCAAACTTGGCTTTCATGGCGAAAAATTTTGGCAAGCGGTCTGTACCTAAATGAAGAATTGATAAGAAGACGTCTTTGCCATACTTTTCTGCAAGATTGAAAATGTCGCGATGCATGTACTCGCCCATTTCAGGGAGGTTATCGAATTTTTGTAACATATCACGGCGTAGTCGAGTCAGTTCTTTTGGATCTTTACAACCGATATAGAAGACTTGCTCTTGCTCAGGAATCGGATAACTGTCAACTCGAACGGCAAACACGCCGAGCTTACCAGCACATCCACTGGCTTCGAAAAGGCGGCGGGCATCCGCGTTGTATCGGGAAGGGATATCAGAGTCTACATCCCTTACTCTCGCTTCATATTCTCGGTCGGATGCCATACCGACATCATGGCGAATCGTCGTACCACTAAAGTCCCCATTTTGTACTTTAGTCAGGATCTCCTCAGGTGTTTCACCTAAACCATCAATGCCGAGGTGATTGACAAGATGCAATTGCCCTTCTTTGTCCACTTGAGCAAATAAAGCCAGCTCAGTATAAGCAGGGCCGCGTTTGACCAGAGCACCTCCTGAATTATTCGCAATTCCGCCGACGACCGTCGCACCAATGGAAGAAGAGCCAATAACAGAGTGAGGGGCACGATTCACTTGCTTTAAGGTTTTGTCCAAACTGTGAAGACTGGCCCCGGGTAGGCTGATGACTTGTTCGCCACCATCGATAAGGTGGATCTGCTTAATTCGCGTAATGTTAATGATAACCACATTACGATCATAGTCGTCACCGCTGGGGGCTGATCCTTCGGTGAGGCCCGTTTTGGCAGCTTGCATAATGATGATGCAGTTGGCTTCAACGCAGGCTTTGATGACTTGCCATTGTTCAAGCAGTGTTGCTGGAAACACGACAGCGATAGCGCTGCCACGACCCGAACGGAATCCTGAACGGTAATATTCAGTTTGCGTTTCTTGGGTGAGAACCTGCTTCTCACCGACGATGGTCTGAAATTGATTAATTAGGGAGGTTATGGTCATCTGTTTTGCACCGAAGTAATCAAGAGTTTTCCATATTGTAAATATTTCACGAGGTTTCAGCTATCGACCTTCGTCTTAGAAAGTGGTGAATTGAAACGGAATTGGCAACGATGAAAACTAGGATTAATTTATTTTACAATTAAAACAATAACTTAATTAATTTGCATTAATCATGGAGTGCTGGATTGGTGCACTATAGTCAACAGTGAGTTGTCTATGTTATGCAAAATACCCTTGTGCTTAGTAGCGACATAAACCAAGAGTTGAGTGAGTGAAATCACATTTCAATTACAGAAGAGGAAGAATAAAAGAACGATTGATTAACAAGTGACCGATGTGAACAACGTCGAGATGGCCGAGTCATAGTGATACTGAGGGCAATATTCGCTTTAAACACAGGGGGGCAGAGAGGAGATTAAACCAGCTCTAACTGAATACGAACGAACTGATCGTCTTGATACTGAACTTGATAATTAAAGGTGTTGCTGGCGTAAATCGCGCCGAGGAACAGAGAGCGCTGACTTAACGGTCCACGGAACAACATCGAAATAGGTTCGACAAGCGCATTACTACGGTCAAAATGCTGATTTAAATCCGTGGTTAATACACACAACAAGCAGTTGTTCTTGTCATGGTCCAGATCCACATCCTCAGGCTTAGAAAGTAGCACGGTCGTGCCTAGTTTCTTCTCGACCTCATTGATCAGTAGCAGATAGCTGTCTAAATGAGGTTGAAGCTGGGCTTTATCGGCTCCGACACAACGATCCAGTAATGACGCTAAATCGCCGTTATCGCCTTTAGATTGCTGGATCATGGCCTTAAGTGGCTTTTTGATCTGCTTATAGCGATTGCTTTTTAGTTTAGGCTTGAGCCATTTATTGAGGATATCGTTACTTTCTTTCGCAGTAAGGTACTGCTGTGGTGTTGCCAGTCGGCGAAAGTGAAGATGAAGCAGGGCGTGTGTAGCCAGTTCACTGAGTTGTTGATTTACATCAGCAGCTTGTTTGCTTGGCTTAGAAGATTTCATTGACCCTGTGTCTCTGATTTGAAAAGTATGGTGCCGAGAGAGGGACTCGAACCCTCACACCAAAGGCACTAGCACCTCATGCTAGCGTGTCTACCAATTTCACCATCTCGGCATCATTGCACCCACGAAAGTTATCTCTAACTAAGTTGACTTCTTATTGAACACTATCCACTCATTGAACGGATAGGTCAGTCTCTTTAGCTCGGGAGCGCTTAACGTCATGTATTTTACCCCCATCAATTATGAGAATGCGAGAAAAAATTGCTAAAAATGCTGGTTTTAAGGTTTGTTTGTTTAATAAGTGCTCACTCATGAGGTTTTGTGGTGATATACCCCTGTAAATAATAAGTTCATAGGGGATTGAAAATACAAATTGTACAATTACCGAACGCTTGAACGTTTGCGTGAAAATATGTGATGAATATCTCTTTTTGATGACTATACTAGCGTCCCGTTTAAGCGGGATATAGGGTTTGTTGTTCGGACCCTTACCCATACAAGCCGTCACATGGATAGAGCTAAGTGCTCGAAGTGAACGACCCCACGGACCGGACCAGCTAACGTTCATATGCTTGTATAAGGTAAAAAAGATGTCGAACTGTATGTTTGTATCAGCTCCAAAATCATTGTTGGGTGACAACCCTGCATCGTTTTCATTGGGTGTGACATTGCACTCTCATTCAATTCAAACGGTGTAAGGTGATATTGTGGGTATTCTATTAAGTCTATTTGGTATTGTTGCACTGCTTGCTTGTGCTTTCCTTCTTTCTGAAAGTCGTGGTTCAATCAATTGGAAAACCGTCGTTCGAGCGCTATTGCTTCAAGTTGGTTTTGCAGCACTTGTACTTTACTTCCCTTGGGGACAAGCGGCACTTTCGTGGTTGAGTGGCGCGGTTTCTGGTCTACTAGGGTTCGCTGACCAAGGTATTGCCTTTCTGTTTGGTGACCTTTCTTCTACGGGCTTTATCTTTGCGATCCGTGTTCTTCCAATCATCATCTTCTTCAGTGCATTGATTTCTGCACTTTACTATCTAGGTATCATGCAAAAAGTGATTGAATTCCTAGGTGGTGGCATTCAGAAGCTGTTGGGTACCAGCAAAGCGGAGTCATTGGTTGCGACGGGTAACATCTTCTTGTCACAAGGTGAATCACCATTACTGATTCATCCGTTCCTTGCGAAAATGACACGTTCAGAACTTTTTGCTGTGATGGCGGGTGGTATGGCCTCTGTCGCAGGTAGTGTTTTGGGTGGTTACGCAGGACTTGGCGTTGAAATGAAGTACTTGATTGCTGCGAGCTTTATGGCGGCACCAGGTAGCTTGTTGATGGCGAAGATCATTGTTCCTGAACGTGATACACCGAGCACTTACACCAATATTGAATTGGATAAATCGGATCAAAGTAACGTCATTGATGCACTTGCTAGTGGCGCAATGGGCGGTATGAAAGTCGCGGTTGCAGTAGGTACGATGCTGATTGCTTTCGTCAGTGTTATTGCGATGGTCAACACGGGCCTAGAAAACTTAGGTGACATGGTTGGCTTCTCTGGCGTCACGCTTCAAGCGATTTTTGGCTACCTTTTCTCACCACTAGCATGGCTTATTGGTGTGCCAAGTGAAGAAGTATTAGCAGCGGGTTCTTACATTGGTCAGAAGATTGTAATGAACGAATTTGTTGCATTCATCGATTTTGTAGAAAACAAAGCGCTTCTTTCAGAACATAGCCAAGTGATCATCACGTTTGCTCTATGTGGTTTTGCGAACATCGGTTCGATTGCGATTCAGCTTGGTTCTATCGGAGTGATGGCACCTGAGCGTCGTGGTGAAGTGGCGAACCTAGGTTTGAAAGCGGTAGCTGCGGGTACACTGGCTAACCTAATGAGCGCATGTCTAGCGGGTATTTTCATCTCGCTATAATTGAGCTTCAAGCTTTATTCCTAATGAAAACACCCAGCTATTGCTGGGTGTTTTTGTTTCTGGCGATATTTACTTTCTCTGATAGATCAAAGAGAGTTGTCCGCAGCCACGGCTTAATGACCTAGTGGTGTGACGGATTTATACCAAAGTAACCTCGAGATGCTAGGTTCAGCGAGAGCTGCTTGGGTTGATAGCAAGGCATTGCTTTGAAGATCTAGTGGCTCTAAATCAAGAAGCAATAACACCGCTAGCGAGCCAAGCAGACTCGCCCTTCGGGAGCCTGTCACTGGCTTCACTTCTGCGTTAGAGACATTGAAAATAGAATGACTATTTCCTTCATCTCTGCCTTGAATTGAAATCAGTGACAAGGCTCTGAATACTGCATCTTGAAGTCACTTGGGTATACTCGTAATAGGCATTAACCCAAAGGGGATACTGCGAAACACTTGAGGGTGCTGCTGATACGTAGGCGCATGGTGCACTCCCTGCCAGTCGAGCAGCATAATCGCTAAGACATTGCGGTGCTCTCCGGTTTTTAAATTAAAGCTCCCTTTCGTCGACGGGATCATGCCCCGTTGAGCATCTATTGCTTTCGCAATAGTCCGACGGGTTTTCAATACCACAGGATCATCATCTAAGCCTGCCAACAAAAAAGACAAACCGACTTCAGCGATGATATCTTCTTTGGCGTGTTGCAAAATATGGTCAATATTGCGGCGAAAATAGTCGTAGATCCATTGATGCTTCTGCTCACTGACTTGGTGTTGATAATACTCTGAGTCACCAAAGATAATATGGGTCATGCCATAAAGCTTATTGCCATATTGTTGAGCACTAAGTGTCGCGTCTCGACTGTCAGGATAGACTTCACGAAAAGCGCGGGTAAAGTTCTCAATAACGTCTTGTTCGCCGAGTTGTCGCAGCCAATAGACTTGATTGGCAAGTTGTGCTGCCCAAGCTTCAATCATTTTTGGATTTGTTGCGTATTTATTGAAGTCATATTGCCTTAGGATAGTGCGCAGTGCGTGATCTTCTCGGTGCTGCAAACCATACTCGTTGGCTCGCGCCATTGAACCGAGTAACCCCACCCCGAGATACAAATATTCAGGCATGGCTTGAGTGGCAGCTAACCGACGTTTACTGCGCTCACCGGTTTCGTCACGATAACCGTCAAGCCTCGCTTCTGAATACGCCATGATTTTTTCATGTGTATTGATTTCAAAAGCAAAACGGTTAAGGCGATGAGCGACCCGCGCCATGTCACTCCAAATGGTCGCACTGTATTTCATATCTAAGGTTTGACGGAACATTCTTAAACCATAATGACCTGCTTTGAATGCTGGCAAGGTATAAAGATTTGGCTCATAAGTATCTCGAATCCTTTGTGCAGCCCCTACAAATGCTTTTTTGTCGTGCACCGAAGGTTTGAGAGCAGCAGAAAGTGCAACTTGAGCAGTAGGACTTGAGGTAGGAACCAAGCCTTGGTTGTGAGCAAAGGACGAAGTACTAAACAGCAAAAAAAGTGGCAACAAACGAAGCTTAACCATCATTATTTTTCTCGTGAATGATTTTTCGAGGAGTCTAATCGAGAACATTTCTGTCTATGTGAGCATTAAGTCAATTCCTGTTCATGATACGAATGAGGTGCGGATAGATCGTTTTATTGCGTGATGATATGTCTAAAGGTCAGATTGATCCTTTCTTGATCGACCCGCGTGCTTTTGGGCACAGTATGCTGCCAATGCGTTTGCAGATCGCCAGCCATGACCAGTAACGAACCATGGCTTAAGGTGTATTCGATTTTTGATTTCGTTTCGATATGGCGCAGTACAAAGCAACGTGTCGCCCCAAGATTGACAGAAGCGATGATGGGCTGTTGTCCAAGCTCAGGCTCATTGTCTTGATGCCACCCCATATAGTCCTGCCCATCACGATATAAGTTTGCCAATACCGAATTAAACGGGGCAGAGGCTGCACATTCCGCTCGCTGCTTAATGGTTAAAAGTTGTGGATTCCAAGGAAGGGGAATCATGGTGAGACCTGAATAGGTGTAAGCCGCATCGCCATACCAAGCTTGTAATCGAGGCTGAAGAACAGATTTCCCAAACATTCGGATAGATTCTTGTTTCCATGCCAAAGAAGATCTGAGTTGTGAAAACAGGGTATCTGCTTTCGAGGTTGTCAAAAACTGTGGTTGGAACAATATTTTACCATTTGGTATAGCTTGCCATGGTTGAGCTGGAGACTCGAACAGATCGAATTGCATATATAAATTATACTTAAGTAATTAAATCACACTGATTTGTATGATTAATGTATCCTGTCGGTTAACTATCTATCTATAATGTAAGCAGTATTATTAGTAGATGCCAATAGGTATTGTGTTCTTGCTTTCTTTGAAGAAGACGAATCAGTTTTGATTTTAGTTGCGGGTAGATTTAGTTGCGGGTAGATAGTGACGCATACTGCGAAGCGTATACTTTAAAAGTCACTGTTGAGTGATAAACGGCATTAATAAGCCGAAATCGACATAACATAAATTGGCTGCCAGCGTATCTTGGCAGTGGTGAGGGATAAATGAGAACCATGCTTGGAAAGCAATGGATAGTGAATGCGGTATTTGTGCTGCTGCTTTCAGGTTCTGTGGTGTTGATTGAAACACTTCACCGAAATGAAGCACGCCATCTGCGTGAAAGTTTACAAGCGACGGTCTCTGAAAAGCTGGCGGCGATACGTTCTGAGCTCGAAGCCACGATCGTTTCAGATATTTACATCGTCAAAAGCCTTTCTACTTTAGTGTCTATTCGACCGGAAGCGGCGGAGTCTGCATGGGAGCAACTTGCCTCTAGGGTCATTCGAAATGGTACTCATATTCGTAATATAGGGTTAGCTGAAAATGACGTGGTGAATTTCATTTACCCATTGTCGGATAATGAACGCGTCATCGGGTTAGATTATCGAACTGTACCAGAGCAATGGGCATCCATCCAAAAAGCTAAAGAAGTTCAAGAAATTTTTATCGCAGGCCCGGTTGACTTAGTGCAGGGTGGACGCGGGCTCATTGCACGCTTGCCTATCTTTAGTGATCCTCCATTTAATACCCAGTATTGGGGAGTATGCAGTGCTGTTATTGATTTAAACACTTTGTTTAAAGATATTGGACTGGAAGAGTTTGCTCACGAGCATTTACTTGCGGTGAAAGGTTATGACAGTGCGGGGGAGCAAGGGGCAGTCTTTTATGGCTCTGAGGAGATTTATGATCGCGCATTTGCTCGTTTACCCGTTCATTTCCCTCACGGTAGTTGGGTTTTAGCTGTCGCAGAGAGTGACCAGTTTGTCAATTCTATCGCTTGGCATCGTTTCGAGCTGGTGCGATTGATTGGTTATCCAGCGCTGTGCATTTTGATGTTGGTGTTCTTTGCCATTTATCGCTTGTATTCCATCGCCTACAGCCGCTCGTTACACGATGAGCTGACGAAGTTACCTAACCGTCGCTACTTTATGTATGCTCTTTCCAGTCAATTTGAGCATGCGAAAAAGTATGGGCGTGAGCAGAGCTTTGCGGTCTTGAATATTGACCTTGATGACTTTAAAGCGGTGAATGATACGTTTGGTCATGCTGCTGGTGATAAAGTGCTAGTGGCATGTGCTGAGCGAGTGAAAAGCACATTGAGGTCGACGGATATCGTGGCGAGGATGGGGGGGGACGAATTCTTACTGATTTTGCCTCGCATCCACAGCGAGCAGGATATTCGTAAGTTGATCCGTAAGTTAAAACACATCATTTGCTCTACGCCAGTGGTCTTTGAAGAAGAGCTGATCTATTTACACGTTAGTATTGGTTACAGCATGTATAACAGCCAAATAGAAACGGTTGACGATATGTTGAAAATTGCAGATGGCAGCATGTATCACCAAAAGGCGATTCAGAAGAAAGCCTAGCCGTAATTTGTCACCGAGTTTGTAAGGTATGTTGACCGAATTGTGAAGGTTTAGTGAAGTCTTTGATAGAGTAATTACTAGCGATGTGGGTTTTATTTGCATTATGCAATTTCATATTGCACTTTGGAGAGGGGTAATACTGATAATATGCAAGCCACATCACTAAAATCAGGTTCAAAAAAGTTGGCACGCTACCTGCATTAATATCAGCGACCCTTATTAAGCCGAGGGTCACCTAGCCAACTGACGTTGTTAGTGAACTGAAGATTTGTTCACACATATATACAGCCAATCACACTCATTGTGGTTGGCTTTTTTTTTATCAAAAAATGGGCTCATCGGCGTTTTTCCATCCCAATAATCAGAACCATGGCCAAGCTTCGGTCATTTCACGTCCACCTTTCACTGCATTAAGAATGAGCACCAAGAGTGTGATAGATGACAGAACGGCGCATTAATTATTCCGATTTATGATCACGTACAGTGTAAGGAGGACAAATGTCCTCCTTTTGTTAGAGTGGGCGCAATAAGATAGTTGCGATTACAATAACAAAGGACATCTTTATGGATCTCTTCGCCTTACTTGATATCAACAATACTTTAGTCAATATCCCAATAGGGAGTGGCTATGCCATGAGTTGGATTGAAGCCTTCGGTACTGTATTTGGTCTGCTGTGTATTTGGTTTGCAAGCCAAGAAAAAACCATTAACTACCTGTTTGGTCTGCTGAATGTTACTTTATTTGCGGTTATCTTTTTCCAAATTCAGCTATACGGTCTACTGCTTCTTCAACTGTTTTTCTTCTGTGCTAACATTTACGGCTGGTATGCATGGACACGACCAAACAACCAAGGTGAAACGTTAGAAGTTCGTTGGTTGAGCCAGAATAAGTTAATCGCGACGGCGGCTTTGAGTGTTGTTTCAATTGCCCTGTTAACTATCTACATTGACTCATTCTTCTTTGCTCTGGCTAATATCGCCGTTGATGGCCTCAACGTATTTGGAGCAGAGTTAGCGGATCCTGTCCTTGAACCTGATGCGTTCCCATTCTGGGATGCGACGATGACTGTGCTGTCTGTGGTTGCTCAAATTCTGATGACACGTAAGTACGTTGAAAACTGGATTCTGTGGATTGTGATTAACATCATTAGCGTGGGTATTTATGCCACTCAAGGCGTGTATGCGATGTCAGTGCAATACGCAATCTTGTTATTCATTGCAGCCAACGGCACGCGTATGTGGGCTCGGACTGCTAAACGCAATAACAATAAATCATTAACACAAGCAGAAGCTTCTTAGGGGGATTGATGACAAAGCAACCTCATATTGGTGTGGATGAAACGCAAATCGCTTCTTTGGTTATTGTGTGTGGTGAGCCAGATAGAGCGAACCGTATTGCGCACTTGCTTGAGCATGCAGAGTTAGTCGCGGAAAATCGAGAATACCGACTCTTTACGGGGGAGTATAAAGGGCAAAGGATCACCGTGTGCAGTACGGGTATCGGCGCTCCTTCAATGATCATTGCTGTTGAGGAATTGACCTTATGCGGTGCGACCCATATTGTGAGGGTCGGTTCGGCGGGTTCGATGCAAGCTCATATTGGGCTTGGTGAACTTATTATCGCAGAAGGTGCGGTCCGTGATGAAGGAGGGTCTTGCGCCTACGTGAAGCCATCTTATCCCGCCTATGCCAGCTTCACTCTCCTTAGAGCGATTGACAAGGAGTTACAACAACAGTCAACGCCATACCATCTCGGTGTCGTTCGTTCACATGACAGTTTCTATACCGATGACGAAGAAGCCATTTGTCGCTATTGGAATGGTAAAGGTATTTTAGGTGCTGACATGGAAACGTCCGCCTTGTTTACGGTCGGACGTTTAAGAGGACTGAGTGTGGCTTCTATCCTGAACAATGTTGTTATGTATGAACAAGATGTTAAAGAAGGTGTTGGTCAGTATGTTGATGAAGCGGACGTTCTGATGAAAGGGGAGCAACTCGCTGCAATCACGGCCATAGAAGCATTAATTGCACAACACTAATGCTGATATACCCAAGCAGTTCTCGCTGAACCTAGCATCTCGAGGTTACTTGGGTATATACCCAAGTGACTTCAAGATGCCGTATTCAGAGCCTTGTCACTGGTTTCAATTCAAGGCAGAGATGAAGGAAATAGTCATTCTATTTTCAATGTCTCTAACGCAGAAGTGAAGCCAGTGACAGGCTCCCGAAGGGCGAGTCTGCTTGGCTCGCTAGCTGTGTTATTACTTCTTGATTTAGAGCCACTAGATCTTCAAAGTAATGCCTTGCTATCAAACCAAGCAGTTCTCGCTGAACCTAGCATCTCGAGGTTACTTGGGTATCAAGGTTCGATAAAGCGATGGAAAACCATCGCTTCTTTCATTTCTGGCGCTACAATCGCGAGTAACATCCTAACGCAGTCGATGCCAGAGAGAACACCACTATGAAGATCGCACCCTACACAAGTGGACGCTTTGATCAGTACCTCAAAGAGAAGAGCTCAGATTTTAAAGCGTTCATCTACCAGCACCAACTCGGCTCACGATACTTTGACAAAAATGATGAGATTTTGCGCCAAGGTGAACAGCTTCAGCATCTTTACGTTGTGCCAGCAGGACGCGTCTCTATGAATATCTCGGCTGCGAACGGGCGACGCTTTCAGTTGGGGGAAGTGAACTGCGATTATCATATTTTTGGTGAGATGGAGTTCTTTACCCAAACGCCTTGTCAGTGGAATGTGGTGGCAGACGAGCATATGCAAGTCGATATTGTTTGCTTGCAAACATTAGCTTCTGCACTTCACGAAAAACCTGAAATGATGTTCTTTTTTGCCTCCGCATTAGCTGAAGATTACCAAGACTCTATGGGTATTTATACGCATCGCCTTTTGCATTCGATTACCTACAACATTGCCTATGACTTGTTGGTTCAAAGCCAAACTAATACGGGATTGGGTGGCTTCGATAAAGTAAACCAAGAGGCGGAACGCTTTGGTACGTCGAGCAGAGTGTATAGACGAGCAGTGAATGATTTACTGGATAAAGGGTTTATCAAGAAAGGGGCGCAAGGGCTCGAGGTCATCAATCAAAGAGCGCTTCAAGCTTTTATCGATTCATTCGAGTAAAGCTCTAGCGGTAAGCAATACTTTTTGTTCTAACAAGGCCACTTTCACTTTTACTTTAATACCAGCTTTACCCACTGTTAAGCGGAAGTGGCAGATGCATCTTGATGATAATTGCAATTTGCATATGCAACCTGCATTTTTCAAGAGTACAATCGCGCCATAGTAATGGTAAATAGGTGACGAAAGCTTATGGACCAAGGTTTTATGAAACTGGCACAGTATCTGCTATATGTTAATTGACCCTTTTAAGCCGAGGGTCTCCTAGCCAACTGACGTTGTTAGTGAACGCAGCGATTGTTCACATTGATATACCGCCAACCACGCTGATTGTGGTTGGCGTTTTTTATTGCTTGCGTGCGAGTGAGCTTGATTGTAGAAGATGGCGTAAGAGGTGTGATGACTCGCTCTCTTACTTATCCTTCGCAGCGGTGATAGCAGCTTGGTTGCCTTGGGCACACATTCCCTCTCGAACAAATCAAGCGTGCTTCGGTTTCTATGCCACGCTCAATCCAGTTAATATTCAGAATCTTAGCGATAGTGAGTAAACTCTTTTTGATATGAGGAGCAATGGCGACGCTTCCGCCATTCGCAACGCAGGAAGCCTTTAACTCTTCGGCGATCTCTAATGCATCAAAGCCTTGCGCTGCAATAGCGGGGTTGAGATCGATCCCTGCGCACAAGACCCGATTATTACCAGCGGGATCCGCGACATTGATCGACTCACAGCAGTAAATTCTTGGCTCTTTACCCACATTCAAAATGGAAATTTGAGCCGAGCTTCCTTCTTGTGGCTCTGAAAGACGACGGAATACCGCCCAGTGTTGACAAGGGTCGTTAACCGCACGCATATTACCCCAAGGCAGTGGGATCCCATTACCACGGTAGACGGCTTTCAGTTTGCCAGGCCCATACGCATCAAAGTAGTGCCAGTGCGGATAAGGGGAGACGACGGTCATGCGGCGCATAGCGACCGATGGAGATACGCCTGCCCGCTTATGTACACTGACTTCATAGCCATTGCGATCGAGGAGCTGGCGAAATGGCACTTTAGGGCAAAGTAGAGCACCGGCAAAAAAGCTCGATTCAAAGTCACGCCATGCTTGCAGTATGTCTTGCGAGTTTAATCCCGTATCGCCTGAATCACTGCCGACTTGATCCCAATGATTATTTTGATGACCGACAGACAGTACGCTGTTCATGCTTTCACTGCTGTGGAGGATACGGTGACCAATGTAGACCGCAAGATCGTATTTTAAGCGGGTTGGGGAGTCTTTCAGGAGTTCATTCAGGTAGATCACAGGTGCTTCCATAAAGGAGGTCACTAACTGCTTTGCATTCACCCCCAGTTCGTCGACCACATCTTTCGGCATGCGCTTGATCCACCGTATTTCCATGCCAAGGCGTTTTGCAATATCGCATAAATCTTCAACGGAAAGGTTAAGCTGTTTGAGCCCCACTTCTTCGGCGGCTCGCTCAAGATCAGGAAAGTGGTTTTGGTGATTTTCCTGATGAGCTCGAATCAACAAATGAGCAAATTGGCGACCGGATATCCCCGTTTGAGATAGCATCTCGGGAATGGCGATCTGCAAGATCTCATTGGAAAACAAGAAACTCGGCTCTAGTGCCATACCGTTGATGCCACCTCGATTCCCTTTATTGGGAGTAATGGCTTCTAATTCGGGCTCATCGTCAAGAAACCATGCTGGGTCTTTTTGGAAAACTTCCGCAATGACTTCCAGCATGTCAATGCTCGGCACACGTTTCCCCCGCTCGATCATTGAGAGATAGGAGACAGAGGGCGCGTACTCTGGGTTGACTCGAATACAACGTGCAGACAAATCTTCCATCGTTAAATGGTTGTTCTTTCTTAGGTTGCGAATCTTAGTCCCTAAGAAGTGACTTTGGCGGATCAAACTTTTTGACACAGACATTTTGTAAAATTCACATTGTAAAATTTTTGTTGTGAAATTGTAGTCAATAATTGGCTAGTCTACATAATAAGCAGGCAAGGAAAGTCATCGATGACTTCACAAAGTTGCCTGAAATTTAACCGCTAAGCAGTGATGCTCTGGAATAACTAAGAATGTATCCGAGAGGGAATAGACGATGAATATGCTGAACTTCGATAAAAATGAACACCAAAAACAAGACAATACCTTTATCGCCCAAGCTGTATTTGCCGTCGAAGCGGTCAGTGCAAATCAGCCGAAAGAAAAACAGTGCAAGTCGAAACAATTGCTCGACCGACTTTTCCCGTTAGAGCATGGTTCACACCAAGATGTGACTAGCTATGTGATTGATTACCGCCATGTGATGGCGTATTTCAAAGATGGTGGTCATAGCGGATTAAAACACAACAAACACTTTGTTGCTTACACTGGTGAAAAAGAAAACCCAGCATCAATTCTATTTCGCGACGAGTCAGGCAGTCATTTAGAAGTGATTTTCGGGTGCCAAAAAGGGACAGGGTGTGTTGAGTTGACTCAAATCTCTGACATTCAGTTGGAAACTCGCACCACATTCTGCCCAACGATGGGAGATTCTGCGACGGCCATGCGTCACTGGATCAGCCTAGTGAAAGGGGATCAAAATGGTCAGCCGAAAGCGTGCAGTGAAGACAAAGAGTACACCGCGAAAAATGGTGAGGACTACAACTTAAGCTACTGTTACTCCATTTAAAGTGCCCCAAAGCCATTCAAAACAGCGTCATTGGTGATGAAACATATCTTTACCACTCGCCCAAGAAAAAGACCACGCATTGCGTGGTCTTACTTTATTTAAGCTCGGTGAAAGTCAACGCAAAACCAGCATGCCAGTTTGCGCTGTCTCATTGTTAGTGCGCTTGTAGAAGCTCGGAGTTGTATAAATTTAAGTTATAGAGGCTCTGAGCATTAGATGAGGTCGCGTTAACTTCAGAAGCTATAAAACTCGAACTCAATTAAAGCGGCATTACTCGATTTCGCCCAAGTTGCTTCGCTTCGTAAAGGAGTTTATCTGCGCGATCCACCAATTCATTTACAGGCTCGCCCACTTTGAATTCAGCCACTCCGAACGAAGCGGTGAGGTTTTCAACCAATTTACCCGACCGACGATCTTTCACTTTGAGTTTTTCAATTGTGCGTCGTAAGTTATCGGCAAATTGACGCGCGATTCGTAAAGATTTATTAGGCACGATTAAAGCGAACTCTTCCCCACCAAAACGATAAGCAGTGATCCCTTCTCGGCAACTTAAATGCAGCTTTTTCGCCAATGCTTTCAAAACCGAATCCCCAAACAAGTGACCAAAATTATCGTTAAACGATTTAAAGTGGTCGATATCAAGCAGGATCAAGCTCATTGGCTGTTGAGAGCGGGTTAAGGTCGCGAGATCGGTATCAAAGGCACGGCGATTGTAAAGAGAAGTAAGTGAATCAAACAGCGCATCTTTTTGCACTTCAGCAAGTTGCGATTTCAAACGAGAGATCTCATCACTGGCTGTGTTGAGTTGGTTGTTGAGAAATTTGGTGGAGTGACGTATTTCACGAGACTGAGAAACAAGATCACGAACCACACCCATAACTTCTTCGATGCTTAAGCCTTCATCGTCAACTGTTTCCAGTTTTTCGAAGTTACGGTCAACGGTATTAGAAAATGAATTCGTGTCTTTGATGGTGTCTTTCATCGAGTGAGCAATCTCACCCAGCAAAACTTCAACGTTCGATTTCAACTCTTTCATTGAAGTTTCGGCTTTTGTGGCGACATAGTTATTGTACAACTGCTCGTTAGTTGCAGGTGGACACACACCATAGTTCTCAAGAACCATATCGAGCTCTTGATTGAGCTGAGGAATCGCGTTATCGACGTAGGTATACCACAGTGCGTAATTCGCAGGTGTTGCCGCTACGTGATTCTTAATCATCAGTGGCACCGCTTTCTTTAAGTTAGCGGTGGATTTTTTAAATTCGTCTTGTGACATTCTTATTCTGGGAGCTTCTACAAACTAGCTAACATTGATAAACCTAAGAGTAGCGGATATCCAGATAAATCGCCTTATATTTTGTTAGATTTTGTTGAATATCATAGGTTAACCTTTGCTTTTGCTGGCGATCAAAATTTCACGTATTTTCACAAATGCAACCAGTGCAATAGAAAATTAAGAAGCCCATCCCAGACTGTGTTGAGATGAGCCTCATTAGTAATTATTTCATCAATAATTTTCTACTTTTCAAACAAGTAGAGGTAATCTTGATAGCCTAGATTCGCCATTTTTTGGACTGGGATGAACTTCATCGCGGCAGAGTTCATGCAATAGCGTAGCCCTGTTGGTGCCGGACCATCTTCAAAAACATGGCCTAAATGAGAGTCGCCAAAGCGGCTTCGCACTTCTGTACGAGCATAAAGCAGTTTGTAGTCTGTTTTAGTGACGATGTAGCCAGCATTGATTGGCTGGGTGAAACTCGGCCAACCTGTCCCTGAGCGATACTTATCGGTTGAAGAGAATAACGGTTCACCTGAAACAATGTCGACATAGATGCCTTCTTCTTTGTTGTCCCAATATGGGTTATCAAAAGCGCGCTCGGTGCCGTCTTCTTGGGTCACGTAGTACTGCAAATCCGTTAACGCTTTTTTGATATCAGACTGACTTGGTTTGTTATAAGGCTTGAGGTTACTGACTTGTTCATGTTTGTCGATCAACTGACGTAAGGTGACTGGCATTTCTTGACGATCATCGCCAAAGACGTCATCGAGGTATTGGTCGCGACCAGAAGCATAACGGTAGTATTTGTATTTAATGCGGCTCTTTTTGTAGTAATCCTGATGATATTCCTCAGCACGATAAAAGGCAGTGAATGGGATCAACTCTGTTTTTAGTGGTTTAGGGAATACGCCTGCACGGTCAACGTCCATTAAAAACTGATGCGCGATTTGCTGCTGTTGGCTGTCATGGAAAAAGATGGCTGGTCGGTATTGAGGACCACGATCAACAAACGAGCCTTTGTCATCGGTTGGGTCGATATGGCGAAGAAAGTAATCCAATACCATTTCATAACTGACGGCTTTAGGATCATAAGTAACCTGTATCACCTCGATATGTTTGGTTTGTCCAGATGCCACTTGACGATAGGTTGGGTTCTCGATCTTCCCGCCGGAATAGCCAGAGACAACATCTAAAACTCCTGGTAATTGCTCTAAGTCGGATTCAGTACACCAAAAGCAACCACCGGCTAAGGTCGCAACAGCGGTGTGTCCAGACTGGGCTTTAGGGTTATCTGCACTCGCTGGTCCTGTGGAAAAAATCGCCAATACCAAGGGTGCGGTCAGTGCGATACCCAGTAAATACTTTGATACTGTCTTCATCATGGCTCCTTGTTAAGTCACTCAATCACTCAAATAGTCGTACTGAATTAGAACGGTTTTAGAGCAAATAAATTTCTCAATACGGAAAATCCTTGCCAAACCTTTGTGGGTAGTTACATTTGTATCATTACTTAAAAAGAAGAAGGTAAGTCATGCAAGCAGAAGTAAAGTGGATTGAAGCGTTTCAGTTTCTTGGTCACTCTCAATCAGGTCATTCCGTCGTGATGGATGGCAATGGCGGGGCGACTGCGCCAAGCCCAATGGAAATGGTCTTGATGGCCGCTGGTGGTTGTAGCTCTGTGGATGTGGTTGATGGTCTGAAAACCGCTGGCCAAGCAGTGACCGCTTGCACGGCTAAGTTGAGTACTGAACGTCGCGACGTTGCTCCGCGAATTTTTACGGCTGTGAATATTCATTTCGAAGTGTCAGGGGACAATCTTGATCCTGCGATTGTCGAGCAAGTGGCCGCCGATTCACTCCAGAAGTATTGTTCAGTGTGTCTCATGTTGGGTGAGGGCATGACAATGACTCATTCTGTTGAGATTGTTTAGCGCGATATCAAGCTTGAATCGCCGAAAGCGATGGGGTTTCGCGAGCTTAAGTATTGTTGAGTCGGATAGTAAATATCGTTTTCTCTCTCGATTCACTATGTAAGCGTGCGCAACTGAAAAACCAGAAAGAGAAAAGCGAAGCTTTTCTCTTTTTTTTACCTCATACCTCAGTAATCTCAAATTCAAACCAAGCAGTTCTCGCGGAATCTAGCATCTCAAGGTGACTTGGGTATCGCTAAAAAGCGTTGGGCATCAAAAAGGGAGAGAAAGTCAGTGACTGAATTTGAAAAGATGGCGGCAGGATTAGATTATGAAAAAGCCGATGAGGGGATTGCGAAAATTGGTCGGGATGCGAAAGCACTGATTCTAAAAATAAACCAAACGATTGATGAGGAAGAACGCTTTGCTTTGCAACAGCAACTGTTTGGTTCTATGGGGCAGAGTTGGGTACAAACGCCCTTTTTCTGTGAATTTGGTAAAACCATATCGATAGGAGAGGGCACTTTCCTCAATATGAATATCGTGATGCTGGATAATGCGAGCATTACCATTGGTGACAAAGTGTTGATTGGGCCAAGTGTTCAATTCTATACGCCAAGCCACTCGCTCAATTACTGTAGCCGTGAGCGATACGACACCTTTTGTTATCCGATCGTGGTAGAAGATGGCGTGTGGATCGGGGGGAATACGGTGATCAATCAGGGGGTTACCATTGGTGCGCGCTCGGTGATCGCTGCCAACTCTGTGGTGAACAGTGATGTACCGCCGGATTGTTTATATGGTGGTGCGCCTGCGAAATTTATCCGAAAGCTAGATCCGGAAGGCGATGAGCATACCCAACAGATGATTGCTCGCGCTAACCGTGCCTCTGTTGTCGGAGAGAAGCTGGAAGCTCAGCAAAAAGCAAAGGCGGAACAAGTTTAGTTAAATTGGTTTCTTTTGCGGTATTGGTTTATGTTGTGGAATAAGTTTTTTGCGGAATAGGTATATCTAATGAAACTGAGACATATAGTCTGCCAGTGACTTCTTGGCTGAGGTTTCAAACCTTTCATCGTGAACGGCTAAGCGTTGGATTCGATCGAGACGGAAGTGTCGGTAGTCATCGCGAAGCTCGCACCATGCCACCAGAGTCCAAGTTTTACCCCAGAAAATTTGACCTAATGGCTGCAATTTTCGTTCAGTGAGATTGCCCCCCTCGTCGCAGTAGCCGATGGTGACTTTGCACTGAGTGTCTGTCGCATGTCGCAGTAACTGACCCCGTTGCGCGGTTTCCGATTGAATGTGGTAGTCGGGAACCAAAATGGAAAAATCTTCGATCTGTTTTTTGAGCTTGTCGGGCAACACAGACAGGATTTTTGCTGAAGCAGAGTGGGAGGCGGTGGCCAATTCAGCATCAGACCAAGCACGCACCATCCGCATACCCAGCTCCAGTGCAATCATCTCTTTCTCAGTAAACATAAGCGGTGGTAAATGAGATCCTGCTTGGAGCAAGTACCCGATACCCGCTTCCCCGTGGATGGGAACACCAGAGTTTATCAGTGATTGAATATCTCGATAGATGGTACGCTCACTGACTTCCATTACCTCTGCAAGCTCTTTCGCTGTGGTCGCGTAGCGTTTTGAACGCAGTAAGGTTAACAGTTCAAACAGACGCTCTGATTTACTCATGGTGTTCCTTCACGATTTTACTTGGTTAATCCGTGATGATTGACGACATGGCGTAGTTTTTCCCAAGTGCCGTCAAATCATGCACTCGTTGAGCACTACTGGCTACACTCGCTCATTTTGATGCTGCCATGCTCCATCTGAACGCTTTCTTTGTCAATTAAAGCCAGTAATTCAAGGCACACCTCTGAGGACATAAATTGATCTCCTGCCGCCTTGGCATTCTCTAAGCTATCCCAATACACCACATCCACCCATTTTTCCGTTTGCACATCTTTAGACAGTGAGCGGTAAAGGAAGCCAGGCAAAGTGCGAATAAACGATTGGCTCTTTTCTGATGCCGCAATTAACTCTTGTTCTGTGGCTTCTGGCTTAAGAGTAAAGCTGACCATTTCGATAGTTTCATTCATGTGACGTCTCCTAGTTGTCGTTGAGTTCAGGAGTAGCTTAGTCACTGGCTTTGTCAGAACCTGTCAGTAGGGTTGCATCATTGATACGTCTCCCACACCGGCACGTCATCGCCAAGCTTTTCGGCAATAAAATCGAGGAAGACTCTCACTTTTAATGGCATATGCTTCCGTTCTGGAAATACGGCGTAGATAGCATGCTCTGGCAGTGAGTACTCACTCATAACGCTGACTAAATCGCCCTGTTGCAGATCTTTACTGACAATAAAGGTGGGCATTTGGGCGATACCAATGTGGTTAAGCAGAGAGCGACGAATCACCTCACTGTTGTTCACGACAAAATTTCCTTTAGGGACAACTTTATGCTGGCTTCCATTGTGGTTAAATCGCCATTCACTGCCGCCACGGAAATAACTGTATTTGAGGCAGTTGTGATGGATCAAGTCACTGGGTTTTTGCGGTGAACCATGCACTGCAAGGTAAGTGGGTGAGGCGCAAAGCACACTTCGGCAAGGGGCGAGACGTTTGGCAACAAGATTGGAAATGGTCAGCTCACCAATACGAATACCGAGATCAAAGCCATCGGCGACGAGATCCACCATTTTATCTTCTAGATTGAGGTCAAGGTCGATGTCAGGGTAGCGGGATAAAAATTCGCCAATAATTGGGGAAACGTATTGCACGCCAAAAGACATCGGAGCCGTCACTTTGAGTTTTCCTTGTGGTGTGCCTTGCATTTCTGAAACGGCATCTCGCCCTTGTTGCGCTAAACTGACGGCTTGCTGAGCGTAATCATAATAGCGTTGCCCAGCTTCCGTTAAGCTCAACTTTCGCGTGGTACGATGGATCAACACAATACCTAACTCTTCCTCTAGTTGGGCAATGCGTTTACTGACCGCCGATTTGGTCAGATTCAAATGGCGCGCAGCGAGTGAGAAACTTCCCCAATCCACCACGGCAACAAAAATAGGCAAACAATTTAAACTGTGCATAGATGTTGATTAAATGGAAACAATGATTTTCTAAATGTGGTTATTATCATGCTTTAGGTGACAATGTACACTGCGAATCGCTCGAAGTCGCTCTCTCGACAGGAGTAAAACGGTTTGGGTCAACGAAATGTGGATAAACGAAAAAGGATAACAATAATGAAATATGACTGGATTTTGTTTGATGCTGATGAAACTTTATTTCACTTCGATGCATTTGCAGGCTTAGAAAGGATGTTTGCCACCAAGGGGGTACGTTTTACCCGTGACGATTTTGCTGAGTATCAGTTAGTCAATTTGCCGTTGTGGAAAGCTTATCAAGATGGCGAGATCAACGCCGAGCAACTTAAACAGCGCCGCTTTGATTCGTGGGCGCAACGTTTAGCCACCAGTACTCAAGAGCTGAATGATGGCTTTTTAGAAGCCATGGCCGACATTTGCACGCCCTTGCCAGGAGCCAGAGAGTTACTGGCGGCGTTACAAGGGAAAGTGAAGCTTGGGATCATCACCAATGGTTTCACTGAGCTGCAACAAGTGCGATTGGAGCGCACTGGGCTACTGAATGTGTTTGAGCATGTCATTATCTCTGAGCAGGTGGGTATTGCGAAGCCAGATGCGGGTATCTTCCGCCATACTTGGGACAAAATCGGTCAGCCAGAAAAGTCGCGAATGCTTATGGTCGGTGACAGCTTGCAATCGGACATTTTAGGGGGGCTCAATTTTGGCATTGAAACCTGCTGGCTTAATCGCCATGAGGCTGACAGTGAGGAAGGTATTTTGCCGCACTACACCGTCACATCACTATGCGAGCTGCAAGCGATTCTATTTGCCTGATGCATTTTTAAATCGACGCCACTGAGTCACTATTTTCGGTGGCATAAGGTTTTGGATGAAACGAGATTTTCGATAAAACTATTTTTTCGATAAAACTATTTTTCGATAAAACCATATTGTCGAAGAAACGATACTTTCGATGATAATGTACTTGCGGTGATTGGAGTCACTAGAGTCGATCTGAGTATTTCGAGGTTACTTGGATATACAGCGTGTGACGAAGAAATGTTGACTGGGTATAATCGGAAAAAACAGCGTGGATTCATAGGGACAGTGCGTGCAGTACATTAAAATCAAAGAGACAATTGTTGAGCAAATTGATTCGGGGATGTTGGAGCCTAGACAAAAGCTTCCACCAGAGCGTCGATTAGCGGAGTCTTTTGATACTACGCGAGTGACCTTGCGTGAAGCTCTCTCGTTGCTTGAATCAGAAGGGCATATTTATCGAGAAGATCGTCGTGGCTGGTTTATTTCGCCGTCTCCACTGCGTTATGACCCGAGTGTATTGATGTCGTTCCATCAGTTGGCGGAACAACAGAGCCGTCGTGCAGAGACGCGCATTGTCGAGATCAAAAACACCCTTGCGAATAAAGACGCTGCGCAACAGCTGAAACTTGCGCCGTTCTCTGATGTCCATCTCATCAAGCGGACACGTTGGCTAGAGAACAGACCGGTCGCTTTTTGCATCAATCACATCCCTGCCGAGTTGGCGAAAAACTTACAGGAATGCCCGCTGGAAGGCTCACTCAACACCCTTGGGATGGAATATTTCGGTTGGCAACTTGGGTCTGTTCGTTACCGTATTCGCAGCTCTTCTGTGGTTGGTGACGTTGCTCAAGCGCTGAATGCGACAGCGGGAGCTGCGGTACTGCTGGTGGAAAAGCTGACTCTAAAGACAGACGGTACGCCTGCAAATTACGCGCTCGAATACTGGCGACATGATGCCATCAGCATTGAATCTGAAAGGGAGTGGATGTAAGTATCACATCGTTAAGCTAAGGCTGGTTATTTCCAGCCTTGACGCCACTTTTCAGCATTTTTCAGTTCTTTCCAGTCAATATCGTATTCCGTTTTCGACATCACGGCTTCCAGTAGGCAGAGTTCGACACTGCCTTCTTCATCAAACTTCACTGTCGAAACAAGAAAGTGTTTTTCTTTATTTAATGGGGTAACAGCGGTCCATTTGCTTAGAAGTAGTTTGGCCGGATTGATGCGGTTCATATGAGTCTCTATTGATTGTTTTTTATCGAATTTTAAATACGTTGTTCTCGCCATTAAAGTTCAAAAAAGCCAGCAGAGACACTCGACTTGCTGGCTTAAGCTTGAATCAAACGGATGCGGTTTAGGCGTAGCTTTTCGCTTCTTTGTCTTGAGCGTCTGCGGCTTTGGCGGCGTCAAGCATCTTACGAATCATGACCGATGCCCCCATTGCCACTCCCACCATCACCACAGCAAGAATAGTCAGAAGTTGGAAGTAATCGCCATAGACGGTTTGTACTAACTCTTGAGTGACTTCCTGACCTTTTTCAAAAGCAATCGACGTTGAGAACGCGGCACCGATAATGCCCGACAGAGCCAATGCAACGGAAAATAAGCTGACTGAGAAATTCTCTATCTGTTTTGGCGCGACTGACAAAATAAAGGCAACGACCAAAGAGCCGACAATGACTTCAGCAATGGCTTGGAAGAAATGAATCACAAAGAAAATTTCAGGCTGAATGGTGACGTCTTCGCCTACCGTTGTAACCGCAAAGGTCAAGATGCCGAAGGCAATAGCAGTTAGTACAAACGCAAAGGCCACTTTAGTCGCGGTTGAAAAGTGGATGTTTCGTTTTTCTAGGGCACCAAATATGGCGGCAACAATCGGTCCTCCCACCATACACCAGAGCGGGTTCATCGCCATTGCGGCTTCAGGTTCTAGAGGGATAAAGCCAAATAAATCGTCTTTGAGTGTTGTGATGGCAACCATGTTCATTGAGGTCATGACTTGACCATAATAGACAAAGAAACACGTGGTTAAAAAAGTCATGATCAAGATGGTGCCCATTTTCAGGGCTTGTGCTTTTGGCGCTTTCAACATTAAGTGAATGAAATACAAGATCGCGGCGCCACCGATGGCATACACAATGTTTTGTCCAACATCCATATTCGAAAACATAAAGAACACCAACCCAATCATAGCGACAGAAAGTAGGGCAAACAGACTCCAGTTTTGGAGGCTGACGGGTTGGCGATCAATGTCAGTGCCCACTTGACGTAAATCGTGACGATAAAGCCAAAGTACGGCAAGGGCGGCGACGGCCAACACCGTTGAAATCAGAAAACCACCATGAAAACCGATCACCAGTACCAACATTGGGAATAAGTATTGACCGAGAAACGCCCCCACATTGTTGACCGAGTAGTTAATGGGATAGCCTTTTTCAAAATCTTCTTGAGATTGGAATGTGCGCTTGTACAGGCTTGGGTAGGAAGGAGACATTAACCCTCGGGCATAACTCGCCAGTGCAATGCCACACATTGAGAGCGGAACATGGGTCGCAGACGCACCAAGAATCAACAAAGCGTATCCGGTTGCAAAAGCGAAAAAGGCGATCGACAGAGAGCGATATGCCCCTAAAAATTTGTCGGCAATGAAGCCGCCTGCGATAGCGAATAAAGGACCAATGGCAGAAAACGCGCCGACGATCATCATGGTATCGGCTTGGTTGTAATTGAGGTCTTCAAGGAAAAAGCGCGTTAGGCTAACCAGTACGCCGTAAAATGATAAGCCAAACATCATTTGGCAGAACATCATGGATTTGTTGAGTTTATTCCACATAAATTGTCACTCTGTTATCTCGAGTTGTGATTGACCCATCCCAATGGTTGGGAATCGCCCCATAATTGTTTTTCGTGAGGTTAATCACTCATTTACGGGGTGTTGTACTTATTTGGAATTGTCACACAATTTTTGAACTTGTCACTATTTATTGTTCTGTGAAATTGAAGAATTGATTTGTTATTGTTCTTTATCAATAAACAATGGCAGAGTAATTAACTTTGGTGATGGTTTTTGCAGAGTTTTGTGAATTTTAACTCTATGAGAGGTTCGAAAGCTGTAGGGACACAGTCTGTACTTTCAGGATCAAAAAAGGCAGGTTACCCTGCCTTTTGTTCTACGCGATTCTTGCGACTATACCGCTCACATTCAGTGCGCGATTGCCACGCGTGGGTTTATTCACATGGAGGTGCCATGTGAATCAGAGCCAAACCACCGAGTGAAGTCTCGCGATATTTTTTATTCATATCTTTACCCGTTTGGTACATGGTCTCAATGACCTTATCTAACGAGATCAGACATTTGCTGGTGCGCTTAAGCGCCATGCGCGAGGCATTGATCGCTTTCATTGAGCCCATTGCGTTACGCTCGATACAAGGAACCTGAACCAGACCACCGATAGGGTCACAAGTCATTCCCAGTGAGTGCTCCATGGCAATTTCTGCTGCCATACAGATCTGTTCATTGCTACCACCACGCAGTGCCGTCAGCCCCGCAGCAGCCATTGACGAGGAAACGCCGACTTCACCCTGACAGCCCACTTCTGCGCCTGAGATAGATGCATTGGTTTTGTACAGAATGCCGATCGCTCCAGAAACGGCGAGGAAATCTTTGATCTGTTTGGTATCCAGCTCTTTGATGAACTTATGGTAGTACATCAATACCGCTGGGATAACCCCTGCTGCACCATTGGTTGGTGAGGTCACGACTTGACCACCAGCAGCGTTCTCTTCACTGACAGCGAAAGCAAACAGGTTAATCCAGTCCATGATTTCCATTGGATCATTTTCAATGGCCGCGTTCGCTTCAAGTTTTTTCAGCAAGTTTGGTGCTCGGCGGGTGACGTTCAGGCCGCCGTCCAGAACCCCTTCGGTTTCAAAGCCACGTTGCATACAGAGCGACATGACTTTCCAAATTTGCTCTGCACGTGCGTTAATCGCGTCCATGTCTTGGAAGGCTTCTTCATTACGAAGAATCATACCGCCAAGGCTCATGCCATTTTCATCGGCTTTTTGCAGCATCTCTTCAGCACTGGTGAAAGGGAAGTCAACCTTCACTTCCGCTTGCTGGCTGCCGTTTTGCATTTCATGCTCGGTTGCGATGAAACCGCCACCGATAGAATAGTAAGTTTCAAAGCCAATTCGTTCACCTGAAGCATCAAAAGCACTGATGGTCATGCCATTTTCATGCAGGGGAAGATTGTCTTTGTGGAAGAGAAGGTCCTTTTCGTAGTCAAAATCGACGGTTTTCGTTCCTGAAACCGCTAGTTTGCCTTCAGTAATAGCAACATGCATTGCCTTGTTAGCACTGGTGATTTTGATGGTGTCGGGTTTATTACCAAGCAGGCCTAAGATCACCGCGCGATCGGTGTGGTGGCCTATACCTGTCAGAGAAAGAGAGCCATACAAATCCACTTGAACACGAGCAACTTGATCCAATTGAGGTGCAAGCAGTTGCGTGAACTGATAACCTGCGATCATTGGACCGTTGGTGTGTGAACTGGATGGGCCTACCCCGATTTTGTAGATATCGAAAATTGACAGCATCGTGACTTCCTATTGGCGATTGATTGCCTTTTACTCATTATGAATTGTCAGGGTGAACACCACCAACAAATCCACAAATTTCATGTTGTAATTATGTTAATTGCTCAACGGGCAGGAAAATATCGCGTTATTGAGCAAATGTACAGTTGGTTATCTAGCAAAAATTTCAAAAACGAGAGTTGGATATTAAATGTTCATAGATAAAGCGTTGATTGTGCTTGGGAAGAGGCTTAAAAATGACAGGTTAACCCCAGAAGGGCTTAGTCGTGTTAAGGCTTTAATCGGTTACTTAAAACGTGAGTACCGACACATCACCCGTTCCTCGAACCACAGAAGCGATGTAGTCGAACTCCCAGTGATTGTTTTCTGTGGTGGCGTCACCGAGGGGAATACAGTGTCTGAAGCGGAAGTCATGTATCAGGCTTTCTTAGCGCTGTGCCTCGAAGAGAAGTTACGCGTCGATCAAAGCCGCATTGTGCTAGAGCAGCAGTCGACGAGCACCGTAGAGAACATTATCCATGTGGCTCAAGAGTTGGTGAATTCCGGACTGTGCTCTATCGATCACGCCTTAGATATTGTTTTCGTATCGAACGATTACCATCTCCAGCGGATCTTTGAAATTCAGCATTATATGGATGAGCAAGGCTTGTTGCGCACCTTAAAGCAGCGCTGCTTAGCACACGGGCTGGTGTTGAATATTGAACAGGATATTGCTCATCACATCGTCGTGCCATACCCGCACCACTGCTTCCAAGGCAATCTTTTCATTCTTTTAGATGAGCTCACAACGTACCGTGTGTACCTCGAAGGGACGAAAGCGCGTAATTTTTCTCGTCCACTGGATGAGGTTCGCCGCCAACCCTATCGGTTAGCTCAAGCGGCGCTTGAGAGAATTCAAACCTGTCTCAGTCAGCCACCAAGCGGTTATACACTGCAAACCGATATTCCGTCTCAAGCTCAACAAGTGCCCCTAAAGGTGAATTTAGCGCAATTGGCGCTTGAGTTTGTGGAGATTCATGACCTGATTGAATCCACTCCGCCCGAGTGTTCTTTAGAAGAAGTGACTCAGGCAGCGGTAAGGCTTAACGAAAAGTTGGTTCAGCTAAATCGACGTTTAGATCCTGAGCAGAATCCTTGGTATCCCAAATAATGATTAGGGGTGGGTGCTGGAGTATTACGTCATTAGCTCACTCAAAGCGTAAGTGGTCTCTCTAGCGCTAAATTTGTGAGTTCACCAGCACTTGTCTAGTATTAATTGGGATAGTTAATGCTCATCCTCTGATTTTTGCGAATCAGTCAAAAACATCTATTGATTGGAAACTTTCTCTACGCTTATCGTATGAGAAATATCGTTGGCAAAGGAAAGGTAAATGTCACAACAAAAATTCCGACTTGTTACCCGCAGCGACTTTGATGGTCTCGTGTGTGCGGTGCTACTCAAACAGCAAGATTTGATTGATGAGATTAAATTTGTCCATCCCAAAGATATGCAAGATGGCAAGATCGAAATTACCCAGAACGATATCGTCACCAATTTGCCTTTCGTGGAAGATGCGCACCTTGTTTTTGATCACCACTTGTCAGAGACCTTGCGTAATGGCGACAAGCAAAGCCACCATATCATTGACCCGAATGCCCCTTCTGCGGCGCGTGTCGTATGGGAATATTACGGTGGCTTAGAAACGTTCCCAGCGGAATGGGAAGAGATGATGGAAGCCGTCGACAAAGGGGACTCCGCTCAGTTTTCTCGTGATGAGGTGTTGGATGCTCAGGGCTGGAACTTACTGAACTTTCTGATGGATGCACGTACTGGCTTGGGACGTTTTCGCGAATTCCGCATTTCAAACTACAACTTGATGATGGATTTGATTGACTACTGTACGACTCATACCATTGCGGAAATCCTAGAACACCCTGACGTTAAAGAGCGTATAGAGTTATACCGTGATCATGAGGTGAAGTTTAAAGAGCAGATCCAACGCTGCTCAACGGAATTCGATAATCTCGTGCTGCTTGATTTGACGGGCGAAGAGATCATCTACGCGGGTAACCGCTTTATGATTTATGCCTTGTTCCCGCACTGTAATATCTCAATTCACAAAATGTGGGGCTTCCAGAAGCAGAACATTGTGTTTGCGACTGGTAAGTCGATTTTCGATCGCGGCTCGAAAACCAATGTGGGTGAGTTAATGCTCAAATATGGTGGTGGCGGTCATGGCGCAGCGGGGACGTGTCAAATCGCGATTGACCAAGCGGATGACGTACTTAAGGCTTTGATTGAAACCATTAACCGTGATGGCTAATCAGGTTAACGCCAAGATAAGCTGTCAATAAATTAAGTGTACCTAAGCCTCGCGAGACTGCGGGGCTTTTTAGTGGGTATCCCCGCCATTTTTTGCTAGTATTCGGGCTCATTTTTACTCAACGAACCTGATTATGCGCCACCTGAAAACCACTGTTCATCCCGAGATTGATCATCTTGATAATAAAACCATCTTCAAACGCAGTGCTGCTCGCGCTATCTGTATTGATGGTGAAGACATTTTGCTGCTGTATACCGAGCGTTACCATGATTATTCGATCCCCGGTGGCGGTTTGGATGAAGGTGAAGATGTGATTGCGGGTATGGTTCGTGAGTTAGAAGAAGAAACGGGCGCGCAAAATATTCATAACATCAAGCCTTACGGTATTTATGAAGAGTTCCGCCCTTGGTATAAAGACGATGCTGATGTGATGCACATGCATTCCTACTGCTACACTTGCAAAATTGACCGCGAACTGGGTGAAACTCAATTCGAAGACTACGAAGTCAAAAATGGGATGCGACCTGTTTGGGTTAATATTCATGAAGCGATTGCCCATAATGAAAAAACCATCGCGGAAAGCCCTAAAAAAGGCATGAGCATCGAGCGAGAGACCTTTTTATTGCATTTGATTGCCAAAGAGATGCTGTAGTTTCTTCTAGCTTCCTCCCACGAGGAAGCTATCCTTACTTATTGTGCTGTTAAGCACTGGCTGTGAAAAGCTTTGGCAGGGGATTCGCTGTAGTCGCTCATACTCGATCTAACACACCTTCTGGTAAGCCATGACGAAATCATGCAAGTCGGCCTGTTGGGATCGTAACTTATGATTGGACAGAAACGTGTCAGCGACTTCTCAAGCAGTTATAATCAAGCTAGTCTTAAAAAACTAACTACATGGTTTTAGGTTTCCACTCAGGTTGACCAACATTATTCATTTATTAGTTCCGTAGTTTTGTCATTTACACTTTTTAGGTGAAGATTAAACGCATCAATCATTTTTCGATGATGATGCTTAATTTCATTTTCCTTCCACTGGGTATTCGAATAAACATCTTCTAGCTTTAGCGAAACGCCTTTACCATGATGCCTTTCGATAAACTTGGCTTTTTTGATCGAGAAACCGTCATCGGTCATCTCTGAGTTAATCTTGCCTGTGACTAACGCAAGGTTGCCAAACCTGTGTAGTAGGATATCTGGTATCGCATCATGTTTAATTCTTGGATTTTGTGGGGTTACATGTTCAACCGAGTTTTTGGAGGTCACTCTATAATCGTCAACGAGTGGACTTTGTTTTTCTTTGAGTTTTAAATACAGCACATATTCAAGCTTATAAAACCAATAGTGTGGATACTGCGTGCCATTATCATGCACTTGGTCCAAACTGACAGCTGCATCTACAAGTCTTTCTTTATGCCATAGGTAGCGAAGAAACTTATGAGTACGTTCGATTAACGGCTCTTTCGCTTCACTACACAACAGATGATTATCAAGATGTTGTAAGTACAGTAGAGCATTATCTGTATTGTCCTGATGCAAAAACTTAAGTAATGGTGTCAACCAATACTGTGTAGTCATTTGTTGTGAGTGATAGAGCATACTTTGCAATACGGCAAAATCTGGGGTTGCATCAGCTGAATCACGTTGTAAGTACTTAGATATAGCCCCCTTTCTTCTTTGAGTATTTACACGGAGGTTCCTAATTGCATGTTGTCTATCTTCTTCAACTAGTACCCATTTAATAACATGCTTATCAAATTGATATCGGATTTCCCAAAGTAACTGGAAGAACCCTTTAAGGTCTTGCTTACTTGGTTTTGAGTTAAGCCAGTGTTGATCAAAAATTTGTACTAGGTCTTTATCTGAAATTTTGCTTATATCATTGAGACCTTTAATTTGCAGAAAGATTCGTAGTACATGTTGTAACAGCATCGAGAAGCTAATAATGCTACTTATTCGGTCGGGTAAATCTGAGTTGTCTTCATCAAGAGGATTTACGTCGGCACTAAAATCGTTTGTAGCAGTAAGTATTTCCTCTAGGGTTAGTTTACCCTCATTGGATTTTATTTGGGACTTTTGCAATGCTGCCAGTACTGAGGGTGCACAGGCTAATTCTTCTTGTTCTGTCTCGCCATTAGAGATTTTTTGCTCATACAGTGCAACAGTATCGATTTTGGTAGTTGCTTTTAAGTTACGCTCAACGTAATCGTTCATATTTGAACAAGCATCCCAGAGCAATGAGTAGGTTTCTCTGTCATGGCTTTCAAGCTTCTCTAATAACTTCGCCTTTAGAATCTCATGGTGCTGTAACTGTACTCCACGATTATTAATGACCTCGAATAACTTATTTAAATCAGTATGCTCAGGCACCTGAGTGAGAATGAGCTGTACTTTGGTCAAAATGAAATCGGCTAAAGCGACTTTATCGAGCACCAAGTCAGTCTGTGATGTGTAATTATCAAAATAGGCGTGAATTTCTTTTAGTGCATCTTCTAACTGAGCAGCTTCAGGCAAACTGGCTTGCTCTTCCCGACATATCTTTTCAAAAAACTGGGTCACTTGTGGGCGTATCGCAAAACTAATACGTGGTGTTTTTCCTAGTTCGGTATCGCCTTGTGTATATTCGATGAGTGAATTTTTTAATACAACGCTGATCAACCACAATGTTGTAAAACGTTGTTGACCATCTATCAAATCAAATGTTTGGCCCTGTTTGAACTTAAGGTTTGGTCGCTTAATGACAAGTGTTCCGCCTAGATAAAACTCATTTTTTTGCTCATTGCATGCAGTCACAATATCATCCAGTAAAGTATGTATTTGGTCTTTGCCCCATACATATAACCGCTGATAAATTGGGATGTTGAAGAAAAATTTGTTATTAATGACTTGTTCTAATGTGATTAAGTCTGACTGGAACTCAACCATAAATTACATCCTTATTTTTCGCTGTGTTTAACTCTGCAAGCTTTTGTTTTGCATAGATATCTATGAAGTCGGGAGTTTTGGTTGTCAGTTGGTTTAAATCATAATATTTAGCAACACTCGATGCATAACGCTCTTGTACTAAACGAGCGTTATTTATTTCTTTTTTCCAGCCATTATGGAGTTGGTAGGTTTTGCTGACATTTTCTTGTGACAAAAAGTGTATGACATCATCACCTTCATACGCATAAGCGATGACATCCAGTAAATTGCGCTTGGCATCTCGTAAAAATTTAAGAGGAGTTTCTCGACGAATATCCGCTTGTGATAAACGAATAGCACCAAGGCGATGATCGAGCCACAAGACAAAACGGAGTAACCCTTGGCTACCCAATCGGTCAAAATACACCAATACGCATAATCGAAATAAACTTTGCAGGTAATGAGAAAGCGATAAAACAACCTTCTCATAAAATATCTGCATCGACCTAATCTCAGGGGTTAAGCTCGGAGTATAAAACAGTATGTTGAGCATAGCCGCGTACTTTTCCGCATATAGAAAAAAGCCAGCACCTTTACTCACCGGCTGACGTAGCGCAAAGGGTAAACTTGATGCTTGAGCTCCAAAATGTTGCGGAGATGGGGATAAATGGAAATCATTTTCAGGCGTTAAATGAAGCGTTTGCCCCCATTGATTTTGCCCTGCGGGATATAGAGCAACCTCTCCATTTGAAGTATGTTTAGTTCGTTTACCAAAGTGGTTGAGCATTTCGTCTTTACTTTCAAGTTCAACTACCTGGTTGCCTGTCCAATTTCGTGAACGCCATAGATAATAATGAAATAACTCCGGAGCAAAATCATGTTTCTTACTTGTATTGATTCCTTTGCCATACATTTGCACGGCTTCCCAGCGAGTCGCACAGTGGCTTTGTAGCAGTTCGTCTAATTGGTCATCATCACCATTGATGGCTCTTAAGTGGTAAGCTTTTAGTAAGTCGGTACTGCCCAATGGTACACCACGGTTATTTTGCGTATCAAAGAACGTAAAAGCTAAATCTTCTTTCGTGACGGAGATAACCGTGAATTGCAGTCGAGAAAAAGTGCTTAATAAAACACTTCTACTGATATTATGCTTTTCTAACCACTGCCCAATAATATCTTTAGCTTGTTGAATGTTGGCTAAAGAACGGGAAGAGCGAAACTCAAATTGAATGAAAGCAGGAAGTTCATTCGCGAGTAACCAATACAGTATTGCCAAAGAGGTTAAACGTTGTTGACCATCAATTACACATAAACGGTTATCTTGTACTTTGGCATGCATCAGCAATGTGCCCATGTAATAGGTTTCTTGCTGATGCTTTCTTATAACAGGTGGCTGCACAAAATTACTTAAATCAGTTAATAGTTGATGTATTTCGTCTTCACCCCAGACATAGGCACGCTGATAGGTATCTAAAGCTAAGGGAAACTCCGCACTTGCCAACTTATTAAAACTTTTCAGTTCAACTGAAACATCTTGTGTGGTCCTTTCTGGCATAGCTATATTCTCCTTTATCGACCTTTTCACCAATTCGTGAACTCGGAATGTTATAGTATTCTTCAGATTGCTCAGCTAAGTGCTATAGAAACGCTTTTTTTGTACATGATATATTCTGGATCAAAGATGCACAAAACCGTTTTACGGCAGCCTGTTAGCTCTATTCACGTCGAGGCAACGAAACTGGCAGATTGCATTCAGATTAGCGTAACGGGTTTAAATACTTCAGTCGCTTCTATACCCAAGTAACCTCGAGATGCTAGGTTCAGCGAGAACTGCTTGGGTTATTTGTAAGATGATTTGATAGCAAGGCATTACTTTGAAGATCTAGTGGCTCTAAATCAAGAAGTAATAACACAGCTAGCGAGCCAAGCAGACTCGCCCTTCGGGAGCTTGTCACTGGCTCCACTTCTGCGTTAGAGGCATTGAAAATAGAATGACTATTTCCTACACCTCTGCCTTGAATTGAAACCAGTGACAAGGCTCTGAATACTGCATCTTGAAGTCACTTGGGTATAAAGTCTTGCCGGATTTGTAGAGTCGGTTGGCTTTGTTATACATCTGCGATGTGGAAAGATTAATTTCATGTATCGACCACTGAGCTTCTTATCGCCTTACTTACCTACGATTGCGACTGATTTCAAAGAGAATCCCGCTAATATCCTTCCTCGTTATTGTTACAGTAAGCACCGATACCCAAGTAACTTCAAACCATGTGGTACGTTATGATTCGATAACGAGGGTGAAGCCGACTTTGACAAAACTTAGCAAAAAGGTAACCCATGACAGAGACAACAACCCCGTTTCCAGCCAAATATGCCCGTTTAGCTCAGCAGAATTTTGCTGCGTATAATTATGATCTTACCTTAGAGGCATGTATCGAACAGTTACAAGCGTGGGACAAAGCGTTTGGCATTCAGATCCGAGAGGAAGAAGCGAGTCGATTTGTTCTTACTTTTGAGCGTTTACCCAATGATGTCAGCCTACTAGCTCAAGAGATCTATCGATTCTGCCCAGACATTGTCGATCAAGGTTTTGCCTGCATGGATGAGTTACAAGACTTTCCAGCAGAAGAGTTAGACTCGAGGACTTTGGCGCTGATTGATGGCATTAACTTTGATGATGACCATTTTGGGTTGAAGATTTTAGAACGCAGTTTGGTCAGAGATAAGCAGATGGGATTCTGGTGGGATTAAACGCTGACGGGTCACGAACGCTAGTCCTCGTAGAATAATGAGTGGCGCAAGTACATCGTCATCAAAGAAAGAGAACGAGAGAGAAATAAAAAAGAGAAATAAAGAGAGAGAAAGAGAAAGAAAGAGAAAGAAAGAGAAAGAAAGAGAAAGAAAGAGAAAGAAAGAGAAAGAAAGAGGTCGAGCCCATTGGACTCGACCTATTCCTCCGACGCGCAAGCGAAAGCGTCATAATTTGTTACAAAATGCCATGTTGATAATATCGTGTAAATATCGAACTAGAACTATTAACTAAATTGTCATAAATCGAATAAGCTTATCGCTTGTTATTCTGTTTTTTCATAGTAAATCTGCTTCGCTTAGAACTGTTGCCTTAAATGCGCTTTGACCGATCGGATATGAGCGTCGCGGTCGATGTCGTCTCGCTGGTTGTCGGCAATAAACGCATTGGCATAGGTTTGGTCGACCTGCTTGACTAAAAAGATCAGGTAAAGCTTAGGGTCAATATGACCACTGGTCGCCATGGTCGTCATAATGTTCAGTGCTTCTGAAAGCGTCTTGCCCCGTTTGTAAGGGCGGTCGCTAGACGTTAAGGCTTCAAACACATCAGCAATTGCCATGATACGAGCTGGGATCGACAGCTCTTCTTCGGCTAAGCCCAATGGGTAGCCTTTGCCATCCATTCGCTCATGATGGTGACTCGCTATATCAGGTACCGATTTTAAGTAATCTGGATAAGGCAAGTGATTGAGCATGGTATGGGTCTGGATGATATGGTCATTAATGACAAATCGCTCTTCTGGAGAAAGAGTGCCGTATTCTATCTTTAGATTGTGCAGTTCACCGCGATGATATTTATATTCAGTGGGTTGCAATATGAAGGCTTGTTGCCAACCTTTGGCTGGGTTTTCATTATGCCATGGGATCTGGTGTTCTGGGCGGTCACTGAGTAGCGGCTCCATAATTGGTAAGGCGGCTTCAGAAGCGGGGTGACGATCTTTTTCGATCCAAGAGATCCCCAATGTTTTATCTAGTGTTCGTTTCCATTGGCGCTGGGCTATCTGTTCGAGTCGCGTGATATCTTGCGGCTGCATCGACTCACTACCAATGTTGCATTGGGCGACAAAAGCAAACTCTTCATCAAGGGTGGCGTGCGTTTCAGTCAGTCGTTTTGTCAGTTCAGCTTGATCCTGACCTTGGCTCATCCCTTGCCAATACTCAACCTCAGCTTGCAATTTCAGAACTTCAAAGCGCATGCGCACTTCGTGGATACGATCATAAATGGTCTCTAGCTTCGTGGCTTTGTCGACGACAAACTCTGGCGTGGTCACTTTGCCACAGTCATGCAGCCAAGCGGCTAGGTTCAATGACTCCCAATCGTTACCCGACATAGAGAAATCTGGGAAAAAATGCTTATCGTCGTTGGCTGCTTCAGCCAACCATTTCGCGATGGTGGGGACGCGCTGGCAATGGCCGCCAGTGTAAGGTGATTTTGTGTCAATGGCAGACGCAATCAATTCGACAAAGGCGTTCAACATGTCTTTCTGCTGCTGCATCTTATCAATGTTGTCTTTGGCGATCTCAGCGAAACTCAGTAATTCTTTGAGGAAAGGGTGCTTATCTTGCTGGGTACTGGTGATGGCGCGCTCGTAGCCGATCAATAAAATGCCTACCAATTCTTTATGTCGATTGAGTAACGGAAACAGGTAAAGGTCAGAGTTAAAAATCGTGTCTTGATGGCGTTTTAACGAGTTGGCACTGCGGTCTAAGTGAACCACTTCCCCCGACTTGAGCTGCGAGAGCAACCACGGAGTCTCTTGGACGAACTGATTAACATCGAGTTTGAATGGAATGATGGCGTGATTGGCTGCGATATCAAAGTGCTCGTCTTGGTTACGGTCGATGAACAGCATGATGGTTTCCGCTTTAGTCACCAAATAAGCTTGATGAGAAATGGTTTTGGCGAGCAGGTTAAAATCCTGATTGCTGGCGGTTTCTCGCAGCAGTCTTAATAAATCGTGTAGGGTGTGTTCCATTAACTCGATGGACTGAGTGAGGTTGGAGACTTCCTTGATCATGCTTCTGGGATAACGCGTCTTCTTAAAACTAAATCGAGCTATGTTATCGGTCATATCAACCAGATGTTGGAGCGGATGAGACAAGCGGTTGGCAACAAACCATACGATGGTAAATCCGAGCACTAACAAGACAACCGCCACCGTGATCTGTTTGTCGCGCATTGACACTAAGTCCGCCATGATTTCATCAGCAGGCGTGGCTTCTGCGAGGGTTAGCGTCACTTTGTCAGTCAGACTCACAGGGGTAAGGGTTACAGACCATTCTGTTTCATTGAAATCTTTTATTTGAAAGTCAGTGTGCTGCGAGCGAGGCTTATTGACCAAATCAGAAAATACACTGGCACGAATTTGTTCTAAAGGTGATAGCGTTTCGTTGCGCATTAATCCATGGTCTGCGATCAAGCGGGTTTGTTCGTCGAACAAAGCCAGTTTGGTATTGCGCCCATGCGCCAGTTCACTGATTTGATTGGATAAGCTTTGCAAGGTGTAATCGGCCCCGACAACGTGCATCCCTGAAGGGGAGCGTCGTGACAGGGTGACACCATTGGTTTCCAGAAAGTAAAAAAAGTAAGGCTCAGTAAGGCGGATTTGTCCGTCTAGCTCTGCATTGACATACCAAGGGCGTACACGGGGATCAAATTGATTATCTTGCGTGTAGCGGGTGGAGAGCGGATTAAACTCATTATCGAGGAAGATAAACTCATTGGAGCCATCGACTTGCGTGGTGTTGATCAGAAAATAAGCGTTACCCGGCGCCTCAAAAATAGTGCGCATTTGATGGCTGGAGAGTAAACGATATTGCACAAATTTACCCTGTTCAGAGCCGTGATAAAGGGCAACAAGGTTGGGGTTTTGCTCAAAAATCAATGCAATTGAGGAGAGCCAAGGGCGCAAGGTGTCTTGTTCACGATAATCCTCAAGAAATGAGCTGACCGCCATCATATCGAGCGTGGTTAAAATAGGCCCGACAGATTGACGAAAAGCCGATTCGAGTTTTTGGCTGTGTTCGCGGCTCAGCCCTTTTGCGCTTTGTGTGAGAAGGGCTTGCGAGTGAGTATAGCTGATCGTAATAAGGGCGACGCCGACCACCAAAGTGAGGACTAAAAAGAGGCTGGTGATGTGTATGCTTAGTGGATAGCGGCGCTTGCTCATTGGCGTCTCCATACAGTGAACATGTCTTTAAACACGTGTGATTTGTGTGTACCCCGCGATGGTTAAGTCGATAGCGACGTCAGAAGTAAATCCATTGTTGCTTCCAATGTCGTCAGTTGAGGCAATTGATTATAAGTATTGACGAATTTGTCAACCTTGCAAAAATTTCGAGAGGAATTCCCAGCGGACGGAGTTAAACGGCGCGTTATGGCCTGCGAGGTTACTTGGGTATATTAGGGATAGTCTGAATCAAAACCTGAACACAAGATCCCAAGACTCTGGCGTCAGGTGAGAAAGGGGGAGTCAAACCGACCGTCGATTTCCAGAAGTCATCTCCTAAAGCAATCTTCAAAAACAATCTTCAAAAACAATCTTCAGAAGTTATCCTCAGAAGGCATCTTCAAAAGTATTGCCTTAAGAATAATACTTTGAGGTAATGCCCTAAGGTAATGGCATGATACCCAAAGGGGTTTAGGCAGTGGGTGAGGTTCTGCGTTACACTGCGAGTCTCTTTTTACTCATTCTGATACTGCCATGAAATTACACGTTGATACTCACACCCACACTTATGCCAGTGGTCACGCTTACTCTACTTTGATCGAAAACGCCAAGGCGGCGAGTGCAAAAGGACTGGCGATGTTTTGTACCACCGACCACGCCGAGTCGATGCCGGGTGCTCCGCATTATTGGTTTTTCTCTAATCAGAGAGTGCTTCCGCGATTCATCGAAGGTGTGGCGATCATTCGTGGTGTGGAGGCAAACATACTCAATGCGGACGGTGAGTTTGATATCCCTCTGTCAGTGGATAAAAACTTAGACTGGGTGATCGCGAGCTTTCATGAAGCGGTATTCAAACCTGCGGATAAAGCGACGCATACGCAGGCGTTGCTAAACATCATTCGTTCGGGGCGAGTCGATGCGCTAGGCCATTTAGGCAACCCTAATTATGACTTTGATTTTGAGCAGGTGCTGCAATGCGCGAAAGAGCACCATGTAGCGATTGAAATCAACAATACGACCTTGAAAGGGCGAAGCCGCGCGGGCAGTGTGGATCGTTGCTATGAGATTGCACGGTTAGGGAAAGCGATCGGTGTGCACTTTACGACCGGAAGTGATGCTCATTATTGCGACTCGGTGGGAGAACTGGATCTTGCTGCCCAACTTCTCGCTACAGTAGAAGTAGACAGCAGACAAGTGATCACTCACTCACCGCAACAGTTTTTGGCATTTTTAGCATTGAGAGGTCGAGCTCCCATTACGGAATATGAGGCGATTTTCTCCTAATATGGCTCCAACTTCTCTAGATGCAGTCCAAACACGATAGTGTGTGCGCCTTCACGTATCTGCAGATGTGTTACTCATAGAGGTGGTTGTACTTTGAGCTAATTGATATAACTACCAGTTATGTTTTAAACACATTCCTATGGTTTCTGTGCATAGGGAGTTAAAAATGCAGAATAATAATAACGTTTCTGAGTCATCGGAAGCGCAAGATTTAAGTGAGCGTAATGTTCGCCACTCTTTAAGAGAATGGTCACTGGTTGTGACCGCATGCTTTTTTGCTTTTGTTGCTTTAAGCCTTGTACTCGTGCCTGATCATCATGCACTGCTAGTGGCGATCGCCGCGCTGTTTTTTGTGCTTTTGCAAAGCTTGTTCCAGCGTCAAAAACGTTTGGGAGAGTCTTTGTTGAAAACAGAATCGGCGCTGGGGAGTGCCCTGTCCGAAGGGATGGTCTTGCAAGCGAAAATCGCCACCCTTGAAGCCTCCTCCGATCGTTATCAAGCGCTTCTTGATAGCCTGCCTGATTTAGCGTGGATTAAAGACAGAGACGGTAAGTTTCTTGCTGTGAATGCGCACTTTCAACAAGCGTTTGGCTACAGCCAAGAGATGTTAATTGGCAAAACGGATTTTGATATCTCTCACCCCAATGATGCCAAACTGTATCGCGCCGATGATGAAAAAGTGATGGAAGAAGTGAAACCGCTATGCCGAGAGTTTTTAGCTCGCAATGTCGATGGTAGCAAAAACTGGGTAGAACTCATCAAAGTGCCCGTACTGGAAGATGGTAAAGTGGTGGGCACGGCAGGGACAGCAAGAGACATCAGTGAACGCAAAGAAGCCCAGCTTAAATTAGATTACTTGGCACACTACGATTCCCTTACCGGCATCAAAAACCGTTACTCCCTAGAGCAAGATACTTCTGCACTGATTGAGAAAAATACGCCCTTTTTCCTTGCCTTCTTCGATTTAGACAATTTCAAATTGATCAATGATTCCTTGGGCCACCTTGCTGGGGACAAAGTATTGATTAAATGTGCTCAGAGGATAGAAGCCAGTATTGGCGAGACGGGAGAAGTGTACCGTCTCAGTGGTGATGAATTCGTGGTGGTGATCCAAGGAGAATTCTGTGATGCAACGTTGGCGGATTGGAGTGAGAAGCTGCTCAATGATCTCGCGAAGACCAATACAGTCGAAAGCTTTGATTTAGAGCTGTCGATGTCGGCAGGTATCGCCATGTATCCGCAGCATGGGCAAAGTTGTTGGGAATTGCTGAAGAATGCGGACATCGCCATGTATCAAGCTAAGTTAGCGGGTAAACGCGGGCATAAAGTGTTCTCAGAATCTTTCGCTGGTCTAGCGATGCATCAATTGTCGATGGAAAATCGCCTGCGTAAAGCGATTGATGAGCAAGAACTCTTCCTAAGGTATCAGCCGATGGTGAATTCACAAACGGGTCAGCTCATTGGTATGGAAGCCTTGATCCGCTGGTCTGATCCCGTTAATGGCGAAATATCGCCCGCAGAATTTATCCCTTTTGCAGAACAGACCGGCATGATTGCCGATATTGGTCATTTCGTCATTGAGCAAGCGATCAAGCAGCAACGTGAATGGCTTGATCAAGGATATCGCTGTGTGCCCATCTCGGTGAATGTTTCTGGGCTGCAATTTCGTCAAGCCCAATTGGTTGAAAACATTGCCAGCTTATTGCTGGAGTATCAGGTATCAGGGGAGCTACTTGAGTTGGAGATGACCGAGTCTTTGCTTTTAAAAGATGAATCCAAACTGCTCAATACGTTTAAACAGATCCGAGCGTTGGGGATTTCGTTAAGTATTGATGACTTTGGTACAGGGTATTCGAACCTTGCTTACTTATCGCGTTTCCCAATCAGTAAATTAAAAATCGACCGTTCATTTATTCGTGATCTTCATGTTAAGCCAGACCAACAAATCATTACTCAAACCATTATTGATTTGGCGAAAAGCTTGCGTCTTTCGGTGATTGGAGAAGGTGTGGAAACCACTCAAGAATTGCGTCAACTGAATAAAATGGGGTGCATGGATGTACAAGGATTCTATTTTGCAAAACCTTTGCTGGTGGAAGAAATGGAACCCGTAATCAGCGGTTTGCATACTTTCCGCGATCGCTGTGATACCTCACAACAGGTTGCTTTGAATTGACCTTGATAAGGGAATGGGGGGGGATTGGTTAGACGCAATCGTTAATCAACTGTTAAATTCTTCGCATGTTAAGTGAAACTACTTGAACTTAATTGAGTATTTCTTGTGAAGTTAATCTGTTATTGAGTGATTAGATGATTGCTTAGTCTGTCTTAGGACGACATAATCGCGACCAACTTTATAAAGTGGTCGCCATGTTCGCAATTCGTCGTTTCTATTCACATATGATCATACTCAGCTTATTGAGCTGGATGATGATCGCTGCTATGCCCGTTATCAATGCTCATGGTAACGGTAATGGTGTGTGGGCGACATTGTGTACTATCAATGGCCTTGAGTTGGTACAGGTTGAAGAAGGTCAAATACAAGTCCATGGCAGCAAACCTTGTCCTTTAACCCATTTTTCCAACTTCCACCATGACACCTTAGCGACAAATACTCTGTTTGTCGGCAAGGACATTCAACATGACTCTCATTACTTTCATTTAGCGTGGCGTCATCGCTTTGCGATGCCAGTAACTCGCGCCCCACCGAGTCTGATTTCCTAATTTCCCCGTCCCCAAGGGTTTATTGCGCTCGTTTATTGCGTTCGCTTATTACGTTCGCTGCGTGCTGAGTAGTGTTGAATTGAATGCTCACACTTGTCAGCGATATCGTGCATAAGCGAAATCTCGACTAAGAGAGAGCTCGATGAACATGGGGGCACATCGGTTAACCCAATACTAATTACATTCGTTAATCGATGAAAAAAGTAAAGTCTAACCATCACCGTGATAAAGCGTGTGTTATCTGAGTGGTACTCAGTGATGTCGGCTTATTTGGCAATAGCTTATTTAGTATTCGCCAATTTGCAGTCAACGTACGTCTATTGCAGTGATGTAAACCAATCGGTTTATTCCAGTGGTGTTTATTGGTCTCGCGCCAGCTTTGAAACGATGACCGTTTCACATGTTCACGCATGAGCGAGCGGGAGCGCACCCACGCCGAATTGGTTGGAAAATAATAAGTTTAAAAAAGGAAATCATACTTTGAGCAATTCAACCGCTTCTCCGCGCAAGGACGTATCGCGCGAAAAATCGATCTATTTCATGACTTGGCGTTGGCACTTTTACGCGGGTCTTTATGTGATTCCATTTATGATCATGCTGTCACTGACTGGGTTAGTGATGTTATTTGATGATGAAATCGAGTTTGCTCGTTACCACGAGATCTTATCGGTGACGCCTCAAGAAACCACCATGCCGGTTTCTCATCAGTTGCATGCTGTTCAAGCGGCGTTCCCTAAGTACGCTGTGACTCAGTTTGTGCCTGCGGCTGAAAGTGATCTGGCGAACCGTTTCTCTATTCAAGGCCCTGAAGGCGATCGTTTATTAGCCACGGTTAACCCATATACCGGTGAAGTGTTGGGTACGATTGACCGTGGTAATAGCATCTACAATATTGCCAATGATATCCATGGCACGTTATTGATTGGTCAATGGGGTGATTACCTGATTGAAGTCTCAGCAAGCCTTGGTATTTTATTGCTGGCGACAGGATTGTACTTGTGGATCCCTCGGGATAATGCCTCTCGTGCGGGCTTTATGAAACTGCGTTTTGGCTCTGGCACTCGTATTTTAATGCGCGATCTACACGCGAATCTGGGTGGGTTGTTGTCAGTGGTTCTACTTGTGTTCTTATTGTCTGGTCTTGCTTGGGCTGGTGTTTGGGGCGCAAAAATGGTGCAGGGCTGGAACACCTTCCCAACGTACTACACATGGGGTGATCGTCCTGAATCAACAATGACGCATGCGGACTTGAACCACGGCGCTGAAGAAGAAATGCCATGGAACTTAGAACTGGCACCTGTTCCAGAGTCTGAAACCAGTGGTCATGATCACTCTGCAATGAAGCATGATATGCCAGAAGCGTTGAGTGCGAATGCTCTGAACATCGACCAAATTGTCGATCAAGCTGCTCAGCTGGGCTTCACGCAATACAAAGTGTACTTCCCGAAATCAGAAACAGGAGTTTACACGATTTCGGCAAACTCGATGGCAGGCGATGTGATTGATCCGCGTGATGATCGCACAAGCCATATTGACCAATACTCTGGCGAGCTGTTGATTGACGTAACATGGGAAGACTACTCCGTGGTGGCTAAGCTAATGGCAGCCGGCGTGTCTTTCCACCAAGGTGACATCGGTATTGTGAACAAGCTTTTGAACGTTTTCTTCTGTTTGGCGTTTATCTTTATCTCTATTTCAGGGATCGTGATGTGGTGGATCCGCCGTCCAAGCAATAAGAAAGCGTTGGGCGCGCCACCTAAATTCGCTCAGGACGGCATTTGGAAAACAGGGGCCGTCACGTTAGTGTTGATTTGTGTGATGTTCCCGTTGGCAGGTGCTTCGATTGCGGTTGCGTTGGCACTGGACTGGTTGTTGTTTAAGCGTGTTGAAAAACTGAAGCACGCCTTTAGCTAGTCGTCATTTAAACCGTTAACTACACTTCTCTCATTCCATCAAAGCCAGCCTTCGGGTTGGCTTTTTTTGTGGGATATGGTTTTTTTGGGGATACTTATGATTGGCGATGTTCGTTATTTCCACTGCATTTTACAGGCAGGATCATTTAACCAGTCAGGATAACGATGTTGACGGTTGCTCAGCCACGCCTGCGCGGCTTTTTTCGGCGGCATGGTGGCAATGTCGGCTAAGTACGCGGCATCGGCAATGTCTTGGTTGGTCAGTTGAAACTGACTGACGATAGCGGCGGCGCAAGCCGATTTGTTGCTTAAATTGTTGGACACGGCAATTTTGAGCCAGCCATTGGTTGGATTGCCACAATCCCAAGGCTGATGCGGATTCACTCCCCATTGTGAATTGGTTTCACACTCGGGTTCGTACTCAGGAAATTGGACAAATTCCCCCTCGTAGTTACTTTCAACCCAGTTTGGAGACCAGTTAAAAATTAAAATCGGTTGTTGCTGGGTGACGGCTTCAATGACCTTTTTATTAATCGCATCCCCAGTGGGTAAGGTTTTGACTTCAAAAGGCAGATCAAGTGCGACAATCCTCGCTGCGTCAGGCTTTTCCCATGGGCCAGCATAATAAATGCCATTATCTCCAGATTCTGAAAATAGAGCATAGCAATCACGTAAGGCTTGCCAGTGTGGTAATTGGGGGCAAAAGTCTTCGACATATTTGGGGTACCACCAGCCTTCATGGGTGAGCGCAAAATGAGTTGTGCCCTCTTGAATTTGACCACGTTGCTCAAGTTGGTTGAATTTCTTTTCCATCGTGCCTTCCCAAACTTCCACCTGAATATCCGCCAGTTGATTGGCAAGATAAAACCATTGCCCATTGGCGGGAGAGTCAAGCAGGGTTGTGGCGACATGAGCTTGCTCTAAAAGCTGGCTTAATGCGTGGGTAAGGACTTGTTGGCTACTCCAATCGAGTTTCAGTAAAACGACGCGATCGTCTGCGAAGCTGTGGTACCAAGGCAGCAAGCAGGCTAACGCCAACAGCCAGTAGGTGCGCAGTTTGGACGGTACAAGTCGTTGTTCCCCTACATGTTTTTCCTTCGTCATAACTCGTGTCTTCACTACAAGTCGCTTCTCCATTACAAAGTACTCCGTAATTTCGCTCCGTCTTGCAACAGAGATTGAAATTTATCCAAACTGACAGGCTTGGAATACAGATAGCCTTGAGCGATGCTGACGCCTTCTTTGAGCAGCCATTTCTCTTGCAGCTCATTCTCCACCCCTTCTGCAACGACTTTAAGTTGGAACAGTTCTGCAATATGTAGGATGCCTTGGACAATACGTTTGGACTTTTGATCATGAGGTAATTGACGCACGAAACAGCAGTCGAGCTTTATCTGATCAAACCCTGCTTTGAGTAGGTATTCTAGTGAAGAGAAACCCGTGCCGAAATCGTCAATGGAGAGTTGGCAGCCTTGTGCAAGTAGCCAACGGAAGTTAGTGCCGACATCGTGGGTGTCGTGTAAATATGAGGTTTCGGTGATCTCGATATCTAGTGACTTCATATCAATTTGATAGCGATGAGCGATTTCTTGAAAGTTTTCTTGAAATTGATTTGACGCGAGTTGACGTGATGAAGCGTTGATCGAAAAGGTGAAGCCTTCCGGTAAGTGCGGTTTGAGCTGAGCCAGTTCTTGGCAAGCACGTTCAAATATCAAGCTTCCCAAGCTGACGATCAGACCACTTTGCTCGGCATATTGGATGAGTTCAAACGGAGCGCGGTCTGGCTGGCTTGGCAGTCTGAGCAGCACTTCACAGCCGACAATCTCATACGTCTCCATGTTGATTTTAGGTTGATAGGCGAGGGTGATGCGCTGCGTTTTGATCACATCGAGTAGCTGGATTCGAGTCGCTTGGCGACGTGAGTAGTTGTCCGCTAAGGTATTATCAAAAGTACGCACACACTGGCGACCGCTATTTTTCGCCTCCTTCAGAGCAACATTGGCGTTGTTGAGGATTTTCCTCGCGCTGTAGTTATGAATGGGGTCGGTCCAAAACACCCCAATCGACATGGTTAAGGTGTATTCGGAGGAGACCACCTCTTCACTGAGGGATAAGCTGGTGGCTTTCTGTAGGTTAAGCAGCAAAGCCTCTTTGGTTTGATCGGCTTGATGCATGACGACGAACGTTCCACCAGTGAGGCGCGCAATGAACGTGTTGTCTGGCAGCAGCGCTTGCAGTTGTTGATAAACTTTAATTAAGGCGACATCGCCTCGGTCTTGCCCAAAGCTGTCATTAAACTGGGCAAAGGAGTCCACATCAATTTGTGCCACCATCCAGCCAGGGTCGTCATGACGAATGGCATCCAATTTGTGCTCAATCGCCCTTTGGTTGTAAGCACCAGTCAGCGGGTCAGTTTTAGAGAGTAAGGTTGCTTTGGCGGTGTCTTGCCTAAGCAGCGAAAAGTATTCGTAGGTTAAGTCGATCGCTTTGTTAAAGGTGAACACCAATTTACCAAGCTCATCGTGTTTATGCTGAATCGGCACGGGAAGAGGATTGGGGACATGGCCTTCTTGTGGCGGCCACTCTTGTTGTAGCTGCGCGGCGATGCGTTCAATGGGTTGACTGATGTCGCGCTTGAATAGGCGTATCAAAATAAGGGTGAGAATACACAGCTCGATGACCACAATGCCTAAGGTAGAAAGAAACGTGTCAATTAAGGTATCGTCACTGATGTGGTTACTGATGGTGAGTCGTATCGTCCCAACGTAAACCTTTCGCGTGTGGTTATTGAGTTTTTCATGGTAAAGCAGATCTTGGGTGATCTCATTGGGGTGAGAACTGAGCGCATAAGTCAACAGGTCTTGAGCAACTTTGAGGTTGTGTGGTGGGTGATCCGGCTCGATCGCCTTGATCACTTGTTGGCGAATATCAAGCAGCTCCACTCGTTCAAAAAAGAGGTCGCGCTGAAAGCCTTGTAAGATCGACTCGGCTTGTTCTAAATCGACATTATACAGTGCTAAAGCAGTAATCGCGGCAATGCTCTCGACGCGGTTTTGGGCATACTGGTAGCGTTCATCGATGCGGTCACTGAGCATTAAGTACATGGATAGCCCACCCAACGTAATGCTGCACACGATGAAGGTAAAAGACGCCTGTAAAACAAAGCGATTCATTAATGAACGAGTGCGAAACCAAGAAAGCGCCATATCCACCTAGTATTATGTAGTTTATCATTCCCCTATCTAGGTATAGCAAAGCTCTACTGGTTTCGCTGAAAACTGTGTGATTTTATGAAGTTATACCGACGTTGGGCTTGCAACGCTTGCTAAGCTATCACTAAACCGTCTCGACACCGAACTGGCGAGGCAGCTGCTCAGTGACGAAATCGATGAATACACGCAATCGAGCAGGCATGTATTTGGTTTGCGCATACTGCATGCTGATGGTGCCGTGATAGTTACTTTTGATCATCCAATCATCCAGTACCGTCACCACTTCGTTGTTTTCAAGCGCAGCTTGAATCACAAAGTCATGGAATATGCCGATCCCCAGCCCTTCTTTGACTCCATTTAAACGCATTTGAGAGTGATTGACCGCATATCGACCTGATACGGCGACGGAAAAGAACTCATCATCTTTAAAAAACGACCACAAGTTATCCTTATCATTTTCTGCAAGGTACAAGCAATCATGTTGCTCCAACTCCGTCGGGTGTTTAGGAAAACCCCGTTGGTAGAGGTAATCAGGAGAGGCACACAGCACTAAGTTTGTCGGGCAGAGTTCACGCAACACCAAATTTTCATCAGGCTTGTCGGTCAGTTTAAAAGCGATGTCGATGCCATCGCGAAAGATATCGATTTCGCCATCGGCCGCGCGCAGCTTTAACTGAATTTCAGGGTAGCGCTGAAGAAAAGGCACCACAAAGGGCTGCAAGACGGAGTTTAAAAAAGCTTCAGGAGCGGCGACGGTCAAGGATCCTTGAGGTTCAATATGGTCATCACTGGAAAGGGCGACGGCTTGCTCAGCGGCTGACACCATCGCCACGGCTTGGTCATACACTTTTTGTCCCGCTTGGGTAATGATCAGCTTACGTGTGGTCCGCTCGAGTAATTTGACAGACAGTGCCTTTTCCAGTCGCGTGATTAATTTGCTAAGTGCCGAAGGGGTCACCCCGAGCTTTTTCGCGGCCGCAGTAAAGCTGCCCTCATTGACGACGAGAATAAAAGAGGCGAGATCGGGAAGTAGAGCAATCAGCTTAGTATTAACCATGTTTCGTATTGATATAGAACTTTTCTCTATTGTCTTTTACCTATTCCATTTAAGCAACTGGTTCAAGGCTGCATTGACCGTATGAGATCAACTAAAGCGCGGTAACTGAATGAATTTTGTGCTTTAAATTGTGAGCAATGTTTGTATAGTGATTGTTAAATAACCAATAAAAACAATTTGGTCATCGTCACGAAAACAATAAATTAACAATTTGGCAGGAGGCTTAATGGCGCAAAACGAAACCTTATTTCAGTGGAAAAGAGTAAGGCGCTTCAACTTTTCAGTATGGACCGTTTTAATTGGCACCTTACTCGCACGTACAAGCTACTTTATGGCTTGGCCATTTCTAGTAGTATTCCTTTACCAAGATTATCAAGCCTCTGCGACTCAAGTGGGCGCGATGCTAGCGGGCTCTGCTGTGGTCGGCTGCCTTACTGGGCTCTATTCCGGTTACCTTTCAGATAAATTCGGTCGTAAGCGCATTATGGTGTGTGGTGCGATCATTGCGGCTATTTCTTATGGCGGTATTGGTCTTGCAGACCAAATGTGGCAATTTGCGATTCTGATCTTAATGACGGGTTTAATGCGCCCGATGATTGAAGCCCCTGCCAAAGCAGTGCTTGGCGATAATCTTGACGATGTCAAAGATCGTGAGTTGGCTCTGAATGTGCGTTATTTCCTGCTTAACCTTGGCGGCGCAATTGGTCCTTTGATTGGTATCACGTTGGCTTTAGAGAACCCTCAGTTTCTATTTTTACTGACGGCGGCGACGTACGTTGCCTACACCGTCTTGCTCTTTATTGGTATTGAGCGCAAACAAGCTTTCACTCGTCCTGATCCTTCGCAGTTGCCTAATTTTAGAGCCACACTGAAAGTGATCAGTAAAGATAATATCTTCGTTAAGCTGCTGGTGGCGAACTTTATCATGATGTTTGTCTATGCACAGCTGGAGGCGTCGGTTCCTCAGGTGATTGTGCATTCAAACATTGAAGATGCCGCCAAGATTGTTGCTGGATTGGTATTAGTGAATACCATCACCATCATTGTATTCCAGTTCCCGATGCTGAAATGGCTGGAGCATTTCCCGCTGTTTGTTCGTGCGCGTATTGGCATGGTTCTGATGGCGGCGGCGCAGATCTGCTTTATTCTAACCCCTGCGGATTGGCCTATTGGCTGGGCGATTGCTTGTTTTGTGATGAGTCTGGGTGAGGTGGTGGCTTTCCCGACTCTGAATGTACAAATCGACCGTTTAGCTCCGCCGCATTTAAGGGGCTCCTACTTTGGGGCTTCGGCAATTTATGCGCTGGGTTTTGCCGTTGCACCGCTGGTAGGGGGGCTCGTGATCGACTCCATGAATCCAAATTGGTTATTTGCGCTCTGTTTTGTCTTGTGTCTGGTCATGATGTGGCTCTATCGCTTGGCAGAGCACACCGAAGATAAGGTGGATAGAGAGGCGGTAACGCAAAGTTAATTCCCATTTTTGCCGTGTTCAACGCGACGTAATGAGTTAAGCAAACTTCCATATCATCCTCGCGACATTCATCTCACCCAATCAGTTTCTGGTTGGGTGTTTTTATTTGTGCCTCAGATTCACGAATGTTTTTCCAGCCTAGGGGATAATCGTTTTAATCAGGTTAGATTACACTGTTGTTAATTGGATATTAAGCACCTGTGACCCCTGTCACAAAAGGGCTGACCCTACATTTAAGCTGATGCTAAATTCAGCACATTACTTAGGAAGGAATGAATCATGTCTTCTGCATTTTACCAACAGATCCAGCAGCAACTTGAAGAAGTGAAAGCTGAAGGCCTGTATAAGTCTGAGCGAGTTATCACGTCGCAACAGCAAGCTGAAGTGAAAATCTCAAGTGGCGAAGAAGTTCTGAACTTCTGTGCGAACAACTACTTGGGTCTTGCTAACCACCCTGCTCTTGTCGAAGCGGGTAAAGCGGGCATGGATGAAAACGGCTTTGGCATGGCGTCAGTTCGTTTTATCTGTGGTACACAAGACATTCACAAAGAGCTAGAAAACAAACTGTCTAGCTTCCTTGGTAAAGAAGATACGATCCTTTACACCTCTTGTTTCGATGCCAACGCTGGCCTATTCGAGACCATTTTGGGTAAAGAAGATGCCATCATTTCTGATGCATTGAACCACGCTTCTATCATTGACGGCGTTCGTCTATGTAAAGCGATGCGTTTCCGTTACGCGAACAACAACATGGAAGAGCTAGAGCAACAACTGATTGCTGCGAACGAAGCGGGTGCTCGCCATAAGTTGATCGTGACAGACGGTGTTTTCTCGATGGACGGCGTGGTTGCAAACCTGCCTGCTATTTGTGACCTTGCTGATAAATACAACGCACTTGTGATGGTGGATGACTCTCACGCTGTTGGCTTTATGGGCGACACTGGCGCAGGCACACACGAATACCACAACGTGGTGGATCGCATCGACATCATTACGGGTACGCTCGGTAAAGCTCTTGGTGGCGCATCTGGTGGCTACACTTCAGGTAAGAAAGAAGTGATTGATTGGCTACGTCAGCGTTCTCGTCCATACCTATTCTCTAACTCAGTGGCACCATCGATTGTTAACGCTTCTATCCGCGTTCTTGATTTGCTTCAAGAGAGTGGCGATCTTCGTGAGCGTCTATGGGACAACGCTGCGCATTTCCGTGCGCGTATGACAGAAGCGGGCTTCAACATGGCAGGTGCGGATCACGCGATCATCCCTATCATGCTTGGCGACGCTAAAGTGGCCGCTGAATTTGCAGAGCGTGCGCTTGAAAAAGGCATCTACGTTATCGGTTTCTCATTCCCTGTGGTACCGAAAGGCCAAGCGCGTATTCGTACTCAGATGTCTGCCGCACACTCTCGTGAGCAGCTAGACCGTGCAATCGATGTATTTATCCAAGTCGGTAAGGACATGGACATCATCTAATTTTCAGGCGGTGCGTTACCCTACCGTGCCGCCCGTTTTTGAAAGTAGTATTAGATTGATTACCTTGTTGCAGTGAGGTAATCATGGTGAGCAGCATGAAAATTAAAGCATTATCAAAACTAAAACGTGAAGAAGGTATCTGGATGACTGAGGTTGAAAAACCTGAAATTGGCCATAACGATATCCTAATCAAAATTAAGAAAACCTCTATCTGTGGTACAGACGTTCACATCTACAACTGGGACGAATGGTCACAGAAGACGATTCCAGTACCTATGGTTGTTGGTCACGAGTACGTTGGTGAAGTCGTTGAAATCGGTCAAGAAGTTCGTGGTTTCGAAATCGGCGATCGCGTTTCTGGCGAAGGTCACATAACTTGTGGTCACTGTCGTAACTGTCGTGGCGGTCGTACCCACCTATGTCGTAACACAGAAGGGATCGGTGTAAACCGTACGGGTGCGTACTCTGAGTACCTTGTCCTGCCAGCGTTCAACGCATTCAAGATCCCAGATGACATTTCTGACGATCTTGCATCTATCTTTGACCCGTTTGGTAACGCTGTTCACACAGCACTGTCATTCGACCTTGTGGGTGAAGACGTATTGATCACAGGTGCAGGCCCAATCGGCATCATGGCAGCCGCTGTAGCTAAGCACGTTGGTGCTCGTCACGTTGTGATCACGGACGTGAACGAATACCGTCTTGATCTTGCACGTAAGATGGGCGTTACTCGCGCAGTGAACGTGGCTGAAGAGAAGCTAGAAGATGTGATGGAAGAGCTGGGCATGAAGGAAGGCTTCGATGTTGGCCTTGAAATGTCAGGCGTACCAGCGGCATTCAACAGCATGCTTCAGACAATGAACCACGGTGGGCGTATTGCACTGCTGGGTATTCCACCATCAGATATGTCGATTGACTGGAACCAAGTGATCTTTAAAGGCTTGATCATCAAGGGTATCTACGGTCGTGAGATGTTTGAAACTTGGTATAAGATGGCTTCATTGATTCAATCTGGTCTCGATCTGACGCCAATCATCACGCACCACTACCACATTGATGACTTCCAAGAAGGCTTCGACATCATGCGTAGCGGGATGTCAGGTAAGGTTATCCTTAACTGGGACTAGGGTATAGTTAACTCTACTTACCTCTTGAATACCGCCAATTTGGCCTAAGAATATCAATGACGCCTCGACTGACATCGAGGCGTCATTTTTTATATTGGTATAACGTGCAGTGGTTGGCTTTTAGGCGTTCCCGACGCCTTGAAACCTAAAGATTCGTCCTGAGGTTTTACCTTGTATAGTGATGGTTTTTGATTCAGTGCTTTGGTATGTCCCGCTTTAGTTGCTCGATCTATTTGGTTTTGATGCCTGCGGGCCAGTAACTCTTTGTCTTGCCAAAGAGTTACCAGAAAGGCGCTTTGGTTCTTTGGTGTGGTACGGTCGGTTTTAGGCGTTCCCGACGCCTTGAAACCTAAAAATTCGTCCTGAATTTTTCCCTTGTGTGGTGATGGTTTTTTGATTCAGTGCTTTGGTATGTCCCACTTTAGTTGCTCTATCTCATTTGGCTTTGATGCCAGCGGGCCAGTAACTCTTTGTGCTTGTAGATGCCTGTTTATTATGACAGGTATTACAGTGTGTGAATATTTCGGTAGTTTGGTGGAAATTCTGCATCTGCGTACTGCTGTGGGATTAAATACAAACTGAAGACTCTGCGATTCAAAAGAGTGATCCGGCAATTCCACTTCGTAGTTTTGAGCTGGGGATTGTTTATTCATAGTGAATACCCTTTGTGCGTTTAATGCTTCAATTGCGGGAGGCATTAGAGCGCCCACATAGTAATGGTTGTTAATAAAGCAATGTGAAATTGTTATTTAGTTTAATGAAGTTATAAATATAAGTAACGATATAATGATTGTTTCAATCAGAGTTCTAAATAAATTGGATCTAAAACGCAAGTTAAGGGACTGAAAGGTAAAGAGTTTAATTAATCGCCACTATTTGGTACACAAAGATCTCTAAAAGCTGTTTAATTGTTTATTCGTTATGTGGATTAAATGAAATTGACATGCATGGAGATAGCAATGGCAGAGGCTGATTTAGGGTTTCTAAAGGTCGAAGCGGTTAACTTTGAAAACGCGATATTCGATACCAACCAACTGAGTGTGGTTCGAGGTAGCAGTTACGCACTGAAACAGATCATTATACAGATTGAAAAACGACTAGTGCAGGCGAAGTTGCCTAATTATGAAGCGGTCACAACAGCTAGCTCTACGGGTATTTTTTGCTGTGAACCTAAATCGATGAGTAAGCTTCGGAACATCGTCAAAAGTTACTTAAATAGTAAAATTGAAATAGATAAAGTCTATTTCGTTCCCAACGAGCTTTTTACCTTTGTCGTAAACGATGTCATTGCAAACAACTACCTAATAGCCAAAGAGCAGTTAACAGCCTTAGGTCGATTTAAGCAAGCTTCAAGTTTCAGCCACGCATTACCTAATTTTGATACCAATGCTCATAGCGCCTGTGCGCTGAACGGTTTTCTGGCCGCTGACTCAGACCAAAAATCGATTAAGGCTTCGAAAGACAGTAAAGTAAGCCAAAGTGTAAATACTCGATATCGTATCGGTTGTGGAGTTCGAGCTGGGATCTATAAACAAGAGCGCGAGGATGCATGCTCCAAACTGTCAGGCCTTGGCGCTGAGTGGGATGAACGGTTGAAAGCGTTACCAGACATTGACGAATATTCATTCCCATCAGATCTCGAAACTCTTGCTGGTTGTCACCCTAAAATGTCCATCAATGGCAAAGTGGCCGTTATATATAGTGACGGAAATGCATTTGGAGAAGCTCAACGAAAGGCCATAGAGGATGCGAAGGGGAAACGCGATCCTAGCGAAGTCAAACAGGAGTTTGATTTAAAAATACGCCTTGAAAGAGCCAGGTATCTTACCCATTTAGTTGACTTTTTAGCGTCCAAAGGCGCTCTGATAGAGAAAGATGGTAAAAAAATCGTATTGCTAGAAACCTTATTGTGGGGTGGGGATGAAATGACACTGGTTGTCCCCGCATGGATAGGTTTAGAAGTATTACTCCATTACTCTGAAAACTATATGAATGTGGCTATTTGTGAACAAAAGCTAACCTCATCGACTGGTATTGTCTTCTGTAGCCACAAAACTCCAATTCGAAAAGCTGAGCAAGCCGCAAGAGAACTCGCCGATGCGATAAAAGGCCGTGCTGGTGGACGCGGCGAAAGTTATTTTGATTACATGGTGTTGGAGTCAATTGATTATCCGACGCAATCGCTGGATGACTTTTGGACAACTCAATATGGGCCTAAAATAGCGAAACATCGATTACCGCTTAAATTCAATCCAGACGTTCAGTTTTTACATAAGCGCGTTGCCACCCATTTAGAGGCACTTCCACGGTCGGGTATATATAAGTTAGTTGACAGTGCTTTACATCATCAACTGAAAACCTTAGCTGATCCTGAACACACGGATAAACAGACAGCGTTGCAGCAAAAAGGCACAGCGGATGAGTTACCGCTGCGCAAGCAGCGGTTATTAGAAGCTGGCGGCCAACCTTTAACACAAGCACTGAATGCGTTAATGGACATCTTCCTCGTAATGGAGGAGGGAAAGTCACCGAAACCTTTTTCTGATCAAGACACCTTATTCTGGCTTCATATTCTAGAGCTGTATGACTACTTAGCGCCAGGTAAACCGGCCATGGAGGGACGATAACGATGGCGAATTCGAAAGGAAAGCATTATGTCGTTGACTTTGAAATGACATTAAAAGCGCCCTTTATGACGAAAGGGACAGGGGCGATGCGTTTCGGTTTGGATACATTTAGCCAAAGTGAAAATGAAAGCTTGGTGATGAATGGCTCTCAGTTGAGAGGTGTGATTAGACATCAACTCGAAGGCTTTGTCAGTTTACTTGAAGATACATTGCTACAAGGGTTGATAAATTATGCTTTTGGGCCCGCTTCTCAAGGTGATGACAATAAGCAATTGCAAGGTGATGACAATAAGCAACTTCATGGTTCTGCGTTAACATTTCCCTGGAAATTAGAAGAACAAGAAAGCGAAACACTGAGCTCAAACATCGGTAATGAAAAACATTATCGCATCAAGATAAACGAAGCGACGGGAGTGGTAGAAGACGGGCATATTCAGGTTATTGAAACCAAATATCCCGTTGGGACTGAGGTGACGTTCACCGGCCAAGGCTTATATATTGAAACGAAACAATACCCAGCACACTTATTAGAGCTCTGGTTAAACAAAGCCCTGCAAACTATTGACGCCATAGGTGCCTTTAAAACGGTCGGCTTTGGCGAAATAGTGAAGGCTAAATGTACATTTAGAGCCAAACAACACCAAGGAATGGGACATCAATCATTAAAAACGTTGACGTCAAAACCACTACGAGTTGCTTTCAAGGCAGATAGACCGCTCTGCTTTGCTAAGCCAAGAGCCAAAACCAGCAACCTATTCTCATCACAAGAATATATACCAGGGAACGCAATAAAAGCTGCGCTTGTGAATAGCCGCTACTATCAAGAACTAGCGCAGGATGCGCCTCTCAAACGATACATTGATGACTTGGTGATCTCTCATGCTAAGCCTGTGGCGTTAAGCTCCTCTACTAATGAAGTCACAGAGACAGACAGAGTACATCAGACTGCGGCTCATCTTACACCTGCTAAAACTTTACCTTTGTCGCTGCTTCAGTTTCCTATACCTGACGTTGACACCATCTATTTTGACGCAGCACAGATAACCTCGCCAATCGTATTGAAAAGAGAGGATGCTGTTTACGCTGGTGCATTTGCGACAGATGCCAAAAAAGCCCCTTGCAGTACGGTACTTAAAGAATATGGGGCGGTGGCACCCAAATTAGTAAGGGAATTGATTGTTAGAACGGCGGTGAATGCAGATACAAATTCAGCCGACAATAGTCAGCTTTTCAGCTATGAAACCGTTAGTCACCGGAACGTGTTTTGGGTGGCTCAGTTTAGCCTACCTAATGTTGATGCTTGTGGTTGTTCTATTGAGCCTGCACAAAGTGAAGTTTTGGGGCAGCAAATCCTTGAAGTACTTAACCAAGGCTTAAACAACCTCGGTAAAACCAAAGCATTTTTGAGTTATCACGACCATGACCAGCCGGGCGATGAACCTGTTGAGCTAAAAGCGTCTCAATACTTTAGCATCAAGCTTGAAAGTGATGCTTTACTGTTTGAAAGCCAAGATATCGAAAACGCTTTGACAAACAATGAAGAGCCTCTGCTACACGTACTGAAACACTATTTCTCACAAGACGTATTTCTAAACATAGAGGTTCCTCTGATAGCGTGCTACGCCGATACAAAAGTGGTTGGTGGTGACTATGTATTTAAACGTTTTAACAATGGTAAATCGTACGCACCGCAGATTTTAGTAAAAGCTGGCAGTGTCCTTACGTTTGACATCAGTCAGCTTGATATTGCGCAAAAAGAGCAGGTAGCACAAACCGTTGAACAATTAATACACACAGGCTTACCGTCTTCATCCTCGACTATTGCGAAGGCGAATTCACAAGGCAGTGAGGTTGAATTGTTTAAGGTTACTCCGTACCTGCCGCAGAACGGCTTTGGACAGGTTTCTTGGCTAACCGACAGCATGATTGCCAAGCACACAAGCTTACCAAGTGGTTATTCTCTGGTTCACTTAGAACAGCATCAATCAGTGGGAGGTCAGAATGACTAAGCAATATTTCGCTATTAAGGTAGAAGCTACATTGCGAGTCAAAACCCCTTTGCTAATTGCTAGCGGAGAGCAACAACGCCTCATTGAAGATCAACACGAACAGCTAACTAAAGGGGCAGAAAGTAGGAACACCTTATCGCCATGTCGAGGTTGTGATGATTCAATTTATCTTCCCGCTTCCAGTCTAAAGGGCGCGGCGTTGGCGTTCATTGAAGAGCATGAATTTAACCAGAATTGGAAGTGGATCTTTGGTGATAGAGCGCAACAGGTAGAAGGTATCACCACCAGTCAAGGTGGCAACGTGCGTTTTCGAAATGCCACCGAAAAGCAAAATGTGGTAACTGAGATGGTGGCAAGGAACAGTATTGATACTATTACAGGCTCAGCAAAACAAGGCCACTTATTTAATGTGGAGGCGGTTAAACCCGGCAGTGAGTTTGAGCTGAAACTCACCGCTCCTAAAGCAAACGAAAACCAGTTAACCGCACTGTTCAGTCTACTAACGGCTTGGGGTAATGGAGATAACAGTGTCGGGCGAAATACCCGCAATAGCCAAGGCCAGTTTGAGTTAAACGATATACGAGTAAAAGGCGTTGAAGAGAGTGCTTATAAATCATGGTTAACCAGCGATTGTTCGGCAGAGCTTGCCCAGCATGTAAGCACAATATCGCTGGCTGCTGAGACCATTACACGTAAACAGAGTGGGCTGACGATGGGGCTGAAAATCATCCCCCTTTCCCCGATTTTTGTGAGTAACGGAAAAACCGAGCAAGATAACGACGGCCATCAAATCACCAATGCGCAGACCAACTCGGATGGCCAATACATGATTCCAGCGACCAGTTTTCGCGGCAGTTACAGGAGTCTAGGGCGGAAAATTCTTCTCACCCTACTGCAACAAAGTGGCCAAAAAGCGGAACAAACCGCGAATGACTATCTACAGGTGCTCTTCGGAGGTGAAAACCACGCCAGCGCTGTCTCAATCACCGATTTTACCGCGAGCAATCAAGAAACGCGTGAGCAAGCGTTTATTGCGATTGACCGATTTACTGGAGGTGTAAAGGGCGGAACTCAGAGTCAAGCGACCGCTGGTGCTAACTACACCATTAACAAGCCAATAGTGGATAAATACGAAGGTAAAGTGGCTTTGCATTCAAAGCTTTTAGAGCCAGAGAACTATTCTCAGCTTGCGATTTTCCTTCTGGTATTACGCGACATGATGCAAGGAGAAATACTGTTTGGCGGCTTAAAAGGAAAGGGTTTTGGCAAAGCGAAAGTCGAGGTAGAACTTGGCGAGCCTCAAACCGAGTTGAGTAATTGGAGCAAGTTTGAAGCTGAATGGCAAGCTCAGGATTTACCGAAATTTGAACAACTTATCGCGGCGTTGCAACAGATGCTAAAACAAGCGAATAGTGGGGAGGCACAATAATGAGTCAGTTCTATAACCCTTTTAATTTTGTACCACTGAACGACAACCCTAATACAAGCCATGACGTTGCCTACGAAACCATCGCGTCGGGTGAAAGCCATATTACTCATCAGCTTTGGCAGCGTAATGCGTTAAGTGGTGCCATTTTCCTTTCTATTACCAATCATAGTGCCCTCATTGTCGGTGGTGAGCGAAAAAAAGAAAATGAAGAACAAGAAAATGAAGAACAAGAAAGTAAAGAACAAGAAAGTAAAGGAAGGACGGTCAAATTCTTTAAAAGTCATGTAAACGGGCGCTTGGGCAAGCCTAATCAACTGGCGATCCCTGCCAACAGTTTGCGTGGCGCCATTGCAAGTGTTGCTGAAACAATCAGTGACTCAGCGATGCGAGTGTTGGCAGATGAAAAATACTCGGTGAGGCCACCAGTTAGCCCTCAAAGGGCGTTTAATGCACTCGGCATAGTTGTAAATACTGATCAAGGCCTACAATTAAAACCACTCACACTGTCCACTATGCAAGAGTGGGGGGAGCCCGTATTCCATCAGTACGAAAACAAAGGTAAATATGTTAGAAAACAGTGTTTTTCTAAAAGAACGGATTATTGGGAGGATTTTCTTCCTGTCTATGTCAATATTCATAAATCTAGAAACAATCTATTCACACAACTCAACGTTGAAAATCGTTGTTATCATGGCAGCGAAACTAACCCCAAATTTGTATTTGTTAGGGATAAAACCTCTCAAACCAGTGTTGAAGAGAAGTTAGATAAAGACGCATATCGAGGTGTTGGTAGTCTAAAAGTTGATAAGGTAAAAATCAAAAAAAGTTTGATGTATTTGTTGAAAGGCAGGGAGCTCAACGATCGAAACATTAGCTCTTTCTATGGTACCGAAAAGGAATTTAACGAGCATGTCGAATGTGAAGACTTAGAGAAGAGCGAGTTTACCCGATATATTGTTTTCACTAAATCTGATTTGAAAAATGTTAAAGATGATCTTTGTGATACAAAAAAGTACGAACTCCTAATCCCGTTTGATCAAGATAAAATTGACAATACGACGGCCTTTCCTATCGAGCCAGAAGCGATCGCTCGAATGAACCGTATTCTGGAAACGACCAACCCAGATAAATTCGTCCCTAGAAGCTGGATTGACGTTAAAAAAGATCCTAGGAAAGTGGAAGCTGGGGACATTTATTACTTCAAATGGAGAGGGCGCGAAACAATCAGTGAGCTTTCATACTCACAAATTTGGCGTTCTGAAGTAGTAAATCAGTCACTGTATGGCATTGTTCAAGCGTCCGGTAATAAACGGTATCTGCCATGGGGAAGTGCTCAACGCAAAGCAAATGACAGCCTGCTTACACCCGCAGAAGCTCTATTTGGTGTTGTTGAAGATAGAGAAACGGACAAGAACAATGTCGACGATGGCAAAGCACTCGCATCAAGAGTGAGGTTTTATGACGCAGTCTGTTTGCAGTCGGAGCTGAAGGCATCCTCTTGTTCCTTAACGCTAGATTCTCCTAAACCGCCATCACCATCTCTATACCTTCACAAGCCTAATGGCCAAGGGGTTGGTAAGGCTGATGCGGTGGAAGGACCATTTCATATCAATGGACGCAAGCGATACATTCAGCATAAGAAAGCGCCAGAAGGAGATGTGAATACAGGCACTGATAGCATGCTTAGTCACGTAGAAAAACTGCCTAGTTCGACAACCCCTAGCTTTGGCTTTTGGATAGAGTTTGACAACCTGTCGCAAGATGAGCTGTCCCTCTTACTCCTGTCTACTGGGTCAAAACAGTCGGGCAATGAAAATCCGTTCTATCACCAAATTGGAATGGGTAAGCCTTATGGATTTGGTAAGAGCGAATTAGAAGTGTTGACGGTTCTGCTTAAAGATCCTCAGCAACGTTACTTAAACTTGTCCGATGCACCTAGTTATAGTTACGTGCTCAGTGGCTATGAACCAAACGAAGGGCAACTATCGAACTTGAAAAAACTCAATCAGGCGATTGAGTTACCTGCATTAAGTAGATTCTTATCGAGTCAAACTCTCCGCCATACGGACAATCCGTTAGTGAACCCTGTCGCTTTAGTTCAAGTGAGTGCGCTAGCCGATGAAAGTCAATTTGAAGGCAAAGAAATTGGCTACCCAATGCCGAGTCCAACCACATCCGGTAGCAAAATATTTGACTGGTTTGGGGACAATGAGCAAAACAAACAAAGGCAAGATAATCCCAAAAACGAAAAGACAGTAACTGCTGAATATCAGTTTCTTGGCAAGCTTCCTAAAGATGGCAGAGTGGAACCGCTCACCAATATGAAAGAAGCACCCTCCAAGATGAAAAAAACACCCAAGAAATAGAGTAGTTTTAATGACCAACCCCATACTAAATAGCATAGAGCCCATTGCGCAGCTGTTACCGCTGCGCGCCATGGTGGTGACATTGCGTTTTACCCAAGACGCCACGTTTCAGTTTTATCATCATGTTGCGGTTCATGCTTGGGTGCGCCACCTTTGTGGTAGCCCAGACAATTTCAGTCAGCAAGTTACGGTGCAAACCCTTGAAAATGGCAAAACCGACTATAAAGCGGGGGAGTTCTACCGCTTCAAATTAGTCTTCACACCGTTAGGGGCGGCGTTGATACAACCCTTAATTGATGCCCTTGAGCGGCTACCTTCTAGTGCCAAGGCTTTACCTCGAGGTGCATGTATCAACAACAACGTTGAACTGGTTGAGCTTAAATGTGGGGTAGGTAATGAAGATATACACCATGCTATCGACCTCTACCCCTATGATTTACAAGCACTTGCGCAAGATGTCGCCCATTGGCAACAGCGAGACGACCTATACATGGAGTCTTTGACGCCAGCAAGACTGTTGAAGGAGAAAGCCTCCCAAGAGAACCGTCGTGGAGATGCACGCTATTGCCGCGACAAAGTCCATTTTTGTGCTGCTACCATTACTCGGCGTTTTGTCGATACCATCATAGGGCTGGTGGAAAGCCACACTGGTCAACGCTACCAAAGAGACATCGCAACCTCATTTGAGATCCAGCCCGAACTGAGTTTCTGGGTAGAGCATCGCTATGGTAGGGGGGGGAAATGGCAGAAAAAGCCAATGAGCGGGGCACTATTTTCGCTAAAAGTCTGTAACGTTCCCCGACTTGAAAAATGGCAAATCGCTTTGCTAGTGCTGGGCCAATGGCTTGGAATAGGACAGTCCCGTTCAATGGGACTAGGCCTGTATTGGCTGCGTGATGTAAATGAAACGCTTGGCGGTCATTCTCATCGGCTAATCAAGGAATATTTTAACCAAAGGCGATTAGTTCAGCTTGTTCAAGAGAGCTTAGACAGCCAATTTTCAGAACAAGAGCGCAATCAATACAAAAATAAAGTCATTGGTTTGAGCCATACCATTTTAGCGGGAGACTATAAAGCCCCAGTTCTGACTCAAGTAGAGATCGACAAAAGTGATGGAGGTGTACGAACCCTCTCAATACCTCCTTTAACCGACAGAATATTACAAAAGGCTATTGCTCGCCCACTGGCCGTTAGCCTTGATGGATTGTGGAAAACGCACAGCTATGGTTATCGTAAAGACTTATCTCGCCACGATGCTAAATTCGCGATTAACCAAGCCATTCAACAGGGGTATGAATGGGTACTAGAAAGTGATGTTGATAGCTTTTTCGACAACGTAGATTGGCGCAACTTGCAAACTCGTCTGAAGTTGTTATTCCCAAATGATAACCTCGTAGATGTGATTATGGCTTGGGTAACAGCGCCCGTTAAAACGCCGTCAGGCCAAATTTTCGAACGAACACAAGGTTTACCACAAGGCTCGCCATTGAGCCCGTTACTTGCCAATTTAATGTTGGACGATTTTGACTGACATGCCATTCATTTCGCATCACGTTATGGCCAGTATCAAGGAGTAGCGTGCTCAAATATGCCGTCACAAGGCCACCAGCTGTGGCAGTTACAAATAGCCTATTTACAAAAAGTCGATGTGGCACTGGCATGGTCAATCGACTTGGTCTGCGCAAAGATTGATGGCCACATCCACCTTATTCGTAACCGAGAGCGACAATTGCCCGTTTTCCACAGGCTGAAGTTCTATATACCCAAGTAACCTCGAGATGCTAGGTTCAGCGAGAGCTGCTTGGGTTGTTTGTAAGGTGATTGGATAGCAAGGTATTGCTTTGAAGATCTAGTGGCTCTAAATCAAGAAGCGATAACACAGCTAGCGAGCCAAGCAGACTCGCCCTTCGGGAGCCTGTCACTGGCGTCACTTCTGCGTTAGAGGCATTGACAATAGAATGGCTATTATCTTCGCCTCTGCCTTGAATTGAAACCAGTGACAAGGCTCTGAATACGGCATCTTGAAGTCACTTGGGTATAATGTACTGCTTTTTACAATTTGGGCTTTAAGTATCTGAATAGTTTCGCTATTATTGAACATGGTAATATGTTATGACAAGTGTCAGTTTGTGGATAAGTTTAGGCCAACCAAAAGTGTATTTTATCTTGTTGAATCAAAAGGTTTAATCGCAGGTAGGCTTCATTAGTACTGGTCGTTCAGACCGTTGAGACTTTTTCATCATAAAGATTATCCTTACGATTGCTTCATTAGTACTGGTCGTTCAGACCGTTGAGACTTTGCTATCCATAAGATGTCCTTATGTTTTGTTATGCTTCATTAGTACTGGTCGTTCAGACCGTTGAGGCTCAACATTAAATTGATCCAATTTAGCTTCGAAATGCTTCATTAGTACTGGTCGTTCAGAGAAGGTGGATGGGTTGGCAAAGATTATGCTTAATTGGAATTAGGGTAGAGATGGCTCTACTTACCTATTGAATACTGCCAATTTGGCCTAAGAATATGAATGACGCCTCGACTGATATCGAGGCGTTATTTTTTATATTGGTATAACGTGTTGTGGTTGGTTTTTAGGTGTTTTCGACGCTAATAAACCTAAAGATTCGTCCTGAATTTTTACCTAGTTTGATACTAGGTTCGTTGATTTCCTTATACATCTCACAATGATTAGTAACGATTGGGATCTCTATTATGTCCCGCTTGAGTGTGTTCGATCTCATGGGGCTGGATGCCAGCGGGCCAGTAACTCTTTGTCTTGCCAAAGAGTTACCAGAAAGGCGCTTTGGTTCTTTGGTGTGGTTCGGTCGGTTTTAGGCGTTCCCGACGCCTTGAAACCTAAAAATTCGTCCTGAATTTTTCCCTTGTTTAGTGATTCATCTTTATTCTTGTTTATCAGCGAATAGCTTTTACAGAATGCCAGATGATGTATTTCATTGACTGTAATGGATACATACTTAGGCGTTAAATGGCTATGAATAAACCATAGCCATTGCCGTGTTGCTATGGGAGCAAGCGACGCACTAATTGACGTGAAGCATATGTGATTCCCTGCTGGTTGCTGTCTTTAAGATAGCGGTAGAACCAATCAAAAATAAGGCTATTGGATGAACGGTTCAAATATATAAGGTTTTGAATGTTTCGAGCATATTTAATAGTAGGGTTTTGTATTGTGCTAACTTGTTCAGTCGCTGATTTCAGTCGTTGCTTATCTAAAATAGCGCTCTTGTTATCAAAATGATTTGAAATAGCAAAAGTCACAATTGGTAAGCAAGGTATCAATACGGTCAAAATAAATGAACTTAACGTTAAGTCCAAATACAGCCCGACAGAAATACTAAGCAATAGAGCGACTAGCGATAATGCAGTGAAAAACTTCACAAATTTATTTCTTTGTGAAATATCCCAGCCTAAGTTTTCCTTCTGACAAAGTAAAATAGAGGAGGCTTTGTTTAGTTGCCCAATATCAGGAGTATACCAGTCATGAAGAGCTGATCTTGACCGTTTTTTCCGTGTGTACTTTTGTGAGTATGTCGCTATTTCACTTTCACACGGTCGATCTCCACATAAGATATCATTCCACTCTAATTCATAGACTAAGCAATCGAAGTCTTCTTGTATTTTTGCGGCTTTTTCTTTCAAGTTCTTGACTGTTGGCTTTAGGTAAATCAACTCAATAAAAGTTAGGGAAAGTGCGAATAGAGCAATAGCGCTTGTTAAGTCAACAGTAGCGCCAATACCAAATATATCGTTTAGAAGCACGGGTTTTGCAATGACATTGAGTACCACCATAAATGGAATAGACAATAGTAAATATACACCGAGGAGTCGTTTAGCATCGCTATACATTTGCATCTGGGCTGCTAGTTTATCAATGGCTATCTCGGAGTTTTGTAGAGTATTTAGGCTGTTCATATTTTATCCATAGCTAGGGAAGTTGGCCCGAATATGCTGCGCTATTTGCATAATTAGGGTCGCTAGTTTCATTGTTGGAAGCTTCGACAGCACAGTCGTCATCTTTTTTAGCTCTGTTATCGATTACAAATCTTTCGTCAAAGTCAAGCCATTGTGAAGCAGTACACTGTTGATAGCAATCAAGGATCATGTTCTCAAGAAGGCATGACCCCAGTGAAGGCATTGTTGTTCTTGCTCAAGGTTAACGTAGTCATTCATAAATGGTTGGAATGCACTTTTCACAGTCTTAGCCATCACTGCTTCCTCTTCAACCCCCCGTGATAAAGATATGAGTGCTCAGTAACTATTTTCAATGAATAAAAATGTAATGATTTGGTATGGTATTTGTGTTGGATAACGCTATTTAACAATTTAAGAGAGATTCAACATGCTTGGCACTTTTGGTTTGGGTTTAGTTCAGTGTGTACGGTGGTCAAATTAAGTGGCGTGGTAGCGTGCTTCACACTTTAATTGGGCACTGGCGGATCCCCTCATCATTCCCCCAAGCCACAGGGATGAGTGAGGCGCAGATATTCCACCATTGCCCGTTTTCCACAGGCTGAAATTCTATAATGTACTGCTTTTTACAATTTGGGCTTTAAGTATCTGAATAGTTTCGCTATTATTGAACACGCTAATAAGTTATGACAAGTGTCAGTTTGTGGATAAGTTTAGGCCAACCAAAAGTGTATTTTATCTTGTTGAATCAAAAGGTTTAATCGCAGGTAGGCTTCATTAGTACTGGTCGTTCAGACCGTTGAGACTAGTACAAGCTTAACAACATTATTAATAACTAAAAGCTTCATTAGTACTGGTCGTTCAGACCGTTGAGACTAAGGTCTCTTTGATTAACTCGATTGACTTATTGTGCTTCATTAGTACTGGTCGTTCAGAGAAGGTGGACGGGTTGGTAAAGATTATGCTTAATTGGAATTAGGGTAGAGATGGCTCTACTTACCTATTGAATACTGCCAATTTGGCCTAAGAATATGAATGACGCCTCGACTGATATCGAGGCGTTATTTTTTATATTGGTATAACGTGTTGTGGTTGGTTTTTAGGCGTTCCCGACGCCTTGAAACCTAAAAATTCGTCCTGAATTTTTACCTTTTATGGCGCATAACAGAGGGAAATAAAACGTTTTTGCTACCATAGTAGTTCAATATCTAAGCGTTTTACTCCCTAGGCCCTAATCAAAAAAAGAGCCTAATTTAGGCTCTTTCTTCTTGTTTTTCATTTTGTTTTTTACGTAGTGCAGCTAATATTTCCTTCATTCGCTCTGGTGTTGCTTTAGGAGCGTTTGGAGCTGGTGCTGTACGATTGGTTGAACGAGGTAGTTTTCCTGCCATATTATCGTCCTCCATAGCTTCAAGTTCTGCAATAAACTCGTTGTACTCTTGAATTTTTGAACGTATGTAATTTGCGTAATTATCATCAGTATAACACAAGTTATCGTAGCTTTTTGTCCAGACTTTCTTGTGAATAGTGCTGCCAGATTGCTTATCGACCTCAAAAGTCAATCGCATAGCATTATCAATTCTCTCATGCTCACAAGGGGTACTTGAAAGATTTAGATAAAATGTTGCGGCATCAAAACCTCCAGAACCTGTGAAAATAATATCCCCTGTAGTGGCATTGTTGCCAATAGGCACTTCAATCAGTTCACCAAGATCCTCAGTTAATGCAATCAAACCAATTTCATCTCGTTCATCTAGAGCGTTGACTAATTTGAAGTATTCATCATCTGAAATGAGAGCTAAGAGCACGGCTTGAGCGATAATAATAGGGTGCTCATCCCCTGAAAAAAACACAATCTGTCCGTTGAAAAGTATATGTTTTCGTGTGTCACAATTTACTTCTAAACCGCTTAATTGGCTAGTCCACATAGAGTCGCCAACAATGAACTTTTTAGGCATTGCCATTACTGTTGTCATAATAGTCAATGTCTTAGATTAGTCACTAGGTACATACTATCATAGACAGATACTTCGCACTTGAACCCTAGGTGCATAACATATCTGATCCTTCGGTCTGTCAGTAGCCAATAGCGTCCTATTTGCTATGTTAGCAATCAACGTTCTTCGAACAACAAAGTTATCTACTTTGCTTTGTCATTTGGGTTGTTAAGCATTGCTTTGTTCACTGATAGTCGAGCTGATATGTCCCGCTCTCATTTGGCTTTGATGCCAGCGGGCCAGTGACTCTTTGTCTTGCTGAGTTGTCATAAGAGCTAGCTTTTGGTTTGATGTATTAGTTTGTCCCGCTTGAGTATGTTCGATTTCATTTTGCTTTGATGCCAGCGGGCCAGTAACTCTTTGTCTTGCCAAAGAGTTACCAGAAAGTCGCTTTGGTTCTTTGGTGTGGTTCGGTCGGTTTTAGGCGTTCCCGACGCCTTGAAACCTAAAAATTCGTCCTGAATTTTTCCCTTGTATGGTGATGGTTTTTTGATTCAGTGCTTTGGTATGTTCCGCTTTAGTTGCTCGATCAATTTGCCTTTGATGCCAGCGAGTCAGTGTCTCTTTGTGCTTAACTCTAAGACAGAAAAGAGTTACCAGAAAGGCGCTTTGAGTTCTTTGAGTTCTTTGGGTTTTTTGGGTTTGGTTCGGTCGGTTTTAGGCGTTGCCGACGTCTTTAAACCTAAAAATTCGTCCTGAATTTTTACCTTGTATGCTGTTTTCTTGACTCAATGTGACGCATTTTAGATGCCTGTTTATTATGACAGTGTGTGAACATTTCGGTAATATCTGGTGGAAATTCTGCATATGCGTACTGCTTGCTATGGGTGCAAATTCGTAACTCTCTGTCTCTTATCTGAAATGTTAGTTTCGTCACAGGGGGGAAGGAAGATTATGTTGAATAAATTTTAGGGAATTATACGGATTTATCAGCCACCAAAGGGAATAAATAGCGCCACTAATAAAGTGAATTTTATCAAAGTGCGAGACCAAATATTAGGTTAATGGTCAACCTCATAGCAAGTTGCTTAAACGGACGTGTAACAGTTGGCTCACGCTCGTTCCTCGCAAGTTTAGCCAACTGCCACACGCCGCTGAGTCAGGCGTTAGGAGTTTAGTCTATGGAAGTCGAATATTGCTGGAGAGTTAGTGAATACCTTCCAATGCTTAACGAAGAAGAATGGTCGGAGCTAGAACCGTTTCTAATTAATACCATGAAGAAAATTAAGGTTTATAGAGCTGAGCATAATTGTGATATTCCAACGGCTAGGAAGTACTGTTGTCCAGATGCAGTTTCTAAATTTGAAGAGATAACGGGTTATAAGAATATTGGATATGACGTAATGTTTTACCTTCGACTAAGTAGCTACGGTGAAAAGTGCAATTCTTGCGGTAAACTATTTCGCACGCCCAAAGCAAAATATTGTGTAGGTTGTGGTCAAACCAAGCGTAACAACACCTAACAAATAAGGATTAAGCGCTGCGCCAGCCAGCGTTAGATCCCGAGTGTTAAACAAGCCCGAGCCTCTTTATTAAGTAAATTGTGTGAAGATGTTCAGACGTGGTCTCGTTTTGATGGTTTACTCAAGGCTATCGCCATCGTGATAAAGCAGGTTGTTAAGAAATACTGGTGATCTACCACTAAATTCATCCTCGGCCACCTCGGACAAACCACCCCACCCACATCAATCCAAAATAGAAACCACAACTCTAGGGAAAATCTCAGGACGAGATTTTAGGTTTTATGGCGTCTGGAACGCCTAAAACCGACCGGACAGCCTGCACGAAACCAAAGCGCCTTTCTGTTTACTCTTTGGCAAGACAAAGAGTGAATGTCCCGCTTGCGAATATGCAAAATAGATCGAAAAGTTTAAGGCGGGACAGGCTGAAGGCATGGATACTTAATCAAATGAGAGAATACAGCCATTATGCGCTGTTCATTGTTGCTCACTTCTGCAAAGACATCAAAGTTGCGTTCAGCATTGTTGATATGCAGATTAAGCGATTTAAGATGCTCGAAAGCATCAGCATGGGTTGCGCCTATGGCCACCGCATCATTGAGGTCATTTTTTCCTTTAGTGCGATAGGGTGTGACATGCTTGGCTGCAATGATACGGGGATCGTGTCCGAGTTTGCGCAATGTTCTTGCCCAATAATGTGCACCACCACACGCTTCAAGATCTATTCGCATAGCAGGCATATTTGCTATTTTAGTCAGTAGTTTAGAGCGAGTGACTGGTTTATGAAGTAAGACTTTACCATGTTGGTCAACAGCATGGATACTAAAGTGGTTTTTGGCTAAATCAATCCCGCAGAAGTAAGAATAATCAGACATGGAGCCTCCGGTGCAAATGTGTACCACTTAATTGTGGCAGAGCCTCGAGAGGGGGAATCCATGTCATTCGTTAGAGCACAAGCTGAGTTATGTATAAAATATCAACCCATATCGAACAATCAGACTTAGGCCAAGACAGCCTCGTGATATTAAGCAAAAACGAAACCGTATTATTTTGCTTGGCTGATGGTGCAGGTGGTGTCAGTGGTGGTAAAGAAGCGGCTCAATTCGTTTCGCACGTCTCTCATTTGACAGAGCTGGACAGTCTACACAGTCCTGAAGAATTTGAAGCATATCTTCGAAATATGGATGCGCACATTTATTCAGATCCACTGCTTGGTGAAACAACTGCAATCATCGGAAAAATTCACAATGGGGAATTAATTGGCGCAAGTGTGGGAGACTCTGAGTGCTGGTTGCTAAGCGACGAATTTGATTATGAACTCACCAGTATGAAGGTTAATAAACCGTTACTAGGCTCTTCATCATCTCAACCCATCGGCTTTGGTCCAATTGGATTTCATGGGGTAATACTGATTGGCTCTGATGGTTTATTTAAATATGCTGAGCGAGAAAAGATCAAAGAACTCAGTCTTTCATCAAACTCAGTGGCAGCCAATTATGTAGCTCTCGCTCAGCTCCGCTCTGGAGTTTTTCCTGATGACGTTGCCGTTATAGAGATACGAAATGCGCTGTAACCATCCCTGTCAGCAACGCTCACTGCGTTAGCTGGACCTCGTAAACTTGGTAGCATTATGCAGCCGATGCTTTTCGATCTCATAGACCTTGATGCCAGCGGGCCAGTAACTCTTTGTGCTCGACTCTAAGACAGCGAAGAATCACCAGAAAGGCGCTTTGAGTTCTTTGGGGTTTTTGGGTTTGGCTCGGTCGGTTTTTAGGCGTTCCCGACGTCTTGAAACCTAAAGATTCGTCCTGAAATTTTACCTAGTTTGCTGTTTTCTTGACTCAATGTGACGCATTTTAGATGCCTGTTTATTATGACAGTGTGTGAACATTTCGGTAATATCTGGTGGAAATTCTGCATATGCGTACTGCTTGCTATGGGTGCAAATTTGTAAATCTCTGTCTCTTATCTGAAATGTTAGTTTCGTCACAGGGGGTAAGGAAGATTATGTTAAATAAATTTGAGGGAATTATATGGATTTATCAGCTACCAAAGAGAATAAATAGCGCCATTAATAAAATTTATCAGTGTGTTAGACCAAATATTAGATAAATGGTCACCCTCATAGCAAGTTGCTTAAACGGACGTGTAACAGTTGGCTCACGCTCGTTCCTCGCAAGTTTAGCCAACTGCCACACGCCGCTGAGTCAGGCGTTAGGAGTTTAGTCTATGGAAGTCGAATATTGCTGGAGAGTTAGTGAATACCTTCCAATGCTTAACGAAGAAGAATGGTCGGAGCTAGAACCGTTTCTAATTAATACCATGAAGAAAATTAAGGTTTATAGAGCTGAGCATAATTGTGATATTCCAACGGCTAGGAAGTACTGTTGTCCAGATGCAGTTTCTAAATTTGAAGAGATAACGGGTTATAAGAATATTGGATATGACGTAATGTTTTACCTTCGACTAAGTAGCTACGGTGAAAAGTGCAATTCTTGCGGTAAACTATTTCGCACGCCCAAAGCAAAATATTGTGTAGGTTGTGGTCAAACTAAGCGTAACAACACCTAACAAATAAGGATTAAGCGCTGCGTCAGCCAGCGTTAAATCCCGAGTGTTAAACAAGCCCGAGCCTCTTTATTAAGCAAGCTGTGCTAAGGTGTTTAGATGTGGCCTCGATTTTGAGGGTTTACTCAAGGCGAGCGCTATTGTGATAAAGCAGGTTGTTAGCAATATCACTGGTCATACCGCTAAGTTCATCCTCGGCTACCCCGTACGGACCACACCACGTACATTTATCCAAAATAGAAACTATAACTCTAGGGAAAATCTCAGGACGAGATTTTAGGTTTTATGGCGTCTGGAACGCCTAAAACCGACCGACCAGCGTGCACGAAACCAAAGCGCCTTTCTGTTTACTCTTTGGCAAGGCAAAGAGTGAATGTCCCGCTTGAGCACAAGCTAAATAGATCGAAAAAATTAAGGCGGGACAGGCTGAAGGCATGGCTACTTAATCAAATCAAATTCAGAGAGTAGAGCACGAATTCGATTCATTAATGCAGTGCGCTCGCGAACCCAATGCTCTCTGACTCGATGAACTGCCAAGATAGCTTGTTGCTCAGGAGATTTAACAGGAATAAAGCGCGTTGTAGGTCTTTGCACGGCTTCGAATACATTGAGATCATTTTTTCCTTTAGTGCGATACGGTGTGACATACTTGGCTGCAATAATACGGGGATCGTGTCCGAGTTTGCGCAATGTTCTCGCCCAATAATGCGCACCACCACACGCTTCAAGACCTATTCGCATAGCAGGCATATTTGCTATTGTAGTCAGCAGTTTAGAGCGAGTGACTGATTTATGAAGTAAGACTTTACCATGTTGGTCAACAGCATGGATACTAAAGTGGTTTTTGGCTAAATCAATCCCGCAGAAGTTAGAATAATCAGACATGGAGCCTCCGGTGCAAATGTGTACCACTTAAGTGTGGCAGATCCTCGGGAGGGGGAATCCATGTCATTCGTTATGCGTCTTTGAGCACACCTGGAAGGTAAATTGTTGAACTTAGGCAACGTGTAGTATAATATCAACGCGTACTTATATGTGAGAGTAGAGATGGCACCTAGAATTCCAAAACAAGTCGATGCAGAGATATATGACTTGTTAAATGAGTCAATTCATACAGGCGTAGCTATTCCCGAGATTCAATTTCGTGGTTTGATCAGGAAAGCAGAGAAGTTACCAGTACCTTTTAGGTATGCTTGTTTATCTGCACTTTATTCCCATGCATTAGACTATGACCTAGCTATAGAAAACGCAGTCAATAGTGTGAAGTATGGTCAAGATGAGCAGTTTTGTGTTGAAAATGCATTGTCAGCTTTGAGCAACAATAAGCTTTTTTCAGATATTGTTAAACTGTCGAAACAATTTCCAATTCTATTGAATTATAGTGACTCTCGTAACGAAAGTTATGGTGCTGCTATCTTTGTTTTAGACTTAGATTATTGTGAATATATTGATAAAAACTTCGAACTAAGAAGTGATGTTAGTTTATATGATTACGAAGCTCTAAGGTGTTATCTAGATAATGATGAAGAGTTAATTAAAAAAGCAAGTGATTATATGATTCATGTATTTAACGGATTAACTAAGTTATTAAAGCAAGAAATGATAAGGACTAAATCATTTGGTTTTGGAATGATTTCAGATCCAATAGATCAGTACTTGGAAGTGAATGTATCATTGCACAATACTTCAATAGAAAAGGCTGTCGACTTAGAATTAGATTGGCACGAGCACATTGCAAAATATGAAGTATCTGAGCCCCAGCTTTGCAACATAGCATTTGTAATAGAGGGTTCTGAATGATTATAGCTGCAGATTTACTATCTTATTCCAAAGAACTTTATAAGAATGCGGGTAGCGATGAAGTTGCTTTACGAAACGTAGCTAGGAATTCTTATTATGCTTTGTTCCATGAACTGGCTTCTATCGAACTTGAGTCTATTCCGGTTACTGAACGTAGTTTTGGTTCTCACGAGCAGTTAATTCAACAATTACGTGCAAGCACAGAAGAGAAGCATAGGAAGTTAGGCTTACTACTAGCAAGTTTAAAGTCTGTGAGAACCAAAGCAGACTACAAGCTGGATAGACATTTTAGTGAACATGATGCACGTAGTACGATGTTGAAAGTTGATAGGGTATTTCAAGAACTCTCTCAAGTACCAACTCAAGATGATACCGATAGTATTGTGGAAGCAAATAATGTTGAGCCTGAAAGAAGTGCGCCCTGTGAACGCCCCATACTAACTGTTATAAAATAACTCTGTAAATGCCGCATTTTAATTGCGGCATTTTTACATTGATACGACGCATAACAAATAAGGTTTAAGCGCTGCGTCAGCCAGCGTTAAATCCCGAGTGTTAAACAAGCCCGAGCCTCTTTATTAAGCAAGCTGTGCTAAGGTGTTTAGATGTGGCCTCGATTTTGAGGGTTTACTCAAGGCGAGCGCTATTGTGATAAAGCAGGTTGTTAGCAATATCAGTGGTCATACCGCTAAGTTCATCCTCGGCCACCTCGTACGGACCACATCACGTACATTTATCCAAAGTAGAAACTATAACTCTAGGGAAAATTTCAGGACGAAATTTTAGGTTTTATGGCGTCTGGAACGCCTAAAACCGACCGACCAGCCTGCACGAAACCAAAGCGCCTTTCTGTTTACTCTTTGGCAAGACAAAGAGTGAATGTCCTGCTTGTGAATATGCAAAATAGATCGAAAAGTTTAAGGCGGGACAGGCTGAAGGCATATATATCTTCAAATGGGCTTTATACCTTGGTTCATAGAAAAAGTATGGAGCGATGTAGTTCCATGATTTAAAATCGCTAAAAAATGTGGGTAGGTTGCGAAAGAGGAGAATTGTTTTCTTTTAAAATTAATGTGCAACTGATACCCTAACTTATGGTCGAGGTGGTATTTATCCCTTGTACGATGACAACGGATAAAGTTTTAAGTGTTAGACTGTTATTTATACTAAATTATTCAAGGGTGATTATGATAACGGAAAGGAATATTAAATTTATCTTAATGGTTGTTTTATATTTGTCGCTGTTTGTTTATATATTCGTAACTGAAGTTCCACTTGGTTTTATTGAACTGTCAACACCTTCATCAAGTTATATTGTTTTGATAAAAGTTAGCGGTTTTTTGGTATCGTCACTGACCCTAGTAGCTTCTGTAAATTCAAGTTATTTAACAAGGAAAGTTTTGGGGGATAATTATATTGCTGGTGATTATGAGGGGAAATCTACACAAATTTCAGTGGATGAAAGTGTTGAAGATAATCACTTCGAAAAATTTACGATTCGGCAAAATTTAATTTCCACTAAGATATCAGGTATATCGAAAGATGCTAATGATGAATACTACGCTACATGGAATGGAAATTTAGTTAATTGTGATAATCAACACTTTAAATTTTTGGTAGAGTTGGATACACCTAATAGAGAATTGAGTGGAATTATACAGTTGAATTTTATAAACAATGAAGTTTTTGGATACGCAACAGCAATTGGATCCTCTAGCCAAACAAAGTGGAAATTTGAGCTTGTAAAATTAAAATAACAATAAAATTGGACTTCTTGAGCTAATGACAGACTAACCCGCCACTGTTGAATCAAAATCACACCTGGTATGGCCCATTTACTTTGATTCAGTGGAATTATTGAATGGGTAGAATTGATTTGGTGCTTTGGTATGTCCCACTTGTGCGTGCTCGATCTCATCGATCTTGGATTTCAGCGAGCTAGGTCAGGAATTTAGATTTATCATAATCTTAGTAGATAGTGAAAGCTCCCATGACGGGAGCTTTTTCACTTCCACCTAATTCACCACCAACCAATCAGACAAGCGTGTTGGCGCTGTTAACGGGTGATCTAACGTAACTGGATCTGGTTGTTCTCCCACTTTCTCTGTGTAAGAGAGAAGATCGACGGCATCAAGTAAGGTGTCATCGCCCAGATCTTTGGCGTAGGCCCAAGCATCGGTTTCATTCATGTGGTATCGGCTAAGGGCTTTCGTGTGTGCGTAGATATCGGCGGCTTGTGTGATGGTCATGGCTTCTGGCCCTAAGAGGGTCAAGCGTTTATTGTACAGTTCATGCAGCGAGTAGCTCTGTACAACAGCGCTAGCGTAATCTTTAGCGCTCAGCCATCGAATCGGTTGAGTGGCTTCACACATGGTGGTCACAGTGCCCTGATCCACCAGTAAATTTAGGGTTTCAAAGAACCAACTTGGCAGGTATACCATGTAGGGGATACCGCTTTGTTTGAGTAATGATTCTGCCTCTAGTTTCGCTTGTGTATCGACTCGAAAGTCATTGCTTGGGTAGGCGGTCGCGGTAGAAATCATGGTGATCATTTGAATGGACGCTCGGTCAACGGCGCGAAGAATGTGCTTTGTTCCTTCGATGTGATTCGTTCGGTAAGTCTCTGGGCTATTGCCACTGAGGTTGATATGGATGGCGTCGACCTGCTTCAGCGCCTTACTTAAACTCTCATGGTCAAATAGATCGGCTTGTGCAAACTCAAACTGATCGCCTTGAAATTGTTGGCGCGCTTTGGATGAGTTTCTTGAAATAATTCGCACCTTATGGCCGTTTTTAGCGAACGCTTCTGCGACGGGGAAACCCAGCATGCCTGTGGCACCGATGACTGCAATTGTTTTGAACATAGTGATACTCCGTTTTCATGAGTCACTTATCATATACGCCATTGATTGGGATGATTATTGGGATAATATAAGCATCAGCTTTCCATAAATGGGATAAATGATGGATCTAGAAGCGAGCTTATGGTTTGTGACGGTCGTGAAAACAGGGTCGTTCTCGAAGGCTGCGATGTCTCTGGGCATGCCGACAAGTACAGTCAGCCGGCGAATTGCCAACCTTGAAAATCAGCTCGGGGTGACCTTGCTGATAAGAAATACCCGCAACATGCAGTTAACCCAAGCAGGGGCTGAGTTTTTGGCTCTGACAAAGCAGCTGGAGTTGCGTTATCAATCGTTAGTGGATTGGCAAGATAATCAGTCCCAAGTCTCTGGTACTTTGCGTGTCACCGCCCCGATCCAATTTGTGGATTGGCCGCTTAGTGATTGGGTTATTGAATTTAAGTCGATTTATCCGAGTTTGAATATCGAATTGGTTGGCAGTAATGAAAATCTGGATTTTTACGACGATCGTATCGACATTGCCTTTCGCCAAGGGCCTTTATCAAGTTCAGACTTAAAGCAGCGACGGCTGTTTGAGTTGCAATATGGCATGTATGCTTCCCCTGAATGGCTGCAAGAGCATGAAGGTCACCAAGATTTGGCATGGTTACACATGCACAAGGTGATCAATCTCGGAGTGAAAGGCCGTGGCTTTCCTTGGTTGATTAAAAAAGGGGGGCAGCAACGCGCGATTTTCCCCGACTCCGATCTGTTATTAGAATCGCCCAAGCATGCCGTGAAAGCGGCAAAGGCAGGACTGGGGATGATTTATGTGCCTTATTTTGATGCGTATTCGGCTTTAGAGTCGGGAGAGCTTGTTCCTGTTTGCCGTGAACTGTGGCCCGATTGGGTCGGCTTTTACCTTGTGTTTCAGGAGTCGCGAATAAAATCTCAAAAGTTGTCGGCATTTATCGATTTCATTGTCCAAAAACAGCCTCAACTGCAATCGTTACCGGGTATTCGATAAGCCATGATCTTAACAGCGTATTTTTGGTAAGTCGCGCCACTTGGTGGTGTATTGCGGGGTCAGCATGTCTCTTCGCATGCCCCATTTATGTTCAATACCTTGTCCTGCGAGAAACAGGGTATCGCTACCGAAACGATGGTTAAGCGTGTCGTAGATGGACATCAGTTTCGGGTTGTTCGGTGTGGGATTGAACAGATCCGGTTGTTCTTGTTTTCCGTCGGTGAGATCAAGTAAGCCAACCCCAATTTTATAGAAGCGAACGTCTTCTTCGAATAACTCTTGTGCCAGTTGACTGGCAACTTGTGTCAACTGGGTGACATCCGCTGTAGGGTAGGGGAAGCGATGAATGGCTCGACGGCTGACGGGTTTATCATCATAAGGCGAACTGTTGGCGAAGCAGGTCATCACGCGACAAAGTGAGCCTTGATATCGCGCTTTATGCGAGGCGATACCAGCATGTTTACACAGGGCTTGTTTGAGTGAGAGGACGTCTGTGATGCGCTCTCCAACGCTCCGAGTGGAGAAGATCTGTTTTTTATCTGCGCGAGCAACATCCCATCCTTTGCATGCTTGTCCCTTTAGCTCTCGGGCTGTTCGTTCGACTTCAACATTAAACTCTTTTCTCAGCAGCCCTATTGGGTAGTTGGCCAGCTGTAACGCGGTGTTAATTCCCATAAAACACATGCGTTTCTGGAGTTGTTTGCCTATGCCCCATACGTCACCCACATCGATTTTCGCCAGCACGTCATGGATTTGTTGTGGGGTCGACAGCACGCAAACTCCATGATAGCCCGCAATTTTCTTTGCTGCGTGATTGGCTATTTTCGCTAAAGTTAGAGTGGGGCCAAACCCTACGCAAACAGGCAGGCGGCACTCTTTCCATACAGCGCGTCGTAATTTTGCACCATGCTCTGCAAAGCAAGGGATCGCGGGATAAGTACGCTCAAACGACAGAAAAGACTCATCAATGCTGTAGATGTGTTGTTCGGGGGCAAAGCGACCAATCACTTGCATCATTTTATTCGATAAATCGGCGTAGAGTTCGTAGTTGGAGGAGAGGGCGATCACCCCGCGCTGTTCGCATAGCGCTTTCATCTGAAAGTACGGCTTAAACTTTTCCACGCCAACCGCTTTGGCTTCTCGGTTGGCAGCCACAATACAGCCGTCATTGTTGGATAGCACGATGACAGGCTTACCTCGCCAATCGGGTCGAAAGACTTGTTCTGCACTGCAATAGAAGCTGTTGGCATCGACAAGGGCGTACATTATCCGTCTCCTAGCAGATAACTTTGTCGATGGCAGCGAATGGAGCGGATCACGACGCCTTCTAATGTGAACGTATCGTGATCTTGAATGTGTACTGGGCGATGAGTTGGGTTTGCGGAAAGCAGCAAACGGCGCTGAGTATCAATCAATTTACAAACAAACTCACCATTGAAATTGGCGACAATCACATCATGATTTTGTGCCTGTACATGGCGGTCGACGATCAAAAGATCACCATCAAAAATGCCGACGCCTTGCATCGAGTCACCGCAAGCACGACCGATAAATGTGGCACTTGGATGCTCGACAAGCAATTCATCCAGATCAATGGGAAGTTGAGTGTATTCAGCCGCTGGACTTTCAAAGCCAGTGATACCAGCGCTGGCGGAAACGGGGATAATCTGCATAAATAAAACCTGTATATATATACAGTTATTTTTGGGCAAAATGATGAGAAAATCAAGCGGGAGATGCGCGTTCGCTGTTTGTTTGGACAGTCTTTACCAAAACGGGAGAAATCCTTGAGCGTGTTAAAAGGGTTTGTAATTATTTCTTTACATCCTGTTTAAAGTGGCAAATGTGTCAATTAAGTTACATTTATTGTTCGGTAGATTTTGAGTTGTTAGCATCTATTTGTTCCTGTCACTCATGTTAAAATGGAAGTAAATCATGGCTTTATCACCTCAAGACCAACAAACGCTCGAAACGTTTTTTGAGTATTGTAAGACCCACCAGTACAACAATATTGGTTATCCAACCGCAGCGGATTTTAACTACCAAGAGCTGGAGAAGTTCTGGCAGTTCTCTTTTAATAACTGTGGAGACTGGGCTGAAACCTCAAACTATCGCTTGAATACCTTTCAATTTGAAAAGGAAGTGATGGCGTACTTTGCCGATAAATTTAACATCCCGTTTGCTGAGTCATGGGGGTATGTCACGAATGGGGGGACAGAGGGCAACATGTACAGTTGCTATTTGGCGCGAGAGCTGTTTCCGAATGGCATCATTTACTTTTCAGAGGACACCCACTATTCGGTCGCTAAAATTGTCCGTCTGCTCAGGATCGAGCATCGTGTGGTCAAGAGCTTGCCAAATGGGGAAATGGATTATGACGATCTGCAACAGCATATTGAATCCAATGGTCGCGCGAACCCGATCGTATTTGCCAATATCGGCACGACGCTATACGGTGCCATTGACGATCTCAGCAAAATTAAGCAGGTGTTGAGTCAGGCTGGCTTTCAACGTGATCAATATTACCTGCACGCAGATGCTGCCTTTCATGGCATGATTTTACCTTTTGTCGATCGCCCACAACCATTCTCTTTTGCTGATGATATCGACTCTATTTCTGTCTCGGGTCACAAAATGATCGGTGCCCCTATCCCATGTGGCATCGTATTAACGAAAAAAGCGTACGTTGATAACATCAGTGTGGCGGTGGACTACATTGCGGCGGTCGATAAAACCATTACTGGCTCACGCAATGGTCTCACGCCTTTGATGATGTGGCATGCGATTAAAAGCAGCACGGAACAAGAGAAAGAGTTGCGTGTGAAACGTTGTTTGCGTTTGGCACAGTATGCCGTTGAAAAGCTGCAAGAGAAAGGCGTCCCAGCTTGGCTCAATCCAAATTCGGTGATTGTGGTGTTCCCAACACCAACAGAGGCGGTATGGCGTAAGTTCGGGTTAGCGAACTCTGCGAAGCATGCTCATTTGATCATTACAGGCCATATGGTTGAAAACACGGGTCTATTAGAAGAGCTGATTGATGCTGTTGCTGAAGACTATCAAGCGATCCCTGAAGTGGCTAATGCGAATGAGGCGGTTTTAGAAAGCTAATTAGTTTTAGAGTAAGAGTTGAGTTTTAAAAGGAGCGCTTTATGCGCTCTTTTTGCATTCAGTTACGATGCAATTGTTATTTTCCTTAGCTTCCTTAGCTTCCTTAGCTTCCTTTGCTCAATGGTAAACATGATTTACATTTAGAATGCTATTCTGTATATTGGCGTCAAGTTTCGAGTGTTCGATATCTGGAAGTGATGTTTGAAAAGTGTGAGGTGCAGAAAATGAATCGGTCTTTAATTGTTTTGATGACGATGACTACGTTGGTGGGTTGTGGAGGTTCTGACGGCAGTAGTTCGACACCGGACATACCTAACAATTGTTCTTACGACAAAATTGACGAGCATACTTGGAATCTTGCCGATAATGAAATACGTCCCAATATGGATGATGTGATGTCTCCATCTAGCCAGTTTTGTCCAGGAGTGATTGGCTATCAGCAAACGATGAATGAATTTGGAGAAATGCATCACACGGTATCGATGGGATCTTATTATTCCCCTGAGGCGACGATAGAAGCAACGACTTCGGTGAGCGAAGCCAGTCATTCATATACCTATACGAAACACATTTTTAAAAGGGGAGAGGTGGAGGAAAGTTTCAGCCTGTCATATCGAAAAGATTTAGGTGACTCTTATGATCTCGATGCGATCTATTTTCGTCATACCGCTAAGGAGCTGTTTGGCGGAGCGTATGTTCGCTGTGATGGTGAAGTTCGTCACTATGGCTTAGATCTTGATTGCACTTTCACCGATACGAATCAGACCATCACTGTACCACAGAACTTTATGGATGAATTTATGGTACTCAGTGATCAAGAATTAGCTCAAGGTGATTATGCTACCGTATTTTATAATAAAGTTATGGCGCTGCGCTAATTCCGCATTTTAAATTAAGAGGTCCCCAAGTGCGTTCTGAGTATTCTATTGAATGTTACTTGGGGAGACTTAATCCACTTGGTATCGTTTATTTTCGAGAGATTCTGCTCAGTGCTGACGTTACATGGGGTTGTGAGCAGGAAGCCTCACTTAAATCTGCCACAACGCTTTCGATGGTGGCAAGCACGGTGTGCTTTTCGCCAGTGGTCAGCTCGATGATGCAATTCCTATCGTCAAACTCTTCCACAGACGTAACATGCTCTGAGTTGATGTAGACGGTTTTCTCTGAATAATTCAAAATAAACTTAACTAATTTCATTGTTTGATCTCACTGTCTTTTCTTTTACTTATCATCAGTCGTTCTTCAAAACTCGATCTTTAAAGTTATGCCTTGCATGTTAATTAAAACCTCGTTTCTTAAGATGACATCGATAATATATCCTTGAAGAGTCGAAGTGAGTGATGCCGTTCGATCGCATATTTTTCATGGATGTGACTTAAAAGTGATAAATGCCCAGTAACAATAGAAAAATGAATCAAGCTGCAGATTTAAATTTGATATTCAAGTAATTTAAATCGACTGGGGTTTGATGAATGTACTCTTGCTGTGGTTGTAAAAAATGCTTGCTGTGGTTGTAAAAAATGGCGGTAAAAAATGATGGGAATGAAAAATGAATGAAGAAAATTGGTTGGCGTTGATGGAGCGGCTTAACCTTGCTTCTAATATGGCGACGTTTGCTCAATTACAGTCTCACTATGAACAGCCGCATCGTCATTACCATAATACGCACCACATCACGGCGACTTTGAACTGCTTGGAAAAGGTAAGAGCCTATACACGAAACTACGATGCGCTAGAGATGGCACTTTGGTTCCATGATGCCGTTTATGACGTCTTTTCAAGTAGTAATGAACAAGACAGCGCTGACTGGGCGGTGAGGTTTTTACAACAAAATCAGGTGGACTCCCCGTTTATAGAAACGGTGTATCGTTTGATCATGGCGACATTGCATGAGGTGACGCCCGTAGGGTCAGATGAAGCGCTAATGGTGGATATTGATTTATCGATTTTAGGCCGAGAGAGTCAAGATTACGCTCAGTTTGAACAAGCCATTCGAAAAGAGTATCAGCGAATACCTAGCTTTATCTATAAGCGTAAACGTAGAGCGATATTGCAAGGTTTCTTAAATAGAGCGTGTATTTTTTCTCATGAGTACTTTGTGGAACGCTACGAGAAGCAGGCAAGGAATAACTTAACTTGGGCGATAAACGCGTTATAACATGATGTTTTACCCAAGTCTCATCAAGATGTTAGGTTCAGCGAGAGGTGCTGAACCTAATTTCTGAGGGATCATCGCTTGGTTAAGCGATTAAGTGATCAGATAAATACAGACGCCAAATGCCAGCACCCCCGCAAATACAGGGATGCCTAAGGAGCGTTTCCAACACCATGCGGCAACAGTGACCAAAACACCTAGACAAGTCGCTATCCAGTACCCCATGCTCAGTTCTGCGGGAATGAGTGACGTTCCAAACATGGCGGCGATCATGGTTGGCCCCATCACACTGAGCCATTCAGGGACGCTCTCTACTTGATCGTCAGTGTCTGTTTTTTTGAGTCGGCGTGTCATCCATACCAAAGGCAGTGCACGCATAAGAAAAGTACAGAGTGCAATCATCAGCATCGCTATCCAGAGTGATGTGTTCATCTTAATTTCTCCTTCTCTTGTGTTCTGCGGTCTTGTTGGTGTCGTACGACGTAATATAACAACATGCCGGCCAATGCACCGAGCGGAATGGCTGCATTTGGAAAACCAAAGATCTTGATCACTAAGGCACTGATGGTTGTGCCAATTAAGGTTATTCCCCATTGCAGTGTATTAAACCGTGGAGCCAGCAGAACAAGGAATAAAGCGGGTAGAGCAAAAGGAAGTACGTTACCCAATAACGGCCACTGGGCAATGAGCTCGGCACCCGCAATGACTCCAATCGCCGTTCCAAAGACCCAGCTAAACCATGCGATGAGGGCGGCACTGGTATACCATGCGATGCGATTGGTCGGGTCTAACTGCGGTAATCGGGTATGGGCTAATGCAAAGATTTGATCGGTTAATCCATGCATTAACATCACCCACCATCGGTTGTTGGTGACATATGGGGCGATATTGGGTGCATACACAATATGGCGGGCATTGATCAACAAAGTCATGATTACCACTAACCAAAGTGGAGCGCCTGAAGCAACCATCGCTATAAACAGAAACTGAGAAGCGCCTGCGTAAATAAACAATGAGATGGCTATGGTTTCCCACATCGTGAAACCTGATTGCGATGCGATCAGTCCAAAAGAGATCGCAACAGGGATATACCCACCGAGTAAAGGAAACGCATCTTTGAAACCGCTTAACCAAGGTTGAGCGTTTATCGCTGCGTTATTCTGGTTGGTTAGCGAAGCCATGGCTGTCTCCTTTGTTTTCTTGCTCTTCTTTATTCTCTGGAGAGAAGCCGTCGCCATCTGGGAGATGACAGTCATTCGGTTTTTTGGCGTATGTCACCGTGACCAACATGGTTGCCCAGAGATCTCTGGTGCGATATAGGTGCGGTTGATCGGCTGGGAAACTGATACTGTCACCCGCTTTGAGCACTTGGGTTTGTTCAAGGTTGCCCGTTTCTAATTCTCCAGTGATGATCGTGATGGTCTCAGATGTTCCTTGAGTATGTGGTTCGGAAAGGCGTTCAGTATGAGGCGCACACGACATCCAGTAAGCATCAACTTGCGGTGTATCGCTGCCTTGTTCGATCAGCTTCACCTGTACGCCATCATGCCCAATGGGAGTGCTAACGGAGGCGACTAGGCTACCGAAAGGGACATCAAGTTGGGTCGCAAGTCGCCAAATGGTGTCTATGGTTGGGTTCCCAGCCCCTTGCTCGATACGAGAAAGGTTAGATTTTGCGATGCCAGCATCAAGCGCTAACTGCGAGAGGGATAAGCCTTTTGAGAGCCGTATGCTCTGTAAATTGCGTCCGAGTGTATTGAGAATCGGTCTGTCCATGGTCAGCCTCTTTTTGTTCTATATATAGAACGTTCTATATAAGGAACGGTCAACTGTCAATAGATTTATTGATACTTCGTACGGTCGGTGTCGATGTATGTTAACGAAAGAAGCCACCAGATGGTGGCTTCACAGGCTTGTAGTGTGTTGTTCTATCGAGGAAAAGAGAGCGGTATTTTAATTAGCGTAAGGGATCCATCGCTGAGGAGGGAGTAAACACCGTTTGTCCTTCTAACTCGGTTAAACCGGCATGCTCTGGAGTCAATTTGATGGTTTGTGTTGGGTAAGCAATATCGGCTTCATGCTGGTGGATAATGTCCATAATCTTGATCAGCACATCTTGTTTGACTTCATGGTAGCGCACCCAATTGACGGTTTTGGTAAAGGTGTAGACAAAGAAATCCAGAGACGAAGGGCCAAAACGATTGAAGTTCACAATCATGGTCTGTTTGGTATCAATATCAGGGTGGTTGGTGAGCATGGTTTTCACGTCTTCAACGATTTTCGCTAATTTCGCGGAGTCGTCATAACGAACGCCAATGGTCTCATAAATACGGCGATTCAACATTCGTGACGGGTTTTCAACCACGATATTACTGAACACCGAGTTCGGTACGTACAAAGGTCGCTTGTCAAAGGTGCGAATGATGGTCATGCGCCAACCGATACGCTCAACCGTGCCTTCAATCTTACGGTCTGGGGAACGGATCCAATCACCCACTTTAAAAGGGCGATCAAAATAGACCATCAAACCGCCAAAAAAGTTCGACAATAAATCTTTAGCGGCAAGACCGACGATCAAACCACCGACACCACCAAAGGTGAGCAAACCTGATAAGCTCAGGCCGAAGGCTTGCATGACCGTCAGCAGACCAATCACGATGAAGAACAAGCGGGCAATTTTGGCAATGGCCTGTACGGTTGTCTCATCACGATTACGTTGCTGTAAGATATGCTCTTCGACATTGTGCACTAAGCGAAGGATCACCCAGAGGAAGACAGCAAGCATGACGATTAATTTGATGTTTCCAAGCCAATCAAAGCCATTATTGAAATAACTTTTCATGACGATGCCTAGGGAAACCGAAGCTGGCCAACACCAGATCAGTGTCCCGATAGGTGTACGTAGTGCATCCAGTAATAGGTCATCCCAAATAAAGCTGGTCCGGTGTGCTAAACGCTCTAATCGACCGTAAACAATACGCCAAGCGACCCAAAGTAATAAGCTGACGCCAGTGAGAACAATAACACTATTGCTCCATTCTCGATGATTTTGTAAGACGAAATTAAAGCCGTCTTGAAGCCACTGTTCCATGGTTGTTTTTTACTGAGTTAACATAGTCATACGGTAGCAAAGTTCTATAGATAACCCCAGCGACAAATGCGTTGAGGATTTGGATTCGCTAATAATCGTGATGCATCAATAAAAAAACGGCGCCAGAGCGCCGTTTCTTTAAGTCTATGTCTTGACTCACTGCGAAATCAAACGGTGAAACGACTGAGGATCTCATGCTGCTTTTGAGCTTGTTCACTTTGAGTGTGCATCGCTTCGTTGGCTTCTTGGGCAGCGTGGGAGACTTGTGTCGCAAGGTCTTTAATATTAAAGGTATTGTTGTTGATCTCTTCGGCAACCAAGCTTTGCTCTTCCGCAGCAGAGGCGATTTGCATGTTCATATCAGAAATACTTTGGATTGAATCGCCAATCGAGATCAGTGCTTTTGTGGCATGTTCGGCACGTTCAACCGTTTCCATCGCCACATCTTTGCTTTGATTCATGGCTTTGGCCACCGAGGTTGCGCCCGCCTGCAGCTGTTCGATCATGTTACGAATTTCAGTGGTCGATTCTTGAGTACGCTGCGCCAGCGTTCGGACTTCATCGGCAACGACAGCAAACCCGCGCCCTGACTCACCTGCACGAGCGGCTTCGATCGCTGCGTTGAGCGCCAGTAAGTTGGTTTGGTCGGCAATATCATTGATGACGCTGAGAATGGTTTCAATATTACCGGTAGCCGATTCTAAACCATGTACTTCAGCAACGGCTTGATCGATTTGTTGTGATAGCAAGTTGATGGACTCGGTGGACTCTGTCACCACCCTTGAGCCTTCCTTCGTTGCATCGTCCGCTTGTTGCGCAGCAGCGGAAGCGCCTTGGGCGTTATTAGCCACTTCTGTCGCTGTCACGGCCATTTCATTCATCGCGGTGGCGAGCTGCTCAAGCTCTTGTAGCTGGGTATTGATGGCATCAGAAGATTGCTGCGCGCCTTGAGCGATATGATCGGAACCTTGCTTAATGTCATCACCAGTCTGTTTGGATTGAATGATCAGTGTCTGCAGGTTTTCTGTAAATTGGTTAAACCCAGCCGCTAATTGGGAAAACTCTTGATCTGTGTTGGTGTCAAGACGTTGAGTCAGGTCACCTTGACCCGAGGCCACATCGTCGATCGCTTTATTTAAAGCTGTCAGAGGTTTCATGAGTACACGGATTAAGACATTAAGAGCAATGACACTGAGCACTACCGCTAGCAGAGTGTAGATGATGGCATTTTGGCGTAAATCGGCGATCGCTTTGTAAGCGAGGTTTTCATCTAAGATAGCACCGATATACCAGTTTTCACTGCCTACAGAGGTCAGCTGCACAAGGTAAGGTTGACCGTCAATGTCAATATGTTGATTGCCAGATGTTAACGATACATTCGGCAAGTAGCTGGAGAGTTTTTTGCCGTTGTTAGCACTATCAGGGTGGGCAATCGTGGTGCCATCAGACGTGACGAGGAATAAATAGCCCGCGTCAAACAGATTGACTTGGTTCACCAGCGCTGCAAGGTTTGAGAGCTCAATATCGTAAAACATCCCAGCGATAAATTGCCCATCTTGATTGACGGGTGTACCGATGGAAATGATCACGTTTTGGGTTGAGGCATCGACATAAGGTTCAGTAACGACCAGGCGATTTTGCTGTTTCGCTCCGATGTACCATGGACGAACTCTTGGGTCATAGTCTGCCCCAGCATCCCAATTGTCATCATTTTCTAATACGAACCCGTCTTCTTGATAACCGAAGCCAATGGCTAGAAACGCTTTTTTCACCGCAGGCTTTTCAATGATAGTGGTAATGAAGTTGTGATCTTTCGGGGAGACTTCAATGGCTTGTGTCGTGGCTTCTGCCAAGACTTTTTTTGCGTTCATCTCAGATTCAACGGTGTTCTTGACGCCGCCGACGAGCTCTTCAAGGCTGTCATTGATGTGGTTTTCAACAGACTGACGTACAGTGTACAACTGTTGAATCGAAAGCAGTGTGACGGTGATGAGCAGTAAAGCGGAGGAGGCCGCAACCACTTTATGACTGAATTTCATAGCGATCCCTCAAATAGATTCTTGTGTAAGCAATGTATTCGTATAGTTATGTGACGCATTTCGAGATACATCTGTTTATATTTACTTACTTATTATAACATTTGAGAAACAAAACCATTAGATTCTGTTTAAAGTGTGACTTTGCACTTTTTTATGTGCATTTTGTCATTAGTTAGAGGGGATCAAGGTGGATGTAAAAGATAAAAAAACCTCACCGAAGTGAGGTTTTATGGGGGGTTATGGCGGTTTAGAAGATCAAATGAGCCACACCCGCAATGACTGGCAGCGTAATGAGTGTACGCAAAATAAAGATGATGAAGAGTTCAGCGATGTTCACCGGGATTTTACTCCCCAGAAGCAGTGCACCGACTTCTGACATGTAGATGAGCTGTGTCACGGACATGGCTGCGATAACGAAACGTGTCATTTCATTATCAATCGAGGCCGCTAGAATCGCAGGGATGAACATATCCGCAAAGCCAACCACGATGGTTTTTGAAGCTTCAGCCGCTTCCGGTACGCCAAGAAGCTCTAGGAACGGAATGAATGGCTGGCCAAGGATAGAAAATACATTTGTGTACTCCGCAACCACCAAGGCAACCGTCCCTAACCCCATCACGACAGGAAGGACACCAAATACCATATCGATGGCGTTGCGTACGCCTTCTGCTGCAACGGCTTTAGCTGAGGTGACTTGGCCTGCGCGTTTAAGTGCTAGGTCCATGCCCCATGAAAATGTCGTGTGTCCGTCAGGCAGCGCATTGGCGTCTTTACTTGGCGCGGTGCCATCAATGTAAAGGTCTTTTTTCATGCTCAGTGGTGGCAAACGTGGAATGATCACAGCCGCCACAATACCGGCTAAACAGATAGCGCCGTAGAAAGGAAGGAATAGATGTTCCAGTTCCACTTGAGCGATCACCACGAGACTGAATGTGATTGATACCGCTGAGAATGTCGTACCCACAACAGCGGCTTCACGCTGTGTGTAGAATTTGCTTTCGTACTGTTTACTGGTGAGAAGAATACCGACACTGCCATCCCCTAACCAAGAAGCCATACAATCAATCGCACTACGACCCGGTAGGTTAAAGATTGGGCGCATAATTTTGCTTAGTAGGGCACCAAACAGTTCCAGTAAGCCAAAGTTAAGGAGTAGTGGAAGGAGTAAGCCTGCAAAAATGAATACAGCAAAAAGAGTCGGCATCAAACCTTCAAGAACAAGCCCTCCCGTGTTCTCTTCCCATACTGCTTTTGGGCCAATTTGTAGGTAGGTCATGACAACTGCAATACCACCGATAACGCGTACTGTCAGCCATAACCAACTCGGGTTGAATAGGCTATTTAAAAAAGGTCGCTCAGTAACTGCTTTTGGTTGTGCAACTTTAACCAGCAAAGAAGCGGCAGCCATAAAGGCAACGATAGCGGCAATGATACCGACTAAGGCATCACCGAGAGCCGCTTGCAAGGATTTCGCTAAAATCGCGACAGGAATAGTGAGGTCACCGTTATAGCTGATAGGCGCCATAAACAAGAAGAGACCGATCAGCGAAGGGATTAAAAATACCCAGAAGTTGCCCTTTTTGCTGCTTGGGGCGGCTGCAGTTTTTGAATTATTCATATTTTAGCTCGTGCTACTACTAGTCAATATCAGTCCATGTCCAATATGGAATAAATATTCACTAAACATCCGTTTCTAGTCATTATGGTGTGGAGGATACTGCCAAACGGCATTGGATGCAATAGTATTCAATATAAATATCTATATATTCAGTTCTATGCTCTGTACGGCGATCAATACAGAGCAGAGAATTGCGCAAATTTTATAGAGGGTGGTGTGTGGTTACTACAGTGTAGCAGTTCTGGCTAATTGCGATTTTATTTAGACTGCTAAAGTTGTAATTAAAAATAAGTATTTGATATTAAATGCCTTTGTTGGTTTTCTTTGACGCAAGAAAAAGCCAGTAGCTTATTGCAATGGCGATCGATAGGGTGGCAGGTGCATATATAGCAGCAACCGAAAGGTGAGCAAAAAGCCAAGTTCCAATGAAAGAACCGCATAAAAAACCACTTAATATGAATAGGAAAAGTTTGGCTTTTCTGCGATCAAAGCTGATGCCTCGCATCCATTCTCCGATCATGATCCCTAAATCGGTAATAATTCCAGTGACATGGGTTGTTCTCACGACAGCGCCACTGAAGGTGGTTGCGAGTGCATTTTGGAGACCACAAGCGACGGAAGCAAAGTATTGCCCCGCCACAAGGTTTCGAGTCAGTAGGTAACCGCTTATAAAGAGTAAGATTCCCTCGATCAGGAGTGCTACCCCATATCGACGGCCGAGTTTGAGTGTAGAGCTCGCGATAATGGTGCCGCTGATAGCGGAGCCTAAGAAAAAGCTGCCAATCACTAAAAATAGATGCAGTGTATTGCCATTCCAGTTGAGTAATTCACTTCCGAGCATGGTTAACGTGCCTGAAAGGTGCGAGAGGGCTTGATGCTGGAAACTGAGTAAGCCGACGACGTTTGCACATCCTGCTAGAGTGGCAAGCAAGAAAGCACCGTATTCAACCCAGCGGGGGAGTTTGGTGATCACAGAGTCTATGTCGCTGATGAGTGGAGGAGTAGTATGCAGTATACCCTGTTAACTTATTTTGTTGAATGGGGTACGGTTATTTGGTCATGTAAATGTTATATACTTTCCGTTTGTGAGGGGAGTTACTTCCGTTTGTGAGAGGAGTTACAATGAGAATTTGCATGTACTTGGCAAGGTTAACGTCCATTTATGGTTAATTTTTGGGAATAGCCCGACTTTCTGTATGATAACCTCCTATCCAGAGGTGATTTCTGGCAAAGAAATGCTTAAGCTAGTTGATTAATTCCTCTATTGGTTGAAACAATTAAAGAGTTCCACACGTGACAACACAGCAAATAAATTTCAAGCCATCTCGCTTCTCGCGCCATAAATGGTGGCTTGCGCTCGCGTTGCCAATGGCCGCGGTTTTCGGAGTCGCTAACTCCCTTAATGATTCTCCGATAATACGAACCATTGAACTCAACCTGCCCGAGTCGAGTGCGATCAGTGACTTCCTGGATCCACAAGATGAAGAATTCCATATCCCGCCCACGTTTGAATACGTGATTAAAACGGGTGACTCCTTAAGCCAAATTTTCGATCAGCTCGGCTTTGGTTATCAAGAAATGATGAAAGTGATGGAAACGGATTTAAACTATCTGGCTTTAGATACGTTAAAACCGGGAAACACTTTGCGTTTCTGGAGAAGTATGGAAACTGGAGCGTTAGACCGCATGGAGCTTGAATTCAACATCGCTGATAAGGTGGTGTATGCACTCAACTCTGACGGCAGTTATGATTTCGAAGATATTTCCGTTCCTGGTGAATGGCGTCAAGATCCGTTAGTTGGCAAGATTAATGGAAGCTTTTCGGTTTCAGCGAACAAACTGGGTTTAAATGGTATCGAGATAGAGCAGATTGTTGCTTTATTAAAAGAGAAGGTGAACTTCGCGCGCGATCTTCGAGCAGGTGACAAGTTTGAAATTGTTCGTCGTACCCATCTGGTGGATGGGGTTGAGAGTGGTAAGAGCCAAATTGAAGCGATTAAATTATTTAATCGCGGTCGAGTGCTTTCTGCCTATTTACACTCTGACGGTCAATATTACGACGCAAAAGGCGAAAGTCTGCAACGCGCATTCCAACGTTATCCGGTGTCTCGTAAATGGCGTTTAAGCTCTCATTTTAATCCACGTCGTCTTCACCCAGTGACGGGGCGTGTAACGCCACATAACGGGACTGACTTTGCGACTCCAGTGGGTACACCAGTGGTATCGACAGGTGATGGCACCGTGATCTTGACCCGTAAACACCCATTTGCGGGTAACTATGTGGTTGTTCAACATTCAAGTAAATATAAGACCCGTTACTTGCACTTAAATAAGATCTTGGTGCGTAAAGGGCAGAAGGTCTCTCGTGGCCAGAAAATTGGTTTGTCGGGACGTTCAGGTCGTGTAACAGGACCGCATTTGCACTATGAATTGCTGGTTAATGGACGCCCAGTGGATGCGATGAAGGCGAAAATCCCGATGGCGAGCTCTGTGGCTAAGAAGGAGCGCAAAGCGTTCATCGCCAAGCGAGATAAGCTGGATAAGATGCTGAAAGAAAAAGAAGCAACGCTGACACAGTAGATTAATGCTGATAACCCCCACCTGAGAGTGGGGGTTTCTTTTGGGTTAAGCTTTAGTAAAGCATCTCAGCTATTTTTATTAGCGTTATCGACTAGGAACGTTAACTAATAGGAACGCTGTGTACTATGAGTTTGAGTTACTATGCATTTGAGGTGCTAAGCATGTTATGCGCGACGAACAGGCACTTCTTGTATCAGCTTCAACATCTCTTGAGGAGGAAGGGGCTTCGAAAAGTAGTAGCCTTGGATCAAATGACAACCCATATTATTTAAGGTCGTTAGGGCCTCCGTGTCTTCTACCCCTTCCGCTACGACACCAACCCCAAGTTGCTCCGCTAATTGAATGATTAACCACACCACGCGCTCTGAAGTGGTATTTGTTAGCATGTTTCGGATGAAAGATGCGTCAATTTTTATCGAATCGATCGGATAGCTGTGGATGTAATTCAAGCTGGAGTAGCCCGTCCCAAAATCATCCAGTGCGACTTTAAAACCTAAACGACGTAGCTCATTTAAAACATATTGCCCTTGCTCGCGATGACCAAGTAACACCGTTTCTGTCAGTTCAATGGTGAACTCTTCTGGTGTGAAGCCATGCTGCTGTATTTGATCGACTAAATGCTGTAGGTAATTGGGCGAATTAGTGAGCTCGTGTACAGAGCAATTAAGGCTCAGCCGGATCGGGTAGCCGAGCTGTTTTTCCATGAGCTGTTTAGATCTACAGGCGAGTTCGATAATGCGTTTACCCAATTCAACGATGATCCCAGACTCTTCAGCCACATGGATAAACTCAACCGGTGAGACGATGCCGTACTCTTCGCTGGTCCACCGCGCAAGGACTTCGAAATAGTTCCAGCGCCCTTCGCTTAAATTGACGATCGGTTGCAGTGCGACATACAGCTCGCTTTCTTCACAGTTAGCTACACCGACTTGCTCACTAAGTGCTTCGATAAGTTGCCCTTTTCGATGATACATGGCACTAAGATGCGTATCGTAACACTGCATTCGAACGCCTGAGTGCTGCTTACAATCTTTGAGGGCGATACTGGCGTTGAGCATGAGCTCGTCGCTGCTGAGTCGCTTTGAATGAGCCTTGGCAATGCCCATGCTGACGGTAAACTTTACATTTACTTTTTTTTCCCTAAGACCATCTTCAAGCTTATCGATGATTTGCGAGCAAATCTCAAAAGGGTCATGAGCAAAAGTAATCACTGCAAATTCATCCCCTGCAATGCGAAAAGCCAAAGCAGAATTAGTAACGCAGCTTTTCAGCATCTCCGCCATAAAGATCAAGACGCGATCACCAATATAGCTGCTGTATGTATCGTTAATGGCCTTGAAGTTATCAATGTCTACGTAAATAAGGCTAAAATCTTGCCCGTTTGGCTGGGTGAGACTTTCGAGAGTGTCGGCTAAGCAGCTGCGATTGCTCAAGGTGGTGAGCGGGTCGTGAGCGGCTTCAAAGCTGAGCCTATTCACCAATTGATGAGATCGTTCCCCGAGCCATTGTTGAAGCAGGACTTGCTTAGCAATGTTTCCGAGGACTTTGTGATACTTCACCAGCACTTCAGTATCTTCTAGTGCTTCCGTGAATGTTGAGACCAAAATCCCCAATACATCACCAGTAGGGCCTCTCAATGGGACGCCCAAGTAGCATTCGATATTGTTGGCACTGAGGTAGTGATCATTAGGAAACTCGCGATAGGTGTATTCGGAGTAGAGACAATAATCCTGTACGTTACGAGCAACGCGCTCACAAGGCGTGTGTCTTAGCGGGTAACAAATGTTATCAATGAGCTCGTTATCTTGTGCAAATGACAAGGTTTGGGCTTGTTGAGTCGGATGGTCAATCTTGATGATACAAGTACAAAACGACCCAAAAATTGCGTGCAAGTCCAGTGTCACCTGCTTCAGTTGCTCATCACTGTTCAGCAAGAGAATATTGCTAATGGTATCGGCATCTATTTCAATGCCTTTCATAGAGCGTTTCATACCGTGTATCTGCCTAGCCAAGCGAATTTGTCAATGTACGCATTCATGAAACGGATGTTCGTTCTCCTCAATCAATGAGGGACGGCTTCTTGTGTCTGTTTCAATTCGTTGTAAACGTTACGTACAACCTTAGTATTAACTTCTTCTGTGTTACTTATAATTAACTATTAGGCAGGATCTGAGGGAATGCAAAACCAATTTATCAGCTTGTCTTGGATATGAAACAGTTCTATCGTCAGTTTAAGTGCAAATTTGAGTTGATAAAGCACTCTATTGAGAGCGCTCTTCTTCAAGGCGCGATTTTAAGTAATCTAAGAAAAGTTGTGTGCGAGTATGCTGATAGTCTAACTTCGGATAGTAAGCATACACTATCGCTTCATCTGCTGTAATTTCAGGTAGAATTGGGACGAGGCTACCTTGCTTTAATTCATCTTTAATCATGACATTATTCGTTAACAAGATACCAAGTCCACGTTTGGCTGCGTGAAAAAGTGCCTCAGGATTCGTCGTTGCAAAGTTGCCTGACAAGGTGACTTTGACGTCATGATTGAGCTTGACATCCCTTTCCGGTTTTTCTCCCCAAATAAGGACATTATGTTGAGTTAACTCTTCGATGTTGCTCGGCTCACCATGTTTTTCGATGTATTTAGGAGCGGCATAAAAGGTGGCTCTATGTTCGAACAAAGGGGTGGCTTTGAAGCTGAGAGAATTGAGCTGTTCTAGCTCTCGACTTATGAATAAATCGAGGCTGAGTTCAGGCAGCTGACCGGGTAGTGTCGTGATCAGTTGTAATTTGATGTCAGGGTACTTTTCAAGGAAATCATCAAGATAGTGGACTAAAAATTTAGATCCGACCGCTAGTGTAGCGCCAACTTTAAGTAGACCTGCAGGGGATTGATTGACGGATCGAGTTTCATCAAGAACGGATTGCCAACCGTCTAATTGGACTTTGGCTCTTTGATAAAAGAGTGCTCCTGCTTCGGTTTGACTGAGGGAGCGAGTGGTTCGCTTGAGTAGCTGAACACCAATAGTATCTTCAAGCCATTGAATCCTTTTACTTATTGCCGAACTTGTGGTGTTGAGTTTGCGCGCCGCAGCATTAAAGCTGCCTTCTTCAACAACACGAATGTAGCTCTTAACACTTTGGATCCAGTCCATGATTCATTCCTCAAGCGACTTAATGCTTTTCCAAAAATGATGATTATCACCTATTTCGGTTCAATATACACTCCATGTGGACAGCAAAAAAGAAAAAGAGCAAGGAGCCGAAATGGCCAAATCCCAAAGTGAAGAACATAGTATTGATGGGAGACACGAATTAAACAGGACACCCACCTTAGATGCGAACGAATTAAATGAGACACCCATCTTAGATGCTAAGGGTGCTGGGCATTCAGATGCCAAAGAACCGTTCATAAAAAACATAAAGAAGACACCCACATTTGCTAAAACACCGCTGCTACTGGCAATGCTGATTATCGCAACAGGGCAGGTTGGAGTTAGCATTTATCTCCCTTCGCTTCCTTTAGTCGCGGCGCATTTTTCTATTGGGCAAGTCGATGTTCAAAGCTTGGTGACGCTGTTTCTTGTTGGTTTTGGTGTTTCTCAGCTATTTTATGGACCATTGTCTGACAGTATCGGCCGTCGTCCGGTTTTTATTTTGGGGCAAGGGGTTTACTTACTCGGCACCTTGGTCTGCTTAGTTAGCCAAGAGAATTATGCGTTATTGGAAGTTGGTCGCTTACTACAAGGTTTAGGGGCTGGCAGTGCGTCAGTGCTTGGACGCTCTGTTCTTCGAGATAGTTATGATGGCCCTCAACTTACTAAAGCGCTGTCGTATATCTCTATCACCGCCTCGATCATGCCTATTTTCGCTCCAGTGATTGGCGGTTGGATTGCTTTTCAAGTGAATTGGCAGGCCGTGTTTGTATTCGTGCTTATCTATCTCGCGGCTATTTTTGTTTTGGGTTGGAGAGTCTTGCCGGAGACTTTACCATATGGGAAGCGCCCATTCAGAGTAATGGAAATGCTGAGGACTTATAGAAGCTTAATAACCAGTAAGCAAGTGCTGGCAAGTGCTAGTTTTAACTGGGTGAGTTATCTAACGTCTTTGGTCTCTTTATCATTGTTACCGTTTTTAATGCAATCGCAATTAGGAATGCATGCAGGTGAATACGGGAGCTTGATGATTATCCCATCATTAGGTTTGTTACTTGGTGGTATCACGCTTAATATCGCCAATCGCTTTTATTCCGTATGGGCGATCATGGCGACATCGATCACTTTGACCCTTGCCTCCGCCGCATGGCTAATAATGACGCCTTTTACCAGTTTTAGTTTGGTCGCAGGGTTTACTTTATTGTGTTATGCCCAAGGCATGTCATTTCCACTCGCAATCAGTATGCTGTTATCACCACACAAAAAGACGGCAGGGGCTGTGTCCGCTTTATCTGGTTCTGTACAGATGTGCAGTGCAGGTCTATTAGGGAGTTACATTGTCGAGCATTTCGTTCAATCTCAAGTTCAACTTGGAGGAATGTATTTTGTGACTGCTATGATTATGGGGACAGCCATAATAGTAAGCCGGACAATCGAAGGAAAAGAAAGTTGACTGGGGAGAAATGGTTGCTAAATCAGTTCTTCTTTAAGCAAGACACCCATGTTTGCGGCGTTTTAAATTAGACACCCATTGTACGGTGCCTATTAAGTTTCCGAAGTTAAGTTAACAAGACACCCACCTTTAACTGTTCGTCAAAGAAAGCCAACACATTTGCCACAATACCGCTGCTGCTGGCAATGCTGATTATCCGGTTATTAAAATCGGTTATTAAGACACCCACAATAGTGAAGAAATATGATAACGGATGGCAGCTGCCTTGCAGTTTATGATCGGCGTCTCTACAATGCGCGACAATCCCTCCAAAGAATGTATAGGTGAGGCTCATGGAGCATAAAGAATTTGAAGAACTGGTTCGTCAAACGTGTGAGCAAGCAGATCTGCCGCAAGCTTTAAGACTGCTAAAAGAATCTGATGATACTGAAGTGGCTGAAGCGGCTGAATCACTATCGGGCCAATTCGCGTTAGCGGAAGTGGACGGTGAGAAACGTATTTATCATGTTACGACTCGCGAGAATGAATCTGGCGAAGAACAAGAGTTCGTCGAGCATGTGATGAACGAAGGCGATCATGTGATCAAATTTGTTGCTTGGTTCTTTGACATTATGTTCGATGTTAAGCAAAAAGACACGTATCAAGCAGCAGGTAAAACGTATCAACAGCCAAAGCGCGCCAAATAAGGTTACTTGATACCAACACTTAAGCCCCTTTATCTTGGGGCTTTGTTTTATTTATGTTTTTGAACGAAGCATTATTCTAAATTCTGAATGCGCTTTGATAACTACGCGGCACTTAACCATTTTCTTGAGGCATTGAGCCCAGCTGTTCTTTTACTTCCTAAGTTGTTATGAAACTTGCGCAAGGCTTGTTCTTTACCGACAGCACCAGAAAAGCACTTTCCAAAATGACCACTGATAGATTCCCAAGTCTGTTGGCTTAGCCCAAGCCTGAACAAAATGTCATCCGACTTGCGGGGAATATAGCCATTTTTATCTGGTCGTATTATTCGTCCTGTTAAATCTAAGAGCATTAAATAATCATTGAAAGTGAAAGGTAATCCTTTGGGCGTGTTTTTACGATGATTTCCAATAAAGGGCAGCAAAGCTTTAGGTTGAAGCCCTTTGGGAGCCATTTCGCATCGTTTTTTGATGCTGGTGTATTGAGACTTTTCCGGTAGAGTTTCTACTCCTGCACGTATAGGGTTTAGGTCGACATATGCCATACAAGCGGCTAGTGCCGTGTCATCTAACAAAGCTTGGGACTTAAATCGACCTTCCCAGAACCTGCCTGTACAGCCATCTTCTTGATTGGCCTGACGCGCAATGGGCTCATTAAGCATCCGCATGAACCAACTGATATCGTAGAGTCGCTCCCTCCATTGCTCGGAAAGTTCAGCAAGAGACTTCCATTGGAGCGATGTTAATTCCGCTCGTTTTTGTTCATTGAGATAAGCATGAGAGAAGGGAGCCCCTTTGCTGATACGATGCCAGCGTGAAATGATTTCGTAGAGTGACCAGCTTTGCGCTTTTTCTCTGTCAACATGGAGGACCAAGTGGGTATGGTTGCTCATAACCGCATAGGCGCAAATATCGATAGCGAAGACTTGTGCTAGAAACAACATTCTCTTTTCTACCCAAGCACGTCGATGCTCAAAAGATCGGCCCGTGAGAGGGTCTTGACCGCATAAATAGGCTCTTCGCACGCAACGTGAAATGCAGTGGTAATAAGCAGTATCTTCCAAACTGATTTGTGATTTTCTAGCTTTCGGCATTGTGCTGGTCATTTATATGAGAATGTTATGTCAGTTTATGCAAGCGTTGAAGAGGGAATGTGTGGGATTTGAATGATTTGGTGGGTGTCTTGATTATGTTTTTGGCTAATGGTTTAGATGGGTGTCCATTTTAGCCTCTTTTTCTCTGTCAACATGGAGGACCAAGTGGGTATGGTTGCTCATAACCGCATAGGCGCAAATATCGATAGCGAAGACTTGTGCTAGAAACAACATTCTCTTTTCTACCCAAGCACGTCGATGCTCAAAAGATCGGCCCGTGAGAGGGTCTTGACCGCATAAATAGGCTCTTCGCACGCAACGTGAAATGCAGTGGTAATAAGCAGTATCTTCCAAACTGATTTGTGATTTTCTAGCTTTCGGCATTGTGCTGGTCATTTATATGAGAATGTTATGTCAGTTTATGCAAGCGTTGAAGAGGGAATGTGTGGGATTTGAATGATTTGGTGGGTGTCTTGATTATGTTTTTGGCTAATGGTTTAGATGGGTGTCCATTTTAGCCTTAAACCCAGGGGGCCTAAAAAGAAAAAAGCCAGACGCGAAATGATTGCGGCTGGCTATATAGGTGTGAACAAATTCATTCACTAACAACGTCAGTTGGCTAGGTGACCCTCGGCTTAAAAGGGTCAGTGTTAGTAATACAAATCGCGTGCCAACTTTTTAAGCCCTGTTTTCGTGATTAAAGTACCTATGCAAACGTTTGTTTTGGTTTTGATTGCATAATTGCGTTTTTACTTTGCAAATACAAAAGCAAAATGCAAATTTAATGGCAAGATTATCGTTTTTGCAGATGTGATATGAATCGCATGGATCCTTACTGTGGAAATGCGCAGTAATCATCTCATGATGAAATGCGGTAAGTTATTGAAAGAATGCAAGTGTTTGATAGGTAATGAGTTGTGGAAATAATGGTTAGAGACGCGGATTTAATCGATGTAGAAAAAATCGCGTACGTGCATGTCGAATCTTGGAAAAGTACTTATCGGGGGCTTATGCCGCAAAACTACATTGAGGCTCAAACATTCGCATTGAGGCAGCAGCTGTGGCGCAAGATCATTGAGAACCAGTTAGCCAATGTCTTAGTGGTTGAATCCCAGTCGAGGGTCATTGGGTTTGCATGTTTTGGTCAACCGAAGCACCTTAAAGAGACGAATCACTACGAATTAAGCTCTATCTATTTCTTATCAGAGTATTCAAACCAAGGTTACGGAAGCCAACTCTATTTAGAATGTGAGAAAAGGCTCATGAAGTTGAATGCCGAAAGTGTCACATTGTGGGCTTTAGATTCGAATAAAGCCGCGCTTCATTTTTACAAAAAGCACGGTTTTCAAGAAACAGGAGAAGTCGGTAAGGAGCGTTTGGAAAATCTTGTGCTGAATGATTTACAGTTAGCGAAACACTTTTCTAAATATACCCAAGCAGACAAGGCTCTCAATCCTGCATCTTGAAGTCACTTGGGTACAAAAATGGCTATTAGCTGATATGTGAGGGTGTATTGAATATAGAATTTAAAACAATTGATATTGAGCGCGATTTTGAGTTTTGTGTTCAAGCAAGGAAAGATGCTTACGTCTGCAGTTTCCATCGTGAAGAGGGGTTTGAAGCGTTTATCTTAGGGTATCGTGAAAAAATGGCCGCTAGAATGGGTTTATCGGAATGGCGCTACATTCATATATGGAATGATGATGAGATCATTGGTCAGCTGGAGTTTCGAAGTCAAACTCCTGAGCCGGAAATTGGTTATGTGCATTTGATTTACATCGTACCGACATGGCGTGGTACTGGTTTATCCGATAAAATTCAACACTATATTCAGTCTTCTTTAAAGCATAGCGGATGTCATCGAGCGATGCTTTCTGTGAGCCGGACTAACCCTAGAGCCTTACGGCATTACCTCAGACATGGTTGGTCTTATCAAGAGCCAAATCCCAAGCATGCAGAGACAGATTTCTACTGCATTGATTTAGAGACACAGTAGTTATGAAACATATCCTTTTTCCGGCGCTATCAATGATGGCTTTAAGTTTGTCGGTGCAAGCCAAAGAAAAAAACGAAGAGAGGTTGGACGTATATCCCATCCTAAAACCATACTCTTGGAATGCTAAGCCACATGTGGTGTTTACTCCTTTTCTAGGCATTGACCAAAACCCTATTCCTATTGTCAGCTATGGTTTCGAACAGCCCGACAGTTATCAATTTTTGACACGACAAGAAGCGTCAAAGCCTGCGGATGTCATTCATCAGCAAGCTATCGATAATTTATGTAAAACAAACATCAACTTAGATAATGTGACTAAGGACGGAAGCTTTGCAGTGACTGGTTCAGGGCATCCCTTTTCTGCAGAAATGATTTTATGTCCGGAGTTCCTCAAGAAAGCTCATACAACATTGCAAGATGAAACCATTGTCATTGCGATCCCAAGAAGAACGGTGATTTACATAGGGAAAGGTTCAATGACGGAAGAAGAGCGGAAAACGTTTTACTTTTTAGCGCGTCATGCATACCTAGACGATAGTTTTGGAAATGCTCCTATCACAAATGTAGCGTTCACTTTTAACAATGGGCAAGCCACTTCCATTACACAATATTCGGATTAACGATAAAGCGAACATTCGACCACATAGGTAAATTCATGATCTTAAATCACGTTTCTATTGGCACAAAAGACTTTGAATCTTCAATGGCGTTTTATGATGTTGTTCTTGCTACGCTATCCATCCGGCGAAGCCATCTCATTGAAGGGGTAACGGCAGCTTATGGTGACCAGTTTGAATTTTGGATTGGGTGTCCTTGTGAAAATGAGGCATCATCCGGAAATGGCAGTCACATTGCGTTTAATGCACCGAATACTCAAGCGGTGGATGCTTTTTATATGACGGCAATAGAAAACGGCGGAACCTGTGAGGGAAAGCCTGGACCACGTCCCGCTTACGGTGAAACATACTACGCAGCATTTATCAGGGATTTAGATGGTAACAAAATTGAAGCCGTGACTTACTAGTTTCAGATGGCGAGATAGTGTTAATGGTTTATCTTGCATCGGACTTTTAAACATGGGTGTCTTAGTTAAATCCTGGGTGTCTTAGTTAAATCCTGGGTGTCTTAGTTAAATCCTGGGTGTCTTAGTTAAATCCTGGGTGTCTTAGTTAAATCTTAGTTAAATCATTGGCTAAATTGTTGGTTTAATCTATTAAAGTTTCGAAAATACAGGTGGGTGTCCCAGTTAAATCGGTGGGTGTCTTAGTTAAATCGTAAAAACAAAAAGGCACCTTGCGGTGCCTAATGGATAGCGTGATAGATTGGGGGATGGTTAACTGGCGTTTTTCTCAGGCATTTCGACAACGTTATCGGGTGTCTTATCCAAACCACGCTCTTTAATGATGGACTCTAGATTATCAGAGCCACCCACATAGTTACCTTCCAACCAAATCTGAGGGACAGTGACGGGTGTTTTCATCCCAATATGAGCTTTCACTTCAGGGATCATTCGATAGAGAGCGGCACTGTCTTTGACGACATCGTAATAGTCGTACTCAATACCGGCATCATCTAGCATCTGTTTCGCTTTGACGCAGAATGGGCAGCTGGCTTTGCCATAGACAATATTGCCTTTTAACGTGTCACGGCTAACCCACTCTTGAATGACGGACTGCACTAGCACGCCACGGTTAAGCGCTTCCCCTTGGCTGACGACCTTACCTTCCACAACAAGGATTGGCGCGTGCCATGCACCGTGTTTCAACGGTTCCCACCAGTGTGATAACCAATCTTTGACTTCAAGCTCGATGGGGATCCCTGCAAGTTCATTCTCAAAAGTATCAGCGAGAATATCTTTGGTGAGGGTACACTCCCCACATGGAATGTTGACCTTAAATGGTCCCCAACTTCCGCCCCAACGATACAGTGTCATTTTGATTGGTTGTGTCATCTGTTATTCCTCAAATCGCGTTCCTATTCAATAAGAACGGCATGGGTCTTAAATTATTTCACCGATTGCGATTTTTTATTTTCCCACTGAGTAATGAAGGCGACTGAAGCGATAATGATCGCCGCACCTAGCCATAAGCGACCTGGTGGAACCCAACCAAAAACCATCCAGCCAGCCAAGACGTTTAGAGGCAGTTTAGCGTGATCAAACGGTTGAACGAATGATGCGTCAGCGACAGCATAAGCTTTGACAATAGCCCACTGCGCAAGAGCGGTCATACAGCCAGCGCCGAGCAAAATCAGCCAAACATTGACACCTGTTGGTGTTGTCCAATCTGGTAGGGCGAGGAACAAGTTAAAGGGTGTAATCAGAAGGAGTAAGTAGACAACCATGGTCGAAGGCGGATCATTGACCGAAAGTTTTTTGACCATCAAAGAGTAACATGCCCAGAAGAAAGCCGCTCCGACAGGCAGCAAGGTGGCGTAGTTAAAATCATCAGACCACGGCTCTAGAATTAACATTGCACCAGCAAAGCCCGCTAATGTCGCTGCCCAGCGAGCCAGCCCCACTTTTTCTTTTAGGAATAACCCTGAGCCAACCGTGGCAAAAAGCGGAGAGGTCATCAGCAGTGCAATACCTTGCCAAATTGGGACTGGATACGCTAAGGCCCATAGCCAAAGCTGAATACCAATCACGGATAAGAAAACCCTTAAAGCGTGCCAACCAAAGTGTTGGGTTTTCAGTGACTGACGGATACCGAGCGTGCGTAGATAAGGAAGGATCACGACCAACGCAATCGCATATTGAATCAATCCAACGGTGGTTGAGGGTAAGCCGAAATTAATACTCGCAACTTGGACTAAGCTGTTGACGATGGCAAAAGCCAGACCAGCAGTCAGCATCCAAGACGCGCCCTGAAGTGGAGAGTGTTGTGAGTTCATAAGCTAGGTAGTTGAAATTATTTCGTAAATGATACGAGGATTTTTTAATTGCGCCAATGAGTTTTATTAAACATCATGATCGAAGAAGTTGAATATGAAGTGAAGTGACGTGGCAGGGACAACAGAAAAAAGCCAACGTTATCACGCTGGCAAAGAGTGCAGTGGATGTGAATTGGGAATCATCGTCAGATGGATTCACAACACACCGAAATAACAACAGAATCAGTGGAAGCGATGTGCCCGTCCTACGCAAGTCCGGCCCGATAGTGCACATCGCTTCATGTAGACTTAATTAAAAGTCGTAACGGATACCCGCTTGTAATTGATCTTCTACGTTGTCGATTTGCTCAAATTTGTACCCTGCGTAGGTACGAAGGTGCCCGTTGAATTTGTAAACGGCTTCGATAGCAAAGTTATTCGCTTCTTCGGTCGCGGCTTTATCGAATTCACCGAAGTTGTAAACGGCGATAAGGGATAGCTGTTTATTTGCTTTGAATTTCGCAGCCAGTTCGTACGCTGTGTAATCTACTTTGGCTTTCTCACCCATCACGAGCAATGCTCCAAGAGAGAATGCTCCTGTATTGAATTCACCGCCAAGGTTGATTTGGGTGGTGTCATCAGCGCCTTTACCTTCTGCTTGTGTCACGAAGCCACCACCGATAGCAAAGTTGTCTTGAGCAAACTTTGCTGCAACACCAAAGCTATCACGCTCTTCGGTTTCCATTGAGATGTAGTTTGCTTTCAGCGCGACGTCGCCAAACTTACCAGCGTACAGGAAGTTGTTATCGCGCTTATCTTTATTCCCTGAAGCAAGGTCTGCTGCGTCACCACCAAACGTTGCCATTACGTCCGTGAAATCTGAAATCATGACATTTGCAGCGTCTTGTTTACCGTAAGAGAATTCACCGCCTTTTGTACCAAAACCTGCGAAGAAGTAACGGTTACTTAAATCGTTTGCATCGTCGAACTCTGCTTCATACTTACCAAAACCGTAGAGGTCGTTAGAGATCTGAGTCTTACCTTTTAAGTTAACTCGAGCGCGTGATTTGTCTTTGAATGTGCTTGTGCCTTCCACGTTGTTCGCTGGATCTGCTGGCTTTTCGTTGTTGTCAGAAATGTTGAAGCGAGCTTCTGCGCGACCGCCCACTTTTAGAGTCGTACCATCGTTGTCGTATACAGTCGCCGCAAGAGATGAACCTGATACCAATGCTGAAAGAATTGCAGTAGCGATAGCTGCTTTTTTCATTTTCCTATTACCTTATTTTGTAATCAATGAGCTTCATGCTCGGTCTTGTTTGATGGAGAAAATTTAAAGCAGTGAGATGAACCATTGATGGCTAAAATATGTCAGTTGGATTTAATTTATGTTTCAGGAAAGGTATATAAAATACATATGTATCAATATGATGGCGTGATGGTTAAGGGGAGGGGGTGTTAGATACAACGCACTCACCTCCCCCTCAACTCACTCGTTAAGCAAAGTGAGCGAAACAAGCCCCCTAATGTCAGCTAACCAAGATGTACTTGCTAAACCGAGAATCCTAGGGGGAATTATACAGGGTTCAGAGAAGTAGCAGTCTTAAGCGTAGCCCCCATGGCGAAGATACCCCGGTTGTAATGTGCTTGATTTCATCGTTCTTAATTAAAGCGATACTGGGGGTGACTCTGACTCCCCAGCTGCGGCTTAACTGACCTGAGGGATCATTAATCACCGGAAAGGACAGATTAGATTCCTTTAAGTACTGCTGAAGTGCCGTGTCATCTCCTGAACTCATTGCAACGGTGACAACGGGATAGTCTTTGGCGATGGAATCCACGGTTGGGCTCGTCAATTTACAAGGCCCACACCAAGTCGCCCAAAAATACACGAGAACCCCTTGCTCGCCTTGAGCCAGCTCGGACAAATCAATCGACTCACCTTCAAGCGTCGTAGCCACTAAGGGAGGAGGCGTACGATTTGGCATGTCTTGAGTGTAATAGACATCCATAGCGAACGAAATCACCGTCATAATGACGACAAGAGACAAGATTTCTTTCACCCATTTCTTGGGTGTCCATTTTAGCCAGGAAGTAGACCAGTGTTTGATTTGTTGCAGTAAGTTCATTGTAGGTTCCGAGATGTATGTACGTTTTATCAGTCATTAAACATATACCCAAGTAACCTCGAGATGCTAGGTTCAGCGAGAGCTGCTTGGTTTGATAGCAAGGCATTGCTTTGCAGATCTAGTGGCTCTAAATCAAAAAGTGATAACGCGGCTAGCGAGCCAAGCAGACTCGCCCTTCGGGAGCCTGTCACTGGCTCCACTTCTGCGTTAGAGGCATTGAAAATAGATTAACTATTTCCTTCACCTCTGCCTTAAATTGAAACCAGTGACAAGGCTCTGAAAACGGCATCTTGAAGTCACTTGGGTATAAGACCTTGGAAAAGCACAAAAACTTTCATAGAAAGCGGTGGCAATTGCATTTGGAGGTGGCTCACATCATTCGGGTATCATTGTTCTAGAGAAGGAAAATAAAAATTTGAACTACAGCCAATGCGTATGTCTCACTAATGCAACCATCTTAAATTTATGTATATAATTCACTCACGTTCACCATTGTAAGGAAGGGCAATGCATCAAATTCAGTTGGAAACCAAGCACTATCAACCGAGTAAAGTGGTTTGTATTGGTCGAAATTATGTTGACCATATTAAAGAGCTGAACAATGCGATTCCTGATGCCATGGTGGTGTTTAATAAGCCGTCGACCAGTGTCACATCTGGATTAACCGCGTTTCATCAAGATGCCCATACAACGGAGGCTCTTCATTATGAAGCCGAAATATGTTTTGTGGTGGAAGCGGGCAAGTATGTTGGCGTTGGGTTAGGGCTCGATCTGACCAAACGAGGGTTACAAAGTAAGCTTAAGCAAAAAGGTTTGCCTTGGGAGCGAGCGAAAGCGTTCGATGGCTCTGCGGTATTTAGTCGCTTTGTTTCCCTAGAGGATGTGGATGTTTCTGACCTCAACCTTGAACTCTTTATCAATTGTGTTCGAGTACAAAAAGGGCATGTTCGCGACATGTTGTACTCTCCACAGACCATTTTACAAGAAGTGACTTCGTATTCCACGCTGCTTGATGGCGATGTGGTCATGACAGGCACACCTCAAGGTGTCGGTGAAGTGCATCGTGGTGATATCTTTCTAGGACGATTGATGAGTGGCGAAACGACATTGATCGAAATTGAGTGGTTAGCGGTATAGATGGCCATTTATCTTCTGAATTGGTTGATTATTGGCTGTTTGTACTGCATCTTGTTTAAATGATCGACGTTATTGTTGTTTTGTGTGGAGCGCTTGATATAAAATCCGCCGCTTCCTGTTCCCTGAAAGCACAAAATAATGATAGATGTAACTGTTTTACCTGTGTACCTCACAGCGGTAGTCGCTTTATTACTTCTTCCTGGCCCTGATATGTTGTTGATTGCGAGCTCAAGCATGAGTTACGGCAAGAAAGTTGGGTTGTTTGCCAGTCTGGGTAATGCCACTTCTGGCATCATTTTAACTCTACTTGCTGCTCTAGGCGTTTCGGCTCTGATTGCCGTTAACCCAATGGCATTGAATGTGCTTCACCTTCTTGGGGGAGCGTACCTACTAAAAATGGGTTGGGATTGCATGCGCGCCCAACCAGACTCCGGTGCCAATCCAAGCCTCGATTCGAAAGTCGCGGGTGTGTATTATCAACGCGCGTTGGTGAGTAACTTACTTAACCCGAAAGCACTGGTGTTCTTTGTGATGTTTCTTCCTCAGTTTGTCTCGACCAATATCACTGCCAGTTCTGGCGAGCAGATGCTGGCTTTGGGTCTACTACTGAATGTGCTTGGGCTCAGCTTTAACATTTTGCTGGTAGCTCTTGCAGGCACTCTAGGGAAGCCGTTGCTAGAAAATGCGAAATTCCGCGCCTATCAGCATAAAGCGATGGGAGCTGTATTTTTTGTTCTAGCGCTGTGGATGTTAAGTTCCATGGTTGGCTAAATAAGTCGATGAGACAATAAAATTTCTATACAACAACGCCCCCATTGGGGGCGTTGTTGTATCTGAAGTGTGATAAATTGTGGCGGCATACTGATTAAGGCGAGTGTTTAGGGAGAGTCATAATGATAACAATCGAATTTACCGATGCGCCAACAGAACAACAGAGAGACGCGGTTAAAGCCGGTATCCGTGCTTATAACGTTAAGCATTTACCGGAAGGGGACGTTATCCCAGTGGCGTGTATCGCCAAAGATGAAACGGGAGAGATTGTCGGCGGATTGACGGGTGAACAGTTCCATCAAGGGGTCTTTGTCGAGTTCCTATGGGTTGATGACACGCAGAGGCATTCCGGTGTGGGCAGTGCTTTGATGTCTAAGTTAGAGCAAGAAGGTCGCGAAAGAGGCGTGAAAGATCTGTTCTTAGATACGTACTCGTTCCAAGCTCTAGATTTTTATCTAAAGCTTGGCTTTAAACGTGTTGGTGAATACACAGATTACCCAAGTAAGGGGATTGTGAAGTATTTCTTGCAGAAAGCCATTTAGCTGTCGGATGGCTGACTTAAGTGTGTTTGAACGATTTGATAACCTATGACCATTATCGTTGCCATGCATAGAGGAATGAGCCACTTGGCGGCATTCTGAAGGGCGACCACATGAAGTGGATTACCGATAAGGTAATCCATGATAGGTTGTCTGAGCAACAAGGATTTAAATGCCAATGTCAGCCCACTCAGCGCCAGGATTTGTATTGCGGTGTGAAGGTGGCCGATCTTCAAGCGCAATAATAAGTAGATAATGAACATGGCTAGCGAATGTTCGATAGACAGTGCCATCGCTACATATCGAACTTCCCAACTTGGTGCAACGCTTTGTCCAGCCATCTGCTGTGAGACCCAAGCCGCCAACCATTCCACTTCTATGACATGAATAATAAAGCCAACACCAGCAGTCAGCACGAGAATCAGTAAGTAGCCAATGTATTTCATACGTGTTCCTTTTTGCTTATTCCCAGTCAATGTCGAACTGCTCGGCGACTGAGGTGATATCCATTGGTTTGATAGGGGTAATGGGTGGCCGTTCCGCACTCTACTGACTCATTGGATTTTTAATAGTGAATTTCGAGCAATATCACAGGACAAGCAGGACAAGGGCTGGCGGTTAATGAAAGAGATAGAAAAGTTGAAAAGAACAAAAAATGCCACTCATTTGAGTGGCATTGTTAAGTCATTTGATTTTAACGCGGAAATTAGTCTGCGATACTCGCTTGGTGAGCGGCAATCAGATCAGCCATACGCTGCTCGGCGATAGCTTGAGCTTCTGAGTAGCTCTGTTCGCTAGCAAAGTCAGAAATCACTTCGTAGTAACATTTCAGCTTCGGTTCAGTACCTGAAGGACGCACAATCACACGTGAGTTGTCTTCGAGGTGATAAATCAGAACGTCACTTGCAGGCAGTGCAATGGCTTCTGTTTTACCACTTGCATGGAAGCGCAGTGAGGCTTTCAAATCCTCAGTAATCACGACTTTTTGACCACCGATAGTTTTAGGTGGTGCTGCACGGAGCTTATCACCAACAGGTGGCGCAGTCGGATCAAGCGCTAGGCTGCGTTGCGCATTGACGTAGAAACCGTGTTGGCGGTAAAGCTCTTCAAGCTTGTCCCAAACCGACTTGCCTTGCTGTTTCAATTTCGCCGTCAGTTGGCTAAATGCCACCATTGCTGAAAGACCATCTTTGTCCCACACCAAGTTGCCAACGGTGTAGCCTAGTGCTTCTTCGTAAGCAAACAAGAATGGCGACTGCTCGTTTTCTAGGTTCATGGCGATGTTCGTCAGCCATTTGAAGCCTGTCAGCGTTTGGTAGTATTCCGCACCATGTGCTTCAGCAATGCTCTTCAGTAGGCGAGATGAGACAATAGTGTTACCCACCAGTGGAGCGCCTGATTGGTTCTCTTCCAGTAGGTAATTACCGAGTAGTGAGCCGACTTGGTCACCCGTCAGCATTGGATATTCACCCGCAGGAGTGCGAGCTGCTACGGCAAATCGGTCCGCATCTGGGTCATTAGCACAAGCAAGGTCTGCGCTGTGAGCCGCAGCAAGTGCCGACACCATGTCCATTGCGCCGGCTTCTTCTGGGTTAGGGAAGTTAACCGTTGGGAATGTACCGTCAGGGTCACGCTGCTCTGGCACACTGTGAACAGAAGCAAATCCTTTATCTGACATCAATGTTTCTGCCATTTCCGCGCCAACACCGTGCATTGCGGTGTAAGCAACAGAGACGTTACTTGTGTCAGTTTCAGTCAGTAACGCATTACCGTTCATTGCATCACGGTAAGCTTGGTAGTAGTCGTCTTTCAGCCAAACCAGAAGACCATTTTGCTCTGCGTCTTCTAAAGATTTAAGCGGGATTGGCTTGGTTGTCGCAACGTCGATAGCGGCAGCGATACCACCATCGTGTGGAGGAATAATTTGCGCACCGTTCTCCCAATACACTTTAAATCCATTGTATTCAGGTGGGTTATGGCTAGCGGTAACAACCACAGCGGCAGCGGCATTAAAATGTTTGACACCAAAAGCAACGATCGGCGTTGCTGCGACTTTATGCGTCAAATACACTTTGACGCCAACCGCAGTGAGAACACTTGCTGTGTCATGGGCAAATTGTTGAGAGTCAGGACGACCATCATAACCAATGACGACACCGCGACTTGCTGCGTCGGCGACATTCTCAAGCAAGTAATGACCAAGACCAGTGGCGGTTTCTTGGATCACTAAGCGGTTCATGCGGTTTGGTCCTGCACCAACCGTACCACGCAGACCAGCCGTACCAAACGCAAGTCGAGATTGGAAGCGATCTTGCAGTTCGTCAGTTTGCTTTTCATCGACAAGACGTTGTAATTCTTCGCGAGTTTTTGGGTCTGGGTCTCGCTGTAACCAGTGACTGATTTTATCCATCATACAAGGCATACTCTTATGTTTTGCTTGTAAGCTAAATGATAAGTAATTCCAATACAAATTGAGCAATCGTTAAAATGAAAAGTTTTTTCAAATTGTATTAAAGATAGCCAAAAAATCCTCCTCCAGCCTGACATCTCACCTGTTTTGCTGACTTTATTGTTGCTTATTTATCTAAATAACTTTGCATTCGCTCACTATTTTCTTGAATAACCCATATTCAGACACTAGCCTTTTAACATATTGATAACAGCAGTGTTGACATGGCATAGGGAAATTTGTTTGTCACCACTGATGACGCTCGGAACACATGCGGTTGGTGTTCGGTCACTAGAGGAGGCATCTCTTGCAAAGACTCATGACGGCTCTCTACGCAGCGGTAGGGATAGTGTTAACAGGGCTTACCGCACCGACACTATCTGCTCAATCCGATCTCAACATGACTCGGGGCGTTACCGCAATCAGCGAACAAGTCTACGACCTCCACATGTTAATTTTTTACATCTGCTGCGCCATTGCCGTAGTGGTGTTTGGCGTGATGTTTTATGCGATTTTTAAACACCGAAAGTCAAAAGGAGCGGTAGCGGCGCATTTTCATGAAAGTACCAAAGTGGAAGTGATCTGGACCATTATTCCGATTGTGATTTTGGTGTTGATGGCGATCCCCGCGACGAAAACGTTGATCGCGATGGAAGACACTTCTCAATCCGATCTGACGATTAAAGTGACAGGCTCACAATGGAAATGGCATTACAGTTATTTTGGTGAAGACGTTGAGTTTTTCAGCCTTCTAGCAACGTCTCAAAAGGAAATCGACGGTATTGAAGCGAAAGGAGCTCACTACTTATTGGAAGTCGATAACCCTCTTGTACTGCCCATCAATCGAAAAGTTCGATTCTTACTGACATCAGATGATGTGATTCACTCATGGTGGGTTCCCGACTTTGCAGTCAAAAAAGACACCATCCCGGGCTTTATTAATGAAGCGTGGACCAAAATCGATAAACCTGGTGTTTATCGGGGTCAGTGCGCTGAGTTATGTGGTCGGGCACATGGTTTTATGCCTGTTGTAGTACACGCCATGGAAGAAGATGAATTCGATCAATGGCTATTGACTAAAAAACAAGAAATAGCCCTTGAGCAAGAAGCCGCACAGCAAGCTTTAGCAAACAACCTCTCAATGGAGGCCTTGATGAGCCAAGGGGAAGCTGTATACCTCGCGCGATGTGCAGTCTGTCATCAAGCCAATGGCGAGGGGATTACGGGCGCCTTTCCTGCGATCAAAGGCAGTGCTATTGCGAAGGGCGATCTCGATCCTCACATTGATGTGATTGTGAATGGGCGTGCTGGCACGGCGATGCAAGCCTTTACCAATCAATTGTCCGATCAAGAGATTGCTGCAGTGATCACCTACCAAAGAAATGCGTGGGGAAATGACACGGGTGAAGCGGTGCAAGCATCCGACATTCATCGATTCAAGACACAAGCCATGGACGAGGGTAAATAATGACTCAACCAAACAGAGGCGAGATTAAATCGGAGCCCGCTGGGCAAGACGAACTCGCGACGCATACTGGGAGCGCATTTGCTGACGATCACCACGATGATCATGCAGCGCCATCTGGTTGGCAGCGCTGGGTCTATTCCACCAATCATAAAGACATTGGGACTCTGTATTTGTGGTTTAGCTTCACTATGTTTTTAACGGGCGGAGCGATGGCGATGGTGATCCGTGCGGAGCTTTTTCAACCCGGATTGCAGCTGGTGGATCCCGACTTTTTTAACCAGATGACCACAGTGCACGGCTTGGTCATGGTGTTCGGTGCCGTGATGCCTGCTTTTACAGGGCTTGCAAACTGGATGATTCCCATGATGATTGGTGCGCCAGACATGGCATTGCCTCGGATGAATAATCTCAGTTTCTGGATCTTACCTTTTGCCTTCTTGATATTGATTGGTTCGCTCTTTTTACCTGGCGGTGGTCCCGATTTTGGTTGGACATTCTATGCGCCCCTATCAACCACTTATGGGCCTGACAGTACCGCACTGTTTGTCTTTTCGGTGCACATCATGGGGATCAGCTCCATCATGGGGGCGATCAATGTCATTGTGACCATCGTGAATATGCGTGCGCCGGGGATGACTTGGTTTAAATTACCGCTGTTTGTTTGGACATGGCTGATCACGGCTTTCTTGTTGATTGCTGTTATGCCAGTACTCGCCGGTGCGGTGACCATGGTATTGACCGATAAGTACTTTGGCACCAGTTTCTTTGACGCCGCTGGGGGCGGTGATCCTGTCATGTTCCAGCACATCTTTTGGTTCTTTGGTCACCCAGAAGTGTACATCATGATATTGCCTTCTTTTGGCATCGTTTCAGCGATTATCCCTGCTTTCAGTGGCAAGAAGCTGTTTGGTTACCATTCGATGGTCTATGCGACATGCAGTATTGCACTACTGTCATTTTTAGTCTGGGCACACCATATGTTCACGACAGGTATGCCCGTCTTCGCTGAGCTCTTCTTTATGTATTGCACCATGTTGATTGCGGTACCTACGGGAGTCAAAGTCTTCAACTGGGTGGCGACGATGTGGCGTGGGGCGTTAACATTTGAAACACCGATGTTATTTACCATTGCTTTCATTGTTCTGTTCACTATCGGGGGATTTTCAGGGTTAATGCTGGCGATAGTGCCTGCAGATTTTCAGTATCACGACACCTACTTTGTTGTTGCCCATTTCCATTATGTACTGGTCTCTGGTGCTGTCTTTTCTATTATGGCGGCGGCGTATTATTGGTTACCAAAATGGACTGGTCATATGTATGACCAACGCTTGAGCTTATGGCATTTTTGGTGCTCGGTTATTTCGGTGAACGTGCTCTTTTTCCCGATGCACTTTTTAGGCTTGGCGGGCATGCCGAGACGGATTCCTGATTACGCCATTCAATTTGCAGACATTAATCAAATCGTATCCATTGGCGGCTTTGCGTTTGGTCTTTCTCAACTGATTTTCTTATGGCTTGTGATTAAGTGCATTCGTGGGGGGGAGCCAGCGCCAGCGAAACCGTGGCAACGAGCGGAAGGCTTAGAGTGGACGGTGCCAAGCCCAGCGCCTCACCATACGTTTTCAACACCCCCTAAATTGCCTTAACTGCGTGGAAACAAGGAGATGGTGCGATGAAAAGACAAGAGCAAATCGACACTGAGTGTGCCACAGCGAATCAGAGGCTTACCCTGAAGCTGATGTGGGCGGTTGTGGCCATGTTTGGTTTTGGATTTGCGTTAGTCCCTCTTTATGACGTGATGTGTGATGCGTTGGGGATAAACGGAAAAACTAATTCTGAAGCCGTAGTGCAGCCAGCCAGTATGCAAGTGGATAGGTCACGTCTGATTCGGGTCGAGTTGATGGCACACATATCACCCGATATGCCATGGGTGTTTGAACCGACGCAAGCCGTGATTGAGGTACACCCCGGTGAGGTCATCGAAACCACTTACACGGCTAAGAACCTTTCACAATCAGCACTGGTGGGACAAGCCGTACCTTCGGTTTCTCCTGGGCTCGGCGCGTCATATTTCAATAAGATTGAATGTTTTTGTTTTAACCAACAACCGTTGAATGGGGGGGAGTCGGTGAACATGCCCGTGGTCTTTTACATCGAACCCGATTTACCTGATTCGATACATACGCTGAGTTTGTCTTACACCCTGTTTCGGTTAGATAGCCAGAAAGCCAAACCAGAACCTACTCAAGAAACACCATTACAGGCCAAGCTGTAAGGAGTCGTGAGCATGAATAAACCTGAACATACTCAAACGGGCGCAACGGAAGCTTATTACGTACCCGCTCACAGTCAGTGGCCGATCATTGGTGCTTTGGCGCTGTTTTTAGTGGCTGTGGGCGCTGGGATGACGGTGCAAGGAACGCAGTCAGATGGACCAGTTGGCGGGATAGGTAAGGTGGTGTTGATCATTGGTCTGCTGTTTTTGCTGTATATGCTAGCGGGTTGGTTTAGTCATGTGATCACCGAATCGCTCGCAGGAAAATACTCCGCTCAAATGACCCGCTCTTTTAAGCAAGGGATGGGCTGGTTCATTTTTTCTGAAGTGATGTTCTTTGGGGCTTTTTTTGGTGCGTTATTCTATGCCCGAATGCTCTCAGTGCCTTGGTTAGGAGGGGCGGACAACAATGTAATGACGCACGAAGTACTCTGGCCAGACTTCGAGGCGATTTGGCCCTTGGTTACGACGCCAAGTGGTGTGACTACTCAAGCGATGCCGTGGCAAGGCTTACCAATGTTGAACACGGTATTGTTGGTGCTGTCGTCTGTCACGTTACACATGGCACATGTGAGCCTTGAGAAAGGCAAGCGGTTTGCACTGACATTGTGGTTAGAAATCACCATTGTGTTAGCGGGGTTCTTTTTGTTTTATCAAGCGGAAGAGTACATTCATGCCTATCAAGAGATGGATCTCACCCTCCAATCCGGAATTTACGGCAACACTTTCTTTTTATTAACGGGTTTCCATGGTATGCACGTATTTCTCGGGACGATGTTTTTGATCGTACTGCTAGGGCGTGTGGCCAAAGATCACTTTACGCCTAAAGATCATTTTGCATTTCAAGCGGGTAGTTGGTACTGGCATTTTGTGGATGTAGTTTGGCTGTGTCTGTTTATTTTTGTGTATGTGATTTGAGGTGATACGCCATTGTGGACCCACCCATGACGACTAGGTTGCAAGATCGCGGTGCTTGAGAATAACAAAAAGCCGCCGATGATCACGTTGATAGCTCAGTAGGGGCGAGGGTTCGGAGTAATCACGCCACTGGCGAGCAGCAGAAGCAATAGCAGTACGAGGGCTGCAGAAATAAAGACACGTCGACCTAAGTAATGACTCATTGGTTGAGCATCGTCGCCGCTGTCTTGAGAGATCATGCGTATGGCAGCTCTGACAAGGTTGTACACAATGAACAAGATGGACAAAACCAGAAGTAACTTAATACCAAATCCTACTGAAAGCATAGTGAGTTCTCCTCGTGTGTTGACAGGAGCGAAAGGGTATCTCGCAATCATCTTAACTGTGGGGCTGTTTTGTGTATTGGTCAACTTAGGGCTTTGGCAATGGGGAAAAGGGGTCATTAGAAGCGAAAGTGAACAGCGTTTACACCGCTACTCTGAGCGTCACCCACTTAAGTTAACACTCTCAAAATTACAGGATTTATTCGCCAGCCATAGTGTGGAAAATTTGCAGGGTATCGTGGTTTCGCTGGATCTCAGCCCCAGTTCAAAGCCAACCCTTTTATTGGATAACATCACCTTTGACGGCAAAGTGGGCTATCAGCTTTTCCAGCCCATGCACATACGCGATGACGTCGAGCTGATGGAGCGGACGACGCAAATTAAACGGCCTACTGCCACGATCATGGTGGATCTGGGGTTTGTGATTGCCCCTAAGCGGCGAGATCAGTTACCTACTGTTCATTCGTGGTTAGGTGGCGAGCAGATCCTTGGTCGCTTATATAGAAAAGAGAGCAACCCGCTCAGCTCTGAATTACAACCGGAGTTTGACGACCCTATCCGAGTTCAGAATCTGCACCTTGAACAGTTAGGAGCATTATGGGGAGCCAATATTGAGCCATTGATGTTTCAACCGCTCTCTCTCAATCACTGGGACTATCCACAAATATGGAAGCCCAACAATATGACGTCAGAAAAACATTTTGGGTATGCATTTCAATGGTTCGCGATGGCATCTGTGCTGGCATTGATCAGTGTGAGGATCCTGATCAAGCGAATCCTGCTGATAAGGAGAGTGCGCGATGAGAAGCGTTCAACGTAGTCGTATGATGTTAATCATGTTGGTACTGGTGTTTGCACTGCCCGCCATGATTGCCAAGCTCGTCTTGATGAATGGTTGGTATCAAGCTGGGGTTACCAATCGTGGCGAGTGGTTCCCGCCCCAAACCTACCTTCAGAACTACAATCAAACGAATCCGTTTTTAAACAAAACATGGCAACTCGTCTATTTACAACCGCAAGATTGCCAAGCGTTGTGCCAACAAGAGCTCCACCTGCTTAATCAATCCTACCAAGCGTTGGGGAAATATCGCCAACGAGTGACCCCCGTGGTTTGGCATCAGGGCTCACCTGACATGCCACAAGATGCCATGGCGCATTTAATGATGTCGCCGGAATTGCAGTCGTTGGTTGCGCCAGGGGACTTTGTCATTGTCGACCCACTTGGGCAGGTAATCATGAAGTATTCTCACCAAGATCAAGAGACCCCCTTGTGGCAACTTGGCAAAAACATGCTCGCAGATTTACGTAAGTTACTCAAGCTCTCTCGTGTGGGCTAGGAGGCAGCGATGTTGACTCGAACCTTACTCAAATTCAGCTTAGTGTTTACCCTTGTGGTCATCGTGCTAGGGGCGTTTACACGTCTGTCAGATGCAGGGCTGGGCTGTCCGGATTGGCCCGGATGCTATGGTCAGTTATTCGTCCCGAGTGAGCCAACTGATGTGGCGGTGGCCAATTCGCTTTACCCTGAAAGGCAGGTTGAGCCCTATAAAGCTTGGCTGGAAATGATCCACCGTTACTTCGCGGGGACATTAGGCTTGCTGATCTTAACGATGACGGTGATTGCTTGGCATAACCAACCTGAGCTGCGTAAGGTGTTTACTGGGTTGTGCTTTTTAGTCCTATTTCAAGCGGCGTTGGGCATGTGGACAGTGACCTTGCAGCTTAAACCGATTGTGGTAATGGGGCATCTGTTAGGGGGAGTCTGCCTCTTTTGCTTACTGCTTTATGCATACTGCCGTACCAGCCATGAAAGAAAGAGAACCAGACAACCATTGTCAAAGTCGGTGAGCTATCTCTGTTGGCTATGTCTTGTGGTCGTTGCGGGGCAGATTTCACTGGGAGGGTGGACGTCGGCGAACTACGCCGCTTTGATTTGTACGGAACTTCCTTTGTGCGAAGGGAATTGGTATCGATATTTAGATTGGTCCAAAGCGTTTGAACTCTGGCAAGGGTTAGGAAGAAATTATGAATTTGGCGTGCTGGATTACCCTGCAAGGATGACCATTCATGTGACTCATCGCTTCGGGGCATTGTTGACATCTCTCTGCATTGGCTCGTTGTGCCTTTGGTTATGGCGAACAGGCCATTTGGAATTAAAACGTGCCGCGCTTTTACTCGCAGGGTTATTGGTGACTCAAGTGCTCTTGGGAATTGGTAACGTCAAGCTACAACTGCCAATTGGCATCGCGGTCGCTCATAACCTGGTGGCCGTTCTGATCCTCGCAACCGTGGTGATCATTACTTATCGAGTCAGACAACATGAGACCGTCAGGCAAAGTGTTCAAGTAAGGCAGGGCACTCAAGAAAGAAAAAACGAGCCAAGTCACTATCCTGAGGAGAGCCGAAAATGAGTCAATTATTGACCCAGTCCACGACAACTTGGGAAAAGTGGTCTGAACGGACAAAATCATACTATCAGCTCACCAAACCAAAGGTGGTTGGGCTCATGCTGGTGACGGCCTTACTCGGAATCGGTCTGGCACCAGAGCCATTTTCTATGATGAAGGCAATGAGTGCTCTGTTTGGGATTGGATTTATGGCGGCGTCTGCTGCGGCCTTGAATCATCTCATTGACCGAAACATTGATGCAAAAATGTCACGCACTCACCAAAGGCCGTTACCCAAGGGCGATCTTAGGCCAAAGCATGTCTTTGTTTTCGCCACTGTCTTAGGAGGCATGGGTTTTGTCGTACTTTGGTTGGCCGTGAACACACTAACAGCTTGGCTAACGCTCGCGAGTCTGTTGGCTTACGCGGTGGTTTACACCCTCTATTTGAAACGTGCCACGCCCCAAAACATTGTGATAGCAGGCATTGCAGGGGCGATGCCTCCGCTTCTTGGTTGGACATCAATGACAGGCTCCCTACACCCTTATCCTTGGCTACTGGTGATGATCATCTTTATCTGGACTCCTCCGCATTTTTGGGCGTTAGCGATTTACCGTTGTGAAGAGTACAGCAAGGTAAATGTCCCTATGTTACCGGTGACTCACGGCGTTGATTACACCAAAACTTCGATCTTCCTCTATACCATTTTACTGACCTTAGTGTGTGTGTTGCCTTATCTGGTTGGCATGTTCGGTGAGGTGTACCTATTTCTTTCATTGCTCTTAAACACACTGTTTATTCAGTCTGCTTTGAAACTTAAGCGAACTCAACGAAGGGTTATGACTCCAGAAGAACAGTCAGGCGAGTGTCTTGAAAAGCGATCGGCATTAGCGACCTTTAAGTTTTCGATTTGGCACTTGTTATTGCTTTTTATCGCCATGTTCTTGGACTTGTGGACGTTTGGATCGTGAGCTGTGCTGACTCGATGGGACTGCATACCCAAGAGGCGACAAAAAATCGCTTCTTGGGTTTATCGAATAACTTTGGAAGTTAGACGCTGGATAAGAGAAGGGCTAGGGCGTTACTGATTTGCGCCTTCCCAGACAATTCTTCGATAACGAGGGGCATTGGTGTCGCCTTCCGTACTGAAGAGCAAAACAACAGAGTCTTGATTTAAACCGAGATTAGCACGCACGTGTTCATTGTGGCCCGGTTTACATAAATGGTATAGCAGGCCTAATGTGATGGCACCTGATTCACCACTTGTGATTGCCGGATCTTGCGCTAATGGGTTACCGAGTACACGCATTCCGGTTGCGGAAACAGCATCGTCAACAGAAGCGAAGTAATCGGTACAATCTCGTAAGATCGGCCATGTCACGGGGTTCGGCTCTCCGCAGGCTAAACCCGCCATGATGGAGGTGAGTTCACCGCTTACGTTGACCATTTTTCCTTCGGAACCAGAGTGATAGAGGCAGTCAGCGGCGTTAGGTTCTGCGAGAATAGTGCAAAAACCATGATCTTTAAAAGCATCTTGCAGGCAGCCTAAAATACCGCCAGCCATCGCCCCAACACCAGCCTGTAACATGACATGGGTAGGTGATGGGTACGTGGAAGCGTTCAGTTGCTCAATGGTTTCATCGGCCATGGTCATATAGCCTTGTGAGATCCACGTTGGGATTTCTTCATAACCTTCCCAAGCGGTATCCTGCACCAGCATCCAGCCATTATCTTGCGCTGTTTGGTTCGCTAAGCGTACAGTGTCATCGTAATTGACGTCGGTAACGATACAATCTGCACCAAGCCCCTTAATGCGATTAACGCTCGCTTGTGGAGAGCCTTTAGGCATGTAAACCACCGCTTTTTGCCCCATCTCTCGTGCTGCCCATGCCACGCCAGTACCATGGTTTCCGGCGGTTGCTGTAATGAAAGTCAGAGGTTCATTCAGTTTGGAGCCGATGGTTTTAAGATTAATTTCTGACAGGTCCATACCGAGGTGTTTGGCTAGCTGTTTACCAAGTGCATAAGAACCGCCAAGAACCTTAAAGGCATTTAAACGAAAGCGCTTTGATTCATCTTTGACTAAGATGGCTTTGACACCAAGGTGTTGGGCAAGATGAGGTAAAGAAACCAAAGGGGTAGGTTGGTATCCTTCAATTTGTTGGTGAAATTCACGAGCTTGTTTAGCAAGGTCATGAGTAAACAATGCACTGCCATTGCCGTTATAGAAGTTGTTTTTTGCAATTTTAAACATAGGGTACACTCGAAAAGAAAAGCGTTGCTTATAAAGCAAGCAAAAAAGGAACGCTTATTTGATGTAAGCGATAGCTTCTACTTCAACCAAAGCATCTTTTGGTAAACGTGCGGCTTCAACACATGAGCGAGCTGGTGCATTCTCGGTTCCAAAGACATCAGTGTACACTTGGTTAAATTCTGCAAAGTTTTCCATATCAGACAGGAAACAGGTGGTTTTGATCACGGTGTCGAGTGATGCGCCACTTTGTTCTAAAACGGCTTTTAAATTTTCTAATGATTGACGTGCCTGTTCTTGGATACCGCCGGCCACAAACTCCATCGTTTTCGCATCTAGTGGCAATTGACCTGAGGTGAAAATCAAGTCTTTAAATACCATACCTTGCGAATAAGGGCCAATTGCTGCTGGAGCCATTTCTGTGTGAATCGTCTTTTTCATTCCATCTCTCTCATTTATTTACGCTTTAAACTCACGAATGTATTTGTAGATTGCATGGCGAGTAATACCGAGGCGATCAGATACAAGCGCAGTTGCTTCTTTCAATTCGAAAATGCCATTCTCAAGCAAGAGCTTAGTAATCGCTTTGTTTCGACCTTTTAAGTTGATGGACGGATCATTGTCGACTTCATGAATGGCATGCTCCAACGCTTGCTCGATCACTTCTGAAGACGAAGTACCAAAGTTTTCGTGAACACCGACAGGGTTGGCTGTCATATCGGGCATTAACGTTTTGATGATTTCAGGAAATGGGTGGGACAGGTTCATATTGATACAAAAAAGCCCAATTGGTTTTCCATTATCACCGGCTAATACACAAGTCGTTGACTTGAGCAACGACCCATCTTTGCTCGTTGTAAAATAACTTTTCGGCGTTATTTCTCCCGTGCTTTCAATGATGCCAAGCATTTTTAAGCCTAAGTCAGTAATTGGCGAGCCAACTTGACGACCTGTGTGATGCCCATTGACGATTTTGACGACCGACTTTTCGAAACTTTCGAAAGAGTGGATAACCACCTCGCAATGGGGCCCGATGAAATCAGCAATCGTATCGGCCAAACGAAAATAATGATTGAGGTTGGCTCTGTCCGAGTCACTGAATTCCACATTAAACGATTTATAGCTTGAGTTGTTCATCATACAGGTCACTGTTGTTAACTTTAACTGCCCACCATTATCGATGTAAATACGAACACTTTCAAGTTCGCCCATCAACTTTATGTAACTATGAAACACCTCTTTTTACTCCTTAACAAGCCTTTAGTTTAAAAAAAGTGCCTGAAATTGACATTAATCAACAAAAATACGAGTTTAAGGTGTTTTTGGTGCACTATTTTTAACTATTTCGTTCTGGTCACATTATGTAACTTAAATATCAGTAATATGCCTCATGTAACGTAAACAAAAGTTAACTATATAACCTTGAGTTACTCATAGTTAACGGAAGAAATAGAAGAACAAAAGAGGTCATTATGACGAACTACCTACAAAGAGGCTTTGCCCAAGAAGAGTTTGAACAACGTACAGCGCGAGCTCAAAAACTCATGCGTGAACAGAAGCTTGACGCGATGTTGTTTACTACAGAGCCTAATGTCCGTTACTTCACGGGGTTCCATACCCAGTTTTGGCATAGCCCTACTCGCCCTTGGTTTGTCATCGTCCCTGCTGAAGGTAAGCCGATTGCGATTATTCCTGAGATTGGCGCAAGTGGTATGGCTGGAACTTGGGTCGATACCATTATTACATGGCCTTCTCCTCGTCCAGAGGACGATGGCATCAGCTTGGTTGCCAGTACGCTGAACTCATTACCATGTCGATTTGGACGCGTTGGGGCCACATTGGGCATTGAGTCTCACTTACGTATGCCAGTAAACAACTATCTCGCACTAACGACCATGGTGAAAAAGGAATTTGTTGACGTCTCATTAGCAATGCATGGCTTGCGACAAATTAAGTCTCAGGCTGAGATTGAAAAAACGCGTGAGATTTGTCGAATCACCAACCTCGGTTTCAACAAAATTCCTCACTATGCCAAAGCCGGTATGACGGAACGAGAAATCTGTAAACAGTTCCGTATTGACATGTTGAGTGAAGGGGCGGATGAATGCCCGTACATCATCGCAGGCTCAGGACCTGATGGTTATGACAGCATCATTATGGGGCCAACGGATCGTGTCATCGAGCCTGGAGATGTGCTCATCATTGATACGGGTGCCGTTCGCGATGGCTACTTCTCGGATTTTGATCGTAACTGGGCCTTCGGGTTTGCCAGCGAAGAGACCAAAGCAGCATACCGAGCGACTTATGAAGCCACAACGAAAGGTTTTGAGGCCGCAAAACCGGGCGCAACGACAACCGATATCTACAACGCGATGTGGAAAGTATTAGAAGCGAACGGAGCTTTAGGTAATGACGTGGGCCGATTGGGACACGGGCTTGGTATGGAACTGACAGAGCGTCCTTCAAATACCGCAACGGACAATACGCCTTTACAACCGGGAATGGTACTGACACTTGAACCGGGCATGGTTTACGCACCAGGCAAGTCTATGGTTCACGAAGAAAACATCGTTATTACGGAAGATGGCGCCGAATGGCTCAGTGAGAGAGCAGAGCCAGAACTCATCATTATTTAACTCAAACTCATACCCTACCTAGTCACCGTCTCAGCCTCAGCCATAGGGCACTGAGAAAAAAGAGTCTATGTGAGATCGGGACGGTTTCCTGCCAGCATCATTGATGTCAGCAGACAATAAGATAAAAGAGTTGTTTATGAAAACACTGGAACAATTTAAAAGGTTTGAAACGCCATTAAGCTATGTTCAGGCCCCACGCTCAGAGCGAGTTCATATTGGTCTCGTTCAGCTCAGTACTGACCACTCATTAGAAATGGATTGGGCTAAACTCTTGGGTACCCAAGCAGGCGTCTTTAGCTCGCGTGTCTATTACAGCAGTGAAATGACCCCCGAAGCGCTCGATCGTATTGCCGAGGGGATCACTGATACTTCTGACCTGATTGCGACAGGTTTGCCAATGGATGTCATGGCATTTGGTTGCACTTCTGCGTCGATCATTATAGGTGAAGATAATGTGGCCGAACGTCTCACGAAACATCGCGATGGGATCCCTGCCACCAATCCTTGGTCTGCTGCTCAAGCGGCTTTTCACCATTTGAATGCTAAGAAGATTGCTGTCTTCTCCCCCTACCCAACGGAAGTCAACTTCCCACTTTATCAGCAATTAAATGATGCTGGATTTGAGGTGCCAGTTTTGGGATCTCTTGGTATTGAACAAGATACAGATATCACCAAGGTATCTAAAGAGTCGATGTTGGATGCTCTCGCCAAAATATTACCGAATTCAGGGGCCGATCTGGTCTTTATGTCCTGTACGAATTTACGAGTTTTAGACCATATCCAAGAGATAGAAGACACGTTTGGGATCCCAGTGGTATGTAGCAATTCTGCGATGTTTTGGCATTGCATGCACCTTGCTGGCAAGACCGCCTCATGCCCTGGTTACGGGCAACTATTGAATCTGACTAACCTAGAAGGAATTGCACAATGAATCAGATAGTAAAAGGTTGGGTGGCCGCCATTTTTATCGGCTTACTATGGGGTATACCTTGGATTGTTGGTACGCCGATCCTTGAGGTCATGGATGCGCAAGTTTTGGTATGGCTCCGATACACGGTTGCCTTTATCACGTTAGGGATTGTCTTTAATGTGGGTTTGGCAACTGGAAAAATGGAGAAAAAAGCGGACTTCAAACTAAATTGGCAAAATCGACATGATGTCTTCTGGGCGGCCGCATGTGGCATTATCGGTCAAGGTGCATTCAGTTTCCTCTCATTCCTATCCCTTGATTACATTACGGCCTCAGAAAATGGTGTTATCCAAGGTTTGATCCCTATCCTGATTCTTGTTGTTGGTTTCTTTAGACACAACGCTCGATTTACGGTTATGCAAATGCTATCGGCGGTTGGTGCATTTATTGGTGTTGCCATCCTCGTGATGGATCCAAACTCAGAAACCAGCGGCTTTAATGTCGGTCACCTGATTTGTTTAGCCAGTGCTGCGAGTTTTTCTTGCACTGCTTATGCTCGCGCTAAGCTTGCAGAGAAGTATGGCTCTGTCGCAACCATGTTCCACCAATTTGTCTTTGCTGCAATTGGGTTCGGCTTGTACTTATTGATCTCAGGAGCTGACTTCTCTTCGGCACTTAATGTCTTCAGCTCTCCACTAAGAATACTTTGCATTGTCATTCTTGGTGTGGGTATATCAGGGACAAGTTACCTCATTTACATCTACGCCATGGAGCGTGTAGGTGTGGATGGCACAGGTATGGCCTTAAATTTAATGCCTTTGTCTTCTTTTGTTCTAGCCATTTTTGCCTTGAATGAAGCGGTGACTCCAATGCGCCTTTTAGCCATCGCCGTGGTCATTGTGTCGATGATGCTCTTTATGAAGTTTGGTAAAGAGGCAACACCCCAAACTGACCTCAAACCTAAGCATAGCTCAGAAGCGGCTTAATCCGTTTAACTAAGGAGGGGGCCCCCCCTCCTTAAATCATTGGAAAAAGATATGAATATGAATATAAGTAGAAAAGAGACCGTCTTCGGTTGGATAGCTGCGATTGCGGTGGCGGTGATATGGGGAGTGACTGGCGTGGTGTCGAAACCACTGTCCATGGCAGTGGATCCGATGACGTTGGTGTTTTTCCGTTACGTTACGGCGGTCGTTGGGTTATCGATTATCTTTGTCATGACTTCGCGAAATGAAGGATTAAGTAAGGATCTCGGTTCCTCACTAAAAATTGAAGCCAAAGATATAGGGCGAATCGCACTATGTGGCATTGTTGGCCAAGGTGTTTTCTCTCTATTTAACTTCCTGTCACTCGCCCATATTGGAGCGACTGAAAATGGCGTCATCCAAGGAATGCAGCCGTTTGCGACGGTGTTTTTTGGCATGATGTTTATGAATTTTAGAATGAATAAAATTCAGTGGGGAGCTTTTATTGCTTCTGCAATTTGTATTTACGCGATGAGTGTTGGCCCGACCAACCAAATTGAAGGCGGCGAACCCATTCTAGGTTACATATACGTGACATGCTCTATGTTGGCGCTTGCTTGGACTGCACATTTACGGGCAAGTTTAGCGGATAAATATGGCTCAGTGGTATCGATGCTGTACCAATATATCTCAGTCGCTGTCATGGGTGTCTTCGTTGTTGTCATGATGGGGCTGGACCTCAGTCAAATTAATATCATTTTATCAAGTCCGCTATTGATCGCTTTACTTGTCTTCTTAGGAACTGGGATCTCCGGAGGAAGTTACTTAGTGCAGCTTTATGCGTTCAAACGAATTGGAGTGGAGAAAGCGACCATGGCACTGAATCTGATGCCATTGGTTGGGTATTTGGTTGCGGTCTTAACTTTAGGGGAGCAAATGGCATTGGGGAAAACGTTGATTGTTTCGGCGATTGTCGTTGCCCTTTATGTATTCACAAAATATGAAACGAAAGAACCGGAGTCAGTAGACGAGACTTCATCAGACTCTCATGCATCTTCAGAAGCTTCTTTAAAAACACAGTAATCCAATAACGACGACAATTGCGGGCAACGATTGACCCGCAAGGAGAACAATATGACACTTAAGCACTCAGTCACGGAATGGCGACAGCATTTACATCAACACCCTGAATTTGGGACGGAAGAGTGGCTAACTTCTGAGTTTGTCGCGAAAAAACTCGAAGAATTTGGGATTGAAGTGCACCGTGGGATCGGTGGTACCGGTGTGGTTGGTATTTTGAAGAATGGTACGAGTTCACGTTCAATAGGGTTGCGGGCAGACATGGACGCATTGCGTATTCAAGAACAAAATACGTTCGCTCATGCTTCTCAACATCAAGGTGCCATGCACGCTTGCGGTCATGATGGCCATACTGCCATGCTGCTGGGAGCTGCGCACCAATTGGCAACAAAGCAGAGATTTGATGGGACGGTGTATTTTATCTTCCAACCCGACGAGGAACGAGGTACTGGGGCAAAAGCCATGATTCAGGATGGCCTATTCACACGGTGGCAAATCGATGAAATCTATGCCATGCACAATCTTCCCGGTATCCCTGCTGGGCAGTTTGTTACTCGTCCAGGCTCTTTGATGGCCAGTGAAAGCAGTTTCGAGATCAAGGTGAAGGCAACGGGCGGTCATGCAGCGATGCCACATATGGGGACTGACCCAATTGTGGTTGGCGCACAGATAGTCACGGCTCTTCAAACCATTGTCTCTCGTCATTTAAATGCAATAGATGAAACCGCTGTGATTTCAGTCACCAATTTTACGACGAATGGAACAGTGAATGTGATCCCTTCAGAAGTAACAATCACTGGAGATACGCGAAGTTTTACGGATCAAGCTCTGAATAAAATTGAGAGTGCCATTGAGCGAGTCGTTGCAGGGCAATGTATGTCAGCAGGCGTTGAATATACTTACGCGTTTAACAATAGCTTCTTATCAACAATTAATGCTGAAGCTGAGACGCTTAAAGCCGTTCAAGCCGCAAGAGACGTCGTCGGACATGAGAATGTTGATGGAAGCTGTCAGCCTTTCACGATAAGTGAAGACTTTTCATTTATGCTACGAGAAGTCAAAGGCTGCTATATCTTGGTTGGAAATGGTATTGGAGAATGTGGTGGTACAGCTTTACATAACCCCCTTTATGACTTCAACGATAATATTGCGATGCTAGGTGTTGAGTTCTGGACGACGCTAGTGGAACGAGAGCTTTATTCATTAGACTGAGCAAAATAAAAAAGGGAACCCTAGGTTCCCTTTTCTACAATAAAACTGAATGAGTAATCAATTACTTGTCAGTTTTCTCTTGGTATTCGAAGCTTGGAATCGTTACTTCAACACGGCGGTTTTGCTTACGGCCTTCCGCTGTTGCGTTTGAAGCGATTGGGTTAGATTCACCTTCACCACGTACTGTTAACTGGTCTGGGTTTACGCCATTTTCTGTTAGGAAGTTAGCGACAGACTGAGCACGTTTCTCAGAGATAGTCTGGTTGATTTTCGCTGAACCTGATGAATCAGTGTGACCAACGATCGTTGCTTTTGCTGCTGGGTATGCAAGTAGAACTTCAAGTAGAGGTTGAAGCGTTTCTTTACCGCCTGCAGACAGCTTAGTGCTGTTTACAGCAAATAGCTCTTGGTCGTATTTCTGGTTCTGAAGCTTAGTTACCCACTCAGGTTTCTCAGGTTTCGGTTCTGGCTTAGGCTCAGGTTTCGGCTCTGGCTTAGGTTCTGGCTTAGGCTCAGGTTTCACTTCTTCAACTGGACGCTGTTCTACAGGTTCAGCCGCAGGTTCGTTTTCAGCACCACCGAAAGCGTACGCTAGACCTACACTGACGTAGTGTGCTTTAGCATCGTTCAAAACTTCATCAGAAAGATCGTTGAGTAGTTGATACTCAAGACGAGCGCTTAGGTTATCTGTGAACGCTAGCTCACCACCTAAAGAACCCGTTAGGACAGTGTCGCTATCGCTGTCGTATTTTACGTGTGCTAGACCTAGCTTAGCGAATGCATCTAGGTTTTCTAGTACAGGTAGGTTGAAACGAGGCGCAACAGACAGAGCAATCAGATTGTCATTGATTGACTTGAATGCTTGGTTGTTTGAAGTGTGCTTGCCTAGATTATCCAGTGTAATCTCACCCGCCCAGTTCTCAGTAAAGTTGTAACCGTAGAAAGCACCGATACCTAGATCTTCGTCTTCACATGGACGTACCCAGTAACAAGTATCTTCCATCTGTACGTTACCAATACGACCACCGACATAGTGCTCAGAAGGTGCAGCAAACGCGTTACTCATTAAGAAGCCACCGCTAGCTAGGACAGCGGAAATGCTGATAGCTAATTTCTTCATAGATAATCCTTTTTTGTTTACAATTTTTTATCTGTTATTACTTCGTGCCGCTAACCACTTGGGCAAGTTAATAGCGCGCTCGCGGACGGTCATTTGTTTTCGATATATTTTTCGAGGCGAAAATTTTAAGAAACCAAACACCTAGTATTCTAGTGCCTTTTTTGTAAATCATTGAACAAAAAGATGCAAATTTGAAGCGAGTCTCATAAATGAGAGGTTTTATCTGAGTATTTTATGGATAAGTCACGGTGTAATTTTAAGTTTACATGGTGTGTAAAGTGTAAATTGGGTGGTTTATTTGCTTTTCTTGTAAATTAGTGCTTGCGAGTTTCGTTTTAACTGGTTAAGTTACCTGCATAACGACGATAAAACGACACCCATAATCTGTGCCCGTCGCTTAGCTCTTGAAAGTCTAAACCATGCCTTTTAGTCAGAGTTAACGTTACTGGCGTATTCTTTAGAAAGTTATTCTAGGGCGTGCATGGAGCTATGAGCAGATAAGACCACAGGAAGATGTACGCGATGTTTCAAACTGATGATGTAAGAATTAACCAAGTCAAAGAGCTTTTGCCCCCAGTTGCGGTTTTAGAAAAATTCCCAGCAACCGAAGTCGCTTCGACAACGACATTTGAATCAAGAAAAGCCATTCACAATATTCTTCAAGATAAAGACGATCGTTTACTCGTGATCATAGGCCCTTGTTCTATCCATGATCCAGAAGCGGCCGTTGAATACGGAAAGAAACTCAAGATACTACGTGATGAATTAGGCGATCGTTTAGAAATTGTAATGCGTGTATATTTTGAAAAGCCGCGTACAACGGTGGGCTGGAAAGGTCTGATTAACGACCCTTATTTGAATGATACGTTCAAATTGAACGATGGCTTACGCATGGGGCGTAAACTGTTGCTTGATCTTACGGACTTGGGATTACCAACGGCGAGTGAATTCCTTGATATGATTACTCCACAATATGTGGCTGATTTGATCAGTTGGGGAGCGATAGGTGCTCGTACTACAGAATCTCAAGTTCACCGCGAATTAGCGTCTGGGCTTTCTTGCCCTGTCGGTTTTAAGAATGGCACCGACGGCAATATAAAAATCGCAAGTGATGCAATTCGATCGGCCAGTTCTTCTCACCATTTCTTGTCAGTCACTAAATATGGCCACTCAGCGATTGTAGAAACTGCAGGAAATCCTGATTGTCACATTATTTTGCGTGGTGGTAAAGAACCAAATTATAGTGCAAGGCATGTGGCGGCAATTAAAGACGAACTGTCTGCCGCTGGTTTACCACAGAAGGTAATGATTGATTTTAGCCATGCAAACAGCTCGAAACAGTTTAAGCGTCAGATGCTTGTGAGCGATGATGTCTCGGAACAGATTGCGAGTGGAGAAGAGGCTATTTTTGGGGTGATGATTGAGTCACACTTACAAGAAGGCCGTCAGGATTTGGTTGATGGTAAAGCACCGGTTTATGGTCAATCCATCACGGATGCCTGCATTGGCTGGGAAGATACGGAGACGGTATTACGCCAGCTTGCGGATGCTGTTACGGCTCGTCGCAAAAAGTAGTCGCAAAAAGTAGCCGAATAGCCAGTTCATGAAAGTCAGCCAAGTGCTGGCTTTTTTATTGTTCGTAATGTGACTTCGAGGTGCTTAATCGACAAATTTAATCTTATGGACATCAAAAATAGCTAACTTAGTCTAAGTTGAATGTGGTCATTGAGAGAATTGTATTTTAAGCAAAGGGGATGTTGAGTAATGAGGACAATTGGACTGTTGGGCGGAATGAGCTGGGAATCGACACAAATCTATTATCAAGAAGTCAATCAAGCGACCAAAAAGCAGCTTGGTGGCCATCATTCAGCAAAGATAGCCATGGTGAGTGTAGATTTTGCCGAGATTGAGTCTTGCCAGCGAAGTGGTGATTGGGATAAAACGGCTGACCTTCTCGGAGAAGCCGCTCAGCAAGTCGAGCAAGCAGGAGCCGACTTCTTTTTAATCTGTACAAACACGATGCATAAAGTCGCCCCGCAAGTACAGCAGTATGTCACGATCCCATTACTGCACATTGCAGATGTCACGGTAGACGCGCTTAAACGTGATCAAGTGTCCAAAGTAGCTTTGTTGGGGACGGCCTTTACGATGGAAGAGTCTTTTTATAAGGATAAGCTTTCCGAAGAGCATGGTATTGAAGTCATCATACCCAATGGGGTACAACGTAAATTGGTGCACGATATCATTTATAATGAGCTGACGCATGGTGAGATAAAAGCCACGTCTAAAGATGATTTTTATACCTTAATTGCTGATCTCAAAGAAAGAGGCGCTGAGGCGGTGATTCTTGGTTGTACTGAGATTGGACTATTGGTGGAAGAGGTTTATTCGGCCTTACCTATTTATGATACCGCGCGATTGCATGCTCATGCTGCCGTGAAATTAGCAAACTCTTAGGGGAAGCAGTCAATCACTCTGAGATGAAGGCCCCTTGTTGATTGATACACGTTGCTCAATGATGTCTGCTTACATTTTGCTCAAAATAAGGTATGGTGTTTGAAAATAAAATTCTGATAAATCAGGATAAACACCGACCTGATGATCTTACCTTAAAGTGATTGTCTCCCTTTGTCGGTGAGAAGCGACATCGGCGAGGAAAAAGCATGAATAGAAATGTATGGCTACTGTCATTGTGCCAAGCGTTATTAATGACGGGAAATATTTTACTCATATCGGTGGTTGGGTTGATTGGCAACGACTTAGCGCCATCGTCAGGTATGATCACACTCCCAGTCGCCATACAATTTCTTGGATTAATGCTGGCCACCATCCCAGCCTCTTTGATCATGGGAAAAATTGGCCGCAAGCGGGGGTTTAGCATCGGTAACCTAACGGGTATTATCGGTGCTTCTCTTGCTGTCTTAAGTCTGATGCAATCTCACTTCTATCTGTTTTGCGTTGCAACGTTTTTACTCGGTATTGGTATTGGATTTGGCACCCTTTATCGATTTGCGGCCATTGAAGTATGCGAGGGGGATGCTCGTCATCGTGCCATTTCAATCTCTATGGCTGGCGGAGTCTTAGCCGCAATGCTTGGGCCGAATTTGGCAGTACATTCGCAGCAATGGATAGGGGAGAGCGCTTTTGCTGGCGGTTTTGTAGCGCTAGTCGTATTAAATACTATTGCTTTACTGTTACTGCAAACCATCAACTTCCCGTCATCTCAAGGCAAAGACAATGTTCAACAAAGTGACACCTTATTAACGATCATCAAGCAGCCTAATTTTATGACGGCAGTGTTCGCCGCCATGGTTTCTTATGCAGTGATGAATATCGTTATGACGGCGACCCCATTGGCGATGTTAGGGTGTGGTTTTGACTTCACTCGTGCGGCTGGTGTGATTGAATGGCATGTTTTGGGAATGTTTGTTCCAGCTTTCTTTACAGGGCGATTGATCGAAAGATTTGGAGCGAGAACGATGATCCTAGCAGGTGGCGTGCTTTTCGTTGCATGTATTTCGATTAACATTCACGGCCAAAGTATCTGGCATTTTACCACCGCACTTATCTTACTGGGGATTGGTTGGAACTTTATGTTTATCGCAGCGACGGGGTTATTCAGTCAATCTTATGCTCCACGCAACAAGGCAAAGGCTCAAGCGTTTAATGAGTTCTTTGTCTTCAGTTGCGTTGCAGTAACGGCGTTACTTTCTGGTTGGATGGAAGCGACGTTAGGTTGGCAAAAACTTAACCTCTATGTCCTACCATTTGTCCTTATTGTGATCGGGGTTTATGCGGTTGATGTTAAACGAACTAAACTTGAATTAACCCAATAAATAAAGCTTTGGCGAAAGTAAGCCAACACCTTTTGATGGGGTCACTGGTGATGTGAAATTCAACGAATTAGCCATTCACTTGTTACTGAAAATCGATCATTAAGGATATCCGAGCCAAACAGGCGTGCCTCTTAATCTAGGTAGTATTGGTTTAAGTTTGTGTCGTCAAAGATGTGACTAAATTTCAACAAGCAGTACGTTGTTTACTTAATGGCTCACAATGAATTGATGTTAAAGTAAAAAAATGAACAAAATGTTGGTTCGTTAGAATTTTTGTTTACAATTTTTGTATTATTTAGAGAAATTGTGTATACATTGCCCTCCATTTACGTGCCACAGTGATAGTTCTAATGCCAGATAACTTTTCAGATTCAGCTCAGGAAACCATAGTTAATGATCGCGAGCAGTTAGTTTCAACGACGGATCTAAAAGGCGTGATCACCTATTGTAATGAAGCGTTTTGTCGTATCGCTGAGTTTAGTGAAAGCGAGCTTCTTGGTCAAAACCACAATATCGTTCGTCATAGTGATATGCCGAAGGCGGCCTTCGCCGATATGTGGGCCAATTTGAAACAAGGAAAAGCATGGCGAGGGATCGTAAAAAATCGCACTAAGTCTGGCGGTTTCTATTGGGTTGATGCTTACGTCACCCCTATTTTTGATAATGGTAGCATGATCGGTTATCAGTCGGTTCGCGTGCGTCCAAAACGTGAGTGGGTCGAGGTGGCAACCAAAGCTTATCAAGGGTTAATTGCTGCGGAACGCGGCGCAACGCGCTTGAGCTTTAGTATGCCAACATCAGTCCGGTACGCACTGCTTGCTGCCTCATTAGCGGCGCCTGCGGTTGCCCACCTTACAGAATTAAGCGACGGCATTACGCTAGCGGCAAGCCTTTTGCCTGCGGGGGCGCTTGGTCTATTTTTCCGTCAGGAGCTGATCGATACACCCGCTCAATTGAACAAACTGCAATCGAAATTTGATAGTGTGAGTCGATTGGTGTACTGCGGTGACAGTCAATTTTCGGTAGCCGACTTCCACCTAGAGATGTCCTCTGCGCGTATTCGTACAGTATTGGGACGAATGACCGATTCAGCGAAGCCTTTGCAGACACTTGCGGATGAGTTGAGCTCAACAACAGAAGAAGTCGCGCAAGCTTTAACACAGCAAACGGCCGATATTCATCAAGTCCGTGACGCTGCCGATTCCATGGAGCAAGCGGCAAACAACGTTTCAAGCCGCAGCCAAGATGCCCATGGTCTGATCGATAGTACAATGGCAACTTGTGTTGAAGCAAAATCCACACTAGATGAAACACAGCAAAACTTAGATACGTTGCGAGTTCAAGCGGAAGAAGCCACTCAGATGACCTTCAAGCTGAGTGAACAAGCTGAGACCGTTGATTCACTGATGGATGAAATCAGCGGAATTGCAGATCAAACCAACTTGCTAGCATTGAACGCGGCGATTGAAGCAGCGCGAGCAGGTGAACAAGGTCGAGGGTTTGCGGTAGTTGCCGATGAAGTGCGTGCTTTATCAGGGCGTACATCGAACGCGACAGAACAGATCAAAGGCAGTATTGAGACCATGTTGGCAACGATCCGCTCTTGGCAAGATGACATCATTCGCAATAAAGAGCAGACTGAAACTTGTTCTTCTAGCGCTCATGTGAGTGCTGAAAAACTCGCTGATGTGGAAGCGATGATGGTGTCGATGCAAGAACTGGTAACGGAAGTGGCAAATTCTGCCGACAACCAGCTCAAGTTGTCCAGTGATGTCAACATGCACATTCACTCAGTTGCGTCTGCGGCGGAAGAAAACCTCGCGGCTTCGAGTACCGTTGAGCAAAGCAGTGCGACGTTGAAAAATCGAGTGGTGGATTTCTATAAGCTAGCAGATCAGTTCAGTGAAAAACGTATTTAGAGCGTGTGTACCGTGATCTGATCACGGTTCTATGCCCAGTGATCCAGAGGGAAGCACTTAGGTACAAGTCAAGCCGCGCATTACAGCGCGGTTTTTTATTGCCTGCGATCTACTGACTACAACCGAAGCTGACGAGTGAGCAAATCGGTGCTCGTGATATGCATTGATGATTGAGTTTTTGCTATACGAAAAAAGCCCCGCTAGTGCGGGGCTTTGAATAGGGTTTGTGATTTCAAAGATTAAGCCAGTAGCTCTTTCGCTGTATTTACCACGTTTTCAGTTGTGAAACCGAACATTTTGAACAGTTCGCCTGCTGGAGCAGATTCACCGAATGTCGTCATACCGATGATGCGACCTTCGAAGCCAACATACTTGTACCAGAAGTCAGCGATGCCAGCTTCTACAGCGATACGAGCTGTCACGTCAGATGGAAGTACTGACTCGCGGTATTCTGCATCTTGCTTGTCGAATGCGTCAGTTGCAGGCATAGATACAACACGTACTTTCTTACCTTCAGCAGTCAGTTCAGCTGCAGCGTTTACTGCTAGTTCAACTTCTGAACCTGTTGCGATAAGGATAAGCTCTGGTTTGCCTTCACAATCTTTCAGGATGTAACCACCACGTGCGATATTCGCTACTTGCTCTTCGTTACGCTCTTGCTGTGCAAGGTTTTGACGAGAGAAGATCAAAGCCGTCGGAGCGTCTTTACGCTCAATCGCCAGTTTCCAAGCAACCGCTGATTCAACTTGGTCACATGGACGCCATGTGCTCATGTTTGGCGTTAGACGTAGAGAAGCGATTTGCTCAACTGGTTGGTGTGTTGGACCATCTTCACCTAGGCCGATTGAGTCGTGCGTGTAAACTTGGATGTTCTGAACTTTCATCAGAGCAGCCATACGCATAGCGTTACGAGCGTATTCCATGAACATTAGGAAAGTTGCGCCGTATGGTACGAAACCACCGTGCAGAGCGATACCGTTCATGATCGCCGTCATACCGAATTCACGTACACCGTAGTGGATGTAGTTGCCAGAAGCATCATCAGCAGTCAAAGACTTAGAACCAGACCACATGGTTAGGTTAGAAGGTGCTAGGTCAGCAGAACCGCCCATAAATTCAGGAAGGATTGCGCCAAATGCTTCTAGAGCATTTTGTGATGCTTTACGTGAAGCAATGTTCGCAGGGTTTGCTTGAAGGTCAGCAATGATTTGAGATGCTTTCTCTTCCCATTGTGCTGGTAGCTCGCCGTTTACTCGACGTTTGAACTCAGCTGCAAGCTCTGGATATGCTGCTTCATAAGCTGCAAATTTCTCGTCCCACGCTGCTTCCTTAGCTGCGCCTGCTTCTTTCGCAGACCATTCTGCGTAGACTTCCTGCGGAATTTCAAAAGGACCGTGCTCCCAACCCAGTTCTTTACGTGTTGCTGCGATTTCATCGTGACCTAGAGGTGCACCGTGACAGTCGTGAGAACCCGACTTGTTTGGAGAACCGAAACCAATCACTGTCTTAGTACAGATAAGCGTTGGACGTGGATCCGCTTTTGCAGCGTTGATTGCAGCATTGATTGCTTCTGAATCATGGCCGTCAACCGCTGGGATCACGTGCCAACCGTAAGACTCAAAACGCTTAGGTGTATCGTCAGAGAACCAACCCTCAACTTCACCATCAATAGAGATGCCGTTGTCATCCCAGAATGCGATAAGCTTACCTAGACCAAGCGTACCAGCTAGAGAACACGCTTCGTGAGAAATACCTTCCATCAGACAGCCATCACCCATGAATACATAAGTGAAGTGGTCAACGATGTCGTGGCCTTCTTTGTTGAATTGAGCAGCAAGTGACTTTTCAGCCATCGCCATACCTACCGCGTTAGTAATACCTTGGCCTAGAGGACCTGTCGTGGTCTCGATACCAGGCGCGTAACCGTACTCTGGGTGACCAGGTGTCTTTGAGTGCAGTTGACGGAAGTTTTTCAGCTCTTCAATCGGAAGATCGTAGCCTGCAAGGTGCAATAGAGAGTAAATCAGCATTGAGCCGTGGCCGTTTGAAAGTACGAAACGGTCGCGGTCAGCCCACTCAGGGTTAGTTGGGTTGTGGTTTAGGTGAGAACGCCAAAGTACTTCAGCGATGTCAGCCATACCCATAGGCGCGCCTGGGTGACCAGAGTTAGCTTGTTGAACACCGTCCATGCTTAGCGCACGGATTGCATTAGCTAGATGTTTACGATCCATAATAAATACCGAATAAATTAATATGCTAGGAAAGGAAATTAAGAGGGGAACGCAAACGTTCCCCTTATTTATCTTGTTATAAAATTAAAGCTTAGCTTCAATCATTGCTTCTAGTTTGCCTTGGTCAACGGCGAAGTTGCGGATGCCTTCAGCCAGTTTCTCAACAGCCATTGCGTCTTGGTTGTGATCCCACAGGAATTCAGCGTGAGTCATCGCTGCTGGACGCTCGCTGTTGCCTTTAGAATCTACTAGCTTCTCTACAACGTCGCCTTCTGCCGCTTCTAGTTCAGCAAGCAATGCTGGAGCGATTGTTAGACGGTCACAACCTGCTAGCTCTAGGATCTCACCGATGTTACGGAAGCTTGCGCCCATTACAACTGTGTTGTAGCCGTATTCTTTGTAGTAGTTGTAGATCTTAGAAACAGAAAGTACACCTGGATCTTCTTGCGCTTCGAAGTCACGACCTTCTTTCGCTTTGTACCAGTCCATGATACGACCAACGAATGGTGAAATCAGGAATACGCCAGCTTCAGCACAAGCACGAGCCTGAGCGAAAGAGAATAGTAGTGTTAGGTTACAGTTGATGCCTTCTTTCTCTAGGATTTCAGCAGCACGGATACCTTCCCAAGTTGAAGCCAGTTTAATTAGGATACGGTCGTTAGTGATGCCAGCATCGTTGTACATTTTTACTAGTTGACGCGCTTTAGCAACAGAACCTTCAGTGTCGTAAGAAAGGCGAGCGTCAACTTCAGTTGAGATACGACCTGGGATAGTCGTTAGGATCTCTTTACCGATGTTAACTGCTAGCATGTCACATGCGTCTTGAACTTGCTGAGCTTTGTCTGCGCTTTGAGATTTTGCGTAGTCGATCGCTTGGTCGATTAGAGGTGCGTACTCTTCGATTTGAGCCGCTTTTAGGATAAGAGATGGGTTGGTTGTCGCATCTTCAGGTTGGTACTTTTTGATTGCGTCAATTTCACCAGTGTCTGCTACTACAGTCGTTAGTTTACGAAGTTGCTCTAACTTGTTGCTCATAATCGATCATCCTGTTGGGTTTGGCAAAAGGGCAGTAATCGTTGGCTGCCACTTAATACATTTTTGCTGCAAGCAAGTTAACAGTTTAGTGCTTTCTTCGAAGCTGCCACGTTAACTCACTTCAAAAATTTGTACTCTCGAACAATTGCTTTGAGCATCTGCTCGGTGCGTGAGTAAATGATGTGTCCATATTTATCTTATCTAGTTGGAATGTCAATTACCGAAAGGTATTTATAGTGATATCTGTCAACGTTTTTGCCCTGCTCGTCGAAGGGTTACTCTAAGTGAACGTTTGCGTTCGGGTGAGGGTGATAATGTCAGTGACTGGAAAAACAAAAATGACAATGAGCATTTGTTATGGTTGGGAGCAAATGTTATGTTTTTCCGACCTTAAACTTACGGTAACGCAAAGTTTTCAACCTCTCATATGGTTAGCATAGGAGGTTTTTGAGCCTATCTAACCGATAGATCCTGATTAATTTAAAAATAAAGATATACGTCACTCATTAGGAGCCCAGATGGCGAGCAAATCTACGGACATTTCTGCGGAAAGTACCGATCTCTTAACCGAAGTTTCAGTCGCCTACTATCAAGACGGTGCCACTCAGGAAGAAATCTCGCGAAAGTTCTCTGTATCACGAGCAAAGGTTGGGCGCATGCTCAAGCAAGCTAGAGATGAGGGGATTGTGGAGATTACGGTGAAGTACCATCCCGTGTTTAGTGCCAAAATCGAACAGCGCTTAATTGAACGATTTGGCGTTAAACGCGCCTTAGTCGCACTTGACCAACCGAGCGAAGAGCAGCAGCGTCTTCAAGTTGCGGGACTTGTCTCTAACTACTTAACCAGTACGCTCAAAAACGGTAATGTCGTCAGTATTGGGCAGGGACGCAATGTGTCTGCCGTCGCCCATCATGTAGGGGTGATCACTCCTAGAGATTGTAAGTTTGTCTGCGCTATCGGTGGGATCCACCCCCGTGGTGGTATGTTTAATGCTGACCATATATGCCGTCAGATGGCGAAAAAGTACGGCGGTACTTCAGAAACTTTATACGCGCCAGCCTATGCAGAGAACCGAGAACAAAAACTGGCTTTTATGCAGAACGGCACCGTTAAGCAAACCCTCGATCTCGCAAGGAAAGCAGATGTGGCATTGGTCGGTATCGGCGATATGAGTGAAAACAGTTACATGGTTGATCTTGGTTGGTTTACGCCTGAAGAAGTGGTTCAATCGAGGCTACAGCAAGGCGTGGTAGGTGACTTTGCTGGGTATGACTTTTTCGATGTTCACGGTGAGATCGCCAATACGGTAATGAATGACCGTGTTATTGGATTAAGTCTAGAGGAGTACCGTCCGATTTCTGATGTGATCGCCATTGCAGCGGAAAACAGTAAGCCATTAGCCTTATTAGGAGCGCTTCGCACTGGCGCAATTGATGTGATCGCGACTAGCGTGAGTAATGCCCTGACAGTGTTGAACTTGGATGAGCAAATGCAAGCGGCGTCAAATTGATAACTCTATACAGACTGAGATCGCCTTTGTTGAAAAAGATGCAAAGGGCGAAATAGGTTTTATAAATCAGTCGCACTGCGATTTAGTTTTCCATTCAAAAATATTCCCTAGGGTTAGTTTTATGACAACAACCGGGAGGATATGATGAAGAAGACGTTGATATCAGTGGCTTTAATGTCCACATTGAGTGCGACTGCTTTTGCAGGGCAAGACAAGGTCGTGGCGGGGTACTTTGCGGACTGGCAATACAATAATACGCAAAATCCATATACTGTAGATGACATTCCAGCAGATAAGCTTACTCATGTCATTTATGCATTCTTGAGTATGTGTGGCCCGCATACGGGAGCCTCAGATAATATTCAAAAACTCGTCAAAGAGCAGTGTAAAGGCAAAGAACCCTATACTGCGATTGTCGTCGATACTGAAGCGGCACTTGAGCATGATTTCGGTAAAGTCGCTGTCAAAGTGCCTTACAAAGGTCACTTTGCACAACTCGCGGATTTGAAGAAGTCACATCCCGATTTGAAAATCCTGCCTTCATTTGGTGGTTGGACCATGTCAGAACCTTTTCATGCGATGGCCAAATCGGAAGCGGGCATGAAGCACTTCTCCAAAACAGCGGTTGAGCTGATCCATCAATATGATTTCTTCGACGGTATCGATCTGGACTGGGAGTATCCGGGAGGCGGTGGTTTAACAACGTCACCTTGGAACCCTGACACGAAATTAAGTGACGATCAAAAAGCCGCTGAGCGTGAAGCCTTTACCTTCCTAGTGAAAACTATGCGTGCTGATCTTGATGCGCTGGAGAAGAAAACCCAGCGTGAGTATGAATTGTCTACTGCAGTGGGCGTCGGTGCAAAAGCGGCACAAATTGATTGGAAAGCGGCGTCGCCTTATCTCACCAACATGTTTGCAATGACCTATGACTTCCTCGGCGGATGGGGTCAGCAGACGGGGCACACGACCAACTTGCATGCAACTGAGCGTAGCTGGTGGGGGATGGGCGCGGATGTTTTCATCAATCAAATGATCGAGCAAGGGATCCCGAGTGAGAAATTGGTGATCGGCGCAGCCTTTTATGGACGAGGTTGGCAAGGAACCAAAGACTTTACAGGCGGGTTACCAAAAGGTGACCTATTGTCTGAAAAAGGAGCACAATTCGGTACGGGAGAAAACGGCTACTTCATGTTCTGGGACATCGTCAAAAATTATGGTGAAAAACAGGGCTACCAGTACAAATACGATGAGCAAGCTCAAGCGCCGTATCTATGGAACGCAGAGAAACAAGTTTTCATCTCGTTCGATGATGAGCGCTCAATCAAAGCGAAAGCGGATTGGGCGAAGTCAGCCAACCTAGGTGGCATCTTCACTTGGGAGCTGTCTGGAGACCCTAGCGGGACTTTGATTGAAGTGATGCATGACACTATGAACGATGAGTAGAAAAGGATGATCGACGAATAGAAAAGAATGATCATCGAATCGTGAGGTTCAATAATGCCAGCTTAACCGCTGGCATTTTTAGTTTGAACTGTATTTCTTTTTGTCATCTTAATTACTGAGCACTGAGCACTGAGCACTGAGCACCTAGAAAGGAGCTCATAGAGTCTAAACAATAGAGCTTCAGGAATAGAGTAGATGAATTAAGCTTCTGTGGTTGCTAGCATTGGCTTTCTAGGAGCACGCGTGTGACGTAGCGCTTCGATATACAATTCTAGGTGTTGTTTCGACAGCGGTTTAGAGAAATAGTACCCTTGCACCAAATCAACTTGTGATAACGATAGCTTTTGTTTTTGAGCGGTTGTTTCTACCCCTTCCGCTAAAACGGCCATGCCGAAGTTTTTACCGATGGCAATGATGTTTTGCACCATATTGTAAGACTTTAGGTCACTCTCGATGCTATCGATAAAGCTTTTGTCGATTTTGAGTTCGTCAATCGGCAACGCTTTTAGCATACTTAAAGAGGAGTAGCCGGTCCCGAAGTCATCCAATGAAATCTTCAAACCCATATCATGCAGCTGATTACAGATTGGCTTAAATTTATCTAAATCTTCAATAAATAGATTTTCGGTGATCTCAAGCGTGACTTTGTCACGTCTAAAGTGATGCTTTTCAATCGTCCCAATTAAATGTTCAATAAAATTCGGTTGCATGAACTGCTTGACTGATACATTGAGTGACAATTGTAAATCGACTTCACTTTGACGACAAAACTGAGCAATATCTTCGACACTGCGTTCAATAATAAACTGACCAAGTTTGGTCATCATGCCAGAGGTTTCGGCAATTGGGATAAATTCATTCGGCGGGACAAAGCCAAGCTCTTCATCTTTCCAGCGGATTAATGCTTCAACACCATGCAACTCCCCATTCATTGTCAGCTGAGGCTGATAAACCATAAACAAGTCTTGATTGCTGATCGCATGGCGCAAACGCTGTTCGACCCGCATACGATGCAGGTGATTTGCTTGCATCTCTTCGGAGAAGAGATTAAACGCATTACGCTCCAGCTTCGCTTGATACATTGAGATATCTGCAGCTCGCATCAAATCATCTAAGTCACGACCATGTGTTGGGAAAACGGAAATACCAATGCTACAGCTAAGCAAGAATTGGATTTGGTTGACCATGTAAGGCGTCGACAACTGATCAATGATATTTTGAGCCAGTTGACGAAGTTGTACCGTGTTATCTTCTTTTACGAGCAGAATAAACTCATCGCTGGACTCGCGAACGAGAAGCCTTTTGTGATCGTCAAATAAGCGCAAGCGATGGGAGATTTGAGTGAGTACTTGATCGCCAAAATCGTGCCCGTGGGTATCGTTAACGCTTTTGAAATTATCAATATCGATGAAAAACAGCGCAAAGGGCTCGTTCTCATCTCGTAACCAGGTTGAGATGTGAGCGCGGAGATATTCACGATTTGGCATTGATGTTAAAGAATCATGTGTGGCTTGATGCATCAAACGAGCGCGAGTTATGGCTTCATTCTTTGCGACTGAGCGGACGAGATAAAAGAACGCTAACTGAATGACGGCAAAGACCAGTAAGTACTGCAAAATGCTCTTAATAAACACACTATGAATGTGCTTTAAGCCTGTTAATGACGATGTCCAAACTTGGTAGTCTTGCAGGTATTTTAAAGTCAACAGAGATTGTTCATCAACAAAATCCAGCAAAATAGAGGTCGCGCCAGTTTGGCTTTTGAGCTCATACTCGTTGAGGTGGTGCTGTCTTTCAACAGTATCGATTACTTCTTGGTAAAGGGACTGGTCGACAGGGTATTTATAGTAAGCGAAATCGGGAGAAATATCATCGGTGGAAACAAACAGGCGATGCAAATCGTCGTTCACTAAGCTAATGATATTATGAGGACCTGAATGGACGTTATTTCGAAAAACTAACGTACTATTTAACTTTAGCCCAGCAGTCATCACCGCTAAAACATCGCCATTTTCATCTCGAATCGCTTTGCGCAGTGGGATGATCAAGCTGCCTAAAGCTGGCATATCATAGGTGCGCCCTAACACCATACGATCAGAAAGCAATGCCATCATGAACCCGTCACGACTTTCACTTTGATGTAAGAGGTTCGGTAGCTTTTGTTTATCTACATTAGAAGTTACTGCGACAAACTCACCGTCAATGGTCGTGAGGCCAAATCCTGCGATCGCAGGATGGATTGCCATCAACTTATCAAGAATAGGTGCCGCACGAGAGATATCGCTTTCGGAAAAATCACGTTGGGAAAGGTCGATCTCTTTGACGAGTTGGTTACCAATGACTTCCAACAAAGATTCTTGGCTTTTAAATAGAGAATCGACAGAAGAGGTAAACAGTTCGATTTGGATAAGCTGGTTATCCTGGAACTTTTTAAGGGTTGATTGGTATGTGTTATGACCAAAAACGCCAAAAAGCACACTGGAAATGATCACCAGCATGCCATAAAGCGTCCATATATTGTTTCTAAGTTTGGCCATTAAAATCCTTTCTCTTAGCTGCACTCCATAAACTCATTTGCATGAGTTTGCAGCCTAAAACTCTTGATTGGGTTTATTCAATCGGTAAAGAGCTTGCACCCCACTCTGTCCAAGAACCGTCATATATCGTTAGACTCGAATAGCCGATAAGTTGCGCGGCGAGTAAAAGAATACAGGCAGTGACGCCCGAACCGCAGCTGAAAATTATTGGCTTATTTATCAATTCACATCCTAAGGCGTTGAATTCCTTTTTCAAACCAGACAGTGATTTAAGGTGACCATGCTCCAAAAGTTGAGTGTAAGGCAAGCAAAAAGAGGTGGGAATATGTCCACTTCGTATACCTTTTCTAGGTTCAGGAACCTTTCCATCAAAGCGTTGTTGTGATCTTGCGTCCAATATATAAGCAGATTGTCTGCTAGTGTGTCTTAAAACTGAGTCGGAATCAACAAAGTATTCAGAATGAAGTTCACCATTGAAATCCCCTAATTTTTCAATGGTCTTGTAGCTTGAGGTGGTCTCTCCAGCCGCCGCGATCCAAGCTGGCAGACCTCCGTTTAATACAAACACTTGCTTATGGCCCATAGCTTTAAACATCCACCAAGCTCGAGGTGATGCAAATGTTCCTGCATTATCGTAACAGACGATGACGCTGTCGTTATTGATACCAAGCAATTGTGCCTTTCGATTAAAGTCTTCTTCAGGTGGCATCATATGAGGAAGTGAAGATGTCGAGTCACAAAACACAGTGTCGTAATCAAAGCGGCGAGCGCCAGGTATATGTTTCCCAGTGATCTTTTCCATTTCTCCTGGTATTTGAAACGCAATGCTGGCGTCTAGAATGTGGAGATCAACATCTTGAGACATTAAGTCTTTGAGTTCTTCGATGGAAAGAATAGGGCTGTTCATTATTGATTCTCGCTCTTCATATCCGTTTTACAGTTTAAAAACTTATAGCTACTCTCTGCTGACGTAAGGGATTCGACTTCAACCAGTGTCGCAATCGATCCTTCAGGACAGTGGATTTTGGGACTCGTGTTCACTCGGAAAGTGCTGCCTTCGTCATTGAGAACACTTAAGTAGCGTTGGCTGCCATCAAGAGAGTTCGTAAAGGTATTATTGATAACACGAACTTGAATGTGTTTGTTCGCCGTGATGTTAGGTAAAAAAGTGACCAGTACAATAATTACAAACAGACTGGAGAGAAAAGTCAGAAGCCCAATGACACGTTTATCCATGATAAGTCTATGTTTAACAATTCCGTTGTTATCGAAACAAATGGCTTTGGTTCGTTCTGATTCAAGCGATTTGGATACGCTTTTATCAGTGACGCAAAACCGAGGATTATGAATTTCTTAGTCTATGTGGAGACACTGACGACAATACCATATGACTAAAAAATAAAAGGTTACTCTGGTACTACTCTATTACAAAAAAAAAGCCCAGCAATGAGACGGGCTTCGATAAATCCTATTTTGTGTCAGAACAGACTGGACATTGGAGCTGTTTTGGGAGCTTCATCTCCCGCCATGACATGGTGAGCGCATCTAAAATCAATATCTTTCCATATGGGGACGTACCGTAGTTAGCGAGAACTTTAATGGCTTCCATCGCTTGAACGGCACCGATGATACCGACCAAAGGCGCCATCACTCCCGCTTCAACGCAGGTTAATGTTCCTTGTCCAAACAACGCACTTAGGCACTGATAGCATGGCTCATTGGGATCCTGGTAGCGGAAAACGCTGACCTGACCTTCCATGCGGATCGCTGCTCCTGAAATTAAAGGGGTCTTGTTCGCAAAGCAAAGTCGATTAAGTTGATTGCGTGTTTCTACATTATCGCAAGCATCGACTACGATGCTATGGCGATGAACCAACTGAGAGAGCTCGTCGTCCGACAAGCGACGATTGATGGTTTGAACGTCAATGTGAGGGTTGAGCTGGCACAGGCTCTCTTTCGCGGATGCGACTTTGTCACGGCCAATATCCGAATCACTATGCAAAACTTGCCGTTGTAGATTGGAAAGCTCAACTTGATCGTCGTCGATCAAGGTCAGCTTTCCAACCCCAGCGGTCGCGAGGAATTGACTGGCGCTGCAGCCTAAGCCCCCCGCACCGAGGATCAACACTGAACTCTGTTTTAGTGCTTCTTGACCATCAAAATCAAACTCCTTGAGAATGATTTGACGGTTATAACGCAGCATTTCTTGATCAGAAAGGATTTCCACAAGACCGCCTTAATACAGCGATGAATTGAACAGCTGGATCTGTACGGTTTCACCCGCTTCCACGCGACCTCGCTCGCGTTCTAATACAACGAAGCAATTGGCCAAGCTCATAGAACGAAACGCGCCTGAGCTTTGGTTCCCTGTGGTTTCGACCACGAATTGGCCGTCCTCAATAGCGTAGATACCACGTTGATAATCGGTTCGACCAGGACGTTTTTTAAAGCTGGATTTTGTGACCGCAGGAATAGAGGCTTGAGGTTGCCATTGAGAATGTCCGCCAAGTTTTGCCAGCATGGGCTGAACTAAAACATATAAGGTGAGCATCGCAGAGACTGGGTTGCCAGGAAGACCACAGAACCACGCTGTATTAAGTTTACCAAACGCAAAAGGCTTACCAGGCTTAATCGCCAGCTTCCAGAATCCAATCTCTCCTAATTCTTCAAGAATGTCTTTGGTGTAATCGGCTTCACCAACGCTCACCCCGCCCGACGTGACCACGACATCGGCCAGCATTTGTGCTTGTTCAAACGTTTTTGTTAACGTCTCAGGGCAGTCAGGAATAATGCCTAAATCAATCGCTTCACAGCCAAAGTTTTCGATCAGTGGCTTAATGCCATAGCGGTTACTATCGTAAATCTGGCCTTCTTCAAGCGGCTCTCCCAGTGATTTGAGCTCATCACCCGTAGAAAAGAAAGCGACTTTTGGTTTGCGGTAAACCGTAACGTGACTGATCCCAAGTGAGGCAATCATTGGAATATCACGCGGGGTCAATCGTGTCCCTTGTGGTAAGACTAAGCTACCCGCTTGAATGTCATCACCCGTAGGGCGAATGTTGTTTCCTGATTTCACATCGGTCTGATTAAATTGAATGCCTTCGTCAGTGACTTCTGTATTTTCCTGCATGATCACGGCATCGCATTCATCAGGGATCTTTGCCCCAGTCATAATACGAATGCAGGTGCCAACAGGCCATTCGCCATCAAAAGGAAGGCCAGCAAACGACTTTCCTGCGAGTGGGAGCAAAGAGTTGGCTTGCAGATCGGCAATTCGTACCGCGTAGCCATCCATTGCAGAGTTATCGAAAGGGGGAACATGAATAGGAGAAAGTACGTCTTCCGACAGCACGTAACCGACCGCTTCAGCAAGCGGAAGCTGCAAAGTGGCTTTAATTGGAGTAATGCGAGATAGCATTGATTCCATTGCTTCTTCAATTGGCATTAAACCAGGAGCGTCACAACAACCCATGGAGAATTCCTTCGTCTTGTTATAGTGGCAAGAACTTTACCACAATTTCTTAGTGGTATTATACCCAAGTAACCTCAAGATAGTAGGTTCAGCGAGAACTGCTTGGTTTGATGGCAAGGCATTGCTTTGAAGATCTAGTGGCTCTAAATCAAAAAGCGATAACGCAGCTAGCAAGCCAAGCAGACTCGCCCTTCGGGAGCCTGTCACTGGCTTCACTTCTGTGTTAGAGGCATTGAAAATAGAGTGACTATTTCCTTCACCTCTGCCTTGAATTGAAACCAGTGACAAGGCTCTGAATACTTCATCTTGAAGTCACTTGGGTATATATAGTCATGGTTTCGCTAGACCCAGATTAGGATGTTATGCATTTGCTATTAATTGGTATGGCTATCTTGATGATGAATCGCGGATGCGCTGCGCGGTATGGCTTGACGTTAAATTACTGGTAAATAGGTGAGTGTTTTATAGGGCTATTCCCTTTTACAGCAAGGGATTGAGAGCCGATTGCATAACTGTCTTGCAGTCGTTTGAGGTTGAGCGTATCCTTGTCAGCCATCCTAGCTGGGTAGGTAATTAAGAGGGAAATCGAATGTCAGGTCTGAGCGAATCCGCGAAGTTAGTAAAAGATGCGCTTGAAAGTCGTGGTTTGGAAACTCCGATGGCTCCAAACGAGTTTAGTCGTGAAGAGAAGAAAGAGAAAATTCAGCATCACATGCGTGAAATCCTTACGCTCCTTGAGCTGGATCTTACAGACGACAGTCTTGAAGAGACGCCACGTCGCATTGCCAAAATGTATGTGGATGAGATCTTCTCAGGACTGGACTATCAGAATTTCCCAAAAATCACGGTTATTGAAAACAAAATGAACGTGAGCGAAATGGTTCGCGTAAAAGACATCACAGTAACCAGTACTTGTGAGCACCACCTAGTGACGATTGATGGCCGTGCAGCGGTCGCTTACATCCCTCGAGGAAAGATCATTGGTTTGTCTAAGATTAATCGCATTGTGCGCTTCTTTGGTCAACGCCCTCAAGTGCAAGAGCGAATGACACAGCAGATCCTCGTTGCTTTGCAAACTTTACTCGAGTCGGAAGACGTGGCAGTGACGATTGACGCAACACATTACTGTGTGAAATCGCGTGGTGTAATGGATGCGACCAGTGAAACCACGACAACTGCGCTGGGCGGTTTGTTTAAATCAAACCCAGCCACAAGACATGAATTCCTACACGGAATTCGCTAAGCATACGCTAGAGTTTGACATCGAGCTGTACTTAAAAGGGACAGTTCTTGTATTGAATACGAAGAGGATGGCAATAGAAGCCATCCTTTTTTTTGTACCCAGCTGGCGCGCTACGGACTCAATAAAGGTGAAGAATGAAAGTGATCGTGATGGGGGTGTCTGGTTGTGGAAAAACCTCTTTAGGGCAAGCTTTGGCTGAGAAACTGTCTATCCCCTTCGTTGATGGTGATGACCACCACCCTCAATCGAATCGGGACAAGATGGCGGCAGGCATCCCCTTGAATGACCAAGACAGAGTGCCATGGCTGCAAGTGTTGAATCGACGTTTATTAGAAGCGGACAGTCTCGTGGTAGCATGCTCCGCATTAACCCCTATGTATCGCCATCATCTTAGCCAAGGGATTAGTGATGCAGTTTACCTTTTTCTCAAAGTCCCTCCAGAAGAGCTTCTTCGCCGCCTTGAAGCAAGGAAAGGGCACTTCTTTAAAGGTGCCATGATGTTACAGAGTCAGCTCAATACACTCGTAGAGCCAACCCATGAGGAGGTGAATCTTGTTAACTTAGACGGGACACTCTCTATCGATAAATTAGTCCGACAACTGACACAAAGTGACCTCACTCGTTTGATATCCGAGGAGCATCAATAATCACTCTTCTCTGCGTAAACTCTTAACTGCGTAAACTCTGAATACGTTTACTCCACATCTCAGGCCAGTACATTCTGATATAGCCAATTGACACCCAAATCACCAGAATCGTCGCAATACTTAACTCTAAGAAACCAAAATCATGCAGCCAAGCCCATTGCGGGTATTCTTCTGCAAACAGTGTCGTTAAACGATGCATCGCAATGGCACTGATTACCGAAGGGAAGGTGACGGCGGCAATGGAAGGCTGGAATTTCAAACGCATTAAGCGGAAATAGCAGAAGTATATAAGCAGTGTCATTGTAATCGCGATCCCGGCTAAAGCCCCTGTCAAAATGGGGTCAGGGGTGGGGAAGTTCACCAAATAGGCAGCAAGGGATAAATTGACTGGGGCTGCCATAATAGCAAGGGTGGGTCTTGCTCTTCTCGGCAGTGAGCCAAAAAAGACTAAGCGGTACAGGACAAGTGGCAGCATCACAAAGTAAATACCAATACAGACCAAAGCTAACGTTTCAGAAAATACGGTTAAACCAAACTGCGACCCCGCCAATGAAGAACTGATCAAGCCGACAGGATAAAGAAACCAGCTTGGAACAATGTTGGACATCTTGAAGTGCATGACCTGAAAGCTGAAAAACATCATCATCATGGTGAAATGCAGCATTAACGCAATGAACCAAAGCGGATAGGCGATCATAGGGGAAACGACGGCAAGATAATCACAGAGAATTAAGAGAGCCATGCTCATTGGTGCCATTAGACTGCCGCTCAACGGGTGGCGAATATCGGCGATAAACGTACGGTAGCTGGTGGCGTAACGAGCAAGAACTGGAAAAAGGAGAATTGCACCAAGGCCCGCAAGGTAAGGACGAATCAACTCGCCAATACTCGGTAGGTACAATGCCCATGCTTGACCTAATCCGATAATTCCCAATGCCAAGGCCGCCTGAGATGGCGGTACACTTTGAAATTGGACTAATCGCTTCCAGTTCAAAATCACTCCGTTTACGTATCTACTCTAAACTTGAATTTCTACCTATACGCTCGCGAGACAGTGGCTGACAATCTAGAAAAGAACGCGCAGAAAAAATGAGCAGTGATAGTACCAAGTTTAACGTTTGCCTGCTGAAGAAAATTGCGACATTTTGTGCTCAAAAGCGCAATATCAGAACTTGTTATTGAGTCGATAGATATTTAAATCGTTGAAATACATCAAAGAGAACAAAATCTAGGACATTTCCTTGTAATTCGCTGATTTTGTACCACACTTGATATTGTAAAGCAGCATACTGCTCTTAAGGAGGAATGTAGTTTTTACATACAATTTGGATGGATTCATACCGATACCTGAGACTGCAAAGTTCAGGCTAAGCATAAGTTCCCGTGTTACGCTAAGTGTGCTTCAAGACACTGGCTCGCAAACTCACGATATGAGCAACGGGACGAGGGCGCGCTGATGGCGCGCCTTTCAGTTTTTGTCATTCTGATAATATCGCACCTAATGATGCTGGCACCTATTCAACGTCGTTTATTTCGAAATCCCATTTCATCTCCCTGAAACATTCATCATGCTAATGTGATCATGGCAAACGATGGTGTTTTTCGCTTTTGGTAGAAAAAGCGATGAAAAATCACTTGATATCCAACATATCGTATGTCATTCTGTTTTTCGTAATGGTTCTCAGCGTAATGGATTACGCAATTCAGGCTTTGACTATACGTTAAATCTCGCGGGCACGAATGCCCGCTTTTTTTCTGCATTTGAAGCTAGCCTTTGCCTTCCTTGTGTCATCCTGTCTTTGCTTTTTCAAAATCAATGTTCACTCAAAATCCAAATTAAACAATTGATATTAGGTACTAAAAGGCTTACGTTTCTTTTCTTCAAAGTGTTCAATTTCGTTTACTTGGGGGACTTGTGCTGAGAAAGTTCATAGAGCGAAGGAGTGTCCTCTTCGGGTTGATGGCGACATTATGTACTCATCCGGTTTGGGCGATGACGTCGCCTTGGTTGCATGATGCGTTGTTGGAAATGGACAGCCGTCAGTATGATTCCAATGTCAACGAGAGTGCCAATGCCAAAAAGAATGCCGAGGCGAACGATAAAGGGGGGCTAACATGGAAGCAGTTTGCACAGCAACCAAATGTGTACCCATGTGAGAGCGATGTCGTTGAGTCTGACTCAGTGTCGTTACCTTCGAAGCAATCGTTGTGTTTGGATGACGTGCCCTACTATCAAAGTGCAGGCTATGGGGCACAACTCACTCACGAAAAGTCACTGGCTCAAGGCAGGCTTCAGCTTTTCTTTCCCTATAGCCCTCATCGGCTTTCGGCCATTCAACTTGGCTTGTTTAAGGATCAGTACCAACTGATTCGGGCGGAACACCAAGAAGATCACTTCGAACTCTCTGCACACTTAACTCGTGACAGTACGAGCGAAGAGATTTTAGCCGCAGACAAAGCACTGTTTTTATTCCTCAATCATGCACCTCGACGAGTGAATCAAAATGGATTATCACTGACATATGTCCCCAATTCACAGCGTTTTTCACTGCCTCAACGCCATCGAGCGATTTTGAAAGTGGTTGATGATGAAATTGTTATGACGATCACGTTCCCGCTAGAAATGACTCCTTCTAACCGTTGAGCAAACGGTTAAATATCTCTAGCATGGTCTTTTTATACCCAAGTAAAACCGAGATGTTAGCTTCAGCGAGCAAAGCAGGCTTGCACTTCTTAGTACGGCATCTTGCAGTCACTTGGGCGTATCAGTTGGATTATGGAGACAAACCAAGTGGAAAAAATAACAATAGCCCCGCAAGGGCCAGATTTCTCTGAATTAGTCCAAGGTTACTGGAGAGCAACCGAGTGGGGAATGACACCTCAGCAGAGACTCACTTTTTTGAAGCAGCATATTGATCTCGGGATTACGACGGTCGATCACGCCGATATTTACGGCGGTTATCAATGTGAGCAATGGTTTGGCGAAGCATTAGCGCTGGATCCATCGGTACGAGAGCAAATTCAAATCGTCAGCAAATGCGATATCAAGTTGTGTACGCCTGACTTTCCTCATCGCAAAATCAATCATTACGATACCAGTGCTGCCCATATCTATGAGTCGGTAAACAACTCTTTGTCACGACTCGGGATTGAAACCCTGGACGTATTATTGATCCATCGCCCTGATTGCTTGATGGACGCTGACGAAGTCGCTGAAGCATTCAATGAACTGCAAAAAGTCGGGAAAGTGAAGCATTTTGGGGTATCTAACTTTGCTCCCTCGCAATTTGAGCTTCTACAGTCAAGGCTACACAAGCCTCTTATAACGAACCAAGTTGAAATCAATCCGATGAATTTTGACGTTGCGCATGATGGTACGTTGGATCAGCTCCAACGACTGCGCACTCGGCCTATGGCATGGTCGTGTTTGGCTGGTGGAGAGCTTTTCTCTGGACAGAGTGAACAAGCAGTGCGGGTTCGTAAAGAACTTGAGCAATTGAAAGATGAAATGGGTGCTGACAGTCTGGATCAAGTGGTGTACGCATGGGTGCGACGATTACCTGCCCAACCATTACCCATTATTGGTTCAGGCAAGATAGAACGTGTTGAGGCTGCGGTAAAGGCATTGTCATTAGAGATGACCAGAGAGCAGTGGTATCGCGTATGGGTCGCTTCTAAAGGTCATGGTGTGCCTTAAGAACTCGTTACGTAACCTTATTGAAAACAAAGAGCCAGCCATTGCTGGCTCTTTGTTTCATTTGACATAACCTTGTATTCGGCATCGACTCTCAACGGTTCGAAAGTGATCCGAAATGTTTGAATGGCTATCGTTTTTGTCGATGCCTATACATCAGGCCTAATTGAATATAAATCTAAGCGGTGTTTTCCACGATTAAGATAGATTTCATAGGCAGTTTTTTTGTTTTCCGCGACCACGTACATAACTTGCATTTCGCCATGTTCGAAGTAGCGGATTTCATACTCACAACTTGTATCAAGCTGCTCCGCTGCGGCCATGTTTCCCCCTTCGTTGGTACACAAGTACCCCAAAAACCATGTGAACCTCACGCCTTTATGCAAGCAACATGCCAATTACAGAATGATATATTTTGATTGAAATACACTCTTTATGACAAATCAGCGTAAAATTAACGATGTACTGTAGAGTCTTGCGTCATGGATAAGATCATTTAAAGTAACATTGAGATCAATGGCTTAAATAATTGATCATTGCCAAGTTTTATCGAAACGCGTTTTCTCTACAGAGTGGCAATATTCAGTGGCAAGCTAGGAAAGAGATTGCCGTTCTGATTTTTCTTATGTCTAACATATAGCAGATATATTGAGCGATAGGTCAATAAAATGAGTAAGGATCATCAAAAAAAGCACAGAGCTAAAGTTTGGATGCGTAAATTACATCGAGAGGGATCAATGGTTGAGCTGGTATTGGGTTACATGAGAAAAGTTCGCTCGGTGAAGCTAGTCGCTGCCGTTAGTATTGGCTTAACGTTTACGTTGGTAGGGTGCGGCAGTAAATTGATCTATCAAAATTTAGATTGGGTCGCGATGGATTATGTACAAGACTACGTCAACCTTGATGGTGAGCAAGAGTCTATTCTCGAACGGCGATTAGATAGTATCATTGAATGGCATCGATTAAATGAAATCCCTGCATATCAGCAACACCTTGCGATGGTGAGAGACATTCAGCCTGCCCAAGTAACCCCAAAATTTGTCGACCAACAGCGTGAATTGATACAGCAACACACAGAGCGATTTATCACTCGTATTGCCCCTGACGTTTTAGAAATAGCGCTGAGCTTAGACGCTGAGCAAAAACAAGAGTTTCTAGAAAACCTCGCCGACACTTACGAAGAGTATGATGAACGATACCTTGGTCTCACCCTACAAGAGACACGAGAAAGTTATGCTGAGCGCATTGAAGAGAGTATTGAACGCTGGGTGGGCAATATCAATCGAGAGCAAAAAGCATTATTAAAGCAGTGGGTGGGTGCCATGCAAGTGAGCTCTGCCGAATGGCGAATTTATCGCAGTACCATGCATGGAGAGGTCGAAGCACTACTCGATAGCCAAGATAAGCCCGAGTTTTTCAACAAACAATTTCAGCGCCTTATGTTTGAAAGAGAGCGCTATTACTCGCGCAAATTAGACACTATGATTGAACACAACTTGGTGGTAACAAGTGATTACATTGCTCAATTTGCTCAAACCATGACAGAGCGGCAATGGAAACATTACCGCAGTGAAGTCGATGATTGGTCTCGTATTGCACAAGAAGTGTATGCTAATGATTGAGCTCGTTATACCCAAGTAACCTCGAGATGCTAAGTTCAGCGAGAACTGCTTGGTTTGATAGCAAGGCATTGCTTTGCAGATCTAGTGGCTCTAAATCAAGAAGCGATAACACAGCTAGCGAGCCAAGCAGACTCGCCCTTCGGGAGCCTGTCACTGGCTTCACTTCTGCGTTAGAGACATTGAAAATAGAATGACTATTTCCTTCATCTCTGCCTTGAATTGAAACCAGTGACAATGCTCTGAATACTGCATCTTGAAGTCACTTGGGTATAGGCTCAATATCGCTATTCAAGGTCTTTCAGTGGCAGCCAGTTTACTTCGACACCAGCCTGCTTAAACATATCTTGGCTAACTTGAATTTTTTCGCCCCAGCGTGATAAGAAATCTTCACTTTGCTCTGGGCAGTGCACGACGGCTATGCCTGTTTGAATGATCTTCGCCGCGCAATTCGGGCACGGAAAATGGGTCACCCAGATTTCACAGCCATCGAGATCACGCTTAGAAAATAGAATGGCATTTTCTTCTGCATGAAGTGTTTTTAAATATTTTAGTTCGCGGTCATCGGTATCGGCACTGTCCGATACACCATGAGGGTAGCCGTTAAAGCCAACAGAAACGATGCGGTTCTGTTTTGTGATCACCGCGCCTACCTGCGTTGAAGGGTCTTTACTCCAAGAACCGACCAGTTCTGCCATTTGGTAGAAACGTTTCGCCCATTTGCTAATCATGGAATTCTCTCTAAATTCTCTCTTTGAATAAGGTGTCGTACTACAATGGACGCTTCAATAGGCGACTTCCAATTGCCTATGCCTGATAGGCGCCCAACAGCCTTTGACACATTTTGTGAATAGTAACGCATTTTCATTCGCAAAGTATAGCGAGTGCCCAAGGCTAATCAGCATCACAGTGATGGAGAAGAAGTGAGATGCGCTGCATTCTGTTAATAATTTGCTCAGTCGTGCAAAAATGTCACCATTTTGATCCAAATCCTAAAGTTAACAACGATTAGGCATACATAAAAACGCCCTTTTATCGATTAGGATAAAAGGGCGTTGACTGACTTTTAACAACAATCAGTAAGGTATGATCAAGTACGGAACTGAGCCACTGCTTCATCCATCTCTTGGGCTTGCTGGGCAACGCTCTGCACTTCAGACAAACAACCTTGAGCCGATGAATTATTTTGACCTGCAATGGTATTGAGCTCATTGATTGAGTCAGACACTTGGTTCATTACCGAACCTTGTTGGTCAATCGCCGCTGCGACACGGTCTGAGTTTTCGTGAATCGCATTCATATCCGTTAAGATCTGCTGCAAGCTACTTCCGAGCTGTTCTGAAGCCGCTAGGGTTTGGATACTTTCATCATTACAGGCGTTAATGTCATTCATCACCTCCGACATTTGCCCCTGAATCGAGTCAACCACCTGTGTGATTTCTTGGGTTGATTGATGGGTGCGACTTGCCAGTGCACGAACTTCATCCGCAACGACGGCAAACCCGCGACCTTGTTCTCCAGCACGAGCCGCTTCAATCGCCGCATTTAAGGCAAGCAAGTTCGTTTGATCGGCGATCTCTTGGATAATAGAGACCGCTCCACCAATTTTGTCGACCAGCTGATTCAGCGAGGCAATCGACGTTTGGCTGTTTGCTAATGAGCTTGAAAGTTGTCCAATACTATCAACGGTCGAGTTGACCACTTCTTTACCGGCGCTGGCATTCATTTCAGCTTTACTCACACTTTCAACCGCCACATTGGTGGTATCCGAAATCTCACGAATGGTCGAGACCATTTCATGCACGGCACTGGTCATGGAAGTCGTCAGGTGCGCTTGTTGATCGAACTGAGCAATTACATTTTGCAGTTCATCACGCATGGTCGCCGTGCTATCAGATAAGACTGACGATTTATGTTGAGACTGTACAATTAACCCTGAAATATTATCAAGCAGTTGGTTAAAGTGCTGGCCAATGGCCGCGAGCTCATCATTGCCTTTCAGATCACTGCGAATGCTGATGTCATTGTTATTCGACATGTCACGAATGGTGCTTAGAAGCTGATTGATTTTTACGTTTATGGAACGTGAAATATAACCAATTAACCCTGCGATCAGGAGAGCAATGAGTATAGTGACAATTTGCTTGATGGTGCTGTTTTTCTCATCTTGCACTTTTTTGGCTTCGGAAAGTGCTTTCGAGAAATCTTTGAATTGCGTTTCTACAGCGTGAGAAAGGCCACGCGTCTCACCGAGCAGACCTTGGTTGTAGGCAAGACCGATGCGCTGTTTCTGTTCGACTATATTATCAGCATGATTTCTTAGCTGAGTAGCATCAAGGCCACGAAGCAGGGTTAAATCGACCTCACCTTGTTTCACTTTGGTATTGAACTCAAAAAGACGCAATAGCTCATCACTATCGGCGTTTTGTTTGGTCTTTACTAAGGCTTGATTGTATTTAGCCCAGAGACCCTCTTCAATGTTCAACCCATGAACTTGATAAGCTTGCACAAGTGCTTCGAAGCCTTTCTGGTAAGCAATCAAGTCACGCTTTAGCTGCTCACTGGAAGGAAGGTCATAACGTTTAAGTTGCTTCGCCAAATCCGCTTCAATATCTAAAAATAACTGAACGTTGGTTTGAAACTTATTTAAGTACTTACTATTGCTTCGTAGCAAAAAGTCTTTTTCATTTCGACGAAGATTGAGTAATCGAACTTCTAAATCGGTCACCAAGTGACTGGCTTCATCCAATTCTTGGGACTTAGTGGCAAAGTGCGAGCTGGTGGTCAACAAAGTGATGACACCTAAAATGGCAACGAGGCCAAGGCAATACAGCTTCTGCTTAATGGTCATAGGTCTTTTCCTTACAACGAGGGAGGAAATTATTGTTTGTTTTGTCAATAAAACCATTGTAAACAGATATGACGATTTAGATAGTAAATATTACAAATCTACGCGTTTTCTCAGTTGTTTTTTTGCTCCGTGTTGGTTTTTCTTATCTAAACGCTTGCGTTGTGATGAACGAGTAGGTTTGGTTGAAATGCGTTTTTTCTGAGAAATGTTCGCATTTACAATCAGTGACTTAAGCCTTTCAATGGCGTCATCTCGATTGAGCTCTTGTGTACGATACTGCTGGGCTTTAATGATAATGATGCCTTCTTTGGTAATCCGGCTGTCTGGAAGAGCCAGTAACTTTTCTTTATAACTTTGCGGCAAAGTCGATTTGGCGATATCAAAACGAAGGTGGATTGCAGAGCTGACTTTATTGACATTTTGTCCACCAGCGCCTTGTGCTCGGATTGCGGTCAGCTGAATTTCCCATGGTTGGAGTGTGACTTTATTAGAAATTTTAAGCATAGTGATTGCGTTATACTCTTCGCGGTTTGGATAATCGAAGCGCAATTGTAGTCGTTTCGCTGTCTCAGAGGCAGTAAAAGATGAAAGGAACACCGATGCAACAACAACTGGATAGCTATCAAGGTCTGATCTTTGATATGGATGGCACTTTACTCGATACCATGCCTGCGCATGTAGCAGCATGGCGCTTGACCGCCGAAGCGTTTGGCTTTCCATTCGAGGCAGAGTGGCTTCATACTTTAGGCGGCATGCCTAGTTTTCGTATTACCTCCGAAATTAATCAGCGCTATGGTCTCAATTTGGATCCTCAGGAAGTCTCGGCATATAAAATCCAAACCTTCGCGACCCTCGACGTCCCTGCTGATGAAATTCCTTGTACTGTTCAAGTGTTAAAACAGTTCTACGGCAGAAAGAAGTTGGCTGTTGGCACGGGGAGCCAAAGGGAGAGTGCGACGGCTTTACTACAGCGCGCCAATTTGCTGGATAAATTCGATGCGCTTGCCACTGCGACCGACGTCGTCAACCATAAGCCTAATCCAGATATGTTCCTTCTAGCGGCTGAAAAACTCGCGCTTGAACCAAGCCAATGTGTGGTGTTTGAAGATACGGCGCTTGGGCGTCAAGCGGCGCATGCTGCGGGAATGGATTGTGTCATGGTGGAAGGGGAAACCTTGGTGTTTTATCCACTCGAAAGACCGTAAATGAAAGAGCACAGATAAAAGAAAAAAAGCCGCTTGGGAGCTCTTAACATCTTTAAGAACCAAAGCGGCTTTTTTCGATCAAGTTACTTAAGAACGAGTTTCATAAAGGAGCTCACAGTGAGCCCCGCATTGCTTATTTTTCTATCGCAATCAATTCAACATCAAAGATCAGTGTCGCTGACGGTGGGATTGGGCCCGTTCCTTTGGTTCCGTAACCCATTGGGCTTGGAACGAACAAACGAATCTTTTGACCTTCAACCATGTACTGAAGACCTTCCTGCCAGCCTTGAATCACGCGATTCAATGGGAAAGAAATAGGTTCACCGCGATCCACTGAGCTATCAAACACAGTGCCGTCAATCAGCGTGCCGTGGTAATGCACTTTTACGTGGCTGTTGGCGGTTGGTTTTACCGTACCTGTCCCTTCCTCAAGTACTTTGTACTGAAGACCACTTTGGGTTTGAATCACCCCTTCTTGTTTTGCGTTTTCAACCAAGAAGGCTTGGCCTTCGGCGAAGTTCGCTTCAGCGGCTTTATGATTGGTCCAAGTGCGGTAAATAAAGAAGGCCGCTAAAAGGAAAATGGCAATGGGAAATGCAAATTTTGACACGTGTCTACTCCACGATTAAGGCTGTTTTAATAAAAAGGAAATTGTCTCAGCAATTTCTTCGATACTGTTGTGACCGCCTGAAAGGATTTGAAACTCTCCTTTGACGATAAAAGCTGGGACAGAATTGATCTGACCAACTCGGGAAATGATTTCAGCGCGTTCCAAGATTTTAAACAGCGCTTCACGTTGAGGTTCATCTAAATGATAAGGGCTGATCAGGTTGCGTTTTTCGTAGATCTCTACAATGGCCGCTTGGCGCTGCTCTGGGCTCATCTCTGGTGCTTGAACGACAGCAAATAGCTCGTTCATCATTTCATGTTCAGGCGTGGTTTTAAGTTGTAGCTCGGCAGTATAGTAAAGGATGGCACTCAGTTGCGCACTTTGATTAAACATCACGTGTACTTTGCCAATCTTCTGGTCGAGCGTGTCTTCCAACATAGGGATGTTGGCTTCCATGGTACGACAGTGGCCGCAAGTAAGAGAGAAAACTTCGGTCACGGGGGCAAGGTCGTAATCTTGCAGCGAGTTCTCTAAGCGTTTGAAGTGCGTGCCTTCAACGGGTTGTGTGGTATCACCACATGCGATGAGTCCCACTGCCAGAGTGGTAACCGCGATCATTTTTGCAACGGCTTTGAACATAATAGTGCTCACATAAAAGATGAATGTAGCTCAACTCGGCTACGACCAACATGGCGTAAGGATTTACAAGTTGAGACTGCAATTTTAGCGTTTCGGCGATCGAGCGCAAACGGATTCCTATCAAGATGAGGGTTTTTGATACATTTGATGACACATTTTTGCTAATAAATCGGGCTGACCACTAAAGATCCATCAAAATGGTCGATAATATGGTTATTGAGAGAAGTACAATCGAATTGGTGACCAATGAAATATGCATTTGCACTCATGGTGATGATGCTGACGGGGTGTACCAGTGTTTCTGGTGTGATCGGCGCGCCGAACATGCTGGATGTTGCCCCGAAAGATGAAGCGCAATTAGCTTACCCAACCTGGGGCGGAGAAGTGGTGGGCGAGCCACAAGCCACACCGCAGCAAATGGAAGAACCGACCACGCCACGAAAAATGATGCCGGCGACGACAATGAAGCGTGTCGAATCTCTGGAAGACTTTTTAAATCGCAGTCAAATTCAGTATCAAATGCTACCTGGCAGCCACATCATGTTGCAACTGACGGACAGTATTCAGTTCAAAACAGGATCCGCTCAAGTCCGTGGAAGTTCGGCAAGCTGGATTCGTCATTTAGGCCATTATTTATCCTATCGTCCTGATATCGATTTGGTGATTGATGGGCATGCTGACAGCTCTGGCTCTGCCAATTTCAATGATACCCTCTCACAAAAAAGAGCTGAGCAGGTCAAACGCATTCTACAAAAAGCCAACATGCCGCATTCACGAATCTATACCCGTGGCTATGGCGAACTGGCACCGGCGTGTAACAATGCATCCTATACGGGCAAAGCGTGCAACCGTCGAGTCGAATTGACTTTAATCGTGACCCGATAATGTAAGCCTTCGCAATAAAAAAGCTCGAACTTAAGTTCGAGCTTTGAGTTTGTCTGAAAGGTGAGATTAAGCGAACTCTTTCTCAAGGTAAGTAACGATGTCAGAAGACTCGTACATCCACTCAACTTGACCGTCTTTTTCGATACGCAAACAAGGGACTTTGACGCGGCCACCGCCAGCTTCAAGCGCTTCACGATGAGCCGGGTCGCTTTTGGCATCACGTAATTCAATCTCTACGGATTGACGCTTCATTGCACGACGGACTTTGACGCAAAATGGGCAAGCGTGGAATTGGTATAACGCATATTGTTTGGCTTTTTCGTCGACTTCTCGTTGCGCTTCAGCGCTGCGTTTTACGCCACTTGGTGTTGATAGGGCATTACCTAAAAGAATGATCTTGCCTAAGATCCATCGAATCAGTTTCATTGTACTACGTCTTATCTGTGCTTAAATTTGCGCCCAGTCTAGCAGTAAAGCCTATGAGCGAAAAGTGGCTACGACCTGAAATCATTTTCTTTTCAGCCAATGAGTCAGGCACTGCCATAGGCTTTGCTTAGGGTTGGCTTGGTCATATAGGGCTTTACCTTGATAGAAGCTTTCGACAAAGGCCACTCGAAGTTCATCACGTTGTTGGTGAATGACCTCAATCAGCAAGTTCGCACTCGCGTCAGCGTGATCATTCGCGAGGCTAAAATCCATGCCCAGACGCCCTTGGATAAACAGCCATAAGTGCGTCATAAAGATCAGTTGCTCGGTCGCATGACTGGAGAACTTTCCTTTGTGTTCGTCACCTAGGTTGTCGGATATGGCGGATTCAACCGCCTTGCTTGCTTCAAGTTGCGACTGAAAGTAGCCCGTTGCTTCGAGGTGGTTCTTGGTGATCAGACCCAGAAGTAAAGATGCTGGTGTTTTATCGGGTTTGTTTTCACAAGCCGTCACGAACATGCCATTTTGGCTGTCACAAAACTCAAGCCATTGTGGTTTCTCTGTGAGGGTTTGTTTGAGCGTATCCGCCCCCAGCTCAACCAACAGTGAGGCTAATGGATTCAGCTCGGAGGTGGACTCAGGCTTACTCATGGCTATGCCACTGCTCAAACGGGACTTCTACCGATGCATTATCGCCATCAATAAAGAGGGATTGGCCGGTGATCATGATAGATAGCGACATGGTACGCTCTACATGAGAGGTAAGCTCTTCAATGGCTTCAAATGGGAAGTTGGCGACTGACACAGGGTATTGCTTCAGTTTGCCTTGGTTTTTTTCCCACCATGACGGACCTTTAGTGTTAAAGCTATACAGTGACACTTGCTTGGCAAGACGGCACGCTTTCTTGATGCGCTCAGGATCGGGCTCACCGACTTCAACCCAATGAAGAATTTGATCATCCAGGGACTTCTCCCATAAATCAGGCTCTTCAATGTTTGATAGACCTTTAGTAAACACCAGCTCATGTTTCGCATTCAAAGCAAACGCCAAAATACGTGCAAACATACGCTGTAGATTTTCAGATGGGTGCTGTGCAATGGTCAGGTTGAAAGAATCGTAATAGTCGCGATTCATGTCAGTCAGTGCGATGCGGAATTTATAGATGGTTGGTTTCAGTGCCATAGCTTAGGTTCAATATTTTGTTCAGACAAAAAAATAGCCAGCACATCGGCTGGCTAGATGTAAAGAGATTAGGGACTTATAGTACCTTAATGTTCTCTGCCTGTAGACCTTTTTGTCCTTGAGTTGCGCTGAACTCAACGCGTTGACCTTCTGCTAGAGTGCGGAAGCCGTCGCCAGTGATTGCAGAGTAATGGGCAAATACGTCAGGACCATTTTCCTGTTGAATGAAGCCAAAGCCCTTAGTTTCGTTGAACCATTTTACTGTGCCAGTTAGCGTGTTAGACATGATTTATCACCTAAAATAATTTTCTATAACTTTATTTGCCTTAATAGGCATTTCTAGCTTAAAAAACGAATGTTTGATTGAGAACAACAGGTCGGGACACGCAAGTGATCCAACGAAATGTGTATAACAACAAGAATCCAAATTTTCTAGCCACAACTCAGTCTAGGCTACGGGTTTTCTCAGTCAACTGCTGATATTGGCTTTAGTCAAAAAGTTTGCCACCAGTCATTCTTTTGGCAGGTTTTATTTATCAATGTTACAAGAGTAAGGCAAAGAGTTGAAAATAGACTTTAAAACTAGTGAAGAATAATGAATAATAGCAAGGCTAAAATGTTTTAATATACATTTTTATCAATGATGAAAGAGAAAAAATATGGCAAAGAAGCGCAAAGCTGCACCCTTGCCATCGGTGAATGATTCGACCGATGAGGCAACACTAGCAGTTGAGATGGGACGAGGCACCATCAAAGATAACGCCTTAAAAGCAGTTGTGACCAGTAAGGTATTTAGAACACAAGTCGTCAAAGCGAAGAAAGGAAAAGGGAGTTTCAAACGATTTAACAAACACAAGGGCAAAGAGCCCTATGCAAAACCAGCCAAGTCGTTGAGTTTGCATAGGGCTTTTTTATATCTCTCAATCACCACCGTTAGCGGTGGTGATGTTTTATCTAGCGTTCAATCTTAGGAGAGTAAATAGAGTAAGCGGTGATTTGCCCTGCTACAATCGCAGAGAACATAAACAGTGCAGACAGACCAATGCTTGGGATCGGTAAAATTGACTGCTCAAATACGGATTGGCTGGCACTGATGAGTACACGGCTGCCGGGAACCAAAATGATGATGCCTTGCACGATATAGATAGAGCCAGTGAGTTTGGTCTTTTTCGCTATCCAAGTTCCGTATAAAGTGATCAAGACGGTCGTGACCCAAGTCCCGACAACCCAACCACTTTCAAAACCTAAGTAGAAAGGGCCCCACATCCCAAGCACGGCGACAGGCAAGCCAAGCAACATATCAAACCATCTCGCATTAAAAATGATGTTAATCGAGACTGAAATCAAAAACAGACCGGCGATATGCATCCAAACGGGGACTTCATTGGTGTATTCAATCGATTCGGCTTGACCCCAGACAGCTTCGCCGATGTTTAACCCCATCACGATTCCGACAAAGAGCTTGATGAGCGTGAGCGCACTTTGACCTAACAAGCTAGTGCCGGAGACCAAGTCATTAAAGGCAAGACACTCTAAGGCATTGGCAATCGACAGCCCGGGGACAAATAGGATAACGGCAGCGATACACAGTGCCCATACCGGGATTTCTAAACCAGTGCTGGCAAGATAAGCCACGGCGACACCAGTAAAGAGCGCAGAGATAAACTCCACGGCGATGGCGCGGCGATGCGTCAGGATCTGTTGAAACAACCAAACCATAAGACCCAGTACGGCGGCAAAACCAATCGCTTCTAACGTACTGCCTACCAGCATCAAATAGGCTGGTGGAATGCCCATGTTGGCAAAGGCGACGGCAAACGACGAATAGTTCTTTGGCTCAGGGATCGGTTGATCGCTCGGCGTATTGATGCGATTTATCGTATTCGCTAATAAGCTTAAGTTAATCGAAGCAGGTTGCAGGCGCTTCATCACAACCGTGTTATTGTCACTCGGAAATTGATAGTTGATCGCCGTTGGGGTGGCTTGAACCATCACATCAACGTCATGTTTCTTAGCGTAAAACTGCGCGTACTTTTCTACTTTATACGGAGCACACCCACTTCGGTGGAGGGTGTCACCAATCTCAACGATTTTATTGATTTTGAACTGCGAAGGCATAACGAAAAGTGGGTAAATAAAAGTGCGCTAACGTTACCAGAGCGTTGCAATAATGGCGAGCTTAAAAAGCGTTCAGAGATCATAAATTGTAAGTTTTAGCGATTTGAGTGAAGTCTTTGCTCTAAGTGGGTGAAATTGAGTGCTTAACAAAGCTAAATCCACGAGTTTTAGAAGGTTTTATGGTATGGGATTAACTAAATGCTTCATGTTAACGCCGTTGGTGTGGGGTGTCAGTCTCAATTGTGAGCTCTGTTAGTGATATCGTTGTTATTAATGGTCGTTCACTATAGGTTTATAGATAATCGCTTATGGTCTCGGTTTGGATAATTAAATGACGCCTTTTTAAATAAAGTTACGTCTTGAGTTCAATGAAACCCATTCTAAAAACTGGCTAATAAACTGTGGAGTCTGCCGACGAATATCAACCTAAAGTTTCACTCTTATTACAAACTTAGCCATGATGGAGTCCCTCAATTATTTAAATACTTTGGTTTGTTGTCTTTTATGAGTCAATTGATCTTTCCACAACGTATTTGTGAGCTCATTCATGAGCGTGCGCCTAATAAACTGACGGCAGCAGAGTTATGCCAAGAACTTAATGTCAGTAAATCGCATTTGCAGCACGAATTTAAGGCCAAAACAGGGCTGACCATTTCGCAATATACCAGTCATGTTGCGATGGGATTAGCGGCCGAAGCGATCGCGACAAGCGACAGGCGAATATTAGATATTGCGCTCGACTTTGGCTTTGAATCGCAAGAGGCATTTTGCCGTGCTTTTAAACGGCGTTTTGGTTTATCTCCAAAGAATTTACGTGATCGCTCTGAAATGGCGCGTCATCTCAGTAGTGGCTGCATTGATATCAAGTACCTGCAACTCTTTCAGCATTTTACAAGTTCACCGCCGACTCGACAGGAAATGCCTGAGTTAGTGTTACACGGAATCGTGCACAGCTTTCCTTCGATTCAGCTTGGAGAGAGTGAATTTTACCCCCACCTTGAAGGAATGTGGCAAGAATTTGCTGAAGCGACAGCCCATTGGCGTGATCGCCCGAGATCATTTTATACCCTTGAATACCGTAATATGTGTTCCACCAGTAATGGTCATTTCCAAATGGTGGCAGCATGCGATGGTGAATTGGAACCGACCGAAGCGACGTTTTCCCAAGTGGTGCTGCCTGCCCGTTCTGTGTGGCGTTTTGTATTGCCTGCTGTGGATTATGTACGGGCTTTTTTTGTCTATCTCTACAGCGTTTTTACCTTAGAACATAATCTGGTGATCGCTCGATTACCCATAGTGTGGCAACTGCTTGAAAATGGCACATTGGAATGTTTTGTGGAGCTTCGAGAGCGTGGCCACACCTTGCCATCCGCGATTGTGTCACTCAGTTCCACGTTGATCCGCACAAAACCTCAGTCAGGGCTGCGTCTCACCTGTCAGGTCCCGACACACTTAGCGCAGCGTGGTCAACGCTTTCGCTACATTTTGTCGTCGTTGTACCAAGAATTTACACATATCACGCAGAGAGGTGGGGCGATTTTGTTTGGCGCACAGGGAGACAGTGTGAGACCGGAGCACGACTACGAAGTGCATGTGTGGCAGCCGCTACCCTTCACCAATAAATCCGAATTAGCTGAAGAAGATGTCACCGAGCATTGGGAGAAGAGTTTGCCACTGCCTTTCCTATCTAAAGACAGTCACTTTCAAGTATCTGAAGCGAGTTATATTGAGTGCGAACTGTATGGCAGTATTGAAGAGATCAGTGATGCACTTGATTACCTCTACCTGAGTGATGTCGGCGAGTTCCCTTTTCGTTTAACGGCTGGTTTTCATTGGCTGGTGGCCTTATCTCGCGATTCAGAACATGCATGGCGGATCACCTTAAGGTTGCCTGCCTTAAAGCGGTAGGTGCGCATCAAAAAGAATGCGCCACCGATATCCAAAATAGGGGGCTTTGGAATATCAATGGCGCATATTTTTATACTGCGAAGTTTAGGACGCTTAACTTGTTAATTTCCATCGCCTGTGAAGCGGCGTCGTGAGTTACATGATGTCATGTACAGGCTACAAGCTGTTTATTGGCTTCAAGCTGTTTATCGGAATCAAGCTATACGGGTATCCGCACTCAATGTGTAGCCAATTAAGTTGCAGCCACTTAAAAACTCAGCATCGTGACGGTTTGCGTGGTGTTTGCCGCTACTCTAAAACCGATGTCCCTGAACTGTGGAGGCCCCTGAAGCTGCGGGTTATTGGAGTAGCCGATAGGTTCGGTTGGCATAAAACCATTCATAGTCAGCTCTTTGTTGCCATCAACGTCTTGGAAAATAAAGGCTGCGTAATCGCCACCGGGTATGTTTTCAAACACAACCCCATTTTTTGCTTGATCCAAAGAGACGGTTTTAATCACTTCATTGGTCTCGCCTTCCTGATACAGCGATACATAGATCGTCGCTGCTGTGTCTTTCAAATCGGAAACTTGGATCGTCACCGTGTGTTTTACATTCGGATCCGCTGGTGGTGGCGCTTCTTTTTGGTTACAGCCAGCCAGCGTTAACGCTGCGATCATCACTAGTGAATATCTCATGTTGAATTCCTTCGTCATTATTTGGTCGTCCTTAGTAAAAAGGTGCTTTGAATTTTTCTAAACGTCATCGGCAAGAACAGAGCAGCGACGCCGAGAACAATGAAATAGGTTGGCACTAACCCATGAACGGCTTGAGTCGCGGCAAGGGGGGCTAAAGCAAAGCAGATCACATAGTGGAAACTGAATATTTTCAGAGAGTTCGCCCCTATGTTGGCCAGTGGCTTGAAAGTGAACGCTTTCGGGAAGTGACTAAATAAGAAGCCAAACAAGTAGACCCAAAGCAGCATATAGGTGATTCGCAGCCAGCCTAATGTTGGCTTGTTGGCCAGCTGGTATATTTCGAACTGAGTGATTCCCCATGCCGCAAAGGCATTGTGATGCGCGGCAAACAGAAGGGTCGCAATGGTAGCGATCAGCGCGGTTAACCAGCGGTGTTTAAACCAAGCCACTTGGTGCTGACGATGGAAAAAGCCCAGTGTGGTGCCGATAAAGAACGGCATTTGCCATGCTAACCAGCTAAAGTAGCCGGTATTAATTGCAGTGTCTGATGTCATCTCGGAGAGTACGACATAATCACTGGCGAGCCAGAGTCCGACGCTGACGGCCATGACCACCATCCACAGCCCTTTTTGAAGGAGTTGGATAATGATGGGGGATACACACAAGAAGGCAATGTACATTGGCAAAATGTCAAAATAGCCGGGTTTGTGTACCAATGTCAGTGAGAGCGGCACGGCGACCAATGGATCAGAAAGGATGAACCCTAGGTTGGCATTGAAGATCGATTGGCTCGCTGGCAGGACTGCCAAATAGAAGAGGGCAATCGCAATGACCACTAGCATGAATCCAAGATGGTAGAGGTAAATTTCTTTGGCTCTATGAAGCAGTTTGTTGGTAATGATGTCCATCGGTTTGACGGAATAGATCAGCCCAACCATTAAGCCCGAAACAAAAATAAATCCTTCCGCAGCGCCAATCTGCCCCAGAGGCTGGAGCGTAACGTATTGCACAATTGAGTAGCCACCGCTAATCCATGCAAGGTGGTTAATGGTCATAATGACCAGCAGTAAGCCACGAAAAGTATCGATGGCGTGATTTCGCTTCATGCTCTTCTCCCGATAAATGAAAAGGTGTGCGCTTTATGAAGGGAGCGCAGCACCGGTACGCAATCATTTAAGCAATCAAGGGGAAGCGAAAACTGACCAAAACTGCAATTTGTTACCGCGCGAAGACTGCGGTCACAGAAAAGCGGTTGAATGTGTCTCGAATATGCACAGAATCGTTAGGGATATTGCATTTGTCATAATGTCGTCAACACTATAAAGATGTCTCCAAACTTAAGGCTCTGCCATGAAGCAAAATGCATTACTTCCATTTCTCTATTTTGCTCGAGTGTGTACCGTAACGGTTTGGGGTATTTGTCTTGGCGTGCTGACTTCTTTTCCTCTTGCGGCTAATGAGGGGGATACACTTAATGATGCTGCTTTAGAGGAGCCTTCCTTCGCGAACGTTAAGTCGATTGTGGTGACCAATTCAAAAGCATGGCGCCCCTTTTCCTATTTGTCGGCGACAGGCGAACCCAGTGGGATTTTGATTGATTTATGGAAGCAGTTTGAAGCTAGAACGGGGATTGAAGTTAAGTTTCTGTTGCTGAACTGGGGCGACTCATTGCAGGCGATGCGAGATGGTCGTGCTGATGTGCATGCAGGGCTGGTCTGGTCGCAGCCGAGAAGTGAGTTTCTTGATTTTAATCCCGCCATTCTAAAGATAAACACACAGCTTTATATGAACCAACGCATCGCCAGTACCGATCTTAACTTCTTTCTCACGGGGGATGGTAATCGAGGTGTTGGCGTCGTGGCGGAGGGTTATGAAGAACATTTTGTAAAAGAACACTTTCCTATGCTGCCCTTGGTATCTTATGCCAGTAATGAAGAGATGATGGCGGCAGCGTTCCGCGATGATCTGGACGCATTTGTGGCAGACTTATTCGTGGCGAGCTTTCATATTCATACGGCTTCTGCCCCTGTCACCTATATTCCTGCGCTGCATCTCTTCTCGGCAGATTTAAGACCTGCGGTGGCGCGAGGCAATGACGAACTTAAAGCCATTATCCAAGCTGGGATGGATCTGGTGATTGAGCAAGATCGAGAGTTGATATTGCAGCGATGGAGTCACATCGAAACGGTTTACCCCAAGCACCTTGCGCCGATATTGCTTGGCTCGGTCGTGGCCATTTCACTCTTCTATATCCTACTGCTGAAACGGACGGTGAAGCAGCGTACGCTCGAACTAGAGCAGGCGAACCAAAACTTAACTCGTCTGGCAGAAGTGGATTTTTTGACCGATGTGCATAATCGACGCTACTTCATGACTCGAATTAAAGAGATGGATCCTGATGGCCGAAGCGTGGCGGTGATGATTTGCGACATTGATGATTTCAAGCGGGTGAATGATACCTTTGGGCATGGTGTGGGTGACCAGGTCATTAAGCAGACCGCGAATGCATTACAAAATGAGTTACCGCCCGATGCGTTATTTGCTCGTGTCGGTGGAGAAGAGTTTGCCGTGGTCATTTTTGATGAGCCTTACGAGCAAATTGAATGGTTAGCCAATACGTTGTGTTCATCTATTGCGGTATCACATTATCAATCGATGAAGAAACGAGTCACCATTAGCTTAGGTTGTGTCTATTACCCACACCATTTTGGTGAAATCCGCCTTAAAGGCGCTGATAAAATGCTTTATAAAGCAAAGGATAATGGGAAAAACCAAGCCTGTATTTTAAAAGAATTGCCATAGTTGCTGATTTTGTGAGCGGTTGACCGTCTTTGTGGCGGTAAAGTGAGCAAATGAGCAAAAAAAGGGTTTTCTTTTCAGATAGATGTGGCATATTAGATCTCGTCCAGACGACAAAGCGTACTTCGTATAATGGCTATTACCTCAGCCTTCCAAGCTGATGATGCGGGTTCGATTCCCGCAGTACGCTCCAATTTCCCTCGGTGTTTCATCAAGTTATACAATCCAGCTTTACCTTCTAGTTACTTTTTCTGATTTCTCGTTTATTCGAACTGCCTTCTATTTTCTGTATCCACCAGATCGCTTCGATTTGTTGCGATTTCGTGACTCGATCGGTTTTTAGGCGTTACCATTTTGTACATGGTTTTGTCCCGCTTGAGTAATTCGATCTATTTGGCTTTGATGCTGGCGGGTCAGTGACTCTTTGGCGTGCCGAGTTGTCATAAGAGTTAGTTATTGGTTTGATGTATTAGTTTGTCCCGCTTTAGTAATTCGATCTATTTGGCTTTGATGCTGGCGGGTCAGTGACTCTTTGGCGTGCCGAGTTGTCATAAGAGTTAGTTATTGGTTTGATGTATTAGTTTGTCCCGCTTTAGTAAGTCGATCAAATTGGCTTTGATGGCAGCGGGCCAGTAACTCTTTGTGTTTGACTGTAAGACAGAAAAGAGTCACCAGAAAGGCGCTTTGGTTTCTTTGGTGTGGTTCGGTCGGTTTTAGGCGTTCCCGACGCCTTGAAACCTAAAAATTCGTCCTGAATTTTCCCTTGTTTGATACTAGGTTCGTTGATTCCCTCATACATTTCACAATGAATAGTAATGGTTGGGATCTTTATTATGTCCCGCTTGAGTGTGTTCGAACTCATTGGCTAGATACCAGCGGGCCAGTAACTCTTTGTCTTGCCAAAGAGTCACCAGAAAGGCGTTTTGGTTCTTTGATGTGGTTCGGTCGGTTTTAGGCGTTCCCGACGCCTTGAAACCTAAAAATTCGTCCTGAATTTTTACCTTGTGTGGAGATTTTTTGACTCAGTGTGACGCTTTTTAAATACCTGTTTATTATGACAGGTATGACAATGCATGAGTATTTCAGTAATATCTGGTGAAAATTCCGTATATGTGCGTTGTTGACTCCACGTTCAAACTCGCAACTCTCTGTTTTTTTATTTGAAATGTTAGTTTCGTCACAGAGGGGAAGGAAGATTATGCGGATTAACTTTTAGGGAATTATACGGATTTATTCCGTAGATCAAGCGTTATTTCCGCAACGGATCTCTCAGGCTGTATGTACGTGGTTGTAGCCTAAGAGTGAAAGTGGCGGGGTAATAGGGTGGAAAAGCGGCGAAAAGGGCGAATATTGGTCATTTCCATGCTAGCCTTAAAGCGCTTTAAGCGCACCTTAATATGGCGCAGCAATTAAAGAGTGACGCTAAAGCGATTTAAGGTAGTGAGCTGCCAAATACTTCGGCTTCGATTTTTGCCTGCATGCCAAAGATTAGGCGTAAACATAGCCGACTTTAGTTGCGGAATAACAAGACGTTCAAGGCGATTCGAAACGCATTGGGGTTTTAGTGCCCAAATAGGCACGGATTTATCAGAGTTTATTTTAGGTTAGGGTGGATCTGCGTCTCTCACACCTTAACTGCGCGTTATGTGTTTCTAGATATCGAGAGTTTTGTATATGAAAGAGTTTAAGCCTGGTTTTAGGTTGTCTAAACCAGATGTTCTTATTCTTATATTAGGGGTTTTGGTTTCTTGCGGGTTGTATCGTATTGCAATTGATGCAAGTCTCGTGGTTGTGTTTGTAATTGGTCATTTCTTCTTGTTTTGCAACGTATTCCGCTTTTCGCGTGCGCCAGAGCTAATATGGGCTGCTGTATTTGTTACTCTCGTTGGGTTGAGTCAAAAATTCTACACCATGAGTATTTTGTACATATTTGCTGTTCAAGTATTTGTAACGATATTGCTAATTGTGCTGGAGCTGCGTAAACCAAGTTATCACGGGGTTTTCTGGCAAAGAGTAAATCCAAATTTAAAGTCTTGGTTCAAGTCCCAAAACACATAACACATATGAGCCTTCTGCCTGTCAATAGGCAATAACATCCTGTTGGCTGCGTGAGCAGCCAATGCTCTTCGAAC
>JBHOHG010000059.1:0-1343 GCA_043422575.1 bacterium sp. HQB-39 | reverse complement strand
ACCAACACCAACCCAGCGGGCGACAGCATCAGTGTGACCACTGAAGAAGACACGCCAGTATCAGGTGAGCTGAAAGCCACCGACAAAGACGGCGATACGCTGGAGTTCACTAAGGGAACCGATCCTAAGAACGGTACGGTTACGGTTGATAAAGACGGCAACTGGGAATACACACCAAACGCAGACTACAACGGCAGCGACAGCTTCACCGTAGTGGTTTCTGACGGCAAAGGTGGTACGGATACGCTGACCGTGAACGTCGGTGTGACGCCAGTGAACGACGGTCCAGAAATCAAAGATCCAACAGACCCGACGAACACCAACCCAGCAGGCGACAGCATCAGTGTGACCACTGAAGAAGACACGCCAGTGTCTGGCTCGTTAACGGCGACCGACAAAGACGGCGACACGCTGGAGTTCACTCAAGGCACAGGCCCATCAAACGGTACGGTTACGGTTGATAAAGACGGCAACTGGGAATACACACCAAACGCAGACTACAACGGCAGCGACAGCTTCACCGTAGTGGTTTCTGACGGCAAAGGTGGTACGGATACGCTGACCGTGAACGTCGGTGTGACGCCAGTGAACGACGGTCCAGAAATCAAAGATCCAACAGACCCGACGAACACCAACCCAGCAGGCGACAGCATCAGTGTGACCACTGAAGAAGACACGCCAGTGTCTGGCTCGTTAACGGCGACCGACAAAGACGGCGACACGCTGGAGTTCACTAAGGGAACCGATCCACAAAATGGTACGGTTACGGTTGATAAAGATGGCAACTGGGAATACACACCAAACGCGGACTACAACGGCAGCGACAGCTTCACCGTCGTGGTTTCTGACGGTAACGGCGGTACCGATACGCTGACCGTAAACGTCGGTGTGACGCCAGTGAACGACGGTCCAGAAATCAAAGATCCAACAGACCCGACGAACACCAACCCAGCAGGCGACAGCATCAGTGTGACCACTGAAGAAGACACGCCAGTGTCTGGCTCGTTAACGGCGACCGACAAAGACGGCGACACGCTGGAGTTCACTAAGGGAACCGATCCACAAAATGGTACGGTCACCGTAGATAAAGACGGCAACTGGGAATACACACCAAACGCAGACTACAACGGCAGCGACAGCTTCACCGTAGTGGTTTCTGACGGCAAAGGTGGTACGGATACGCTGACCGTGAACGTCGGTGTGACGCCAGTGAACGACGGTCCAGAAATCAAAGATCCAACAGACCCGACGAACACCAACCCAGCAGGCGACAGCATCAGTGTGACCACTGAAGAAGACACGCCAGTGTCTGGCTCGTTAACGGCGACCGACAAAGACGGCGA
>JBHOHG010000057.1:0-1412 GCA_043422575.1 bacterium sp. HQB-39 | reverse complement strand
ATCGTTACAGACGTGCCTGCTGCGTATTCTTTACCATCCACGGTGAACTTAGTGACTGTCACGTCGCCATCAACACTTGATGTACCTGTTAGCACTGAGCCTGTGTGCTCACCTGAGTCTTCCGTAATCGACACCACTTCGTCAGCATCGCTGAAGCCATCAGTGACTGGCGTAACCGTCAGTTTCAGCGTTGACGTATCTGTGCTGATGCCGTCCGTTACCGTGTAAGACACAGTTGGAACTGTACCATTGTAGTTCGCATCGGCTGTGAAGCTGTACGAACCATCCGCGTTCAGCGTAAAGCTACCCACATCAGTGATCGTTACAGACGTGCCTGCTGCGTATTCTTTACCATCAACTGTGAACTTAGTGACTGACACGTCGCCATCAACACTGGTTGTACCCGTTAGAACTGAGCCAGTGTGCTTGCCTGAGTCTTCCGCAATCGACACCACTTCATCAGCATCAGTGAAGCCATCAGTGACTGGCGTGACCGTCAGTTTCAGCGTTGACGTATCTGTGCTGATGCCGTCCGTTACCGTGTAAGACACAGTTGGAACTGTACCATTGTAGTTCGCATCGGCTGTGAAGCTGTACGAACCATCCGCGTTCAGCGTAAAGCTACCCACATCAGTGATCGTTACAGACTTGCCTGCTGCGTATTCTTTACCATCCACTGTGAACTTAGTGACTGTCACGTCGCCATCAACACTGGTTGTACCTGTTAGCACTGAGCCTGTGTGCTCACCTGAGTCTTCCGTAATCGACACCACTTCGTCAGCATCGCTGAAGCCATCAGTGACTGGCGTGACCGTCAGTTTCAACGTTGACGTATCTGTGCTGCTACCATCTGTGACCGTGTAAGACACAGTTGGAACCGTACCGTTGTAGTTATCTACAGCAGTGAAGCTGTACGAACCATCCGCGTTCAGCGTAAAGCTGCCCACTCCGGTGATCGTCGCGGTTTGACCTGGCTTGAAGGTCTCGCTGCCGATTTGGAATTCAGAGACGGTTACGTCGCCATCAACACTTGATGTACCGGTTAGAACTGAACCTGTGTGCTCACCTGAGTCTTCCGCAATCGACACCACTTCGTCAGCATCGGTGAAGTCATCGCTTACTGGCGTAACACCGACGTTCACCGTCAGCGTATCGGTTCCGCCGTTACCGTCAGAAACCACGACGGTGAAGCTGTCGCTGCCGTTGTAGTCTGCGTTTGGTGTGTATTCCCAGCTACCGTCTTTACCCACAACCACAGTACCGTTTGATGGGCCTGTTCCCTTAGTGAACTCCAGCGTGTCGCCGTCTTTGTCGGTGGCTTTCAGCTCACCTGACACTGGCGTGTCTTCTTCAGTGGTCACACTGATGCTGTCGCCCGCTGGGTTGGTGTTCGTCGGGTCTGTTGGATCTTT
>JBHOHG010000056.1:0-1532 GCA_043422575.1 bacterium sp. HQB-39 | reverse complement strand
GCGGGCTTTAAATAATCAAGAAACTTTAAAAACTAAGGGAATGTAATGATGCTTAGTTACGTAAGTACGATTAGCAACATCATACAACCATAAATCCCAACCGTTATTATCGGTAAAATAACGAGTTACACCATCAAGACTACTCTCAATCAAACGTAAATCCTGTCCCGCGTCCCACTCGTCAGAAAAAACCAAATACAACTCTTCAGTCATATCTACTATTGACGCCTCGGCCAAATTCTTCACAAACTCTAAAAAATCAGAACGATCTTTTGCTTTCACAAAATAGTCAGTTAAGTCTTCAGATATCTCAGAGCAAGAATATTTTACTTGTTTATTCGATTCAGGAAGACAGTTCAAATAAGTCATGTAATTACAATTCATGGCGCTATAAAACTGAGAAGCGCCAACTGATACTTCAGGATCTAGTGGCTCATCACCAAATGGCGGAGAAATTTCAATAGGAGAGTATTTGGCGCCACGTGAAATGGCAGAGATTTTCCCAGAAAACTCCGCCAACTTTTCAGCGTTTATATTCCCACAGATCAAAACAGTAAACATTACTCGACAATTTTCCCGTTTCTATATTGCAGCTCATAACCACCTTCACGGTTAATCGCCTTTTGAAGTTTCCTATTATGCGAAGATCGGACATTAACATCCTTTGCCCTAGGGACTGAATTTGCAGGCATATAATGGGCTTCCCCACCTTCATTTGCGTACCTAACTTTTCCGTATCGTCCACCCTTTGTAACATCACCCTATCTTATCAATAAAAAACTCAACATCATCTATCAACCACGATGTGGTTTCGTTCGTGTTTAGATTCTTCACGCAAACATTATCGAATGGAGGTTCTAGCTTTAATTCACCTCCAGATTTAGATATAAAACTCAAGAAGGCATGACTATTCTCCGTAGCTTTCAGCTTACAAATTACCCTATGGGTAGCGCTAGCTCCCACCCTTGTATATCTAGAACTAGGGCTGGTATCGTAACCATATGGAAGCAGGGTAACTCCCTCTATGCCTAACTGCTTTTCAACCATTAATTCCCAGTTCGCTTGAATCCAATTATCGACAAAGTATGGATCATTATCCCAATCCAAGCTCTGCATGACCTGGGTCAACTGCGGCCAGCAAACCAACATGAACTGTTGAAAATTAAGTATTAATTGATGAACTGGCATGTTTATTCCTTATATGGAAGTTTTTTCTTGTCCAAAGCACCGTCATATGACTTCAGCCAATTAACATCGACGTGATTTGGTTCGGGGTATTTACCCCACTCTTTCGGATCAATATGATATGAACGACCTGTCTTTGGATTAACATATCCTCCTGTACCATTAGCAGAATCTGGTCCTCGCTTCTCAAACCCCTTAGCAGTAAACATCTCGTCAATTTCTTTTGCGGTCTTATCTTTAAAAGGGTTCCCTAATCCTTTTCCTGTCTTGTTTGTAACATCAGGAGCATTGGTCCCTTCGTCAACCGTCTCGCTAATTTGGTTATCTTGCTGGGCCGCATTTTCTTC
>JBHOHG010000055.1:0-1821 GCA_043422575.1 bacterium sp. HQB-39 | reverse complement strand
TATTGACATCCTCCCCCACCTAGCTTCGCTTATTTTGGTGGGGGATTCCCATTACTTGGGCGCACACTAAATTTCTTCAGGTGCAAGTTCCTGATTCATCAAGCGGCTAACGCCTACTCTCCACAGGCTAACAAGCGGTGTCCCCGCTCTAAAATATTTAATGCACCAACAATATCTGCGTTGTTGGTGTAACCGCATTCGACACACTCAAAATGCGCCTGAGTTTTGCGATTATATTTCGATAAGTGTTTGCAGCAAGGGCAGGTTTGACTTGTGTATTGCGCAGGAACGGCAATTACTAAACCGCCATTCCACAATTGCTTGTACTCAAGCTGTCTTCTTAACTCATACCAACCTTGATCGAGTATGCTCTTGTTTAGTCCTGACTTGGCTTTTACGTTCTTACCATGTTCCTCTGCATTGCCTTTTGCTGACTTAGACATATTTGATACACGTAAATCCTCAATCGCTATCATTGCGTGATTCTTGCTGATTTTGTTTGAGGCTTTGTGTAAGTAGTCCTTGCGACAGTTCGCAATGAGAGTGTGTAGCTTTTGAATCTTGGCTTTCTGCTTTTGCCAATTGGCAGAAAACTTAACTTTTCTGGATAGCTTTCGCTGCTCTACAGCTAAGCGCTTTTCGTGCTTACGGAATGCGTTAAGCGGCTTTAGATATGAGCCGTCAGAGAGAGTGACGAACTTGGCAACGCCCATATCAACACCAATAGCAGAGCTAGAGTTGTGCTTAGGCTCATCAATCTCTTGCTCTACTTGGAATGAGACATACCAGTGACCTGATTTAAAGCTAACAGTGCAGTTCTTGATCGTGCCTTGTACGTCTTGAGACTTACGAAAGTTAATCCAGCCTAGCTTACTTGGTAACTTGACTCGCTTGCCGTCTAGCTGGCAATACTTATTGAAGTTAACAAAACGAACTGAATCTTGGTTTTTGCCTTTCTTCTTAAATCTAGGCTTATCAGCCGCCAATGATTTATCGAAACATCGCATCCAAGCTGTATGCAGATCTTTAAGCTTTTGCTGCAAGTTGTCGGTGTACGCCTCTTTGAGCCAAGATAAGTCTTCCTCTTTCTTCCATTTGGTCACTAACTTATTAAGCTCGAAGGCACTCGGGATCTTTTCGCCAGCATCTAATTTATCCAAGCAGTGACGCAAACCTTGATTCCACACAAATCGAGCATGACCACAAAGCACAGAAAGCCTAGCCACCTGTTCGGCAGTAGGCTCTAATCTGAATTTGAAAGCTTTGCGTATTAACATGACAATCAGTGTATTAGTATATATTCTATTTAGATTAGTAACTTAAAGAGATTAGTCAAATCAGTGTGTGAAGAATTTAATAAAGGCAGACACAGTTGTTACTCGCTTCACTTGCATGTTGTGTTCGTCACTAAGTATCGGAAGAAAGTGTTTGGTGAGCTTCATCTGCAAAGTTTAGAGGCAACATTCAAAGAATTGTGTCTTTCGTTTGACGCTGAGTTGAAAGAGTTCAACGGAGAGTCTGATCATGTTCACTTGTTAATATCAACATCACCAAAAACACCTAGCGTTTCAAAACTGGTTAACTCGTTAAAAGCAACCAGCTCACGCAGGATTCGCAGAGAGTTTAATGATGTAGCAGGAGCATTTGGTAAGAATGTTCTCTGGAGTCGTTCGTACTTTGCTGGAACATGCGGCGGTGCGCCATTAACGGTGATTCGCCAATACATCGAGCAACAGGATAGGCCGCATTAAGGTGCTATCGCACCTTTGGCTATTCCCCTCCCTACTCTTTCGCAGGGAGTACCCTAGCCGTTTAAGATGG
>JBHOHG010000054.1:0-1968 GCA_043422575.1 bacterium sp. HQB-39 | reverse complement strand
AATCAGGTGTCGTTTTTTGGTCACGGGGGCGAAATTCATTAGATCAGAATGAGCGATGTGCGTCTACTCATTGTTTTGTATAAAGATTATGAGGGGATTCGTAAGAAGCGGGCGTTAAATGCCCTAGCATAGGATGTAGTATGAATCAATCTGAAATTGAATTAGCGGAAGACTTACTTAATAGTGGGAGCTCAGAAGAGTTAGCTGTGTTTTTAGCTCCGTTTGTTAAATTGAAAGATCCATTTGCTATTAATATTATTTCTTCAATCAGTCTTCCTGGCGAATCAGATTTAGATTTTAATAAAAGATACATTAAACAAAAAATTGAAGCTTCTAAATTAGGCAGTGCGGATGCTTCATATCGCATGGGGGTTAATCACTTATATGGTGATGATGTTCCTAAAGATCTTAGTAAAGCATCTGAGTACTTTGAAAGAGCTATCCTTCAGGGACACTCACATACAAAATTCACTTATGGATTTAGCCTTTATTATGGCACTGATGGTAACAAAAAAAATTCTGAACGTGGATTTAAACTGATGACAGAAGTTGCAAATGAAGGTGTTGAATTAGCAATACAAGAACTGAAGCTGATAGCTGGTGACAGCACATAACAAATAAGGATTAAGCGCTGCGTCAGCCAGCGTTAAATCTCGTGTGTTGAACAAGCCCGAGTCTCTTTATTAAGCAAATTGTGCGAAGATGTTCAGATGTGACCTCGCTTTGATGGCTTACTCAAGGCGAGCGCCATCGTGATAAAGCAGGTTGCTAGTAACATCAGTGGTCATACCGCTAAGTTCACCCTCGGCTACCTCGAGCGAACCACACGACGCACTCCAACCCAAAATAGAAACCTCAACTCTAGGTAAAATTTCAGGACGAAATTTAAGGTTTTATGGCGTCAGGAACGCTTAAAACCGACCAGACAGTGTGCACGAAATCAAAGCGCCTTTCTGTTTACTCTTTGGCAAGACAAAGAGTGAATGTCCCGCTTGCGAATAAGATAAATGGATCGAAAAAGTTAAGGCGGGACAGGCTGAAGGCATGGATACATAATCGTGGAGTGAGCGCGAGAGAGAAGGACTTTTCGCTTTTAAAATTATTACTCAACTGGTATCTTATTGTGCGTTCGAAATGGAGATTTGGCGTGCAAAAATACGAGTATCTGGAGTTACTTTGCTCGTGATCCGAGTGTAAGTCGTCTTAGCTTGAAAAAGCAAATTTCATAGATAGAAGCGGCCAAGTCCAACAGGTATTTACCCCTTGTGCTACGACAATGGATAAATACTTAAGCGTTATGTACTTGAGGGAATATGAAAGTTTCTGAATTACAGGAAGTATTTTTGACTGAGCTGGGCTTTCTTCTTCCTGAGTGGAAGTATGTGAAATCACAGCGCACTTTTAAGCTAAAGTCTGTTAATTGCAATTGGTATTTACATATTAGTTGTATTAATCATCCGTCAGATTTGGATGTAACAGCGGATGTTGCGGTTGAATTTTTGGATAAAAGAAAGAAGTTGATAATTATTGGCGCTGAGCTTGGAAACATAGAGGGTGTTGGGCAACGACGCTTTTCAGTGGAGTCGTATGACAATGCTGTAGGTTCTGCACGTAGATTGAAGCTCTACTTCGAAACAGTCGGCCTTCCATTCCTTAATTTATATAGTGATCCAAAAGTAGTGCTATTGTCACTTAAAAAAGGTGGTAAAGAGGCTATGTTATTCAGCCCTTTACCAAATTTACACGCCCAGCAAATTGAAATATTAAACCAGTACATTGAAGCTCGTACATAACAATCGCGACTACCAACCTGTGGCAATTTTGGTTCGGTTTTGCTTATGTGATTACGGTGGTCTGTTTGGGGGTGTTGTGGTTGGCAGCAAGTTAAGCGGGCGCTGGCGGATCCCCTCATAATTCCCCCAAACCACAGGTATGAGTGAGGCGCTGATATTCCACCATTGCCCAATG
>JBHOHG010000053.1:0-2000 GCA_043422575.1 bacterium sp. HQB-39 | reverse complement strand
GACGATCAAGGTGCAACGGCGACTACAACGTTGACCATCACCATTACCGGTACGAATGATGCGCCGACGGCGACAGCAGCCACGGTTTCTGTTGATGAAGACGCGTCAGTAACAGGCCAAATCTCAGCGAATGACGTTGACCTACCAGCGGGTGAAGAACTTGAGTTCAGCACCACATCAACCGCAACTGGCCTAACGTTTAACGATGACGGCTCTTACAGCTTCGATGCGTCGTCTTACGACTCATTGTCAGCGGGCGAGACGCAAGTTATTACGGTTCCAGTGACGGTGACCGACGATCAAGGTGCAACGGCGACTACAACGTTGACCATCACCATTACCGGTACGAATGATGCGCCGACGGCGACAGCAGCCACGGTTTCTGTTGATGAAGATGCAACGGTAACAGGTCAAATCTCAGCAAGCGATGTTGACCTACCAGCGGGTGAAGAGCTTGAGTTCAGCACCACATCAACGGCGACGGGCCTAACGTTTAACAACGATGGTTCGTACAGCTTCGATGCGTCGTCTTACGACTCACTATCTCAAGGTGAGACGCAAGTGATTACGGTTCCAGTAACAGTGACCGACGATCAAGGTGCAACAGCGACCACGACGTTGACCATCACGATTACCGGTACCAATGATGCACCAACCGCAACAGCAGCCACTGCTTCGGTTGATGAAGATGCAACGGTAACAGGCCAGATCTCTGCGAATGATGTTGACCTACCAGCAAGCGAAGAGCTTGAGTTCAGCACCACATCAACGGCGACTGGACTAACATTTAATGACGATGGTTCTTACAGCTTCGATGCCTCGTCTTACGACTCACTATCTCAAGGTGAGACTCAAGTCATCACGGTTCCTGTGACGGTGACGGACGATCAAGGCGCGACAGCAAACACGACGTTGACGATTACGATTACCGGTACCAATGATGCACCAACGGCGACAGCAGCCACTGCTTCTGTTAATGAAGACGCGTCAGTAACAGGCCAAATCTCGGCAAGCGACGTTGACCTACCAGCAGGTGAAGAGCTTGAGTTCAGCACCACATCCACGGCGACTGGCCTAACGTTTAATGACGATGGTTCTTACAGCTTCGATGCCTCGTCTTACGACTCACTATCGCAAGGCGAAACACAGGTCATCACGGTTCCTGTGACGGTAACCGACGATCAAGGTGCAACGGCGACTACAACGTTGACCATCACGGTTACGGGTACCAATGACGCACCAACGGCGACAGCTGCGACGGAAGCTCTGAACGAAGATACCTCGGTAACAGGCCAAATCTCAGCGAATGATGTTGACCTACCAGCAGGTGAAGAACTTGAGTTCAGCACCACATCAACCGCGACAGGCTTGACGTTTAACAACGATGGCTCATACAGCTTCGATGCGTCGTCTTACGACTCATTGTCGGCGGGCGAGACAGAGGTGATTACGGTTCCAGTAACAGTGACCGACGATCAAGGTGCAACGGCGACCACGACGTTGACGATTACCATTACCGGTACTAATGATGCACCAACGGCGACAGCTGCGACGGAAGCACTGAACGAAGATACGTCAGTAACGGGCCAAATTCCGGCAAGCGATGTTGACCTACCAGCGGGTGAAGAACTTGAGTTCAGCACCACATCAACGGCAACGGGCTTGACGTTTAACGACGATGGCTCTTACAGCTTCGATGCTTCGTCTTACGACTCATTGTCAGCGGGTGAGACGCAAGTTATCACAGTTCCAGTGACGGTGACTGACGATCAAGGTGCGACAGCAACCACGACGTTGACCATCACGATTACTGGCACGAACGATGCGCCAACCGCGACAGCAGCAACCGCATCTGTTGATGAAGATGCAACGGTAACGGGCCAAATCTCGGCAAGCGATGTTGACCTACCAGCGGGTGAAGAACTTGAGTTCAGCACTACATCAACCGCGACTGGCTTGACGTTCAACGACGACGGCTCTTACAGCTTCGATGCGTCGTC
>JBHOHG010000052.1:0-2060 GCA_043422575.1 bacterium sp. HQB-39 | reverse complement strand
CCTTGAGTAAACCATCAAAGCGAGACCACATCTGAACATCTTCGCACAATTTGCTTAATAAAGAGGCTCGGGCTTGTGCAACACTCGGGATTTAATGCTGGCTGACGCAGCGCTTAATCCTTATTTGTTATGTTCATTTCAGGCTATTTGTACACATTTTAAGTCTGTCTTTAATTCAATTATTGCTGATAGGTATGAAGAAAGTTCGACTTTCTCTGCACCTTCAGAATACGGTGAATGGTCTCTGCTTGTGAGCTGGTAAACATCTTCTGGTTCATCCCTTAGATCAAATTCAGGTTCTGGTGGTGCCAGCAACGCTGGCTCAACACCAATTACAATAGATATGTACGCCGGATATTCTTCCCATCGACCGCTTTCATCCTTTTCAAAAGCTAAGTTAAGAGCTTCCCCAATGATTTTTGCAGTCTCTTCATGAGAGTACCTCTTCTCGATATTGAACAAAGCATGGAGAGTTAAATTATTTGCCACTGTACCTCACTCCAATGAAAACATAACGCCTGCAATAAGGTGCCCCACACCAAACTAACAAAGCACACCAAACGACATACCGAAACCACCGAGTGTAACGGGTCACCTTGATTGCTTTGTTGAACGAAGCCGCTGCGCGGCAGAGTAACGTGTTAAAAGACTCCATACTTCTTATAGCCCCTCATTCGATGGGTAATCTAGGAGTCATCACTATGAACAACAATGAACTTGCTCACTACAACAACCTTTATGAACAACACCTTACCAACCTAAAGCTGCAAGGTAAACGCCCTGCCACCATTGATGCCTATGCTCGTGCAGTTCGTCGGATAAGCCATCATTTTGACTGTTGTCCCGACACACTCACGACAGTACAGCTCAAAATGTACTTTGCCTCACTCATGAAAACTCACTCATGGAGCACCATCAAATTACCCGATATTATGACGCCATATCAGGTCTCTCAATTGATAAGTCACACTCATCAGCTCCGCTACCAAATCTTCTTTCTCACCCTTTATTCTATGGGGTTACGGCTCTGCGAAGGATTAAACCTCACTGTCAACGATATCGATGCCAGCTCCATGCAGGTTCACATCCGAGATGGGAAAGGGGGGAAAGATAGATTCATCCCTCTTCCCAAACGAACGCTGCACGCGCTACGGGCTTACTGGCAAACTCATCGACACCACTCACTACTCTTCCCCGGTAAAGGCCGACACCTCAACACTCCTATGGACAGAGGCGGTGCTCAAAAAGCAATGAAACAGGTGATAAAACAATGTGGTATCAATAAACAAGTATCACCGCATTCTCTCCGCCATTGCTTTGCCACTCATCTACTCGACCAAGGTGTCGATTTACGTTCACTTCAAGTTCTGCTTGGTCATGCCAGCCTAAACACCACCGCGCGTTACACTCGGATGACTCAGATAAATCGTCGCGATGCCGCCCTTGCCATTAATCAAATGACTGAAGCTTTAACCATCACGTGGGAGGCTGTATGAGCACCTTTATTGAACTGCTTCGCAAGCATGAAAGTGCGTTGAAGTCCCTGTACCACCGCCAGCTCACTCAAGATATGCAATCGGCTACCCACGCAATGCTGCGTTGCCAGACCGAGCAGCAAGGTCGCTCGCAGTGGTATTGCTATCACTGTAAACACGATGACCGAATACCACTCTCATGTGGCCATCGCCATTGCCCGCAATGCCAGCATCACACCACATCAAACTGGTTAACACGACAAAAACAAAAGCTCTTGCCCGTGCCTTACTTTATGGTCACCTTTACCTTACCCGCCCAAATCAAAGTGCTCGCCTACTCCCAACCACAAGCACTCTATCGTCTCATGTTCAGCATCGCCTCTAGCGTTCTTAAGAGCTTTGCTCAGCGGGAACACCGTGGTGAGCTCGGCTTCACTGTTGTGCTTCATACTCATAGCCGTCAACGCAACCTCCATCCACACCTACATATCATTGTCCCGGGAGGACGGTATGACGCCGCTAAGCAAAGCTGGCATAAGAGTCACCCTCGCTACCTGTTCAATGCCGTCGCATTAGCCAAGGTGT
>JBHOHG010000051.1:0-2364 GCA_043422575.1 bacterium sp. HQB-39 | reverse complement strand
GTAAACGCCCCACTAACCCACGGGGCGATATGATTAGTGTTTGAAGTTCCAAGGCAGGAGCGCATCGATATTTGGCTCTGCTTTCGCCAGTTCTTTCATGCACTTGACCATGTAGTCATATAGGATAAGGCCATTTGCCTTGGCCGTTTCGACGATGCTGTAAAGCATTGCGCTCGCATCAGCGCCATTGACGGAGGTCGAGAACAGCCAGTTTTTCCTGCCAATGACCAGCGGTTTTATTGCGCGTTCAGCACGGTTATTGTCTATCGATAAGTGACCATCGTCGATGTAGCGAGTCAGCTTCGGCCATTGCCCAAGCGTATATTTAATCGCTTTGCCTAATGGGCTAGTGCTTATCACTTGCTGGGTCGTCATCCACTCGTAAAACTCATCCAGTATCGGCTTGGCGTGTATTTGACGCTCTGCTTTTCGTGTCTCGACAGACGCACCCTTTAAGCGTGATTCTATCCCATAGAGCTTCTGGATTTTGGCCAACGCTTTATCTGCTTTGCCTGACTTACCTTTACCTTGAAGTTTCTTAGCATCCATGAACTTGCGACGTGCATGCGCCAAGCAGCCGACATTGGTCACTTGATGAAGACCGTCATAGGCACCATAGCCATCCGTTTGCAGATAACCACTGTAATCCCCTAAGAAGTCAACAGGGCACGCCCTCGCGCGACTGTTTTGATAGTCGTACAAGGCGATACTCTTCACATTAGGCAGAGCGGCACCTGGCGAGTCTGCGCCCGAGCAGTAAAGCCACATGTAGCATTGCTTATTTTCTTTGAGGACATTGAGTGGTGTTTCATCCGCCTGAACCACCACTTGCTCTAGTAAGTGTTTTTTCAAGGCCGCATAAAGCGGGGCGAACTTCTCACTGACTTGGATAATCCACCTTGCCATGGTGGTTCGTGATAGTTCGATACCTGACTGGGTAAACAGCGACTCTTGGCGGTAAAGTGGCATCGCGTATTGGTATTTACCTAGGATGATATTGGCCAGCAAGCTTTCTGTCGCGAAGCTTTTCGGGATAATACTTTGCGGCGCTGGCTTTTGAACGATGTGGCTTTTGTCTTCAGTTTGCTCGCACTGGCGGCAAGCATACTTAGGACGAACATATTCCAGCACTTTGAGCACCGCAGGTGAGAACTCTAGCTTTTCACTGCGGTCTTCCCCGATTTTATGCAGACTCTGTTTGCAGCAAGCACACTGCTTTTCATGGTCGTCTAAATCAAGTTCGATAACCTCACGAGGCAAGGTCTTCGGAAGAGGTTTACGCTTACCGCGTTTCTTCGTTGTGGTGGTCGTGGTCACCTCAACCTCTTCTTCCTTAGCGGCTTCACATTCCACTTCGTTGAAGAGGTCACCTTGAGATGCATCGTAAGGCTTTAACGCCTCCGAGCGTTTCGCGAACTGGCGGTCGAAGGCTAGCTTGAGCTGTTCAAGTAAGGTTTGACGCTCTTGTTTCAATTGGCTTTCTGATGCCATTAGTGCTTTTACCATCGCTTGTAGCTCGGCAACATCTTGACTTTCTGGGTTGATATTTGGCGTCTTTTTCATGGCATTCATTATACTAAAATCATACCATAAATGCTTGGTACATAAGGCTTTATTATCGTTTAAGTCATTGTAAAATCGTTTATTCGAACGGGTTTATGGCCGATAATTGTGAAGCCAGAAAGCAGCCTATCAAGCTCGAATTGAGTCAGGGTAAACACCTCGTTTTTCTCTTTTGATGGCCATTTGTACTTGGCTTTTTCGAGGCGCTTGTGCCAAAGAGCAAAGCCGGTTTTATCCCAGTACAACACTTTGATTTTGTCGCGCTGTTTATTGGTGAACAGGAACAGTGCGCCACTTCCTAGAGGTAAATCAGTGTCACTTTCGATAATTGCAGCAAGACCGTTGATGGACTTTCTAAAATCGACACTCTCACGATACAAGTAAATCTCTGGAGCGCTGAGCATGCGTTTCATGATAGCGCCCCGATGAGCTCTGCGAGATAGGGTGCTGGAGTGCCTTGTGGAATGCTCAACTCAACATCATTGACGAGCAGTGTCATGTTAGCCGGTGTTATTTTAGTTTGATACTTGGTTGTCTTTTCGACGACTTCTGCTTTAACGAAGCTTTGAGAAACTTCAATGTTGTTGAGCTTCTGGCGCTTGGCATAAAAGGTCGAAGGGTTGATATCCTTGAGCTTGCAAAAGGCAAGTGTTGACAACGAGCTCGATTCAGATTGCTCGATAAGCGTTTGCCATTCTTGGTTGGTGCGTCGTTTTCCCATTTCAAATCTCCTTGCGGTTGGAGGTTTGATCTTATTATTCGTAATAGGCGATTAGAATGCGGGGTTTATGACGCGCTTAC
>JBHOHG010000050.1:0-2873 GCA_043422575.1 bacterium sp. HQB-39 | reverse complement strand
AATCCATTTAATCAGGTGTCGTTTTTTGGTCACGGGGGCGAAATTCATTAGATCAGAATGAGCGATGTGCGTCTACTAATTGTTTTATATAAAGATTATGAGGGGATTCGTAAGCTCACGGCCTTTCCGGTAGCGTTCGCGGAGTGCCTGTAGCTCGCTATTTAGGCGTTTGACCTCAATAGCTTCAAGTACAATGTCATGTTCACTGAGAAGCTGTTGATGTTTATCAAAAAGCAAAGTGTATTGCTGATTGAGCTTTTGATGCGTTTCTTCTAGTGACTCTAGACTCTGTGCGCGACATAACTTTTGATGGCGATAATCCGCTTCTGCAATATTAGAATTCAATCCTTCGAGACGGCCTTCTGCGTTTTCAATTTGACGAAGTAATGTGTTTTCTTTTTCTTCATATGCAGAGATGGAGGTAAGCTCAATCGCTTGGCCAACCGACTATGCCCTTGAAAGTGATAGCCAATATGCTGTAGGTGCCGAGGCTCCATCACTGGGCTCAAGAATCAATGAGGACAGCGCCTTATCAAGTTCACTCGCGGGAATCGACATTGCAGACAAATCCCATTCGACTAAATTGTCAAATCGTTGTTGAAACGCACGTAATTGACTACCTTGGCAATATTGGTTGATGGCTATCACCAACATCACTTCCTGACCTTGTGTCCTGACACGTATGAAAGGCTTATTACCCTGTTTGACGTCAAAGATCAGTTGAGGAGGGGATTCGATTTCAAAGACATCACGTGGTGCTGGCGTATAGAGGGTGATAGGAAGGGCCAAGGAATGATACCGAGTGAATAATTGAGAGGTGCGTATCAGTAGCTCTCATTCAATCGCCTGACTGCATGATTGACCAATGTGCTCAAAGAAATGTCTGCCGTTAGCTTCTCGCCAAATCACTGGTTGACGACAACCAGGGCATACAACATTCTTAGAATCTTCAGTTGTGGCATCAACGACATCCAACTCGGGTTGCTTGAGTGCGAATCGTGTCCTGAATGCATAAGTCAGGGTAACGCTGTCGTCCATATCTCCCTCCTTTTCATATGCAACTGATTATACAGTAAAAAGCAATAATACGTACTGAAACAATGCGTTAGCTTTGATTTATAAAGATCTTATGAGTACGGGGGGATTTCAGGATCTGACTTTGCAAATCGCTCTTGCAACACACCTGTTTGATTAGTCGCTCGTTACATTTCTGCAGCTATCTATTTGACCAAATATTTCTAAGCTTTGTATTATGAAGTTAAGTGTCTATCCATTTGGTAAGTTAATAGGTGTATTAGTGTTAGGATATTTAGCAAACTCTCTGAAAGCCTACTTTTGTGACTTGAGCAAAGTTGAAGAAATCATCGTTGATGCTCAACTGGAATTAGAAGAAAAGAATAACCGTTCGCTCCCAGTAGATGTGGTGTCTAATATCTACCTTGATGACGTGCCTAATTGGCATCAAGTTAGAATTCAGGATGCGAGAGGGGGCAAGTATATCCAAGGTTATCTAGAGGTAATGCGATTGGATCACTTCACACACCCATTAGTCACATGTGAAGAAAAAGTCGAGACTATCGATATATCGCAGATATTTGGTTTCGGTGCTTCTAAGTCACATTTATCGAAGTTTAACTCTACGGAAGACATGATTAAGCAGCATGGCTGTGTGCACATGATTGACAACGTTTCAGAGGAGGGCTTAAAGACAAACTTGGAGTGGGGAGAGATTAGGGTTTTAAATGAAGAAGATGGTGGAAATGATCACCTCGTATACTACCCATACTTTGGTAAGTATTTCCTATCAAATCAAGGTGGCTCCCACCATTTCGCCGCAGCAAAGTATATCGCTGGCCAACTGGGCATTAATGTACCTATCCAAGCAAGAGTCTGTACTTACCGGATCAACTCATTGGCCGTCGATGCTCTTAGATTTTCCTATGAAGCGGTATTAATCCAAATGGTGGGACCAAAGGATTTTGTTTTTACGGAAGAACTAGATAAGAGAAGAATACCTTACTACCATTTACCCCTAAACCAATGCGGCTTCCTTTTCTCCAACTGGCAGTTGTTCTTTTTCCCTAGAGACTCAAAAGTAGCATGTAACGCCGCTGCAGTGATGTTAGATAATGGTGGTACTGATTTTTACTCGGTAATGGATAAGCTTCTGAAAAACCAGAGGGGCAAATAATCTGGCTGACTTAAAACTGCCCCATAGTGCGTTAGCTTGATTGCTTAACACATTTCATCGTTCTCAATTTGACCTACTTTTATTAATTCCATAATCCTGAAACCATAGTTGTACAATACCTCTAATAAGGCGGCCCAAATCAGTGTTCCACTACAAAGCTTTAGTTTAGCTAGAGCTTGCTCGCGGAGTAAAACACGTACTAAGGCGCTTACTCACGCAATCTCACATATTTTGATGATGAATACGTACCAGGCTATAGTTTATTAGGTGAATCACTGTATGAGTTGCAGGCAACCAATATGATATCTTTTTCATGATATCAGAGGTAACGGTATGTCAGTTCAAGCCCAAGCAGATAACAATCAGGATATTAACAAAAAAATTAGTTTCATAGAACTCTAGAACGTTTTGATACCTTTATTGGACAGCCCTCATTTATTCCCTCATTGCCTCATACAATTATCTATTACGACACTGATCCCGACATGGTTAAGCTATTTATTGACCGACATAATTCCAATTCTGATAAAGCCGACATTAAAAAAATAATGCATGTGTCAGCGCCGATGTAAAAATGACCCACCTGAGGCAAACTATCCGTTCGCAAAATGAACAAAGCGGCGGATTATGATCAATCAGGAGCAAATAGTGGAAATACACGTTTTACATCAGCAAGGGCAAA
>JBHOHG010000004.1:259051-294227 GCA_043422575.1 bacterium sp. HQB-39 | reverse complement strand
TCGCACATCGTACAAATCAGCGGAGAAAGCTACCGATTACGAGGAAAGAAGGCGGCAGGAACCATACCAACGGTTCTTGAAAATCTATCTGAAAGTGGACGTTAATTATATGGGTGGGTCAGTTTTACTTCGGCGATAACGTCGAAAGTGGGTCGATTTTAAACTGGCGTTGACAGGGGTCAAAAACCTCAGCATAAACTACAATATCTGAGTCGAATGTAGCTTCTGTTCGTTTGGCTTCCAAAAGCGCTTCGACTAGATTTGGTGTCTCAAAATCATTCGTCAGAGTTTGTTCAATATCTTTTTGCTTCACTCCTGATGCTTTTTGAAGCTTAGAGATCATAGCAGACTTAGTTTTTTTAATGCCTTCTATCAATGAATCGTATTTTTTTTTGCTTTCTCTATTTATCAATAAGTTGGAAACTGATTCATCATCAGAGTTAATATCAATTTCAGATTTTAGTATATAGATACTATCTTTACTTAATTGCTCACCATCAATGGTAACTTCAAAAGTTGTGGGGCGATTAAACCTTTCTTCCTTAGGCTCTTTACCTTCGGATACAGCGAGAAATGTTCGGGTAAATGAAGTTTTCATTAGTCCGTTAGGAGCATAAATAGCGAAAGCTTTGCTACCGCCCCTAGAGAAATCAAAATCATACTCTAAGTTTTTGATACCGTAGCAGTTAATAAATTTAGTTTTTAATATGCTCACAGATGGTCACCTTCACGGATATGTTGTCTTTTAGTGTAAAACTGAAGATATCAAACAAGCTGCATAAATGCCTTGACCAGCATACAAGTTCTTTAGGATAAGTGACGTAATTAACCTTATATTGAGATCAGACGACTGTTTCATGTCTCTAGCTCGAAGGATGCACAGGATTTTAACAGCCGATTTTGAAGTGAGAAATAACCTTGTTAAGGCGTGTATCAGGTTACTTATTTGTATACACAAATGACGAAGTGATAATTACCCCGAGCGTGCTCGGGGTATCTAATTTTAGTTAGAGTGAATACTGGCAAATTAGCGGGGATCACATATAACGGGTTAGTAATTTAGCCACTGCACCAAACACAGGAACAACAACAGAGTTACCAAACTGCTTATACGCAGGTGCATCGGCACAAACAATGCGGAACTCACTGCTAGGATCATTCACATCTTCAAAGCCCATTAGTCTCGCACACTCTCGTGGTGTTAAACGTCTTGGGGTTTTATACAAAGGATCGAATTCAGGGGCATAACGACCGTGTTCTTGGTCATATTTAGCTTCACCTTCCTTAATCATCTCTTTGTATTGCTTTTCCGTATGCTCTGGGTTTTCCTTGGCATATCGTTCAGCAAAAGCAGTAGCAAACTCTAAGCGTTCTTTGTTCTTTCTGAAGCCATGCTCACGGTTATCTGCTAAGTATTGCTCAGGAAGCCCTTGATGGTTTATTAGTATCTCAGACCCATCTTTGTAGTATCGTGCTGAAAGCGTTCTCGTGACAGCATTCGGGTTAGAAGGATCAACTAGTCCAAATCCAAAACCATTGCCTTTACTTTGATGCTTTAAAGCGTAGTGATACAAGTAATTCCATAGGTTTGGCGTTAACGTATATTTCTTCGTTTCTTCTTCAGAAAGCTCTGTCAAAATGTCACTAACACACAAACGATCTTGTGGAATCTCAATGTTTTTGAGAGACAGTTTTTTATGCTCAGGATTACTTTCTACAAGATCCTTACGTACACCTACAAGCACGATACGTTCACGATGTTGTGGGGTAAAGTTCATGCCATCAATGATGGTTGGCTCTGGCTTACGTTTACGTACAGCTTTGATTGCCTCTTCAATATCAGAGTCAACATCTGTGACATCTGCCACCCAGTAACCTACCTGGTCAAGTGTACGGATGATTGTCGCAAACGTATTGCCCTTGTCATGGCTCTTGAGATTTTTAACATTCTCCAAAACAAAGTACTTTGGCTGCCGAGCTTCTAGTACTTTCTGAACATCAAAAAACAGTGTCCCTTGAGTATCACACTCAAAGCCATGCGCTCTGCCCAATGAGTTCTTTTTAGAAACCCCAGCAAGTGAAAAAGGTTGGCATGGAAAGCCCGCAAGAAGGACATCGTGCTTAGGGATATGCTTAAGAATGCTGGCTTGCTGCTGTAGCTCTGTTGCTTCTGGATCACCGCTACGAGTAATCTGAGTGATATCCATGAAGTTTGAGTTCTTCTCACGATCATCATTTTCACTATTCAGAAAGTATGGCAGCTCTGATTCATCAACGTAATGATTCGCAAGATAGGTTCTTCGTGCTTTTTCGTCCCACTCACTCGTGAAAACACACCTTCCACCTACACTTTCAAATCCCTTACGCAATCCACCGATACCTGCAAATAAATCGATAAAAGTGAAGTCAGGGTTATCCCAGTGCTTAGGTTTTTGTGGCAACAACGTTGCTCTTAGCTTATTGAGTGAGTGATCACCAAGTGAAATAGGATTTGCTTCAGGGTTAGCTTTCCATCGATTCAGCTTCTCTCTGCTTATCTCACTAAACTCACCGCCCAGCTCTTGAAACTTAACAGCTAAGTTCTTTTGATCATATATAGTAATCAATAACTTAAGTAACTTATTCGTCTCTTGGTGACAATGCTCAATGTAGCTCTCAAACTCTTGATCGCCTTTTAAGGTAGTGAATTGGCTCATATGTAGCTCTAAAAAGGGAGTATTGTGTGCAAAAATAGCACACATTAATCCCCATTTGTAGATTTAAGGAAGATTTAGTGTAACTTCATTTACTTCTTCATACAGCTCATTAGACGCTTTGTAGATGTCATTGATTCGCCACTGTGAGCGCCTTTTGCTTTGTTTAGCGTCTGTTGGGTGATATTTTGGTGCAGGATCGAGGTATACCGTGCCACTGTGTATAGCTTGGAATAATTTTTCAGCATTAGTGTTGAGACACCAAAGCACTTTATCTGGAAACACTATTTTGAACTTATATCCAGCCGCTAAGCTGCTAGGTTCATCATTTTCTTGCTTTGTAGCTGGCACATAAACGACCTCATTATGTTTAGCACCCCAGCAGTTTAACAAGCGTTCTATTGACCAACTCGCAGCGATTTTTCCCTGCCGATCTTCTAACACGACTTCCATTCCTGTCATTTGCTTGGTAATCGGCTTAGTTGGGTCATAAAGACCATGCTCGAAATGAGTCGCCTTTTTGCCGTCCTTATCTTTAGTCACCACAGGGTGAAAACAATGGATTTTTAACGTTAGTTGAGTCTTTTCATTCTCTTTGTACGCTCTATGTAACCCAGTTAATCGATAAACATCACCTTTCTTGTAACCATAGGTTGTCATGAAATCAGGGAAGCTTTCTCTGTACAGCCCTCCATCAGGCTCTGGAGTGAATAAGGTAAGCTTTTTGCGAGTGAAGCACTTCAGCTCAATACCAAAGATATCGCCTTCCTTGTCAGCATTAGGTTCAATGCCTAAAGCGTGCTCTAGTGTATACCCATGCACCTGTGTGCCTGTAAATGGAACTGTTTCACCTAGCTTAAGCCTGCAACCTAGTAAGGTCTTTCCTGCAACATTCGTTATAAGTAACTCTTTGAGCTTTTGTGTACCGCTGTTATCACCAAGATCGATGGTGAAAGCTTTACAGACTTTAGACCCAAAATAATTTTCAAGGTCATTGAATTGCTCAATGAATAATGGGCTAGGATCAACAACGAGAACAGCAATAGCATGACCAGAACGATTAGCCCCTAAGATGAGGTAACGAGGTAGACGATCTGCTCGTTTAGTATATTCAACAGACATACTACGAGGCATTTCTCGATTCACAGTCTGGAAACCAGATAGTCTAGCCTCTGGGTATTGGGCATAAACAATAGCTTTACATTGCTTTGCTTTACCTAAATTTCCGTCAGTATCTAGCCATGAAAAATGATGGAATTCAGCTTGCGGAATTAATTTCCCAGGATCTGAAGAACGCTTCGTTTCGCTAGCGCTTTCACCTCTATCACTGAATCTCAAATCGAAGAGAGAGTTGAGTAAGCTTGCATCTGAGTGAAAGTACACTTGGTTCTTATCGTTAGCATTTTTAGGCAAAGACTTAATCAGTGCGATGCTGCATTCATGTTTTTTCAGTAAATCACGAATATCTTCTAGGTCATTAATACCTAAATGATCATACTTATTTAGCTCGTACATTTTGACTTCCAGTTACACTTTTATGTGTATAAGCTACTGATATGTATGTCGTTTTGCAATGGGGTAGAGCTTATATTATTGAATAATTCCCGACGCCTTAAAACCTAAAATCTCGTCCTGAGATTTTACCTATAGAGAAGTTGGATTAGAGCTACTGAGGTCGTTGAATCATTGGAATATGGCGGAGTGCTGGGGTCGCACACGACTAGGGATTTGAAATCCCGAACAGCAAACTATAGATATAAAAATTCGCGGAAGTTACAACGGCTTTCTTTTTGAATATGGCGGAGTGCTGGGGTCGCACACGACTAGGGATTTGAAATCCCGAACAGCGAACTATAGATTTAAAAATTCGCGGAAGTTACAAAGGCTTTCTTTTTTGAATATGGCGGAGTGCTGGGGTCGCACACGACTAGGGATTTGAAATCCCGAACAGCGAACTATAGATGTAAAAATTCGCGGAAGTTACAAAGGCTTTCTTTTTGAATATGGCGGAGTGCTGGGGTCGCACACGACTAGGGATTTGAAATCCCAGACAGCATACTTTAGATACAAAAAAACCGCTGTAGTTACAGCGGTTTTTTTTGGAATGTGGCGGAGAGATAGGGATTTGAACCCTAGATACGCTATTAACGTATGCCGGTTTTCAAGACCGGTGCTTTCAACCACTCAGCCATCTCTCCGTGTTGGTGCGTATAATATATAGCTCCGATCTGCTTGTAAACCCCTTTAATTATCAAGTGCATAAATTATGTGCAGAATCACAAGTTTTTTCACTTGAAGGTAAAGAGATTACTGTTCTTTAGTGTAAAACCTCTGCAATTCGGTCAAACCTTGCATCAGAATCGGCAGTTTAGGGTTGGTATCACGCAGGCGCTGGTAGTCCTGATCGTACAGCTTATAGTTGCCAAATTTGTCGATGACGGTGGTTTGTTGAGACGTGATCAATGCGATTTCACGAGTGTCACCGGCTAGGATCCATTTTCTTGGGCTTTCATCGAACAGGTTACGACCACTACCAAAGTCGTTCGGGTTAGAAGCTACACCCAATAAATCTTGCAGTAGAGTGGCTGACAAGTCCAAATGACTCGTTTGATGCTGGTAACGGTTGGTGAGTTTGCCCGGCCAGTGAATGATCATAGGCACTTGCAACTGATAACGACTGTAGTTGGAGTTTGCGCCCCAGCTATTGGTACGAGTTTCATTAAACTCAGTGCCGTGATTTGAAGTGATGATGATGACGGTATTGTCCATCAGAGAAGCTTCAGCTACGGTCGAGAGCACCTGCGCAACCCTCTGATCGGCTTTCGTTACGGCTTGATTGTAGCCAGTAGCAAACATATCGTGAGCCGAAGCGGCCGTGTGGTTGCTGTCTGCATCAAAATTATCCATGGTCGACAGCTCAATAAAGGCGAACCAAGGGGATTCAGCTTGATCCGTTAACCATGTTTGCCACTCATTAATACTCGCTTCGTCACCTAGCGGTTTGCGCTCAACAATTTGAGTCGCGAGATTTTGTTCTCTGAAGATAACTTCACTGTATAAGTCGTTATCAAAGTTACTGCCGCTGAATAAACCAAAGCTATATCCTTGCTCTTCCAATACATTGAGAAGAACAGGGGCACTGCCTTGCGCCTTAATGCTGCTGGCGTAGCTGCTCGGTAAACCATAGAACAGACCGAATGCACCGTAGGAGTCATTGCTAGAGCTGTAGTGGTTGGTGAAGTTCTGACTGTTACTTGCAAACAGGTGCAAGTTTGGAGCTTTCTCTGGCGTTAAATGATCCAGGCGAAGGTTATTCACACTCAGCATCAGAATGTTGAGGTTATTACCACGTCGATCGAATGAAAGAGGCTCTAGTGGGTAACGCACTAATTCAACATTGCTTTCACTTGCCGCCAGTCGTTCAAGATACTCTTCTCTGTCTAACAAGCCATGCTTTTGCATAAAGCTTTTTGCTGTCATTGGATACGACAGAGGGAAGTTTGAGCGTTGACTGGTAATTGGGTTATAGAAGTAAGCATCTGCCCAAATATATACCAAGTGACTGCTAATAAAACAGAGGAAGAAAAGACCTGCGAAAGGTTTACCTATATGCTTATGTGACAGCCTACGCTGCTTTCGCCACACCCACTCCGACAATGCAAGTTGCAACATAAAGATCAGAGGCATGACGACAAAAAGATGTTGTAGATCTGCGCTGATAGCGGATTTTTCATCGCTAAACAGTAATTCCCACACCACTGGGTTGAGGTGAAGGTTGATGGATTGATACGCTTGGGTATCCACCAATAAGGTCGTTAAACCCACCGTCGCAAAACAGACCGAGACTATACGGAAAAGTTTGCGAGACGGTAGGATAAACGTCAACGGGAACAGCACCAATAGATAGAGTGCGAAAACAAGGAAGCCAAAGTGACCAACCCAAGATATTGCCAAATAGAACTGACCTAATAAAGTTTCAGGCCATGGCGATTGGGTGATGTATCGCGTACCAATCAACATCGCGGCGACGATGTTGAAGAAAGCGAACCAGTGTCCCCATCCTACAAGACGAGAAACGCGCTCACCGTATGTGTTTTCGCTGTCTACCATTGATTTTATTGTTATCCGTTTTTAGTGAGTTTTAGGCTCGTTCAATGACGAAATAAGTGCTTGAGCAAATTTCTCAGCGATCAATTTGCGTTGTGCAGGCGCAACTTGTTGGTTTAGAACATTGGTTGCAATGTTGCCAGCGATCATTAAAGAAAGATCGGCTGATGCACCGTGCTTAGTTAGTACGGCACCCACTTCAGCAAGAATGGTTTCAACTTGTTCGTCTGTGTATTTTGATGTAATCGGCATAACGACTCTAATAATGATAGTAAAAGCGGCTTATGATAACCTACAATCCTGTGTAACTAAAACCTTGAACCGCGATATTTTCATTATGAGCCTTCAACTATCCAATGTGATTCTGCATCAGCTTTCGTTTAACGAAAACGAAGAGCTGACGGTAACTTTTCGTTCTGAAGCCCTAACCAACGATGCCTCCACTGAGAACCTAGTGGCTGAGTTGCATAGAGTTTTTCATGCTAAAGCAGTCAAAGGTTTTGGTAGCTTCAAATCAGACAGCGAGTTCCAGCATTGGTTGCAAGCCATGCGTAAGGGCGAACAAACTTTCTATGACTTCTCGCAAAATAGTGCAAACCGCTTGAAAGAAGAGTTGGCAAAGTACCCATTTGCAGATGAGGGCATTCTTGTTCTCGCTGAGTATCAGAGCCTAGCAACGGATTATCTGTTTGTCGCGATTTTGCCAACGAATCAAAGCCTAAAGGTGACCGAGGGCTTAGATATTAGCGCAACAGATTATCTCGACATCAATAAAATGGACATTGCGGCACGCATTGATCTCTCAAGCTATGAAACGGATAAAGAATCAAACCGCTATCTTTCTTATATTAAAGGCCGTGTTGGTCGAAAAGTGGCGGATTTCTTCCTCGACTTTATGCAGGCTGAAGTAGGGCTTGATACGAAACAGCAAAACTTGGTGTTGATGCAAGCCGTTGACGATTTTTGCGCGGACTCCAAGTTAGAAAAAGAAGAAGTGATCAGCTACAAAAAACAGGTCGCGGATTACTGTAACGATCAGATCAAATCAGGGGATGAGGTTCAAGTTCGTGAACTGTCAGGCGAATTACCAGCAGCACAAGATGGCACCAGTTTTCTCGATTACGCTCAAGAGCAAGGTTATGAACTTGAAGAGAGTTTTCCTGGTGACAGAGCAACAGTACGTAAGTTGACCAAATATGTCGGTGCGGGTGGCGGTCTCAACGTCAGCTTTGACAGTCTTCTTCTTGGTGAGCGTGTGTTTTATGACCCAGAAACGGATACGTTAACCATTAAAGGCACCCCACCAAACTTACGTGACCAACTGAGCCGAAACTCCGGTCAATCGTAAGCCGCCATCAATGTCATCCATATCAAAAGAGAGCCTAGTGCTCTCTTTTGTTGTTTTTGTTGATGGGTTTTGAGTAACAAGGGACGTTCATTAACCGAATGAGGTCTGGCTTGGGTCTCAATATCACCATCAAGCTCGGTAAAACTTTGGGGGATGGTTTATTGAACGACTATATTCAGAGCAGCGTGCGTCAATATTAGAGCCTGTTCGACAAAGAGTTGGGTTGCCACACACTGATAAGATTTGTGAATTGATGTCGCGAACTTACCTAAGGATTGTTATTAATTTTGTAAATTATAGCCTAACAGCGTGAGATGGCTCGTAGTTATATCACTGAATTTACACGAGGTTTGATATATGCTGAACAAAGGGAAGACATTTTTTGAGGTCAGTATGGAGAAAACCTTTTGCCGCCCAATTCCTAGGCTTACGTGGCTGGCGGTAATGCTATGGGGGCTAATTGCCCTTGGCTCTTTTGTGCACTATCACCAGCAGGTGAAAACGCTCAATATCGTCCAAGAGATGGCACTGAAAGTCGATGAAATGCGTAATAATTTCTTCTATGAGCCTTCCTACCGGTTGCAAAAAGTAGACGAACTTTCCCTTCAACTGCAAATGGTTTACACCTTTAGGTTACAGCTAGAAGCTTTTCAAAGGCAGCAAATACTGTCGCCCGATCTCAGCCAATTGATTTATGTGAGTGACCGCTTTATTGAAGATGCACGTCAGTTTTTGGAAGTGGAATTGGCCGTGTCCGATTTTGCCAATGACATGATTAAAATCCGTCAAACAACGGAAAGCGAAGCGCTAGCCAACAGCCTGTTTCAACTCAGTGCCTTGGTCTTCGAATCTATGTATAGCAGTGTGAATAACAACAGCGATATCTACAAAGGGATTGACCAGTTGTTCATTGAATCGAAACAGTTACCAGCAAAGGAAGCAGAAACCTTACAAATTCAGCTTGCTCATGCCTCGAATGTGCTTTCCGCTTTTGCGCAAGGCAAGCATTTAGTCGACAAGCTTTATCATCACTCCCTTCATGGTCTGATCGCTTCACTTGAGGACCAGCTGCAAAATAATTTATTGAACTATTTCTGGCTGCATTTATTCAGTGGGTTTGTCACGATTGGCTTTATTTTCTTATCACACTGGCGTGCTTTAAGGCAGCCTCCATGCGAGACCGCTGTGATACAAGAATCGGTGGAAGCAGCAAACGAGGCGGAAATCCCTAATTCAGTGGAAAAAACCGCTGCTGAATCAGTGTTCGCAACCGTGACGAAAAGCGTGGTAGAGTCCCCCGATCAAGATTCGGTGAGCCAAATAAAAACGACCGTAGAAAATGCGGTGGCTTTGCCCAAAGAAGAAGCGGGTCAAGGGATTGATTTAACCTATATGCTGGAATCACTCTCTGGAGATAAAGAATCCGTGCAAATGCTGCTAAAAGTTTTCGTGCACGACCATCAAGGCGATATTGATAAATTGCGTGAAGCCTTGGACACGGATGTTAAATTGGCAATGAGGGTGGCTCATAGCTTGAAAGGCGTGGCTTCCAGTGTAGGAGCAAGAACTTTACACGCCCATGCTGCATTAGTCGAAAAGAAATTAAAGCAAGGCCAGTCGGTATCCGAAATTGACGTGCAGCGGTTTGATGAACTCTTAGCGATGACGATTCAATCGGCCAAAGACGTGGTGAATGGGCGATAATATTGTGGAGCCTAAGTATTTAAATAAAAAGACCAAGCAATTCGCTTGGTCTTTTTATTTGGAGGGCGCTACTTTGCTCTTTTAAATCTGTGCTGGCTTGACATCGCTTGGGTTTGAAGTGCCTTCATTTTCCTCGTGATTGTTGTCTGTAATGACGTCCGATTTTGGCTCACAGCGGTCAACAAACCAGCCAAAATAAGAGCTGACAATCGTTACCAAAATACAAACGAAGCTTAGCCACATAAATGGGGCGTAAGAGAGGGTGGCGACGCCAAGAATGCTAGCCATGTAAATGCCGTTGTCACTCCACGGCACCATTCCTGAAGTCAACGTGCCACCGAACTCCGCATTACGCGATAGGTTTTTGCGTTTGAAACCTAATCGGTCGTAATTTTTGGCACAAATCTTAGGGGTGAGGATCAGCGAGACATACATTGCTGAGCCAAAGACGTTACCCATAAATGCTGTACCAATGGTTGAGGTAGCTAAAGAGCCAGCACTATTAACACGGCGTTCAAACAGTTTGGCAATGGTTTCTAAAACCCCTACCTTATCTAATAAGCCACCGAATCCTAAGCCAAAGACGATCACCGCGACCGAACCTAACATGGAAGACATACCACCACGGTTCAGGATGGAGTCAATGAAATCGACGCCAGAAGAGATAGCAAAGGGTGCCCAAGCGGTATTGAAAGCCGTTAGGAATTCGACTTCTTGGATCATCACAGCCCAAACAATACCCAGCAGAGAGCCAAAACTGATCACAGGAAATGACGGCATACGCAAGGCTAATAGTGCCAGAACGATGATAACAGGAACGAAAGAGTAAGGAGTGATGTAGAACTGTTGTTCCATCGCGACGATAACGGCGTCAACTTGGCTCATATCTACATTGCCCGCGAAATGGAAACCAAAGGCGGTGAACATAACACCCGTGATGATGTAGCTGATAAGCGCGATAGGTAACATGCCTTTGATGTGTTCCATCACTTCAACGTTTGACATCGACGAAGCCAGAATCACTGAGTCCGACAGTGGTGACATTTTGTCACCAAAGTAACAGCCTGATAGCACGGCACCGGCCGTGATCGGCGCGGGAACGCCCAACCCTTGACCAATGCCCATCATTGCAATACCAGCCGTGCCCGCTGCACCCCAAGATGTCCCTGTTGCCAGTGCAGTTAGGGAACAAATGATCATCGTCGCAAGAAGGAAAATAGAAGGGTGAATTGCTTTGAGACCATAGTAAATGATAGTGGGAACGATACCACCAGAAATCCAAGTCCCGACCAGTGCACCAACGGCGAGCAGGATCAGGACGGCGCCCAAACCATTAGAAATGCCATTTAAAGCGGCCTTTTCTAAATCTTTATATTGATGACCTAGACGGATCCCAAGCACCATGATGATGAACCAACCAATGTAGAGGGCAAGTTGGATCGGGAGATCGAGTTGTGCGGTGAAAGAGAATGCTAGGGACAGGAAAAGCCCTAAAGAAACCAAAACCTGCAATAGGCTTGGCAAGCGAGTTGTAGATTGTTGCTGCATGTCTGCCTCAATTTGTGGTTGGAGCGCGCGAATCTTGTTGGTCAGAATTTAGCGATACTGCTCCAAGAACATATGTCGTACACCATACATGAATCAAAGTGCTTTTTCGAAATAATAGTGATTTATCGTGCAAGCAATCGTTAAAAATGCACGATTGCAAAATTTAGTGTGGCAAATATGTGAATAACTTGTATTTGAACTTTTTGTGAGTGTTTTTTATGTGCTTCAAATGTTGTTTTTGTGGTTGTTGATTATATTAATGTTAATAATTGAAGGTTGATGCTAGTAAATTCTAGAAACTGTCCCTTTTGACCTGTTGAATGGAAAATAGACGAAATGAATACCTTTTTTGCAAATTAATGCTTGAGATTTCTGTCAGAAAATTGAAATATGAAGTCAGTTCAAATTTCAAAATACACGGAGAGTAGAGTCATGAGAGTAGGTCTAGTTGGTTGGCGCGGTATGGTTGGTTCGGTGCTGATGCAGCGAATGGTAGAAGAGAATGATTTCGACCATATTGAACCGGTGTTCTACAGTACTTCTCAGGTTGGGATCCCTGCGCCTGTTTTGGCTGGTAAAGATGCGGGCATGTTACAAGACGCATTTGATATTGAAAGCTTAAAACAGCTTGATGCAGTGGTAACTTGTCAAGGTGGTAGCTACACAGAAAAAGTGTATCCAGCACTTCGTCAAGCGGGTTGGAAAGGCTACTGGATTGATGCCGCTTCGACGCTGCGTATGGCGGAAGACTCTATCATTACTCTAGACCCAGTAAACCTTGCTCAAATCCAGCAAGGCATTCACCAAGGCACAACGACCTATGTGGGTGGTAACTGTACCGTCAGCCTCATGCTAATGGGGCTTGGTGGTCTGTTCGAAAAAGGGCTTGTGGAGTGGACAAGTGCCATGACTTATCAGGCAGCTTCAGGTGCTGGCGCTCAAAATATGCGTGAACTCATTTCTCAAATGGGGGTGATTAACGATTCAGTGAGCTCAGAATTGGCAAACCCAGCAAGCTCTATTCTCGATATCGATCAAAAAGTGGCTGACACCATGCGCAGTGGTTCATTCCCAACGGATAAATTTGGTGTACCACTTGCGGGCTCTCTTATCCCATGGATCGATGTGAAGCGTGATAATGGACAGAGTAAAGAAGAGTGGAAAGCGGGCGTAGAAGCCAATAAGATTCTTGGCTTCCAAGATTCGCCAGTTCCAATTGATGGCACTTGTGTTCGCATTGGCGCAATGCGCAGTCACTCACAAGCGTTAACGATTAAGCTAAAGCAAAATGTACCGATGGATGAGATTGAAGAGATCATTGCCACGCATAACGATTGGGTGAAAGTGATTCCAAATGATCGCGACATCACGGCTCAAGAGCTGACGCCAGCAAAAGTAACGGGCACATTGTCTATTCCTGTTGGCCGTCTGCGTAAGATGGCGATGGGCGATGACTTCCTGAATGCGTTCACTGTCGGTGACCAACTTCTTTGGGGAGCTGCGGAGCCGTTGCGTCGTACCTTGCGCATCATCCTTAACGAGAAAAATGGATAATCGATGATCTTGTTAAGCGATTTCAAACGATGAAATCCAATTGAATTGAAAACGCCAGCTATTGAAGCTGGCGTTTTTACTTTTTATTTCTCAGCTTTTTACTTCTAAGAATTTACGTTAATTAAGAATTTACGTTAATAGTGTCGCTGTGCTGTCTAATTAAGCAATGTATCGACACACAATACCTCGTTACGCTAGATCAGAGTCATCTTCAACGACCACTCGCTTATCGGGGTCAGCCAGTTCACTGCCACAATGTTTACAATGCATCGCGTCGGCATCATGTCCCGGTTTAGAGCAGTTCGGGCATTTTACCAGCGTTTTGTGTGAGCTCATTTCCTGACTAAGCTCGGCGGTGATGATGCCAGTGGGAACCGCCAGTATCGAGTAACCCAATAGCATTGTAAGGGAAGCGATGCCTTTACCGAGTGGGGTTTGCGGCACTAAGTCACCGTAGCCGACGGTGGTGATGGTCACGATAGCCCAATAGATGCTTTGAGGAATGCTGGTAAAGCCGTTTTCAGGCCCTTCAATCACGAAGATTAACGCGCCGAATATAGTGACTAAAATCGCTACAGTACTAAAGAAGATAAAAATCTTACGACGAGCCAACAAAAGAGAGCGCAATAATAAGTTGGAGTCTTGTAGATAACGAACCAACTTTAAAATTCGGAAAATACGCATCACCCGCAGTAATCGAATCACCCCCATGAATGCCGCGCCCGGGAAGAGAATGGCTAGGTAAGTTGGCAAGATTGCCAGCAAGTCGACGACGCCATAAAAACTCTTTGCATAAGCCTTAGGTTTCGGCGAGCAATACAGTCTCAAGCCGTACTCGACCGTGAAAAGAAAAGTAAAGAGGTATTCAATCACTCTTAAAGGCGTTGACCATTCAGCAGAAACAGCCGGTATTGATTCTAAAACCAGCACCATCAATGAGGCTAGAATAGCGATGATTAAACCGATGTCGAAAGCGCGACCTGCAGGAGTGTGCGCGCCAAAGATGATGATATAAAGCTGATGCTTAAGTTGTTCCCGATCCATGATAATGCTACAGAGTGAAAAAGTAGCGATATGATATACCCATGTGATCCAGTAACCAAGCGTCCTTGCTTGGGATACGCTGACTTATGCCAAGCCTGGGAATAAGTTTCTTAGTCCGTTGGCGATAAACTCAATGCCAAGCGCTCCGAGAATCAAACCCATGATACGTGTGATTACGTTAATGCCTGTTTGACCGAGGAATCTGACGATCAGTGGGGCTGAACGGAATAAGAACCAAGAACAGACAGCAAATAAAGCGATCGTAATAATAATGCCGAAAGTGTCAAATGCGCTTGGGTAACGAGAGCCGTAGACAATGGTGGAGCTGATTGCACCAGGCCCAGCCATCAGTGGCATGGCTAATGGCACCACACCAATTTGTTCGCGGCTAACGTATTCGGATTTTTCTTGTTTATTCTGTTTATCTTCACCCAGCTTACCGCTCATCATCGAAAAGGCGATGCTCAGTAGTAGCAGCCCACCCGCGACACGAAATGAATCAAGCGAGATGCTGAACATATCCAGCAGCATCTGACCTGCCAGTAAACTTATTACGAGAATAACCGCGACGGAGAGGTTGGCTGTAATTGCTGTCTTATGTTTGTCCTCTAGTGTCATATGACCCGTTAGGGAGACAAAGATAGGCATGATGCCGACAGGGTTAACCGCTGCGACTAAGCCCAAAAAGAATTGTAGAAAAATGGTGATATCAAAAGCGTTCATCTCTACCTCAAAGAGTTTGGTATAAAAACATGGACAAAGAATTTAATTTTGTCTCACTTTGGCAAACCCTTTTTGAGGTTTAATGACAGCCGCTTGCCAAAGGGAGGGAACCTTTCTTTCGACAGGCTATTTTGCTCTCTATATAAAGAAGAATAGATAAGGTGGGTAGCCCTGAGGAAATTAAGGCTAATGTAATCTGCTTATATAGAGAAAACGAATGAAAAAAACTAACGTCACAATGGCGTCATGAACTAGAAAAACTAATTGTGTAGAAAGAGTGTTGAAACAATATTGTCAGGTATAAGTCGTTGTGTTGAAAATGGGTAACCATTACGACACATCTGTTAATAACTGCACATTTCTTATAAAAAGGCGCCCAAAAACCCACCATTATGAAAATGGGCGATATAATCTAAGTGGCACACAAAATGCGGCATACATGTAAGTTTTAAGTGCAATTGTGAAAGAAATTTACAGAACGACGCATCTGAATGGGATGTTTTGCCCATTTTTACTTATATGCTTGTTTTTTGTACAAGCGCCAAGTGTGATATTAGTTGTTTTTAATCAGTGATTTACGAATTTTTATGTGAGCATGTTACCACTTATTAGGTAAATAGTATTTTAGAACTGATCTGGGTCAATATTTTACATAACCTGAAATAATATACTCAGCCCTGAAAGCAATTTACTAAGAAGACTGCTTGCTTAGAAACAAAATCAAACTGCAGTCGATTATTAAAAAGTTTTTAATATTTGTTAATTTTAGGAGATTCCCTATGCCTGTAACTAACGTTGCTGAACTCGATGCGATGATTGCCCGCGTTAAAGCGGCTCAAGCTGAATTTGCAACTTACTCTCAAGAGCAAGTTGATAAGATTTTCCGCGCCGCTTCTCTAGCAGCTAACCAAGCTCGTATCCCGCTAGCTCAACAAGCGGTGGCTGAGTCTGGTATGGGTATTGTTGAAGATAAAGTAATCAAGAACCACTTCGCGTCTGAATACATCTACAACAAATACAAAGATGAAAAAACATGTGGCATCTTAGATGAAGATGAAAGCATGGGTACGATGACTATCGCAGAACCAGCAGGTATCATCTGTGGTATCGTACCAACGACTAACCCAACATCGACAGCGATTTTCAAATCTCTAATCTCTCTGAAGACGCGTAACGCAATTATCTTCTCACCACACCCACGCGCTAAAAACTCAACAAACGATGCAGCGAAGCTTGTTCTTGACGCAGCAGTAGCAGCGGGTGCACCAAAAGACATCATCGGTTGGATTGACCAGCCATCTGTTGAGCTATCAAACGCTCTTATGAAGCACGAAGACATCGCTCTAATCCTTGCAACTGGTGGTCCAGGCATGGTTAAAGCGGCTTACTCTTCTGGTAAACCAGCTATCGGTGTTGGTGCAGGTAACGTTCCTGTTGTTATCGACGAAAGCGCTGACGTGAAACGTGCAGTTGCATCTGTTCTGATGTCTAAGACTTTCGATAACGGCGTTGTATGTGCTTCTGAGCAGGCAGTTATCGTTGTTGACGAAGTCTATGACGAAGTGAAAGAGCGTTTTGCTTCTCACAAAGGTTACGTTCTAAACAAAGCGGAAGCAGATAAAGTACGTAAAGTGCTTCTGATTGATGGCAACCTAAACGCGAAAATCGTTGGTCAGCCAGCAACCGCTATCGCTGAAATGGCGGGTGTTAAAGTTCCTGCGGATACTAAGATTCTTGTTGGTGAAGGTCTTGGTAAAGTGGACTACGATGATGCATTTGCTCACGAAAAACTGTCTCCAACGCTAGGTATGTTCCGTGCGGACAACTTCGAAGACGCGGTTGCTCAAGCAGTCACTATGGTTGAAATCGGTGGTATCGGTCACACATCTGGTCTTTACACTGACCAAGACAAAAACGCAGACCGCGTACGTTACTTCGGCGATAAGCTAAAGACAGCACGTATCCTAATCAACATCCCAACCACTCACGGTGGTATCGGTGACTTGTACAACTTCAACGTTGCGCCGTCTCTGACACTAGGTTGTGGTTCATGGGGTGGTAACTCTATCTCTGAGAACGTTGGTCCTAAGCACCTGATCAACAAGAAGACAGTAGCTAAGCGAGCTGAAAACATGTTGTGGCACAAACTACCAAAATCTGTTTACTTCCGTCGTGGTAGCCTACCAGTAGCTCTAGGTGACCTAGAAGGTAAGAAACGCGCATTCCTTGTTACTGACCGTTTCCTATTCAACAACGGTTACGCTGATGAAACGATTAAGATTCTGAAAGCGAACGGCATGGAAGTTCAAACGTTCTTCGATGTAGAAGCTGACCCAGTACTGTCTGCAGTACAAAAAGGTGCAGACTCAATGAAGAGCTTCCAGCCAGACGTTATTATCGCTCTAGGTGGTGGTTCACCGATGGATGCTGCGAAAATCATGTGGGTAATGTACGAGCACCCAGAAACTGCATTCGAAGACCTTGCGATGCGCTTTATGGATATCCGTAAACGTATCTACAAGTTCCCTAAGATGGGCCAAAAAGCAGAAATGGTTTGTATCCCAACCACATCTGGTACGGGTTCAGAAGTAACACCATTCGCGGTTGTTACAGACGACAAGACGGGTGCGAAATACCCACTAGCGGACTACGAATTAACACCGCAAATGGCTATCGTTGACGCGAACCTAGTAATGAGCATGCCTAAGTCACTTTGTGCTTACGGTGGTTACGATGCAGTGACTCACGCTCTTGAAGCTTACGTTTCAGTTCTAGCGAACGAATACTCAGACGGTCAGGCTCTACAAGCACTTAAGATGCTGAAAGAGTACCTACCTTCAAGCTACGCGAACGGTGCAAATGACCCAATCGCTCGTGAAAAAGTGCACAACGCAGCGACCATCGCAGGTATCGCGTTTGCGAACGCATTCCTAGGTGTATGTCACTCAATGGCGCACAAAATTGGTGCTGAGTTCCACCTACCACACGGTATGACGAACGCAATGCTGATTGATAACGTGGTACGTTACAACGCGAACGATAACCCAACTAAGCAGACTGCATTCTCTCAATACGACCGTCCACAAGCACGTCGTCGTTACGCTGAAGTTGCAGACCACCTAGAACTAAGCCAACCAGGCGACCGTACTGCTCAGAAGATTGAGCGTCTAGTTAGCTGGTTAGATGAGCTGAAGACTGACCTAGACATTCCTAAGTCAATCCAAGCAGCAGGTGTTGCTGAAGCTGATTTCCTAGCAGCGGTTGACCGTCTAGCAGTAGACGCATTCGATGACCAGTGTACAGGTGCTAACCCACGTTACCCTCTAATCACTGAGTTGAAAGATGTGATGCTTGCAGCGTACTACGGTAAGCCATACATCGAAGGTGAGACTTTTGAAGGTACTACCGTAATCAAAAAGAAAGCGGACCAAGTAGCAGCAAAAGCACCAAAAGCGAAAAAAGAAAAAGCTGAAGCTTAATTAGTAAGTTTGAGTTTATGAGTAGGGTTTTCGCTAGCACGTAATCTTACTTTCGGGAAAAAGTAACAAGCCCCAGTCAAATGACTGGGGCTTTTTTTATCGGGCTATCTGTGAGGAAGTCACTGGCTATACCTCAGCGGTGACGACTCTCCCGCTAAAATATTCATTTGATACGATGTATTCAGTATTACGAATCAATTCATCCTGCACTTCTGCCCAGTGAGCCGCTTCGACCGTACCCGTTTGATTTTTAGAGAGGGAAGGAACCACCCCCCCAACGCGAATATTAAAAGGGTTCAGCTCTCTTGCCCAGCTATGGGTAAATCCAGAAACTAAAGAAGTCACACTTTCTACGCCAGAAAAGTTTTGGTGATCCCCATGGGACATCACATTGACGATCACACCACGACGATCTTCTCGTTTCATGCGCTCAGAGCATACTTGTCCATAGTTGAGTAGATTGCTCGCGGTATTGGTCAATTTCTCCATGTATGTGTGCGAAGAGCGGGAGTCAGATAGGGCCGGCATCGGGGAGCTCGTCCAACAGTTGACGAGCACATCGGGTGCTTGCCCTTGATGCTCGTCAATTGCATCAAAAAGGTCAGCCACATTACAGTTATCAAAACCTTGTACATGGAATCGAGCAACTCGGTTGGTAAAGCTGCGCAGGTGCTGATAGGTAACATTAAGTTGCTCTTGGCGATGGTCACACAGCATGGTCATCGCACCCAGTTGCGCGAAGTGCGAGGCCAGCGTTCGCCCTAATAAGGACCCTGCGCTGGTAATCAATATACTGGAGTTTTTGATGTCCATATGCTGTTCTCTTTGGAGTGGCTGAATGGACTAAGAATGGGAGAGAATTTATCGAGACCATGTGAAAACGGTCAAATATCCGAGACTGGGGTAGGGGATAATGTAAATTATTTGTTAAGGGTCACACTTGTCGTATTGATGTAATGAAAACTAAGTTCATTGGCGTGCTAAAACGCAAATTATTGTCTACTAAGCCTGCGCTGCAATTTGGTCCAAGCGGTGTGCAGTTGATAACTGGTTGTAGAGAGCCAGATCAGGTAACGCTGCTTTTTCAACGCGGCTGAGTGCACTGCGTTCATGACCAGATAAGTTTTGATAAACCTCTTCAGGGAGATCGCACGTGTCTTCAGGCAAGTAAGCCAACGGCTCTGGGGTTAAGTAGTGTGCCAATTTAGCGCCAGACAACCCACAGTGGTGGAACTGTTTGGCTTGTTCGGCAGACAAACTGTAGCTGTCACTATTTGAACGTAATGCTTGAGGCTCCGAGACGCCAAGTTGACGACGAAGAGCAGACTCTGTGGTGTCTTGTTCCGCAAGTTTCTCAACGGGAGTAAAATCATGAACGTCATTAGAAAAAAAAGAGAGTAGCAATGAAAAGTCGGCGCGACGACCTTCTTGGACTGCATGTGTAATGCTGTTGCCCACTTGAAGTTCGTTAATTAAGCCTGCTTTGTCTAAAGTATGGATTTGCATAGTGCCTCTCTTATTCCTTTACTGTATCGGCGCTAAGCATGTGAACTTTAATCTTTTTCGTAGGATTTCTTTCAGTGAATCTGAGGCATAAAAAAAGCTTGCCGAGGCAAGCTTTAAAAAGGCGTAGAAGGTATCCGAATCGGATTATTTCGCTAGGTTTTCTGCAACGAATTCCCAGTTAACTAGCGCCCAGAATGCGTTCATGTAATCTGGACGTACGTTACGGAAGTCGATGTAGTAAGCGTGTTCCCACAGGTCAACAGTCAGAAGCGGTGTGATACCTTCTTCAGTCAGTGGCGTTGCTGCGTTAGACGTGTTGATGATGTCTAGTGAACCGTCCGCTTTCTTAACCAACCAAGTCCAAGAAGAGCCAAAGTTGTTGATTGCAGAATCAGTGAACTTTGCTTTGAACTCGTCAAAAGAGCCGAATGATGCGTTGATTGCGTCAGCAACAGCACCAGTTGGTTGACCGCCTGCATTTGGTGCAAGACAGTGCCAGTAGAACGTGTGGTTCCAGATCTGTGCAGCGTTGTTGAAGATGCCGCCAGTCGAAGTTTTGATGATCTCTTCTAGGGATTTACCTTCAAACTCAGTCCCTGGAACAAGGCCATTCAGTTTTACAACGTAAGTGTTGTGGTGTTTACCGTGGTGAAAGTCTAGTGTCTCAGCAGTGATGTGAGGTTCTAGTGCGTCTTTCGCGTAAGGAAGAGCTGGTAGTTCGAATGCCATTGCTCATTTCTCCATTATGTATGAAAGAGAGAACTCTTTCGGTTTGCTTCCAATGTGTAATTATTTTATTTATCAGCAGACTCTTATGGACTGCTGTTAGTCATATGACTGACCTGGCATCATTCTAGCAAGTTTTTACTTTAATTAAAGAAATCGACGCTAAATTGTACGTATGGTCAGCTTAGTCGGTTATGAATCCAACGGTATGGTACGCATAATTTGAATGTTTGGCTCATTCTCTAGAAATAATGGCGGTTTTAACCTTGCTACACCCATGGATATCATATGAAATATCCAGTTGGTCTATTCCCGTAACCAATCTGTGCTTTTTATTCTCGTCTAATGGTTTAGAATGGTGAAAAATTTTTCCTCAGAACATCCATTACGAGGCAACGATGGAAACTATCGATAAAATCAAACAACAGATTGAAGAGAACTCAATTCTTCTTTACATGAAAGGCTCACCAAAACTACCTAGCTGTGGTTTTTCTTCTCAAGCATCTCAAGCTGTTATGGCATGTGGTGAGAAGTTTGCTTACGTTGATATTCTGCAAAACCCAGATATCCGTGCTGAGCTTCCGAAATACGCACAATGGCCAACTTTCCCACAACTATGGGTTGAAGGTGAGCTAATTGGTGGTTGTGACATCATTTTGGAAATGTTCCAAAAAGGTGAGCTTCAGCCACTGATCAAAGAAGCAGCCGCTCGTGCAGAAGGCGCAGCTGAGTAACGAATATTTCGTTGACGCATTACGTGCATCTCACTAAGAGATGGGTATAATTTGCGTTAAGATAAAGGAGCCATATCGGCTCCTTTTTTAATTGGGCAAGCAAAATGAACATCAAGCTTTACTATGTGCATGATCCTATGTGCAGTTGGTGTTGGGGTTATAAGCCAACCATCACTCAGTTGAAACAACAACTTCCAGGTGTTATCCAATTTGAATATGTTGTGGGTGGTTTAGCGCCAGACTCTAATTTACCGATGGCACCAGAAATGTGTCAGAAAATTGAAGGGATATGGCGACAGATACACCAACAGCTCGGTACCCAATTCAACCATGCTTTCTGGCAGAAATGCACGCCCGTTCGTAGCACTTATCCAGCTTGTCGCGCAGTGATTGCCGCCGGTTTTCAAGACAGTTATGAGCAAATGCTGCATGCGTTACAAGAAGCGTATTATTTGCGTGCAATGCCACCTCATGAAGAGGCGACCTTTGTTCAGCTTGCTCGTGAAATCGGTATGGATGTTGGGCAGTTTACCAATGACTTTAATGGCAAGTTGCTTGAAGGCGTGTTCGAAGACCAACTTAGCCTTGCGAGAAGCATGGGGGTGAACTCTTACCCGAGCTTGGTGCTGCAAATCAATGATGCTTACTTCCCGATTGAAGTGGACTATTTATCGACAGAGCCGACGCTGAAGCTGATCCGCGAACGCATCATCGAGAACATGCCGGGCGCATGAACGTAGTGGTGGTCTTTATGTCCACTCCAAACCAGAAATGAAAAAGCCGCTTTGTTACCATCAAGGGACAAAGCGGCTTTTTTTGACCGTGAATTCTGGTCGTTAGTCGGTATAAGCGGCGCTACAATACCATCGCGGCAATCCAACCAAAGATAATCAATGGCAGATTGTAGTGGATAAAGGTAGGAACCACCGTTTCCCAGATATGTTCGTGTTGTCCATCAGCATTCAACCCCGATGTTGGACCTAATGTTGAGTCCGAAGCGGGAGAGCCTGCATCACCCAGAGCCGCTGCCGTACCAACCAGTGCGATGGTTGCCATTGGCGAGAAGCCAAATGCCAAGGCGAGGGGGACATAAATCGTCGCGAGGATAGGAATGGTCGAAAAAGATGAACCTATGCCCATGGTCACCAACAGACCGACGACTAGCATGAGAAGTGCAGCGAGTGGTTTATTGTCACCGATGGAGTTAGAAAGTGATTCTACTAAGGTTTCTACCCCACCAGTTTGCTTCATTACGGCTGCGAAACCAGCAGCTGCGATCATGATAAAGCCAATCATCGCCATCATATGCACGCCTTTCGTGAAGACATCATGGGTTTCTTTCCACGCAATCACGCCACCAGAGGTAAAGACCATGAATCCAGCGAGTGCGCCGATGATCATCGAGCCAGTATACAGCTGAACCGTCAGTGCAGCCACAATACCAATACCCGCCGTGATGATGTGTTTGGTGTTGATGCTGGTGGTTTGGTCATTGGCTGCGGTAAATTCGGACTCTTTATAGTCGCGAGGTTTACGGTAGCTAAAGAATATTGCCACCAAGAGACCAAAGACCATGCCGAGACCAGGAAGTACCATTGCGGTAGGCACTTGGCTTGCAACGACACCTTCAAGACCATTTTCATGCAGGTTCTTTAACAAGATATTGTTCAAGAAGATGCCACCAAAACCGACAGGCAATACCATGTAAGGTGTGATCAAACCAAAGGTAAGCACACAAGCGACTAAACGGCGATCTAGACGCAACTTGGCAAACACGCTCAACAAAGGTGGAATTAAAATTGGGATGAACGCGATATGGACAGGAATGATGTTTTGCGATGACATGGTCACTAAGATAAGCGCGGTTAACACGGCATACTTAAGCCCAGTGGTTGAGCTATTGCTCTCGTTACCATTCAGCTTCTTGATCACGGCGTTAGCAAGCAAGTCAGTAATGCCAGAACGGGAGATTGCGACGGCGAAAGTACCCAGCATGGCATAGCTGAGTGCGATGGTCGCACCGCCACCAAGACCACTTTCAAATGCAGAGATGGCAGCTTTTAGATCCATCCCAGAGGCTAGACCGCCGACAATGGCACTGAATGTCAGTGCGACGACGACGTTTACGCGCATCAGAGCAAGCCCCAGCATGATGCAAACGGATAAAACGACAGGGTTCATAATAGTTATATATCTCGATATGTTGTGTTGTTGTAATCATGGGATGAATAGTCACCCCATGCATACCCTACTATTGAGGGCTTTCTTCGTTGTCGTCAAGCAGCGGCCAGCCGCCAAGTGCTTTCCACTTATTGACGATACGACAGAAGAGTTCTGCGGTTTTTTGTGTGTCGTAAAGGGCGGAGTGCGCTTCACTGTTGTCAAAGTCCATCCCAGCCGTTTTACAGGCTTTTGCCAGAACGGTTTGGCCATAAGCAAGACCACTCAAGGTCGCAGTATCAAAAGTGGCAAAGGGATGGAATGGGACGCGTTTGAGTTTGCTACGCTCATTGGCTGCATTGACAAAACTCAGATCGAAAGCAGCATTGTGGGCGACCATGATTGCACGGCTACAATCAGCGGCTTTTTGCTCCTTTCGGATCAACTTATAGATTTCTTTGAGTGCTTCTTGTTCGGTGACGGCACCCCGAAGAGGGCTAAAGGGATCACGGATACCCGTAAACTCAAGGGCTTCTTTTTCAAGGTTCGCGCCTTCGAAAGGCGTCACGTTAAAGTGAATGGTGGAAGCAGGATGAAGATCACCATTGTCATCCATTGCTAAAGTAACCGCACAAATTTCCAATAGTGCATCGGTTTTTGCATTAAACCCTGCGGTTTCCACGTCCACTACCACAGGGAAGTAGCCACGAAAGCGTTTTTTCAGGGTGAGTGCTTGATTTTCTTCGGTCATGCTTGTTTAAAATTGTGTGACAAAGCCAGCATTATTGCAGATTATCTCAGCGATAAAAACCGCCTAAGAAGAGAAAGTCATAGGATGATGAAAGGAGAGGGACGGGAGTCGGTAAGATAAGTGATGTGAAGTCATCGCCACTATATCAGAGAAGGGATCTTATTTGGCTAGATTTTTGCATTACTTGCTTCAGAATGACGTTCGAGTATGAGTGAAAGCCCCTTAACCTAATCTATCGGCAAGAGGCTGCCACTGAATGCGGCAATCAATAGAGAAGTTGTAAAATGAAGAAATGGGTAATCACGGCAGGCATAGTAAGTGGCTTGATGGCAATGTCATCGAGTGCTTCTGTACAAAAGCGCTACATGGCAACGCCGCAACAATCGCAATGGGAGATGGAAACAAACACCCCATTGGAGTGTCGATTAGTACACCCGATCCCTCATTATGGTGATGCCGAATTTTCTTCACGAGCGAGTAAAAAAATCGTTCTCGACTTCGAATTAAAAATGTTACGCCCAATGGGTGCAACGCGCAATGTTAGTCTGATTTCAATGCCACCGCCTTGGCGACCGGGTGAAAATGCTGATCGCATAACGAACCTGAAATTCTTCAAACAGTTTGATGGTTACGTTGGAGGTCAGACCGCGTGGGGCATTCTTAGTGAGCTTGAAAAAGGGCGTTACCCGACGTTCAGCTATCAAGATTGGCAAAGTCGTGATCAACACATTCAAGTGGCGTTGTCGTCGGTCTTGTTCAAACAGCAGTATACGGCTTTCAGCGCTTGTATCGCTCAATTACTTCCTTATAGCTTCGAAGACATTTCATTTACGATTTTGCATTACGAACGACAAGGCGACCAACTCTCTAAAGCGTCGCAAAAGCGTCTTTCACAAATTGCTGAATACATCCGTCATAATGATGATATTGATTTAGTGCTGGTCTCTACTTATACCGATTCCAGCAGCGGTAAAAGTGTTAGCCAAGACCAGTCAGAGCGACGTGCAGAGTACTTGAGGAATTATTTCAAAGAGTTGGGTTTGCCTGAAGACCGCATTCAAGTGCAAGGTTACGGAAAACGAAGACCAATCGCCGACAATGCCTCTCCGATTGGTAAAGATAAGAACCGCCGAGTGGTTATTTCGTTGGGTCGAACTCAGGTATAAATACTGTACTCGGGTATAAATTCTTTACTCAGGTATAAAGACTTGTCGCGACTCAGGGCAAGATTTGCGCGGTTCAAGGAAGAATAGGGGATGTTCAGTTCGAGGTCGCGGATTACAAGGTCACTGATCGCTAGTGAGATAGGCTTGAATCAAATGAAAAAAGGTCAGCAAATGCTGACCTTTTTAGTATTCGTCTATTTTTTACCGAAAGCTTTTTGACTGCAAACGGTGGTGATCAGTTCAAACGGAACTTAGCAATCACTTCGCAATTCGTTGCGGTATCAATCTTTTCAACCATACGCGCAATCTTCGGATTTGGATGGCGCTTCATAAAGTCGATCAAAGCTTTCTTACAACAACCGATTGAATCAATGAAACTTGCGCAGCTGTGGTTCGGGCACTGAGGGATCAGAGTCAGAACTTTTTCAGAAGCTAGCTGCAAGTATTTGAGTTCGTAATCCGTTTCACCAGCCCAGCGCCAAAATTGTGCGAGGTTATGACACGAAATAACCGAGATCAGCAATCTTTCATCTGCTTCAACCTCGAAGGAATCTGCGATTTCTTCGCTAATATTCAATGCTTGCTGATAATGCAAAATACTGCGTACTGGATCGTCCAGTTGCATTGCTGTATCGGCAAGAAGAGTATGTTTTTCCCATTCGCTAATCATGATTACGTCCCACAAATCAAACTGAGTGGTAATCTAAACGATAATAATAATCATGTAAAGATTTATGACGAAGATCAATGACTAGTCATACCATTTTCGCGGCATAATTGAAGCTGAGTAGCAAAATTCAGTCAGTAACAAATTCAACTATAGTGCACTTTGTTGCTAACCAGCCAAACCTGCTGATGCTTGCTTGTTTTGAATCAGCTCGATCATATAGCCATCTGGGTCTTTGACAAAGGCGATATGCGTTGTACCCCCTTTCACTGGCCCCGGCTCACGAGTGATATTTCCACCCGCTTCACGAATGGCTTCACATGCAGTGTAAATGTCGTCAAACCCTAGTGCGATGTGACCAAATGCGGTACCCATCTCATAGTCGCTCTTACCCCAGTTATAAGTCAGTTCGATCACCGCGCCTTCCGACTCGTCACCGTAGCCAAGAAAAGCCAAAGTGTATTCGTATTTCTTATTCTCATTGGTACGTAAAAGAGTCATTCCCATTACTTTGGTGTAAAACTCAATTGAGCGGTCTAAATCACCCACGCGGATCATGGTGTGCAGTACGCGTCCGTTAGCCATTGTTTTCTCCAGTCTTTTAATGTGTATCCATTTATAATTCCATGATTTATATGAGGAATTAACTATGGATGAGTCTATCTCTATAGCATAGCGAATCCTAAGGGTTCGCGACAGTAATATACCCAAGCAGTTTTCGCTGAACCCGCATCGCGAAGTTGCTTGGGTATACAGGCGCTATCGGATAAAAGTTCCCTGCTTCTCATATTTAGTCGTAGACAATGAGAATGATTTCCTATTGAATATATTGTTAATGTTATAACATAACAAATGGAGATAAAAAATTGAAATTACGTGTCGTACTGGCAGTGCTTGCGCTAGTCATCGTAGGGGTATTCTTCTTCCAACCAAAAGAAAATGCGCCTCAGACCTTGTCCATTTCTGGGCCTTTTGAATTTACCAGCCAAGACTTATCCAAAGATGGCTTCTTGTTCTCTCGCTTACAGGTGGTTGAAGCTCTTGTTGCAATCAATCATGAGTCGCAGCTTGTTCCTCAACTGGCGGAATCATGGTCCCAAAGTGACGACCGTAAAACTTGGTTCTTCAACCTTCGTCCAAACGTTAAGTTTCACGATGGCACGCCATTAACGGCAGACGCTGTGGTTCAGTCACTCAACCTAGCGATCAGTAAGCCGGGTGTGATCAAGCGTGCACCGATTGAGCGTGTGATCGCAAAAGACAATCAAGTAGTGATTGAGTTAACACAACCTTTTATCCCTATGCTTTCTGTGCTTGCGCATTACACGACGGCTATCGCGGCTCCAACGTCTTACAACGATGCGGGTGACGTTGAAAACCTTTATGGTACCGGACCATACAAAATTAAGAGTTTAACCGCACCTCACAAGGCATCGGTTGTGATCAACCCAGATTACTATGGTGAAAAGGCTAAAATTGACCAAGTGGACTACCTTGCTGGTCACCGTGCGGAAAGTCGTGCGATGTTGGCTCAATCTGGTCAAGCTGACTTGGTGTACACCCTAGATCCCCTAAGCTTAGAAACGCTTAAGCAATCAGATAATGTCAACATGCACGTTATCTCTATGCCTCGTACGGTATTGGTTAAGCTGAACAACGAGCACCCATTCCTCAATCATGCTGATGTCCGTAAAGCGATCAGTCTCGCGTTGGATCGTGAGGGGATTGCCAATCACGTCCTTCGCCTTCCAGGTTCAGAAGCATACCAGCTGTTCTCACCAGCTTTGGGTGTGTGGCACATGGAAGATTACGGAGTGAAAGCACGTAATATCGAGCAGGCGAAAACGCTACTGACACAACAAGGCTGGGCTTTGAATGGTGACAAGCTTCTAGAGCGTGACGGTAAAGTGTTTGAAGTAAACTTGACGACTTACTCTGACCGACCTGAGCTGCCTTTGATTGCTACAGCAATGCAGGCGCAACTGCGTGAAGTGGGCATCCTTGTCGATATCACCATTGATAACTCAAGCGCAGTGCCTTCTAAGCACCATGATGGCACTTTGGAGATGGCACTGATTGCACGTAACTTTGGTACAACGATCGATCCTTTGGCATTGTTACTGAATGACTTTGCAACGCACAAAGGCAGTGATTGGGGACCGACAAACTGGTCTTCACAAGAGTTTAGCCAAGTGCTGAACACTCTATCGAGCCAAAAAGACGAAGCTAAATATCGTGACATGATCCCATCTGCGTCTAAGATTTTGGCGGATGAAATGCCACTGATCCCAATCAGCTACTACCAACAGCTGATCGCAGTAAATAAACGTGTCGACAATTTCTCGTTTGATCCGTTCGAAATCAATTACCGCGTTGCGGAGATGAATTTGAATGATTAACTTCCTGCTCAAGCGGGTATGGCAAGCGGCATTTGTAGCTTGGTCTGTGGGAACCATCACCTTTATTTTGATGAGGCTGATTCCCGGAGATATTGCTTATCGAATTGCCGCTGGCCGTTACGGTTATGACTATGTTGATGAAGAGGCCGCGAAAGCGGTCTCTAACGAATTAGGCTTAGATCGACCTGCATTTGAACTCTACTTAGATTGGTTGTGGGACTTAGTCCAACTCAACCTTGGGCGCTCTTTAGTCAGTGGCGAGAAAGTCATGGTTGAATTGAGTCATCAGCTTGGTCATTCGATCATGCTGGCATTTGTCGCCATCATCGTTTCACTTATCATCGCTATTCCTATTGGGGTCTACTGCGGCCGCAGAGCGGGGCAAGCGGCCGACAATCTCAGTATGTTTATGTCCATCGTAATCAAAGCCCAACCCGTGTTTCTCATTGGTTTGGTCATGGTGGTGGTGTTTGCACTGCATCTCAACGTGCTGCCTGTTGCCGGCTTTGGTGAGCCTAAATTTATCGTGTTGCCTGCGATCACGCTGGCCTTGGCAATGGCGGCGATGTCGAGTCGCATCATCCGAAACTCAACTCACAATGTATTGAACTCATCCTATTTCACTTTCGCACGGCTTAAGGGGTTAAGCTTTGACCAAGCGTTTGAGCGCCATGGTCAAGTTAACATTGCGATACCTGTGATTGCCTTTGTGGGCGTACAGACGGTGACTTTGATAGAAGGGATTGTAATGATTGAGTCACTCTTTTCTTGGCCGGGTATTGGGCACGCATTGTCACACGCAATTTTTGCTCGTGACATCCCGATGATCCAAGGTGCCGCGTTGTTGATGGGGTTGCTGTTTGTCCTAATACACACCGTCGTTGACTTGATTGGGTATTGGTTAGACCCTCGCCAAAGAATGGTTACAGAGGAGGTGACCGCATGACGCGTACACAATGGTTAGGTGTTTCGTTATTGCTCGGTTTACTTGCCTTTGTTCTCACTGAACGTTTGTTCTTTGCAAGCAGTGCCGAACTCCAGCATCTAGCTCTGGCCTTTGATGCTCCGAGCCTTGCAGAACCGTTAGGGCGTGATCACTATGGGCGCAGTAATTTTGCTCGTTTATCACAAGCGATAGAAACCTCTTTCTTTATGGCTGTGACCTGTGTGCTGACTTCTGCGTTATTGGGCACAATAGCGGGCACATTAGCAGGCTGGAAAGGGGGCTGGTGGGACCGCTCACTGAGTTGGTTGGTGAACATGGTGCTTGCCTTGCCTGGATTGGTGCTGGTTCTGCTATTTGGCGCAATTGTTCCTGGTTCCTTTTGGATTCTCTATGTCGCGATCTCCTTGATTCTTTGGGTGGAGTATTTCCGAGTGGTACGTAGTCGTGTTAGCACGTTAGCAACGTCGCCAGAAGTCCAATCTTCCCAGTTGTACGGTTTTTCTGAACGCTACATATTCTTACGCCATATTTGGCCTGAGCTTCGTACCGATGTTTTTACTCTCGCGTGTTTTGGTGCAGGTAACTCTATTTTAACGCTGGCCTCTGTTGGCTTCTTATATGTCGGACTTAAGCCGCCTGAAGCAGAGCTTGGACTGATGATGGTGGAATTGTTTCGATACTATCACCAAGCACCATGGGTGCTAGCTCAACCGATTATCGCAGTGTTTGTCATGGTGATGGGATTGCAATTGCTGGCAAGAGGAAAATCATCATGAGCAGCATGCTAAGTGTGAAAGATTTAACCATTAGCCATGATTTGGACGTGCTGGTGGAGCCGGTTTCTTTTCATGCGATGAAAGGGCGAGCTTTAGTGTTGCTTGGGGAAACCGGATCAGGAAAAAGTTTGCTCGCGAATGCCATTATTGGCAATTTGCCCAAAAATTTATTGGCAAGTGGCGAAGTAACTTTGTTTGGTCAAAAGCAGTCTGAGCGTACTGAATCGCAACGTGAAGCTTTGTGGGGTAAGTCGCTATCGGTATTGCCACAAGAACCGTGGTTTGCATTAAGTCCTATCATGCAAGTAGGCGAGCAGATCAAAGAGGTTGATTTGTTGGTCAACAACATCGACAAGCAGCAAGCCACTTCTCGCGTTCAAGAGAAATTGGATTCTGTTGAGCTTGGTAACGACAGTCAAAAGCTACCTTCAGAGTTATCAGGTGGAATGGCTCAACGTATAGCCTATTTATGTGCGACTCAAGCTGGCGGTGAATTGCTGATTGCGGATGAGCCAACCAAAGGGTTGGATGTGGCGTTACGTGATCAAATCATTCAGCAGTTAAAAGCTCAGCTCGACGTGGGCGGCGTTGTGGTGATTACTCATGATATTGAGTTGGCATATGCGCTTGGTGGTGATGTGATCGTAATGAAGAAAGGAGTGGTTCAAGAACAAGGGGAAACCCACAGTGTTTTGTCTAACCCTCAGTCCGATTATGCGAAAGCCTTGATTGCTGCTCATCCAAAACATTGGCAGATCCGCCATCAAGCGTCTCAACTGATGCCACTGTTAACGATTGAAAAGTTATCGATGGAGCGAGGTGGAAAACGCCTGTTTTCAGAACTCAGTTTCGATGTGATGCAACGAGGGGTTGTAGGCATCAGTGGTCCTAGCGGTTCAGGGAAGTCGACGATGGCGGACATTATGCTCGGTCTGGTTGCGCCAACATCAGGTCAAGTTACCTACCACCAAACGGTTGCGAAAGGTGAAGCGCTGAAATTGTATCAAGATCCTCCGAGTGCGTTAGCGCGTTCAGCGCCGCTAAAGAAGCTCTTGAAAGACCTGCGTAAGCTATCAAAATTCGAAGATGCTGAGGTGGATCATTTAATGGCGCGCTTGTCGCTCAGTAAGGACTTACTAGAGCGAAAAGCCACTCAAGTTTCTGGTGGTGAATTACAGCGATTTGCTATTCTCAGAACCTTACTGATGAGACCTAAACTGTTGATTGCTGATGAGCCGACTTCTCGTCTAGACCCGATCACTGCAGCCAATACCCTTCAGTTATTGGTAGAGCTTTGCCAGGACATGAATTGTGCCTTGGTTTTGATCAGTCATGACAAGCTGGCAATGTATAAGCTTTGCGATCAAGTAGTTGAAATATAGCGCTAATTTTAAAGTTAGCTGTTATGAATATTAGCTACTAGAACAGTAGCGGCTGTGAAAATTAGCCGTTGGCAGGCATAAAAAAACCGCTCAAATTAGAGCGGTTTTTTTGTTATTAAGTGGATTAAGGAGAAATTTCAGTTTTCTCTTTAAACTCACACAAGTCTTCGATCAGACAGCTTCCGCAACGGGGTTTTCTCGCGACACAAGTGTAACGCCCATGCAAAATTAACCAATGGTGGACATCAAGTTTAAACTCTCGAGGCACCACTTTGAGCAGTTTCTCTTCAACTTGGTCAACGTTCTTACCCATGGCAAATTTAGTGCGGTTAGACACTCGGTAGATGTGGGTATCAACTGCAATGGTCGGCCAACCAAAGGCGGTGTTCAGTACCACGTTTGCGGTTTTACGCCCCACACCGGGCAGTGCGACTAGCGCATCACGGTCTTCCGGAACTTCACCATTATGCTTCTCAAGCAAGATTTTACAGGTCTTGATGACGTTTTCAGCTTTAGAGTTAAACAGACCGATGGTCTTGATGTACTCTTTTACACCGTCAACGCCAAGGTCTAACAAGCCTTGTGGGGTGTTGGCGACAGGGTAGAGTTTGTCAGTGGCTTTGTTGACACTGACATCCGTTGCTTGCGCTGATAGCAAAACGGCAATCAAGAGTTCAAAGGGGGTGCTCCAGTTGAGCTCAGTTTCTGGCTTAGGGTTGTTATCACGCAACCGTTCCAGAATCTGTAAACGTTTTTCTTTATTCATGACTCACTTCCAGTTAAACGCTCGATATCGGTGACATTGCCTATTATTTTTGTTCGAGCGATGTATACCCAAGCAGTTCTCGCTGAACCTAGCATCTCGAGGTTACTTGGGTATATGAATCTTATACATTGGTCACACGTGCGCGGACGATCTCTTCTTTTTCTGGTTTTGGTTTACGAGATTCGATGATGTTATCAATCATGTTTTTCCCTGCAATCATTAAGCCGACGCCAATGAAAGCACCAGGAGGAAGCAGGGCAAGTAAGAAACTACTTTCGATTTCAAAGACCTCGATACGCAGAATGGATGCCCAATCACCGAGGAGTAAATCTGCTCCATCAAAGAGAGTACCATTGCCTAATATCTCACGTGCCGCGCCTAAAACCACTAAGGCGCCACCCATACCTATCCCCATCCAAAAACCATCTAATGCCGATGGTAATACCGCATTTTTCGAAGCGTAGGCTTCCGCACGACCAATGATGATACAGTTGGTCACGATCAACGGAATAAAGATACCCAGTGAGAGGTACAAGCCATAGGCATAGGCATTCATCAAGAGCTGAACGCAGGTCACGAGTGCTGAGATGATCATGACAAACACGGGAATACGAATTTCTTTTGGTACGTAATCTCGCAACAGTGAAACCGCTACGTTCGAGCCTACCATAACCAGTAGGGTCGCAACGCCGAGGCCTAGCGCGTTGGTAACGGTTGAAGACACCGCGAGTAGGGGGCATAAACCCAGAAGTTGCACCAGGGCTGGGTTATTACTCCATACCCCATTTTTAATCAGTTCTGAATGTTCACTCATCATTTCGCTCCTGCACAATCAAGAGGTTGGGTGAAAATGGTATCTCTATTTTGGTTGATGAAATCAACCGTGTTTTTGACGGCTTTTACGACGGCTCTTGGGGTAATAGTAGCACCAGTAAACTGATCGAAGTCCCCGCCATCTTTTTGCACTTTCCAACGGTCTCGGTTTTCGTCGGTCAGTGTTCTTCCCGTGAAAGAGGTGATCCAGTCCGAAATACGAAGCTCGATTTTGTCACCCAACCCCGGTGTTTCTTGGTGATGTAAAACGCGTACCCCAAGTACGGTGCCATCGTAGGCAATGCCCGTAATGATTTTAATTAGACCGCTGTAGCCATCCGGCGCATAGGATTCAATGGCAATGGCTGTGGGTATCCCATCCAGTGTTGCAAGGTAGGCTGGCTGGGGTGCAGCCACACCCAGCTTAGGATCATTGACCAAAGTACATGAAGAAAATAGTGCATTGTCATGCAGTTTTTTCGGCACGACTTGGTTTAACGTCTTGATCAATTGTGCTTGCTCTTGACGCTGAATGGTGTCCTTGGTCAGGTAATGAGTAATGGCGACCAATCCTGTTGTCGCACATGCAAACAGGGCTAAAGTGGCACCATTTTTTTTAATTGCATTCAACATAATGATCAGTGTCCGTAAGTTCTTGGCTTAGTGTAGTAATCAATCAATGGCACACACATATTGGCAATAAGTACGGCAAAAGCAACGCCGTCTGGGAATCCTCCCCAGCTACGGATGATAAAGACCGTTAGACCTATCATGGCTCCGAAGATTAAGCGCCCTTTGACTGTGGTTGATGCAGAAACAGGATCGGTAGCAATAAAGAATGCACCGAGCATTGTGGCACCAGAGAACAAGTGAATCATCGGAGACGCAGTTTCTCCAGGAGAAATGAGGCTGAACACCCCGCTCAGGACAAACAGAGTTGCGATAAAACTGACAGGGATGTACCACTGGATAATGCGCAGTTTAATCAAGGCCAGACCGCCTAACAGGTAAGCGAGGTTAACCCACTCCCAACCCACACCGGCAACCAGTGAGAAAATAGGTTGCGAAGTGATTTCAGAATACGTTGCCCCTGTTGTTAATCCTGTTTTAATGCTGTCGAGTGGGGTGGCCATGGTCGAACCATCAAAGGCAGTACGGATCTGTTGTAATGATTGCCCTTCGAGAGTGAATCCGGTAAACACCAGTGAAAAAGCATCACCTAAGCTGACGGCTTGTGGTGCCAGCTCACTCGGTGCACTCCAACTTGTCATCTGTACTGGGAAGGAAATCAGTAAGACGACGTAAGCGACCATCGCAGGGTTAAACAGGTTTTGACCTAAGCCGCCATAGAGGTGTTTGGCAATGACGATAGCAAAGATAATACCAATGGCTAAGATCCACCAAGGCGCAAGCGGGGGAATCGCGACCGCAAGCAACCAAGCGGTGACAACCGCACTATTATCTCGCAGAGCTCGCATAGGGTGACGTTTACGTGCCAGCATTACTCCTGCTTCAAGAGCGAGGGCGAAGATGATGGCTAAGAACAGCTGTACTAGAGTTCCCCAGCCGAAAAAGTAAGTTTGTGCCAACAAACCTGGGATTGCGCAGAGCGCGACCCACTTCATAATATCAGGAGTACTTTTTCTATTGTGCGCATGGGGTGAGCTAGCGATAAAAAACGACACTACTGGTTCTCCTCATTTTCTTTTTCTTTTGCGGCTTTACGTGCTTTTGCGCGAGCAATCGCGGCGGCGACGGCGGCTTTCTTTGGATCGACGTCTGCTTCAACTTCGCCGAGGTTTGATTCCACTTCAGTACTGTCAGTCACAGAGCTTTCAGCTTGTTTTGCGGCTTTACGCGCTTTGGCGCGAGCAATCGCGGCGGCGACGGCGGCTTTCTTTGGATCGACGTCCGTTTCGACTTCGCCGAGGTTTGATTCGACTTCAGTACTGTCAGTCACAGAGCTTTCAGCTTCTTTTGCGGCTTTACGCGCTTTGGCGCGAGCAATCGCAGCAGCGACGGCGGCTTTCTTTGGATCGACGTCCGCTTCAACTTCGCCGAGGTTTGATTCGACTTCAGTACTGTCAGTCACAGAGCTTTCAGCTTCTTTTGCGGCTTTACGCGCTTTGGCGCGAGCAATCGCAGCAGCGACGGCGGCTTTCTTTGGATCGACGTCCGCTTCAA